>CAVVJJ010000001.1:0-41683 GCA_963748525.1 uncultured Alphaproteobacteria bacterium
CGTTCAAGTATGCCATGGCAGCGCGCCACAGCCGAAGGCCAAATCCTCGCCGACGGTATTGGGGCGCAACGATATAAAGCCCCAGGAACCCGAAGGTGCTGTCGTAAGCAACGGCGGAGATGCATCCGACCGGCTCGCCGGCGAGCTCGCCGAGAAGGAACCCATTCGGATCGGCGGCGTAGAAGCATTTGGCGTCATTGAGGCCGGGATTCCATCCCTCGGCTGCGGCCCATTCAAGGGCTAGGCTAATCTCCCTCTCATTCATGTTTCGGATGACGAAAGACGGGTTGTTCATGGCCATGCCTCCGCTTTCTGGCGTCGCTTTCATTTGCTCCCTCACTCATAATGCCGACTTCCCGACGCGGCGCTGGCGACAGTAAGAAAATGCATCGACCCCGCGCGGTTCCGGGTTCGCACAGCGATGTCGCGTGAACTTGGCATCGATGCGCCGTCTCCGCCGCACAGCCCAAACGGGTCGCGCGCCCGAACGCCCCGGAAAGGGCGGCATCGTCGGATCAAAGGGCCGACCACCAAGAAGCGGTACATTTTGCCCTTCTGTGGAAGAGTATCTGCGAGGGCTACGATGCGGGCGCCATCGCCAGAGAACTCGCTGCGCGCGGCGTTCTTGCCCGCGACTCGGCAAGGCGCCACGCGCGTCTGTCTTTTCGCGAATTTCGCGAGCCTGCCTGGTTGCTATATCCTTGGCGCGGTCATGGGCGCCTGAGCCGATGGCTGTTCGACCGACAGCGTCTCGATTACAGGAGACCGCGTTTCGTTGCTGTCCCTCTTGAGGCTAGGTTGCGAACATCTCCTCAAGGCGCTGCGCTGGCGATCGCATTGGATGGCGGGGTGCAGAATGGCGGAGCGACAAGCAAGCCCCGGCCATAGATTTCGTCCGGCCCCGGCGTTCCAAGGTCAATGTAAGAGAAGTTTGCAAGGATATGCTTTTTGCCCGCGGCAATAGTCTCACGGGACAGAGAGCGCAACATTAAGGACATAATCGCCGTTGCGTGCGGAGCCGCGAAAGACGTTCCGGAATGGAAGCCCGCGCGTCCGTTCGGAGCCGCCGTCCAGATATCGACTCCGGGTTGTGCGAAATCGATATGCTGCCCCCGGTTTGCATACCGATAATTTCGGCGATCCTTGTTTACAGCGGTAACCGCTATGACCTGCGGATAGGCGGCGGGGTAGGCGGGTTCGGCGAGCGGGCCCTCATTGCCAGCCGCAGCGACGAAGACGGCGCCCGCCGCGCTCATTTCCTCAATGGCGTCCTTAACGAGTGTGTCCTTCGGCCCCGCAAAGCTCATGTTGATGAGCCTCACGTCCCTTTCCTTCATCCATTGCAGCGCTTTAAGGAGGCTGATCGTATCTGTCGCCATCGCGCCTCCCTCTTCGGCGTAGAATACGCTCGCTGTGTAGAATTCGGCGGTAGGAATAAGCCCTGGCGTATCGCTCGCCGGATTGCCCGCGAGAATCGACAGGACGCCAGTCCCATGCCAGCCGGGCGCTGCAGGCCGTTCGCTCTGAGCGAAATCAGCGTACTGAACGCTTATGTCCTTGAATGTGGGGTGGCTGAAATCGATGGCGGTATCAATGACGCCAACCTTGAGACCCCTCGCGCAGGTTCCAAGCTCGTTGCGCCACTGGATTAGATTTCGAGAGAAACAGCGTTCCGGGTCGCAATTCTCGCCGGACGTCTCTTGACCGGACTTCGGTCCTTCAAGATCGTCTCGCACTGCCGCCCGGTAAATCCGGTATATCATATTGAGTTCAAACCTGATCCCAGGGAATTGCTGGCTCAGAATGCCCCGGGCGCTTTCAGCATTCATGTTTGGCGGCAGGCTGAGCTTTACGAGCGAAGTCCCGTTTTCATACTTGATTACCGCCTGAGGTTTGAAGCCAAGGGCCTCGACGCGCGCGATTGCAGCACGGTCGAGGCGTACACCCAGCACTTCAGTGGGCGCGAAATCGAGCGCCCCAATCCCGTCCGCTGTCCGAAGGGCGTGCGTCGCGTTCCTGGCACGAGCCGTCGCGCCAGATGGTTGCCGCCCGGTTAGCTTGAATGACCGCCGGTAGCGATCCTCGGTGGTGCTCAGCGACTCTTGCAGTATCTCCATCGCCTTTGCCAGATGCCAGGCGTTCTTGTCTCCTGGATCTGCGTGGACGAGCCCGAAGCTTTGCTGCGCGTCATGACCGCCTTTTTGGGCATCGCAACACGAGCTTGACTGCGCGCCGGGAGAGGCATCGCGAGTATCGTCCTGTCCGAGTTTGAGGCGGAGCTGCAAAATATTGCGGCTGGCGTCGTACTCAACGCTCGTTCCAGGGAGGATTCCTGAATCGCTCCAGCTCCCGTCTGCTGAACCGCCAAGATGAGAGCTATATAGGCTCAGGCTATCTGCCGTCCTCCAACCGTCGCTTTGCCACGCGCCGCTTTCCGGCGTCCCAACTTGCCACGCGCCGCTCTCCGGCGCCCCAGCTTGCCACGCGCCAGTATCCGATGACTGCTTCCCCCCAATTTGCCAGCCGCCGCCATCCGATGACTGCTTCGATGCGCCTTGGCCGCCGCCGTCCTGTCCGCCCCACCCGCCAGCACGCGCGTTGGAAAAGGTAAAGACGGATGCCATTGGTCCCGGATGAAAATTCGCGGAAAGGGCCGTCCCAGCTACAATAAGAGCCAGGCTGGAACGCAACAGGACCGCCCAGCGTCGCGAGCGTATTCTCATAGAGAGGGGCCGAGGCAATCGATCACCGCACACACAAGGTCGATTAGTGCAGCCAATCACTTTTCGTGCTGGCTGTTCGTCTTTTTACATAAACTATATTGGGATAATGCCGTCGAAGAGCGGCGTCTGGCCGATCTAAGACCCGCAGTTTGCGACTCTTCCGGTAGGATGGCAACGCCGTAGATTCGATCAACCTGCCGATCTGCTTGAGCATGTCGCTTGCAAAACATGCAATTTCTTCATCCGTTGCGTCTGCGAAATCTGCAGCCCCACGATCACGGACGGTCTCATACGGTTTGGTCATCTTGCCCTACGCACTACCAAGTTTACCACCTTAGAATAATCAATAATCAGTTTCAATAAGGCACGAACTAGCGTTCAGGCGCGAACTAGTGTTTCTTCGGTGCAGGCGCAGGTTGCGGTGTCGCCCAGGGTGCTGGCGCAGGTTGCGGCGTCACTGCTGGGGCAGGCGGCGTGGGCGTTGACCAGGGCGCCGGCGCCGGCTGATGAGTAACTGGGGGGGCTGCACGCGATCCAGCCTGCGCCTGCGCGCCGCCGAGCAGGATGCCGACAGAAATATAAACTACGCATTTTCCAATGTAACAAGCGGCTTCGCGCAGAGTTCCATTGTTTGCGTGGACTGATTCACTCATGCCAAATATTTGCGGCGCCTTCTCTACCATCGATTCCTCCAACTATACTACAACACCGACATGGTAATTGTCCTGCCAGGCAGGCGCACTCGCATATCGACTAGACTCAGTAGTTAAACTTCCATGTTAATCGTCCCATAACCATATTAAGCTCCGAAGAGGCATCAGTTATGGTGTAGGCGATGCCAGAAGTAGTTCTGCCAGAAAGATTAGTTGGGCCTAAGCTTGCGTTTAGATACTCTATTCCTAAAGTCAGATGCTCACCCACCGCGCGCTCGAAACCCGCCCCAAAAGCGTAGCCGGTGCTGGAGGTCTGGCCGCTAAAAGAGTCCGGGCCCAGCTGCGTGTTTGGAGCATTGCCAACGTCCAAAAATCTGCCGAAGGCAAAGCCGCCCTTTAAATATAAAAGCCATCTTTCATTTGCCCAACCAAGGCGGCCTGCGGCCAGCAACAGGTCATCGAGCTTGCTCGAATAGGTAACGGTCGGGAAGAGCGCACTCGACTTGGAAGCGGTAGAATTCATAGCGGTGTAAGATACTTCGGCGCCAAAAACGACGTTATCACACCGATATTGCACCCCTGCTTGTCCGCCGCCGGCAAAACTTATGTCGCCAAACTCTACGGGCTCGCGGGTAAGGTCGATGGATTGCCAATGTGTCGCCGTCAGGACGCCAGCCGCCTGAGCGCCGACATAAGCCCCACTCCAGCTGAATTCGTCAGCGCAAGCGGAAAGCGCCGTACAAAGCAAAAAGCCGAGCGCAGTCACCCACAAAATCAGACGCTGCAGCATCACGCCCCACACGCGCAATTCAGGATGAAAACTAAAGCACAAGAGCTACGAGGAGCACATTAAGCTCCTAGCGCAAACTGACAAGGAAGATTCAATGAAAAGAAATAGATTAGGTCAAGCCTTGTTGCCCACTGGCAACATCCTAGCCTGACTCCGCCTACAGAGATTGACATTTCCCTCAACACCCCGTCGCAAGGTCAAAAAGAAACGGTTCCCGATTTAAGCCTCTGATGGGGTCCGCTTTCGGAGGTTCAGCCGCACACTGTGCTCAAGCTGAGTATTAACGCTCACGACCCTGGCGTTTTGACTGATAGCGGTAACGCTAGGCTCCTGTTTATGTGGGTGATCGGGTTGCTCCAGATAGTTGGCCGTGTTATATTCGATTTGAGCAATGAGTGTTGCGATGTTGATCAAAGGTGAAAGGTTTGTAGAGGTTGTTATAAGACTTGAACTTGCTCGAGTCTATGGAGGCGATGGTCTTGAGTGAAGAGCAATATCTTTGGTGATGAACAAGGATGTGGGAGCAGGAGCTTGCGAAATGGCTGGGTTATTATATTTATGGAAATGGGCGATGATCTTGTGATAAGGGTAAAACTGATGCGTCAGACACTTTATCTGGACATTGCTTCTCGATACGCGATCAAGTGGCCGGCTCGATTGCACGCGGTGCAGATAGCAGTAGATGTAAAGCTTGACAGTATCGTTGGATAATAGGAGGGGAGGCCAGACTCTTTCCGGTTGATGTCTGCGATCATGAGGGAGTAGCGATCGAGATGTATCGGCGAAAGTATGATAATAGTTGTTAAACATCACGACGCCAACGCTCTCCCACAACAATGTGATCGTCGAGGATGAGGAGACGGCCGCGGGCACTGTGTCCTACATCGTCAAAGCTGAGAATGGGCAGATCAGCATCCCAAAGTCGATTGTGACCAAATGCGATCCGGTCGCGGCCATCCCTGTAAACAATCCGGTCGCGCCTCCGCCAACGCCGGTCCGAGCCTCTCCGTGGACAGCCTCGATCTGCGCCTCCACGGGTCGAACACAATCGGAGCCAAGCTGGCGCCCGCCCTTGCCAAAGCCTATGCCGAAAAAAACGGCCTCTCGCTGGCGTCAGAAAACATTCTGCGCTCGGAAGAGGTGGACGTTGAATATGGGAAGGCCGAAAGCACGCGGCGCTTCGACTTCCGCTTCAAGACACACGGGTCTGAGACGGCATTAGAAAGCCTGCTGCGAGCGCGGCGGATATTGGCATGGCGTCCCGGCGCGCCAATGAGAAAGAGCAAACTTCGCTTTCGCAGGCGGGCCTTGGAAACTTACGCGGCAAGGTGGAGAACGTTATCGCACTCGACGGCCTCGCCATCGTGTCAACAAGGATAATCCCGTCCAGGCTCTTACGCTCGACCAGATCGCGGAGATTTTCTCGGGTCAGATCACAAACTGGGAGCGGGTCGGCGGCCCTTCGGCGCCGATTCGCTCTATGCCCCGATGCGAAGCAGGACGTTCGACACGTTCAAGAACCTCGTGCTCGAGAAGGACAAAGACAGGAAGCGGGAACTTTCAGCCAGCGCGAAGCGGTTCGAGGCGAGCGACGAACTCTCCGACGCGTCGCGGGCGACCCCAACGGCATCGGCTTCATAGGCCTTGCCTATGTCCGCAATGCCAGGCTCTCAGCATCGCCACCAGTTGCGACCTGAAGTTTGCGCCCGATAAGTTCGAGGTGCGAACCGAAGAGTATCCGCTTGCGCGCCGCCTTTATTTCTACACGCCGGAAAAAATGCGGACGGACGCGGTCAACGCCTTCCTCCAGTTTGTATTGTGGAGGAAGGACATGTGGTCGAAGCCCAGGAATTCGTGGGGCTGAATGCCGAGGCGTCGTCGCGCGATTATGTTCTGGACCGTGGGCAGTATTGGCGGCTTGCCGGTCCGACGACGTGGGCTTGCGCCAATACAGATGAAGAATTTCTCGCAGCGCATCGCCGACGCGGCGCGACTTTCGATCACCTTCCGTTTCAAGTCCGGCTCCACGGAACTCGACAACCGCTCGCTTGAGGACGTCGGACGCCTCGCATCCTACGTCAAATCAAAACCGGGACTTGCCGACCGCATAATGCTGTTCGGCTTCGCCGATACGATGGGCAATCCGCAGGACAATCTTGCACTTTCGCGAGAGCGGGCCGTGCAGGTCGCGGATGCTCTCGGGGCGCAGGGCGTTTCGATGCAACCTGCTCAAATCCAGGGGTTCGGCATCATCGCGCCGTCGCCTGCAACACTCCGAAGCCGCTCTCGCAAAGAACCGCCGAGTGGAAGTGTGGCTGCGCCGCTAATTCAGGCGCCATCGAGGGCTGCGTCAAGAAATCTGGCCTCATCGGGGCAGGCGGATGATTGTTCTCAAGACCGTGTGGTGGCTTATCAGTTTCGTGCTCTTTGTCCTCACTACCGGCGTTTGGTTCGAAAAATTCAGGAGGCAGCCTTTGGCGGTGGCCGCCGCCGGGGCGCTCACTCTGGTAAGCGCCTATTTCCTGCTGAAAGATATTTCGGGGAGATACCAGCCGGAAATATCGGCGTTCCTATCCGAGGTGGAGAAGCGTTGGGAAGAGGGATACAAACTGTTTCAATCGGCGGCGCGCCCTGATCGCGGGAGCAACGGCGATTGGAGCGAGCCCCCGTCGCGAAGACGACCTTTCGCGATTGCCCTCAATGCCCCGAACTCGTCAGCATCGCAGTTCATCCCTTCAAGATGGGAGCGGATAATGGCGATCCTAGCGAGGCCCCTCTCCATGAGGTCAGCCTCAAGCGGCCCTTCGCGATTGGAAGATACAAGGTGACATTCGCGGAGTGGGACGCCTGTGTGGCGGACGGGGGTTGCGGCGGAAACCCCTTGCCGGATGACTCAGGATGGGGGCGAGGCGAGCGCCCGGTCATCAATGTCAGCTGGGACGATATCCAGGGCTATCTGGACTGGCTGCGGAAACGGACTGGCAAGTCCTATCGGCTCCCGACCGAGGCCGAGTGGGAGTTTGCGGCGAGAGCCGGGACGACCGGCCCGTACTCATTCGCTGGCCCTATCTCCCCGGAGGGGGCACACGGCAGCGAAGCCGAGAAGCCCCCTCCGGAATTCGTTTTCGCAACCAAACTGTTCCTGTCAATATGTTTGAGCCGAATGGATTTGGCCTCTATCAGGTCCACGGAAACGCGTATGAATGGGTCGACGATGTACATTCACCCGACCATGAGCCTCTAGCCCCGCTGAGGGGGCAACGCGGTTCTCTTTTTTCGGTCGCCCAATTATCGCCAGGAGCCGCGCCAAATCAATTGCGACCAGCGCGTCATCCGGGCAGGCAGCTGGTCCAGCTCCGCAAACGAACTTCGAGTAACTTGGCGAGGGTTCGGGCTGAAAGGAAATCGGAACAACCGCCGGGGTTTTCGCGTTGCGCGAAACCTGCCTTAGAGCGGGATCGACGGAAAGCAGTTGGCGCATTCTTTCGGTGTGAGGCAGCAGAGGAGTGCGAGCTTGGCCGCCATCGCGGACGGCGGCCTCAGGCCGTGGCCGGCGTCCCCGTGGCGATGTGGAATTCGACGCCGTTGGCCAGCAAGGCGGACAGCGAGTCCGTGAACTGCATCTTGAAGTTTTCGCCGTCGCCGCTGCCGTTCCACGGGTTGTCGAGCGTGACGGCGCCGGTCGCGACGTTGACGCCGGTGATCGCGAACATGTGGTCGCCGACGAGGTTCTCCGAGACGTTCGAGTTATCGGAACTCATCATCACGTCGTTGCCGGAGGCGAGAGCCGACTGCATGGCCTGCAACAGCGAGGTCTGTTGAGCGGAGGTCATGATGTTGGTCGGGTCATAGTCGGTGACGCTCTGGCCGGTGATGGCGTTCAGGCCGTTGTCATAGCCGCCGCTGATGTTGGCGTAAGAATTGACGCCGTCAGTCTGCTCGGTGAACTCGACGTAAGCCTTTTCGACGATCGCCGACCAGTCGTTGGCGCTTCCGGCGTCGCCGCCATGGTCGAAGGCATAGGTCGAGCCATCGCCCATGGCTTCGCCGCTGGGCAGCATGGCGAGCTGATCGTTGACGGTGACGTAATCGGCCTTGCCGTTGAGCTGGAATTCAACGCTGTAGGTCCCGTTGCCGTTGCTTTTTACCATGTTCTGGATGAGCGACGGATCCTGCTGCGCCGTGTCGGCGAGAGCCGCGAGGAAGTAGCAGTCGCCCACCTCGCCCTGGTTGACGTCGGCGACCTCGGGGCCTCCTTGCGAGAACAGCGGTTCGTTCACTGTCTCATAAGTGGCTTGATAGCCTGCAAGCGACGGGTTGTCGGTCCCGAGGAACCATTTTCCTATCAGCTCGGCCATCTGGGTTTGGTTCGACGACGCCGTGAGGTTGCCGAGCTTGGTCGCAGTAGACGAGCCCCCATTGTAGGCGGCGTTCGCCGCGTTGCCCTCGACCACGTCGTCGAAAATCTGCTGGACATAAGCCGAGGTCTGGATGTCGTTGGCGCCGGAGGCGTTGAGGTCGTTGGCAAGTGTCTGAAGGCCGGCGAATTTGGTGGCGTTCATGCCGCCGTTCGCGGCGTCATCGAGCACCTGGAGCGCGCCCTGATAGGAGAGGGAGCCATTGGTTTCAAGGCTCTGGGCGTCCTTCATGACCGAGTAGGCGGCGTTGTAGGCCGCCATCTGCGAGGCATTCATCGCGGACAGCTGAGCCGCGGTCAGGGTTGAGGCCTGCCCGGCGGTCAGGGACTGGATTTGGGCCGTCGTGAGTCCTTTGATGGCCGCGGTCGAGAGCGAGGCGGCGTTCGGAGCGACGACTGAGTCGAACTGCGACACGGACATGGACGCGATCGTCGAGGCGCCGAGGCCCGCAACCTGCCTGGCGCCGAAGTAGGAAAGGTTGAGCGACGACAGTGCGGATTGCGACAGCCCCGCGACCTGCGACGAGGCAAGCGCCTGGATCTGCGCCTGGTTCAGCGAGCCGAGCTGCGCGGAACTCATGCCGTTCAGGGTCGCGGTCGAGAGGGCGGAGACGGCGGTCGTCGAGAGAGAGGCGACCTGGGACGCCGAGAGGGCCTTGAGCGCGGCGGCGGACAGGCCGTTAAGCGCTGCTGCGGAGAGCGAGCCGACTTGGCTGCCGGTCAGCGACGATATCTGGGAAGCGGTCAGGCCCGAGGCCTCAGCCGACGTCATGGCTCCGAGCTCGGCGGAGGTGATCGATCCCAGCTGGGACGCCGAAAGCGATCCGATCTGCGCGCCGGTCACGCCGGAGAACTGCGAGGCCGAAAGCGCCTGCAAAGTGCTTCCGATGGCGGCATCGAACTGCTGCGTGCTGAGCTTGCCGATGGTCGAGGCGGTCAGGCTCGTGACTTGGCCCGACGACAGGGCGGAGCCTTTGACGGCGCCAAGGGCGGACGGCGAGAGCGCGTTGATATTGAGCGCCTGCGTCTGGGCGCCGGACATGGCGCCGACCTGGGTCCCCGTCAGACCGGCGGTCTGGGCAGACGATAGCGCGCCGATCTCGGTCGCCGACATCGCCTGGATTTGTGCGGGGGTGAGCGCGCCGATTTGCGACGCCGACAGGGCGCCGATCTGCGTCGGGGTGAGAGAGGCGATCTGCGAGGCGGTGAGCGCGGCGACGGTCGCCTGGGACATGCCGGAAACCTGGCTCTTGAGCAGGCTGGCGACGTTCAGTTCGGCAAGGACAGGCGACGACAGGGCGCCGATCTGTGATCCGGTCAGGGACTGAGCCTGATTGACGGACAGGGCGCCGTTGGCGGTCGTCAAACCGGCGATGGCCGAATTGGATATGGCGCCGATCTTCGAACCAAAGGCGGCGATCTGCTGCGACGACATGGCGGCGACCTGAGCGGCGGAGAAGGCGCCGGCCTGCGTCGTGGACAGCGCGCCGATCTGGGCGGGCGTCAGGCCGGCGACGGCGCTGGCCGAAAGACCGGCGATGGCGGCGCTGGACAATTTCGTGACCGCCCCGCCGAACGAGGAGACCTGCGCCGCGGTGAGCGTCGTCGCCTCGGCGGCGTTCAGCCCGGTGGCGAGCGCTGCGGTCTGAAACGCGTTAAGGTTGCCGGCGCCCGACATCATGGCGGAGAACTGAGCGGCGTTCAGCAACGAAATCTGCGAGGAATTGCCTGTCAATTCGCCGATCTGCTGGCTGGTCATGCCGCCGATCTGGTCCGCGGACATATTGCTTAGTCCGGTAGTCAGGCCGCTGAGCGTCGTCAAGGAGATGGAAGATATCTGGGAATTGGACAAGGCCCCGATCTGCGCGGAAGAGAGGGCGTTCAGCTGAGCGGCGGACATAACCCCGACCTGTGCGTTGGACAGCGCCTTGATCAGGGACGCGCCAAGTCCGGCGACGGCGCTGGCCGAAAGGCTCGCGACGCCTGCGCCGAGCGAGGCGACCTCGTTCGCGTCGAGGGACGCGACTTCGGTTGAAGTCAGCCCGGAATAGGAGGCGGTTGAAAGCGCTGCGAACTGGGCGTCCGACAGCGACGAGAACTGCGAGGCGTTGAGCGAGCCGACCTGGCTGCTGGAGAGCGCCGCGACCTGCTGGGTCGAGAGCGCTGCGATCTGCGCGTTCGACATGTTGGTCAGGCCGGTGGTCAGGCCGCCGATCTGGTTGGGCGGAATGTTGACGATATTGAGCGACTGCGCCTGGGCCTTGCTCATGGCGTTGATCTGCGCCGCTGTGAGGGAGGACTGCTGGGAATTTGTCAAGGCCTGCGTCTGGGCAACCGAGAGCGCGCCGATTTGCGCGGTCGAGAGGGCGCCGATTTGCGCGTTGGTCAGGGACTGGACCTGTTGGCTGGTCAACGAAGAAATCTGGGCCGCGGTCAGTCCGCCGACTTGGCTGGGGGACAGTTCAGCGACGTTCGGGGCGATGGCCGACGCGAACTGGGAGAGCGACAGGGTGGCGAGGGTCTTGGCCGTCATCGAGGCGACCTGCGAGGAGGTCACGTTCGACGACTTGACGGCGGCCAGCGCCGCCGCCGAAAGGAAGTTGAGAGCGAGGGCCTGCTGCTGGCCGGAGGACATGGACGAAACTTGCCCTGCGGAGAGTCCGCCGGCGCCGGATGCCGACAGCGCCGCGATCTGCGAACTCGTCATCGCGTCGATCTGCGCGCTCGACAGGGCAGCGACCTGGGTTCCCGTGAAGGCCGCGACCTGGGCTTGCGAGAGAGCGCCGATTTGTGCGGTCGACAGGTTTTCGACGCCGCTGGTGGAAATCCGGCCGATCTCGGATGCCGTGAGGCTTGAGAGCGTTGCGGCAGAGAGGCCGGAGATGGCGGCTGCGGTGAGCGACGAGACCTGGAATGCTGAGAAGGACTGGATGACAGGAGCGGACATCTCGTTGAGTTCGCTTGCTGTCAGCGCGCTGGCCTGCGAGGCGGTCATGGCCTGGATGTCGGACGTCTTGAGCGCCGCGACGGTTGCCGCCGACATCGCGGCGATCTGCGTGTTGCTCATGCCCGAAATGATGGACGTCATGACGGATACATCCTTTTCGTTGCATCGCGTCATGCGATTACGGCGGAAGTCATTCCCGCCAGTATGAGGGCGCCAGTGATAATGATCGCCGGCTATACGCCGGCTTTACTTGCAGTCTCGCCCAAGTTTCGTCCGCTGCGCATTTCCAGAGGTTGAAATCCGTTCAAAGCTTTCTATCAATTGGCCAAATCAGATCGGCGTGGTCTACGGAAGGTTAATTCTCGTAAAAAATCGCGTTAGCTAACGCTTAAGCTGACAGGCGGCGTGATGGGAGCGCCGAGCCGCGACGCAGCCAAAGCAAGGCGCGGAGTGGATCGGCGTCGTGCCTAGCTGATGCATTCGCTATCGCAGCCCCGGCCGCGAGCTACCGCAATGCCGTTCGCTGTCGTCGATTGTGGGTCTGGAGGTTCAGCCAGAACTCCGGTGAATTGCCGAAATAGAGTGCGAGCCGCAGCGCTGTATCTGCCGTGATGCGGCGCCGGTTATTGACGATTTCGGCGATACGGTTCGGCGAGATGCCGATAGCGCGGGCGAGCTGGTTCTGAGAAAGGCCGTAACCCTTCAAGAACTCCTCTTTCCAAATCTCGCCGGGCGTCACCGGCTCAACTCATCGTTGCTCATGCGCATCCGCTCCTGCAAAGACGTCAGTGATAATCCACACTCTCCACCTCATACGAGCCGCCTTCGCGCCAGATGAAGATCAGCCGATGTGCTGAGGTCGGCATTTCGCTTCCGCAAGGCCGCGCCGCAAAATCGCATTAACGAAGCGCTAACGCATTCCGGCGAGATTAACCATCGAGTTTTTGAAATTAAACAACATATAGCGCAGGCATAAGGCAATTTATGCGAAGCCGCGCGCATTGCAGCGCCGCAAAATCAAGGGTTGGAGAGAGTTTTCTATTTATATAGTTTTCAGCATTTTTGCGAAACGAACCCAATTTTTTCGAGAATTTTAAGCATCGTCGGCGCTCTCCGGAGGCGAGGCCGATTGAGCGCTCGCGGGCCTCAAGCGCCCCGCCGGGTGCGCTAGCCGACCTCCAGCACAGCGCGGCCGCGCACCTTGCCTTCCAGGATTTGCCGGGCCAGCGTCTCGGCCTCTTTCCAGGAGTGCGTGTGCGTCATAGCGGCGAGCTTGGCGCGGTCGAGGTCTTTGGCGAGCCGCGCCCAGGCTTCGAGCCGCTTCGGCTTTGGCGCCATGACGGAATCGATGCCGATGAGCGTGACGCCGCGCAAGATGAAGGGCGCGACGCTCGCGGGCAGGTCCATGCCTTGCGCCAGTCCGCAAGCGGCAACGGCGCCGCCATATTTGGTCTGGCTCAGCGCATTCGCCAGCGTATGGCTGCCTACGGAGTCGATGGCGCCGGCCCAGCGCTCGCGCCCAAGCGGCTTTCCGGGCGCCGAAAGCTCCTGCCGCGCCACGATTTCGGACGCGCCGAGCGAGCGCAGATACGCTTCTTCCTCGGCGCGGCCCGTGGATGCAATCACTGCATAGCCGAGCTTCGCAAGAATCGCGACAGCGACGCTGCCCACGCCGCCCGCCGCGCCGGTAACGAGCACTGGCCCCTTCGCGGGCGTAACGTCATGCCGTTCGAGCGCGATCACGGAGAGCATGGCCGTGTAGCCGGCCGTGCCGATCGCCATCGCTTCGGCCAGCGTGAGCCCTTCCGGGAGCGGCACGAGCCAGTCGCCCTTGACCCGCGCAACCTGCGCATAGCCGCCGAGATGTGTTTCGCTCAGGCCCCAGCCGTTCAGCACGACCTTGTCGCCCGGTTTGAACTCGGGGTTCGCGGAGGTCTCGACGACGCCGGAGAAGTCGATGCCGGGGATCATCGGCCAGCGCCTGACGAGCGGCGCCTTCCCGGCGATGACGAGGCCATCCTTGTAATTGACCGTGGAGTGCGTCACCCGGACCGTGAGGTCGCCCTCCATCAGGTCGGCGGCGGAAAGCTCTGTCCACGCCGCGGTTTGTCCGCCGTCGCTTTTGGTCAACAGAAGAGCTTCGAACTTCTCCGGCATTGTTGTCCCCTCGGTTTGGGCGCGCTCGTGGTCCGATTCGGCATTTGTCTCCGCTTGCCGCACAGTCGAGAACAAATGCCGGAATCAAAAGGACCACCAGCACAGAGTCTAGCGGCGATTTTGAATTTGACATGTGAGCGCGAGGTCGCGGCAGGCGGGACTCAAATGGCAAATTCGCTCCACTCGTCGAATGAGGCCAAATTTCCTTCGGCGAACGCGAACGGTTTCGTTTTTAGCCGCGGCCCCAAGGCGAAACGGTCTTATCGCCGTCCGCCGAACAAAAGCAAAATAATTCTTAACATCGCAGCGAACTACGCCACACAGACAAAAAGATTTGCACTTTACTCTAAAAGGCGCGATCATTTTTGCGTGAGCTGTGAAGGAACGCCGCAAGTTAGAGGAGGCGCGCGATGTCTCTTAGGACCGAGTTGAGCAAGATCACGACCCTCCTTGTGTTCGGTTTTCTGGCGGCGCTTCTTCTCGGGATGCTGTAAGCGTCGCCGGCTTCGAACCGCACAGGCCCGGCTCGCTGAAATCGGCGGCGAGAACTTCAGCGATGTGGCGCACATCCATGGCCTTGCCCTCGCGGGCCAGCTTGCCGGCGATGTTCAAAAGGCAGCCGAGATCGGCGCCCGTGAGAATGTCGGCCTTCGTTTCGAGCGCGCGCCCGGCTTTCTGCCCAGCCAAGGCGTTGGAGATATCGGGGTATTTGATCGAGAACGCGCCGCCGAAGCCGCAGCAGACCTCGCGGTCGCTCATCTCCGCCACCTCGACCGCATCCAAACTTTTCAAAAGCTTTCGAGGCTGAGCGGCGACGCCAATTTCCCGTATTGACGAGCAGGAGTCGTGATAGGTCACGCGGTAGGGTAGGGCGCGGCCGGAGAAGTCGACGCCAAGCTGATCCGCCAGAAACGCGGTCAATTCCTTGACGCGGCCCGCAAAACCGGACGCCCTTGCGTGCCAGGATGGCTCGCTTTCCGGATCGAAGAGCTGGGGGTAGTGCTTGCTCAGCATGCCGGCGCAGGAGCCGGACGGCACGATGACATGCGGAAAGGTTTCGAAGGCCGCGATTGTCAGCTTGGCGATTTCCCGAGCCGTGTCGCGGTCTCCGGAATTGTAGGCCGGCTGGCCACAGCATGTCTGAGAGGGTGGAACGGCGACGCTGCACCCGGCTTCCTCCAAGAGCCTTATGGCTGCAAATGCCGCGGAGGGCCGGAACGTATCGATGAGGCACGTAACGAACAGGGCGACCTTCACACTGCCGCCGTCCCGCTGCGCGCGCGAAAGCGCCATGGCTCAATTCCCCCGCGGTTTGCGTCTGTCTTGGCGAACCATGAGGAGAGGCGCGAGAAAGATCAAGCCTCCGTGACTTCGGGGTGGTGCGACGACACAGATTTCCTTTGCGGCCGAGGCTCCAGATCCAGCCCCTCGTCCCAATAAGGCGTCTGACCATAAATCGCAGCAAGGAAATCTATGAACACCCGCAGCCGGGTTGGAACGAACTGCTTGTCGGGATACACCGCATAGACGGCGACGCCCGGCGCCTCGCGATAGTGCGGGAGTATGGGGACGAGCCTCTTTGCGATCAGATCGTCCTTGATCTCCCAGGTGGCGCGCAAACTGATCCCGCAGCCGGCGAGAAGGGCTTCATGCACGATTTCGCCGCTGTTTGTCTTGATGTCGCCTGACAGCTTGAGGGAAAGCACGCCTTCCGGCCCCTGGACGCGCCAGGGGGCGTTGTTTTCAATGAGGACCTTGTGCTTCGTAAGATCGCTGAGCGATTTCGGCGTTCCGTGCTCCTTCAAATATTCGGGGCTCGCGCAGAAAAGCCGCCGGCAGGGCGCCAGCTTCTTGGCGACCATGCTCGAATCGTCCAACTCCGAAATCCTGATCGCGACGTTTATATTTTCGCGAACGATGTCCAAGATGTGATCGGTGGCGATGATCTCGATGCTGAGATCGGGGTATTGCTTAAGGAACTTGCCGAGATAGGGTGCAATATGCATCCTGGCGAAACCCGTGGGCGCAGTAATTTTTAAGGCGCCGCCGGCGCGCTCGTGACCGGATGATACAAATGCTTCCGCTTCCTGCACCGTCGCCAGGATCTGCACCACACGCTCGTAGAACCCGCGCCCCGTCTCGGTCAGCTGCAACTGGCGCGTCGTGCGATGGAATAGCCTTGTCCCGAGCCTTCCTTCGAGATGACTTATGCGCTTGCTGACGACCGCCGGGGAGAGGTCCAACTCACGTCCAGCCGCAGACATGCTGCCAGCTGTGACCACCTTTGCAAAAATCTCAAGGTCTGCAATCGAAGTCACCACCCCTCCTCAGGCAAGCGAATATTGTATACAATCTCGGTCGCAACGCACGCAACTAACTTATAAGGCCCGAGCTTGGCTCTATGTCAAGCACTTCTATGCCGCCACGATAAAAGATAATATTCTTATATCCTAGTAATCGGGCCAGAACGTGGAACTGCGTCGAGCAAGGATAAAAAAAGTTGGGAGGTCCGTATGTCTTTGATTCAAATGCCGCAGGCCGATAGCGTTGTCGTGGGGCGGCGTGACCAGATCCTCGCGGGACTCAACCGTGCGCTTCGTTCTGGCGTGGTTATCGGCGACGAAGCAGGCTTGCGCGCCTTTGAAACCGACGCGCTGACCGCCTACCGGATGCCGCCTCTTGCGGTAGTTTTGCCTCGAACCACGGCGGAAGTGAGTCGGGTTCTGAAGTTCTGCAATGAGAACAAGGTAAAAATTGTGGCGCGCGGCGCCGGCACCTCGCTGTCGGGCGGGGCTCTGCCCGCGAGCGACGCGGTCGTTATCGGCCTGTCTCGCATGAACAGGATTCTCGACGTCAATTTCAACGACCGCACGGCGACCGTGGAGGCGGGCATCACCAACCTCGCCATTTCGGGCGCCGTGGCCCATGCGCGCTTCTTCTACGCGCCCGACCCGTCGAGCCAGCTCGCCTGCACGATCGGCGGCAATATCGCCATGAACTCCGGCGGCGCGCATTGCCTCAAATACGGCGTCACGACCAACAACATCCTGAAAGTGAAGATGGCGCTCATGGACGGCGAGATCGTCGAACTCGGCGGCGATTACCTCGATCCGCAAGGCTACGATCTCCTCGGCCTCGCCATAGGCTCCGAGGGCCAATTCGGCATCGTCACCGAGGCGACGGTGCGCATTCTCCGGCAGGCGGAAGGCGCCCGGCCCATGCTGATCGGCTTTGCGTCCGCTGAATCTGCGGGCGCCTGCGTCGCCGCGATAATCGCCGACGGGCTTGTCCCCGTCGCTATCGAGTTCATGGACAGGCCTGCCATCCAGGTCTGCGAGAATTTCGCCAAGGCCGGCTATCCCTTGGATGTCGAGGCCATGCTCATCGTCGAGGTGGAAGGCTCGCCGGCCGAGATCGAAGACCAGATCGGCCGCGTCACGGAGATCGCGAGCCGCTACGATCCCAAGACGCTTCGGGTGAGCCAGAGCGAGCAGGAAGCGGCCGCGATCTGGAAGGGCCGGAAATCGGCCTTCGGCGCAATCGGACGCCTTGCGGACTATTACTGCATGGACGGCGTCATCCCGCTCGGCAAGCTCGCCGAGGTGCTGAAGCAGGTCGAGGAGACGGCGGAGAAGCACAAGCTCAAGGTTGCGAACATCTTCCACGCCGGCGACGGCAATCTGCACCCGCTTATTCTTTACAACGCCAACGACGAGCGCGAAAAGGCGGTCGCCGAGGAGTGCGGCGCCGACATTCTCAAGCTGTGCGTGGACGCGGGCGGCTGCCTGACCGGGGAGCATGGCGTGGGCATCGAAAAGCGGGACCTGATGCGCTATCAATATGCCGAAGACGACCTCATTCAGCAGATGCGGGTCAAGGCGGCGTTCGATCCGGGGTGGCTCCTGAACTACGGCAAGGTCTTTCCGCTCGATCTTCAAGCGCGCTTTGCGGCCGAGGCGGCGGAAACCCATGACTGACGTTTATATGCCGAGCGACGAGGCGGACCTCGCAAAGTTCGTCAAAAGCGCAAATGAAGGCGCCTGGCCCCTCGAAGTCTGCGGCTTCCGGTCGAAGCGGGAAGCGGGCCGGCCCTTGAACCCCTCCGCCGTCGTGTCCACCGCGAAGCTTTCCGGCATCACCCTCTACGAACCGGGCGAACTTGTGGTCTCGGCGAAGGCGGGCACGCCGCTGCATGAGATCGAGTCGGCGCTCGCGCGGAAAAATCAGGAGCTTCCTTTCGAACCCGCCGACTACAGCCGCATTTATGGAACGGACCCCATGGCCGCGAGCCTCGGCGCCGTCGCCGCGATGAACATTTCCGGCCCGAGGCGCATCCTCAGGGGCGCGGCGCGCGATTATCTGCTTGGGGTTCGCGGGGTGAACGGCGAGGGGACCGTCATCAAGGCGGGCGGACGCGTGATGAAGAACGTAACGGGCGTCGATCTTGTCAGGGGACTGTGCGGCTCCTGGGGCACGCTTGCCGTGCTGACCGAGCTTACGTTCAAGGTGCTGCCCAAGGCGCAGGAGAGCCGCACGCTCATGTTCCTCGGGCTCGCGGACGAAGCGGCCGTCGGCGTCTTGAGCGCGGCGATGGGGACGCCCTACGAGGTCTCCGGCACGATCCATCTGCATGGCTCGCTTGTTGGCAGGCTCAACGACCCCGAGATCGCGCCTGCGAAGACGGCGGTGACGGCGCTCAGGCTGGAGGGCGGTCTGCAGAGCCTGGCTTACAGGGTGGCGAAGCTGCGCCGCGAGCTTACTCCGTTCGGCGACGCCTACGAACTCGACAGCCAGAAATCGCGTGTCTTCTGGTCCGATATCCGGTCCCTCGCTTTCCTCTCCGCAGATTTCGACCGGCCGCTGTGGCGGATCACGGTCGCGCCGTCCAAGGCTCCGGCGATCGTCCGTGCGCTTTCCGCCTTCATCGACGTGAACGCGGCCTATGAATGGTCAGGCGGACTTCTGTGGGTTGAGCTGCCGCAGTCGACCGACGCCAGCGTGACGGAATTGCGCAGGGTGCTTGCCGAATTCGAGGCGGATTCGACGCTCATGCGGGCGCCGCGCGCGGTCAGGTCCGCCATCCAGGTGTTTCATCCCCTGCCGTTGTCGAAAATGCAGCTCGTGCGGGGGTTGAAGAAAGCCTTCGACCCGGCAGGCGTGCTTAACCCTGGCCGCATGTACGCGGGAGTGTGAAAAAGGCATGGAAACAAATTTCACTCGCGAACAGCTCCGGGACCCCAGGATCAAGGAAGCCGACGCAATCCTGAGGAGCTGCGTTCACTGCGGCTTTTGCACCGCGACGTGCCCGACATATCTTCTGCTTGGAGACGAGCGCGACAGCCCCAGGGGCCGGATCTACCTCATCAAGTCGATGCTTGAGGGGAAATCCGCGCCGAAGCAGGTGCGCCCGCATCTCGACCGCTGCCTGTCCTGCTACTCCTGCATGACGACGTGCCCGAGCGGCGTGGATTACATGCATCTGTCGGACTACGCGCGCCAGCACATCGAGAAATCGGCCATGCGGCTGCCGCAGGACGAGTCCAAGCGAAAGCTCTTGCGCAACATCCTGCCCTACCCGGGGCGCTTCCGGCTTGCGCTTCTCTTCCTGCTCGCTTTGCGGCCCTTCCGGGGCGTGCTGAGGCGCTCGCGGTTCGCGATGCTGAGCTCGATCCTGGAATTGACGCCTCGCGGCAAGCTCGCGCGCGGCGAATACACCCAGCCCCAGACCGCAAAAACGAAAAAGAGCAGGCGCGGCCGCGTCCTTTTGCTTCGGGGCTGCGTTCAGCGCGTGCTGCGCCCGGACTTGAACGACGCGACCGTCCGCTTCCTCAATCGCCTCGGCTATGACGTCACGCTTTCCGAAGGCGAAGGATGCTGCGGGGCGCTCACGCTTCACATGGGAAAGGAAGCCGACGCAAGGGCCTTCGCGAAGCGGAATATCGACGCGTGGCATGCCCAGCGCGGCAGGGGCGGCCCATTCGACGCGATTATCGTGAATACGTCGGGCTGCGGAACAGTCGTCAAGGACTACGCCCATCTGTTCGCGGGCGACCCCGCCTATGCCGAAAAAGCGAAATATGTCTCCTCGCTCGCCAAGGACATCGCGGAGTTTGCTGCGGCCGAGAAAATAGACGCGCCCGCTGGCTGGAGCGACATCCGTGTGGCCTACCATTCGGCCTGCTCGATGCAGCACGCCCAGAAGATCGGCGAGGCGCCGCGCCAGCTTTTGCGAAACGCGGGCTTCACGGTTCTCGAAATCCCGGAAGGCCATATCTGCTGCGGCTCGGCCGGAACCTACAATGTGCTTCAACCGGACCTCGCGAAACAGCTGAAGGAGCGGAAGCTGGCCTCCATCGCTTCGGTGAGACCGGACTGCGTCGCTACGGGAAATATTGGCTGCATCACGCAGTTGTCGGGCGGGGCGGCGCCGGTTGTGCACACGGTGGAGCTTTTGGACTGGGCTTATGGCGGGCCGTGTCCCGCGCCGCTGAAACATCTTCAGGCGCGGGTCCATCCGCTTCCGCGCGAAGGGGAGACCGTCGAGGAAGACGAAGAGTATGAGGCCGCTTAAGCCGGCGCTCCTCTCTCTCGCGCTTTCGCTCTATGCGCTTTGCTGCGCAGGCGCTGCCGCGCAGGCCTTTTCCGGGACGGCCGCGAAGGAGGCGCGTTGGGCGAGCGGCTCGCAGCTCTGGATCGAGGTTCGGCATCGGCGTCGCCGTCATCGCCGCACGCAAATCGCGACGCCGCCTGAGCAACCGGCCGAGACGGAAAAAAGCGCCGAGCCGGGGCCGCAACCGGCCGAGCAGCCCGCGCCGCCTCAAGCTTCACTGCCCGAAATGGCAAAAGGGCCGCCGAAGCCGGCAGAACCCATGGGGCCGCCTCCCCCGCCCACATCCTGGACAGCCGCCGAGGTCGAGGCCGGTCGCGCCGACTGCGGCAGGAGGCTTTCGGGCTTGAACGTCCTCTACGATGCGCTCGATCCAATCAAGGACGGCGCCTGCGGTTTGCCCGCCCCGATTCGCCTCCATGGATTCGAGAGCGCACGCGCGCCGGACCTCGCTTTCATTCCCGCGCCCGCGATCTCCTGCAAGATGACGGAGGCGCTGCGGCGCTGGTTCGACGCGGTGGTCCAACCAAAAGCCAAGGCCTATCTGCACGCCGCCATCGTGCGCATGAGGACGCTTTCGGACTACGATTGCCGCTCGCGCTACGACGATCCGGCGCAGCGCCTGAGCCAGCACGCTTTCGCGAACGCGCTCGACATCGGCGAATTCATCACCGCGAAAGGCGAGCATATCGCCATCGAGGAGGCCTGGAACGCCGGCGACGAGCGCGCGGCGTTCTTGCGCGACATTCACGCCGGCGCCTGCGAAATCTTCGGAACCACCCTCGGCCCCGAGGCGAACGAAGCGCACAGGAACCACTTCCATCTGGACATGACCGAGCGGCGGCGCCCGCTGTGCGATTTCACGCCGGAGCAGGTGCGCGCAAGGGAGTTGGCGAAGAAGGCGGTCGTGCCGGCCAGCGCCCCGGCGCCGCAGCCGCCCGCCGGCGCGAAGGCGGAGCCGCCCGTGCCTGCCGCGGAAGCTGCGGAGCCTCGCAGCGTGAGCCGCGGCCGCCGCCGTCGCCGCCACAGATAACGCAGCTATCCCGAACCACCGGCGCCGTTCATCCCGAACGTCGCTCGCGCCGTATCCGGGATCGCACAACCGAAGCGGCCTTCATCTCATACCATTGGAAGGACGTCGAGACCGGTCAGGACTTGTGCGGAATTAACCTCCGGATACGCGCAAACCCGCGTTCCGGGCGACGATGGCGGACGCTCGCGGCGCCTAATCTGCTTTGGGAAAGTATTGCTGTCGAAGCCTCTCGCAACAGGCCTTGAGGTTGCCTTCGTGCGCAGTTCAGTCTCGAAGACAGCGAAGCCCACGGCGATGATTGCGAGGGCGCAGCCCACGCTATGCAGCCGGAGAAAGCCCTTCCCTCATGGAAATGAACCGCTTATATAAGTTACGGTTCTTTGGGGAAAATTAGCACTAATATTTCTTTCCCTTCGAACCGGGGCATTCTCTCAACCCGCACAGGCAGCGGTCCCCTGGCCATCGGGCGCTCGGTGGGATGCCTGAATTCGAGCTGGGCTTTGCATGCGACCGAGCGCAATCAAGAAAGTCACTTCGAAGCTTCGAGGCCGTGGCTGCATCTATGATAATGTGACGGCTGTCATCGGAAATACGCCGCTCGTCAGGATTAATTCAATGGCCAAGGCGGCGGGCGCGCGGGCGACGGTGCTGGCGAAGCTTGAGTTCCTGAACCCGCTTGCATCGGTGAAAGATCGCATCGCTTTGGCGATGATCGAAGCGGCCGAGGCCGAAGGCCGCATCGCTCCCGGCAAAAATGTGCTGATCGAGCCAACCTCCGGCAACACCGGTATTGCGCTCGCATTTGTGGCGGCGGTAAAGGGATACAAGCTTATCGTTGTGGCGCCCGAAAGCCTTTCGCTTGAGCGACAGCAGATGCTGAGCCACCTTGGCGCCGATGTGAAACTCACTCCCGCTTCGGCGGGCATGACGGGCGCAATCTCTGAGGCGGAAACTCTGGCGTCGAAGCTGACGGGAGCTATTATGTTGCAGCAATTCGCTAATCCCGCGAATCCCGCCATTCACGAAGCGACGACCGCCGAAGAAATCTGGGCCGATACCGGGGGCTCTGTCGATGTTATTGTCGGGGGCGTCGGCACCGGCGGAACGCTGACGGGGTGCGCGAAGGCGTTGAAGGGGCGCAAGCGAAGCCTGCAGATCGTCGCCGTCGAGCCGGAGGCGAGCCCGGTGCTCTCTGGCGGCGCGGCCAATGTTCACAAGATACAAGGCATTGGCGCCGGTTTCATCCCGCCTGTGCTCGACATGAGATTGATAGACGAAGTGATCGCGGTCAGCATTGAGGCGGCCTATAAAACGGCGCGCGAGGCCGCCAAGAAGGAAGGCCTGCCGATCGGCATCTCCTCAGGGGCGGCATTGAACGCGGGGCTTTCCCTGAGTGCGCGCGCTGAGATGTCCGGGAAAACAGTGGTCGTCATAATTCCATCATCCGCGGAGCGCGAACTCTCCACCGCACTTTTCGAAAACCCGGCAACCACCACCGGCCAACGACCATGATGCTCTCCGCAAAATGCAAATACGGACTGAAGGCGATGATATACATGGCCCGTCACGCCTCCAAAGGCCCGGTGCTGATCGCCGACATCGCGGAAGCGGAAAGCATTCCCAAGAAATTTCTCGATGTAATTTTGCTCGAGCTGAAAACGCAGGGGATGCTATCGAGCAAGAAGGGCAAGGGCGGCGGCTACCAACTCGCCCGCTCCGCAAACAAAATCTCGGTGGCGGACATTGTTCGCGCTCTCGGCGGCCCTCTCGGCCCCGTGCCTTGCGTCTTGGACCATCATAATGGCCGCTGCGACGATTGTCGTGACGAGCGAAGCTGTGCGATCCGTTCGATCATGCAGGAAGTGCACGATGCTACGGCAGCGATCCTGGAGAACATCTCGGTTTCGGACATGTCTCAGCGCGCCCAGCCTTCCACCAAGCCGGTCCTGATGTTCGATATATAGGGAGGCGGAGCGTTCACGGGCCGCGGCGACCGCGACCCGGAAATCCAGCTTACTTCGCGGCCGCTTGGACGGCGGAATTGGGAGCGCTTGAAGCCGGCGCAGGCGGCGTCGGCGCGGGGACGGCTCCCTGCAGTGCGTCCGCTCGCGGCGCGGTGGGCTGCGGCGGCGGCGGTGCGAGACCTTGCGGAGTTTCCGTCGGCGCGGGTTTCGCTCCTTGCGGCGCTTCGGAGACCAAGGCCACCTTGGTGAAGCCCGCCGCATTGATCTGTCCCATCAACTCGAGAACGGCGCGGTAGGGAAGATCTTTGTCCGCGCGAACATGAATGCGCCGGTCCAGCTCGTTTTCCGCGTGGTTGATCAAGGTGGAAAGCAGTAGCTCAGCGGGAACTTCGGCGTTTTCAATGAAATATTTGCTGTCGGCGTTCAAGCTTACGGCAAGCGGCGGCTTCTGGTCGGTCAGCGGCTTCGCCTGCGTCTTCGGCAAATCGACCGGGACGCCAGCCGCCATCAGGGGCGCCGCCACCATGAAGACGATCAGCAGAACCAGCATGACATCGACCAGCGGCGTCACGTTGATTTCGCTCATGGGCTGATCATCGAACTCTTCGTCATGTTTACGCAGCGCGACGCCCATGGGTCTCTCCTTTCGAAAGCTGGCGGGATAACTCAACCTCGTAGACGCCGATGAAGGTCGTCAAACGCTTGCCATACCGGCCGATCTCGCCGCTGATACGGTTGTAAAAGACGACAGCTGGAACGGCGGCGACGAGACCGAGCGCGGTCGCCGCAAGGCTTTCAGCGATGCCAGGCGCGACGACGGAAAGGCTCGTATTATTGGTTGCGGCGATGCCCTGGAAGGCGTTCATGATCCCCCAGACGGTGCCGAACAGGCCGACGAAGGGCGCGATCGCTCCGATGGTCGCAAGCGTTTGGAGACCCACCCGCAAGTTGTCGAGCGTGTTCGCGCTGGCGAGCTGCGCCACCCGGTGGATGCGTTCAAGCAGGCTTTCCTGCTGAAGCGCGCTGTAGCGCAACTCGGCCGAGCGGATGTTTTCATCCACCACGGCCTGATAAACGATGCGAAGCGGATCGTCGGCCTTGACCTCTAGAAAGGATTGGGAAAGTTCCGACGTCGGAACGCCGTTTCTCAGACTTTTGAGAAGGCGAACGGCCCTCCGGTTGAGGTAGCCGAGGCGAATGGACTTCGCCGCGATGATGCCCCAGCTCCAGGCCGAGGCGAGGATCAGGATGACCATCACCGCTTTGACGATGATGTCCGCCTGAGAGAACAGCTCCACAGGCGTCGAGATATGGATGGCGATCGGTGCGCCGGCCGCGGGGTCAGCCACTTTTTTCTTTCCTCTTCACTAGGTGTGTTGGCGTCCGTTCATTACTGGACGCGGTAAACGATAGCGCCCGATATCCTGTACGAGCGCGCTCCAAGGTTAGGCGGCGCCGGGAAAGGCGCCGACCTCGCCAATGCCTCCGAAACAGCCTGATCGAGAGCCGCGACGCCCGATGACGAGACCGACTTCGAGATAAGCTCGCCCGACGCGCCGATGACTATGACATAGCCTATCCGCACGCTTTGCTTTGTCAGCGCCGTCCGGGGGAAGCTGCCGCTCGCAACGCGGTTGATCCTCTGAAACACCTTGTTGGCGTAATCGGAGGGAACAGCGCCTGCCGTATGAGGCATGGGCGGTCGCGGCTTTGGCTTCGGCTTTTCGGGCGGAGTCTCGTCCGGTGGTTTCGGCTTCTCTTCCTCCTTCACCGGCTCGGGCTTTTGCTCTGGCGGCTTCTCGGCTTGGGCCTCAGCCACTGGGTCAGGCTCCGGCGGAGGCGGAGGCGGCGGGGGCTCCGGCTTCTGTTCTTCGGGCGCGGCGGGGTCCTCATACACCATCTCCATCGGCGCTTCGAGGGTCATGGGCGGAGGGCTGAAATCTACTGTCAAAAGCACGACGAGCAGCAGGAAATATGAGCTGATTCCCGCCAAGATAAGCAAATGGGGATCTCGCCTTGAGTCGGTTCCGAGCAAAATATCTGAAATAAATTGAATATCGGGGTCTGGTTTACTCAGCTGTGCCGCCGGCTTAGAAAAAAACTTCGTTGTAACTTCAGGCATCGGCGGAGTGGCCTCGATGGTATTTCCGGTCATGTCAATCTAGTGTCTACTAGATTTTGGCAATTAAGTCCAGACTTGAGCGCCGCCTGAAACGGCAAGCCGGCTTCCGGCGATCTCTGGGTTCCAGAATCTTGCCCTGAAGCCGGCTCGCATTATGCGATGGCGCTTACAGTTTGGTCTTAAAGGTCAAGCCGACCTGGAGAGGGTCGCCCGGTATGCCGAGGACCGGCTGGTACTGGCTGACGGGAGCAAGCCCGGTGTAGTAGTGCGTGTCGAACAGGTTCTTGGCCCAGAGCGACAGGTCCCACGGCCCCTTGTCCGGGCGGATGCCTATGCCCGCATTCGTAATCGAGTAGGCGGGCTGCCAAGTGTCCACGGAATAAGAGTAGTTCGTGCCTGTCCTGTATGTTTCGCTGACGAAAGCGTACGCGACATAAGTGTCGAAGACCGGGTGCGAATAATCGAAGCCTATATTTCCGACCCAGCGCGACGTTCCAGTGAAAGCTTTCCCTGTGTAGTCGCAAGTCTGTGTGGTTGCATATGACAAATCGCCCGGGCAAAGGCCATTTTTATAGTTGGTAAAAACGCCGTCATTGTACGAGCCGCTGAAGGTCAACTTGAGACCTTCAACAAGGGTCTTGTAGTTTCCCTCCAGCTCGGCGCCCCTGATCCTGACTCCCGGCACATTGCCGAGATACGTAATATATCCCCCTGTAGCCGGGCTGTATTCAGCGAGCGTTGTCTGATAGTCGGCGATTTCGGTCCAGTATAGGTTCGGATTGATTGTCAGAGCGTTGTCGAACAGCCTTGCCTTGACGCCGAGTTCATAATCATCCGTTCGCTCGGGTCTGACGTTCTCAGGCTCGCCGTCGAGTTGGTTGAACTGGACCGCGCCGGACTTTTCGCCGTGGCCGAATGAGGCATAGGCGAGAATGTCATTCGTGATCTTGTAGCTTGGATTGATGAGGTATGACACGGAGTCGGCGTAGATGTCCGACCCCGGAAATGGCCCGGTTATGACCTTACCGCCCGATGTAACCGGCACACCGTTCAAAGTGAATAGCGAAGAATACGCGTTCCTCAAAGCCGTCAGGGTCGGAGCTAGGGCGCCGAATGCTGCGAGGCTCTCCCCACCTGTGTCGTATTTCTCCGTCCAGTTCGATTTATCTTCGTAGGTATTACGAATTCCCAATGTCAAATCGGCCTGATCCGTCACGTGCCATGTGGTTTGGCCATAGGCGGCCAGGCTTATTGTTTCTGGATGCTCGATTTGGTGCACGAAGACATCATTCAGATAGGCGGCGATGGCCTCTTTGCCTACCGTCGTGTTAAAAGCGGGGTTGTAGAATACCGAGGCAGGAGCATAAAACTCGCCGGCATCCGCGCCGAAGATGGTTCGATTGTCCGAACTTGTCTCGCTGCGGAGCCCATATAAACCGGTTTGCCAGTCGAACTTCTGGCCAAGAATGTCCTGGTTCCTTGGAGAAGCGAGGCGAAGTTCTTCCGATCCGGCCCATGCATCCGTCAGATAGCCGCTTACTGCGATTGGAAGGCCCGTGAAATCCCCATCATTGAGCGCATCGAAATGATAATTCTTCAAAGCGCTGATTGAGGTTAAAACGTAACCGCCATCAAGCTTCAAATCGCTCTGTGTCGAGATGCCGCTCTGCTCGACATACGTACCCCTTTGCTGGTTGAGGTCCACAGTGCTGAATGGATTGAAGGTCGGCGTGTATCCGAAGCGGGCAAGCCGGGAAGTATAGTCATCGGTCCAAAGCTCGGGGTTAGCATTGGTATGATTAGCGCGGGGTGCGCCATTATCCGTGTAGTCTTGAGGGTCCTCTACCGCTACAAAAGCAGCGTTACGTTCGTGGGATTCACTGTGTTCGATAATGGTTCGATTTGTGAAATCCGAGTTCGGCGTGTACAGAAACTGGAAGCGGCCGCCCCATCTGTCGGCAGCGCCGTTGACGTCCCCAGCTCCAGGGTCCAGATTTTTTAGCAAGGGGTCTTGAAAGTCGTAATACACGGAAGCCCGGTAGGCCAGGATGCCGTCGATCAGCGCCCCCGTGGAGGTCGCTTTCGCAATGAGAAGATCGCGATTGCCGACTGTGATTTCGATCTCCTGCTCCGGAGTGAAGCTTGGGGCTTTTGATGTAATGTTCAGAACGCCGAGCGTGGTGTTCTTTCCGAGCAGCGTACCCTGCGGACCGCGGATCACTTCGATGCGCTCGAGGTCGGCGAAGTCGCCCCAAGTCTGGCCTGGCAATGCGAGAAAGACGCCGTCGACGATGACGCCGACGCTCGGCTCCAGGGCTTCGTTTGCGATACTCTTGCCGACGCCGCGAATGGCGATGCTTGTCTGCCGCGCGTTTGGAGCATTGACCGTGAGGGCCGGCGACGTCTGAGCGAAATCCCGCACCGTCTCCTGATGCTCTTTATCCAGATCGTCGCCGGTGACCGCTGTAACCGGGATCGGCACATCTTCAACTTTCTCTTCGCGCAGGCGGGCGGTAACCACAACGTCTTGAATGGTTGCGCTCGCCTCTCCAGGCGCCGCTACGACTGCGACCGCGCCGCTCGTCGGGGTCACGGTCCCTCCCGCGGTGCTGGGTTGCGCAGTAGCCGGGGTCTTCGTTTGATTTGTCGCTGTATTGGCGGGAGCCGTCTTGCCGGCCGTCGCACCCGCTGGCGCCTTCTTGTTTGCGGCGTCGCCAGTTGAGGGCGACTTGTTGGTTGCCGCGGCCGCCTTGTCTTTCTTTGCCGGCTCCGCCTTCTTCGATTGGTCCGCTTTCTTTGTCGGGTCCGCTTTCTTGGCTGCCTCCGACGCCTGGTTACTTTGGGCTTCCTGAGCCATCACTGGCGAGCCGGAAATAGCGACGCCAAGCGTCAATACCCCCCCGACAAGAGCGCCATACTGTGTAAAACTAACGCCAGTCTGACTTTTCTCCGGTTTTGAACGCGGCGAATACTTTTTTCCCATTTTACTCCCCCAACAACTGCCCCAAAGCTCAATTACGCAAGCTTATGATAATAGTTTTGTTCCGACACATCGGCGCAAAACATTGCCCGCCGCCTCAATGAATTGAGGAGCTCTCTCCCTATCTCTTTTTTTTATTGCGGTAACTCCCGAAGGCAGCCAATCTCCGAGTGTTAATTCTATTAATACCCTATAATCTTGTAGGGTGTAGACTTTTTGCTCCGCTCAAGCGGGAATCTCGATTGCAGTTGTAAAATCGCCTCACCTGGACTTATTTTCAGTTGTTGGCGCGCTCTGTGCGCAACCAAGCGCTACAACCCCAACGGCCAAGGGGTCCGGCTGCGTTTTGATGGCAACTGGCTTCGGCGACAACTGGTAGTTGATGGAGGCCGCTTTTTCTAATTCGACACATCCAAGGCGCTGCCCAAAAGCGGGATGTCGAGAGAATTTCCCGCAGTCTCGACTGATGTCGTCGTACCGCCAAGTTTTGCGGGCTCGACTCCAAACTTCGGTTATACGAACCGTCATAAGTCGCGCCCTCGCAAGGCGGCTGATGAGGTATCATAATACCGCAAAAATTACACATTTTTGCGAAACGAACCCAATAGCGTTAAGCGATGGTGTACGCTCGCACGCCGGCGTCCGTATGCGCCGAGGGCTCCGGCGACTGGCATGAGTCAACAAATCCAGCGGTTGGTATTAGACCTTCCCCTTCCAAGGCGCGGCGCGGCGTTCGATCTGGCGCATCAGCATCTCGAAGGCATAGGCGACAAGTCCGATGATGACGGTGCCGAGGACCACTAGGTCGGTGCGCAGGAAGTTGGCGGCGTTGAACACCATCTTACCCAGGCCAGCGTCCGCGGCGACCATCTCGGCCGCGACGAGCGTCGTCCAGCCGACGCCCATGCCGATGCGCAGCCCGACTAGGATTTCCGGCAGCGCGGCGGGCGCGATCACATGAAAGATCACCTGTCTCGGGGACGCGCCCATGGAACGCGCGGCCCGAATCTGCTCCTGGCTTACCGACTTGACGCCGGCGCGAGCCGAGAGCGCGACGGGAGCGAAGATGGCGAGAAAGAGCAAGATGATCTTCGAGACTTCGCCGATGCCGAACCAGATGACGATAAGCGGTAGATAGGCGAGCGGCGGCAGCGGCCGATAGAATTCGATCGGCGGGTCGAAGATGCCCCGGGCGATGCGCGAGACTCCCATCGCGAGGCCCGCCGGCACGCCAAGCGCGACCGCGAGAAAGAACGCGGTGAGAATGCGGGTCATGCTCGCAGCGAAGTGAACCCAAAGGCCCTGGCCGTCGGCGTCGCCATTGAGCGACTGCACGAACGCGCTCCAGATTGCCTCCGGTTTGGGTAGGAACAGCGGCTTGATAATGCCCAAATGTGTTGCGAGCCACCAGGCGACGAAAATGAAAGCACAGGAGGCGATGCTGATCGAGAGGCTCGAACCCTCTCCCAGAACGCGGTGGCGGCTGGATTTCGGTCTGCGGCTCTGGAAGGCCTTGCGAACGGCCGCCTCTGTCAAGACCCCTCTCCCTCCTCGTAAGGCGAGCATGCGCGCGGGCGCAGCACATCAGCCAGCACGGCTTCCCGAAGCCGGATGAACTCCGGGTCGGATTTGACCTTGCGAGCATCCCGGCATTCTATATAGCGGCGCGAGAAATCCAGGTCGTAGGTCTTCGCGATTCGGCCCGGCCTGGGCGTCATCACGACGAGGCGGGTGGCGAGAAACAGCGCTTCCTCGACGGAATGGGTGATGAAGAACACCATCTTCGACGTGCGCTGCCAGACATCGAGAATCTGCTCCTGCGTTTGCTCCCGCGTCAGGGCGTCGAGCGCGCCGAGCGGTTCGTCCATGAGCAGCGCCGACGGGTTGGAAGCGAGCGCGCGAGCGATGCCAACGCGCTGCTGCATCCCCCCAGAGAGTTCGTAGATCATCCGGGCGCCGAAGCCATCCAGACCGACCAGGGCCAGCTTCTCGCGAGCGACCGCATTGCGCTCGCCCTTGGCCATGCCGCGCATTTTGAGGCCGAAGGCGACATTGTCCATCACGCTAAGCCAAGGCATCAGCGCATGGTGCTGGAACACCACGCCGCGGTCGGCGCCCGGTCCCCGTATTGGCGCGCCGTCGAGCAGCACCTCGCCATCCGTGGGCGGCAGAAATCCGGCAAGCACCGAAAGCAAAGTGGTCTTGCCGCAACCCGAGGCGCCGATGGCGGCGACAAAGTCGCCGCTGCGCATGTCAAGGTTGACATTGGAAAGCGCAACGAGGCCGCCGTCCTCCGAATTATAGCGCACAGTAAGGTTCTTCGCCTCCAGGCTCGCAGCCCTTGCTGCGTGGCTTGGCGGGAGGGGCGCCGAACCGGGGGCGGCGCTGCGGGACCAGCCGTGCATCACTTCGCCGCCGCCTCCGCAAACTCCGGATCGACGAACTCGCCGAAGTCGTCGGGCACGTCTGCGATGCGGCCCTGAGCCTTGAGAAACTTTGCGGTGTTGGCCAAGGCTTTGGCGACGCCGCCATCCTTGCCCTGGCCGAGCCATTCGGCGGTGGCCTGTTCGGCGGCGGTCGGATAAGCGTATTCGGCCAGAGCCTCCGGGACCGCGCCGGGCGCCGCGCCGACCACTTTAGCGATCGCGTTCACCTCATCCGAATCGACGGTGTATTTCGCCTTGCCGGCGCGATAGGCGGCGTTCGCTTTATCGATCTCCCGGGCGAGGGCAATTACGAAATCTCTGTTCCCTTTCGCCCAAGCCCGATTGACAATGATGACGTCGAAGGTTTGAGCGCCCTGCTTGGCTATGTCGGCGGACGACAGGATGACTTTGCCGCCCGAGGCTTTGATCCTGGCCAGCACCGGGTCCCAAACAAAGGCGCCGTCTATGTCGCCGCGCTCCCAGGCGGCGAGGATTTCCGGCGGGCGCAGGTTCAAGAGCTGCAGGTCTCTGGCCCCTAGCCCGGCTTTATCGAGCGCGAAACTCAGTTGGTAATGCGAAGTCGACGCGAATGGCGTCGCGATCTTCTTGCCCTTGAGCCCCGCGATATTCTTGATTCCCGATTTGTCGGATACTACGACCTGTTCGGCATTGTTGATGTCGTCGAGGATCCAAACGACTTCAACGTCGAGGCCCTGAGCAATCGCAGCCGCCGCCGCGGATGAGCCGACTTCGCCGATCGGGACGTCGCCCGACGCCATTGCCTTGATGACGTCGCCGCCGCCGCCGAACATCTTCCAGGAGACCTTGTAACCGGTCGCCTTCTCGATCGCGCCTGCGGACTGCGCGACGCGGAACGGCACGACCATGTCCTGATGGGCGAACGTGACTTCCTTTGTCTGCGCCTGAGCCAGGGCGATGCCGAGTCCGACAAGCAGTCCGGCCGCCGAAATTGATCGGATCATATTTCGTTGCTCCCCCTCCGGCAGTCCCGGCGCCAAGCTCCGCAACGGCGCCTTGCCGCCTCGGACTTGCGCGCCGGGTCTCTAGCGCTGTGTTGCGGCCATCGTCAGGTCATTCAAGACAGGCGCAAAGCAGAAGGCGTCATGCGGCGCGGCTGCGATCATCGCCCGAGCCAAAGGCGTCCGCTGCAGAGCAGGCAGGGCATTGAACTCGCGGTCGACTGTAAGGGTGCGGAGAAAATTCGAAAACGCGTAATCGCCATTCCTGTCAGGCTTGAGCATCAAGTCGCCTCGATGCTGTTCCTCATCAGTCGCCGCAAAGATAGTCTTTCCTTCTTTGATGGTTTCAGTGACCTTGATGTCGGAGAGCGTTTCCGGGACCACCGCCGTCGGGTCCTTCGATAGGATCACGAAATCGGCGAGCTTGCCGGGCTCAATGGAGCCCTTGGAGGCCTCTTCGAAATGCTGATAGGCGGGCCAGATCGTCATCGCCTTGAGCGCGGTGATCACATCTACACGCTGATCGGGGCCGATAATCGCGCCGGAGCGCGAGCGCCGCGTGACGGTTGCATCCAGCACACGCATCGAATTCGGAAAGGTGACGGGCGCGTCGTGATGCGATGAAAACGGCATGCCGCGCGCCCTTGCCCAGCCCGTCGGCGAGATGTTGTTCACAAGCTCCGGCCCGACTGTGTGATCGCGATGCCAGTCGCCCCAATAAAAAGTATGCAGCGGAAAAAGCGAGAGGAACACGTTTAGCCGATGATAGGCGTCGACCTGATCCTCGCGCAGGAGCTGACCGTGGATCAGAACTGGACGCCGGTCTTCCGCACCATATTTTCTAGTTGCGTCGTCGATCGCGGCGATAAGGGCGTCGGAAGCCCTCTCGCCATTCGCGTGGGTGATGATCTGAACGTTATTGGCGAAGGCCCAGTCAACCGCTTCGTTGACTTGTGCTGGCTTTGCTACGGGATAGCCGGCGTAGCCCGGCGGGTAATCGCCAACCGGTTTATAGTAGGGCCGGTCCCGCCAAGCCGTGAAGCCCTGCGGCGAACCATCGATGATGAGTTTGGCGCCACCGACGCGGAGACGGTTTTGGTAAGCTTTGCTCGCATTGGCCTTGATGAAATCGCGGTCTCCGAGAACATCCGGATATATGACGACATCGATTTTAAAGCCGCCCTCCTCCGCGAGTTGCCGCATGATCCGAACTGTCGCCGGATTCGAGCGCCCCTCCTGCGCAGTTGTATATCCATAGCGCGCCCAAAGGTTTGCTCCCGCGCGAGCGAGCGCCTTGGCGCCATCGACTCCTATCCGGCTTAGCACCTTCGCAACAACTGGCGTATGGGCGGCTTCCTCAAGCACGCCGTCTGGCTCCTGGCTGCCTTTGCGGCGCCGGATCACGCCCCCTTCAGGGTCTTTCGTCTGAGCCGTAATCCCGGCGATCTCCAGCGCCTTGGAATTCGCGGCCCCGAGATGCCCCGACTGATGCACGATATAGATGGGTATATCCGTCGAGATTTTGTCGAGATCGTCGCGAGTTGGGTGCCGGTGTTCGGCAAGAATCGCATTGTCGTATCCAAATCCGAAAATCACGTTGGTTTTCTTAATGGTCTCGCCGTTAGCGGCTACCCAATCGCGAAGAGTTTGCAGAAGGCTTGCGATGTCGGTCACCTGGCCATCAGGAGGGGCCATCAGATTAGCGGAAACCGACTGCAAGCCTCCCGCGAAGACGTGCCCGTGAGCATCGAAAAAGCCGGGCAGCAGTGTACGACCGCCAAGATCGATTATCCTGGTGTTGTCGCCCTTCAACGCCATTATATCGGCTTTCGAGCCGACGGCGATGATCCTTCCGCCTCTTTCCGCCACGGCTTCCGCGCGCATGGCGCTATCGTTCATCGTCAGGATCGGTCCGCCGAACCAGATGTTATCTGCCTTGTCTTCGGCCAGGCAGGCGCAGGTTGAAAGGAAAAGCGCCCCGAAAATAGCGGCCAGCCGCCTTTTCCGAAATGATTTCAACGGCGCGGATCTGCTGGATCCCAATTGGGCCTCCCCCTGGATTACCGTGATGCGCCAGTCGAGGAGCCATTCGAGTCAGTCCAACTCGTCGAAACGCGGGGGGAAGTTGACCGCATTTATTAATATTGTCAAGTAAAGACAGCAGCGCCTCAGTATACATTAAGTGCTATTTTCTATAGTTGACGCGAACTCGGCCAATATATTACTGCATATTTGCAGTGTCCGGATAAAAAATCTAGCTAGCTGCTTATTCCGGCAATGTGGTCGCCCGACGGGCTCGTATGTGCCCGGCGCGGTCAAGAGCACAGATGGAAATATGCTTGACCTTATGCGCCAAGGGCATGCAAAAACCGGTCGTCGCTTTCACGCTGGCCGATCGGCGCCGGAAGGGCGAACGATGGGGCGCGCTGGCGCCATCGCGACCGGCAATCGCGGCGCACCGCCTCAAAACGGGGCTGTGCAGGAGGCGGGGGCGTCGCCTTCGTCGATATACCGTCAGACATTGCAGCCGCGGTTCAGGCAAGCCCGCAAGCTCATTCCGGATGACGAGTTGGCGAAGTGGCCGGCAAAGCGAGAAGGAAAGCATCATGACCAGAATGACCCCGAGCGAAGCTTTGGTCGAGACCATGGTAGCGAATGGCGTCACCGATGTGTTCGGCATCGTCGGCTCCGCCTTCATGGATGCACTCGACCTCTTCCCTGCGGCGGGCCTTCGTTACATTCCCGTGGTGCACGAGCAGGGCGCGGGGCACATGGCGGACGGCTATGCGCGCGTGAGCGGCCGCCACGGCGTTTGCATCGCGCAGAACGGCCCGGGCGTCACCAATTTCGTGACGGCGGTGGCGGCGGCCTATTGGGCGCATTCGCCTGTTGTTGTGATCACGCCCGAGTCAGGCAGCGTCACCACCGGGCTTGGCGGCTTCCAGGAAACCGATCAGCTGCCAATCTTCTCCAAGATCACCAAGTTCCAGGCGCATGTGAACAATCCCGCGCGCATGGCTGAGCTTGCAGGGCGCTGCTTCGACCGGGCGATGTTGGAGATGGGGCCGGCGCAGCTCAATATCCCGCGCGACTACTTCTATGGCGAGGCCGATTACGATATTCCGGAGCCGATCCGCATCGAGCGCGGGCCGGGCGGCGTTGAGAGCCTCGACAAGGCGGCGGAGTTCCTAAGGGATGCGCAGTTTCCGGCGATCGTGTCGGGCGGCGGCGTCATCAATTCAAACGGCGTCGACGCCTGTGTGGAACTGGCCGAACTTCTCGGCGCGCCCGTTGTCACGAGCTACTTGCACAACGACTCCTTTCCTGCGAGCCATCCGCTTTCGGCAGGGCCGCTCGGCTATCAGGGGTCTAAGGCAGGCATGAAACTCATCGCGCGCGCCGATGTGGTGCTGGCGCTCGGCACGCGGCTTGGGCCATTCGGCACGCTGCCGCAGCATGGCCTCGACTACTGGCCGAAGGGCGCGAAGATCATCCAGGTCGACGCCGATCCGAAAATGCTGGGCCTTGTGAAGAAGATCTCCGTCGGCATTTGCGGCGACGCGAAGGCTGCGGCGGGCGAACTCGTGAAGCGCCTTCGCAACCGGCCGCTCGCGGGCGCGAGGAGCCGGCAGGCGCGCCTCGACGCCATTGCCGCCGAGAAGGCCTCCTGGGAGCTGGAGCTCGACGAATGGGCGCATGAGCGCGATGCCTACAGCCTGGACACGATCAAGGACTTAAAGCTGCTTCATCCCCGGCGGGTCTTGCGCGAGCTTGAGAAGGCGATGCCGGAAAAGGCGATGGTCTCGACCGATATCGGCAATGTCTGCTCGGTTTCGAACTCCTACCTGCGCTTCGAGCAGCCGCGCAGCATGTTTGCCGCCATGAGTTTCGGCAATTGCGGTTACGCCTTTCCGGCCATTATCGGCGCGAAGGCGACCGCCCCCGACAGGCCCGCGATCGCCTATGTGGGCGACGGCGCCTGGACCATGAGCTTCGGCGAAATCCTGACTTGCATCCGCGAGAAGATTCCGGTCACAGCGGTGGTCTTCCATAACGCGCAATGGGGCGCCGAGAAGAAGAACCAGGTCGATTTCTACGACCGCCGCTTCGTCGCCACGGACCTTCAAAACCCGAGCTTCGCAGCCGTGGCGAAGGCGATGGGCGCGGAAGGCGTCGTGGTCGACGCGCTCTCGGATGTCGGGCCGGCCTTACGCCAAGCCTGCAACGCGCAAGGCGAAGGCAAGACGACCATCCTCGAAGTGATGCTCACGCGCGAACTTGGCGATCCGTTCCGTCGGGATGCGCTGAAGCTGCCGAAGCGTCTCCTGCCGAAATATAAAGCGTGCGGCGCCGCAACCTCTGAGATTGAATAGTTTCCTCTTGCGGCCGATCTGTTCCTTCGGTGTTTGGGCCGTTACAGCAACTGGAATCAAGCAAAGGCTCTTGGGCCGCGCCTCTTGTCGGCCATCAAGTCTGGCGAAAATCCGTGATCTGGCACAGCGACTCAAGCCGGACGGAAAACCATCGACGCGGAAACTCGCCGACGCTTTGCGCACGCTTCCGCCGAAGCAGGTCAAGGGATGCTTCATGGCGCGTGTTCGGTTACATGACGCCGGTTGCGCCGCAAGAGGCATGGGAGAACGCCATCAAGCGTGCTAATATTGAATAAGCGCGCCGACACGAAGCGGGACGACACAGCTTCGCGACAGAGATGATGGTTCGAAAGGGAAAGGACATTAAGACGACGATGGACCTCGGCGGTTGGGAGAACGCAGCTTCGCTCATGAAGTACTTACATTCGGAGAACTTGGAAGCGGTCGCCGAGGATGCTTTTGGCGACGGCGGCAATGGTCAAGAGCAAGCTGGCCTGACGCAAAATTGGCGCGCCCATACCTGAAACTTGCGTTAGTAAAAAAGCCGCAATAAAACAATGGCTTAAACGCGAAGATGACGAAAACAATGTGCCTTGAGAAGGTTTGATGGGTGGAGATCAGGCAAGGTTCGCCGGCGAGACCGGCGCGGGTAAGCACAGCGATTACGTCCTCCCTTTCCAGCTAGAAGCGTCCGGCGCGCGCGGGCGCCTCATCCGCCTCGGCCCTGTCGTGGACGAGATCCTCGGCCGGCACGCCTATCCCGAGCGGGTGTTGCTTTTGCTGGGCGAGGCGGTCACGCTCACAGCCATGCTCGGCGCCGCCCTCAAATTCGAGGGCAAGTTCATCCTGCAGACGCAGTCCAACGGGCCAGTCAGCTTTCTTGTCGTGCATTACAATTCGCCCGGCCATGTGCGCGGCTACGCAAGCTACAACCGCGACGAAGTCGTGCGTGCGGTGAACGGCGGCGGCGAGGGCAAGCCGCTGCTTGGCGACGGCCACCTCGCCATGACCATCGATCCCGGCGCCGGCATGGAGCGCTATCAAGGCATCGTCGCGCTCGCCGGAAACACGCTCGTTGACGCGGCGCACGAGTATTTCGACAGGTCGGAACAGATCCCGACCTTCATCCGCATCGCGGTGGCGCGCCATTATACGGCTGGCGGCGGCGGCGCGCCTGGGCAATGGGCTTGGCGCGCGGGCGGGCTGATGGTGCAGAAGCTGACGCGGGAAGGCGGCCGGCAGGCCAGCGACGACCTCTCGCAGCTGGATGGGCATGGCGACGACGGCTGGCGGCGGGCGCTCGCACTAGCGGCCACGGTGGAGGATCACGAGCTTCTCGACCCGACGCTCGCCCCGGAGCGCCTGCTTTACCGGCTGTTCCATGAGGAGGAGGTGCGCGCCTTCGATCCGACGGCGCTCGACTCCGAATGCAATTGCTCGCGCGAGCGTGTGGAAAGCATCCTGGACCAGTTTTCCGCCGAAGAACTGGACGGCATGGCAGAAAACGACGTCATCACGGTCACCTGCGAGTTCTGCAACAGGCATTACGCCTTTGATGCAAAAGATCAGACGCACCAAGAATAAGCAGGCGGAGTTTCCGGCTGACGAGTTGCGGCGCAAGGCCGGCGCGTGCGCGACGCCAAACAAATCGCAGCGGCTGCCTGTGCTGTCTCGGGTCCTGGATGGCGCTTCGCGCGGCGACGCTGTCTAAAGCTCGGACAGCAGAGTTTCATCGCCCTTGCGCTTTTGCCAGCCCTCGAACCAAACCACGTCGCGCAACGGAAGTCTCGGCAGCCAGCCTGCGGATTCAAGCTCCGGCTTTTCGAAGAAATGCGAAACTCGACCGATGCATAGATAGGCAACAGGCTGAATGTGGCTGGGAATATCGAGGGCCTTCCGCAGATCGTCATAGCGAATGATGCTGACCCAACCGACGCCAAGATTCTCCGCGCGTGCGGCGAGCCAAAGGTTCTGGATGGCGCAAACAGCGCTATAGAGGTCCATCTCCGGTTGGTGGGTGCGCCCGATAACAACTGGTCCCGTGCGTCCCCTGTCGCATGTCACGCACAAACCGACGGGCGCCTCAAGGATGCCTTCCAGCTTAAGGCTGCGGTAAGTATCAGACCGGCCGTCACCAAACATTTCCGCCGCTTCCTTGTGAGCTTCGGCGAAAGCGCGATGAATGCGTTGTTTCGCCGCCTGCTCGCGAACGACAATGAAGTCCCAGGGCTGCATGAACCCAACCGATGGCGCGTGATGCGCAGCGTTGAGGAGACGAGCCAGAACCTCATCCGAAACTGGGGCGGGCAAAAATTGCCCGCGCACATCGCGTCTCGTCTCGATGCAGCGATAGACCGCCTCGCGCTCAGCTATCGAAAACTCGGGTTTTTGTTGAATGGATTGAGTCATGAACGTCTCCAAGCGTTGGTTTCAAAAGTTCGGGCTCTGCACGGCTGGCGGCGATCTCGAGTGTAATCGCCTCCCCATAGGGCACTGGCGCACTGAAGTAGGTTAGAAGCGGCTCCGCCCTCAGGATAGCGCGGATCAAGCGTATTGGACCGGCATGCGTGACGGCGAGGACGGGCCGCCCCTCCGGCTCAAGACTTGCAACCCAATCGGCGCACCGCGCCGCCATTGCCGACAAGGCCTCGCCCTTCGGAGGCGCTGAGTCCGGAAACCCATCCTCCCAAGTCTTTATCGCTTCGCGGCCGATCTCATCCCACTTTCGTCCTTCCCAATCGCCGAAGTCCAGTTCCTGGAGGCGAGAGTCCACCACGGGGGCAGCGCTAAGTCTCGTTGCAAGGGCGAGCGCGCGCCTGGCGGGGCTCGTAAAAACGCGCGCGCCCCGCGCCAAGCCGCTGAGTTTGTCCGCGGCTTCATTCAGCGCCTCGGCGTCGCATGCAAGATCGAGGCGGCCGTAACAGGCGCCTGCCTCGCACACGGGGAGCGGATGGCGCACCAGGATCAGACGCATGCAGCCACCGCCAGGAGAAACGTAATTTCATAGCTTTGCTCGACCGCCCCCAGAACATCGCCCGTGAAGCCGCCGAGCAGCCGCTTGGCGCGCCATGCGATGAATATGGCGGCCGCGCCTCCGGCAATTGCGGCCGTTAATCCGCTCGCGAGCGGCAGCAGCAGGAGTGGAGTCAGACCGAAGACGGCGGCGACAGCGAGGTCGACGGCTGTGATATTCGCCGCGAGCGGCTTCGCTTTAGCGGTTGCGGGATCGCCCGCGTATGGCATCGCCGGCATGATTGCGACAGCAGCGAGACGGCCGCCAGAGTGAGCGGCGATGAGAGCGGCGACCGCCACAGGTGAGGAAAGAGATGCCACTGCAGCGACCTTGGCGGCATTAGAAAAGCCGAGGGCAAGCACGCCAAAGGTTCCAAGGCGGCTGTCCTTCATGATCTCGAGCCTGGCTTGTCGCGTCGCTCCGCCCATTGCGTCGAAAAAGTCCGCAAACCCGTCCTCATGAAAAGCGCCTGTGACCGCGACCCCGGCAGCGATCGCGAGCAGCGCCGGCAACGCGCCCGTCCAGAGCGCCGAGGCCGCGACGAAGACCGCCGCGGAAATCGATCCGATGAGAATGCCGGCCAGTGGGAAGTACTTCACGCTCCGATCAAGCCATTCTGCGGTGAAGGACTGCAGATGAGGGGTCGGCAGCCGCGTCAGGAATTGCACGGCTCCGAGGAAACAGCAGAACTCAGCGCGAAGGGCCTGAATCAGAGTGGGTGAGCTCCGGGCAAATCGGCCATCGCGGTCAGCAAATGTTCCGCCATGCGCACGAGCGGAATGGCAAGCGCCGCCCCCGTGCCTTCGCCAAGGCGCATTTCCAGGTCCAGCAACGGCCGGGCATTGAGCCATTCAAGAAGCGCGCGATGGCCGGGTTCTGGCGAAAGGTGGCCGAATAGGAGATAATCTCGGATGTTCGGGTCGACTGCGACGGCAGCGCATGCCGCTGCGGTGGCGATGAAGCCATCGACGATCACAATTTGCCGGGCTTTTGCGCCGCCGAACATCGCGCCCATCATCATAAGCATTTCAAAGCCGCCGAACTCGCGCATGGCGTCGAGTCCGGTCCGTACCGGAGCGCGGGCATAGGAACGGGCAAGCACATCGCGCTTGTGTTCGAGACCGCGCGGCGGCTTCCCGGCGCCAGGCCCGACAAGGGTTGTGAGCGGCAGGCCACTGACGCAATGCGCAACGAGGGACGCCGCACTCGTATTTCCAATGCCGATCTCGCCGATCGCCAGGATGCCGAAGCCGCGGCTTTTCAGATCAATCGCGATAGTCTGCCCGGCCTGAAACGCCTCCTGCGCCTCCTGTTCAGTCATAGCCGGTTCGACCAGGAAGTTGCGCGCGCCCCTCCGGACGCATTTCTCGATGAGCGCGGAGTTGGGCGAGAGCGACCCGAACAATCCCGCGTTCACGAGGAAAACCTCCGCATTTGCGGCCCGCGCCGCAATGTTCGCGCCCGCCTTGCCGTCGAGCACCATTTGGGCGATCAGAGCTGAGACTTCGGAGGGGTAAGCCGTTACGCCCTCCGACACGATCCCGTGGTCGCCCGCAAAAACAGCGAGCGCGGCCTTGCCAAGGCTGGGCTGCAGCGATTCCGTGACAAGCCCGATGTGGATTGCAATCGTCTCGATGCGTCCGAGCGATCCTATCGGTTTCGCTTTTGCATCGATTGCCGCCAGCAGGCGCGGCTCCAATGCGCGGGTGACAGGCGAGACGAGCCCCGCAGGTTCAAGATGCTTCATTTGGAGCACTGTGGTTGTTCATTGAATTGCTGCGCGTTGCTGCCGCAAGCGCGCGTAGTGGCGGCAGCCTCGGCGACTGGTATAAACGTGAAGGCATTCAGGGAAAGCCGCCGCAGCCGGTTCTCAATCCAGCGCAGCCCCGGCAACCGGTCGATGCAGTATGGTCTCATGAATGGTCTCCTGCACCGCCTCACCCGGCGGGCTGAAGGTTAAGCAAGCGATGGCAGGTTTCCTGGCTTGCGGGTCTTAGCCTGCTTCTGCCTTCCCAATCCGAGGATCAGTGGCGCTGACGAAGCAAACTCTCCGCTTACAGTTGCGGGGGCAGCCACGGACTTTGACCGTGTTCCCTTTTATCTTCGAAGCCGCAAGGCCCCAAAGCACCATCGCGCGGACTATTACACTCAAGGCTTTTGAACATCAAGAGCGCATTGATGCGGCATTTCTATCTGAACCGCGAACATGCCGGGTGCGACGAAATGCGACCTGCGCAAATTTTTTGCATGTCCATGCGTCGGGCGTTCGCGCCTACATATCGCGGTGAGATTGGACGGGGCCGCCAATGACTTCCCGCTCCGATTGGCGGCGCGGGAGCAGCCCATCGAGATCGAGGTTGCCCTCTAGATCAAATATAACTAAAAGTTCCCACCGCGGGCGGAGACCACGAGCCCCAGCCGCGGGGAATAGAATTCTAAAGCCTTTTTCTGCTCCGACGTTTTTGCACGGCCTGGACCCTGAGCCGCCTTTCGCGGCA
>CAVVJJ010000002.1:0-168456 GCA_963748525.1 uncultured Alphaproteobacteria bacterium
ATAATCAGTCGACATGGATAAAAAGAGCATTCTTAACGAGATTAGACGCACACATCGAGGCGTATTGGCACAATCGATTTAATACGAAGAGGAACAATGGGGAGTGGTTTGTTGAGTAGCGAAGACGTCAGTGCATTTCGCAGAAGGAAATTTATATAAGCCTAAGCCGGGTGACGGTATGCCTCCACATGCAGACTATCAGCTGTGGCGCGGGCTTGCGCGAGATCGTAATTCAGTTGCATTCGCATCAGGTGCTCCATCTTCGGGCCGAAGGCCTTCTCCACGCGCAGAGCCATTTCCGCTGTTAGCGAGGTGCGGCCGTTTAGCATGTTGGACAAAGCCTGCCGCGTGACGCCGAGCGCTTTCGCGGCCTGAGTGACGTTCAGGCCAAGCGGCGCAAGCACATCCTCGCGGATGATCTCGCCGGGGTGGCAGGGGTTCTTCATCGTCATCCTTATGCCCTCAATGATAGTCGATCAAATCGACGTCGAAGGCGTCACCTTCCTCAAAGCGGAAGATTAAGCGCCAATTGCCGGAGATCGCGATGCTCCAAAAACCTTCGAGATCGCCTTTCAGCGCATGCAGCCGCCAACCCGGAAAGGCTTTCATTTCCTCAACTTCGGAAGCGGCATCGAGTGCGGTCAATATCCTTCGAAGCTTGGAAACCTGATCGGCTGGCAAACCTCGTTTTTCGTCGTGATCAAACAGCCGTGACAGCGCTTTATGGCGTATAGAACGGATCGGCATGTCATCTCTAAATAATATGGGTCTAATCCGTTAGGTGTCAATTATCAATTGACACCTAACGCCAATTGAATGGTTCGAATTCAGGTTCCGGGGCGGCCGGTCTTGACGGGGCGGCGGCGCTTGCCGCGGCGCTCGGGTTCGCCATCCTCGCTGACGACGATCGTCTTGCCGGGCTTGAAGGTCCTGAGGTCGGGCGCGGCGCGCGACGGCTTCGGCTTGCCGCCTGGTAGCGGGCGCTCGGCGTGCGGCCCCATTTCGTCCAGCGTCGGTTTATGCGGACGCGATAGCGCCGGGGCGCGGACCGGGACGCTCCATTCGCCAACCTTGCGTTCCCGGCTGGTCTGGGCCGGAGGCGCGATCCGCGAGCCGGAAACATCCGCGTTGTTCTCGGCCGCGATCTCCCACTCCTCGGGATTGCTGGAGTTTTCGCCGGTGTTGAACAGCGGGCTTTTGTCGAGCGCCGCCTGGGTTTTGGCCTTCGCGCGCGGATCGGACTTGCGGCGCTTCGCGCCAACGCCGCCGCCGCTTGTCTCGGTCACATCCACGCCGAGCTGCGGCACATAAGAGGTCCGATTGCCGCCTTCATAGCGGCCTGCGCGATCCTCCACATCCGATTGCCGGGCAAGCGGATCGTCCATGACGGCCATCTCGACCTCGCGGAGGCGCTTGACCTCGTCACGCAGCCGCGCCGCATCCTCGAAATCGAGGTTCGCCGCCGCCTCGCGCATGCGCTTCTCAAGGCCCGCGATGACGGCTTGCAGGTTATGCCCCACGAGCGGCGTCTGCCCGCCCTCCGCGAAGCCTGCATCCACGGTCACATGATCGCGCTCGTAAACGCTCGCGAGAATGTCGCCGATGTTCTTCTTCACCGATTGCGGCGTGATGCCATGCGCCTCGTTATACGCCACCTGCTTCTCGCGGCGCCGGTTCGTTTCGGCGATGGCGCGCTCCATGCTGCCGGTGACGCTGTCGGCGTAGAGGATCACGCGGCCGTCCACGTTGCGAGCGGCGCGGCCGATGGTCTGGATGAGCGAGGTTTCGGAGCGCAGGAAGCCTTCCTTGTCCGCGTCGAGGATCGCGACGAGCGCCACCTCGGGAATGTCGAGGCCCTCGCGCAAAAGGTTGATGCCGATCAGCAGGTCGAAAGCGCCGAGCCGCAAATCGCGAAGGATCTCGATGCGCTCCAGCGTGTCCACGTCGGAGTGCATGTAGCGAACCTTCAGCCCCTGCTCATGCGCGTATTCGGTGAGATCTTCCGACATGCGCTTTGTCAGCGTGGTGACGAGCACGCGGTAGCCCTGTTTGATGACCAGCCGACACTCGTGGATGAGGTCGTCCACCTGCGTTTTCACCGGACGGATCTCCACCGGCGGATCGATGAGGCCTGTAGGGCGGATGACCTGCTCGACGAACACGCCGCCCGTCTGCTCCATCTCCCACTTGCCGGGCGTGGCGGACACAAACGTTGTCTGCGGCCGCATCGCGTCCCACTCCTCGAAGCGGAGCGGACGGTTGTCGATGCAGGACGGCAGGCGGAAGCCGAATTCCGCGAGTGTGGACTTGCGCCGGAAGTCGCCGCGGAACATGCCGCCGATCTGCGGCACGGTGACGTGGCTTTCGTCCACGAACACGAGCGCATTGTCGGGCAGGTATTCGAACAGCGTCGGCGGCGGCTCGCCCGGCAGGCGTCCCGTCAGCCAGCGCGAATAATTCTCGATGCCGTTGCAGGAGCCGGTCGCCTCGATCATCTCGATGTCGAACTGCGTGCGCTGCTCAAGACGCTGCGCTTCGAGGAGCCGGCCCGATGCGTTGAAGCGCTGAAGCTGCTCCTGAAGCTCCTGCTGAATGCCTTTGATCGCCTGGTGCAGCGTCGGCTTCGGCGTCACATAGTGCGAATTCGCGTAGACCTTCACCAGCGCGAGGTCTTGCGTCTTCTCGCCGGTCAGCGGGTCGAACTCGGCGATGCTCTCCACCTCGTCGCCGAACATGGAGATGCGCCAGGCGCGGTCCTCCTGGTGAGCCGGGAAGATTTCGATGGTGTCGCCGCGGACGCGGAAGTCGCCGCGCGCGAAGCCGACATTGTTTCGCTTGTATTGGATCGCCACGAGGTCGGCCAGGATCTGGCGCTGGGCCACGCGGTCGCCGGCCTGGATTGTGAAGGTCATCGCCGAGTAGGTCTCGACCGAGCCGATGCCGTAAATGCAGGACACCGACGCCACGATAATCACGTCGTCGCGTTCGAGGAGCGCGCGCGTGGCGGCGTGGCGCATGCGGTCGATCTGCTCGTTGATCGAGCTGTCCTTCTCGATATAGGTGTCGCTGCGCGGGATGTAGGCTTCCGGCTGGTAGTAGTCGTAATAGGAGACGAAATACTCGACCGCGTTGTCCGGGAAAAACGACTTGAACTCCCCATAGAGTTGGGCGGCGAGCGTCTTGTTCGGCGCAAGCACGAGCGCGGGCCGCTGCGTCTCCTCGATCACCTTCGCCATGGTGAAGGTTTTGCCGGAGCCGGTCACGCCGAGCAGCACCTGCTCGCGTTCAAGCTGGCTGACGCCTTCCACGAGTTCGCGAATGGCTTGGGGCTGGTCGCCCTGCGGCTCGAAATCCGACTTGATGACGAAGCGCTTGCCGCCCTCGCTTTTCTCGGGCCTCGGCGGACGATGCGGCATGAACAGCGGCATGTCCGCGCCGGTGAGAAGCGGGTGATCGCCAATCGGCGGCAGCCTGCCGAGCGCGTGCGACGGCAGCGGCATGGCGCCCTTGGGCTTCAAATTGCGCAACGCCGGAATGAGATGCGCGGTCGATTCCGACGCGTAGGCCGCATCCGCTACGAACGCGGCCTGCGGCCCCTCCGAGAAGCCGGCGGCTGCGCTCTCCGCGGACTGTTGATGCTCCGGTATTTTGCCTTTGGATTTGGCGCGCGCTTTGCCCATGGCGCCTATATGCCACCCGCAGGCGGATTCGGCTACGGGTGTGATACCGAGAAAACGGACGCCAAAATTCGTCGCAGCCGTCCACGGCGCCCTTTTGTGGCCAAGGCTCCGCTGCTTGGCAGAAGATGCTGGGCTCTCGAAATGCTTCACTCTTGAAGAAAGTTTGGCAGCTCGAAAAAGTCGGCTGGCAGCCTTTGAAACAAGCCTCTCATCATTGATCCACCCCCAACCGCCGCCTCGCGATGGGACGCACTACGCACCACGGCTTGCCTTGACAGGAGTCGCGCCCTGCGACTAAATGAGAGCGCATGGGGCCATAGCTCAGTTGGGAGAGCGCTGCAATCGCACTGCAGAGGTCGTGAGTTCGAATCTCATTGGCTCCACCAAAAATCCCAAGGAACACAGTGATTTAGGCGAAAGCCTCATAATCAGGGAAAAGTCTAGCTACCAGATAGCTACCAGCGGGAGCGCGGCGAAAGTGGCGTCTGCGCTCGATTTGTGGCTTTCTGGATTCGCTTCGGACAACACGCGGCGGGCCTATGCGCGAGAAATCTCCACCTTCGCCGGCTTCGCCGGCCGTCAAAATGTCGCACAGGCGATTGCTGACTTCCTCGCCCTCGAAGACGGTCAAGCGCATGCCGTCGCCGATGCGTGGCGCGCAAGGAAGCTTCAGGACGGGCTTTCTCCCGCCAGCATCAACCGGAGCATGGCGGCGACGCCTTCAATGGCGACTATCGGAAGACGCGAGCCTTCTCCCGCCATGCATCGCTCGATACGGTTCGGCGATATGACGACAACAGGGCCGATCACGCCGGGCAAGTCGCGCAGGCCCTTGACGCCATCTTAGGATAATTACCTTATCTGACGCTAGCTAGACGCTAATGAATGAGCCTGAAGGCGTCAGGGTCCGCTATCCAATAGTCAAAATCGCTCTTTGGTTCTAGTTTAATCCGATTTGCTAAGTAACCATTGAACAGTTTCACTTCTTCGATCGACGCTTTTTGACCTGCAGAGAAGTTTAGGCATTGGTTTTTTGATGCTACATTCAACGCGTCTTGTTCGCCGCGATGTAATTTTGTACTTACAACGTATTCTAGAGCCTCCAAAGTAGGACATCCTAGAACCCATCTGATAGAAATAGCAGCGGCAAAGCGAGTCTTGTTTTGTTCACAGCAATCTGGATCCCCTCTACTATATACTCGCATGTTTACACGTAGCAGATGATTTAAGCCGATGGCGTGATCTCTGCCGTCTGTTAATACCCGAGCAAGGTTATAGTAAAGTTTGTTTAGTTTCGACGCTTCGCCGTGGCATAACCCTTCGTAAACCGCCTCATCATACTGCTTTTGCAACAGCGCTACTTTTTTCGATAGATCCGGGTCGGGGTGGTAGGGAATAAAGCCGGGCTCCCTTTGATCGGCCTGTATAGTTTCCAATGCTTTCCTTTGGGTTTCTCTATCGATTTCTTCATCATTTTCGGGAAGCTGTGAGGCTTCTTGCTCCTGGCTTGGCACGACGCCATACGCTTCGGTGGAATCAAAGACGCTTCGGATTCGCATGGTGGGTAGCATGAGAGGTGCGTGATGATGCCCCGTGATGGCGGCGAAAGGCGACTTACCCTCAACCCGAACCCGTTGTCCCACCAAGCGGCGAAGATCTCGTTCTAATCGCTCACGATCTTCCGCGTCGGAAGTACGCCAAATTTGGATTTGTTCAATTGCAGTGTTCGGATCGGTGTTTTCATCGCCCGTGGCACAAATGGGGGCGTCTAGCTTAAGGATGTAGCCTGGCTCTGGCGTATCGCCACTACTTACACTCTCATAGTTGGGCGGACCGGCGAAGATGTGAAAGGTCAAGGTGCCTTCGAATACAAAGCTTCCAGACATGCTTAAGTCCACGCACTCACTGCGGACGTAAGCGTTTGCCTTTGTCTCTGCAAGGTTGGCGTCGGCTAGGCCGATCAAAGCGATGAAAAGTGCGAGTGCGCGCAAAGTCCGCATCTGCAAATGCCCAGCAAAAATGTGTCTAGTAATGCTTATCTAGAAAGGCCCGGATTGTGTCTAATTCACGTCATTTTTCTTGGCGGTTCGCGACGCAGGATAGAGGCGACGCCACGCGAGCCCAGCCACATAACGTCATCGAATAGCGTTATTCACGCCAGCTTGCAGCGCTCGATAGCGTTATCGGATCGTACCTCGGCGGCTAACTCTGGATGGTCGCGGGTAAGACGGCCAACATCGTAATCCCGCCCCCTGCCTTTCAAGGTAGGATTCCTATCTCGAAACCCCTCACTCCTCCGATCCCCCCCATGCGCCCGAAGAGCGATTTCTTTGGCCCCTTCGTCTACGAGAGCCGCAATCCAGGGTCGCCGCCGAGGCTTGGTGTTCCATCGGGGATGAAGACGACGCCGGCCTTTTCAAATGCCTCTTTGACCTTGTGAAGCGTCGGGCGTTGGTTCAAGGCAGGGACCCCGGCTTCGAGGGGGGCGTCATGCTTCCGGGCTTGGCTCTTAAGCCATAGCATCAGCCCCACATAAAGAGCTGCTGAAAAGAGAGGTCGGGCTCGTGAGCCTGCTTTGGGACGGTCCACGCCAAAAGCGCGGCGCCAAAAATCAAAAGAGCAGCGATCCATGCCGCAAGCCCGATCCCGGATGAGGGAACCCTATTGGGCTCATACCTCCGGATATAATCTCCGCGGCCATCGTGCAGCATAGTCCGGATCTACCGTCAGAGGGCTTGTCCTGCCCGCTCAATGTAGCTCGCTTATGAGCGCTACGCATCCCCAGAATGCTTTTGGGCGTATATATCGAGGCGGGGGTCCTCTCCTGGGGCGCTCGGCCCGGCTTTCGATCGGTTCTTGACCAGGGCGCCAAAGTTCACGAAAAGCCAAGTTTAGGATCTTGCATCGACCAAGTGGAGGGCTTTTTTGCATGCAGTCTGATATTGAAATCGCCCGAAAAATTTCGCTTAAGCCAATCGACGCCGCAGCCACCCGGCTCGGCGTTCCGGCAAGCGCCCTTCTTCATTATGGGCCCTTCAAAGCCAAAATTGACCAGACCTGGCTCGATAGCCAACCCCAACGCCGCAATGGCAAGCTGGTGCTCGTCACCGCAATTAGCCCAACGCCGGCCGGCGAAGGCAAGACGACGACCACCATCGGCCTCGCCGATGCGCTGAGCCGCCACGGCGTCCGCGTTGCGGCCGCATTGCGCGAGCCGAGCCTTGGTCCGTGCTTCGGCATGAAGGGCGGCGCCACCGGCGGCGGCCATGCTCAGGTCGCGCCGATGGAGGATATCAATCTTCACTTCACAGGCGACTTTCACGCGATCACGTCGGCGCACAATCTTCTGTCGGCGCTGATCGACAATCACATGTATTGGGGCAATGCGCTTGGCCTCAACCCTCGCAAAATAGGCTGGCGGCGCGCTGTCGACATGAACGATCGCGCCCTTCGCAATCTCGTCATCGGCCTGAACGGAAACGGGATCGTGCGAGAAGATGGCTTCGACATTACGGCGGCTTCGGAGGTGATGGCGGCGTTCTGCCTGGCGGAAAATATGAGCGACCTCGCGGCGCGGCTCTCGAACATGGTGATCGGGGAAAAAACGGGCGGGGGTCTGGTCCGGGTGGGCGCCCTGAACAGCACCGGCGGGATGATTGCGCTTTTGAAAGATGCCCTGCAGCCCAACCTTGTGCAAACGCTGGAAGGCACGCCGGCGATCATTCATGGCGGGCCGTTCGGCAATATTGCGCATGGCTGCAATTCGGTGATCGCGACGAAGTCGGCGCTGAAGCTCGCCGATATCGTGGTGACCGAAGCCGGTTTCGGCGCCGATCTCGGCGCCGAGAAGTTTCTCAACATCAAATGCCGGCAGTCCGGGCTGAAGCCCGACGCCGCGGTGATCGTCGCCACGGTGCGCGCGCTCAAGATGCATGGCGGCGTCGCCAAGAGCGACCTCGGCGCGGAAAACGTAGAAGCCGTTAAGCGCGGTCTGCCCAACCTTCAGCGTCATATTGAAAACATGCGCAAGTTCGGCTTGCGCCTCGTGGTGGCGATCAATCATTTCAGCGCGGACACCGAAGCTGAATTTGCCGCCATTGCCGAAGATTGTGCGAAAATGGGGGTGGACGCTATCGCCTGCACCCATTGGGCCGAGGGCGGCAAGGGGGCGGAAGCGCTCGCGCGCTCGGTGGTGGCGCTGGTGGAAGAGCCAGGCGAGATGCGCCTGCTGTACCCTGACGCCATGCCGCTTGCGGAGAAAATCCGTACGGTGGCCAAGGAGATTTATCGCGCAGACACAGTCCAGTTTTCGACGGCAGCGAAACGGAAACTCGCGCATTTCGAGAAGGATGGCTTCGGTCACCTGCCGGTCTGCATGGCGAAAACGCAATACAGCTTTACGGCCGATCCTGCGGCGATGGGCGCTCCAACCGGGTTTACTCTGCCGGTGCGCGATGCGCGCCTGAGCGCGGGGGCGGGCTTCGTGGTGGCGCTCTGCGGCGATATTATGACGATGCCGGGACTACCCAGGGTTCCCGCCGCCGATCATATCGGCCTCGATGAGAGGGGCCGAATTATGGGGTTATGACTTTAAGGCATGATAGAGACCAAGGGCTGATCTCCTGACTTCAGAGGGGACCTGCCAACAGGCGAGGTCCAGCCTGCCACACTCATTTGAGGGCTTTCGAGGCGGGTTGCCGTCTTCAAGTCACGCCGCCCAGCCTCAATATAACAATGGCCGCGGAACACGGCCTCGGGGCGAATATCGGAAATAGGAGCGGCGATTGCCCTCTCAAGACTGGATTGAAGCCAACCGCGCTCAATGGAAATATCGCGGACAAGTGCGTCCCCCGTTTGCCATTGCGCCGCAGCCAGGACAGGAGTCCGTCTGGGATTATCCCCGGCCGCCGCGCCTTGCCCCGGATTCCCGAGAGGTGGTTGTTCGCCTAGGATCGGTCGAAATTGCTCGGTCGTCTCGGACCATCCGGGTCCTGGAAACCGCCAGCCCGCCAACCTTTTACATTCCGCCGGACGATGTGGCCATGACCGCCATCGAAGGCGCGGCGGGCGGCTCGCTTTGCGAGTGGAAAGGGCACGCGGCCTATTGGACGGTCACGGTTCCCGGCCGGAGGCTTGAGCGCGTGGGGTGGAGTTATCCCGAGCCCTTTCCAGGCTTTGAGCCAATACGCGATTACTTTGCGTTTTACCCCGCTCGGCTCGAATGTTTTGTGGATGGCATACGCGTTCTCCCCCAGCCGGGCCGGTTTTATGGCGGCTGGGTGACGCCCGAGCTTGTGGGCCCTTTCAAAGGCGAGCCGGGATCGGAAATGTGGTAGCGCCCGGACAGCTGACTCTGAGGCGGCTTTGGCGCTCTGGCCGCAGAACACGGTCGGCTTGATCAGGGCGCCGAAACAATCAGGACGGGGACACAAGACCGCTGGCCAGAAAACGTGACCCTAGCCACGACAGCGCGGCTGCTGTAAACTTATTAATATAGCAGCGAGGGCGTGGACGAAAGCGAGGGCGCATGTCTCATGAAGGATCAGCGCCACAAGACTTGGGCGGCGGCATGAGCCACGATGCGGTCGCCCTGGAGCGCGACATCGACAGGTGCGTGCGCCTCTTCTACGCCAAGGCCCGAGACGACGAGCTTCTTGGTCCGTTGGTCCGCCGCATTCACGATTGGGAGCAACATTTCAGCCGCATTGCCGACTTTTGGTCGCGCATACTGCTCGGCACGGCCCGCTATGACGGTCACCCCTATGGGGTGCATCACCACATGCCTCTTGAACCCGAGCATTTTACCCGCTGGGTGAGCCTGTTCGAGGAAACTGCTCGCGAAACGCTTCCGGCTCCGCAAGCTCAGCTTGCCATCGAGCGGGCGCAGCATATGAGCGCGTGCTTCCAGGCTGGCATCTTCCCGTTCAAGGATCGGGACGGACGGCCTTCGCGGCTTCCCCAGGCGGTGAGTGGCGGTTAGCTTTACGGGCGGCTCCGTTTCGATCGCAGGCGGTCAGGAGGATGAAGGCCACAAGCCGCATAGGTTGAGCAACATGAGCGATGCCTCTGATTCCGGACCCCTTGCGTTTTTTAAGGCTTTGCATGGAGCCTTCGGCCAGACGTTGCAAATAAGGGCCGGCAAACCCGAGCTGGTCGAAGCGCTCCTCTCGCAAGCCTTCGATAGTTTCGAGGGTAATGTCGCCATCCAATCCGAGGGACTTCCGGCAATCGATTGCCATAAAGGCTGCGCATTTTGCTGCGGGTTGCGGGTGGCGGCCACCGCGCCGGAAGTGCTCTTGATCGGCCGCTATCTTCGCGTCCACGCCAAAGCGCTCGCTCGCGTTGGGGTTGACCTTGCCGAACGGATCGCTGAGGCGGCCGCGCCCGGTCAGGAACAACAACGTGCACGCAAAAATCGCTGCCCTTTCATGGCAAGGGGCATCTGCCTGATCTATCGCGTGCGTCCGCTGGCCTGCCGCGGACATGCCTCTTATGATAAGCGCGCTTGCGCCGAGGCGGTGCGCGGCAGGCCGCGGGATGTCCCGGTCTCGGCGCCCCATGCGATGGTTCGCAGCATCGTCCAGAACGCGATGCAGTCGGCGCTCCGCGATGCGGGCTATGCCTGGGGGATCTACGAGCTTTATCCAGCGTTGCAGATCGCCCTCAAGAACGGGACCTGTCATGCAAGCTGGGCACTTGGCGGGGACGTCTTCGCGTCAGCGCTGGCTCCCGATGTCAGCCTTGAGGAGATGGCGAAGACCTTTGATGCAATCAAAGCGCACGCCTGATCCCGAGTCGTGGTTGCGGGACGAAAGTCATCTCGGGAAGACCGTCGCTGTATCGTCGCAAGCCTTCTATGGGGCTCCCGCGTTGCGGCGCGCAATTCGGCTTGGCCGCGACCCTTGCACGAGAGGGCGAGCGCCGGCAGGACGTGGACCGCAATCGCATTCAGGCGCCAAATCGGCTTTTCATATGCCCAAGCGCCAGCGGCGATTTTCTAGAGCGCCAATCCTTCCTGCAAGCGTGACTGCGTTCTGGGCGAAGTGATGTGGATCGGCAACGCGAAGCGGCAGGATCTGCTCAGTTGAAGCCAGCGTCTTTCCATGAGCTATATCGCTTTGTATATAGCAATGCGGCTTCCTCCGGCGCATCCGCACCACCTTGGGGGGCCACGTTCGAGTTTGTAAAGATTTCGGGGCAGGGGCAAATCATGAAACATTTGGGGTTGGATCGGGCGCGCTGTCTTACCGGCGCTCTCGCAATAGCGCTCGCCGCTTCCATTCCGGGGACCGGCCACGCCGCAGACTTGGTCGCGCCAGACGCCGTCAGCCTGAAGGACGCGCCGGACGACGCCTACGGCCCGCATGGCGGCGACAGTCACGCCACCATCCCGGCCGGCGTTTCAGGCGCGGCGATGCTCGGCGCGGGCGAGAGCATGGTCATGTACATGCCTATGTATATGAGCATGGAGGGCACTTACATCGGCACGGATAAGGTTTCGACGCAAACCATCCTCGACACGCCGCACGTCGGGGGAATGGGCAAATATCTAAGCGTCGTGCCAAACTCCATGGATGCGCAGATGCACATGGTCGGCGCCGAATATGGCGTCACGAACGGCTTCACTATCATGGTCATGGGCAACTACGTCGATAAGAGCATGACGATGACGACGTATGCCGAGCCTATGGGGAGCAACCCGAATATGGGCCGCACCTATCTCGGCACGAAAACGAACGAGACGGACGGCTTCAGCGACGTCTCCCTTGCGGGCCTCCTGAGGCTCTACGATGACGGCGTCAATCACATTCACATCAATCTGGGCTTGAGCCTGCCGACAGGAGACATCACCGAGCAGGTGACGATGATCAGTCCTATGAACGGCATGCCGATGACCATGCGCGCCATGTACGGGCTTCAGATCGGAACCGGGACCGTGGATTTCCTGCCGGGCGTGACCTACACGGGCAACAAGTATCTGTGGTCTTGGGGCGCCGCATATCGAGGTCGCATCGCGTTGGACGACAACGACCAGGGCTACCGCTGGGGCGACCTTCATGAATTGACCGGATGGCTTGGCTACACCTTCATTCCCGGCGTCACGGCGACGGCGCGCATAGCAGGCTCAACCCAAGGCAAAATCGAGGGCAGCGATCCAGCCATCTCCGGCCCGATGCAGGGCGCGGTTCCGGCCTATTACGGCGGCCAGCGCGTCGATCTTTTCGGCGGCATTGAGATCGCGGGGCATGAGTTCGGCCTGGGCAACACGAGGCTTGCGATCGAAGCCGGCGCCCCGGTCTATCAAGACCTGAATGGCCCGCAACTTGGCCAGGGCTGGCAGCTCAACGCCTCGCTCGGCGTGCGGTTCTAGACGGCCCGGAAGGCGGCGGCCGAAACGCCGCCTTTCCTCAGGCATTGCTTTAAATTGATGCGGTTGGCGATCCAGACCTGAAGGCGGCCGGGCCGACACTGAAAACGTTAGCGGCGCGTTTCCGTCTGGGCGCCGCTTGGGGCGGCCTTTGCCTGCTTGTTCTGATTGCTTTGTAAGGCCGAGATCGCAAATACGCCACCTGGGCTTAGGGACATGACAGTTGGATTACCATCCTTGTCTTTTGCCTGGACGACGAAAGAATCGGAAATAACCTGTATATCAGTGAACCCTGCCTTCTGCAGATCTTGCTTCAATTTGTTAATCGTCAGTAGGTTATTGGCTTTCGAGGCCGCTGATGCATTACCTTCCTCGGACTGGGATCCCGTCACGGCTTGCGGCGTTTGGCCGGACTTGCCGCCTGCCTCGGATTGCGCAAAGGCGGGGACAGAAAAAGCAAGCGCGACGGCGAAGACTGGTAAAAAGACAGATTTCATCGGAGCGTTCCTTTGGTTTGTGAGTATGTAAACGGTAGAGAACTGTGCAGGTTCCCCCGTGGGGTGCATCCTTCCCATCCTCGTAGGACCTTCGAGATTTGATTCATCGGCGGAATGACGCCTCGCATTCAAGAACGTTCACGTCCGGGTGTGCCCGAGCTTGGGTTCAGCGCCTTGCGAATAAACCGCCTTGGCAAAGCGCTTCATTCGGCACAAAGGCTACAGGCTTGCGGCTATAATTTCCGCGAGATGATGCGTCGCCCGCCCGGCTCCCTGCTCGATCTGCTCCCGGCAGCTGAAACCATCCGCCAGGACAAGACACTCGCGATCGGCCGCGCGAACCTTTGGCAGCAAGACGCGCTCTGCCGCCTTCATCGACACGTCATACTTGTTGCCGCTCTCGAAGCCGAAAGACCCGGCCATGCCGCAGCAGCCTGAAGGCATCACCTCGTAATCGAGGGCGAGACGCTCCATCACTTTCTTTTCCGCCTCCACATCGAGCACACTGTAGTGGTGGCAATGGATTTGCGCCAAGGCCCGCTTCCCGATTTGGGGCAGTTGGAAGTCACGGCAATGACGATCCAGAAACTCGCTGAAGAGATGCGTGTTTTCCTCTAGTTTTTTCGCGGCCGTTTCTCTCGGAAAAAGGCCGGGCAGTTCATCGCGGAACGTCGCGACGCAGGCAGGCTCCAGCCCAACCATCGGCGTTCCGCTTTCGATCTCGGGGCCGATACTGTCCATGATCTGACGAAGCCACTTCTCGGCAGTAGAAAGCATGCCCCAATCATACAACGGGCGCCCGCAGCATAGAGGTTTTGAGGGGATGACAACTTGCCACCCGGCAGCCTCCAGCACGTTCGTCGCGGAGATCGCCGTCGCCGGCCTGAAGTAATTGTTGAACGTGTCCGGGAACAGCAGAACCCGCTTCCCTTGCGGATTGATGGTGGGATGGCGCCGCCGCCACGCGGTGTAGGTCTGCGAAGCAAAGGGCGGGATTGACCGGTGTTGTGAAATTCCGGCTGCGTATTTCCCGATTGAGCCAAGAAGACCGTTGCGGGCGGCGGCATTGGCGAGGCCGGGAACCCGGCTTGCAAGCCCTGCCCAAATGGTCACCAGTCCCATGGAGTAGGCGGCTCTTGGCCTCGTCTTGCCCTCGTAATAATGGGAGCGGAACTCGGCCTTGTAGGTGGCCATATCGACATTCACCGGGCAATCCCGCTTGCAGCCCTTGCAGGCCAGGCAAAGGTCGAGCGCTTCTTCGACCGCCGGATTATTCCATGTCTTCTCGATGGCTCCGCCATGCATCATTTCGAAAAGCAGGCGCGCCCGGCCCCTTGTCACATAGGCTTCCTCGTGGGTGGCCATGTAGCTGGGGCACATGACGTTATCGTGCGGAACCGCCGAGCGGCACTTGCCGACGCCGACGCAGCGGATAGCGGCCCTGCTGAAGCCGCCGTCCTCCTGGAAACTGAAATGCGTGTGGACATGGGGCGGCACGTAGTCCGGGCCGAGCCGCATGTTAGAAATGATTGGGAAAGGATCGACGACCTTGCCGGGGTTCATTTTCCAGTCCGGGTCCCAGATCGACTTGAACTCGCGAAAGGCTTCGATCAGCTCCGGCCCGAACATTTTCGGCAGAAGCTCGGCTTTGGACTGGCCGTCGCCGTGCTCGCCCGAGATCGATCCGCCATGCTCCACGACGAGCGAGGCCGCGTCGTCGAGGAAGCGGCGCATCTTGGCGAGCCCTTCGCTCGTGCGCAGGCCGAAGTCGATACGACAATGCACGCAGCCGTCGCCGAAATGGCCGTAAAGGGTGGAATCGTAGTCGTATCGGTCAAGCAGCGCGCGAAACTTCCGCAGGTAATCCCCGAGGCGCTCCGGTGGGACGGCCGCGTCCTCGAACCCCTCCCAGGCGTCGGGATGGTGAGGTACGAAGGCGGTGCTGCCGAGGCCCGCTTCACGCGCTTTCCAGATGAGCTGCTGCTCATGCTCGTTTTCGGCGACCTTGATGTTAGGCGGGTTCGGGCGCTTCTTGAACGCGGCCTCAAGCGCCTTTGCCTTGTCGGCTGCCTCTTTCTCCGTGTCTCCGCCGAACTCCGCGATGAGCCAGCCGCAGCCTTCCGGCAGGATTTTGACGCTGCTCATGTCGGCGTGCTTGTCGCGCATGAACTGAATGAGCTTTTCGTCCATGGCCTCAAGCCCGATCGGCCCATGATCGCGGACGAACGCCGCTGCATCTCCTGCCTGGTAGATGTCCGGAAAGCCGATCACCGCGACGCAGCGCTTCGGCGGACTTCTAACGAGGTTCAGCGTCGCTTCGAGGATCGTGACGCAGGTCCCTTCCGAGCCGATGAGCGCGCGGGCGACGTTGAATCCGTTCTCGGGGAGAAGCTCGTCGAGATTGTAGCCTGAAACGCGTCTCGGGATCTTGGGGTAGTTCCGGCGGATAAGATCGGCATAGCGGTCGCGAAGCGCTAGAAGGCGGCGGTAGATTTCGCCTTTCGCGCCGCCGGCCGCGATAATCGCCCGAATCTCAGCGGGTGAGGTGCGGCCAACTTTCATCCGCAAGCCGCGATAGGTGATAATTTCAAGCTCTTCCACATTATCCGCCGTGCGCCCCGCATAGACGGAATGCACGCCGCAGGAATTGTTGCCCATCATCCCGCCGAGCGTGTTGTGATCGTGGGTCGACGGGTCAGGGCCGAAGGTGAGTTGATGCTCTTCTGCCGCATTCCGCAGGATGTCGAGAACGCAGCCGGGTTGGACGCGCGCTAGCTTCCTTTGCGGATCGATGTCGAGGATGCGGTTCAGATATTTCGAAAAATCGGCCATGACGGCGGCATTGCATGACTGGCCGCACAGACTCGTGCCCCCGCCGCGCGAGAGAAACGGCGCGCCATACTCGCGGCAGCACTCAATGGTCGCAACTACATCTTCGATGGATTTCGGAATAACCACCCCGATGGGGGGCTGACGGTAGTTGGAAGCGTCCGTGGAGTAGAGGGCGCGGCTCATGTCGTCGAAGCGCACCTCCCCTTCGATGCGCGATTTCAGCGCCTCGGCCAGCGAACTCGCGGCCTTGACGGAGACGATGCTCGTCCAAGGCTTGGGCTCTTGCGTTCTCTGATCCGGGATGGTGTGGGGATCGACCGTTAAGCCTCGAATGCTGACAGACATGGCGCTTCCTTATTCACACGGCGAATTGCCTTGCGTCTTGGCGTTTGAACTCGAGGCCGAGACCTGGGCGGCTGAGGTCGGCGCGGATAACGCCGTCCTTTGGAACGGGGGCGCCGTCGAACAGCATGTGCTCGATGCGGACGTGATCGTGAAACCATTCCTGGTTCCAGAGCGCGCGCGCGGCGAGTGCGGCGTGCAAATGGAGAGCGGGCGCGCAATGCGCGGACAATGGCCGCGAGAAAGCCGCGCAAAGCGCGTCGGCCTGCAGGAAACCCGTCAGCCCCAGGCAGCGCGTGGCGTCGGCCTGCTGCACATCGGTTGCCCCGGACTCAAGCATCCGCCGGAAATAGAAATGGTCGTAGCCGTACTCGCCTGCCGCGATCTGCATCCCGGGGGGAGCGTGGTCGCGGATAAGGCAAAGCCCCTCAAGATCGTCGCTCGACACGGGCTCCTCAAAGTAAGCCACCCCGACGGACGCAAACTTCTCGGCAAAACCCAGCGCCTGCTTTCGGGAATAGGCGCCATTGGCGTCAACGAAAAGCCCGGAGCCGCCGATGGCGTTTTTGGCCGCTTTCGCGCGCTCGAGATCGGCGGAAGGGTCCGTGCCCACCTTCATCTTCACCCATTGCATTCCCTGACTGGCCCAGGCGCCAAGCTGATCCTGCAGCCGCCCAATGGAATACGATGTGAAGCCGCCGCTGCCGTAGAGCGGCACCGCATCGCGCGCGGCGCCCAGAACTGAGACGACCGGCTGATCTAGCAACTTTCCTTTCAGGTCCCAGAGAGCGGCATCGACTGCGGCGATTGCTGTCGCCACGAGACCGGCCCGTCCGATATTGCGGATGCGCCGGAGCATGGCTTCATGGGCGCGGGGAATTGCGAGAGCGTCGAGGCCGACGACCGCTTCCGACAGCACGCCATTTATGACCGCCGCCGCGGCGGCGTCCGTGTAGCTGTACCCTAACCCGGTCTTGCCTCCCGCGGCGGCTTCCGCCACGACCAGCGTGGTCGACTTCCACGCAAATGTCCCGTCGGCTTCCGGAGCATCGGTGGGGATGGTGAAAGCGTTGGCCGAAACACTTGTAATTGCCCCATCTGGCGACACGGGCGCCTCCTCGTTAGACCACCTCACGAACCACGTCGGATGCGATCGTCAGCGCAATCTTTCCAGCGTGAGGCGTTCCGCGCGCGAGGCTTTCGGCGAAGTTCTTGGCCTGCTCCATGCTGACCTTGGGGGGTAGCGGCGGCTCGTTCGGATCGACGACCGCTTCTATGAGAACGGGACCGGGCGTCGACAATGCCTGCCGCAGCGTCTCCCCGCACTTCTCAGCGTCGTCGATCATGAAGGCTTTCGCGCCGCAGGCGCGTGCGACTCCGGCAAAGTCGATCGGCTGCAGCTCGCAGCCAAACTCGGGATTGCCGAGGAACACCATCTGCTCCCATTTGATCTGGCCGAGCACGTTGTTCTTGATGACGACAATCTTCACATCGAGATTATATTTCACGCAGGTAGCGAGTTCGCCCATGAGCATCGTAAGCCCGCCGTCGCCTACGAAGGCGACTGATTGGCGGCCGGGATAGGCGACAGCCGCGGCGATGGCATAGGGCAGCCCGCAAGCCATGGTGGCGAGGTTGCCGGAACAGGAGAACTGCTGGTTCCCGCGTATGTCGAGGTGACGGGCGATCCAGGTCGTGATCGTGCCGGAGTCGGTGGAGATGACGGCGTCGTCGGTGACAAGCTTGTTCAGCTCATAGGCGACGACCTCGGGCTTCATCGGCTTGTCGCGGCGTGTCCCGCGCTCGTCCATGAGCCGCCTCCACTCCTTCATCTTATGCTGGGCTTGGGTGAGAAAGCTGCGATCCTGCTTGGGCTGAACCTTCGTCAGCAAAGCGCCAAGCACGCGGGCGCAGTCGCCGACGAGGCCGATATGAGCCGGGTAACGGAGCCCAATCCGCTGTGGGTCGATGTCGATCTGAACGCACTTGGCGCGCCCAGGCTTGGGATAGAATTCGATGTAGGGAAATGCGCTGCCCGCTATCAGAAGCGTGTCGCATTCCTCCAGGGCTTCCTGCGCGGGCTTCGTGCCAAGCAGCCCGACGCCGCCGAGGGCGAATTCGCTGTTATCCGGCAACGAGCCTTTCCCCAGAAGCGCTTTGACGACCGGCGCGCCGAGCCGTTCCGCCATGGCCGCAAGCTGATCGCGCGCGCCAAGCGCGCCGCGGCCGGCCAAGATGCAAACCTTCTTGCCTTCGTTCAGGATTTCGGACGCCACTTGCAAATGAGCGGGACCCGGCATGTGAGCGCTTTCCGCCATGGCGTCCGAGGCGTGATGCGGAACATTCCGCGCCGAGCGCCAATCGTCGCGGAGAGACAACGACTGCACATCTGTGGGGATCGTGACGTGCGAGACCCCGCGATAGGCAAGCGCCGTGCGGCAAGCGAGTTCCGTCACATTCTCCACATGCGCCGGTCCCATTACGCGGGAGTTGTAGACGCATACATCCATGAAAAGCTTGTCGAGTTCGACATCCTGCTGGGTGTAGGTGTGAAGGAGGTCGTGGAATTGCAGGCCCGTGACCGCCACCACGGGAGCGCCATCGAGCTTGGCGTCGTAAAGACCGTTCAAGAGGTGGATGCCGCCTGGGCCGGAGGTCGCGAGGCAGCAGCCAAGCCGCCCCGTATATTTGGCATAGGCGCAGGCCATGAAAGCGGCCGCCTCCTCGTGCCTGACCTGGATGAAGTGGATCGTGTCGGCCCGCTTTCTCAGGGCCTCCATGATCCCGTTGATGCCATCACCGGGAATCCCGAAAATCGTGTCGATACCCCAATTTGATAATGTCTCGACGAGGACATCTGCGGCGGTCGTTGTCATGCTGTTCAACCTTGCTGATTGAAGATTTAACGGCTCCCCTCCGCATGGGTTCCAAAGCGCGAGGGAGAATAGAGGCGGGGCTCGAGGCTTATGCGCCTGCGCGATCTGCGAGGCTCCCGCCTCGGACGAATGAGGTACAAAAACCCAAGCATGGCGCTTCCGATGAGCAGCAGGCTGGGCAGCACCGGCGACCTCACGTCGGTGGACGATAAAGCCTGTGAGTCGAAGCGGCCATGGGCGCCGTAGTCGCCTTCGATGGGCCTGAAGAGATTGTCCGGGGCGTCTTTCAGGGCGGGTTCCGAGGAGAGCTGGGAGTTATAGCCGAAGCGCGCCAGATAGCGGTCGAGCAGCCACGGCGCGATCCTGCTCGCGAGGATGGCCTTGAATGTCGAGGCTCCGACCCAAACCTCGCGGCGTCTCGCGGTCGAGGCAAAGACTATGGCGTCCGCGGCCACTTCGGGCTGATAGATCGGCGGCACCGGCTGCGGCCGCATGGGCAGCTTGTTGCGTCCCCAATCGAATTGCGGCGTGTTCAGCGCGGGCATTTGCACCATCGTGATATGGATGTCTGAGCGGTCATGGAGCAGTTCGGAGCGGAGCGCGTCGGTGAAGGCGCGGATGGCGAATTTGGCTCCGCAATAAGGGGCCTGCAGCGGGATGGCGCGATAGGAGAGCGCCGAGCCGACTTGCACGATCGTGCCGCGGTTTCGTGCGCGCATTCTTCGCAGCGCAGCCATTGTGCCGTAAACATAGCCGAGATAGGTGACCTCGGTTGCGCGCTTGTATTCCGCGGGCGTGATCTCGGCGATGGGAGAGTAGACTGTCGTCATCGCGACGTTCACCCAGACGTCGATCGGACCAAGCTCGCGCTCGATGATCTCTGCGGCTCGCTCAACGGCATCCGCATCGGCGACATCGGCCGGCGCCGCGATGGCGCGACCTCCTTCGCGGCGCACCTCGGAAGCGGCGGCCTCCAGCCCTTCCGTGCCGCGTGCGATCAGTCCGATGGAGCAACCGTGTTTGGCGAAGGCTCGCACAGTCGCGCGGCCAACGCCCGCGCTTGCGCCTGTTACGACGACCACTTTCCGGTCAGCGCCATTCTTCATCTCAGTCAGGTCCTTTTATGGTTAAGTCTTCCCCGCCTTCCAAAATCCTATAGCTGGATGAGGCGCCGTTCCCGAGGAACTGAATGCTCAGGCGGCGGTCCCCGACCCTGAGGCCGGAAATTTCGACATCGGGAAGCCAATCTGGCAGGGTCGGATTCAGGTGCAGTATGTTGTCCCGGGCGCATGGGTTGATGCCGAGGATGGCTCGCAGAAGCATGAAGATAGAGCCCGCCGCCCAGCCCTGAGGAATATTCGCGCCAAGATACTGGACCGGAAAGCCCTCGCGCTCGCGGTCCTGCCCGGCAAAAAGCTCAGGCAGCCGGCACATCTGGAACTTCTCTGCGGCGTCGAACACCCCTTTCGCGATCACGTTTGCCTCTTGCCAGAGGCCATACCGCTTGGCGCCGGCGGCAATGAGAGCGTTGTCGTGGGGCCAGACGCTTCCAAGCTGATAGGCGTTGGGGTCGTAGGCGGGATTGCTCTTGGACAGTGTGCGAATGCCCCACCCGGAATACATGTCCGGCTGAAGAAGGCGCTGAATGACCCGCTTCGCCCTCTCAGTGCTGTCCACGATGCCGGACCACAAAAGCTGTCCAGCATTGGAGGCTATTGTGCGGACCTGCCGCTTGTCCGGATCGAGGGCAAAGGCGTAAGCGCCAAGGTCTTCCATCCAGAATTTTTCATTAAAGCGGGCCTTAAGATCGCAGGCCTGGGATCGCAGCGCTTCAGCGCCTGCCTTATCGCCCTCCAGCTCGAAGATCTCCGCCATGCGCAGCTTCGCATCATAGACGTAACCCTGGAGTTCGCAGATCGCGATGGGCTGCTGCACCTGCGAGCCGTCCGGGTAAACGACGGCGACGCCCGAATCCTTCCAGGCCATATTGTGATAGCCCTGCGAAGAGAAGGTTTTGTATTCCTGGAAGCCGTCGCCATCGAGATCTCCGAAGGCGTCGATCCAATGAAGACATTTCAGAGCGGTATCGCGGTGCTCATCGAGGAGGCTTCGATCCCCCATCCAGCGGTACGCTTCGGAAAGGACGATCAGGAACAAGATGCTGGCGTCTGCGGTCCCATAGTATGGGCCATGTGGCGTCTCAGCGAAGTGAGCAAGCTCGCCGAACCGCATCTCGTGCAGAATCTTTCCCGGCTGGGCGTCTCGCCAATCATCTCGTTCCGTTGCTTGATATTTCGCAAGATGCTTCAGCGTGCCTTTCGCGAGATGTGGGTTCACGAGCATGATTTGCAGGGCGACGGTCAGGCTGTCGCGTCCGAAAATCGTCACGAACCAGGGCACACCGGCCGCGGGCATCCATGAATTGTCGTCATCGCCGATGTCGATCCGCAGCGCGCCGATGTCGTATGCGCTTTGCTCATAGCTCTTTTGCACGGTGACGTTGGAGGTCGTTATCCGGGATATTGTCTTTTGCCAATCCCGGTCTTTTTCACGCGTGGCATTATCGCCGGCGGCGATCTGATGGCAGCCGATGCGCGGCTCGCGCCGTGTCCCATCGATGACCGGCACTATCTCGGAGCAGAGATGCCATGTCGCGCCCGCCGGCAGCTTGATCGCGAAGTGGATTTTGCCGTTCGCGAAGTGCGGCTCCGAGTCCGCCCGCTTGATGCGATAGATCAGCGAACGCTCAAAATCGTCGCGTTTGTAACGCGCCACTAATTCCCGCGCGCCAGCATCCCAGGAGGCGTCGATCTCGCGTGCAGGGATCTGATGGCGCTTGACCTCGAAAATGTCCGCGAAATCCGACTGCACCTCGATCGCGAAATTGAAGCTGACCTTGCCTTGAAAGTGGTTCGTTACATCGAAGTCTTCGTGTATGCCGCCGTGAGACATCGCCCGCTGCAAACTCAGCTCCACCTTTCCCGGCTCGCGCGTGCCGTCCAGGGTGGAAATCTCCGGGGAGAGAAGAACGTAGGCTGCTCCGAAATAGCTCACGGCCACCGATGACGCGAGCGTCCAGGGATGCTTGTCGATCGTGAGCCTGTAGAGCGATATGAGCCTCGTATCCGCAGCGAACAGGCCGAGCTCCGCATTGGGCGAAATCTCGCTCGCGGCGGTGGTGACCATGAACGAGTTGCCTTGGTGAATGGTGACGACCGGCGGGCCAACCTTGATCCGATGCATGAGGTGGACTGCGTCGCTTGCCGGCTGTTTCATCGAAGGGCCGCTCTGTATACGGGTGACGACAGTTCAACTCTGGCATCCAAGGAGCGGTTCCGCGCAGACTTGCCGGCTCGTCAATCCACATTTGCGATAGCTTTGCGGCAAGGTGGGCTAATACTCTCGGGCAGGAACATAATAACCCAATCTCAAATTATATTCCGGATGCGATCGTGATGCCGTAAAATCTTTGGCTGAGCTTTAAAATGCAAATATTCAGCCCGCGCGCCAATGTTATTACGCGCTCGGTCTTGATTGGCGGGGCGCTTCTGCCGTTTGTGGCCATCGGCGTCACGTACGGCTTCATGAACTCATCTTACGTAACAGGCCAAGGCGTGATCCTGGAGCAGCCGGTTCCCTTCAGCCACAAGCATCACGTCCGCGAACTTGGAATATCCTGCCTGTATTGCCATACCGGCGTCGAGACCTCGGCCTTCGCCGGCGTACCGGCCACGCATATCTGCATGACCTGCCATTCGCAGATCTGGACGAATGCGGCGTTGCTGGCCCCAGTGCGGGAAAGTCTGGCGCACAACCAGCCGATACATTGGAACCGGGTCAATCGCCTGCCGGCTTACGTCTATTTCGATCACAGCATCCACATCGCAAAGGGCGTGGGCTGCAGCACCTGCCATGGCCGCATTGATGAGATGGCGCTGACGGCCCAGGGCAAGCCGCTGACCATGGGCTGGTGCCTGAGCTGTCACCGCAATCCCGCGCAGAACCTGCGCCCTCACACCGAGATCTTCAACATGCAATGGCAGCCGCCCCCGGATCAGGACCGCAAAGGCGCTGAACTCGTGAAGGCCAACCACATCAACTCCGCCCGATTGATCGAGTGCTCGATATGTCACCGGTAAACCCGCAGAAAGGTTCGGCGGACGGCTCGGGCTTGCGCCGCCGCGATGCGCTGAAGCTGCTCGCATCCACGATGGCGCTGGCGGCATCCGGCTGCGGAAAACCGCACGAAGAAATTGTCCCCTACGTGAACATGCCGGAACGGCTCACGCCGGGCATTCCGCTGAAATTCGCCACCACGCTTGCCCTCGGCGGATACGGGCGCGGCGTGATCGTGACATCGAACGAAGGCCGCCCGACGAAGATCGAAGGCAACCCGCGCCATCCGGGCAGCCTCGGCTCGACCGATGCTTTCGCCGAGGCTGAGATCTTCAATCTCTACAGCCCCGACCGTTCGCAGGCGGTGCGCCAAGGCCGGGAAATCCGTTCCTGGCCGGACTTCGAAAGCGCGTGGCAAAAGAGGCAGGAAATTCATCGCGCTGACGAAGGCGCTGGCCTCCGGCTGCTGACCGGGCGCATCACTTCGCCAACGCTCTTGCGCCAGATAAAGGGTTTGCAATCCAGCTATCCTCGCATGGCATGGCACGCTTACGAGCCGCTGGATGAGGCCCCGCAAGAGTTTACAAAGATCGCGTTTAAACGCCCGCTTCAAATCCTGCCCCGGCTCCGCGATGCCAGCGTGGTTCTAAGCCTCGACTCCCGCTTTCTGGACGCCGGGCCAGGGCAGATTCCCATGGGCCGGGCGTTCTCGGATCGCCGCCGGGCAAGGCGAGACACGAAAGAGATGCTCCGGCTTTATGCTGTCGAGCCGGTCCCGTCGCTCACGGGCGCCAACGCGGACCACGTGCTGGCGCTCTCGCCTGCGGAAATCGGGCGCTTGGCATGCGCCATTGCCATCGGTTTGGGCGCGACGCTGCCGGCCCCCGGCCTGGGCGGCGATCTCGCGCATTTCTCGAAAGCCGTCCTTGCCGACCTGAAATCCAATACCGGCCGCGGCCTTGTTCTCGCTGGGCCTGCGCTTGCGCCGGATATTCGGGCGCTCGTTTGCTGGATCAACGCGAAGCTCGATGCTCCCGTTGCCTATCTCGATCCGGTGGCGGGCAGCGATTCCCAGCCTGGGCTTGAGGCGCTGACGCAATGCCTGAACGCCGGCCAGGTCAAGACCCTGATCACGATCGAATGCAACCCGGTCTATGACGCTCCGCCAGAACTCGACTTCAGAAGCGCGCTGCAAAAGGCTGAGTTTCGCGCTCACCTCTCGCAGATCACGGACGAGACGTCGGAGCTTTGCGAATGGCGTCTTCCGGCCTCGCACGCGCTGGAGGGCTGGTCCGATCTCCGCGCCCTCGATGGAACCGCGAGCATCGTTCAGCCGCTCATCGATCCGCTTTACGATACAAAAACGGCGCACGATCTCATTGCAATCGTAAGCGGGTCATCCGGCGCCAAACCCTATGATCTTGTAAGGGAGACTTGGCGCTCTCAAGCAGGCAAAGACGACTTCGAAGGCTGGTGGCGGAAAGCGCTTCAGGATGGCGTTATCCTGGGGACGGCATTCCCGCCAATAAATCCGGGAGAACCCGCCTTTCCCGAGATCAAGGCGCCTCAGCCACCCGAAGGCGCCACGCTTGTCCTGGCGGCGGACCCATCGCTAGGGGACGGCCGCTTCGCCCATAATGCCTGGCTACAGGAATGCCCGAAGCCGTTCACGAAGCAGGTCTGGGGCAACGCCCTGGGGATGAACAACGCCGATGCCGTCAAGCTCGGCCTCCAGAACGGCCACAAGGTCCTGCTCACGCGCGGAAAGCGTCTCCTCGAAGTTCCAGTTCTGATCCAGGAAGGCCATGCGCCCGGCGTCATGAGCCTCACTCTCGGCAACGGCCGGGCCGCCGCCGGGGCAATCGGCAGCGATGTGGGAGTGAACGCCTTTGATCTTCGAGAGGCGAGCGCGCCCTGGGTGCTGGACCGGATCAAGATCGAGCGTCTTCCCGCGGCTGAGAATATTGCAATCGCGACGGCTGTCACCCGGCTCGATGCGGACACCAAGAAATTGTTTCCGGTGCTGACCCTTGCATCGCTTCCGTCCGCCGATCTCAAAAGGAACCAAGCGAGCCAGCCGTCGCTTCTCTCACCGAGCCCGCGGCCCGCGCCGGCCTGGGCCATGGTCATCGACAATACCGCCTGCATCGGCTGCAACGCCTGCGTTATGGCGTGCCAGGCGGAAAACAACATCCCAGTTGTCGGACCCGAAGAAATCGAATGGGGCCGCATCATGCATTGGATCCGCATCGATGCCTATGAGAGCGAGGACCGGCCACACGGGCAGACGCGCGTCGCGGGGTTCAATCCTGTGCCCTGCATGCAATGCGAGAAAGCGCCGTGCGAGCCTGTCTGCCCTGTCGCCGCCTCGATCCACGACAGCGAGGGCCTCAACGTTCAGGTTTATAACCGCTGCGTTGGCACGCGCTTCTGCCAGGCCAACTGCCCCTACAAGGTGCGGCGCTTCAACTTCTTCGGCTACGCAAGCGGCCAGGAATACAAGAACCTCGGCGCTGAGGCGCTGGACGCGCAAAAGAACCCGGATGTGACCGTCCGCGCGCGCGGCGTCATGGAAAAATGCACCTATTGCGTCCAGCGCATCAGCCGGGCGCGGCGTGCGGCCGAGAAAGAAAACCGGGAGATCCGCGACGGCGAAGTGGTGACAGCGTGCGAGGCAGCCTGCCCCACGCGGGCAATCCGGTTCGGCGACCTCGACCGGGACTCAGAGGTCAGGCGCTTGCGCACGCAACCGCAGCATTATGCGCTTCTTGGGGATTTGGACACGCGCCCGCGCACAACTTATCTCGCGCGGATCTTCAATCCCAATCCGGCTTTGGAGAAAGGCGAGGGATGACTGTCGCGGAAGCTCCACTCGGTTCAGATCGCGCCAACCTTGCCCGCGGCGGCAGCCTCGTTTCCGTCTCCCTCAGGGACAACGATGTCGCCGATCTTGTCGCCCGGCCCGTTCTTGGCGACGGAGCTGGCCGCGGCTGGCTGATCGCCTTTCTGGCGGCGTCGCTTGGGGCCGTCGTCATGGCCGGCGGCCTGGTCTGGCTTCTCGCTGTCGGCATCGGGATCTGGGGCATCAACTCCAGCGTCGTCTGGGGTTTCGCAATCGCGAACTACGTGTGGTGGATCGGGATCGGCAATGCGGGAACGCTCATCTCGTCGATGCTTCTCATCATGCGCCAGCGGTGGCGGGCATCCATCAACCGCTCCGCCGAAGCGATGACAATCTTCGCGGTCACGATTGCGGGCATCTTCCCCATCATCCACCTGGGGCGCCCGATGTATTTCTATTGGCTCGCTCCCTACCCGAACACGATGACGCTGTGGCCGCAATGGCGAAGCCCGCTCGTCTGGGATTTCTGGGCGATCCTGAGCTACCTCCTGTTCTCGATCATTTTCTGGTACACGGGCATGATCCCGGATCTCGCGGCGCTCAGGGACAGGGCGCGCTCGCGGACGGCGCAGGTTTTTTACGGGGCGCTCGCGCTGGGCTGGCGCGGATCGGCGCGGCACTGGTCCGCCTACCACACCTTCACCATAACGATGGCTGCAATGGCGGTCCCGCTCGTTTGCTCCGTCCATTCCATCGTCGGCCTCGACTTCGCGGCGAGTCTCATGCCGGGCTGGCAGGACACGATCTTCCCGCCCTACTTCGTCGTGGGAGCGATGTTCTCCGGCTTTGCGATGGTGATTGTTCTGCTGGCGCTGGTCCGCTGGGGCTTTCGCATGCAGTCAATTGTGACCGTCAAGCATTTCGACATCATGGCGCAGATCCTCGCCGCCGCCGCGCTGATCATGGGCTTCTCGTATGCGACGGAGTGGTTCTCGGCCTGGTATGGCGGGCGCGAGGCAGAGCGCAGCCTCGTTGCGTTCCTGTTCAAGGGGCCGTACGCGCCGCTTTACTACGCGATGCTGCTTTTTAACGTGATTTTGCCGCAGATTTTTTGGTTCCCGGCTGCGCGGCGCAACGTTCTCCTCCTCTGCATCGTGTCGATCCTCATCAATGTCGGAATGTGGCTCGAACGCATCCTCATCATCTGGATGACGCTGAGCCACGACTACATGCCGAGCATGCGGCGTCTGTTCTACCCAGCCTTCGCCGACTGGTTGTTTCTTTTCGCTCCGCTTGCCCTTTTCGCTTTGCTTTTCATCGTGTTCGTGAGGCTCCTGCCGGCCGTGTCCATCCACGAGGTCCAGGAGCTTCGGCGTGAGGAGGCCGCGGCATGACAAAGCTCGTGGCAGCGTTCCACACGCCCGAGGCGCTTTTGCGCGCCGCCCAGAAGGTAAAATCGGAAGGATTTACTCCCGGCGATGCGCTGACGCCTTTTCCCCTCGACGGGCTTGAAGGAATTCTCGGTCTGAGACAGGGAAACATTCGCGGGCCGATGGCGATCGCAGGGTTTTCGGCGGCGGCATTCGCCTATGCTTTGGAATGGTATAGCGCCGCCATCGCCTATCCTTACAATTCGGGCGGAAGGCCTTTCAACAGCTGGCCTGTGTTTCTGCTCTTTCCCTTCGAGCTTGGCGTACTCGCGGCGGGCATTACGGGCTTCATCGCCTTTCTGATCCACTGCGGTCTCCCAAGCCTCTATCATCCTCTGTTCGATGTCCGCGGGGTCGAGAGGGCCACCTCCGACCGCTTCTTTCTGACGGTCGGCACGAGCGAGGAAGAAAACGAACAAAAGCGGCTTCGCGAGCTTCTTGAAGCCGAGGGCGCCTCCTCGATTTCGGAGGTCGAGCCGTGAGACGCATCGTACCGCTGGCGGCGCTCCTTCTCGCGGGCTGCGACCTCTCCATGACGCAGCAGCCGAAATATACGGCTTACGCTCCGTCTTCGCTCTGGCCCGACGGCGCTTCGGCCCGCCCGCTTCCCGCAGGCGCCGTGGCTCAGGGAGACCTCGAACTTGAGGCGGCGGAGAAGAAGCCCCCTCAGGTGACGCCTGCGCTTCTGAAACGCGGACAAGACCGCTTTAATGCCTACTGCTCGCCCTGTCATGGGCTGTCGAACTACGGCGACGGCATGGTCGTGCAGCGCGGCTTCCCGCCGCCGCCTTCATACCATAACGACGGCCTGCGCCAGATCGATGGCCAGTTCTTCTTCAACGTTCAGACTGAAGGATTTGGCGTCATGTATCCTTACGCGGACCGCGTGTCGGTGGAGGACCGCTGGGCCATTGCCGCCTACATCCGGGCCTTGCAGTTGTCGCAATACGCTTCGATTGCGGTAGCGCCCGAAGCCGCGGAGAAGCTCCGATGAATCCCGCCCCTGTCCGCGATCAGACGGGGTTGCCTGCCGTCGTTCCGGGCGGAATGATCTCTGCTTTGTTCGTCCTGGCCGGCTTCGCGACCATCGGCGCCTTCATCCTTCATCCGCAAGCCGCTGCGCGCGGCTGGCTCGCCGCCTTCGTCTTTTTCAGTCAACTGACGCTCGGCGGCATGGCTTTGCTGCTCATTCATAATCTTGTCCATGTGAGGTGGGGCGTTGCTTTCGATCCGGCGCTGAAGGCGCTGGTGTGGGGCGTGCCTCTGCTGGCCCTCTTCTGGATCCCCATCGCGATCCATGCGGGCGCGCTCTACCCGTGGGCCACATCCCCAGCAGCCATCCCCCCCGATGTCGCGAAGACCTATCTCAATCCGACTGCCTTCGAACTCCGATCCATCGTCGCGCTCGCAGGCTGGGCGCTATTCTCGGTCCTGCTGCTGATCAAGGGCTTCATGGCGCGGGTGACGGCGGCGCTCGGCCTCGTGTTTTTTGGGCTGTCAAGCTATGTCTTTGGTTTCGATTGGATATTGTCGACAGGCGCGCCATTCATCTCCAGCTCGTTTGCCGCCGAAATGGCAATTCAATGCCTGCTCGCCGCGCTAGCGGTTTGCGCGCTCTTCGCCCCCGCCGTCGCTGACAGGCAGGCGCGCGGCGATGTCGGAGCCTTCCTCCTCGCCTCCTCGCTCGGCGTGAGCTATTTCGCACTGATGTCCTACATCGTGAATTGGTACGGCGATCTGCCGGATCAAGCCGAATGGTATCTTGAACGCGGCGGCGGGGGCTGGCCTTTCGCGCTAGTCGCAGCCGTCCTGTTCGGAGCAGCGCTGCCGATCCTCTCGCTCTTGTATGGGTCCGTCCGCAACAGCGGACGCGGGTTGCGGCTTGCCGGCGCCTCTGCCCTGTTCGGCGTCGCCCTGCACAATCTTTGGCTTTTTGCGCCGCTGATCACCCTTTCAGCACTCGTGGCCTCGGCGATCGAATTCACAGCCATGGTTGCTGTCCTTGTGGCCGTGCAGCAATGGGGCCGGCGCTTCAACCTCGAAGGGAGGCGCGGCGATGTCTGATACGCACGTAACTCGCACCGAGCCGGAAGGCGTTGCAGCACGGCCGGTGCTTTATGTTGCAATAGGATTTCTGATGTTTGTCGGGGTCTGCCTCGCCGGCATTTTCTACTATTACAGCGACGTCGTTGGCGCGCGGAAGGCGCCGAAACCCGGGCCGTTTCCCGCCCCGCAACTCCAACGGACGCCGCTAGCTGACCTCGAAAAGGTGCAAAAAAGCCAAGAGGAACAGCTGAACGGCTATGCCTGGGTCGATAAGGACAGGGGCATCGTGCGCGTGCCGATTGAGCGCGCCATGCAGATTGTCGCGTCGAAGGGAGAGGCTGCGTTCGGCCCGCTGGACGATCTCATCAAGGCTCCGCCCCAGAACGCGAGGCTGAACGCGACGGCCAAGGCGGCGCAACAGGTCGCGACGCCGAACGGGGTGCAACGATGAAACGCATCGTCGCGGCTGCCGCGCTCGTCCTCATCGGCTGGCCCTGCAATGCGGCGCTCTCACCGAAGCAGCTCGGCACAGCGACGCTAAACCCCAGCTCCGGCGCAACCTTGCCGCTCGACACAAAATTCACGACCTCGCAGGGCGGCGCCATGACCCTCGCTGAAGCCATAAATGAAAAGCCGGCGGCGCTGGTGCTTGTGAATTACACCTGCCGCTTCATTTGCGGGACGACGCTTGCGATCGCGGCCGCCGGGCTTTCGCAGACCGGCTTGACGCCGGGAAAGGACTTCTCGTTCCTCGTTGCCGGCATCAATCCAAAAGACAAGATCGCCGACGCGGAGGCGATGAAGGAGGCCGAGCTTGCGCCTTATCCCCTCCTTGGCGCTTCTGCGCATTTCCTGAACGGCGACGCCACGGCAATCGCAAGCGTGACCAGAGCGCTGAACTACATTCCCGTGTACGACGCCGAAAGGGATGAGTATGCGCACCCCGTCGGCGCCGTGATTCTGACGCCGGATGGGCGTGTGTCTCGCGTCCTCTCGGGGCTTGACCTCAATGCAGGCGCCTTCAAGGCCGCGCTTGCCGATGCGGGCCAAGGCGGCCTTTCCGGCTTGGTGGAAGGCATCCGGCTTCTTTGCTACGGGCACAGTCCGCTGCACGGCGCCTATAACCGCACCGTTCAAGCTGCCCTGATGGCCGGGGGCTTGATCACGCTTGTAGGTCTTGGCGTTGCGGCTGCGTTTCTGATCATGCGGGGAGGCGCCCAATCATGACCGGCGGCTTGCGGCTCTTTCCGGAAGAAGCGTCCACACAGGCTCCCGCCACGGACACTCTCTTCCTCATTCTCGTGGTCGTTTCGGCGACGATCATCATTCTGGTGGTGACGTTGATCGTCACGTTTTCGCTGCGCTACCGGCGTGGAACCAAAGCGAACCGCGGGATGCTCCGTCCCCTGATCTCGCGCGAATTCGAGATTGGGTGGACCGCGGGCACGTTCTTCCTCGCCCTTTTTCTGTTCTGGTGGTCAGGCAGTTCGGACCTTTCGACCCTTCTGCCGCCGCGCGACGCCATGGAAATCCATGTCGTTGGAAAGCAGTGGATGTGGAAGACGCAGCACGCGAACGGCGCGCGCGAAATCAATGCGCTTCATGTGCCCGTCAATGAGCCAGTTAGGCTTGTCATGACATCGGAGGATGTCATCCATTCCTTTTACGTGCCCGACTTTCGCATCAAACGCGACCTGCTGCCCGGCCGTTACACGGAGACCTGGTTTCAAGCGACAAAGGTTGGCGCCTATCACTTGTTCTGCACGCAGTACTGCGGAACGGAACATTCGCGCATGATCGGCCAGATCGTGGTTATGCCGAAGGATGAATTCTCGAAATGGCTGGAGTTGCAGCCTCAGGCGGAAGACATTCCAAAAGAAGGCGCGGCGCTGTTCGGCTCGCTTGGCTGCGCCGGATGCCATGAAGGCGGTTCGCATGTCCACGCCCCTCATCTGGCGGGCCTCTATGGGCGCCCGGTTCATTTGAGCGACGGCCGCGTCGTCACAGCAGACGACGACTATATCCGCGATTCGATCCTTCAGCCTCAAAAGGATGTCGTCGCGGGCTACGAACCTCGCATGCCGAGTTTCGAGGGCGTTGTCGGCGACGACGAGATTTTGCGCCTGACCGCCTACATTCGCTCGATCAAAGATCAAGGGAGGTCGTGAATGACTGATCTCACCATTGGTCAAAGCTCGCCCAGACCGCCCACAGCTCTCCCTCCTGCGCATAGTTATCTCGATACGCCGAGCCTGGCGTCGTGGCTCACGACGACGGACCACAAACGCATCGCGATCCTTTACGCCATCACGGTCACCTTTTTCTTCCTGATCGGCAGCGGCGCGATGGCTGTGATCCGGCTGGAATTGATGACGCCGCGGGCTGACGTTGTCAGCGACGAAGCCTATAACCGGCTTTTCACGCTGCACGGCGTGGTGATGGTGTGGTTTTTCCTTATCCCATCGATCCCAACCATTTTCGGCAACTTCCTCATTCCGCTGATGATCGGGGCGCGGGACCTGGCTTTTCCGAGGCTGAACCTCGTCAGCTGGTACTTGAATCTTTTCGGCGGCCTTTTCGTGGTTTACGTCCTCATTTCGGGGGGCGTCGATACCGGTTGGACCTTTTACACCCCCTATTCCACCATGTTCGCGAATGGGGCGGTGATCGCCGCGGCAGCGGGCATTTTTCTCTCGGGCTTTTCTTCAATAGCGACAGGCATCAACTTCATCGCAACCATTCATATGCTGCGCACCAGGGGCATGACGTGGTTCCGCCTGCCCCTGTTCGTCTGGGCGATGTATGCAGTCAGCCTCGTATTCATCCTGGCGACGCCCGTGCTTGCGATCACGCTCATTCTGATCTCGGCGGAGCGCTATTTCGGCTTGCCCATCTTCGATCCGGCGAATGGCGGCGACCCGCTCCTCTTTCAGCATCTGTTCTGGTTCTACAGCCACCCCGCCGTCTACATCATGATCCTGCCCGCAATGGGGGTGATTTCGGAGGTCGTCACGTGTTTCGCGCGGCGGCAAGTCTTCGGCTACACCTTCATGGTCTATGCGCTGGTAGCCATCGCCGCGATCAGCTTTTTCGTGTGGGGGCACCACATGTTCGTGTCCGGCATGTCGCCTTATGCCGGGCTCGTGTTCTCGCTGTTGTCCTTCGTCGTCGCCGTGCCCTCGGCAATCAAGGTATTCAACTGGACCGGCACGCTTTTCCGCGGACAGATCACGTTCCAGGCGCCGATGCTCTATGCCTTGGGTTTTATGGGCCTGTTCACGATGGGCGGGCTGACGGGGCTTTTCCTGGCCTCCATTCCCATCGACGTGCACGTCCACGACACCTACTTCGTCATCGCCCATTTCCACTACATCATGGTCGGCGGCTCGGTGTCGGCGCTTTACGCGGCCTTGCACTTCTGGTGGCCGAAGATCACGGGAAAGCTTTATCCGGAGTCTTGGGCGCGTTTTGCGGCAATCATGATGTTCTTCGGGTTCAACTTCACATTCTTCCCGCAGTTCATCCTGGGCTATCTCGGTATGCCGCGGCGCTATCACGTCTATCCGCCGGAATTCCAGGCGCTGCATGTGATGTCGTCCACCGGCGCGACAGTTCTCGCCGCCGCCTATCTCCTACCAATTCTCTATCTGACATGGTCGCTGTTCACAGACCGGCAGGCGCCGAATAATCCGTGGAACGCGACCGGGCTGGAGTGGCAAACAACCTCGCCTCCTCCGCCGGAGAACTTCGTAACCCTGCCGACGGTCGACAAAAAGCCGTACGATTATGGCGACGAGGAGGGAGGCCCGGAAGCGCCGCCCAATCCTCAACTTGAGGGGGCCCGGTCATGACAAGCGCTTCCATTGATGATGCGGCCCTTGTGGCTGAGCCCGCCCTTCCTGAACAATGGGAGACCATCGAGGAGGAGCAGGAAGCCGCAAGCTTTGGCATGTGGCTTTTTCTGGCTACCGAGATGCTCTTCTTCGGTGGCCTGTTTCTCTGTTACACGGTCTATCGGATTACGGACACGGATGGGTTCCTGGCGGGAGCGCGCGCAACCGATCTCCGGCTTGGGACTTTGAACACTATCATCCTTCTGACGAGCGGCCTGACAATGGCGATGGCGGTGCAGGGAGGCCGCGCCGGCTTGCGCAGCCTTGTCTGGAAGTGCCTTGCCGCGACCGCCCTGTTGGGCGCCGCCTTTCTGGCCGTCAAGGGCTATGAGTGGAGCGAGGATCTCAGTCGCGGCCTCTTTCCCAGCGCGCATTTCGCGATCCCGGAACGCGGTGCGTCGATGTTTTGGGCGCTATATTGGGTGATGACCGGTCTACACGGGGTCCATCTGACAATCGGGGTCGTTATGGTGGCGCGTCTTGCATGGCTCATGCGTGGTCTGACCTCGCTGAAGATCCCCGATCTCGTCACGATCGGACTCTATTGGCACTTCGTAGACTCGGTGTGGATCTTTTTATATCCGCTTTTGTATCTTTCGGGGCGAGCGCCATGAAGGAGGAAACCGCGCTTCTGATGCGGCGCCTCTGGATACGGAATGGGGCGATCCTGTTGGCCGAATTCGTTCTGCTGGCTTTGTCATTCGCCGCAGCTTTCACGGCCCTGCACGGCTACAATACAACGATTAGCGTCTCCATTGCGGCGGTCATGGCCCTTATCGGTCTCCTGTTTTTCATGGGCCTTGTCCGTGAAAGCACGCTGTTGCGTCTTGCGGCGTCGGGCGGGGTCTTCTGGCTAACCATCATGTTCGTGCTCACCTTAAGCGATTATTTCACGCGAGGGAGCTGAGACCCTGTTTGGATGAAGTCCGTGGTTCGCGCCAGGGCATGAACGGGCGCCTCGGAACAAGGCTAGGTCAATTTGGTTTTTGGTGAGCTTCTGGAGGCGGAGTTGAAATCATGGCTGAACCGATAGGACATCGCGTCTGGGCAATTGCGGAAGGTTACATCCCTCCATCAAGCACTGGCGCGACCAGGCAGCTCACAAGCCACGAGACGGTATGCATCCTGAATGCCGGAGACAGCGAGGCTGACGTGGAGATCACCCTATATTTCGCAGAACGCGAACCCGCCGGTCCCTATCGGCTCAAGGTTCCCGCTTGCCGCACCCGCCACATCCGCTTCAACGATCTCAAAGACCCCGAGCCCGTCCCGGAAGACACCGACTATTCCAGCGTGATCGTCTCCAGTGTCCCTGTCGTGGTGCAACACACGCGGCTTGATACGCGCCAACCGGCGCTCGCGCTGCTTAGCACCATTGCTTACCCTGTCAAATAAGCGGGATCGCAGCGAGCGCCTCGCTGGAAATCACTTGAGCCGGATGGGCTGGCCAGCCACCATGAGCCACGCCTCAGTCGCGGCTGCAGCGGTCTCCTGATTAAGAAAGCCCGCGAGATCGCGGAAACGGCGCAGCTCGCGCTCCATCGGGACGAGACTCCAGCCGACTTCGTCGCCGATCACGATGACGGGCCAGGGCCCCGCGACAAACGCAGCAAGCTCGCGGTCCCACGCCGCGAGGATGGCTTCGTCGTCAAGCGCGGGCGCGCCTCCGAATCCCATCTTCAATGCAAGCCACGTGACGAGACTGTCGATGATCGCGCAGGATGGAGCGGGACTGAGCCCTTTAAGGGCCGCCGCGATGTCATTCGGCGCTTCCAGCGTGCGCCACGCCCGCGGCCGCTCGGCCTGATGCCGGCGAATGCGGGCCTCCATCTCTTCATCCGTCGCGTCAGGTTTGTAAGTCGCGACGAACGCCACGCTCTGGCCGAAGCGCGCCGCAATCTCGACGGCGCGGCGGCTTTTTCCGCTTCGAACGGGGCCGGTCAGGAAAATAAGTTCGCCCATTTTGCCTTTGCGTTTGCTCCAGATCGCGCGTCGAATCGCGGCTTAATGAAATGGCTCCCAGCGGCGGCTGCGAGCGCGAGGCGACAGGCCGCGATCAACGGCGCAGCAGATAGATGTCCATGATCCACCCGTTCTGCGCCCGTGCAGCGGCGCGAGCGCGGGCGATGCGCTCGCTGACTTCGGGCAGGGGGCCGCTTATGACAATTTCCTGGGGCAACCCGAGATAAGCGCCCCACCAGATTGTGATGCCGTTCTGGTCGATCTTTGTGAAAGCCGTTTCGCCGTCGAGCATCACCACCAGCGTGTCGATGTCAGGCGGCCATCCCCTCTGGCACAGTTGCCGCCCTGTTGTGATCAGAACGCTTGCGCCAATCTCGTTGAGGGGAATGCGATGGGCGGCCGTCAGAACCTGGATGGATGTGAGGCCTGGGATGACGCGAACCGAAAGCGGCAATTCGCGCGACAGGCGCTCGGCGATTCTCAGCGTGCTGTCATAAAGGGAGGGGTCGCCCCAGACAAGCAGAGCCACGCATCCGCCTCTCTCCGCCCCCAGATGCGCTTCGATTTCACGCTTCCAGACGGCCGCGACAGCGTCGTGCCAATGTTCAACGCCGTCACGATAGTCGGGATTGGAGGCATCGCGCACTGGCATATCGAATTCGGCGATCCGGGCCGGCGGGCTCGACACATGCCGGGCCAAGATCGTGCGCCGGACCTCAAGAAGTCCAGCTTTTGCTTCACCCTTAACCGGCGCCAGGATGAGATCGGCTTTTTGCAGCGCCTGCACCGCTTCCAGCGTCATGTGATCAGGGTTGCCGCTGCCGATCCCGATGAGAAGAAGTTCGATCATTGCCCCAGCATAAACCTCGACGTCGTGGGAGACCGTGCAGACCGCCTTGCCCGAAATGCTGAATAAGTATTTGGCGGATAGTATGCGAAACGGTTAAACGCGCGTGAACTTTTCCTTTACCTTGGCAAGCAGGCCCTTGGGAACGAACCAGTCCACCAAACCGCAATTTCCACAGACTTCTATCTGAAATTTGGGACCCCACCAGCCTACCCAGCCGAGGGGCAGCAAATTGGGTCCATAGCCTCCTGACGCCATGACCTGCTGTGTATATCGCTCGTCGCTTCCGCAGTTCCTGCAGCTTTGTGTTTTCATGGCCATAACGTGGAATTCCGTGCCTATTGTTTGTGGCGCAAGCGGCCGTGGAAGCTCATAACTTTTGGGGGGCGGCTAAGCAATTGCCGCGCCAAGCCGTCAAAGCCGCGTCCGAAACATAACGCTCACGGGAGCAGGGGGGCGATTTCGGCAGAATTCGCATGCTGAACCCTTTTTGCGCCATCTTTATCCTAAAGTAGCTTTATGTCTTCAAAAGCTAAGTACCCGCTGCGCTGGAAAGTCGTTTCTGGTTCAACGGACGTAAGTGGGTTTGGGGGAACACGTGAACCGCGCAAACGCCCAGGGACATTCCACGCCGTCAGAGGTATGGCTTGCACTTTCCGCCTATCCTCATCGTGAGGGCAGAGCCGTGGAAAACCTCATTCGGCAAGGCGTCCAGGTCTACTGCCCTATGATTATGAAACATATACGGCATGCAAGACGCAGCTATGACGCCGCGCGCCCGCTTTTTCCCGGCTATGTGTTCGTCGCACGCAACCCTGCCACGGTGACGTGGCGACATCTATCAAGCACCTTTGGCGTTCGGTCGATTGTGATGAGCGGAGGATTTCCGGCTCGGCTTCCTCTGGGGTTCATCGAAGGCCTGATGGCGAGCGAGGTGAATGGCTTTGTAAACAGTCCTCATACCCCGTTTGAGGTCGGTCAACAGGTTACAATCAGTGGCGGCGCTTTCGATGGCCTGATTGGTAGAATCATGGGGGTCAAGGAAAACGAGCGTATAATGCTGCTTCTGAATCTTTTGGGGCAGGAGACCAGGATAAACGTTCCGGCCACCGCGCTGTTGCAAAAATAATAAGCAGCGCCAAGCGACAATAATTCTCTCCATATGTCGCGTGTTTTTGAGCCGCGGGAGCGATGATCCTCTTGCGGTTGACATGCCCACCCTCGGCGCGCCGCCGGACAATCTTGCTCCGAATCTGATCGACGCGATGCCGGGCGCGTGGGGCGGGAGCTTTCCTGAAGAGCTTCAGTCAGATTGCAAGCGGCGCCTCGGTCAACGGGCGGCCATCGGGGCTGGATTTCAAGTCATTCGGAACAGGAAGCCCACAAAAGCCACAGGCCGGGTCAGGAGCTATTGGCTCCCGGCGCAGCCTGTTAACGCATGATTAGGGCGCTTTCCGACACCATAATTTTCTTCCAACTTTATGAAAAGTAGAGTTTTCACATGATCACACGGTTGCGCTATCCAAAGGGCTATCAATTCCTCAATGGCGATGGTTCGCCTCTCGCCCTCGGAAACCTTTATTATTACGTTGCCGGCACGACAACAGCGCTCGATACATATTCTGACAGCGCGGGCGCTGTTCCGAACACAAATCCGATTCAGCTCGACGGCTCTGGCCGCCTGGTCGTGGACGTCTACCTCGGATCGTCCACGAATTATAAAGAAGTCCTCATGACCGCCCCGGCCTCCAGCGTGACGGTCTCGCCGTGGCCTGACGATAATATCCCTTCTGCAACGGGCGTGTTTACCGGCGACAGCGGTTCAGGAGGCGCCATAGGACTCGTGCCCGCGCCTGCGGCGGGCGACGCGCTCGCCAATCGCTTCCTGAGCGCTGGCGGCGGATGGGTCACGCCTCCGAGTGCGGCCGCGAGCGTCAATCTCGTAACGAGCGCCGCCGCTTCCTCCGGAGCCGTGCTGACGTTCGTTTCCGTTCCGTCTTCGATTGTCGCCGGCATGCTCGCGACCGACACGACGAATAGCGGCGTTATCCCGTCAGGAACCACGATCCTATCCACGACCGCGACGACGGTCACGCTTTCGGCTTCCGTCACCGGCTCGGGCGTTTCAAGCGGCGACACGATCAACTTCTATGGCGCGGCAGGCGCGGTCACAAACTTGTCCGTATCTGAAACCTCAACCGCCGTATCGATCGCCTCGTCGTCCGGCTCGGGCGCAACCATACCTGCCGCGACCTCTTCATTGGCTGGCGTTTTGGACGCCGCTCGCGCCGCCAAGATCGACGGTCTCGCGACCGTGGCGACCTCCGGCTCTTACAACGACTTGACGAACCAGCCCGCGATCCCCGCCGCGCAGGTCAACAGCGATTGGAACGCAAGCTCCGGCGTCTCGCAAATCCTGAACAAGCCGGCGCTCGCGACCGTGGCGACCTCCGGCTCTTACAACGACTTGACGAACCAGCCCGCGATCCCGGCGGCGCAGGTCAACAGCGATTGGAACGCAAGCTCCGGCGTCTCGCAAATCCTGAACAAGCCGGCGCTCGCGACCGTGGCGACCTCCGGCTCCTACAACGACCTGTCAAACCAGCCCGCGATCCCCGCGGCGCAGGTCAATAGCGATTGGAACGCAAGCTCCGGCGTCTCGCAAATCCTGAACAAGCCGGCGCTCGCGACCGTGGCGATCTCCGGTTCCTACAACGACCTGTCAAACCAGCCCGCGATCCCGGCGGCTGCCAGCGCGGCGCCAGCCATGGATGGCGCCGCCGCCGCCGGCTCATCGTCAAGCTATGCTCGCGCCGACCACGTTCATCCCACCGATGCGTCGCTCGCGCCGCTTGCTTCGCCCGCGCTCACCGGAACGCCCACGGCGCCGACGCCAAGCGCTGGCGACAATTCGAACAAGCTTGCGACGACGTCCTACCTCGACAGGCTGCTCGGCGCCAACAGCGGCGTGGCCACGCTCGACGGCGGTGGAAAGCTGACGGCGGCGCAAATCCCGGCCTCTCTTGTTGGCGCTCTGGTCTATCAAGGAGCCTGGAACGCCAGCACGAACACGCCTGCGCTTGCGAGCGGCGTTGGGACGAAGGGCTATTTTTATAAGGTCAGCACGGCCGGAACGACGACAATCGACGGCGTTTCTCAATGGAATGTCGGCGATGCCATCATTTTCGACGGGACGGCATGGGATAAAATCGACGGCATTACAAACGAAGTCGTTTCGGTCGCCGGCCTCTATGGCAATATCACATCGCCTGCGCTTAAAACCGCACTTGCGATTGGAGCAGCCGATGTGTCTGGCCTGGCGGCGGTTGCAACATCGGGGTCTTACAGCGACCTAAGCGGCGCCCCGACGATCCCGGCGGCGCAAGTCAACAGCGACTGGAACGCAAGCTCCGGCATCGCACAGATCCTGAACAAGCCGACGCTCGCCGCCGTGGCGACCTCCGGCGCCTACAGCGACCTAAGCGGCGCCCCGACGATCCCGGCCGCGCAGGTCAACAGCGACTGGAACGCAAGCTCCGGCATCGCGCAAATCCTGAACAAGCCGACGCTCGCCGCGGTGGCGACGTCAGGATCCTACAACGATTTGTCGAATCAGCCCGCTGTCCCGGCGCCAGCGTCTGCAACGCCGGCCATGGACGGCGTTGCTAACGCGGGTTCATCCTCAAACTACACCCGCGCCGACCACGTTCATCCGACCGATACGACGCGCGCTCCGCTTGCATCGCCGGCTCTCACCGGAACGCCCACGGCGCCGACGCCGAGCGCGGGCGACAACTCCACAAAGCTCGCGACCACGGCCTACCTCGACCGGCTGTTGGGCGCAAATAGCGGCGTCGCCACGCTTAATAGCAGTGGAAAGTTGACTTCGAGCCAGTTGCCAAGCATCGCATCCTCCGGCCTGTCCGATGCCACAACCGCGGGCGTCGCCATGTTCGAGGCGGCGAGCGCGGGGGCGCAAACAGCGCTCCTATCTGCGTTCACGGGCGATAGCGGCAGCGGCGGCGCTAAAGGGCTGGTTCCGGCGCCGCTTACGGGAGACTCGGCGAATTATCTTAAGGGCAGCGGCGTCTTCGGCAATCCGTGGAACGATAACTGGACCACGAGCGGGAACCTGATTTCCAACTCGACCTTCGCTACGAACTTGACTGGCTGGACCGCTGGCAGCGGATGGACATGGAATACAAGCGGCGGCGCGGCGTTCACGTCGGCCGGCGGCTACGCGTTGCAGTGGGTGAGCGGAAATAACTATACCGCGAACGCCATCTACAGAGTCACCATCACTGTTGCGTCCCTTACGGGCTCCGCTTATTTGATCGCAGCTCTGAATAACGAGGCGACGGGAAGCAACGTCTCTGAAGAAATAATTTCAGCCAATGGCACATATACCATTTACTTTAACGGCCCGACGACAGCAGCCGGAGGAGAAGGGATTAATTTATTCGCGTGGGGGACAGGTTCTGGTGTAATCACGCTCGCTAAACTGGAAATCCTGACAGCAACTCCGAAATCTCTCATCGGCGGCCTTACCCTAAACGGCGGCAGCCTGCAGATCCCGCTCGGCAATCCGAACAGGCCTGGGCTGGCGTTTACCTCCACGTCTGGAACTCAGGGCTTCTGGGTCGATAGGAATGGGTATTGCTGGTTCGCGATAAACGGGGGCAATGAGTTTTATTTGTCGGATGAGAGTGGAACCCCCGGAACAGCGCCTATCCTATCGTTTCAAGGCTCAAATCGTGGAACAATTGAATCCGCAAATGCACTCGTATTGCGGTCTCTAGTCAGTCATATGGAGTTTGAGGGGTCTACAACCGCGACTTCTGTGAATATAGTCTCATATCGTGGCGGCACGTCAACAGGAATCCCGCTGTATTTTACAACGGACGCTGGAACTCCCGCATCTTATACTATGGGGGTGCAAGGGATTAATTCAACAAACGACGCTGTACAGATTTTCCGGATCAACGATCACACCGGAGCTATGTGGTGGTCGGCTGATGCTGTCGGAAACGCCTACTTTAACGGTCAGACTATTGCAAACGGACTAGGCGGCGGCCAAGGCGTGCTAGCGATTGCCAACGCCACGACTGCCCCGACGTCAAATCCAACTGGCGGAGGCATCCTTTATGTCTCCGGCGGAGCTCTAAAATACCGTGGGTCGAGCGGAACCGTAACAACAATCGCAAGCGCGTAAAGGTGTGATCATGGAAATGACGATCAACGAAGCGCAGGACGTCATCAACGTCCTCGTGCAAGAACTCACCGCCGCGAGGCAGGACGCCACCAACGCGAGAATTCAAACGATCCGCGCCCAGCGGGCGTTGGCAGAGGCCGGCGCGAAAATCGCGGCGCTCGTAGCGTCGAAGGAGGAAGCCTCGAGCGTCGTCCCTCTTTCTGCGGGCGACGCCGCTTGATCTGATGCCGTAGGTTCCGCTCCAATTCCCCGTCGCGTCCCTCGTGGGGCGCGCCGGGCCTTGCCTGCTCCACGCGGTGACGCCGGTGATCGAAACATTCACGCCGGGTTCGCCGATAACCGCCTGCTTCTCGTTTTCGCTTCTGCGCGTGCCGGCGCTTCATTGCACCAGCCAATCAGTTGCTGCAACGCGTCCTGCCGGAGCCGGCGCAGTTCGTCGCCGCGGATCGCCGCGCTTCTCTTGCATCGCGCGAGTATTGCCGGGTCGGCGATCTCAAGCAGGACGCGTTGCAGGGATTCTGGATCGGCGTCGTCTTTGCCTGTCACCGGAACACACCAGCCGGCGCCATCGGCCAAATCCCAGATGTCAGAGTTTCTGCCGCCGATAAACAAGACCGGGCGGCCTAAGCAAATCGATGACACCGCCTTGGACGGCACGCACACGTGACTCCATTCCGGCCGAAGCGACGCCAGATGCACATCGGCGTGGACAAGTTCTGCGTGGTTGAGGCGATTCGCCCATGTGATGTGCGCCGCGTCGGCCAAAGCCGTTTTTACATAATTTGCCTGGCTACCATAAAGGGCCATGACAAATGCGAAGCGGGCAGGATCGGCGAGGCGCGCCAGCCGCACGAGGGCGGCGCCGCAGTGGGCCTCGCCAACATTTCCAGCGTAAGCGAGAATGATGCGTTGCTCGTTCGCCTTCCAGGGAGGAATTGGCGTTTCCGGCGCTGTCGGCGAGACGATGCCACATGGGAGTACGAGGCTCGGCTCCTTCGCCTTGCGCCAGGCAAGCACGGCGTTCCGCTGCCGGGTTCCCAACGCGATATAGAGGTCCGGACGGCAGAGGCTAAGCTGCTTGCGCAACCCGCGAACGAACGGACTTTTGGCGCCCACTATGCCTGCCGCTGCGAAAGCCTCTGGGTATATGTCCATCGTCCACTCAGCCCAGCGAAAGCGGCGAAAGAGGCGGGCGCCTCCAAGCCATGACGCCAAAAGCGGCGGGTCGGTAAGAGAAATCACCGTATCGGCCCATTTTGTGGCGGCGTTCGCGAGGCGCAAACCGTCAACGACTGAGGCGCGCAAGCGGGCGAGCCCCTGCTCACCGCGTGCGCCCTTCAAGCGATGGATGCCGACTGTGGTTTCGCGCGAGGATGAACTCCCGGCGCTGGTCCCGTAGTTTGCGGTGGTGGCGAACACCCTGACCGTCGCTTGAGGAAGCGCTCCCTGAAGGACCTCGGCAAGTTCAAAGGCTGAGGCGCCGGTAATTGAGGGATCTGGCGGCGCAAAGCGGTTGATGACCGCTATTTTAAGACCCGATGTCATTTCAAGCGCTCCCCTTCAGCGACCCCCTCAGATGGTCGTTGATTTGTTCAAGGATGGCCGTCAGATCGTGGCGCCGGCGCCAGGCTGGATAGTCATTCTCAAAGCGCCGGGTATCGCTGATCCACCAGATGTGGTCGCCGATGCGATTCTGTTCCTTGTAGGACCAGTTGAGAGGCCGGCCGGCTATCGTTTCGCAGGCTTCGATTGCCTCTAACATCGAGCAATTCACCTCACGTCCGCCGCCAATGTTGTAGACGGCGGCTACCCTTGGCTGTTCGAAGAAATGCCAGAACGCGTCGACAAGATCGGCGCTGTGGATGTTGTCGCGCACTTGTTTGGCCTTGTATCCGAAGACGGTGTACGGCGAGCCAGCCACCGTGCATTTCATCAGATAAGCCAAAAACCCGTGCAACTCGGCTCCGGCGTGGCCCGGACCTGTGAGGCATCCGCCGCGGAAGCAAGCCGTTGGCAGGTCGAAGTAGCGCCCATACTCTTGGACAAGGACATCGGCGGCAACCTTGGATGCGCCAAATAAGCTGTGAGTTGTTTGGTCGATCGACATCGATTCATCGATGCCGAAAGCGGAGTAGGGATGGGCCGGATCAAGTTCAAAGCGCCGATCCTGTTCCAGCAGGGGGAGAAAGTTAGGCCGGTCTCCATAGACCTTATTTGTCGATGTGAAGATGAACACGGCTTCGGGTGCGAAACGCCGCGTCAACTCAAGCAGGTTGAGCGTACCCTGCGCGTTGACTCCAAAATCGGTAAACGGATCGCGCGAAGCCCAGTCATGGGATGGCTGCGCCGCAGTATGAACGACGAGTTCGATTTGCCCGGCATGACTCTCGAACAACCGGTGCATCGCATCGTGGTCGCGGATATCTTCATCGATGTGGCGGTATCCACGAAGCTCGCTGCAAAGACGCTTTTGGCATGGGCGAGTGGAGGCCTCGGGCCCGAAAAAACGAGCGCGCATGTCATTGTCAATTCCAATAACTTCAAGGCCTTTGTTGACCAGCAAACGAGCTGTTTCAGAACCGATAAGACCACCGGATCCGGTGACAATAGCAATAGACATAGTCTTCTCCGTAGAAGTGAAGGCATCAGCCCGACCGTCCCAGTAGTCTTGGGGCGATTTGAGTGCTGGCGCGCTGCAAAGACCCAGCCGGTGTCTTCTTGCGCGGGAGCTGGCCGATCATTTATGGGGATCGGAGCAGCTCAATGATGGCTGCAGGTTTCGACGCACTTGCCATCGTCCAGGGCGCCGGGTGGAAGTCAGCGAACAAGCTCCGTTAAGCGGCGAATGCCTCGACGGCAGTTGCATTGGGATGTGGAAGCGGCTACGGCGCAACAACGCGGTCGCGCTGGCGTCATTCAAGCGCCTGCCTCACGCATTGGATAATATGGTCCTGTTGAATGAGCGGCAAATAGGGATGCATCGGCAGGCTCAGGACCTCCGCGCACAGGCGCTCGGATTCTGACCTATCGGCAAATGCCTTGGGAAAGTGCGCATAGGCCGGCTGTTGGTGCAGCGGTCGCGGATAGTAGATCGCCGTTGGAACGCCGCACGCCTTGAGTTCCGCCGCGATGGCATCCCGCTTGCCGCCCGCAATTTTGAGGGTGTATTGAGCCCAGACGCTCCGGCTCGTCGCAGGCGCTTTCGGGGTAAGAGCGACATCGCAGAGGCCGGCGTTGTAGCGGTCCGCAACAAGCTGACGCATTTCAATCTCCTCCGGGAAGATTGCCAGCTTCTCGATCAGGATGGCCGCCTGCAGCGTGTCCAGACGACCGTTCACACCGATCCTGTCTATCGCGTATTTGTCGGCGCCATCGGCCTTGCCGTGCAGGCGGATGCTCGACATGCGCGCAGCGAGCGCATCGTTTTCAGTGAAAAGCGCGCCGCCATCGCCGTAGCATCCGAGCGGCTTGGCGGGAAAAAAACTGGTCGCGCTGATGATGCCGAAAGTCCCGACCCGTTGACGGTCCAAGGTTGCGCCGAAAGACTGGGCCGCATCGCTCAACACGAACAGACCGTGCGCATCGGCGAACTGGGCAAGCGCCGGATAGTCTGCGGGCAGTCCGAACAGATCGACAGCGATCAAGCCGGCCGGACGCAAATTGTGGGCGCGGGCAGCCTCCACGCCCGCTGCGAGCCCCGTGGGCTCCACATTGAAGCTATCGGGATTGACGTCGACGAATATCGGCGTGGCGCCAAGAAGCGCGATCGTCTCCGGTGTCGCAGTGTAGGTGAAGGCCGGGCACAGGACGGCATCGCCTTTCCGCACGCCAAGCGCCATCAGCGCGATCAACAGCGCATCCGTGCCACTGGAGCAGGAGATGGCGTGGCGGGCGCCGGTGAAGGCAGCGAGCTGCTTTTCCAGTTCCTGCACCTCGGGGCCCATGATGTACTGACCGTGATCGAGCACCCGCGCAATCGCTCGGTCGAGACGGTCCCGGATGCGCGCCTGCTGTGCGGCCAGGTCGATGAAGGCGATCGGCGACGGCGGCCGCGGCGGCGATTTACGTGACAGGTTCGAGAGCGCCATCCTTCTCCCTATAGTGCGTGCCCTCGATCGGGCAAATGAGATCGCGCCCGAGGCGGGCGCCGGCACGGCTCATCCAGCCGATGCGCCGTGCGGGAACCCCGGCCATCAGCGCGAAGGCCGGCACGTCCTTCGTGACCACAGCCCCGGCGGCAATAAAGCAGTGTGCCCCAAGGGTGTGTCCGCAGACGATTGTCGCATTGGCGCCGATCGTGGCGCCTGAGCAGACGCGCGTGCGCAGAAACTCTGTCTTGCGCTCGATCGCGGCGCGCGGATTGATGACGTTCGTGAACACGCAGCTCGGACCGCAGAATACGTCGTCTTCGAGTTCTACGCCATTGTAAATGCTGACATTGTTCTGGATCTTGCAGTTGTCGCCGATGCGGACCTCCGGGCCGACCATCACGTTCTGCCCCAGCGAGCAATTGCGGCCGATGTCGCAATGCTTGAGCACATGGACGAAATGCCAGAGCCGCGTACCTTCCCCGATCTTGGCCGGCATGTCGATGTAGGCGCTCTCATGCACGAGCACGCCGGGCAGCCCTGGACGTTCCTGCAGCTCAGACTGGCCAGCCATGTTCGTACCTTTCCTGATCGCGTTCCAGCCCGGTCACGAAGGGATGAACCTGGCCGAGAGCCTTATCGACGGCTTTGGTCCTGATCGCGGCGACGGTCTCGATCGACGGCCGCACCTCCGGCAAGCGAAAACCCTGCCCCTTCAGGATCTGCTGATAGCTGGCAATGTGGAGGTCTGCGAAGCCCTCCGAAAATTCGATCTCTTCCCCGTCGACCGTAACGCAGCGATACGTTTTCTTGGACTTTGCGACGGGGTCGGGAAGGTCGCGTGCATTGATCGACAGGAACCAGCGCACCCGCGCCCGATCGTACTCCAGATAACCTGCTGCACAGTCCATGGCCCGGTGATGAACGATATTCTCGCGCAGATCGCCGAACACAAAACTCAACATGTCGTAGAAATGCACGCCGATATTGGTCGCGATGCCTCCAGACTTCGTCTCATCTCCCTTCCAGGACGTATAGTACCACAGACCGCGGGAGGTGATGTAGGTCAGCTCGACGTCGTGCACTCTCGATTTGGGTTCGCTGGCGATCTTCTCCCTGAGCGCGATGATGGCGGGGTGGAGTCGCAGTTGGAGGATCGTGAACACGCTTTGGCCCGTGTCTTTCTCCATCTCTGCCAGATCGTCGATGTTCCACGGGTTGAGAACGAGCGGCTTCTCGCAAATCGCGTCCGCGTGCGAGCGGAGCGCGAACCGCACATGCGCATCGTGAAGATAGTTTGGCGAGCAGACCGACACATAATCGACCTTATGCCCCTGACGCCGCATGAGATCGATGTGCCGGTCGAACCGCTCAAACTCGGTGAAAAAGCGTGCATCGGGGAAATAGCTGTCGATCACACCCACCGAATCGGAGCGGTCGACTGCGGCTTTCAGGACGCCGCCGGTTTCTTTAATCGCGCGCAAGTGGCGGGGAGCCACGAAACCCGCTGCTCCGATCAAGCCATAGCTTTTCGTCATGGTGTTCTCATGGGTTTACGTCTGCTCAAGTGCGTCACGCCTTGACGATGTGTGGGCCGGATAGGTTCTTCCGCTGACAAACGTTGCGCGTGTCCACGATCAGCCTGCCCGCCCTGACCAGGAGAGGCCAGTCGAGTTGGTCGTGGTCCGTGGAGATGAGCACCGCATCGTAGCCGGCGATTTGCTTTTCGGTCAGCTCAATGGAGCGGCGCCCGGCCAGCTCCGGATGTTCGCGCGTGCGTGGGATTTCCTGGATGAACGGGTCGTGATAGTCGACCCGGGCTCCCCGCTTCTCGATCAGCTCCGTTAACTTCAGGGACGGGCTTTCGCGCATGTCATCCACGTTCTTCTTATAGGCCATTCCGATGATCAGAATGCGCGCGCCGTTGAGTCCACGCCGGAAGCGGCGGTCGAGCGCCGCGGCGAGTTGCTCCACCACGTAATGAGGCATCGAGGTGTTGATCTGACCAGCCAGCTCGATAAAGCGCGTCGAAATCTCGTGCTCGCGCGCTTTCCATGTCAGGTAGAATGGGTCGATCGGGATGCAGTGGCCGCCAAGCCCTGGCCCTGGATAAAACGGCATGTAACCGAACGGCTTGGTTTTTGCCGCGTCGATCACCTCCCAGATGTCGATTCCCATTTTATCGAAGATCACCTTGAGCTCGTTGACGAGCGCAATGTTGACAGATCGGAAGATGTTCTCGGTGAGTTTCACCGCCTCGGCGGTTGCGCTGGACGAGACTGGCACGACCTTAACGATAAGCGCCTCGTAAAGCGCCTTGGCGAGCGCCAAAGAAGCCGGATCGTCCGCGCCGATGATCTTGGGGATCGTCGCCGTGCCATATTCCTTATTGCCAGGGTCTTCGCGCTCAGGCGAGAACGCCAGGAAGAAATCATGCCCCGCCCGGAGGCCTGTCGCTTCCAGGATGGGCTTCATGACCTCGGTCGTCGTTCCCGGCCAGGTCGTTGATTCCAACACCACAAGCTGGCCGGCGCGGAGGTTCCTGGCGATGTCCTGCGTGCTTCGTTCGACATATGTCAGATCCGGCTCGCGATGCTTGTTGAGGGGAGTCGGTACGGCAATCAGGATTGCATCCGGTTTCCTCAATTCACTGAAATCAGCGGTCGCACGGAACCTGCCAGCCGCGCGTGCGGTCGCAATCGCATCGAGCGGAATGTGCTTGATCGACACCCGGCCCGCGTTGAATTCCTCGACCCGATTTTCATTGACGTCGAAGCCCAGAACTCCGAAACCGGCCCGCGCCGCAACCAGCGCAAGCGGCAAGCCGACGTACCCGAGCCCCACGATCCCGACGGTGCAATCCCGCCGATGGATGCGCTCAATAAGCCCCTGAACCTCCGCGCTTATGCTGGTCACTGTCGTCTCCCAAAGTGTCTTACTAAAAATCGCCGGGCTTTCGCTAATGTTGGGTCAAGTTGTCCGGCGCGACGCCGCCAGACCACCACCTTGCATCCTTGGCGTCGGCCGGCCAGTCGATGAAGCGCCAGCTCCCACCGCGGGCCATCTGTGAGGTCGGATCGAGCTTGAACGCGGTCGTCAGCGGAGGAATGTAGGGGATGCTCTCGATTGTCAGGCGCGAGGGGGCCAGTTCGCGGGCGTCGACAAGCGTGTGCGCCGACTGCAGGAAGACGGTCGAGATGCGGTAGACGCCGCCCGGCTTGGCGCCCTTGAGGGTAATGATCGCATTCTGCGGCGTGCTCTCCGAGTGCAGATTCTCGACGATGAAGGTCTGCACTATGGCGCCCTGGTTGTCGAAATAGATGCCGTTGACCGGTGAGCGGCCCTCGATGATCGAATTGCGGATGCTGACGCCGCTGGCGCCTAAGACGGCAATGTTAGCGAGGGTTCCTTCGCCGCTCCAGATACGCACGCCCTCGAACGTCGTGTGGTTAGAGCCGGAATTAAATCTGTCCGCGCCCGGCCACTTGCCCCCGCCGCTCTGCACGCGCAGGTCATACGTCCCGTTGGCTGCCGTGCGCACGTTCTCGACGCGCAAGCCCAGATTAAAATAGCCGTCGAAGCCGATGTCGAGCGCCTCGAATTGGGTCGCGCGGATGATCGACGAGTAGGTTGCGGCGAGTTCCAGCCCGATCTGGCCCGGCAGCTCACTCCCGACGAAGCGCCCGCCCGTGATCAGGAACATGGCGCCGAGCATCTGCATGGCCTCGTTCTGGTCGGCCGGAAGGCGGCGGAAAATGGCGATCCGCTTGGCAGTCTTGAGCGTGGCGCCGATCATCACGAATTCGACGACGGCGGAGTTCCCAAACTTCGGGATGTCGAACGTGGTGTCGAAATTGTAGATGCCGGGCGGCACGACGATACGCCCCCCCGCTGCGAGATCAAGGCTCGCCGCCGCCTTCGCAAACGCCGGGGCGCTGTCGCCCGAACCATCCGGCCGGGCGCCGAAGCGGGTGACGTCAACGGCGGCCGCCTGCTTCACGGGTTGCGCGACGGCCGTCGTCCAACCGGCGGCGAGGACCGAGGCGAGGATCAGCAGGGCGAGCCGCATCGATCCGGGCACAGAGCTCGCAAGGCGAAATCGACGCATGGACAAGGAACCTTTCGTCACGTTTCAGAAGCGGGCGCTGCTGTCTCTTCAGCGTGTGAGGCCCGCCGCTCGGCGACCGGTCGCGCCGGCACGCCAAGATGGACCTGCCACGGCGCGAGATCGCGCGTCGCCGTGCTGCCGAGACCGAGAACCGCGCCTTCGCCAACCGATACACCGGGCCCGACGATGGCCCGCGCAGCGATCCAGGCGCCGTCGCCGATAACGATCGGCTTCGTGATGAGATCGAAGGAGGACCGCGACCAGTCGTGGCTGCCTGTGCAAAGGTAGGCGCCTTGCGAGAGGCAGCAGTCGGCGCCGATGGTGACGGGCGCCAGATTGTCGATCCAGACGTCCTCGCCGATCCAGGTGTTGTCGCCGATGGCGAGGCGCCAGGGAAACTTCACGCGGACCCGTTGCTTGACGACGACGCCCTTCCCGATGCGGGCGCCGAAGAGCCGCAGGAGCAGCCGTCTCTGGCCCGAGCCCGGAAGCCAGGATGCGACGAACAGCGATTGCACGACGAGCCAGAGGGCCTCGAAAACTGCAGGCCGGCCGCGCGAGAATTGCGGCGCCGAATAATCGGCGAGGCGCGGTCTCGGTCTTTGCTGCATTGGCGTTATCACGGTCGCACTCGCCTCAAACGCGTTTCCCGCCGGCCGCCGCCTGCTCGTAGAGGGCTATGAACCGACCGGCAATCAACTCCCAGCCGTACCGCGCGGCAATCATGGCGCGGCCGCGCTGCCCCATCTCGTGGCGCGTCTCGGGGCTCGTAGCAATCGCGGCCGCGAGCCCGGAAAGGACGCCGTCCACCGTCGCCTCGACCCACCAGCCGCAACGCTCAGTCTCCAGTTCACGCCATGGCGCGCCGCGCGTTGTCAGCGCGGGCAGCCCGTGGGCCAAGGCCTCGGCGACCACCATGCCGAAGTTCTCCGAGTATGTGGGCAGCACGAAAAGGTCGGCGGCGCGATATGTGGCGGCCTTCTCCTCGCCCTCGACGGGGCCGAGGAACGTGACGACGCCGATGAGGCCGCAACGAGCGACGAGATCCTCGATCTGGGCGCGATGGCCGCCCTCGTCGGGGCCGGCGATGCGCAAGCTCCAGCCAGAGGGCCGGAGCCGCGCCCACGCCTCGATCAGCATGGGCAGGCCTTTCTTTGGGTGGATACGGCTCAGAAAGAGGGCTTGGCGCTGGTTGGCCGGCGCGGCGGACCTCCATTGGTCCGGCAAATCGGCGCCGTTGGGAATTTCGACGATCCTGGAGGTGACGCCAAGCGCGCGCACGGCCTCGATCTCGGACGCCGCCGTGGCATGCAGCATGGTCGAACGCTCCAGGTCGCGGCGCTGATATAGGCGCCAGGCGATGGCTTTCTTGACGCGCTTGTGGCGGATAGCCCACGGCTCGAGCATGCCTCTGATGCTTACGATCCTCGCAATGCCGCGCCTGCTGGCCAGCTCCGCGATGCGGTGATTGTGCGGAAGCCAGAGGCCATTGTCGTGGATGACGTCGGGCGTCCCCGCCGCCGACAGGGCCTCTTCGAGCGAGCCGTCAAGTCGGGTTATGGCGACGCCCGTGCGCGGGACGACGCTAGAGGTCACGGCGCTGCCGTCCGGCGCCCACAGCGCGACTTTCGCGCCAGCGTCCGCCACGGCGGCGGCCAGGCGCGAGACGGACACCGCCGGGCCGCCGTAGCTGGCCTGAAAGCTTGCGCCGGCGATAAAAACGTTCATGACCTGCCGAATCCGTTGGCTTCCGAGCAGACGTGCTCGCGAATCCAGCCGCAGAAAAGCAGCGCCACATTCCGTTTGAAGAACAGCGCGTCCGAAATCATGGATTTGATTGTCTTTGCGCTCTTGGCGCTCTTGGCGCGCCCGGCTGCTGTCCGCTTTGAAAGACCCCTGGGTGCGTAACGGGCGCTTTCTCCTGAAGCAGGAGAAAGCAGGTCCACATGAGAATCATGTTGGGGTTGCCCGCCGACAGAAACCAAGTTTCGAAGAAGGCATGGGCCAGCGCCCCGATCACGATGGCCCACGGCAGCGCGCGCATGGGCCAATCGGCCAAGCCCTCGCTTCGCACGCGGCTCGATCTGCGTGCGCCGCCGAGGAGCGACCGCGAGAACGCGAATCCGACTGTTATCAGGCCTAACACGCCGGTTTCGACGGCGACCGTCAAATAGGAGTTGTGAAAGTGTAGTCCCTGTGACTCGACGAACAGCCATTCATATTCGGCCATGATCGATTGTGAGCTGCCAATTCCGTGTCCCAGGATCGGCTGTTCGCCGAAGAGCCGCAGGCCGACGGGCCACACCTCGGAGCGTCCGCTGAGCACGTCCGACGCTTCAGTCGCGCTTTCATGCCGGACAATGCCGAGGACGAAGCTCGTGATCTCGCTCCAAAAGAGGCCGCCGAGCATGAGCGCCACCGCTGCAAGCACGAAGCTTAGCCCGACGCCCTGGCGGAATGCATAGAAACCGAGCCCACTGCAGAGCACCCACAGCAGACATGCGCGCGATGCCGTCGTCGTCAAAAGCAATAAGCCGACGGCAAGGAACGGCAGGCTCCAAAGCAGCCACCCGCTGCGGCGCGACAGCGCTTCGCCCATCAATATGACGAGCGTAGGGGCAAGCATGAGCGCAAGCGAATTCGGATTGTCGGTCCAGGCTGTAAAACGAATACCATCGCCGCGCCCGAGATTGAGGCCCAGCAGCCACATCACCGCCGCTGATACGATGACGAGGCGGCCGATAAGGGCGACGGCATCGAAGAACTGGCGTTCCGCTCCGGTCGTCGTGATCGCAAAAGCCAGCGCGTAGGCCGTAACGAGCGCGAGCACGAGACTGGCGAAGGGCGCGGCATATTCTCCGATATCCGACGAGGCCAGCAAACTGAGGAGCGCAGCGCAGCCGATAAGCACGAGAGGCAACGCAGACGGCGGCGTGGCCGACGCCGCGGCGCCCCGGCGCGCTGCGCGCCACGAGGTGACTATCACCGGCGGCAGCGTCAGCCACTTCAAGTAGAACAACTGCTCGGATATCCCGCGGTCGTAAACGTTGGCGACGTAGAAGACGGCGAGCATGACAATCACCGCCCACATCCAACTGCGGGGCAATGGTCCGGCCGTTCCCCGGGGAGATGCGCCCCCGAGGCCGCCCGCGACAGGGCGAGCCGGGCCTGGACCAAACCTATTGCCGGCGAAACGCTGCATTATGAGGAAGCCATACGATATAAGGAAGCCATAAGGTTGAACCGCTCGGCTGGCGGCGAGATGCCGGCCCCGGCTTCATCGACCCGCGGAACCAAGGCGCCGATCGCCTCTTTAATCGCATGTTTTTTTGCCTGCGCGGCCATTATGTGAGGCGGAAGCTGGTTCGGGATCTCGTCCAAGGGCTCGCTCCGTCGGCCGTGTTCGTGGAAGGGATGGCCGTCACAGATAGGCCGGGCATATCTCGACCGGGCTGTCTCGGCGAAGGGGCTCACGCCGCGATCTCCCGCACAGCGTCCCGCCGGCGGCCGATGGCCGCGAGGGCGCCTTCGATGAGGTTTCCAGCCGCGAACTCGTGGCCACGGGCCGTCGCAGTCACGCGCGCTTCGGCGGACATGCGAGCGCGGCCCGCCTCGTCCAGGGCCAGCATGGTCCCGATGCATTCGGAGAGCGCGTCCACGTCGCCGACTGGGTAGAGAAAACCGTTGACGCCGGCCTCGATCAGCTCGACGGCAGAGGTCACCCGGTCCGATGCGACGACCGGCGTTCCCGCTGCCAGCGCCTCGTTGACCACTGCGCCCCAAGGCTCATGCGCAGAGGGAAGCACAAATACGCGTGCGATCGCCATCAGGCCCGCCATCTTGACGGGGTCGCGCAGCCAGCCCGTGAACACAGCGTTGCCCTGCGCGCGCTGAATCAACGCCGGCCTCAGCGGTCCATCTCCGGCGATGACGAGCGCCGCCTTCCGGCCCGGCTCGCCAAGCCGTTCAAGGGCAGCCAGCAAATCCATCGGCCTTTTGGCGTCGATGAGGCGGCCGGCAAAGAGGACGATGGGCTTCTCCGGTTCGATGCCGAGTGCGTCGCGCAGCGCGCGCTCCCGGCCTTCGCCGTGCACGCGGTCGGCCTCGGCCACTATGGCCGACGTGTCGGGCGTGTTCGGGAAGTAGTGCATCGGCGCGTCGGTCGGCCCGAAACTTCGTAGATAATCGGCCGCCTGGCGGCCGACCGGCAACCCGAAAGCCATATTGCGCACGATCCAGCCCAGGATGGCGCGCCGCGTGCGCCAGCGCCAGCCGGAGCAGGCCGTGCTGAGCCGGCTTGTCTCGCACACCACCGCGTAAGGCACCCGCTGTGTCAAGCACCAGCGCGCGGCGCGGATGATTGGCGGATGGATGTAGCCCGAGAGCGCGACGACGTCCGGGCGGAACTCTTCCATCGTCCTGACGATGGATGGGTTCCACTTGATGGAGAAAGGATTGATCTGCCTGGGGGGCCGGAATTGCCGCCCGGGAAGGATCTCGACGTCGAGGCCGGTGAAGTCGAAATCCCAGTCGCGGCCCGGCTCGGCGCCGGCCAGGAAGAGGAGTTTGTACGGCCCCCGCCAGCGCCTCGCCACCAGGCGGTGCACGCCGAGCCGGTAGGGCGTCGGGATGTCGTCAATGTAGAGAAGGCGCGGCTGCTCAGACATTGGGTTTATCCCTGCCGTCCTGGTCTGCCGTCAGCCGCACGATCAGCCCGACCAATTGGTCGCGGATCGTCGCCGGGGCGTAGGTCGTGCGCGCCGCCTCCAGGCAATTGGCGGAGAGGCGGGCATAGGTCGCCTCGTCGAGCGCCATCGCAGCGGCCATGGCCTCTCGCAACGCGCCAGCGTCGCCGGGCGGGATGAGAAACCCGGTCTCGCCGGTGCGGACGGCGTCGGCGCTCGCGCCAACGTCCGTCGCGATGACGGGTACGGCTTGCGCGAAAGCCTCCAGGATGACGGTCGGCATGCCCTCCGCGTAGCTGGGAACAACGACGAAGTCAGCCGCGCTGAAGAACTCACGGATTCGGGCGCGGTCCCTCACCTCGCCGTGCACGCGGATACTGGAGGGAGCGCCCATCGGCACAGTGTAGGCGCCGACTACGTCGAGCGTGGCGCCGGTGAGTCCGTGGAAGGCCTTCAACAGCAGCGGCAAGCCCTTGCGTGGGTCGTTGCGGCCGATAAAGAGGAAGCGGCCGCCCGCCGCGCGCGGCTTGGGCGCCTCGGCGAGCGTCTGGTCGAGCGAAACCGCGTTCGGCATCGCGAAGATCCGTTCGGGCGGGGCGCCGCACTGCTCGGTTAAGATCCGCATGAGCGGTCCCCGGCGGCTGTAGCAAACGACCACGTCGGCGTTCCGGGCATGCCAACTCGTGATGCCCCGCAGGGGTAGCGCTTTTGCATCCTCGATGATGGAGCCCTTGTGCTGGAACATCTCCAGACCATGCGGATGGAAGATCGTCGGCACGCGCAACCGCCGTGGCCGTTGCAAATATGCGGAAAGCAGCGGCCCCTCGCTGTAGACGCAGTCGGGCTCGACACTGTCGATAACGCGCATCGCCTCTTCGCTGAAAAGCTCCAAATCGCGGACATAGCGGTAGGGCGAGAGCTTGCGGAAGAGCGATCGGCCCGGCCAGGGAATGCAGATGTTGCGCCATCCGAGATCGTTCTGCTGCGGGCGGCCCTCGTCCCTGCTGGACACCGAAACGACCTCGAAGCCAGCGCCGACGAGCATCTCGATCTGGCGCCGCGCGATCGCCTGCATGCCGCCGACGACGAACGGCGTGAAGCCGTCTGTGACGTAGAGCACGCGCGCGCCGCTCATCGCCGATGGGCGCCTAACGGGCCTGGACTGGATTGAGGCTTCCGTGATCATCAGGATTGCTACGCGGCGGCGGCGACTGGCGACGCCAGCGCGTCGGGCTTGCGGATGATGTAGCTGAATCCGACGCTCTGGCGCAGGCATTCGACGCGGTAATAAGTCCGCGCTTTTCTGGCTGCCGCCTTGTGTCCCATGCGCCGCCCCAACAGCTTCGTCATGTAGCCGCCGGCAGACTTGAGGCGGAAGATGCCTCTTATCGAGGATGCAACAAACGGGCGCAGAACCGCGAAAGGAAGCGGATAGAGCAGGACTTGCAAGTGGTAGTCGATGCCGAAGCGGCGACCGCCGGCCACCCTTTCGAGAACGAGGCCGTTCTTCTCGGCGTAGTGCTGAAGGGCCATGTAGGAAAGGTGCGAGTAGGAAATCTCGTGGAAGCACTCCATGAATGCGACGTAGCCGATGAAGGCGCCGCCGGGGCGCAGGACCCGTGCGACCTCGGTGAATGCCGCGTCCACGTCCTTCACGTGCTCGAGCACCGAGTCCATGATCACGATGTCAAACGCAGAGTCGGCGAATGGCAAGTCTTCGGCGCGGCCGACGACGGTTTGGGCGCCGCCATGGAACGGCTCGACGCCGACCCACGTGCCGCCGGCTGATTCTACGAGTGCGCGGTTCCGGCCGAAGCCGCAGCCGATGTCGGCCACCGTCTTTCCGGCGCAGATCTTTTCAAGGTCGTAGCACGGCCGGTTGATGAGGACCTCGCAGTGCGGCATCTGGTCCTCGATCTTCGGCTCACGCACGCCCATGCCCGGCGGCGGCGCGCTTCTCTGCGCCTTCGACTTCACCTGCTTCTGCATTGGCGCTCTCCGTTGGTAAAGCGGCGATCAGCCAAAGGCTTCATCGGCCACGGCCGCGCGCGCCTGCGCGCCGGCCATCTCGGTCAGAAATGCGATGCGGCGGCGCTCGATCGTCCCCATTGACAAAAAGCTCAGGTCGGCGGCGACTCGGCGGTTGGTCCAGGCTGCTGCGAAAGCCCGGATATTCTCAATGTTGTTTGCGACGTTGTCCGGCCCGTTGCCGATATCGAGCACGTAGGGCGCGCCGCGCAGCTCGGCCTGGGTCTCGCGATAGCCGATGACTACGGGGAGCCGGTTCATCAGGTACTCGCGCACCTTGAGCGGGCAGGCCTCCTCCATGTTCTTGCGGTGGAGCGCCAGCGTACCGAGGCCGACATCGCTGGATGCGAGGACTGCGCTCAGCTCTGCGCCGCGCAACTCGCCGTGGAAGCGGACATTGGCGGGCGGCGCGGCGTCGCCGAAGTCGTCCCGGGTCATCCCGACGATGTGAAACGTGCTGGCAGGCATCGCGGCAGCGAGCGGGAACACCTTGTCGACGCCGTGCCAGCTTGCCGAGACATCGATGCGCGAGCCGACGAATACGAGCGCGGGCGTCGCATTCCCGGTCGGCGCTGGATCCTTCACCTTGTCCCAGAAGCTGTTGCCGAGCACCGCGATTGGCTTGCCGTGCGCGCTGAAATGGCCGGCAATCTCACAGGTGACGCAGACGAACCCCCGCACGTGCCGCCAAACTTGCGCCTGCGTGGCGCGATAGGTTGCGCCAATGCTAGGGCTCCACAGCTTGGTCTCCGCGCGCTCGTTAGTGTTAATTTCCATCACGGACGGGGCGAGCCTTAGCAGCGCGCCGATGCCCGGATACCAAGGGCCGTTCTGGCGATAGTAGATGACGTCGGGACGATATGCGCTAATCGCACGGTGCATGAGCGGCACGCTAGCGATCTTGTTGACGAGGCCGAGGCGCGCCCTCGGGAAGCGGTCGAGATAGCGCTGGTGGAGGGCGCCGATCGCGATGCCATGCTCGGCGAAATTGAGCGCGGTCGGCGCATCGCGGCGCGGGGCGAGCGTGAACAGCTGCGCCTCGCAGCCGTGCCGGCGCCAGGCGGCGACCTGGCCGATCAGCTTGCGCAGTACGCCGGTCTCGGCGTAGGGCGTCCACTCGGTGAGATATGCGATGCGCAGTGCGGTCAAGGGACAGAACTCAGGTGTAGCGGCTAGTTGATCAATGCGCGATAGATTTCACGCTCGTGGCGGGTGGCGAGGCTCGTGTTGTGCCAGAGAAGCGTGAACTCGCCGCCGGCCCAGCGGCAAGCGTCCTTCAGCGCAGCGAGCCGGTTGATGGCCGTCGCCGTATCGGCGATCCCCATATACTCCGGCCGCAGCAGGCTGGCCTCCATGGCGACGAGCGGGCGCTCCAGGATCGACAGCGTACGGCGTGTCGCCAGATCGAACATCGGGTAGGGCTGGCAAGCGCCGCAGCGGAAGCCGACCGCGTCTGCAAACCCGAGCGTCGTGTCGTAGTCAAGGCCGGCCGACTCGAAGGCGGCGGGGCTTTTAAGCGGATCATAGCGAAGGAAGTGGGCGCGCACGCCGACGGGACCATCGGGCAGCCCGGCGCTGGCGCGGGCCCGGTCCAGCCGCCGCCGCTCGCCGGCGATGGCGTTGGCGTCGCCCAGCGTGCCATAGGAATTGTGCAGGCCGATCTCGTGACCGCGTTCGTGCATATGGCGGATAAGGGCGACGATCGGGGCGTCGGCAATCTCATAGACGCCGTCGAAGCGCGCGTCGGTGCGGCCGGCCAGAAAGTAGAAGGCAACCCGATTGCCCGCCCTCTCGTTTTCGCCCATCAGCCATAAGAGGTCGTTGTATGGCGAGCTCCGCAGGCTCAGCGCCTCCACCTCGCGCTGGAGACAGGCGACCGCGCCGCCAGCGCTGCCGCGCCTCACGAGATCGCCCGCAGAGTGGCGCAGCGCCGCGACGGTGCGCCCGCCCGTGGCCCGCTGCACATGATCGACGTCGCAGCTCACCCGCATGGCGAATGGCCTGCGGCTTGGCGCGACGCCGGGCCAGAGGTGATCGAGCGCGCCGGCGAGCAGTTCGGCCCATTCGTGCACGACAGGCCGTTCCAGGAAGCCATGACGGGCAGCCAGCGACTGCGCGGCGGTGAAGCGCCCATGCGCGTCACGGTCAGTCGCCACAGCCTCCTCATAACGAGAGAGCATCAGGAACGCGCTCGCGAAAAGATCGAAGCCAAACTCGACGGCGCCCGCGTTGGGATCGACCGAAACCGGAGGGGCAAGCGGATCGAGGCACAGCAGTGGGATTGGAGCGCCGCGATTGCGGAAAGCAAAGGGCACATCCTCCACGGCGAGTGACCTGGGCGGGGCCTCTGGCGCCGTCTCGGGCGCCAGCCAACGAGCGGCCGCCGCAGCGAAGAACGTGTCCGCGAACCCGATCGCTCCGGGACGTCCGGGGCATGTAACGCGCCATCCGGGCCCTTCGTGGTCCTCGAAGGCGAACGGCACACCAAGAAACTTACCTATCACCACCTCGGCAGCATAGCGAGCCGCCGCGCCCCCGGCATGGGGCGGCGCAATCGTGAGAGCTGGCGCAGCAGCGCTCATGGCGCAACCCGCCGAATGAGCTTGACCATCAAGCCAAACTCGTCGATATGCGCTGGTTGTTTCAGCGCCGCGCCAATCCGCCCGCTTCGCAAGGCTCCGACAGCCGCGCGCGCCCGCTCGCCATGGGACAGTCGCCGCGCCTCAACCTCAACCTCGCAAGCGCTGCCGAACTGTCGTCGCCAGAAGCCCTCGTCGAACAGGCTGACGACATCAGGCGGTAAGGCGCTCTGCGGCCACAGCACGCCCTGTTCGCGGCAAGCAGCAACGTTCGGCGCGTTGAACACGAGCAGTCCCCCCGGACGCAGCATGTCGATGAGCCCTTTGGTGAAGCCTACCGGATCGTCGACACATCCGATGGTGCCGACGTGGTAGATCGCATCGAAGGGCTGGCGCTCGCGCGCAGGCTCGACGCCCGGCAGCGCGAAGTGCGGACCAAAGCGCTGCGCCGCAGCCTCGATCGCCGTCGCGGAGACATCGACGCCGACCACGTCGTATCCTGCCAGGATGAAGTAGCCGGTGAGATACCCGCGGGAGCAGCCGAGCTCCATGACGCGCCGGCAGTGCGGCATGGCCTCGATGGCGCCGATGACGAAGGCGTTCTTGGCGAGCATCGACAGATAGGTCTTGAGCGCGGCGCGGTCTTTCGCCGCAAAGAGACGCTCGGCCGTGGCTGCGATCTCGTCGTGCCACCCGTAGACGGAGCCAGCATTCGAATGGAGGGCCTCGTAAACGGCCGGATCGTGCTCGGCGAAGCGGCTGCCGCAGGCTTCGCAGGCGTAAACGTTGTGCATCCCGCCCGAGGGGGAGCGCACAGCGCCAAGGCTGGCCGTGCGGCCTTCGACGGCGCAGATTCGGCACTTCATGGCGTTGCCTTCGCGATCAATCGCTTTTGTGACGGACACGCCGCTTGGTCTGTCCCTGCGCTCATCATTTGCGCTCGTAAACCGCCCCGATCCAAGAATATGTCGTCCACTGCGGAATCACCGCCTTTGCCAACTTCCTGAGGCCCGAAGCACTTCGAGGTTGGAAAACGGCGTTGTCCGGCGCAGCTGATTTCGGCTTCACCCTCTCCCCGCATGCGGGACATGGGACCGGAGCGCTGACATACCACCTCAGCGGATCGCGCCTCATCCTCAATCTCTGCAGATAGGTCACCCCGAGGTAGTTCCTCAGCGGCCCCAGGAATATAAGGCGCCGGGCTTCGAACCCATGCTTCTCAAACAGCCCTCGTATTTCAGCTTCGGCAAATCGGCGCACATGATAGTTCGGATTAAACCGGCAAAAGCATTGTGGGCACGAAACGTGATAGCTATCTATTTCCTCATCGTTGGGTGTTGTCACAACGATGTATTTGGATGCTACCCTGGCCAGCTCGCCGCGGGCCTTGGCAAATGCGTCCTGCGGTAAATGCTCCAAAACCTCCAGGCATGTCACCACGTCGTACGATCCGTCCGCGAATGGCAAGGCATCAATCGACGCCTCAGTGGCGGCTGTCGGTACATGCCGAAGCGCCTCGGTCGAATAGTCCGCTCCGTGCAAGTCAGAAAACTTCCGCTTGCCAGCCAATATCTGCCGGAGGAGCGCGCCATTACCGCATCCGGCATCAAGCAGAGAGCCTGCATCCGAGGGGATGGCTTCTATCACCCCAGCAATTCTGGCGGCATGCACATCGTTGTAACGATCCGACCATAACTCGCTGGACTCGAATAGAAGTTTAGCGTTGCTCACGGTGTTCACTTCCATCTGTTTATGCTTGGCCACCTGCCGATGGTCCGGCCATTGAGAGGGAATGATCGAAGCAATCCTCGGATGTGGACTGCAGGGATCACTAACAAGGCGCTGGCGTATCCTCTCGAAGAGGTGATGATCGAGCTTGTTATCCCGCTCGGAGCTACAAGCTCGGGTACATTCGCGCCTTTTTAGAAAATCACCTATAACGATATGGATAAAGGGAAGCAACGCCTTTCAAATTTTTCGAAGAATTTCGCGTCCAGGTTGTGAATAATCATGCGGATAACCTTGTGCGGCAGCTTGCGCTCCCAGCCGCATGGACTGGCAAAGCGATTGCCGCCGGACGCCCTCCTATTCCGGCGATGACCGGGCGCAGACGCTGACTGAGGTGCGGCTTCGACCCAGTACAAACCAAAGAACGACAGCGGAAGCCAACGACACGGCCAGAAGCGCGGCAAATGCGGGCCCCATCCCTGCGGAGAGCACAATATTCAAAAGCGTGGCGCCCGCGAGCGAGACCACGAGCGCCGCCGCCATGACCCACAGGGCGAATCTCAATCCAATAAGGGCGCGGGCCCAGTATAAGATAATCAAGAAGTAGAAAAAAGCGCAAGACGCCGTGTATACAAACAAAGCAATGCGGGCCGAAAAGAATATGGCTGGAGCCGCGATACTCGACATCCGAACGAAGAAAAACAATACATTCATGACAGCTTCTTCCCTGAATAGTTGGAAGGCTGAAAAATAGCTGATGGCGTTCGACGCGCCATTCATCCAGGCCAGCAGGCTGAAGGCCGCCAAATATTCGGGCCGCACCACGGACCAGTGTTCTCCGAGCAAGGCGATCAGCGGCTCGGCGTTGACGGCGACGACGGCAAGGGGCAGCGCGAATCCGAAGCTCGCAGCCACATACACTTTGCGCAGCAGCGACCGGCGCGCGGCTCGGTCGAGATCGCGCAGGCGAGCGAAGATGAGCTGCCAGATCTGCGCCGTGATGAGCATAACGGGGAACTGCGTCAGCCGCTGAGTGAGAGCCACCGCACCGGCAAGCGCCGGCCCGAAGAAGGCGCTGATGACAATCGGCAGCAGTTGCAGGGAGACGGTGTTGAGGATCACGGTCGGAGCGGCATGGCTCGGAAAGTCCTGGAACCGCCGGGCGAGGTCGAGATAGTCCGCCAGCGCTGCTTGCCATCTTCCTTCGCCGCCGGCCGCGTCGGCGCGCTCGCCATGGAGAGGGACCGGCGCCCGACGGGAGGCGGCCCATAGCATCAGGCAAGCGAGGAGTTGCCCAACGACCAGTCCACCGACAAGCCCGAGCGGTTTGGCGCCGAGCCATACCCCGGCGGCGATCTGAACAGCCACGCCGGAAAGGCTTTGCACGATGCGCGACCCCGCGATCGGCGTCGTGCTGTGGCGGCGGATCAGAACCGCCGTCGTCACGGTGCTCCATGCCGTGAGACCAGCCGAACCGATGGCGGTCGGCAGCCACCAGGCGCCAAGCGGCTCAAGGCCGAGAGTCGGTGTGACCAAGCCCCAGAACATCGCGAGGATGAGCGCCGCCAGGGCTAACAGGCCAAGCGAGACGACGACCGCGAGCCGCGCCAGCATGCCGGCGTCGCGCTCGCTCTCGGCCTGCACCACCGCCTCGTCGTAGCGCAGCAGCGCCGCGGCGGACAATATGCCGGCAATGGCTTGCACGACGGCGAACTGGCCGTAGGCCGCGGGGCCATAGAGCACCGCGACGAACGGCATCGCCAGCAAGCCCACCATCTGCGCTCCGAGCGTGCCGCCCGTGAGGATTGACGCGCGCGCGATAAACGCCTGCCCCCCGACCACCGATCCGATCCAAGACAGAAGACGCGCCATCCTCAAGCCGCCACCGGCGCCACGCACCAAGCCCACCGCCGCGCCCAGGGGCACGTCGGGCGCATCAGGCTCGATGGGGCCTTGGCTCGCGTGGTCGGCGGCCAGTCCTGCTTCAGCCAATCCGCGATAGGCGTCGAGAAGCCCGTCTTGCGGCGATGGACGACCATATCCGGCAGCGGCGTCGACGGCGCGGCGGCGAGCGCGGTCTTCCCCTCCCTCCCCTGCTGCGCAACCGTCAGGGGCGCGACCGCCGCAAGCAGATGTGCGTCTACAAGCGGCACGCGGAGCTCTAGCGAATGGGCCATGCTCGCCCAATCGCTGTCGCGGAGGAGCTGATTGCGCATGTAGAGGGAGGCCTCGAGCGTCGCCACTCTCGCGAACGGCCCGCGCGGCCCTTCCGCGATAAGCGCCTCGACGCCGGCCAGCGGGCGCAAAGCTTCGAGCCCTTCGCGCGCTAGCTCCGGTCCGAGCAAGCGGGCAATCTCATGCGGCATGAAGACCCCACGCCGAAGCAGGTAGGCGCCCGCGTAGCTGCCGCCGAGATCGACGAGGCTCGCGAACTTCGGGCTGCCCGCGCCCGTAAGCGTGGCCCACGTCTCGGCCAGATGGCGCCAAGCGCGGCCAACTCCCGGCACGGCGCCGGGCGCCGCAATGGCCGAGACGAGGCGGGGAATGTCGCGGAACGAGGGATAGCCGCCAAACAGCTCGTCGCCGCCGAGGCCGGAGACGACCACCTTGAGGCCGAGTTCGTGCGCCGCTTTCGAAACGAACCAAGTGTTGATGCCATCGATGCTCGGCTGGTCCATGGCTGACAGGATCAACGGCAGGTCGGCCCGGAACTCAGCCTCTGTGACGACACGATTGGTGTGCCGCGCGCCATAGATCCGCGCCACCTCTGCGGCCAGCGGCGCCTCGTCGTGGCGCCCGCCTGAGAACTCCTCGAAGGAAAGGGTCACAGTCTGGATATCGGCCTGACCGGCATCGCGCATCAGGCCGACGAGGGCGCCGGAATCGATACCCGCCGAAAGGAAAGCGCCGACCGGCACGTCGGCGACCAGGTGGCAGCGCACGCTGTCGCGAAGCGCTTCGCGGATGATTTCTCCGGCCCGTTCCGGCGTTTCGCGCGCCTGAGCTTGGGCTTCTGCCTCTGCGTAGGCGCGGGCGATGGAGTGATAACGGTTGGGACCATGCACGCCACGGGCATCAACCGAGAGGTGCGTGCCGGCGGGAAGGGCGCGGATGGCGCGATAGGTGGTGTAGGGCTCAGGTACGCTGCCCCACAGGTAGAAGCCAGCAATGCCGGCCGGATCCGGCGCCTCGGCGATCCGCCCACCGGCCAGCAGCGCCTTGACTTGTGATGCGACCCGGATGGTGCGGCCGTCGTCGGCGTAGTAGAGCGGTTTTATGCCGTAGGGGTCGCGGGCGAGGAACAGCGAGCGTTGGCGCGCATCCCAGATCGCGAAGGCGAACATGCCGCGCAGCGCCTCGATCATGCTCGCGCCACGGCGGGCGTAGAGGTGCAACAGGACCTCGGTGTCCGATTGGCTCGCGAAGTGGGCGCCGTCGGCCTCGAGCTCCGCCCTCAGCGCCCTGTAATTATAGATCTCGCCATTGAAGGTGACGATGAGGCTGCCGTCCGCACTCGCCATCGGCTGGGCGCCGGAGAGGGAGAGATCGATAATGGCGAGCCGGCGATGACCCAATCCGACGCGACCATCTTCCGACAGCCACTTGCCCTGTCCGTCGGGGCCGCGCGCGGCCATGTAATCGCGGGTCGACTCGAGCTCCGTCCCATCGATGGGATCGGCCGCGCCGTGGTAGGCGAAGATGGCATTGATACCGCACATGTCAGGCGCTCAGGGCTTGGCCTTCGCAAAGCTTGGCATTTTCTGATGCCAAGCCCAAGCCGTTTTGACGATCTCGTCGAGTTCGGCAAATTGCGGCTGCCAGCCAAGAGTTTCCCGCGCCTTCTTGGCGTCGCTGACGAGGGCCGCCGGATCGCCGGCGCGGCGCTCGCCGTGCTTCACAGGCACGTCGAGGCCGGCTACGCGCTCCACCGCCTGGACAACTTCGCGCACGGAGAAGCCTTGGCCGTTGCCAAGGTTGAACACGTTCGACGGGCTGCCCGCGCAGAGCGCGTCGAGCGCCTTGACGTGGGCTTCGGCCAGATCGCTGACGTGGATGTAATCGCGGATGCAGGTGCCGTCGGGGGTGTCGTAGTCCGCGCCGTAAATCGTCACATTCGCTCGCCGGCCCGAGGCCGCATCGAGGACGAGCGGAATGAGATGCGTTTCTGGATCGTGTGCTTCTCCGATCTCGCCTTGCGCGTCGGCGCCGGCGGCGTTGAAGTAACGCAGTGCGACCGAGCGAAGTCCGTGCGCGGCCCCGAAGTCCGCAAGCATGCGCTCAACCATCAGCTTCGAGGCGCCGTAAGGGTTGATCGGGCGCTGCGGGGTGTCTTCGATTATCGGCAGCCGGTCCGGCATGCCGTAGGTGGCGCATGTGCTCGAGAATACAAACTGCCGGATGCCGTGATCCCGCGCGGCTTCGAGCAGGTTCAATGACCCCGAGACATTGTTGCGGTAGTACTTACCAGGATCGGCGACGGATTCCCCAACATACGCGAGCGCCGCGAAGTGCACGATAGCGCAGGGCCGATGCAGGCCGATGACGCCGTCAAGCCGAGACCGATCGAGAATGTCTCCGCGTTCGAACGGCCCCCATTTAACAGCCCAATCGTGACCGTAAACAAGGTTATCATAGGTAACCGGCAGATATCCCGCCTTGGACAGCGCCTTACAGGCATGGGAGCCGATATAACCGGCGCCGCCCGTCACCAGCACAGTGAGGTTTTCAGCGTGTTTGCTATTTGCTGTCATAGAGAATTGGGAACCGAGCCGATAGAGGAATCAGGGAACTGCGACTGCCCTTTCTAGGGGTGGAAACATGATCCGCCAAGCTTGACAATATCGGGATTGACGCGCGAGGCCCTTGGGGTGCGTCGGCGCCGCCCTTGAAACCACGACTGTCCATGCCTCTCACGCAATTCACTTCGCGCGCCGCTTTGGGCGACGCGGCTACCCTATCGAGAAAGCGGCCGGCGCACAATCCGCTGGAACAGACCTTAAGAGGCGGCCAGCTTGGCAGGCCTTCGCGACGCTCTCAAATCCTTCACGGCCCATTCGTTTGAGCCTTCCCTTAAAAGGCTCTCGAAATAGTCGACAGTATGAATCAGACCTTCGCGAAGCGGGATCGTGGGCCGCCAATCCAGAAGGTCCCTGGCGCGCTCGATGTTCGGCTGACGCTGCCTTGGGTCATCTGGCGGAAGAGGCTTGAAAACGAGCTTCGACGCCGAGCCAGTCAGCTCCAAAATTAGCGCCGCCAGCTCTCGCATGGTGAACTCGCCCGGATTTCCGAGATTGACGGGACCTGTAATTTCGGCCGGGCTGTTCATCAAACCGATGAACCCTTCGATCAGGTCATCGACGTAGCAAAAGGAGCGTGTCTGTTCGCCATCGCCATAAATCGTGATCGGCTCGCCTTTCAAAGCCTGAACGATGAAGTTCGAGACAACCCGGCCGTCGCTTGGGTGCATGCGGGGGCCGTAGGTGTTGAAAATGCGCGCCACTTTGATCTCGAGGCGGTGCTGGCGATGGTAGTCGAAAAACAGCGTCTCGGCACAGCGCTTGCCTTCGTCATAGCAAGACCGCGGTCCGATGGGGTTCACGTTTCCCCAATAGTCTTCGGTTTGCGGATGAACCGAGGGATCGCCATAAACCTCCGACGTCGAGGCTTGAAAGATCCGGCATCTCAGCCGCTTGGCGAGCCCCAGCATATTGATGGCGCCGTGAACGCTCGTTTTCGTGGTCTGGACGGGGTCGGTTTGATAATGGACCGGAGAGGCGGGACAAGCGAGATTGTAGATTTCATCCACCTCAATATAGAGTGGGAAGGTCACATCATGGCGGAGCAGTTCAAAGCTGGGATTGCCAATGAGATGAGCGATATTCCGCTTTGTCCCTGTGAAGAAATTATCAACGCAAACCACCTCGTGGCCAAGCGAAAGCAGGCGGTCGCAGAGATGGGAGCCAAGAAAGCCCGCTCCCCCCGTCACGAGTACCGTTTTTGACATTCGATTCCCAATATCTGGAGGATTCTTGACGGCCGGCCGCGCCGCCCGTCCTGGAAAACTGCTCAACCGCTTGTTTCGTGTGCGCCAAAATTACCAGTCGTGACGACGACGCCGGCCGAGCGCGAGTGACTCTCTATAGGCAATTTTTAAAAAGCTACCGCCATTCGGGTGAAACGTAAAACGCACACCCAAAGCAAAAATTGAAAATCACTTGCAGCTGCCGTGTATAGTCACAGCTCACCGGATTGCGGTTCGCTACAAGAAGCCAGCGGAATTGGCAAGCCAATTTTTTCGGCGCCGCCGCCCGTGGTCGCGCATCGGTCGAGCGCACTTTTTTCTTGGGCGAGGCGCCCAATCCGATCATGATTTTACGAATGGCTGCTCGGACGACAGTACGATTTTTCCAGTCGCCCCGAGCATCTGCATCGAGCCGCGCGCGTGGCTATTGCGGGTTAAGCAAGCACGCGGAGGCGTGCTTGCTGGGAGAACTGGCCTGAACTGAACGAGGGGATATGCGCCGCTAAGCGTCGGCTCGCGTCTTCTTGGTGGCGACGCCCTTCTCGGCGAGCAATTTTTGCAGATCGCCGGACTGGAACAACTCGCTCACGATATCGGCCCCGCCCACGAATTCCCCTTTCACGTAAAGCTGCGGAATCGTCGGCCAGTTCGTGTAGGCCTTGATCCCGTCGCGCACCTCGTCATCCTCCAGGACGTTGATATCAATGAAATCAACGCCGACGAACGAGAGGATTTGCGTCACGCGGCCGGAAAATCCGCATTGAGGGAAATTCTTCGTGCCCTTCATGAACAGCACGACGTCGTGTTTGGTGACTTGATCCTTGATCCAGTCTTGCACATTCGGTTGGCTCATTCTCGCTCCTCTTCAAGCTGGTTGTTAAGATGCGGGACGCGCATCGACATTGCAAGCGTCCGCCGTTCAGGCCGCATCCGGCGTCTTCGTCTGAAGCGCGAGCGCGTGCAGCGCGCCGCCGACATTGCCGCGGAGCGCTTCATAAACCAATTGATGCTGCTGCACCTTGGACTTGCCGCGAAAGGCCTCGGAAACGACGGTCGCCGCGTAATGATCGCCGTCGCCCGCCATGTCCTCGATCGTTACTTCGGCGTCGGGCAGGCGCTCCTTGATGAGACGCTCAATTTCTTGGGATTGCATGGCCATGAGGATGTCCTTTATGTCTTGCGAAACGGTACAGGCGGAAGGGCGCTCGGCGCAACCCCAGGGATCGAAAGCCGCTCAGGCCATCGTCCCCATGAAATTCGGAAGCCATCCTTCATGCAACTCACGAATTTGACTTAAGTCAAGCTTATCCTCGTCGGAAATCACGATTTCGTCGCCTTCAATATAAGCAGCGATGCGCGCGGGCAGGCCGAACGATTTTGCCCTCTCCAAGATTTCCTCTGCGGCGTTTTTGCTTGCCGCCACGAGGTAGCGGCCCTGGTCTTCGCCAAAAGCCGCCGCATGCGGCGCAAGATTTGGATGATGCACATAGCGGAACCCGCGCCGGCCCGCCAAAGCCATCTCGGTCACCGCAACAAGAAGGCCGCCATCGGAAATATCGTGAACGGTTTTTACGGCGTCCGTTTCCACAAGAGAGCGGACGAAATCACCTGCCTTGCGCTCTGCGGCAAGATCGACGGGCGGCGGCGCGCCTTCGAATGCGCCCGCGGCGTAGACCTGGTAGAGCGATTGTCCGAGCCACCCGGCATCGGCGCCAATGAGGACGACAACCTCGTCCTTGGGCTTAAAGGCGAGCGTCGCCACGCGGGCGCAATCCGCAATCAGGCCGACGCCGCCAATCGCGGGCGTGGGCGGAATCGCGACGCCATTCGTCTCGTTGTAAAGCGAGACATTGCCCGACACGACGGGGAAATCGAGCGCGAGACAGGCTTCCGCCATGCCCTCGATCGCCTCCGCAAACTCGCCCATGATTTCGGGCCGCTCTGGATTGCCGAAATTCATGCAGTCGGTGAGCGCGAGCGGCCTTCCGCCCGAGGCCGTGATATTGCGCCAAGTTTCCGCGACGGCTTGCTTGCCGCCCTCGAAGGGATCTGCGTAGCAATAACGGGGCGTCACGTCGCAGGCGAGCGCCAGCGCCTTCTTCGTTCCATGCACGCGGACGACGGCGGCGTCGGAGCCGGGGCGCACCATGGTGTCGCCCATGACCATGTGGTCGTATTGCTCCCAAATCCAGCGCCGCGACGCGAGATGCGGCGAGCCCATCAGCGATAGGAGCGCAGATCCGAGGCTGTTCGGCGCCGGCACGTCGCTGGCAGCGATAGCAGCGGGCTTGGCTTTTCGCGCGATGGGCCGCTCATAGACGGGCGCGTCGTCCGATAGCATCGCGGTAGGAAGGTCCGCCTTAAGCTCGCCCTTGTGCTTGATGACGAGCCGGCCCGTGTCCGTCGTTCGGCCGATAATCGCGAAATCGAGCTCCCACTTTGTGAAAATGCGCTCGGCCAGCGCTTCGGAGCCGGGCTTCAGCACCATGAGCATGCGCTCCTGGCTCTCGGACAGCATCATCTCATAGGCCGTCAGGCCGTCTTCGCGCTGGGGCACGCGGTCCAGATCGAGCTCGATGCCGGAGCCTCCCTTTGCCGCCATCTCGACGGAGGAGGAGGTCAGCCCCGCCGCGCCCATGTCCTGGATGGCGAGGATGGCGTTCTCGCCCATGAGTTCGAGGCAGGCTTCGAGCACGAGCTTTTCGGTAAACGGATCGCCGACTTGCACCGTCGGGCGCTTTTCCTCGGTTCCCTCGTCGAACTCGGCGGACGCCATGGTGGCGCCGTGAATGCCGTCGCGGCCTGTCTTCGAGCCGACATAAACAACCGGATTGCCGGCCTCCGACGCTGCGGAATAGAAGATGCGGTCCGCGCGCGCAAGCCCAACGCACATGGCGTTGACGAGGATGTTGCCGTCGTAGCGCGCGTCAAAATTGGTCTCGCCGCCGACTGTCGGGATGCCGACGCAATTGCCGTAATCGCCGATGCCGGACACGACGCCCGCCACGAGGTGGCGCGTCTTAGGATGATCCGGCGAGCCGAAGCGCAGCGCGTTCAGCATGGCGATCGGCCGCGCGCCCATCGTGAACACATCGCGCATGATGCCGCCGACGCCCGTCGCCGCGCCCTGGTATGGCTCGATGTAGGACGGGTGGTTGTGGCTCTCCATCTTGAAGATGACGGCCTGGCCGTCGCCGATGTCGATCACGCCGGCGTTTTCGCCCGGCCCGCAGATGACGTGTGGCGCGCTTGTCGGCAGCTTTTTCAGCCAGACGCGCGACGACTTGTAGGAACAGTGCTCCGACCACATCACGGAAATGATGCCAAGCTCGGTCAGGTTGGGCGCGCGGCCGAGCTTCTCGCAGGCGAGCCGGAACTCGTGAGGCGGCATGCGATGCGCGAGCGCCATTTCCTCCGTCGCGATGGTTGTCCCGGTTTCTGCGGAGGCGCTGCGCGGCATGACGATCTCGACTTCTCCATGTGCGGGAGCGGACGCGGCTGGCGGGCGGCCGCCGGCCACCCGTTACTTGGCATGGGTTCGGCCCCCGCGCAACCATTCGCGAAAGGGCGCGGCGCGTGCAAGTCGGCAGGCGCCGTTCGGCCTATCGCGCGATCTCGGGCTGCTCCAGCCGCCGCGGCAAGAGCGTGGAGCCGGGCACGAAAGCGTCGAAAGCGGCCCAGAACTGCTCGCGGAATTGGTCGCGCTCCTGAAGGATCTCATGCTTGGCGCCCGCGATGACGATGAGAGCGCAATTCTTCAGGCGGCTTGCGAAGCGCTCGACAGCCGCGGTCGAAACCATCGCGTCGTTGCCCGCGGCGACAATGAGAATGGGCGCCTTGACGCTCTCGGTGAACTCGCGTGCGTTGATCTGGGAAATCGAGGCGCAGGCCGCGGCAATCCAGCCAATCGTTGGCGCGCCGACGGCAAGATGAGGCGCTGCGCGCAGCATCTCCTGGGCTCGCTCGAAGCGCAGCCTGTCCGAAGTCAGCGGATTGTTCGGGAACGGCATCTCCTCAAGCGGGCCTGTCTTCCCCTTTGGGATAAAGAGGTCGCCCGCGCCGGCAAGCGTGCAAACCTCCGCGGCGACGCTCGCAAGCCTGTTGCTGACCTCGTTGCCGGCAAACTGGATCATGGGCGAGGCAAGCACCATGCGGTCCCACCAGCACGCCCGCGTCTGGGCGAGGCGCAAGACGAGATGCGCGCCCAGGGAGTGCGCCAGGCAGTAATAGGGCGGCGGGCAATCCGGAAGCACGATGTCGCCCATGAACCGGCGCACATCATCGTCGAAATGCGCGAAACTCTCGGCATGGGATTTCAGCGGGTTCTTTAAGAGGCGCGCCGAGCCGCCTTGCCCGCGCCAGTCCATCGCGGCGACCGCGAAGCCGCGCCTTCTAAGGTCCGTTATCGTTTCGAAGTATTTCTCGATGAACTCCCGCCGGCCTTGGAAAAGGCAGACCGTGCCGATGCGCCGCTCGGCCGTGGTGTCCCATCGGGCATAACGCAGCGGCAGCCCGTCGCGCAATTCGAAGCAGCCCACGACAGCGCCATTCGGCACGGGGTTGCGCGTTATTCCGGTCAGCTCCGCCGTTTGTGAGGCCATGGGAAGGGCTCCTTCGAGTCAGTGAAAAAAAACTTAACCCAGCATCGCCGCCGGGCTCAAGCGCCCCTTGACAGCCGAGCATCCAGAAATAAATCACGGGGCGCAGGCCGGAAGGCTGCAAAGAAGTCCGCCTGGCCTTTAAGGCAGGCACAAGTCTCGCTTTATCAAGGAGAACCACAATGAGACGTCTAGACCTTACCCCTCTGTATAAATCATCGATCGGTTTCGATCACCTTGCCAATATTCTCGACCAGCTCGCCAATGTCGATACGGAGACAGGCTTCCCGCCCTACAATATTGAGCGTCTCGGCGAGAACGTCTACCGAATCTCCATGGCCGTCGCCGGTTTCGGCGAAAACGACCTGTCCATCGAGGTGAAGGAAGGCACGCTCACCGTCCGTGGCGACAAAAAGGGCGAGGATAAGGCCCGCCAGTATATTCACCAGGGCATTGCCGCGCGCAATTTCGAGCGCCGCTTCCGCCTCGCCGACTATGTCGAAGTGTCCTCTGCCACGCTTGAGCACGGCTTGCTCCACGTCGACCTGAAGCGCGAGCTGCCGGAAGCCATGAAGCCGCGCACGATCACGATCGCGAAGGGGCAGACGCCTCGCGTCATCGAGGGCGCGATCAAGCCCCAGGCCGCTTAAGTCGCGTCGAGAAAGTCAGCGTTTGAGGGCGGGCGCAAGCCTGCCCTTTTTGTTGACCGGCCGCAGGAGCAGCGCGGCAATTTCGACATGAGCCGAAAATTGGAATTGGTCGAAGGCGGCGAGCCGCGCAAGCCCGAAGCCGCCCGCCGCCATGATCGCGGCATCGCGCGCGAATGTCGCCGGATTGCATGACAGCATGATCGCGGCGCCGATCTTCGAGGCAGCGATCGCCCGGGCTTGCGCTTCGGCGCCTTCCCGCGGCGGGTCGAGGACAGCGGCCGAAAATGCATTCAACTCCAAAGGCCCGAGCGGATTGCGGAAGAGATCGCGGCGTATGGCTTTCACCGGCTTTATTGCGGCCGCCGCCTTCGCCGCCGCGCCGAGAGCCGCCACGGCGTCCGCGTTCATTTCGTAAGCCGCGATGGGAGCGGATTTCGCACAGGGGAAGGTGAAAGCCCCGAGCCCAGCGAAGAGGTCGCACGCCGGCCCGCGTTCCGCCTTCGCATCGTTGAGCGCGGATACGGCAAACTGCGCCATATCGCGCTCGCACGCCTCGACCGCCTGCAGGAACGCGCCCGCGGGAAGGGCGACTTTCGCGCCGCCCGCCATCACAAATGGCGCGGCCTTCAGGAAAACGATGTCTCCGTTCCAGGCCAGCCGAATGATGGAGGCGGCTTCAAGCTCGGCGATGAGAGCGCCGCGCCGCCCCGCCGCAAGTTCAGCCCCTTCGATGGCGCAGTCGAGGCCGTTTTCCGCAGCCGTAATATAAATCCTGGCTTCGCCGGCGTTCGGCAGCGCCGCCTGCAGCGCCTCCCGCAAGAGCGGCAACGCCGACGCCATCTGCGGCGTAAGGATGGGGCACTCCGCAAGCCCGACGATGTCATGTTTTCGCGCGGCGTTGAAGCCGAGGCGAACCTGGCCATTCTCCTTGCGCACCGTGAAAACCGCGCGCCGCCGCCGCCCAAGCGGATAGGTTCGAAACGCCTCGACCGGCGCCTCAAGCCCCTGCCGCGCGAGCGCCGATGTCACAAGTCCGGTCTTCCAGCGCGCATAGGCGGCGTCATCCCAATGCTGCAGCGAGCAGCCTCCGCACGCGCAGAAATGCCGGCAGATGGGCGCCCGCCGCTCCGGCGAAGCGATTTCGATGGCGACGGCCTCCGCCTTTTCCCCCAATATACTTACGCGCACGCGCTCCCCAGGCAGCGTGAAGGGAATATGCGTCTTCACGCCATCGATGCGCGCCAGCCCGTGGCCCTGTGCGCCCATCGCCTCGATCTCGGCCACGGCCTCGCGGACGCTCTCGGCCGGCGCCGGCGAGCTAGCGGTTGCGTCTGGCGGCGATGAGCGTTTCTTCATTGCCGTCCTGTCCTTTGACCGGCGAGGGCAGCATGCCGCACAAGGTCCACCCCGCCTCTTCGATGCATGCCGCCGCCCTTTCCGCCGCTTCGCGCTTTGCGGTCTCATCCTTCACGATGCCGCCTTTGCCGACAAGGGCGCGGCCAACTTCGAACTGCGGTTTCGCAAGGGCGACAAGCCAAGCCCCCGGCGCCGCAAAGGGAAGCACGCCCGGCAGAACCTTCAACAGCGAGATAAAGCTCACGTCGCATGTCAGCGCTTCGATGGGCGCCGGAAAATGATCGCGCGTCAGAGCGCGAGCGTCGACGCTTTCCATGGAAACGACGCGAGGATCGGCCCTCAGCGAGGGGTGAAGCTGATCGCGGCCCACATCGACGGCGTAGACGCGCGCCGCGCCGCGCTCCAGGAGCGCCTCAGTAAAGCCGCCCGTGGACGCGCCGACATCGAGGCAAGTCAGGCCCGACGGCGAGAGGCGGAAATGGTCGAGAGCCGCAACGAGCTTGTGCGCGCTTCGTGCGACATATTGTCTGGTGACGGCGACCTCGATCAGCGCGCCGGGGGAGACATCAAGCCCGGCTTTCCACACGGTTTTTCCATGTAGGCGTATGGCTCCGCTCTTGATGAAGTCTTGAGCTTTCGACCGCGTTTTGGCGATTCCAAGCTGAACAAGGAGGAGATCGAGCCGCATTTTTATAAGTAAATTCCGAGCCTCGCGGACGCCGTCAATATGTATGTTGCAAATCCGCTCAATTGGAGCAATCATCGGTGTCCTGTGTTGGGAGCAGCAACCAGCGCAATCGCACTTTCCCAATTTTAGCTCAAGGATGTTGAAAAAACACATGTGAGAGACGACAGCCTCCTTCGCGGCCGAGGTCGCCCAGAAGGCCGTGAGCGCAATACTTGGCGCAATGCCGTCAAGCTTCAAAGAAGCAAAATCCAACTCACAACTCTATTGGGAACTTACAATCATGATGCTTGTCCGCACCTATCTTTCGAATAGTGCGATCGAGGGAATAGGCATCTTTGCCGGTGAACCTATCAAGGCTGGTGATTTAATCTGGCGCCTTGAGCCAAAATTCGATATTTGCTTTTCGGAGAGCGATATCGAAACCCTGCCGCCCCACATGCAAGACTTCATAGCACGCTATTTATACCCCCACTTGCACAAGCCGGGGGTCTGGGTGCTGGAGTCCGACAACGGCCGGTTCATGAACCACAGCGAATCCCCGAACACAGATTTCACGCAAGTCGAGGAGGGATTCGCCATCCGCGACATCGCCGCCGGCGAAGAAATCACCTGCAACTATTATGAGTTCGACCGTACCTTCCAGGGATGGTTCCCGTCGATAGTCACGGCTGCGAACGGCGATATGCGCACGCATTCGTAACGCGCGCGCAAACTTCCCAAGAACGCCGGGGCTCGTTTGAGCGCCGGCGTTTTGCTGTGCCATAGGCCCGCAAATGCTTGCGGCGACGCGGCGAAAAAAAGTTATTGGCAAGTCGAGAATCGGGCCTTATCTTATAGTCGTGTTGAGCATAAGCAAGCTTCAGGCTAGGCCTGAGGACAGGGAGTATCATCTCCTTTTTTTGTTGCAGCACTAATGCTCAAATGGAGCATAAGAGAAAGCGGGACGTGGAGGATCACATGACCTTTTTGGATAGCGGAGTTGCGCCGTATCGGCGGCGGCGGGGCGACGCTGTTGCGGCGTTCGACGCCGGGTTCGATCTTGATCCCGTCCGCCATGATTTCGGCCCCGCCTTCGTGCGCGAAGCGCTGCGCGAGCTTAAGCCCCTCTACGCCCGCGTCGAACGCGTCATCTCGCCCTTCGAGTGGGCTCAGCACGCGCCATACATCAAGGCCATTCGCGATCTGAAGCGCGAAAAGAACGCCGTCGTTCTCGCGCATAACTACATGACGCCGGAGATTTTTCATGGCGTCGGCGACATCCTGGGCGACAGCTTGCAACTCGCCAAGGAGGCGGCGAAGACCGACGCGGACATCATCGTCCAGTGCGGCGTGCATTTCATGGCCGAAACCTCGAAGCTGATGAACCCCGGCAAGACGGTGCTCATCCCCGATCCGAAGGCCGGGTGCTCGCTCGCCTCCTCGATCACGCGCGAAGACGTGCGCGCGCTTCGCGCCGCCTATCCCGGCGTGCCGGTCGTCACCTACGTCAACACAAGCGCGGCGGTGAAGGCCGAATGCGACATCTGCTGCACCTCTGCGAACGCCGTAAAGGTGGTGGAGAGCCTCGGCGCGCCGCGCGTGCTGCTGATCCCCGACCAGTATCTTGCGCGCTACGTCGCCACGCAGACCAAGGTTGAGATCATCTCCTGGAACGGCGCTTGCGAAGTTCACGAGCGCTTCACCGGCGATGAACTCCGGCGCTATCGCGACGCCGAGCCAGGCGTCAAGATCATCGCGCATCCGGAATGCCCGCCCGACGTGATCGACGCGGCCGACTATACCGGCTCGACCGCAGGCATGATCCAGTGGGTGAGGGATCACGAACCGAAGCGCGTGGTCCTCGTCACCGAGTGCTCCATGGCGGACAACGTCGCCGTCGAGGCGCCGAAGACGGACTTCACCCGGCCGTGCAACCTCTGCCCGCATATGAAGCGGATCACGCTGCCGAAGATCTACGACAGCCTCCTGCAAGGAAAGGTCGAGGTGACGGTCGATCCGGACGTGGCGGGGGCCGCGCGCCTTGCCGTGGAGCGGATGGTGAACCTCGCGGTTTGACATCCGGGGCATTTTGAAGGGGGATTATCGCATGGGCGAACAGCGTTCGTTCAAGCCGCTGAAGTTCCGGCGCCGTGGCGGACCGGACCGCGTTCTCGTGATCGGCGCGGGGCTCGCCGGGCTTTTCACCGCGCTCAGGCTTGCGCCGCTTGCCGTTACCGTGCTGACGCCGAAGCCGCTCGGCGAGGGCGCCTCTTCCGCGTGGGCGCAGGGCGGCATTGCGGCGGCTATCGGCGAAGGCGATACCGCCGAAGCGCACGCCGCCGACACCATTGCGGCGGGGGCGGGCCTTACCGACGCCGCGGTCGCGCATCTCCTCACGCGCGAGGCGCCAGACCGTATCGAAGACCTGCTTCGCTATGGCGTGCCCTTCGACCGGGAACTCGACGGCCGCCTCGCCCTCTCGCGGGAAGCGGCCCACAGCGCCCGGCGCATTGTGCGCGTCGAGGGCGACCGCGCCGGAAAGGCCGTGATGGCGGCGCTTGCCGCGGCTGTGCGCGCCGCGCCCTCGATCACGGTTCTCGACGACGTGGAAGCGGTCGATCTGGCCGTAAAGGATGGCTGCGTTGCCGGGGTTTACGCATGCCGGACCGACAGGCGAGGCCGCGCCACGTTCTTGCCGGCGCGCGCCGTCGTGCTCGCCACGGGCGGGATCGGCCAACTCTACCGGGTCACGACCAATCCGAAGGAAGCCTGCGGCGGCGGCCTCGGCATGGCGGCGCGCGCCGGCGCCGTGATCGCGGACCCGGAGTTCGTGCAATTCCATCCCACCGCCTTCGATATCGGGATCGATCCGGCGCCGCTCGCCTCGGAAGCGATCCGCGGCGACGGCGCTATGCTTATCGATCGCGCGGGCGAGCGCTTTATGCTCAAGGCCCATGCGAGCGCCGAGCTTGCGCCGCGCGACGTGGTCGCCCGCGCCGTCCATCGCGAGGTTGCGGCCGGACGCGGCGCGTTCCTCGATTGCCGCGCCATTGATCTCGAGCGCGCCTTTCCGGCCGCCTACGAGTTCTGCCGGGAGGCCGGCATCGACCCGCGCACAGAGCCGATCCCCATCGCGCCCGCCGCGCATTACCACATGGGCGGCGTTTTCACCGACGTTCGCGGCCGCACAACGCTGGAGAGGCTTTGGGCCTGCGGCGAGGTCGCCTGCACCGGCGTGCATGGCGCCAACCGTCTCGCATCGAATTCGCTTTTGGAAGCAGTCGTATTCGGAGCGCGCGTCGCAGAGGATATAGCTGCGGAGGCGCCGCACTGGCCAGCAATGGGCGCCGAACCCGCAACCGATGAAATCGCCTTTCCCACGGCCGACCCCGCTTTCATGGCGCGCTGGATTCAGCGGCTCCGCGAGACGATGGCTGCGTATGCGGGCGTCGAGCGGTCCGGAGACTCCCTTGACGCCGCGTTGCCGGCGCTGCGGGAGCTGGAAGCCGGCGCCGCGACGCCCGCGCTCAGGAACATGGCCGCGTCCGCTGTTCTCGTCGCCGCCGCCGCATACGCGCGGAAGGAAAGCCGGGGCGCGCATTTCCGGCTGGATTACCCACAAGCGGACGGCAAGCCGCGCCACACCTTCCTCACGCTCGGCCGCGCGCACGAAATCCTCGCCGGGGCGACAGGCGATCAGATCAACCATCCGGTCGCCGGGCGGCCGCTCCGGCGCGCTGTAAGCTAGCTCCGATATCCGCTAGTCTTGGCTCCAATAGCTCGGGTGCAGCAATGCCGGACCATCACGACACAGCCCTGCGGTTTCCCTCACATCTTGTCGCGGAGACGATCCGGGCCGCGCTTCTCGAAGATTTGGGGCTCGCCGGAGACATCACCACCGACGCAATCGTCGCCGCGGATGCGGTCTCCGAGGTTTCCGTCGCCTTGCGCGAAGATGGGTGCATCGCCGGGCTGCCGCTCGCGGCGGCGGCGTTTCGCGCGCTCGACCCCGAAATGACGATCGAGCCGCATGTTGGGGAAGGCGCGTTCGCAACGGCCGGAAGCGTCATCGCGCGCATCCGGGGAAAAACGCGAGCGATCCTCACGGGCGAGCGGGTTGCGCTCAATCTCCTGCAGCGCCTCTCCGGCGTCGCCACCGCCACGCGGCATTTCGTCGAGGCAGTGACCGGAACGCACGCCCGCATCGTCTGCACCCGCAAGACCACGCCCGGCCTTCGCGCCTTCGAGAAATACGCGGTGCGGGCCGGCGGCGGCTCCAATCATCGCTTCGGTCTGTTCGACGCCGTGCTCATCAAGGACAACCACATCGCGGCGGCGGGGAGCGTCTCGGCGGCCATCGAGCGTGCGCGCGCCGCCTGCGGCCATCTTGTGAAGATCGAGGTGGAGGTCGACACGCTCGGCCAACTGGAGGAAGCGCTGCAGCATTCCATCGACGCGGTGCTTCTCGACAACATGTCCGTGCCGGAGCTGAAGAACGCGGTGGCGCGTGCGAAGACGGCGCGGCCCGGCATTTTGTGCGAGGCGTCGGGCGGCGTGCGGCTCGTCACGGTGCGCGCCATCGCGGAGACGGGCGTAGATATGATCTCCGTCGGCGCGCTCACGCATTCGGCGCCAAGCCTCGATATCGGGCTCGATTTCTGATCGCGAGGCCTGAGGCGAATCGGGCCGTTTCCTACGTCGCCGAGCCAGCCGCGACCCCGCCAACAACAGGCTCGGCCGCGCCCGTGGTGCCGGGGAACGACGACGGCAGGCCCGCAAGCCGCCGGGCGGCGAGATAGCCGAAGGCTTGCGCCTCCATGAAATCCGAGCTGAAGCCCGCGACGCTGGCGGTCATCATGTCGGGCCCGAGCACGCGGCGCAGCCCCTCAACCATATGCGGGTTGTGCGCGCCGCCGCCGGAGACAATCCAGCTTTTCGGCGAGGCGGGGAAAAGGCGCTGGGCGGCGGCGATGCCCGCCACCGTGAACGCCGTAAGAGTTGCGGCGCCGTCTTCGGCGGTCAAGCCTGCCAGCGCGTCGAGCGAGAACGCGCCGCGATCGAGCGATTTCGGCGGCGGCGCGCTGAAGAACGGGTGCGAAAGCAGCGCCGCGAGCGCCTGGCGGTTTACGGTTCCGGCCAGCGCGAGCCGCGCATCCCGGTCCAAAGGCTCGCCCGTATGCCGCAAGGCCCAGTCGTCGAGCAGACAATTGCCGGGGCCGGCGTCGAAAGCGATCAGCCCCTCGGCTGCGCCCTCCCGCACGAAGGTCACATTCGCGATGCCGCCGATGTTCACGAAAACGGCGGGCAGCGCAAGGCCCGCGCCTAACGCTAGCGCGCGGTGGAAAACCGGCACGAGGGGAGCGCCCTGCCCGCCCTTTTCCATGTCCGCCGCCCTGAAATCGTAGACGACCGGCACGCCCAGCGCATGGCTGAGCGCCGCGCCGTCGCCGATCTGCACGGTCAGCCCCCGCTCCGGCTTGTGGATAACCGTCTGCCCGTGAAACCCGACAACGTCCACGCTCCGAAGTTCGACGCCGTTATCCGCCGCGAACCTCCTCACGGCTTCGGCGTGCTTCGCCGTAACCATGCTTTCGGCGATGGCGAGAACGCCGCTGCGGTCGGTGCGATGAGCGACGCCGCGCGCCGATTGCATGGCCTCGCGCAAAAGCTGCCGCTCCGGCGCGTCATAAAGAAACGCCGCCGCTGGCCCCAGCGAGTGGATCGCTTCGCCATCCGTTTCGATCAGCGCGACATCGACGCCATCCATCGAAGTGCCGCTCATCAGGCCGATCGCTCTCATCACCCCTCGCTTGACCCAATATGCGAATGCCTTACATGTGCCGCTTCTGCTACACGCTCCCGGTACGGCTGTCGAGGAGCGCGGGCAGCGAAGGAGAACGCCATGGCCGCCGCAGCTAAGACTTTACGCGATTTCGTTCAAGTATTAAGAGAGCGCGGTTACATCCACCAGATTTCGGATGAGGAAAGTTTGCGCGCGCTCGCCGCCAAGGGCGCGATGACGGGCTATATCGGGTTCGACTGCACGGCGCCAAGCCTGCACGTCGGCAACCTCATCGGCATCATGATGCTGCGCGTGTTCCAGAAATGCGGGCATCACCCTATTGCGCTGGTCGGCGGGGGTACGACGAAGGTCGGCGATCCGTCCGGCAAGGACGAAAGCCGCAAGCTTCTCACCGATGAGGAGATCGAGGGGAACAAGACGCGAATCCGCGAAACCTTTGCAAAGTTCCTGACGTTTGGCGAGGGGAAGACGGACGCGATCCTCGTCGATAATGACGAGTGGCTTAGAAACCTCAACTACATCGAGTTCCTGCGCGACTACGGCCGGCACTTCACCATCAACCGCATGCTGACCTTCAATTCGGTGAAGCTCAGGCTCGAACGCGAGCAGCCGCTGACGTTCCTCGAATTCAACTATATGCTGCTGCAGGCCTACGATTTCGTGGAACTGGCCCGCCGCTATAATTGCGTGCTGCAGATGGGCGGCTCGGACCAGTGGGGCAACATCGTGAACGGCATCGAACTGGGCCGCCGTGTGGAGGGCCGGGAGCTGTTCGCGCTGACGACGCCGCTGCTCACCACCTCGTCCGGCGCCAAGATGGGCAAATCGGTCAAGGGCGCGGTTTGGCTCAACGCCGATATGCTGAGCCCATACGATTACTGGCAGTTCTGGCGCAACACCGAGGACGGGGACGTGGGCCGCTTCCTCAAGCTGTTCACCGAGCTTCCGCTCGACGAGGTCGCAAGGCTCGAAGCGCTTTCGGGCGGGGACGTCAACGAGGCCAAGAAGATACTTGCGACGGAGGCGACGGCGCTCCTGCATGGGCGCGCGGCGGCGGAAGCAGCCGCGGAAACGGCGCGCAGAGCGTTCGAGGAAGGCGCGGCGGCGGAGGGGCTGCCGACCATCGACATATCAAGGGAAGAGCTCAGCAAGGGCCTGGGCCTGCTCACCGCCAACACGACGGCGGGGCTCGTTGCGTCGACGAGCGAGGCCAGGCGTCAGATCAAGGGCGGCGCTGTGCGCGTCAACGACGTCGTCGCCACCGACGAGCGAGCTGTGCTGACGCTCAAGGATCTCAACGAAGATGGCGTCATCAAGCTCTCGCTCGGCAAGAAGCGCCATGTGTTGCTGCGCCCCGCGCCTTGAGCCGGCGTTCAAGTCATGGCCCCGTGTGACCCGGCCGCCCATGTCCTTGGGGGATCAGGAACGGCCGTGACAGGCCAGCGCCTACCCGCCGAGCGCCGTCGGCCGTTGCGGCATAGGCTGCTGCGGCGGCGCATTTTCGAACTCGAAAATCTGCCGCAGGAAGCCGGGCGCCAACATCGAAACAGGGTTCACCACAACGTCCGGGTTCGATGTTCGTCCCTGCACGGCGAAGGTAATGCCGAATACGCCCTCATTCTCGCGGCCCTGCAGAAGGTCGCCGAGCAACGGCACGGAGCCGAGTACGGCGTTGAAGCCGAAGAGCGGCACGTAGGTGCCTGAAAGAGCGAGCGTTTCGTGGCTGAAATCGATGCGGCCGCGAAGCGTCGCGCCAAGCAGCGGGCCATTGATGGCGGCGTCGCGCAGTTGGAACTGGTTTGTCCCGACGGCGAACGGCACGACCATCCTGTCGAATTGCAGAGGCGCCTCGGACGAGACTTGGTGAGCGTTCCGGCCTTCTGGCTTGTAGCGTGCGCCTTCTCTTTCGGCCTGCGAAACGACCCTGCCGACCACCTGGTCGCCTGCGATGGCGAAGCTGCGCACATCCAGGATGCCGGTTTTGTCCGCTCCGCCGGCGCCATCGAGATTGACGCGGAGGTTCATGGTCCCGCCGCGCAAGGCGGAGTAGAAGCCTACGAGCCGGAAGGCCGAGCCTGCGTCGGTTGCATCCGATACCAGCATGCGCGCTTCGCCCGCGCGCTGCTCGACATGGATCGCCACGGGCGCCTCGCCGTTCAGTCGCCCCGCGACTTCAAGATAGGTGAGCTTGCCGCCGCGCCGCTTGGCGTCGATGATGACCGACTTCACCGACGTGTCGTAATAGCCGAAAATGGTCTCGATCTCGATATTGAAGTCGAGACCGGGTTCGTCCTTCAGCGGCGTCGGCTGATTGTCGGCGAGCTTGCCGGCGGTCAAGAGCGACCGGAAGAACTGCCGTCCATCGAAGGAAGGCCCCTTCGCCTGCACCCTGAGCACATTCTGCGGCGTAAGCTCCCCGCTGATGGAAAGCTGCGTCAGCGCATTCGTCGAGAATTGGGGAAAGGCGAAGCCCGCGATACGGCGCTTGTCGTTCAGGAGAAGCCGGCCGTTAATGTTGAGGCCGTCGCCGATCATCGTAAAATTGTCGAGAACGAGAAAGTTGTCCGGCCGCTGGCTGAGGTCGAACGTTATGGTGGCTTTCTGACCCGGGGGCTTGCGCCAGCCGATCGCGGTCAGGAACACGTCCGTGTTCGTAAGATTTGCCTCCATGAAGAGTCGAGGCGGACCATCCTTTTGCATGGCCACGGCGAGCGCGACGGGGAGGTCTCCGCTCACGATGTGATTGATATTCAAGCCGAGGTCTTCGCGCGCCTTTTCGTTGAGGATGGCGGCGAAACGAAGCGTGGGCTGCTTCTCCGGCGGGGCGTCGAAGATGCGCTGCCAGGCGACCGTGACCGGCACGTTGTTGACCTTGACCTCGCCGGCCGCGCTGATGACGTTCTCGGAAACTTCGAAGTTCACCGAGCCGCCGTTCACGGTCAATCCTCCCGGCAGGCCGTTGGACTTGAGGTCGAAGACGCGGCTTTTGCCGGAGATCTTGAACATGTTGAATTTGAGGTCGTCGGCCATCGGAAACTTGATCTCAAAAGTCGCCTGAACCTGGCCGTTCACGAGGTTCGGCTTGAAGCCGACGCCTTTCACATAGCCGAGGGGGGGCTGATCCAGCAGATCGAGCACGCTCGTGACTTCGCCCACGCCCTGGAAGCGGACATCGGCTTTGGGATCATCCGCCCTCAGTTCGGTGATAATCAATTGACCGTTCGTAAACGATATAGGCCGCCCGTTCGGCGGCTCGATGCGGCCGTCCTCAGGGATATCGTAGACGACGCGCTGGCCGCTGACGTGCACGACGGAGTCCTTGGTTTTGATCGGCGGCATGCCCTTGATGTGATAAATTTGCGCGCCCGATACGCCGACCCTCAAGGAGAAGGACTTATCCGGAATTTCGTGGCCTTTGCCCAGCTCCGCCAGTTCGGGTCCCGACAAGTTCATGGAGAATGTCGCGCCGGTAAGATGCCCCGAGGGCACGTTAAGCCCCACATACTCGCGCGCGCCGTACGCTATGAAAGTCGGCCATATGACCTTCAGAAACGGCAGCGGCATCGGCGAGGCCGCTCCGTTCATCGTAAGAGGGCCGCCCGTCAGGACCTGCGAAGCCTGAACGGCAAACTCGACGCGCGAGCGGCCAACCTGGACGTGGACGTCGCTGATGTTGACGCTGTCGGCCGTAGCATTATAGGCGCCAACGATTTTCAGGCTGTCGATCGGCATTGGAAGGACCGCGTATTGCGGGGCGCCAAGCTGCGTCCCCGTCCCATCCAGCTCTGCCGACCAGATGGACTGGCCATGCGCGTCGCGGCGGTGGACGATAGCGCCGGCGAGGGTGAGAACGCTGTCGTCCCAACGCAGTTCGAAAGGTTTGACGAGGATCGTCTCGCTCGATTTGTCGTAGGAAAGCTTGAGGACCCCCTCGTCGACGATCATCGGATGCTTCAGGTCGAACGGCGCGAAAAGCTTTCCGCTTCCAAGCTTGATTTCAGCTTCGCCGCGCACAAGTTCCCCGTCATACGTAATTTCGAATTGGGCCTCGCCGCTGACGGGCGCATCGAAGAGTTTCAAGGCGTCGATGGATTGAACGCTGCGCCAGATCGAACTTGGAATGATATCCGTAATTGAAGCCGTCAGCGAATAGCGCTTTTCCTGCGGCCGGTTTATCGCTCTGAAGGAAGCGCGCCAGGTGGCGTCGTCGCGTTGCAGAGTGAGCAACCCTGACAGCGCGCTCGCGCCGCTTTTCTCGTCCAGATCGATGTGGAAGTCTTCGACGCGCCAGGTTGAAACGCCGTTCGCGCTGGCGAAATAGACGATGGCGTCCCGGAGCCCGATGCGCCGAAGAGCCGAGGACGCGCCATCGCGCTGTTCGAGCGCGGCGAACAGGCGCGATAGAAAATCTGCTGGATTGAAGGAGGACGAGGGCGCATTCAGCGCATGCCGGGCCAAGTGCCTCACCCCGAGGATTTCTGGCGGCTCGGCGGCCTGGTCCGGCGCGAACCCCGAGGAGAGCGGCGTCTGCACGGGCGCCCAGGCGGAGGCATTGGCGGCTTCGGCCGTGAGCGTGAAGCCTCTTCCAGGCTGATTGAAGATAAGAACCTTCGGCCCGATCAAGTCGATCTGCGAGGCGGCGAGAGCAAACTTCAGCAGCGAGCGTTCGCTGATATTCAATGCGGCAAAAGGCGCCTTCGCGATCTCCTGGTTGTATTCGTCCACGACGCTGACATCCGCCAGCCGGAATTCCAGACCCCAATCCCGGGACAACCTCAGAATGGCGTCGCCGATGCGAAAACTGTAGCCCTGAATCTCGGAGTTCAGCCTTTTCTCAAGCGAGGGAACCAGAAAAGCGAAAGAAATCGGCCCGCTCAGGAGCCGGGCATATAGCGCCGAAACCGACAGCAGAAATGCGATGGCCAGCACCGCCGTGGCCCGGCTTCCGAACCAGATCGAATGCCGGGACGCCGTCTTGACCGGGGCGGGAATGGCGTCCTTGATTTCTTTGCCACGCTTCGACAGGCGCGCGAGCTGAACCTGAACGGAAAAACCCTTCGTCACCGCCCCGTTTTTCTTTTGGGGAACAAGCGCCCGCGTCTCTTTCGGAAAAGAACGGTCATCCATTGGCGTGTTGTCAGGATCGCGCCCACGGGCGCCATGAGTTCGCCCTCGGCATCGCCCGCTTCCCCCCCATCAGCATAGGCCCGCAACCTTGCTCCGCGCGTTTCGCCTGACAGCGGTATGTAACGTTCTTGTGCTCATCCAGCCGGTTGCGGATGGCCTTCGTTTCAGGCATTCCGCTTCTATAGACCCTAAAAAAAGACAAAAGGAAGGCTCAACGATGCTTCACGAAGGCGACGCAGCTCCCGATTTCGCTTTGCCGGATGCGGATGGAAAGATCAGAACGCTGAGCAGCCTCAAGGGCCGCTACAAGGTTGTGTACTTCTACCCGAAGGACGACACCTCCGGATGCACGAAAGAGGCGCAAAATTTTTCCGAACTCAAGGAGGAATTCGACGCGCTGAAAGCCGAAATCATCGGAATTTCGCCGGATAGCGCGAAATCGCACGCCAAGTTTCGGGAGAAGTATGCGCTGCAAGTGACCCTGCTCGCCGACGAAGAGAAAAAGGCGATCGAAGCCTATGGCGTCTGGGTGGAGAAGAAGATGTATGGCAGGGCGTACATGGGCGTTGAGCGTTCCACCTTCCTCATCGGCCCGGACGGAAAGATCGTGCAGGCTTGGAAGGGGGTAAAAGTGCCGGGCCACGCGCCGGCCGTGCTGGAAGCGCTGAAACAGCGCCAGCACTCGAAATAATCGCAAGCTGGGGCGGCGGCGCCTTCGAAAAGCCATCGCGCGCGGGAAGTCGTAGGGGGACGAAGCCTTTCCGGAGGCTTCCAAGTATTAATGGCGTTGAATTAGCGGGGGCTGTGCCGTACAACGGTGGCGCCCGCCCCGCATCGCTCCGGAGACGCGCTGATGTTCAGTAAAAAGCCAGAGACGGATATGAGCAATTTTGACCAGCAAAAGCCGATAACGAAGACCACAAGCAAAGCTATTGGCGGTCAGCCTGCGCCCGCCGCCGGCTTGGCGCCGATGGGAGGTCCAGCCCCATCGCCCGTTCCGAGCCAGCAGGCTTTTGCGCCGAAACCGCCAGCCTTTAGGGGACCGGATCGCATGGCTCCATCCATCATCGGGGAAGACCTCACCGTAACGGGCAACGTCCTTTCCCGCGGCGAAGTGCAGGTCGATGGGACAATCCAGGGCGATGTGCATTGCTCCTCGCTCATCGTCGGCGAAAAAGCCGAGATAACGGGCGGGATCGTCGCCGAGGACGTCGTCGTTCGCGGGCGCGTCACGGGTTCGGTTCGCGGAAACCGCGTTACGCTCCAGTCCTCCGCCCGCGTCGAAGGCGACGTTTTCCACAAGTCGTTGGCGATTGAGCAAGGCGCCTACTTCGAGGGCAAATCGCGCCGGTCGGAGGATCCCATCGCCTCGGCGCCGCGCCTCGAAGGAATGACGGCGCAGTCTTCGCAGGCGGCCGAATAACCCATCGTCGCGGACGGAAGGACGCGGACTTGCGACGCCTCTTCCGCTCGCCTTTACGAGAAAGCCTTGGCGCGGAAATCCTTGTCGAGCAGGAGCTTCGACAGCAGGATCGTTGACGCCACGATCAGCGCGGCAGCCACGGCAATGCCGAAGCCCTTGGCGGGGTCGTCGTCGTCATAGAAGACGGCGCGCTTCGTGCCAGACCACGATGTAAAAAGGTCGATCGCGACACAGACCGCCCATGCCGCTTTCAACAAAAGCGCGGGCGCATCGTGCAGGTTTGCGCTCCAGAGTAGCTGCGTGGCGAGAACGAAGCCGAATACGGTCAAGGTGATGACGACGCCGAAGGCGAATTGTCCCGGATTGATGGCCGGATTTGTGGGGAGATCGAAAAAGTCGGCGACCCCCCGGAACGTCGTGTAGAGGTCCCAGATTCCGCCGAGCAGAAGCGGAACGATCAGGATCAGCCGGACGCCCATCGCGCTCTCCCCTCTTATTTGCATCCGCCACTCGCCGCCGCGCTTTCAAGCCGCCCTTGCTTCAGCGCCTCAGGCAATCAAAAACCGCAACCGGCGGATCTTTCCATTGCGTATCACTTTTTCAATAATTTTTCGCGAATTGCGACAGGGCTTGCGAGCCGCAGCGCGGTGTTAGAATAGAAGGAGAATTCAGCACACAGAGGCGCTCATGTCCCGTATTGACGAAAGCCTGCCGTTCAAGCCTGTCAGCATCGCCGTTCTGACCGTTTCCGATACCCGGACGCCGAAAGACGACAAGTCGGGTACGCTGCTTGCCGAAATGCTCCAGTCCGACGGCCACGAACTCGCCGCGCGCGCCATCGTGAAGGACGACGTGGACGAGATCCGCGCGCAGATTCGCGCCTGGATCGCCGATCCCGCCATCGATGCGGTCATCACCACGGGCGGCACCGGGCTTACAGGGCGCGATGTGACGCCCGAAGCCGTCCGGCCGCTGTTCGAGAAAGAGATCGACGGCTTCTCCGCGCTGATGCACATGCTGAGCTACGGAAAAATCGGCACATCGACCATCCAGTCCCGCGCTTTGGCGGGCGTCGCCGGCGGCGTCTACATCTTCTGCGTGCCGGGATCGCCGGGCGCCTGCAAGGACGCATGGACGATGATCCTGCGTTTCCAGTTCGACTTCCGGCATCGGCCGTGCAATTTCGTCGAGATCATGCCGCGGCTCATGGAGCACGTCGAACCTCAGCGGTAGCGGCTGCGCAGGAAGCGGCGGCAGTCGGCGCGCGTATCGATGTCGAAGAGGGTCTCGGCGAAGGCGACGCGGCGCCCGCTCAGATTGGCGAGCGTGTCGGCGAGCGCATGCGGCGAAGACCAGCGCACATTCCCGAACGGCGACAGCGTCTTGGGCCTGCGTCGCAAGCCCACGAGCCAATAGCCGCCATCCTCGGCCCGGCCGAAGACCGCGTCGGCGTCGCGCAACGCCCGAAAAGCGCGAGCGATCATCTCCCGCGTCACGAAGGGAATATCCGTCCCCACGACGATAAGCGGGCCGCGCCTGCTGCAATCGAAGATGCGCTGCATGCGCGAGCCGAGCCCTCCCGGTCCTTGCGCGATCCGCGCGATGTTCGAGGCCGTCGCCCCCGAAAGCGCCCTGCGGATTTTCCGGCCCCCGCTGTTCGAAAGACGTGCGATCCCGGACACGGCCCCATGGGGCGCTCCGGGATTACCATGACGGTTTCTGGCGCCGAAGGCCCAGGCAGCAAAGCGAGAATGAACCGCGGCGTCCGGCGAAATGGCCAGCGCCGTGCGGAAGCGCGGGTCTCGCGCCGCCTCCCGCACAAACATGGCGCAGAGCGTCCGGGCGATACTGGCGGCCGCGACCGCCCCGATTTCGCGCGCGAGCCGCGTTTTCACGGCGCCACAGACCGGCGCCTTCGCCATGATCACAAGGAGCGGCGGATCGTGCATCGCGAAGCGCCTCTTCCCCGGCCTAGCCATAGCGCCGCACAAGCTCTTCGGGCGGCACGCTCCGGTAATAGGCCATGAGGCAGGACAAGTTTTTGAACGAGCGCCGGAAATAGCCCTCGCGCCGGAAACGCTCGGCGCTTGTGATGGCCGCCGCGTTCAGCATCGCGATGCGCCGCCGCCCGAGCCTGCGCACGAGATCGACATCCTCCATCAAGGGGATGGCGGCGAAACCGCCCACGGCGTCGTATAGCGCGCGCGAGATAAGAATGCCTTGGTCGCCATAGGGCAGGCGAAACAGCTTGCAGCGCAGCGCCACGGCGGCTTCGAGAAGCCGGGGCTGAAAGCCGCGATCGGCGAGCCGGAAACGGAATGCGGCGGCGGCTTCCTCGCCGTTCCTTATGAACGCCTGCGCGTCCTCGATCCATCCGCGCTCAAGCGCCGTGTCCGCGTGCAGAAATAAAAGCCAAGGCTTGCGCGCCGCCGCGGCGCCGGTCCTCAGTTGCTGGCCGCGTCCGCGCTCGCATTGGATGACGGTTGCGCCCGCCTCCTCTGCGATTTTGCGAGTCGCATCCGCGGAGCCGCCGTCACAGACGATAACTTCGCTCACGACTCCATCCATCGCGGCGTCGAAGATCGAAAGGAAGGTCGCCGGCAAGGTTTTGGCGGCGTCGAGAGTTGGAATGACGACCGAGATCATGATGAGTGGTTATCCGAAAGCGGACGTCCTGAAAAGTCGCAAAATGTTCTTTAAATGTTCCTGCCCGCGCGCTAGATTGCGGACATGGCGCGGAAAGAAGCGAGACGAAGCTGCGAAGGCGAGCAAGTCGACGAGGGGCGCCGCCGCGGGCGCGGGGCTGTTTCCAACGCCACGGGCCGCTTCGAGCCCGAGCGGCGCGAGCGCTTCGACGATGGGTGGGAGAGCATCGCCGATCTTGAGCCTTTCAAAACCGAGGTGCGCGAGGAGATCGCGAAGACGATCATCGCAACAAACGAGTCTCCCGATATCGGTTTCGACCGGTCGATCAATCCGTATCGCGGCTGTGAGCACGGCTGCATCTATTGCTACGCGCGGCCAAGCCACGCCTATTGGGGCTATTCGGCGGGCCTCGACTTCGAGACGAAGCTGACGGCGAAGGTCAATGCGCCCGAGGCGCTGGAGCCCGAGCTGTCGAAGCCGGGCTATGCGCCAAAAACGATCATGATCGGCGCCAACACCGACGGTTATCAGCCCATCGAGCGCGAGCGCAAGATCACGCGCCGCCTTCTTGAAGTGCTGGAGCGCTTCAATCATCCGGTGGCGATCGTCACGAAATCGGCGCTCATTCTGCGCGACGCCGATATCCTTTCCCGGCTCGCAAGCCGCGGCCTGGCCAAGGTCGCCATCTCTGTGACGACGCTCGACCACAGGCTCGCCCGCCGCATGGAGCCGCGCGCCTCAGCGCCCGCGAAGCGCATCGAAGCCATCCGCGGGCTCTCCGCCGCCGGCGTCCCAGTCGCGACGATGGCGGCGCCGCTTATTCCCGCGCTGAACGACTGCGAGTTGGAGCGCATCCTTGAAGCCGCCGCAGCCGCCGGCGCGACCGAAGCGGCGTATGTGCTGCTTCGCCTGCCGCTCGAAATCAGCCCGCTTTTCCAGGAGTGGCTTAAGGCCGAGTTTCCTGACCGGGCCAAGCGCGTGATGTCGCTCGTGCGCCAGACGCGCGGCGGCAGGGATTACGTCTCCCGCTTCGGCGAACGCCAGCGGGGAACCGGCGCCTATGCGGATCAGATCGCGGCCCGTTTCGAAGCGGCGTTGAAACGATACGGGCTCAACCAGCGCCATTTGAGCCTGCGGCGCGATCTCTTTCGCAAACCGGACGAGGGACGCAGCTCAGTCTGTTCTGATTTTGGCGTCGTGTCACAGCCATGCGGCTCTTGTTCTATGGAAAAAGTCGGCGATTCGCTTATTCGGCGCTTGCTTGCGCAAGCGGGGCGGTTCAAGAACAGGCCATGCCTCCCGCCCCCCGCTCCAAACCCACTCGCCGCCCCGACCTCGCCCTAGAGCGCAAGTATGGCGGCCTGATTGCCGGCGTCGATGAAGCCGGGCGCGGGCCGTGGGCGGGACCTGTCGTCGCCGCCGCTGTCATCTTCATCGCAAAGCCGCCAGCCGGCATCCACGATTCAAAGCAGCTCACCGCCGACGAGCGCGAGAGGCTTTTCCCCAAGATCCACGCGGCCGCGCATGTGGGCGTCGGGGTCGCAGCGGTGGACATTATCGACGACATCAACATCTACCATGCCACGCACGCCGCCATGTGCGAGGCCGTCAAGGCGCTTGCCGAAGCGCCCTCCGCCGTCCTTGTCGACGGCAACCGCCATCCCAAGTTCGACATGCCGGCCGAGGCTCTCATCGGCGGGGATGCGCTGTCGCTGTCGATTGCAGCCGCGTCGATCATCGCCAAGGTCACGCGCGACAGAGTCATGCGCGAGTTGGCCCTGACCTTCCCGCTCTACGCATGGGAGCGCAACAAGGGCTACGGGACGGCGGAGCACGCCGCCGCGTTGCAGCTCTATGGCGTCACATGTCATCACAGGCGGAGCTTCCGGCCGGTGTGGGAACGCGCATTGCTCGAAGCCTCGGCGTGAAATTCAAGAAACCGTGCCTCCAGCCTGATAGAACGAGCTTTTCATTTGCACTTGCATGGGTATGTTATGCTCAGCGCAAACCAGTCGCCCGATCCTCATTCGCTTGCTAGTAATACAAAAGGGCCTTTCCTCAGCCGGGGGCAATGATGCGTAGGCTACTTGCCTGGACTTTGACCTGGGCCGCGATCGCAAGTCTCGTCGGCCAGTCGCCGCGCGCCGCTTTCGCTCAAACGCCCCTGGTGGTGACCGTCGATGAGTGCCGGAATTTAACCGATGCGGAGGTTCGCGACCGCATCCGCGACGTCGCCTCTACAAGCCTGAAGTCGGAAGTCGCCTCGATCAAATTCCCTGAGCTGGTGAACCTCTATTGGGCGAAGGCGGACGTCAGCGCGCGCATCGACCGCGAAATCGACGCCGCCATCGCGCTCGTCCGCGCCGATACGAACTGGGCCGACCGGGCGTATTCGACGGTAAGCCAGTCGTCCGCCAAGCGCTACGCGACAGCCGTTGCGGACAAGACATACAACTCTGAAGGGTTCAAGGACGCGCTGAACGAGCTGGCGACCGGCGTTGCGAAAGACGCGGGCGTGCAGATCGAAAAGGCGACGGCGAAGATTTCCAATCCCATTATCGCCTGCGTGCAGACCGCGCTGCAATCGCGCTACGGCGGCGCAATCGCGCAGGTTTTTGCGCAGGAAAGTCAGAAAAATCTGGAGGCGAGCGCCGATCAGCCGCCCGTCAAGATCGAGGCATCCGATCTCGTCGCCTCGAATGCGGCGTCCATTTCCGGCATGGTCCTCGTCCTGACGCGGCGCGTCATCGGCAAGGTCGTGCAAAGCGTCGGCTCGCGCATCGCGGGCGTGGTGGCGAGCCGGATCGTCTCCTCCGTCGCGGGGCTCGTGGGCCTCGCGCTCATCGCCAAGGATATTTACGATGCGGGCGACGGCGTCTTCCCGATCATCGAAGAGCGCATGAAATCGGAGGAAACGAAGCTCCTCATCAAGGACGAGATCGGCAAGACCATCCAGGCCGATATTACGCAGCAAGTCGGGCAGATCGCGCAGGAAACCGCGGAAAGGCTTTACGCCGTCTGGCTCGACTTCAGGCAGAAGTATAATCGCCTTCTTTCGCTGAGCGAGAGAAATGCGGCCTTCGCCGATTTCCTGAAGGACCGGCGCCTCGACCAGCTCGGCAAGCTTGGCCAGATCGTCGATATCCTTTACGGCACGGAAGGGGAGAACAAGGTTCTTGAGCGCGTCGCGAACGGATCGCTGAACCGCGCGCTCCTCGATCTCACCGACGCCGGGCTTGTGATCGCGGAGGAGCAGAAATCCATCGACAACGCGCTGCGCTGGACGGCGCTGGCGGGCAAGGACCTGCCGCGCGTCGTCGATCTCGGCGTTTATCGCTGGCTTCCGATCGAGGGGCTGACCTCGGAGACCCTGCAAAAAATCCTCTCCATCAACGACAGGATCGCGGTGGCGCGCATTGCCAATCTCGACGCCCAGTCGCGCGAGTTGATCCTGAGCTTCCCGGCGGACCAGATGCGTGAGTTTGCGCGGCGTCTCAACGACCGCCAGCTCGCCGCCTTCGCCGACTACGAGCGCAACCTCGACCCGAGCGCAGCCAAGCGCCTCCTTCGCGCCGTCGCCGACGACCCGTCCGTTATGCTGGACCTCACGACAGAAGGGATTCGGGAAGCCGTGTTCGGCAGCCGCGATCAGCTCGCCGCCTTGAACATGATCATTCATGACGACGCGAGCCTGTTCAACTACGGCCGCATCCTCAAGGACGCCGACCTCGTCAAGAAAGGCCTCGTCAGCTATCGCGTGTTCTGGGAGCGATATTGGGTCGCCGTTCTTATCGCCGGGTTCGTTCTGATCGTTTTGCTATCCTGGCTTCGAAGGCTATTGTTCGGCCGCCCGCAAGTCATCATAAGGGAGCAGGGAAAGACACCGCGCTAATTCGGAGCCTCGGCAGATGCAGCTTTATACGGTTGAAAGTCTCTCGGGCCGCCGCATCAGGGAAGGCGAGCTGATTTATGCGAGCACGGTCCTTGCCGCCAATTTGTTGCGAGACGCGCGCGAGGCGATCACGAATGCGCTCGGCGGCAAGATGCTGCGTTATGAGCGGCTTCTCGACCGCGTCACCGCCGAGGCCCTCGATATTCTCAAGGAAAGAGCTGTGGAAAAAGGCTATGACGGCATCGTGGCGGTCCGCATCTCGAACCCTTTCATGATCCAGGGAAGCGCCGCCATTACGGTCTACGGAACGGGCTTCAACTTTATCCCGGACGAAACCCTGGCGGCGACGCCAACAGCGTGACTGGACACCCATGAAACTAGGAAACGACAGTGCTGCAATCGTAACGGGCGGAGCGTCCGGCCTCGGCGCAGCGACCGCAACCGTGCTGGCGGAAGCCGGCTGCAAGGTCGCCATCTTCGACCTGAACCGCGACGCTGGTGAGGCGGTGGCGAAAGCCATCGGCGCGCTGTTCGTGGCCTGCGACATCACCGACGATACCTCTGTGCCCATGGCGCTCGCCGCGGCGCGCGCCGCGCATGGGCGCGAGCGCATTCTTGTCAACTGCGCCGGCATCGCCATCGGGCAGAAGACCGTGAGCCGCGACAAGGCGACCGGCGAGCCGATCCCGCACAGCGTGCCAGCCTTTGAGAAGGTGCTCGCCATCAACCTGATCGGCACATTCCGCATGATTGCGTCCTGCGCGGCGTCGATGGTGAAGCTCGATCCTGTCTGCGCCGATGGCGAGCGCGGCGTCATCATCTGCACGGCGTCCGTCGCGGCGGAGGATGGGCAGATCGGCCAGGCCGCCTATTCGGCCTCGAAGGGAGGCGTCGCCGCCATGACGCTGCCGATCGCCCGCGATCTCGCCCGCGACGGCATCCGCGTGAATACGATCCTTCCCGGCTTGTTCAACACGCCGATGTTCGCCGGCTTGCCGGACGAGGCGCGGCGTTCGCTGGAAGCCACGGTGCCATTCCCGTCTCGTCTTGGGGAGCCTGCCGAGTATGCGGCGCTGGTCCGCCACATCTGCGAGAACGTGATGCTGAACGGCGCCACGATTCGGCTCGACGGCAGCTTGCGCCTCGCGCCGCGCTGAGCCGAGTCCGCTTCGTCAATGGAGCGGCGCTCGCGCCGTATCCAGGATCGCAAAAATAAAGGGTTTGTGTGATTGACGGTCCCGGATAGGCCCCTGCCCTTTCCGGGCGACGAGCATGCGTGGCAGCGCCAGAAATTCAGCGCTCCGGACTCCACTCGTCGTAGCGCCCAATCTCGTCGCCGTCCTGAAGCCAGGGCGCGGCCTGCGATAACCAGATGTGGTCGGCTGGCCGCGCGCCCGGATCCTCGTCAAGCGTAGCGACCCTCAGCGACAGGCTAGGCCGTTCGGGGTAGTCCGCCACGATGGGCGAGCCGCAGATCGAGCAGAAACGGCGGAACTTTCCGGGCGAGGACTCGAAGGAGGTGAGTTTGTCCTCGCCTTCGAGCCAGTGGAAACGCTCGCGCGCCACCTTCGCCGACGTGTTGAAGGACGCGCCTTGCGCCTTCCGGCAGCTTCGGCAATGGCAATGATGGATCGGAGAATCGAGGCCGTCGATCTCGTATTTGACGGCGCCGCAAAGACAGCTTCCCTTAAGGCTCATTCCGGCAACCCAGCGTGCATCGCATTCTATAAACGGCTGGCCAGGCCGCCGGTTCCTCAAGCCGCCGCTTCGTCATCCTCCGCGAAGGCCATATCCCACGAGGGGTAGCCTTCCTCCACGAGATAAGGCCCGCCGCCCTGATTGGGCCGCGAGGAGAACAGCACGAACCGGCCAACGGAAAAAGGCGCTGCGAAGAAACCGCCATGCCGCGCCAGATATTCCGCTACCGCATACGGGCTGACGTTGCGAAGCCGCGCCAGCGTGACATGCGGGACGAAATTTCGCGTCTCGGGCGGCAAGCCGGCGAGCCGGGCGGCGCGTTCATGCGCCTTCTGCAAAACGTCGAGCGCGGGCGACGGCTTGACGGCAGCCCACAGCGCGCGGGGCTTGTTGCCGCCGAAACTGCCGAGCCCGTTCAATTCGAGGTCGAAGCTGTCGAAGCGGATATCCGCGAGCGCATCGGCGAAGTGGCACGCTTGCGAGTCCGTGATGTCGCCCGCAAACCGCATTGTGATGTGGTAATTGCCGGGGTCGATCCAGCTTGCGCCGCTCAGCCCCGCTCTCAATATCGACAGCCGCCCGACAATTTCCTCTGGCAGCTCGATCCCGGTGAACAGTCTAGGCATGGGTTCACCTCCTATGGAGACGGAAGTCTGCGATGGGGAATATACCCATCAGCCTAGAGTAATAGGGTCAGGGCGCTTTATGTTTTATTCAAGGTAAAAATTGTCGCGCTCTTGGTAAACGGGCGCGGCTCTCGTTCTCGCGGCATAAAATGGAGGGGCGCGATCAGCCGCGAAGCTCCGCGCCCGCCGCCTTCTTCACCTCCGCGATGACCTTGGCCGATGCCTGCTCGATTTCGGCCTCCGTCAGCGTCCGGTCGAGCGGCGTCAGCGTGATCTCGACGCCGAGCGACTTCTTGCCCGCGGGGATGCCCTGGCCCTCGAACACATCGAAGATATTCACGCGCGAGATCAAGACCTTGTCGGCGCTCTCCGCCGCCTTCATGACGACAGCGGCCTCGACGGATTTGTCGACGAGGAAGGCGAAGTCGCGCTGGACGGGCTGGTAATCGCTCGCAATCAACGGCCCCTTCGCCGTGCTCTTGCGACGCTGCGCCGGAATCCGGTCGAGGAAGATTTCGAACGCCGCGACCGGGCCAGCAATGTCGAGCGCTTTCAGGGTCTCGGGGTGCAGTTCGCCGAAATGGCCGAGAATCGTCTTCGGGCCGAGCTGCAGGGCGCCCGAGCGGCCGGGATGATACCAATCCGGCGCGTTGCGCGTTGCCTGCGCCTTCTCAGGCGGCAGCCCAAGCGCGGCGAGCACGGCGAGCGCATCGGCCTTCGCGTCGAACACATCCACCGGTTTCGCGGCGCCATCCCAATGGCGGCCGCCGCCGATGAGGCGCGCCGTGCCCACGCGGACGCCGCCCGCCGCATTGCTCTGGTCTTCGGGCCGGTCGCCCGCGAAAATCTGGCCGACCTCGAACAGCGCCGCATCCAGGAATCCGCGATTGGCGTTTGCGCGCGCCGCCGCGAGGAGGCCCGGAAGCAGGCTCGGCCGCATATCCGTCATTTCGCTTGAGATCGGGTTGGCGAGCCTGAGCGCCGCCGCGCCGCCGCCGAAATGGCGCGCCTGCGCCTCGCCCACGAACGACCATGTCACCGCCTCGACGAGCCCGCGCGCGGCGAGCGTGCGCCGGGCGTTAAGCACGCGCTTCTGGCTTGGCGTCAGGACGGCGCGCGTCACGCCCGCCTCGCGCGGAAGCGGCGTCGAAGGGATGCGGTCCGCGCCGGAAAGGCGGACGACCTCTTCCACGAGATCGGCCGCGCCGTGAATGTCCGGCCGCCACGAGGGCGCCGTGACCGTGAGCGAGGGCGCGCGCCCCTCCACCGTGAAGCCGAGCTTTTTCAGGGTGGAGACGACTTCTCCGTTCCCGAATTTCGCTCCCGAAAGCGCCTCGACGCGCGCGGGATCGAAGCCGATGACGGTCTTGCCGTCGGGCTCGTGCCCGGCGACGACGGCCGCGCTCGGCTCGCCGCCGCAAAACTCCAGGATCATTTTCGTCGCAAGGTTCAGCCCGAGCAACTCCGATTGGGGATCGACGCCGCGCTCGAAGCGGTAGCGCGCGTCGGAGTTGATGCCGGTCTTCCGGCCCGTGGCGGCAGTGCGGGCGGGATCGAAATAGGCGCTTTCGATCAGGATCGAGGTTGTCGCCTCCGTGCAGCCGCTCGCCTCGCCTCCCATGACGCCGCCGAGGCCCAGCACGCGCTGGCTGTCCGCGATCACGCACATGGTCTCGTCGACCTCGTAAGTCTTGCCGTCGAGGCCGACGAAGCTTTCGCCCTTCCTGCCGAGCCGCGCCGTGACGGGGCCGTGCAGCTTGCCGGCGTCGTAGACGTGAAGCGGGCGGGCGCGGTCGTAGGAGATGTAATTCGTGACATCCACGGCCGCGTTGATGGGCCTGAGACCGATGGCGCGCAGGCGGCGCTGCAGCCACTCGGGCGACGCGCCGTTCTTTGCGCCGCGAATGAGCCGCCCCGCAAAGACCGGACAGGCGTTCTCCGCGCCTTTGGGGAAGGATAGCTCGATTGCGATGGGCGAGGCGAACTTGCCTTCGCCGGCGTAGCCTTCCGAAACGCGCTTCAGCGCGCCGAGGCCCGCGGCGGCAAGATCGCGCGCAACGCCGCGCACCCCAAGGCAATCGGGCCGGTTCGGCGTGATCGCAACGTCAATGACCGGATCGTTCAGCGCCATCGCATCCACGAAGCGCTCGCCCACATGGTTCTTCATGCGCTCAGGCAGCTCGATGATGCCGCTGTGCTCGGTGGACAGTTCCAACTCGCGCTCGGAGCAGAGCATGCCCGCGGAATCGACGCCGCGAATGGTCGCCTTGCCGAGAGTCAGCTTGAGGCCCGGCACATGCGTTCCCGGCGCCGCGAAGACGCCGAGCAACCCCTTGCGCGCGTTGGGCGCGCCACAGACCACCTGCACGACGCCCGCGCCGGTCTCGACCTTCAAGACGCGCAGCTTGTCCGCGTTCGGGTGCGGCTCCGCTTCCAGCACGCGCGCGATGGTGAAATCCTTCAGCTTCGCCGCAGGGTCTTCGATGCCTTCGACTTCAAGCCCGATGAGCGTGAGTTTCGAGGCGATCTCGTCGAGCGAGGCTTCGGTTTGCAGGTGGTCTTTGAGCCAGGAGAGCGTGAATTTCATGGGGCGCGCCAGTTTTGCGAGTGCGGGCGGAAGCCAATGCTTTGTCACGATCCCGCCGCCGAAGCAACACCGCGCGCGGCGGAGATCACAGCAGCAGGCGCCGCGTTGGCCCAGACCAGCCAGGCCATAGCTTTTCGCGAGAAGCATTTTATAAAGATTTTATAGAATTATGTCTTGAAATTGTAACGTTACCGTGATCCAATCCGACTGCCGGAAAAGTGTTGGCAAAATTCAACTCTTTGTTAGTGGCGGCGTTGGACTGGACCTGGAATGAAAGGCCGCTCCGCATTCATCTTGGCATCGAGCGCGCTGTTCGGCGCGGTTCTTTTTTCGAGTCCCGCACTCTGCCAAGCGTCCAATTGTGCTCCCGCCATCAATGTCGAGCCGGTGAGCGCGGGGCTGTCGCAGATCGCGATCTCAGCGCCATGTCATGCCAATGGGAAGGTCCATTTTCGCTACGACTCCGTGGAGCTTATCCGCACGCTCGACGCCTCCGGCCGCCTCACCCTGATGTTCGACTGCTTCCTCGGCGACAAGCCGCCGCTCGTCATCGCATTTGGCGACGGCTCGGAATCTGTCGTGCAACTGCGAACCGTGGACCTCGACCGGATCACCAAGATCGCCGTCATCTGGAAGGGCGAGGTCAATCTTGATCTCCACGCCTATGAGTACGCCGCGAGCGCTGCCGACGAGGGACATGTCTGGGCTGGCGCCCCATCCGACCGGTGGCAAGTCGAAGAGCGCAGGATACGCGACAAGCGCGGCCACGGCTTCATCAGCTCCATGAGCGATGGCTCGGAAGAAGGCGATCACGTGGAAGTCTACACCTTCGTTCATGAGCCAAGCCAGAAGACCGGCGCTGTGACGCTGGCGCTCGATTACGAAAGCCGGGCGCGGGCGTCGAAAGACGCGGACACGTGCGGCACCGGACTTTATGCGGATCTCGAATACAAGGTCGCCGTGTGGCGTCCAAACGGTCACCTCTCTCGCTCCCGCGGCTCATTCGTTCCGCAGGGATGCAATCAAGCTCCCGATCAAGTCGCCCGCTTTATGTCGAAGGCCCTTCCGCAGCTTATCCTCGCGCGGTGAAGCATCGACTTTCGCATCCACAACAACTTCGCGAAGTTCCCAATGCCTCTACGATGCATCATTCAACGCCGCTTCTGTGTTGCGCTCCTCTTGGCGTTATCCTTCGGCCAACTCCGCGCCGAGGACGTGACGCTGACCTTGAGGGGAGACGGCTTCGCCGTGATCGGCGAACTTGTGGCTTCGGACGCCTCGTCGTTTGTGATCAAGTCCCCGAAATTCGGCGTCATTGCTGTGGAAGCCTCCAAGTTCGATTGCAAGGGCGTTGCTTGTCCGAAGCCGCTCGCGTCGCTTATCGGCATTCACGGCTCAAACACCATCGGCGCTCAATTGATGCCCACGACCATCGAGAGGTTCGCTGAGGACCAGAACTACGCCATCGAAAAGGTCGTAGGACGCGACGCCGAGGAGGTTCAGTTCCGGCTTTCCAATCCTGAAGGCAAAGAGGTTGCGTCCATCGATTTGCAGTCGCATGGCAGCAGCACGGCGCCGCCCAGCCTCGCAGCGGGAAAGGCGCAAATCGGGGAAATGTCCCGGCCGATAAAGCCGGAGGAGCTGACCGCCATCGCCAGCACGGGCGTCAAGTTAAGCACGCATGTCTTCGCGCTTGATGGGGTCGCGGTTCTCGTCTCGCCGCAAAACCCGGTGAAATCGCTTAGCCTCGAGCAAATCTCGAAGGTTTTTTCGGGCGAAATCAACGACTGGGCGCAGCTTGGCGGGGCCGCCGGCAAGATCAATGTCTACGCGCGCGACGCCAAGTCGGGCACCTTCGATACCTTCGATAACCTCGTCTTGAAGCCAAGGAATGTGAAGCTCTCGCCCGAGGCGAAAAGGTTCGAGGCAAGCGCCGAGCTGTCTGACCTGGTGGCCCGCGACCGGAATGGCATCGGCTTTTCGGGTTTCGCTTACATTCGCAATGCCAGGGCGCTCACGATTTCATCGTCGTGCGGAATCGTCTCGTCTCCTGAAGTCTTTTCCGTGAAAACAGAAGAATATCCGCTTTCGCGGCGGTTGTTTCTTTATACGGCCGACAGCCTTTCGCCCTTCGGCGCGAAGCTGATCGATTATGCCCTGTCGGACAAGTCCCAAGATATGATTTCGGAGGCTGGCTTCATCAACCAACAGATCGATCTGCAGAATTTTGATCAACAGGCTAACCGTCTTGCCCCTGCTTTGCTGGTGCCTGACAAAGACTTCAATTTTGCCTATATGCGCGATCTTGTAAAAGACCTGAAGAACGCGAGACGGCTTTCGGTGAATTTCCGTTTCCAGAGGAATTCCTCAACTCTTGACGACAAGGCGGCTCAGGATATTCCCCGCCTGGCGCGATTCCTGAAAAGCGATGCTGTGAAATTCAAGGAGGTTCTTCTGCTTGGCTTCGCGGACAGCACCGGAACTTTCGACGCCAATCGCTTGATGTCGGCCAATCGCGCCACAAGCTTCAAGAATGCGTTGGTCGCGGAGGGAGTCCCCGCCAATCAGATCGTCGTCAAAGCTTACGGCAATCTCTTGCCCGTCGGGTGCAGCAGCTCCGAGGCTGGCCACGCGATGAACCGGCGTGTCGAGGTTTGGGTGAGAGAGTAAGCCGACGCCTGCGTTTGTTTTAGTCTAATGGGCGGCCGTAGCCGGGCGTTTCTCCTGCGAGACGTTGCATAGCCACGCTCTCGCGTCGCCATGGCCTTGGGGCGAGGTTCCCAGACGGCGCCGTTTCGGGCTTGCGAAGGGAGTTCCAGACGTTCTCCGAGGTGAGGCGTAATTCTTTCCGCGCACTTAACCGTGACCGGCTCTCGTTTGGAACCATTGTCCGGGAATCCGCTTCTGCAAATTTGCGACGTCCCCGAGAGGATGACCCTCAAGAGGATTATTTGCAGCCAGAAGCCCGAGGCCAGCGATGAAATTCACGAGCCTAGCGGCCTTACTTTGCGCGGCTACTTTCACCGCGGTTACATTGGACGGGACGTCCTCCGCAAGCGCGAGGCAGTCCCGGCACGGCGAGAGCCCCACTCAATCCCTGACCCCAGGCGCGCCCCTCTTGGCCATCATAGCGCTGGCGCAGCAGCGGGTTTCCATCTACGGCGGCTCGGGGAAAATCATGGATGCGCCAGTTTCGACGGGCGCCACGGGCCACGAGACGCCGGCTGGGATTTACAGCATTTTGGAGAAAGAGGAGGAGCACCACTCCAATCTTTATGACGATGCATCCATGCCGTTCATGGAGCGCTTAACCTGGACAGGGCTCTCCATGCATGCAGGTGTTTTGCCGGGTTATCCGGCCTCGCATGGCTGCACGCGTCTGTCATGGGGCTTTGCGCAGAAGCTCTACCAGGCGACCAAGCCCGGCATGCGCGTTGTTATCGTTCGCGAGGACATTGCTCCCGCCGAAATTGAGCAACCGGAACTGTTCAATCGTTCCCTCGCAGCGGACGCTTCGCCCTTCGAGATCAACGCATCCAATTCGCCAGGCGAATCGGAGATACACGCACGCCTCCTGGCCATCAAGGAAGCAAAGCTGGCGGAGGCGGAGGACGCAAAGAGGCGTGCGCTGGAAGCGAAGTCTGCCGCTGCGGTTAAAGCTGCCCAGGCTGCTTCAGCGACCCGCTCGGCAGAGGCGGCGGCGGCCAATCTCGCTCGCGTGGAATCGGGATTGGATGCAGGCGGACGCATGCGCGAGACCGTTTTCAAGCGCGCGGAAAATGGCGAAGCCGCTAAGAACCAGGCTGCTGCTCGGATTCGGGCCGCGCGGTTGCAGCTTGAGATGGCCCAGACCGAAGCGCAGGCTAAATCAGACGCGGCGGCGGAAGCCGAAGAAGAGGCCAACACGGCCGCCGCTTTGTCGGGCGAGGCTGAGGAGGCGGCGGAAATAGCCAGAGAGAACGCCTGGCCCATTTCGATCTTCATCAGCCGTCGGGCGCAGCGTCTTTATATCCGCAGAGGCAGGGAACCTGTGTTTGAAGGGCCGGTGACAATTCGCGACCCGGATGAACCGATCGGCACCTTCGTTTTCACCGCCCTCGGATATACTGCAACGCCCGGACGCATGCGCTGGAATGTGGTGTCGATGTATAAAAACGCGACCGCCATCGAGCCGTACTCCGAGGCGAAGCGCGACTCGAAGAAACACCGTGAGCCAAAGCCGGCGGACGTCGCGGGCGCCCGCAACGCATTGCAGCGGCTTGTGATCCCTCAGGAAACGCTCGACCGTATTTCCGGGTCGATGCTGCCCGGCTCCTCGCTGATCATCTCCGATGAAGGAACCAGCAGCGAGACCGGCAAGGACACCGATTTTATCGTGTTCATGAGCGGCGAACCCAAGGGCGGCGCCACCTTCCGGAACCCGGTCATAAGCCGCGGCGGGGGCAGCGGCGACGGGGACGGGAGGCGATCGCACGGGCAGAAAAGGAGAACCGGCTCGTCGTCTTCCTCCCGGTCCAGACCTCATGCTTCCGGCGTGGCTTGGCGAAGCCAGGGATGGTCTCCGTTCTCAATCTTTGGCTTCTGAAATCTTCGGCGATTCGAGGCTGTCGCGAGCCAATGGATTGCAGTGCGGGAATGGCCTGAGGTGCGAGACCGGCTGGTGATCGCGATTTATTGCGCCGGTCAGGCCGCGTGGGAGGCGGCTTTCTCGGTGAGCACTGCGTAGATCGCAGCGCGGTCGCGGCAAGCGCGCAGCTTCTCGACCGACTTCGGCTCGCGAAGCAAGCGGGAAACGCGAGCCAGCGCTTTGAGATGATCGGCGCCCGCGCTTTCCGGCGCAAGAAGAAGCATGATGATATCGACCGGCTCCTCGTCGATCGACTCGAAATCGATCGGCTCATCCAGCCGCGCGAAGACGCCGACGCTTTGGCGCAAAGTGGGCAGCTTCCCGTGCGGGATCGCGATGCCGGACCCTACGCCGGTCGAGCCGAGCCGCTCGCGCTGGATCAAGATGTTGAAAATGTCGACGCTGTTCAGCCCCGTCAGATCCGCGGCTCGCTCCGAAAGCGTTTGAAGCGCCTGCTTTTTGCCAGCCGCTCTCAGGGAGGGGATGATGCCATAAGGCGTTATGAGGTCGCTTAGATCCATGTCCTGTCCCACGCGTAAACGTCCTCCCTTTGCAGCTCACGCACGTTAAGGTTTCGCGCCAGCCACAACGCCGCCGGGGTCGATCCACCCGATGTTTCCGTCGGGACGCCGGTAAACAACGTTGATCCCGCCATGCGAAGCGTTACGAAACACGAGAAATGCCTGGTCGGCAAGGTCCATCTGCATGACTGCATCGCTAACAGACATCGCCCTCACGCGTGCGGGAGCTTCCGCGATAACGGCGGGGGCTCCCCCTCCGATTTCACCGCCATCGAGGCGATCCCCCACGCTCTCGGCGTCAAGCACATAGTCAATCCCGGCGCTCTCGTAAAGTTGCGCTAAACCATCGACGCCTTGGCCATGACTTTTAAGCCTGCGTTTGTACCGGCGCAACCGTTTTTCCAGCCGGTCAAGGGCGGAATCAACGCTTGCATAGGCGTCCAAGCCCTCCCCCGAGGATTGAACGTCAAGCCCCGAGGCGAGGTGGATCGAGCATTGGGTAAAAAACCCGTCGTGGTTTTTTTCGACGCTGATCTGGCCCGAGAGAGAGCGGCCAGAATATTTATCGAGCGACCCCTCAATGCGAGTCAACGCATAGGAGCGGAGGCTCTCGCCGAGATCGATATTTTTGCCGGTTACCTTGATTGTCATTTTTAGTATAGTTGTGTTTCTGCGTTCAGGTTTTGCGGCGCCCCACTGGACACATCCTAGCATAATATGGCAGTATTATTACGCGCAACAAATAAAATCTATTTCATCCAGGGGGCAAATTCTATGTTGGGGCGCAGATAACCTTTTACCGGGCGCAAGGCCCGGCTCCGGCATTATTACCGCAGGTTATGAAGACGCTGCTTCCATCCGGAAACGTCAGCGGGGAGTGAGGACCATCACCATTTGGCGGCCTTCGAGCCGGGGCTCCATCTCCACTTTCGCAATCGCGCCGGTTTCCTCTTTCACTTTCATGAGGAGCTGCATGCCAAGCTCTTGATGCGCCATTTCGCGCCCTCGAAACCTGAGCGTTACTTTGACCTTGTCGCCTTCCTCGAAGAATTTCTTGATCGACCGCATTTTTACTTCGTAATCATGCGTGTCGATATTTGGGCGTAACTTGATTTCCTTGACCTCAACGGTCTTCTGCTTTTTGCGAGCCTCCGCAGCCTTCTTTTGAGCTTGGAACTTATACTTCCCGAAGTCCATGATCTTGCAGACCGGGATTTCCCCATTCACTGCAATCTCAACGAGATCGAGACCTGCTTCCTGAGCTCTGCTGAGCGCGTCGCGCTTATTGGTGGTGCCGCGATTCTCGCCCAACTCGTCTATAAGCTGAACGTCGCGCGCAATAATGGCTTCATTAATTCGGGGCCCTCCCTTGGCGGGCGCCTCTCTCATTGGACGGCGTATTTGACTTCTCCTATGGTTGTTGCAACGGAATGGCGCCTCCTCCGGCGGGTGGAAGAGGCTCCCTATAAAATGAGGATAAAAATACGCCTAGACAAGTCAAGCGGCATGTTGCAGCAGACGAAAGTTAAGCCTGCAAAACTGTCGCGCTTTCGCCTGCCTTATTTTTGCGTCGCATTCTTGAACGTAGCGGCAAGCTGGGTGCCAATGAGCCGGTCGTAAACCGACAAGGTTTGAAGCTGAAGGGCGCGCTTCGAAAAGGAGGCTCGGACGCGCTCCATGCAGCGCGCGCGCAAAGCCTCAAGCGCATCGCCGGAAAGCGCCAGCGCCGCGGAAAGCGATTCGCACAGCGCTTCAGGATTTCCCGATTCGAAAAGCCAAGGGTTGCGCTGAGGGACGGCGTGCGGCTCAGGCCCCGCGCCCTCCGGCAGGCTTGGCACGCGCGCCAAAAGCGTCGGCTCCGGGGCTATCGTCTCCGGAAAAGCCCCGATGCGCGAGGCGATCACGGGGCAACCCATGGCTTGCGCCTCGATGGCCGCGCGGCCGAAGGCTTCCGGCTCGATCGACGGCAGCACCGTCAGAGAAGCCGCCTTGAACGCGGCAGGCATATCGTCGCAATGGCCGGCGATGGTCACGAGATCGGACATGCCATGGGACTCGATGACCGCCTGAAGCTCGGCGCGATAGGGCGAGCGCCCTTGTTCGTCCCCGATCATCACGAAAGCCACGTCCGAGTCGAGCCGCGAGCGCAAAAGCGCGACGGCGTCCACCAAAACGCGCTGCCCTTTCCAGCGGGTCAGGCGGGCCGGCAAAAGAACGATTCGCTTTGCGTGTCCCACCCCCCACGCTTCGCGAACGGCGCGAACGCGCTCCGCCGATACCGCCGAGGGGTCGAATTTTGCGGCGTCGAACCCGCGATAGATCACGCCGACGCGCTCGGCGGCCTCGGGATGGCGCTCGCGGACGACGCGCGCAGTATATTGTGAATTGCAGATGACGGCGTCGCCCTTGGCCATCACGGCGTTGTAGAAGGCTTTGAGCCGCCCTTCTTGATTATAGATGCCGTGATAGGTCGTGACGAAGCAGCGTTTCGTGCGCCGCGCCGCCAGCATCGCGCTCCACGCGGGCGCCCGGCTTCGCGCATGGACGAGGCTCACGCCCCTTTCCCGTATGATGCGCGCGAGCCTCATGGCGTTGAGGAGAATCAAGCCGGGGTTCTTCGTTTTCGCCGGGAAACGGATCAACTCGCCGCCGGCATCGGCCAGCTCTTTTTCAAGCCTGCCCCCCGATGAGACGACGAGCGCAAGGCCGCCGCCCTTGGCGACCGCTTCGGCGATCTCGATCGTCGTGCGCTCGGCGCCGCCCGTCGAGAGCTCAGGAACGATTTGCAGAATGACCGGCCACGGGCTTCGTTTTAACATTGGCGCGCCCCACGGTGCGATGCTGCGGCAATGCTGGCGGGTAGAGCTTGGATGGGCCTAACCTTCTCGCTCGGTCTCATGAAAGAAGCATAGGATGAACAGCGAAGAACTGCAATTGCTCCCGCTTACCAGCGCTGCAGGCGCATTAATCTCTATCGCTTATCGCTTTCGAAAAGCTGAATATAATAAGCCGGTCTTCGTTTGGTTCTGCGGCTATAAATCGGAGATGGAGAGCCTGAAGGCGGACGAGCTTTCGCGCTGGACGCAAGGATCCGGCGCGGGCTGCCTTAGGTTCGATTATTCCGGGCATGGGCGGTCGGGAGGCAGGTTCGAGGACGGAACGATCAGCGCATGGCTTGACGAAGCCGCGGCTGTTTTCGCAGCCGCGCTCGCGCCCGATACGCCCGCCGTTTTCGTCGGGTCGAGCATGGGCGGCTGGATCGCGCTTCTGCTCGCGCGGCGGCTCGCGGCGCAGCGCCGGCGCCCGCCCGAGGGCATCGTGCTGATAGCGCCCGCCTGGGACATGACGCGGCTTATGCGCGGGCGCTTCACGGCCGAAGCGCGCCAGGCCATCGAAAGCGACGGCGTCTTCTATCACGCCTCGCAATACAGCAACGAGCCCACGCCGATCACGAAGGCGCTTCTGGACGACGGCGAGAACCACCTCTTTGGCGAAGGCCCCATCCCCGTCGATGCGCCGGTCCGCATCCTTCACGGCATTGCCGACCCGGACATTCCCTGGCGGCATTCGCTGGACCTGATGGAGGCGCTAACCTCGCCAGACATGCGCCTCACGCTCATCAAGGACGGGGAGCACCGCCTGTCGCGCCCGCAGGACCTCGCGCTTTTCCGCGCGACGCTCGCCGAGTTTCTTTAAGAAGCTAGCAAAGCGACGGCGGTCAGACGGCGGGAGCGCGTCCGCGGGCGAGCGCCGTAAGCCCCTCGCGGTAGGTCGGGTGGTGCAGCACCACGCCGAGCTCGCGCTTGATCCTGGCATTGTGCACGCGCTTGTTTTCTTCGTAGAAGCTCTTCGCCATCGGGGACAGCTGCGCCTCTACGAACGGAATTTCAGGCGGCGGCGGCGCGCCGATCAACTCGGCGGCAAAGCGAAGGACGTCCTGCGGCGGCGCGGGCTCGTCGTCGGTGACATTGAACACATGCACGGCGGCGCGGCGATCGCGCCGGATGGCGGCGATGACGGTCTGGGCGATGTCGTCGACATGAATGCGGTTGAAGACCTGGCCGGGCTTGACGATGCTTCGCGCGTCGCCAGCGCGGATGCGGTCGAGCGGACTGCGGCCCGGCCCGTAGATGCCGGCGAGGCGGAAAATGTCGAGCGCAAGCCCGCGCTCGTTCGCGAAGTCGCGCCACGCATTTTCCGCTTCGACCCGCGCAGATTTCCGACCCTCGGGCGCCGCCGTCGGCGTTTCCTCGTCGACCCACTCTCCGGCGTGGTCCCCGTAGACGCCAATGGTGGAGAGATAGCCGATCCACCGAAGCAAAGGCGCGTCGCCGAGCGCTTGCCCATAGGTCGAAAGCGCTGGATCGCCGCCCTCGAAGGGAGGCGTGGATACAAGCAGGTGCGTCGCCGTCTGGAGCGCGCTTTCGACCGCAGGCCGGTCGTCGAAAAGGACGGGCGCGATCCCTTCTTTTTCAATCGCGCTGGCCTTGCTCGCCTGGCGAACCGTGCCGGAAACGCGCCATCCGCCTGCTTCAAGGATCGTCGAGGCGGCCATCGCCGAATACCCAAGACCGAAAACGAATAAATTGCTCATGGCTCACTCCCATTCCACGCGCACTGCGGGGTCCGTCTCCCGCAACGCGCAAATCGCTTTCAACCGCGCCTCCTCGGCGGCATCGGCAAGCCGGCGAACGGCCCAGACCGCCATGCCCCGCACAAGAGGCGAACTATCGTTCAAGAGCGGCGCAACGCTTTCGAGAAGCGCGGCGTCGCCCGAATTTCCGGCGCCGATCAGCGCATTTCGCACGAAGCGGTCGCGCCCGACGCGCTTGATCGGCGAGCCTCGGAACCTCGCCCTGAATGCCGCGTCGTCCAGCGCCAGAAGATCGGCGAGCGGCGGATCGCCGGCCGCCTCGCTTGGCTTGAACCTGATCTCGCGCGCGGCCTTCGCGAACTTGTTCCACGGGCACGCGGCAAGGCAATCGTCGCAGCCATAGATGCGGTTCCCGATGCTCTCGCGAAATTCAGGCGGGATCTGCCCCTTGTGCTCGATGGTGAGGTAGGAAATGCAGCGGCGCGCGTCGAGGCGATAGGGCGCCGGGAAGGCGCGCGTCGGGCAGGCGTCGAGGCAAGCGCTGCACGAGCCGCAAAGGTTCTGTTCGGGCGCGTCCGGCTCAAGCGCGGCGGTGGTGAAAATCGCGCCGAGGAACAGCCATGAGCCAAAGTCGCGCGAGACGAGATTGGTGTGCTTGCCCTGCCAGCCGATCCCGGCGGCCTCTGCGAGCGGTTTTTCCATCACCGGCGCGGTGTCGACGAACACCTTCACGTCCGCAGCCGCGCGGCGGGCGAACTCGCCGGCGACGGCCTTCAGCTTGGCCTTCAGGATGTCGTGGTAGTCCGCGCCCTTGGCGTAGACGGAAATGCCGGCTCGCTGAGGCGCGGCCGCGGCGGAAACGGAATCGGCTTCCGGCCCATAATTCATGCCCGCGATGACAACCGACCGCACATCCGCCCACAAGGCCCGCGGATCGGCGCGGCGCTCCGCGTTCGCCGCAAGCCATCCCATCTCGCCATGAAAGCCCGCCGCAAGGAACGCATGCAAACGCTCGCCCGCGTCTCTTATCGCCCCGGGAGACGCAATCCCGACCGCATCGAAGCCTTGGTCCAGCACCAGCGCCTTGATCCAGCCCGCAAGATCGGGACGAACCGCGGCGCGCGCGTCTTCAGAAATCGAGGTTCGCATAGTTCTCCGGCGGGTTGAAGCCCGGTATGCGATCAACCAGCAGCTGGCGAAAAGACGGCCTCGACTTCAGGCGCTGATACCAGGCCTTCGCTTCCGGAAACTCCGCCCAAGGCATTTCCGAGAGGTAATCCAGCGCCGAAAGCTGCGCCGCAGCCGCCAGATCCGCAAAACTCATATGGTCGCCGCCAAGCCATTTCCGCTGGTCGCTCAAAAAACTCACATAGGAAAGATGATAGCGTAAATTGCTTCTGCTAGCCCTGATCGCGCCGAGGTCGGGCGGAAGCCGGCCCTTGGACGACGGCTTGTAGAGTTTCTCTTCGAGAATGCCTTGCGCCACCTCGGCGTCGAACTTGCGCAGGAACCAATCGGCGACCCGGCGCGCCTCCGCCCGCTCCGTGGCCGAGCCCGGCCAGAGCGCCGTTCGCGAAAGCGGCCCATCGCGCGCCGCCGTTTCCGCCAGAAACTCGGAAATCGGATAGGCGCCGCAAATGGATTTTCCCTCGATAGTCAGGACCGGCAGCGTCCCAGCCGGATTGATATTGAGAAAATCGCGGGCGATCTCCCAGGGCTTCACCTCGCTATGCTCGGCCTCGACGCCCTGCTCGAAAAGCGCAAGCCGCACCGCCCGAGAGGCGGGGCATAGCGGGAAATGAAGCAACGTGGGCATGACGCAGCATTCGCCCCTGGGTCCGGCGCTAGAGCGCGCGGAGCCGGTCTGTCGAGAATTCGCCTCGCGGCCGGTAGCGCTGTAGATAGGGAGGAACGATCGCCTCCGCGCTGCGCGGCTCAAGCACGCCGAGGCCCTCCAGCGTGCGATGGTCGCGGATGGCTTCCGCGCTGACGACGTTGTCGCGCTGCAGGAGACGGATTTGGTCGACCGTGATGGGGGCGCCGGGCAGGAACTGGACGAAAAATGCCGGAATCTTCGCGATCCAGGTTGGAATGGGCAGGAGCACGGGCGAGCGCTGCGTCCACTCGCAAACCTTTTCGAGGATCTCGCGGAACGTATGAATGGCCGGGCCGCCCAGCTCGTAGACCGCGCCTTCCGTGCCTTGGCCTGAGACCGCCGCCGCTACCGCGCGCGCCACGTCGCCGACATAGATCGGCTGGAAGCGCGTGCGCCCGCCTATCACCGGCATAATGGGCGACGTGGCGGCGAGCGCGGCGAACCGATTGAAGAATTGGTCTTCGGGGCCGAATACGAGCGAGGGGCGCAGCACGATCGTCTGCGGGAACGCGGAAAGCGCGCGCATTTCCCCCTCGCCCTTCGTGCGGGCGTAGGTCGAACGCGCGACCCTGTCGGCGCCGATGGCCGATACCTGGACGAAGCCGCGGGCGCCCGCCGCCCTGGCGGCCTTCGCAATGGTCTCGGGCGCCTTGCCGTGGATCGCGCGAAAGCGCTGGCGGCCCGAAGGCGCAAGGATGCCGACAAGGTTCACCACCCAATCGGCGCCGCGCACGGCTTCCGCCACGGATTTCTCGTCACGGACATTGGCCTGGAGGAGCGCGATCTGCCCGACCGTGCCGAGCGGGACGAGATGCAGCGCAAGCTCCGGCCGGCGCACCGCTACCTTGATCCGGCAGCCCGCCCGTGCGAGCGCCTGCACCACGTAGCGGCCGACAAAGCCCGATCCGCCGAAAACGGTGACAACGGTGGAATCTCCGAATGTATGAGCCATGCCCCGACCCGCGCGAGAAGCGAATTGACCGTGAATGCATAACCCGCATTTGGGCCGATGAAAAGCGCGGCTTGCCCTCTTGCGCGTTATTCGCGGGAGGCGGCGGCGAGCGCGCGGGTCGATTGACAAAGGCGGCGGCGGGATTTACCTCTTGAGCCGGGCCCAGATGGCGGAATTGGTAGACGCACTAGTTTCAGGTACTAGCGCTGCAAGGCGTGGAGGTTCGAGTCCTCTTCTGGGCACCAGCGATACTTAAGTTGCTATTTTTGTTGATGTTTTCACCTGTTGGACAATCGCGAAAGCCGCTTAAGCGGCCCCCAAAGGTTTTCCACTCTGGTCATATAAGCGACAGTAAGCGCTAGCGTCTGCATTCCTTGGGGAGAACTTTTTTGGCCGGCAACGTCATCATGGCCGCCCTCGCGGCGGCTCTGCCTTATTTGCTTTCGGCTTCTCCCGCTGCTGCTCAAGTTCCAGACGGCATCGCAGCGCCGGGCTCGGTCAAAGTCCTCGAAGTTCATGCAGAGGGCGCTCAAATCTATGAATGCAAAGCCGGCGATGCAGGAAAGCTTGTCTGGCAATTCCGCGAGCCGATTGCGGCCTTGATCGTCGACGGCAAGACCGTTGGCAGGCACTATCTCGGTCCTACGTGGGAGACTTCAGGCGGGAGCGCCGTGACAGGCAAAGTCGTCGCCCGCTCCGAAGGCGCCACCGCAAAAGATATCCCCTGGCTCAAGCTCGACGCCGTGTCCCATCGCGGAACCGGGCAGTTAAGCGGCGTCGCCATAATACAACGCCTCAATACCAAGGGCGGCGCCGCCGGCGGCGATTGTGCGGCTGCGGGAACGTTCCTCAGCGTGCCCTATTCGAGCGACTACGTCTTTCTGAAATGAGCGTCATGGCGCCCTCCGCCTTTCCGCCCAAGCCGTCAGTTGGTCCGCTTCGATGGGTGCGCTGACTAATTTTCCGCCGCCCATCGCGAAGGCGCCAAAGCGCCGAGGAATCCGGCAAACCTTGCGGAGCCTGCATTCCTTTCCGGCGTGGGAGATGCTCGCGCGACGGCATAAGTCACCGCAGTGAGGCGATCGCATCCAAGCAAGATTGCTCGGCCTTGTTTGCGTCCTGGATGATCAATAAACCTCGGGCACAAAGCGCTGGTTCGACTTCTTGGGCCGCTTGTATCCGATGTCATCCTGCCGCGGAGGAACTTCGATTTCGACCGGCGTCATGTCTTTATACGGAACCTGCTTCAGCAAATGGGCGATGCAATTGAGCCTTGCCCTTTTTTTGTCATCGGCGTTGACGACCCACCAGGGCGTCTTCTCGCGGTCGGTATGGGCCAACATCACGTCCTTGGCTTTGGAGTATTCAACCCAGTGTCTGCGCGATTCGAGATCCATCGGGCTGAGCTTCCAGCGCTTGATGGGATTGCGTATCCGGTCCTGGAAGCGCCGCTCCTGCTCTTCGTCATTGACCGAAAACCAGTATTTGAGAAGGTAAATACCGGAGCGAACCAGCATTTCCTCGAAAAGAGGGCATGCGCGCAGAAACTCGTGGTACTCTTCCAGAGTGCAGAAGCCCATGACATGCTCGACGCCGGCGCGGTTATACCAACTGCGGTCGAACAGGACGATTTCTCCCGGCGCCGGCAAATGGGCGACGTAGCGCTGAAAATACCATTGGCCGCGCTCGCGCTCCGTCGGCGTGCCCAGGGCCACCACGCGGCAGACACGCGGGTTCAAGCTCTGGGTGATGCGTTTGATGACGCCCCCTTTTCCGGCGGCGTCGCGTCCCTCGAAAATGATGACAACGCGCAAGCCCTGCAGACGAACCCATTCCTGGAGCTTGATCAGCTCGAACTGCAAATGGGCGAGTTCGTCGAGATACTTGTAGTTTTTGGGGGGCTTGCGCGGCTTTGGCTGGTCGGCCAGATACCTATATTGCTCCAGCGCCGTCACTTCCTTCGCATTGCGCAGCACCGCTTCCTCTGGCTCCGCCGATTTGCGGGTCTTGCTCACGTCCACCTCCAGCCGACCACACTGCCTCAACTCGGGACTGAAAAGCATTCATGGCCTGCCGCTCCCCGGAACCGGCTCGAACGCTTGCGACACCGCGCAATCGGTATGATACGGGTCAATCCATCGACAGGAAAGCTGCAAAGCGTGTTTTGCGGCGCCGTATGGCCGGGGGACGGGGTTGTGGTCTTGCAGTAATGTTTAAGGAGTGAATGGGGGGGACGAAAAAAGCTCCGCATGTTCTCGACGCTACGTCGCTTGCGCCGATTCCGGAGCTCACATCACTCCAGCGGAGCCGCTGGAGTGAGCCACTTTTCGACAGGCCTGCTACTACTTCCAATCCCATTTAAGGAAGGCGGTCGTCACAGCAATTCCACCAATGAGGATGCCAACCCAAATCCATAATGGGTCAGGTTGAGCCGCTCCATTATCTGCGGCGAGCGCTGGGACGGTCATGCCAACGAGAGCTGCAAGAACTCACGACTTTCGATATCCGAGCAAGCTTAGTATCCGGCGACATGGTGCGATCCTTTCGTCTTTGCGGCGAGCTTCGGAGGCCTCGTTCGCCATTTGAGCCTCCGCTGTTTACTTCTCAACCAAGTTGAAAAAGGCAGCGACCGGCGGATGACGAGAAGCCATGTTCTAGCTCTCGCCGGGCTGTTGCCGGTCCACCTAATATTCAGCTTGTTGAATAAAGTTATGCCTGCATAAGTAATTTGTAAATAGCTATAATACAGGCGTACAACATGCCGCAGCTTATGGCACAGCTTTGGCTTGATCTATAGTAGATCACGGCACAGCTTTGGCTTGGTCTATAATAGTGCGGCGAGACTTGGCGGCGTTCCGGGCACGGTGGGCGGTTACATGGTTTGCGAATCCGGCGCCGGTCATGGGGATGGGTTGCGGTGGCGGCGCTGCAATCGATGTTCTGGTTAGCGCGCCGGTCCCGTAACCGGATTCGCCTGTTCTAACGGGCTCACGGGAAATTGCATGACGGCGACGGAGCAGGTCCAGCGCCGCGGCCATTCTGTCCGTAGGCGAACCTAGCTTTGGAGCCACAATGACCTTCCGCTATGGACCGGCTGCCCGTTTCTTTCATTGGACCACCGTATTGCTCGTCGTGGTCATGTTCGCGCTCGGCGCTTGGATCAAGGACTTCGAACCCCAGGACAAAGCGTTCAAGCTTGAACTCCTGAACCTTCATCAAAGCTTTGGCGTTCTCCTGTTTGTCGTGGTTGTGCTTCGCCTCTTCGTGCGCCTCGGCAACCCGCCGCCGTTGCTTCACGATCAGCCCGCCATCATCCGCGTGGGCTCGCGGCTCAACCATTACGCTCTTTACGCCATGCTTCTGATTCAGCCGGTCATCGGGTTTCTCACCACCAACGCGTTGGGGATTCCGGTGAAATGGTTCGGCCTTTTCACGATCCCGTCGCCAATCGGCAAACAGGATAAAGCCATTGCGGAACAATTCGCTGAAGCCCACGAGCTAGGCGCGGGCTTGCTTGTCGTTTTCATTGCGCTCCATCTGCTCGGCGCGGCTTATCACGGGATCATCCGTCAAGACGGCGTTGTGAAGCGCATGGTTTAGGGGCATTTCTATCGAGCCCGTCAGCGCTTCATGGCTCCGTGTAAAATGCCGAGAACCAATGCGGCCCGCGCAGCATCCTACCCCCGGCCGAACCTCGCGAACTTCGCCTTCGGCGTGTCGGCGGCGGCGGCGCCGAGGCGGCGCAGCTTGTCTTCCTCGTACGCCTGGAAGTTGCCCTCGAACCACTCGACATGGCCGTCGCCCTCGAAAGCGAGGATGTGCGTCGCCAGCCGGTCGAGGAAGAAGCGATCGTGGCTGATGACCACCGCGCAGCCGGGGAAATCCTCCAGCGCCGCCTCAAGGCTCGACAGCGTCTCCACATCGAGGTCGTTCGTCGGCTCGTCGAGCAGGATGAGGTTGCCGCCCTCTTTCAGCATTTTGGCGAGATGCACGCGGTTGCGCTCGCCGCCCGAAAGCTGGCCCACCTTTTTCTGCTGGTCCGGCCCCTTGAAGTTGAACCAGCCGCAATAGGCGCGGCTGTTCACCTCGCGATTGCCGAGCTTGATCTGATCGAGCCCGCCGGAAATCTCCTCCCAGACGTTCTTCTTCGGATCGAGCGCGTCGCGGCTCTGGTCCACATAGCCGAGCTTCACCGTGTCCCCGAGGCGGAAGGCGCCGGCGTCGGGCGTTTCCTTGCCGATGATCATCTTGAACAGCGTGGTCTTGCCCGCGCCGTTCGGGCCGATCACGCCGACGATGCCGCCCGGCGGCAGCTTGAAGTCGAGCCCTTCGATGAGCGTGTGGCCGTCGAAGCCCTTCTTGATGTGGTCCGCCTCAAGCACGACGCCGCCGAGCCTTGGGCCTGTCGGGATCTGGATTTGCGCCTTGCCGATCTGGTCGCGGCCCGCTTCTTCCGCAAGCTTTTCATAAGCCTGAATGCGCGCCTTGCTCTTGGCCTGCCGCGCCTTCGGGCTGGAGCGAATCCACTCCAGCTCGCGGGTGAGCGTGCGCTGCTTCGCCTCGTCCTCGCGGCTCTCCTGAGCGGCGCGCTTCGCCTTCTGCTCCAGCCAGCTGGAATAATTGCCCTTGTAAGGGATGCCCTGGCCGCGATCGAGCTCCAGCGTCCATTCCGTGATGCTATCGAGGAAGTAGCGGTCGTGGGTGACGAGGATCACGCAGCCGGCGTAGTCTTCGAGGTAATGCTGCAGCCAATCGGTGGTTTCGGCGTCGAGATGGTTGGTCGGCTCGTCCAGCAGCAGGATGTCGGGCTTCGAAAGCAGAAGCTTCGTCAGCGCCACGCGGCGCTTTTCGCCGCCCGAAAGGTTCGTCACGCTCGCATGCGGCGGCGGGCAATTCAGCGCCTGCAACGCCTGCTCCACCTGCGCGTCGAGGTCCCACAAATTCTGTCCGTCGATGATGTCCTGCAGCCGCGCCATCTCGTCTGCGGTCTCGTCGGAATAGTTCATCGCCAGCTCGTTATAGCGGTCGAGCATCGCCTTCTTGTCCGCCACGCCGTCCATGGCGTTGCCGAGCACGTCCTTTGTCTCGTCGAGCTGCGGCTCCTGGCTGAGATAGCCCACGCGAACGCCATCGGCGGCCCAGGCCTCGCCCATGAACTCCTTCTCCACGCCCGCCATGACCTTCAGCAGCGTGGATTTGCCCGAGCCGTTCACGCCCACCACGCCGATCTTCGCGCCAGGCAGGAAGGACAGCGAGATGTTGTTCAGCACCTGCTTTCCGCCTGGGTAGGTTTTGGAAAGCTTCTGCATCACGTAAACGTATTGCGGAGGGGCCATGGGGTTTCCTTCTATGGGATGGCGTTGCGCGCTTCGCGGCGCGCGCGGGAGGCCCGGCGTTCGTGCGATGCGAAGACGCGGAAATCAGGCTGCTTATGTAGCGGATTGGGCGCGGCGGCTCAAGGGAACCGTTTTTGAACGCCGCACGTCAGGGAGCTTCTGTGTGTTAGGACATTCGATTTAAGAAATGCTAACTCAATTCCATGAACCAATAAATACTCTCGCGGAACAGAGCAACCATGCCGCGAGCACGCGCCCCTGGCGTCTCACGCGATTTGCTATCGCCAAAGGCGCGCCCGACGGCTAAACGCTTCGTCCCCTGAACAAGTGGGCGACGAGCGAGACGACCAAAAGGACGAGGAAGATATAGAAGATGATCTTCGCAAGCCCGGCCGAGGCCGTGGCGATGCCGCCGAAACCGAAAACGGCCGCGACGATTGCGATAACGAGGAAGGTCAAGGCCCAGCCTAACATGCGATTCTCCCTGGAAAGACAGATAGGCCAGAAAAACACGCGCGGCGCGCGCGGCGTTCCCTATTCGTCCTTGGGGTATCGAGGGAAAGTTTTCCTCCCGGCGCCCTGAAAGCGGACCCCATCGCGCAGCCACAGGCAGCACTCGATGGCGGCGGCGCCCGCATGAATGATCCAGAAGCCGTTCGCCTCGCCGCGGAGCCGTGTTGACAGGGCGGTGGGCGCGCCGACCATGAGCACGCGCCGGCCCCCATGCTCCGCCTCGATGGCGAAGCTTTGATGGATGTGGCCCGACATGATGAGATCGACGCCGCATTCCGCGAACGCCGTGAGCGTGGGCGCGGCCCGTCTCACCGGCTCCGCGCGCGGGAAACCTGGAACGCGCGCCAGCGGGTGGTGCGCGGCCACCGCCTTGAACCAGCCCGGCGGGCGGGCGCACAACGCCGCCTTCGCCGCTTCGATATCCCGCAGCCTTGCAGCGCCTTCCTGCCACCTGAGATGCGGCTGCCATGGCCTCGTCGTATTGAAGCCGAGCACCATGCCGCTGTCGCGCTCGAAGACCGGCATGAGGCTCGCGCCATTGGCTGCGGCGCGATAGCGGCGGAAGGGGTGGCGAAAGCGCTGGATGACGTTCCAATAGGGCAAATCGTGGTTGCCCGGCAACACAAGCGCCGGCGCGTTGAGCGACGCCAGCCATGCGCGCGCTTCATCGAACTCGCGCTTGCGGGCGCGCAGCGTCAGGTCGCCCGCGATCACGATGACATCGGGCGCTTGCGCTTCGAAGGCGGCGCGAAGCTCCTCGGCGAGGCCCGCTGGCGTGCTTCCGAAGTGCAGATCCGCGGCAAGGGCGATCTTCATTCTTTCCGAGCCAGCGGCGCGAACACCGTGAGAGCCTTTGGATGAATCTGATAATGAAGCGGCGTCCTGATCGTCTCGACCTCGCCGTCATTCGACAAGCGGAGCCTCTTGCGTTTTGCGCTGATGACGACGCGCTTGGCGACAAGGCTGTCGAGCCGTTCGTCGCCGCTCCAGAGTCCAAGCGCGGCGCGGGCCAGCACCCACAACAGGCCGAGTCCGCTGTGGGTCTTCGCGACGTAGACGCCGAGCACCCCGCCATCGAGCGCCTGTCTCGTGAAAGTCAGCGCCGGCTGCGCGCGATAAAGGTTGTTCGACACGGCGAGCGAAAGCACGCGGACGGAGCGGCTCCTGGCTGTGTCGCCGTCCAGGGAAAGCTCAAGCCTTTTTCGCGACGCCAGGATCGTCCTCAGAAGCTTGAAATACCCACTCGCGCGCTCAAGAAAGGGACGCCCCCTGAGATTCTGGCGCTCCTCGCTGATTTGCGAGGGCAGGCCCAGCATGGAATTGCAAAGGAAGATTTCCCCGTTCACTTCGGCGACGTCGATGTCGCGGAACACGCCATTGGCCAGTGCGCGCAGCGCCGCGCGCGGCTCAAGCGGGATGTCGAGGTCGCGCGCAAGGCGGTTGACGGTGCCGAGCGGAAGAATTCCGAGCGCGGTTTTAGAGCGGAGAAGGCGGCTCGCAGCGCTTCGCACCGTGCCGTCGCCGCCGCCGGCGATAAGGATATCGGGACCGGCCGCCACCGCCTCGTCGAGCTTGGCCTCCATGAGTTCCGGCTTCACAAGGTCGACAGCGATCTCGTGGCCGGCCTCGCGGAAGGCGGAGCGGGCTTCGTTTGCAAGTTGCTCCGCGTCAAGTCCGATAACGCTCCCGGCGCGGCGATTGATGACGGCGTGCACGCGCATAATTTGCTGGCCCCAGGTTTGGCGTCCCGCGCTCCTGGCGAACACGGATCGAAAGAACCGGTTGCCTTGCATCGCTTTCTTTGGCGGATTTATATCCCAGAAACTGGCCTTCCATATAGGCTCGCGTCTTGCATGCCGGGCGCGGGACAACCCTTTGCGCTCCGGGATCTGCGCAAGCGGTTTTACGGATAACGGCAGAGCGCTTTTTCGGCATAACCAACCTTCAAAAGGCGAACCCCTCCGCCAAACACTTTCGCGAGAGGTTCGCAACGAATCGCTTAAAGTGTTTCCCGGCGCGGCCGGTGGCTGCGGCCTTCGCCGTAGCGCCGCGCTTTGGAGATGCAAGCATGGAAAAGGAATACTACGCGTTGGGCGGGTTAGCATTCGCCTTGATCGTATCGCTCATCCTCGGCCCGTTTTTCTCCGGCGTCGTACTTGGAGTGGTTGCAGGGTACTCCATCTGCGACAAGGGAGCGATGGCGTCGTCAGTCTGGTCGAAGGTGCATCCGCATGTCAGCACCGCGCTTCAAGGCGCGAAACTCATCGCGGGCATCAAGTAGCATCATGACATCGCGGCCGCGGAGAAATCCTCGGCTGCGTTGTAGCGCACTCTCCAAGTTTCCATGAAAAGTTAATGCAGGGGCGGCCTCCACCAAGCCGCTCCTTTTTCATATCCGGCGCCCGAGCCCGCCGGCCGAATAAAAAAACCCCGCCAAGATGACGGGGTTTTTTATGTCTGGATCGCCGGGGCGCTGTGTTGGCCGCGTTACCTGCGGTCGCCGAAGAGCTGCAACAGCGCGATGAAGATGTTGATGAAGTCGAGGTAGAGGCTCAGCGCGCCCATGATGGCGCTCTTGCCCAGCGTCTCCTCGCCGCCTTGCGCGTTGGAGTAGTAAGTATCCTTGAGCTGCTGCGTATCGTAGGCGGTAAGGCCCGTAAAGATCAGCACCGCAAGCACGGAAACCGCAAACTGCAAAGCCGTCGAGCCGAGGAAAGCGTTCACGACGCTCGCAATGACGAGGCCGATCACGCCCATAATCAGGAACGAGCCGAGTTGCGTCAGATCGCGTTTCGTCGTGTAGCCGTAGATGCTGACGGCGCCGAAAGTCGCGGCCGTGATGAAGAAAATCCGCGCAATCGAGGTCTGCGTGTACGCGACGAAGATGCTTGACAGCGACAGTCCCATCAGCGCCGCGAAAAGCCAGAATACACCCTGCGCCGTCGTCGAACTCATCTGGTTTATTCGCGCTGCGAAGGCGAACACGATCACGAGCGGCGAGAACGCGATCACCCACCGGAGCCAGCCTGTATAAATTGCCTTGCCGAGCCCAGTCAGCGCGACGATGTGGCCCGTGGCCGGGTCGGTCACCACCGCCATGGTGTAGAACGAATAGGCGACGACGCCCGTAAGCACGAGGCCGATGCCCATATAGTTGTAAACGCGAATCATATAGGCGCGCAGACCTTCGTCGATCGCGAAGGCGTCGGCGCGCGAGCGAGCGCGTACGTTGTACGCTCCTGTCCGGTCGTATTCTGCCATTTGTTCTTTCGTCCCTGACTTCCTAGTTACGTCTGCGCTAAAGGTCTTAAAGGTTTAGCCCCTGAAAGGCGCTGAAGCAAAGCTCTTTATCCAGGCTGCTCTTCGTCGCCATCAAGCGTTCACTCGGAACGCAGATAATGCGCCGGCTTCGCTGACAGAACCCTAAGAGTTCCGAACGCCCCCAGCGCCGTCACGAATATGGTCTCAACGATAGAAGGCTGCAATAGCGCCGGGATCGATAAGCTAAAGCTTATATGCATCACAAAGGCGACAATGGCGTAGGCGGCGGCAAGCCCCAGCGCGGCCGCGATCGCCGAAAGGCTCACGGCCAGCCCCACATATTCGAGAAGATGCGCCATAACGATGCGGCGCTTGCTCGCGCCGAGCGTGCGAAGCACCACCGCCTCGTAGATGCGCCGGCGCTGAGCCGCGATCAAAGCCCCCGCCATCACGAGCACGCCCATGACAAGCGTGACCGAGCCCGCGATCCGAACCGCGCGCATCACCTTCTCGAAGATGCCGTTCACAGCGTTCAAGGCGTCGCGGACGCGGATCGCCGAAATCGTGGGGTAGGACGCGCCGAGCGCCTTCATGACGGCGGCCTCGGCCTTCGTGTCGGGCGCGAGTCCCTCGGGCCAGGTCAGCGTTGCGAGATAGGAGAAGGGCGCCGCGCGAAGCGCGTTCGGTGAAAAGATCATGACAAAATTAATGTCGATTGAGCCCCATCGCACTTTGCGGAAATTGGCGATCTTGGCGCTCAGGTTCCGGCCAAGAACGTTGACCGTGACAACGTCGCCGATCTTGAGGCCGAGCGCCTTGGCGATGTCCGCTTCAAAGGAGATGAGCGGCTCTCCCTCGTAATTGGCGGGCCACCACTCCCCCTTCGCAATTTCGGAATCCGGCGGGCAGCGCCTCCGAGTAGGTTATGCCGCGGTCGCCGTTCAGCACCCATTCGGAATTGGACGGCGGCTTTATCTGCTCCACGGGAACTCCGCGCAAGGCGACGAGCCTTCCGCGAAGCATCGGCGCCGTCGAGACGCGGGCGGCGGGAGCGTGCTCCTTCAGGAGAGCCTCGAAGTTGGAAAGCTCGCGCTTCGGAACGCCCATGAAAAAATAGCTTGGCGCGCGGTCCGGCAGCCGTGACTGGAGCTCGGTCGAGAGCGAGGCGTCTACGAGCGACACCGCGGTAAGCAGCGTCAGCCCCGCGCCGAGCGAGAGCGCGGTCGTGCGCGCCAGGCTTCCCGGGCCGCCGACATTGGCGAGGGCGAGCGCCATCTCCGGTCGCTTCGGCCGCTTGACGGAGGCGGCAAGGCGGCGGATGCCCGCGCCGACGCTCCAGAACAGGACAAAGATCGCGAACAGCGCCCCGCAGGTGTAGAAAGCGATTGCCCTCTCGCTGGAAAACAGCACGGCGGCAGCCGCCAGGAGCGCTGCCGCAGCGAAAGAAGCGAGGCGATAGCGAAGAGGCGGCCAGCCCAGCCGCTCATCGTCCACGCTGCGGAAAAGCTCGGCGGCGCGAACCTGCTGCGCGCGCCCGAGCGGCCAGAGGATGAAAGGCAGCGCCGTCAGCGTCCCGAACAGGGCCGCGATCCCGAGCGCGCCCGCCTCAAGACTCGGCTCGATGGCGATGGGGGCGATGCCGCCGAAAAGCTTCACCGTCAGCCAGGGCACGGTGGCGGCGATGGCGAAGCCGATCAGGACGCCAAGCGCAGCCAGCAGCGCGATCTCAATGAAAAACGCGCTGAAGATAATCCGCCCGCTTGCGCCGAGCGCCTTGAAGGCGGCGATGGTCTTGCGCCGCCGCTCGACGAAAGAGGCGACCGCATTCGCCACCCCGATGCCGCCGGTCAACATCGCCGTCAGCCCGACGAGCGTGAGAAACTCCGTCAACCGCTGCAGCGTGTTCCTTATGCCCGGCGACGGATCGGAGCTGTCGCGAACGAGGAAGCCGGCTTCCGGAAACCTCGCCGCCAGCTCTTTCTTGAGATCCGGCAGGGCGGCGCCTTGCGTCTTGATGCGATAGGCCCAGCGCACCAGGCTGCCGGGCTGGACAAGACCGGTTTTCTTGAGCGAATCGAGCGAAAGCAGGATGCGCGCGCCGAAAGCCGGTCCTCCGGCGATGCGGTCGGGCTCCTGCTCGATCACCGCCGCGATGGGGAATGAGGCGTTTCCGACGAGAACGGCGTCGCCGAGGCCCAAATGCAACTGGTCGAGCACGCTCCGGTCGAGCGCAACGCCGCCTTGGGCCACCGAAGCGAGGCTGCCCTGCTCGAACTTGATCGCTCCATAAAGGGGGTAAGCGCCGTCCACGGCCTTCAGATCCACGAGCGCCTGCGCGTCGCCATCCGGCTTGCGCGCCATCGCCCGAAGGGTCGCAACCTCGCTCGTCTGGCCAAGGGATCGCAGATAGGCCAGTTCTTCCGCGTTCGCCTGCCGGTGCACGAGCGTGGCCTCCGCATCGCCGCCGAGAAGCACCCGGCCCTCTCGCGCGAGCGACTCCTGCACGGCGTCCGAAAGGCTGTTGATTGCGCCGATGGCGCCGGCGCCGAGCGCGATACAGACTATAAGGAGCCAGAAGCCGGAAAAGCCGCCGCGAAGGTCGCGAAGAGCGAGACGAAGCGCCAGCGGCAGGCGGCGGGCGGCGCGGCGACCCTCGCTCGCGCCTCTTTCGGCGGCGGCGGTCATGCGTAAGCGGTTTCCCGGATGGAGCCCGCGATCCGTCCATCCTTCATGGCGACGACGCGCTCACAGCGGCGCGCCAGCTCCACATCGTGCGTGATGAGGATCAGCGTCGTCCCCATCCGGCGGCGCAAGGCAAAAATCAGGTCCATGATCTGGGCGCCGGTTTCCCCGTCCAGATTGCCGGTCGGCTCGTCTGCGAACAGGATTTGCGGCTGCGTCGCAAGCGCGCGCGCAAGCGCCACGCGTTGCTGCTCTCCGCCGGAGAGCTGTCCCGGCGCATGGTGCAGGCGGTTCGAAAGCCCCACCTCCGACAGCGCGGCCTCGGCGCGTTCGAAGGCGTCGGCGCGATTGAGAAACTCCAGCGGCAGCGCCACATTCTCGATCGCGGTCATGGTTGGGATTAGGTGAAAGGACTGGAAAACGATGCCGATGGATCGGCCCCTCGCTTCTGCGAGTTCGTCTTCGCTCATGCGCACGAAGTCCCGCCCGGCGATGAGAACCTGGCCGGAGGTCGCGGCTTCAAGCCCGGTCATGACCATGAGGAGCGACGACTTTCCCGAGCCGCTCGGACCCACGAGCGCCACCGACTGCCCGTCCGGCACCGTCAGATCGATCCCGCGCAGGATCTCGACCGGTCCCGCTCTGCTCTTGAGAGAGAGCGTCACGCCTTTTAGATCGATGACATTGGAAGGCCGGCCGCCTGAATGAGGGGCCGAGGGAAGTGAGGGACCGTGCAAATGAAACACCGTTCAGAGAGTGAGTCGCCCGGCTCCATATGGCTGCGGCTTCTCGTTTTTGCGACCGCCGCGATTGTATTTTTCCATGCCGGGAGCGCGCGCGCCGAAGCGGAAGCCGCGCATGACAAGCAAGAGATCGTGATCCTCGCCTTTGGCGACAGCCTCATGGCAGGCTATCAAATCCCGATCGGCAAAGCCTTCCCCGCTCAGCTTGAGGCCGCGCTCAGGGCCAAAGGCTATCCCGTGCGCGTCATCAATTCCGGGGTATCCGGCGACACCGCCGCGGACGGGCTCTCCAGGCTCGATTGGAGCCTCACCGAAAAGGTGGACGGCGCCATTGTGGAGCTCGGCGCGAACGACGCGCTGCGCGGCGTCGATCCGAAGGCGACCGAGCCGTCTCTCGACGAAATCCTGAGCATGCTGAAGGAGAAGCGCATCGAGCTTCTGGTCGCGGGCATGGAGGCGCCGCGCAACTGGGGCAAGGACTACGACGATGCGTTCCGGGCCATGTATCCGCGGCTCGCGGCGAAATACGGGGCGCTCCTTTATCCGTTCTTTCTCAAGGATGTCGCGACCAACCGTTCGCTCAAGCTGCCCGACGGTTTGCATCCCACGCCCGAAGGCGTTGCTACGGTCGTGCGCAACATCCTGCCCGAGGTCGAAAAGCTCATTGCCCGCATCAACGAAAGGCGCGCAACGGGTCCAAGCTAGCGCTCTAGGAAAAAATGATATCTCCCATGGTTCGACAGGCTCACCATGAGGGTCAGCGCGTTCGACAGGCTCGCCATGAGGGTCAGCGCGTTCGCAGGCTCACCATGAGGGTCAGCGCGTTGAGAGAGAGGGCCTCATCCTGAGGAGGCGCGCGCCGCGCGCCGTCTCGAAGGATGAGCCAAGATTGCCCGGCTAATTCAGGAGCGCGCCAGCGGCTCGCGGTTTCTCCGGCTCCGCGCTATGGCTTCTCCCTGCCCTGTTCGTCTTCGTCGTCCCCTTGCTTGGCGTTGAAGCAGGCATAGTAAAGCGCCGGATCGTTCTCCTTGCCGGCGCACTCTATGATGGGCTTGAGGTCGTCCAAGTCGTTGTAGAATTTGTATGTCGTGATGGCGAAACGCACCTCGCCGTTCGGATCGGAGCCGTACCTGTCAACCTTGCCCTTCATCGAGGGATCGATCTGGAGCAGCGCGTCAATCAGCGTATCGCCCTCGACATAGTTGTCAGGGAGCTGGTCGAAGGGGCCGTCGAAGTAATTGTTCAGCTGGGTATTGCCGTAGAAATCTCCGATCAGGATTTGGCGGTCCGCCAGCTTGTCCTTGAAGAAGACGAAGCTCGTCCGCATGCCCACGGTGGCCGCAGGCGACAGTTGCGACGGCTCATACTGATCCATCTTGGGAGTGTCGTTGAGGAGATAGAGGAAGGTCTTGGCCGTTTTGTTGAACACGAGGAAGAACTGAACGCCGGACTCATCCCAGACGGGGCCGATATAGGTTTCGTCGTCGCGAACCATGCCGGGCGCGGGCTTGACCTTCGACAAATCGGGAATTTCGAACTCGACGGTCTTGCCCTTGAACGCGATTTTATAATGGAACTTGTCGACCTTCGTGACCTGGACGCCGTCATCGGGACCCAGCTTCTTGTAGACCGGATCGAGCGGCTTCCGCCAATAGGCGTATTCAGGGAAGTAGGCGAAGTGAACCTTGCCGTCGAACTGGTCCCAGGCGTCGAACCTTATATTGCCTGCATAGATGATACTTTTGTATGGGAATGAGAAATAGTAATAACTCTCGGTGGGATAGACCGTCACCTTCGCGGGCAGCGCGTCGAAAACCGCCTCGAAGACGGCGTTGGGGTTCGAGATATCAAGTTCGTTCGGCGCCAACAGCTCCTCGATCATCTCCTGATCGGTGTGAAGCTTGAGTTTCGCCGCGCCGGCCATGGCTGCGTGCGGAATGAGAAACGCGATTGCCAGGCCGAGCGCGAACCAGCGCGCTAAAACATTAGAGTTTCGTAAGACGTTCATTTTGGCGACTTTCTTTTCCTCGGAGCGGCGCTCCTAGCAGCGCATTTTGGCAATGTCGTGCCCCAACGAGCCGCCGCGTATCCGCGAGCCACATTCGCTTACGTTTTGATGATTGGAATTTTCCGAATCGTTAACTATATTGCAAAGGCCGAGGAAAGGAACGTCCAACATAGGGTCATGTCGATGAAGAAATACGCACTTGCGATCGCGATCGCATCGGGCGCTCTGTTCGCGGTGTCCGCGCAGGCCGCTCCTCTCGCTTCCAGCACGGCGGCCGTTCAAGCCCAAGTTGCGCAGGACAGCGCCGTCACGAAGGTTTGGCATCACCGCGGTCGCAGCCATTGGGGCGGTTGGCATCGCGGCGGTTGGGGCTGGGGCGGCGGCTGGGGCTGGCATAACCGGCATCGTAGCCATTGGCGCTGGGGCTCCCGCTGGTAGTCCAGCCTATTGCTAGGTTTTGCGAACGGCCCCCTCGGGGGCCGTTTTTGCGTCCCCTTCGGCGCGCCGCGGAAGCCCGTTTGACATCGAAAGGCGCATATGCATGGTGATGCCCATGTTTAAGCCTGCCGCATGCGCCGGCGCTCACTTTCAAGCGGAACCATGCTGAAAATCCGAACCCTGGAAGCACGGCGTCCAAAGAGTAAAAACTCCCTTTGGATGATGCGGCGTCTATGGTCCGAGCACGTACGGGCCTATGTGCCTCAACTGATTCTCGCGCTTGTTCTCATATCGCTCCTCGCGGGGATCACCGGGCTTTATCCGGTCATCATCAAATACTCCTACGACATGCTCTCCTCGGGGAAAGTCAGCTTCCTTTGGGCGATCATGGCCACGCTCGTCGTGGTGACGAGCGTCAAAGGCCTGCTCGATTATCTTCAGTCGATCCTGACCAATCGCATCAGCATCCGTCTCGGCCTCGACATGCAGAAGCGCCTGTTCGCGCACATGCTGCAGGCTGATTTCGAACGGCTGACGCGGGAGCCGCCGGGGCAGCTTCTGTCGCGCATCGCGGTCGATCTCGGCAGCATCCAGACCGCAATCATGGCGATCTTCACGATCGCCATCCGCGATGTGCTGACCGTGGTCGCGCTCGCGGTTTCGCTGTTTTATCTCGATTGGATGATGACGCTGGTGGTTTTGGTCTTCTACCCGCTGGCTGTGATCCCGATCGCGAGCATCGGCAGGATCATCCGCAAGAACGCCTACAAGACGGCCCAGCAGACGGGGACGACAACTTCGGCCTTGATCGAGCATCTTTCCTCGCCCAGGCTCATCAAGACGTTCCGGCTTGAGAGCTACGCGCTTTCGCGAATGAACGAGGAGTTCGACCGGGTAAACGAACTGCGCCTCAAGACGGTGCGGATCAGATCGGCGCTCAATCCCATCCTCGAAGTCTTCGGCGGCGTCGCGGTTGCGGGCGTGATCGGCTTTGCGGCCTACCGGATTACGCAGGGAAACAGGACTGTGGGCGACTTTACGGGCTTCATCAGCGCGCTCCTGATGATCGCCCAGCCCGTCCGGTCCTTTGGCGCGCTCAATGCCCGCATTCAGGAGGGGCTTGCGGGGGCGGAGCGTTTCTATGAGGTGCTCAACGAGAAACCTCTGATTACGAGCGATCCGGGCGCAAAGCCGATTGAGCTGAGCCGGGGCGAGATCGCCTTCGAAAATGTGAGCTTCGCCTATGCGAAGGACGGCCGCGACGCGGTGCGGAATTTCACGCTGACGGTCCGGCCCAACACCACGGTTGCGCTGGTGGGACGGAGCGGCGCTGGAAAGTCCACCGTGTTCAACCTCGTGCCGAGGCTCTACGACCCGCAGCGGGGCAGGATTGCGATCGACGGGCAGGACATCCGGAAAGTCACCATCGAATCGCTGAGGGAATCGATGGCGCTGGTAAGCCAGGACATCACACTTTTCGACGACACCATCGAGGCCAATATCGCGCTGGGCCGGCTCGATGCGACCCGCGAGGATATTTTTGCCGCAGCCAAGGCCGCAGCCGCGCACGAGTTCATCGGACAGCTTCCCCTGGGCTACAAAACGCTCATCGGCGATCGGGGCATGCGTCTTTCCGGCGGCCAGCGTCAGCGCGTGGCCCTCGCACGCGCAATCTTGCGGAACGCGCCGATCCTTCTTCTCGATGAGGCGACGAGCGCTCTCGACGCCGAGTCGGAAGAACTCGTTCAGGATGCTCTCGCCAAGTTCAGCAAGTCGCGCACAACGCTCGTGATCGCGCACCGGCTGTCCACCGTCAAGAACGCGGACGCGATCTGCGTCATGGAGGACGGCGAGATCACAGAGGTCGGAACCCACGCGGAACTTCTCGCGCTCGACGGCGCTTACGCGCAGTTCTGCAAGTCGCAGATGCTGACGCCTGACGCCCAGTTCTCTTCGCGTTCGCCGGAGGCGGGCGTCATCGCAAAAATGGACGCGGCCTGAACCGGCTATTCCCGTTGCAAGGCGCGGTTGACGATCAGATTGGCCCAGCCGTGCGACCTGAACTCGCGCTTGATCTCCCAAGGGTCGTAGCGCGTCTCCAGCCACTCGAAAAACGTCAACGGCTCGGCGGCGCTGTCGGCCATGTAGCGTTCGAAGAAATAGCCGAGAACGCCCGTCTCCGACTTTTTGAAATGCCCATATTTGAGGCTCAGCTGCCCCACGGCTTCCTCGAGGGGCTTGCCCTCCTTCATGTACAGAAGAAAGGCGCTCATGAGCCCGGCCCGGTCGGCGCCCGACTTGCAGTGAAACAGCGCGGGATACTCTATTTCCTCGAAAAGCTCCCGCGCCTTGAGAATGACGGAAGCTGGAGGCGTCATCCGCGACTTCAACTGAAAGTTCACCAGCCGGATGCCGTGGCGCCGGCAGGCCTCAACCTGGAGCCTGTAGCTGCCGCAATTGCGCTCGCCTCTTAAATTGACGACGGTCTTGATCCCGTTGCGCGCAAAATAGGCAATCTGCCCCGGACTTGGCTGCGCGGAGCGCCAGACGCCGGGAGCGATCTCATGCCTGTTCGAATAGATCGCGCGAAAGATGTGGTGATCCATGAAGTAGAGGTCGAAATAATCCAGCGCCTTGTTGGCGCGCGCCTTAAGCCACGTCGGGGCGCGTTCGTCGACGCGGCGGCGAAATCCGCGATAGGAACTTGAAACCGCCTTTGAGTACGGCTTCATGAACCGCTTGGCGTAGCCGATCGGGTTTAACCGCATTCCCACCGCTGTGCTAGAGGACCGTCACCCCTATATCGCGATCTTGGCGGCGCTTCCAAGCATTAAAATCGCCGGTACGGCGGAACCGAGTGTCATTGCAGCAACAATCGGCCATCCAAAAAACGGAACTCGGCGGGATCGATGAGCCGTTTGCTGCAAACCCTGACGCGGTTGACCTTGCCGTCGAGATTGCCATTCCAGAATTCGAGAAAACCGAGAAGTCGAGGAAACCTCGGCGCCAGATCGTAATCCTGCCAGATGAATGATTGCAGAAGTCGCGGATGATCGGGCATATGGTAGAGAATCTCCGCGGTCGTGAGACAATAGCCCTGTAGCTGCGCAATGAAGTGTTTATCGGCCATGGATGCCTTTCCTTCCTGGACGCGAAAGCGCGCCCATGGTCCATGGTACCGCAAAAACCGGGCCAAGCGAGTGGATTTATCGTGAGAATCAATGCGTTAGCAGCCGAGCCCCGAGGCTGCTGCCAACAGCCCGGCCCGCACCGCTAAAGCGCCGCCCAACCGCACAGTTCGTTTTTCAAGATGTCGGTAAGCGCGGCGATGCTCTCGGGCGAGTCGTTCAAGCAAGGCAGAGCCGCGAACCGTTCGCCGCCATGCTCCTGAAAGATTTCGGCGCCTTGAATGCCCATCTCTTCCAGCGTTTCGATGCAGTCCGATGAAAAGCCCGGTGTGATAACGGCCACCCGCTTCACGCCCTGCTTCGCCAACCTCTCGAGTGTGTCCGCAGTGTAAGGCTGCAACCACTCCGCCGAGCCGAAGCGCGACTGGAAGGTCAGCAGCAGGCGGTCTTCCCGCCAGCCCAGGGCGTCGCGCAGAAGCCGCGTCGTCTTGGCGCAATGGCAATAATAGGGATCGCCTTTCTCGACGTAGCCCATCGGAAGGCCATGGAACGAGGCGATCACCACCTCCGGCTCGAAATCGAGCGCGGCCAGTTGCGCGCGCGTCGAACAGGCGAGCGCGTCGATGTAGCTCTGGTTCTCGAAATAAGGCGGGACCACCCTGATCGAGGGTTGCCACCTCATCGCTTTCAGCGCGTCGAACGCCTTGTCGCAAGCGGTTCCCGCGGTGGCGGCCGAATATTGCGGGTAGAGCGGAAACAGGACGATGCGGTCGCACCCCTTTTCCTGGAGGGCTTCGAGCCGGGACTTGATGCTGGGATTGCCGTACCGCATCGCCCAATCGACTTCGACGCGCGGGTCTTTGACGAGAAGCGCGCCGACCCGCTCGCACTGGCTGCGGGTGATCGTGCGGAGCGGCGATTCGTCGCGCTCGGAATTCCACACCGATTTATAGGCCTCGCCCGACGTGAAGGGCCGCTTCATCAGCACGACGAGGTTCAATATCAGCCACCAGACGACGGGGTTCGCCTCTATGACGCGGCGATCCGACAAAAACTCTTTCAGGTAACGGCGCATCGGCCAATAGCTCGTGCCGTCGGGCGTTCCGAGGTTCAGAAGCAGGACGCCAATACGGCCATAATTAATGGCAGGGTGGTCGTCGGGCGCGGCAAGGGGGGTGCGAGCCACCCAAAAACCCCGCGGCATTACATTCATCCCGTTGCCTCCCACTCACACGCGTTCTTATCTTCACAGCTTACGGATGCCGTTCGCCGTCCGGGAATAGCATTCCGAATAGCGCGGCGCGACGCCCGTGTCATCCTACAACGCACAATAAAGCCCGGAAGATCATCGTTTGCGCTCGCCCTGTGATCCGAAATCCCTGCTGCTGCAAGTAATCATCCTGCTCCACACCGGCAAACGCTGGCTTAACAGAGCTTCTTTTAAGGCGCCGGGCGGCACTTTGAAATCACGTCCTCGCGAACGCCGAAGGATGTTCTATTTTTCATTAATTTCGGCGGGGCCTAGTCGGCCTCATCCTCAGGCTCCTCCCGCATCGCGTCCTTCACGCAGAAAGAACCGCCATGCTCCCGCTCCGCGCGGGCGCGAAGACGGTTCGCCAAAGCTTCCGTGCGCGGCCCAGGGTCGCCCGCGTTGCGCCGTTTCGGATTGGGAAGAGCCGCGGCAAGCAGCGCGGCGTCCTCGCGCGAAAGCTCGCTTGCCGGCTTTTGAAAATGATGCCTGGCCGCGGCCTCCGCGCCGAACACGCCCGGCGCCCACTCGACGATATTGAGGTAGATCTCCATGACCCGCTGTTTGCCGAGCACGAAATCCATGTAATAGGCGAGCGGGATCTCGAACGGCTTGCGCAGGAACGCGGGCGAGTTCCACAAGAACAGGTTTTTCGCCGTCTGCATCGTGATGGTGCTGCCGCCGCCTTTCGGCTTGCCTTCGGCCGCCGCCTCGGCCGCTTTGTCGAGGGCCTTCCAATCCACGCCATGATGCCTGCAGTAGCGAGCGTCCTCGGAGACGATGACCTGGGCGATGAGGTTGGGCGAGATCCGGTCGATATCGCGCCATTCGTAGGAAACGCTGCGGCCGGTCGCCGCCTGACGCAACATCAGCGCGGAAAAAGGCGGGTTCACAAAGATATAGAGCGTCGCGAGAGCATAGGGCGCAAGCACCAGCGCGGCGCAGACAAGAAGCGCCATGCGCCAGATGCGCCTTCGCCTTGCGGCCTGCCCCTTTCGCTCATCACCGGTGGAAACTTCGCGCGGTTCAAACCCTTGGCTGGCGAATTCCGTCATGACGCAGGCTCATAAATCGCGCTTGAGGATAACACATATCTGGTTCATGGTGCCGCGCACATCCCGGCTCCAGAATTCAAGTCTCGCCATGATCTTTACAGAACGCCTCGAAGCCCATGCAAGCGGTGTGGAACGTCATCTGGACAATTGGTTGACCAAAGACCGATTGGGCGACGTTCCGGCGAGGCTTCTGGACGCGATGCGCTATGGTTCGCTCGGCGGCGGCAAGCGCTTTCGCCCCTTCCTCGTCATCGAGAGCGCGGCCCTGTTCGGCGTAAGCGTCGAGCAAGCCCTGAACGCGGCCTGCGCGCTCGAATGCGTGCATTGCTATTCGCTCATTCACGACGATCTGCCAGCCATGGACGACGACGATTTGCGGCGCGGCCGGCCGACCGTTCACAAGGCCTTCGACGAGGCGACCGCAATCCTCGCCGGCGATACGCTGCTGACGATCGCCTTTGAAATCCTCGCCCATCCGAGCACGCATCCGAACCCGTCCGCGCGCTCGGCGCTTGGCCTCGCCCTAGCGCGAGCGAGCGGCGGCGCGGGGATGGCGGGCGGTCAGATGCTCGATCTCGAAGCCCCGGGCAAGAAGCTGAGCGAAGCCGAGATCCGCACCTTGCAGCGCATGAAAACCGGCGCGCTCATCACCTTCGGCTGCGTCGCGGGCGGCATCCTTGGAGAAACCTCGGAAAAGAACATTGCGGCCTTGCGCAAGTTCGGCGACGCGCTTGGGGCCGCGTTCCAACTCGCGGACGACCTGCTCGACGCCGAGGGCGACGCCGCCGTCGTGGGCAAGGCGACGGGCAAGGACAAGGAGGCCGGGAAAGGCACGCTGGTCTCGCTGCTCGGGATCGAGGCCGCGCACGCCAAGCTGCAGGAGATCAAGGCCGAGGCGCTGGCGGCGCTCGCGCCGTTCCGTCCGCATGAAGGCATGCTGGCCGGCGCCGCCGAATTCGTGGTCGCGCGCAAATTCTGACGAGCGGCGCTGCTGCGGCGGCGGGAGTGGGATATGAAAGTCGGCGGAGTTCATTACCGGACCATCTGGCTTGAAAAGGACGGCGCCTCGGTCGGCATCATCGACCAGACGCGGCTTCCTCACGCGTTCGAGACGCTGACGCTCAGAACGCTGGCCGACGCCGAGCACGCGATCAAATCCATGCAGGTGCGCGGCGCGCCCTTGATCGGCGTCGCCGCCGCTTACGGCGTATGCCTTGCGCTTGCCGCCGACGCCTCGAATGCGAGCCTGGACGCGGCTTGCGCAACGCTCGGCGCGACGCGGCCGACGGCTGTCAATCTTAATTGGGCGCTGCGAGTGATGCAGAGCGCGCTGCGGCCCGTCCCCCCTTCAGAGCGCGTTGCGGCGGCCTACGCCAAAGCGGCGCAAATCGCGGACGAGGATGTCGAGACCTGTCGCCTGATCGGCAGCCACGGGAGGAAGATCATCTCCGGCATTGCCGCTCGAAAGGGCAGCCGCGTGAACGTTCTCACCCATTGCAACGCGGGCTGGCTTGCCTGCGTCGATTGGGGGACGGCGCTGTCTCCGATCTATCAGGCGCACGACGCCGGCGTCGCGGTGCATGTCTGGGTTGACGAAACGCGCCCGCGCAACCAGGGGGCGGCGCTCACGGCGTTCGAGCTTGGCGCTCACGGCGTCCCACATACAATTGTCGCGGACAACGCCGGCGGGCATCTCATGCAGCATGGCGAGGTCGATCTTTGCATCGTCGGCTGCGACCGGCTGACCGCCAGCGGCGACGCGGCGAACAAAATCGGCACTTACTTGAAGGCGCTGGCGGCGAAGGACAACGGCGCGCCGTTCTATATCGCGCTGCCGCAATCAACCATCGACTGGACGTTAAGCGACGGCGTGCGCGAAATCCCCATCGAGGAGCGCGACCAGACGGAAGTGACGCATATGTCCGGACGCGCGGCGAGCGGCGCTATCGAGACCGTGCAGGTGACGGCGCCCGGCAGCAAGGCCGCGAACCCGGCGTTCGACGTGACGCCCGCGCGCCTCATCACAGGCATCGTCACCGAGCGCGGCGTAGCGCACGCGTCGCGCGAGGGCCTTGCGGCGCTGTACCCCGAGATGGCGGAAGCGGCCGCCTCTTAACTGGCGCCGGCGCCAGGAAATCTGACGGTCGCACAACGGCCTCGCCGCGTCATCCCGTAACGGCGCTCGCGCCTCTTCTGTGGATGTTTACGAGCGCGGACTCAGGATTTGTGGCGGCCCGCCTCGGCGTCAGGGCGCTTTCCGCGGCTTGTTGAATTTGAGCGACGCGCGCGACATCGGAATCCGCGTCACGCCCGGCCGCATCATTCCCGCGGGAGCGGGAATCCCGTCAGCGCGACGCTCATCGAATACCGGGTCCGCGCCTTCGCGTTGACGGCGGCGCGTCAAATTCAATGCAAGGTCCGATGCTCAGTCGCCGGAGCCGGCGTTTGAGGAGAAGTATTTCTCGAACTTGCCGGTTTCCTGCTCGTAATTGCTGGAGTCCTCGGCATGCGGCTTCTTCACAGTGATATTCGGCCACTTTTCCGCATATTCCCGGTTCAACTCCAGCCACTTCTCAAGGCCCGGCTCAGTGTCGGGCTTGATGGCGTCCACGGGGCATTCCGGCTCGCAAACGCCGCAATCGATGCATTCGTCAGGGTTGATGACAAGCATGTTCTCGCCCTCGTAGAAGCAATCCACGGGGCAAACTTCCACGCAATCGGTGAATTTGCATTTGATGCAAGATTCCAACACGACATAGGTCATGGGGGGTCTCCGAAGCCGAAGCGCGCGGCTCTCTGTATTCCAATGCGCTTCACTAGCGCAACATTCGGGGGGTTACAAGCGGGCAGGCGCCTGACTTTTATGCGGATTTCGCGAAAAAGCGACTGCCCGCCGGAATTAACGTGAATAAAACTCGACGACGAGATTTGGCTCCATCACGACCGGGTATGGGACGTCGGAGAGTTGAGGCACGCGAGCCAGACGCGCGGTCATCTTGTTGTGGTCGACCTCAAGATAATCGGGGACGTCGCGCTCCGCGCTCTGAACCGCTTCGAGAACGAGGGCCAAGCCCTTGGTCTTCTCGCGGATCTCGATCACGTCGCCCGGACGGCACCTGTAGCTCGGAATGTTCACGCGGCGGCCGTTCACGGTGATGTGGCCATGGCTCACGAACTGGCGGGCCGCGAACGGCGTCGAGACGAACTTCGCGCGGTAGACGACAGCGTCCAGCCGGCGCTCCAGCAGGCCGATCAGGTTCTCCGAGGTGTCGCCCCTAAGGCGCGTCGCCTCGTTATAGATGAGCCGGAACTGGCGCTCGGTGATATTCGCGTAATAGCCCTTCAGCTTCTGCTTCGCCTTGAGCTGCGTTCCGAAATCGGAAGTCTTGCCGCGGCGGCGCTGGCCATGCTGGCCCGGTCCGTATTCGCGCTTGTTGATCGGGCTTTTGGGGCGGCCCCATAGGTTTTCCCCAAGGCGGCGATCAATTTTATGTTTGGCGCTGACGCGCTTCGTCATGTCTGTGCTCCGAAAAACGAGGTGGTGGAGCAGGCCCTCCTCTGCAGGTCGCCCTGCCGACAGACGGCGCGTAGCCGTCCCGGGCATGCAAAAAGGCGGCTCAAAGCCGCCTGCCGCAAGGAATAACGCTTCATTTGCGTCGAGGCAAGCGGCAATTCACGGCGCCCCGGCGCGCGGGAACAAGAAAGCGAAGAATGCAAAATCTTGATCACGCGTCAAGTGAATAGGTAATTTCCGAAGCCGACCTCAAGGAAACTTTATCCGCCTCCCGTCATTGACATAGGTCAAATTCCGGGCAGAGTCGGAGCTATGCAAAACCACGATTTCGACGTCATCTTCGCGGGCGGTGGACTCGCCGCCACGCTGACAGCCTACCGCCTCCGGCAGCTTAGGCCCTCTCTCAGGCTGTTAGTCCTGGAGGCGGGCGAAAGATTGGGAGGACATCATACCTGGTCTTTCCACGACAAGGATATCAGCAGAGACGCCTGGCGCTGGATTGCGCCATTCGTCGCACACTCCTGGGACGAACAGCAGGTGCGCTTCCCGAAGCATTCGCGTATGCTAAACTCCGGGTATAACTCGATCTTTTCCGAAACGCTTCATGGCGGCGCCTATCCGTTGCTAGAAGATTGCGTGCGTTTCTCGTCGCGCGTGGTTTCCGTAGGGCCGCAACACGTGGAGCTTTCGGACGGCGAGATGTTGCGGGCGCCCTGCGTCATCGACGCGAGAGGGCTCGGGCGGGTGGACGGTTTGACGATCGGCTATCAAAAGTTCCTCGGGCTTGTGGTCCGCTTCGAGCGGCCGCACGGGCAGCCTTATCCAATCATCATGGACGCCACCGTGCCCCAGCGCGACGGCTACCGCTTCGTTTACACGCTGCCGTTCACGCATGACGCCATGCTGATCGAGGACACCTATTACAGCGATACCGCAAGCATCGACGCGCCGACGATGCGCGATCTTTGCCTCGACTATGCCAAAGAGCGCGGCTGGGAAGTGGCGGAGGTCATCCGAGAGGAGCGGGGCGTGCTGCCGATCGTGCTCGGCGGCGACGTCGACGCCATCCTGGAGAAGAATTCGCCCGGCGTGCCGAGCCTCGGCCTTCGCGGCGGCTTCTTCCATCACACCACGAGCTATTCCTTCCCCTTCGCGGTGAAATGCGCCGACGCCATCGCGAAGATCGATCCCCTCAACAGCGAGACACTTGACCGCCTTGTCAAAAAATGGGCGCGGGCTCATTGGAAGGAGCAGGGCTTCTTCCGCCTGCTGAACAGGATGCTGTTCTGGGCCGCGACGACGCCCACGCAGCGGTACCGGGTTCTGGAGCGCTTCTACATGCTTGGCGATCCGCTTATAGAGCGCTTTTATAGCTCAAGCCTAACCCTTGCGGACCAGGCCCGTATTCTTGTAGGGTGGCCGCCAGTTCCTATCACCAGAGCGTTGCGGGTTATGGGCGAAACCACTGTCAATCCCATCCCGCAGCCGGTTTCGTCACCGAGCTAGTCGTATGGATCCGATCGTCTCTCTAAGTCACGAACTTATTGAAAAAGGCTCGAAAAGCTTCGCCATGGCCGCGAAGCTTTTGCCGCGCGATGCGCGCTACGACGCGATGATGTTGTATGCGTGGTGCCGCCATTGCGACGATGTCATCGACGATCAAATTCTGGGCTTCAAGAGAGAGACGGCGAGCACCGAAACGCCCGATCAGCGGCTCGACGCATTGCGCGACAAAACGAAGCGCGCGCTTCGCGGAGACGCGGACGAGCCCGTGTTCATTGCGCTTGGCCGCGTGGCCCGCAAGCACGGCATTCCGGAGCGCCACCCCATGGAGCTGCTGCGTGGCTTCGAGATGGACGTGGACGGACGCCGTTACGAAACGCTCGATGACACCCTCGACTATTGCTATCACGTGGCGGGCGTCGTCGGCGTGATGATGGCGATGATCATGGGCGTGCGCGAAAGGCCCACGCTGAACCGCGCGTCCGACCTGGGCATCGCCTTCCAGCTTACGAACATCTCGCGCGACGTGGTCGAGGACGCCAAGGGCGGGCGGGTTTATCTGCCGCGCGAGTGGCTCGCACAGGCGGGGCTCTCAGAGGCCGACCTCGCCGATCCCCGTCACCGCGAGGCGGTATTCGGCGTGACGCACAAGCTGCTGCGCGAGGCGGACGACTATTACCGCTCGGCGCTGTTCGGCATGCAGCGGCTGCCGCTTGGTGCGGCCGTCGGCATCGGCGCAGCGCGGCGGGTCTATCGCGACATCGGCCGCGTCGTCGCCAATCGAGGCGCCCGCGCCTGGGACGGCCGGGCCATCGTCGGGCGCAGCCGTAAGCTGGCGGCGGCGCTGTCCGGCGCCGTGGCGGCGCTGCGGGCGCACACCACCCTCCGCTTCGGCTATGCGCCGGACCGTAACGGCCTGTGGACCGTGCCCGAGCTTGGCAAGGCGGTGCCGCGCAACCGGCCTTTCGCTTTCCTCGTAAGTCAGGAAGTGCGGTGGCGGCTGAAGGCGTGATGCCGCGCCGCCCAACTTAAAAAAACCGGGACAGGCTTACGGCTCAATGGAGAGTGCGCTTGGCGTCGATCCTGTTGTGCTGTTGCTCCCTCAACGGCGCATATTCCGTAAGCTTGCGCTTGAGGTGATCGGGCGAGCGCGCGAACACAAAGCCGAAGGAGACGCAGCCTTCCCTGCCGTCGACGGCGTGATGCAAGCGATGCGCCTGATACAGGCGGCGCAGATAGCCCTTCTTCGGGTTGAGGCCGAGCTTCACGCGATGATGCACGAGCACGTCATGGGCGAGGAAGTAGACGACGCCGTAAGCTGTGACGCCCATAGCGACGAACAGCGCCCATAGCGGGCCGCCGAGTTGCACGCTCCAGGCGAACAGGATGATCGAAATGCCCGCGAAGAAGATGCCGAAGACGTCGTTCAGCTCCCAGAAGCCCTTGCGGGGCTCGTGATGGCTTTTGTGCAGCACCCAAAGGAACCCGTGCATGACATATTTATGCAGGGCCCAGGCGACGCCTTCCATGATGAAAAATGTTGCAAAAAAAATACCGGGATATAAGAGCCAATCGCTCATTCAACTTCTCTATCCGTTGGCCACGAGCTCCGCTTGAAACTCGGGCATCAAATCGGAAAACGCCGCCGCAAGCATGCCCGCAAATGCGGTGAACATGCGGCCGTCTCCGCCGCCTGTCCTCGCCGCCACGCAAGCCGAGGTCACGCCGTCCTCGATCTTGCGCCGGGCCAGCGCAGCCGCGCCCTTTACGCCAAGCAGGCTCGCGAACGTGGTGCGCCCGCTGTCCTGGTCGACATCCTTGCCCGCGCGGTCGCATGTCGAGCGCGCGTCGAGGACATCGTCTAACATTTGAAATCCTACGCCGAGATCAAGACCAAAACCGCGCATGGCGGCGCGAGCCGATGAATTTTTCGCGACTATTGCGCCGCATTCCGCCGCGGCGGCGAACAGCGCGCCGGTCTTGCGCGCATACATGCGCTCAAGTTCGGCATGCGTCATGGCGGCCCGGCCCTCGGCGAGGTCGTCCTGCTGGCCGCGGACCAGCCCGTCGAGACCGACCGACCAGTGAAGCACTTGGATGGCGTCGATGCGCTGCTGCATGCTGAGCGGCTCAGCCGCGGCGGCGACGCCATAGGCGTGGTTGAACAAGCCGATGGCGGCGAGAATCGCGGTCGCCTCGCCATACACCCGATGGTTGGCCGGCAAGCCCCTGCGCGTCTCGGCGTCGTCCATGGCCGGAAGATCGTCGAGGATCAGCGAGGCCGCATGGATCATTTCCAGCGAGCAGGCGAGGTCGAGCGCGTGCTCCTCCTTGCCGCCAAGCTCGCGCGCCGCAATCATCATCAGCACGGCGCGCACGCGCTTCGCCGGCGCCAGGAGGCTGTGCCTGAAGGAGCCATGCAGCGCATCGCCCGAATTCGGCGGAACAAGCTCCACAAGCCGTGTCTCGACGCGAGCCCGCAGCTTCAAAAAATAATCCAACTTGCCGCTCATATGACTTCTCGCAGTCTTGTCTTGCCTATAAGCTCCCGCTGTTCTCCAACATTTGAGCGCAGGTCCGGTGAACGCTGTTGAAAGCTGGTGGAAAACAGCTTAGCCATCAAGAAGGTATGACCCATCAGCCGAGTTTTGTAAACTAGAGTTTACACCGCCAAGTGTCAGGCTTACTTTCCTTGTTAATGGAGAGCGCCGTGCCGAAAGCATACTGGATCGCCCGCGTCGATGTGAAGGATCCCGAAGCCTACAAGGCCTATGTGTCGGGCGCGGCTTCGGGTTTCGCCGAGCATGGCGCGACGTTCCTGGCGCGGGGCGGACGCGCCGAAGCCGTCGAGGGGCAGGCTCGCGCCCGCAACGTCGTCATCGAATTTCCTTCGTATCAAGCGGCGCTGGACTGCTACAAGTCCGCGGCATACCAGGCTGCGCGCGCGCATCGCGCCGCGGCCGCCATCGCCGAAATCGTCATTGTCGAAGGCGTCGAGCCTTAGGACCATAAAGGGCAGAACATGGATCAGATCGTCGCGCAGACAGACGCAAAGGTTTCGGCGGCCGCGAAGAACAGGGCCGTTGTCGTGGGCGCGGGCTTCGGCGGCGTCGCCTCGGCGCTTCGGCTCGCCGCGAAGGGCTATCGCGTGACGCTCATCGACCGCGCGCCCATGCTGGGCGGCCGCGCCCAGGTCTTCGAGAAGGACGGTTTCAAGCACGACGCCGGGCCGACCGTCATCACGGCGCCGTTCCTCATCGAGGAGCTTTTCGAGCTGTTCGGCAAGAAAAGCGCCGACTATTTCGCGCTGAAGCCCTTGACGCCCTGGTATCGGTTCTATTTCGACGAGGACGGCTCGACCTTCGATTATGGCGGCACGCTGGAGGAGACTCTGGCCGAAATGCGCCGCATCGATCCGCTCGACGGCGACGGCTATCTGCGCATGCTGGAGCATTCGAAGCAGCTTTTCGACGCGGGCTTCACCGAACTCGCGGACCAGCCGTTCCACAATCCGCTCACCATGGTTGGGCAAATCCCGCGCCTGATCCAGCTCGGCAGCTACCGCAGCGTCTGGGATTTCGTCACGAAATACTTCCACAGCTATAAATTGCGGCAGGCGCTCTCCATTCAACCGCTCCTGGTCGGCGGCAGCCCCTTCGACACTACGAGCATCTACGGCCTGATCCACTATCTTGAGCGCAAATGGGGCGTGTTCTATGCCACCGGCGGCACAGGCGCGATCGTGGCGGCGCTCGGCAAGCTGATGGAGGAGGAAGGCGTCGACATTCGCCTGAACACCACCGTCTCTTCGATTGTGGTCGAGAACGGCGCGGCGACGGGCGTGCGGCTTGAGGGCGGCAAGGTCATCCCGGCGGACGTCGTCGTCTCGGACGTCGATCCGATGTATCTCTTCGGCGACATGATCCCGGCCAGGGAGCAGGGCGTGACCGCGCGGCTCAAGCACAAGACGGCGCGGCTGTCCATGGGCCTGTTCCTGCTTTATTTCGGCGCGGGCCGGCAATATCCCGCCGTCGCCCGGCATACGATCTGGCTCGGCAAACGCTATAAGGGGCTGCTCGACGACATCTTCCACAGAGGAATCCTGGCCGAGGATTTCTCGCTATACATCCACCGGCCGACCGCGACCGATCCAAGCTTCGCGCCCGAAGGCTGCGACGCCTTTTACGTCCTTTGCCCCGTGCCCAATCTCCTGACCGACATCGATTGGAAGGCGGAGGCGCCGAAGCTTAGGGATCGCATTGTCGCGGGGCTTGAGCGCACCATCCTGCCGGGCCTCTCCGAAACCATCCGCGCGGAAATGATCATGACGCCGGAGGACTTCAAAACCAACTATTTAAGCCATGCCGGCGCCGGCTTCTCGATTGCGCCGTACTTCACGCAATCGGCCTTTTTCCGCTTTCATAACAAGGCGGAGGGGATCAAGAACCTGTATCTCACGGGCGCGGGCACGCATCCCGGCGCAGGTATTCCGGGCGTCATTTGCTCGGCCAAGGTCGTCGACCGGCTTGTTCCGCAGGTCGCCGCGTAATATCGATCCAGTTTCATCAACAGGCACAACAGCTTGCTTTGTAGAAACGGAAGTTACTGTATTTAGAAACTTAAAACTTTACGTCTCCTGTTAAATCGAATGCCTTGCGGCCTGGAACAAAGTCTTGGCCTCTGGTTTCGGATTTACATCATGGCTTCAAGCCAGCGATTCCTCTCTGGGCCGGGAAGGTTCGCAAAGAAATCAGGAGATCTTCATGTCGATAACACGGACGCTCATCGCGGCGGCGGCGACGCTGGCGCTTTCCTTTCCAGCCTTTGCCGGTCCGGCGGACGCCGTAAAGCCGGCCGCCTCGCCGAGCACGTTTACGCTCATAGCGCAGCATGGCGTGGGCGGCGCGCGCGGCGGCATGGCTATCGGCGGCGCACGCGGCGGAATGGCCATGAGAGGCGGAATGGCTATGTCCGCGCCCCACATGGGCGGCCGGGCAATGGGCGGAAACCGGTATGGCGGTATGCGAGGCGGCGCGATAAATGGCCGGCGCACCGCCTTTTATAATGGCAGGCGCGGCTATTGGCGCGGCGGCCGCTGGTTTCCGATTGGCGGCCTCGGCTTCTATGCGGGCGGCAGCTGCTACGGGAACTGTCTCGCGCTCGGTTACGGCCCAGCGTATTGCAGCGCCTACGCCTATAATTTCTGCTACTAGGGAGCGAACGTCCCCGCCAGAAGGGCCGCGAGAGCGGCCCTTTTTTTGCGCGATTTTGTAAGAAAGTGTCGCGCCTCAATCAGCAACCGGAAAGCATTTCTTCCGCCATTTACGGAAAAAACTTCCATGAGTTCGGAAGCCGGGAAGATGGGCTTTCTATTGAATACATCTTTATCGCATTGCGCCGTCGGTATACATCGACTATCGTGTGGTTAACGCTTGGTTGACACAAGCGAAACAAGAAGGCGCAGAGAGCCTTGGGCCGAAGGTTCGTCAACCAGAAGGACCATGTTTCATGAGCATAAAGAGAATTGTGGCCGGCGCCATAGCGGCGCTCGGCCTTGCTGCCGTCGCGTTTTCCGCTTCGGCGGCGCCCGCAAGCAGCGCTTCGGGCATCGAAGGCGGCAAGGCGTCGCAGCCGAAAAGCACCTTCCAGCTCATCCACCACTCTCATATGGGCGGCGGCATGGGCATGGGCATGGGACATCATCACTTCAGTCCTGGGCCTGGCGGCCACTTCCCGCATTACGGCGCCTTCCCCGGGCGCAGGCATTTTGGCGGCTACGGGGGCTACGGGCGGCGCGGCTATTGGGGCGGCGGCCGCGGGTGGGGCTATGGCGGTTATGGGTATGGCTACGGCTATGGCTATGGCGGCGGCTCCTGCTATTGGAACTGTCTCAGCCAAGGCTTCGGTCCGGGCTACTGTTCGGCCTTCCAGTACAATTTCTGCTATTAGCGGGCGAGACTTCGAGGGCCGCGAAAGCGGCCCTTTACTTTTGCCGCGCCTGGCTCGCGGCCGGCTTCTGCATCCAGCGGATCAGCAGCCCCGAAAAAAAGACCCAGATCACCGTGATCACGAAATAGAACAGGAGCTGGACGGCCATCGGGGTCCCGGGCAGCCTCACGATTGCTATCGTTATCATGAAAAAAAAGTAGAAGACCGAGCCGGAGACGAAGATCACCGTTCCGATCAGTTTTTTGAGGCGGATGTCCATGTCGGTAACGGTCTCTGCCCGATTTTGTGCGCAAGGCGCAGCCGGCCCTTGATAGTCGAGGTTCGTTTCGTTGGCAATTTTTGTGGGCGGTCGCCAGCCCGAGCAAACCGTACTGCAACCATCTCGCGCTATTTGGAGAATACGCTCGCACCGCGCAATCACGTCTCAGTATTGGTTGCGGATTTGGTAAAAAAATTCATTGTTATGGATTAATAGAAACGTATTTCTCTCGTCCTAAGATGGCCAGAGCGTAGTTTCGCTACCGCTTATTCTTTGATCGAGGGTAGAATGAAAAAACTCATCGTAGCATTCGCCGCCGTCCTGGCGGCTACACTCATCTCAGGCAGCGCCTTTGCTATGCCGGGCAGCTCGGCGAAAGCCGTTTATGCACCGAGCGCCACGGTCAAGGCGCATTACGGCTGCGCACGGCCCCACTATCACCACTCCTGTCATCGCTGCGGCAGCTGCGGCGGCTACTACACCTCCTCCTATGTCTACGCGACGCCCTGCGGCGGCTATAGCGGCTGCGGCTGCGGCGGCTGCGGCGGCTGTGGCTACAGCGGTTGGAGCTGCGGTTGCGGCGGCGGCTGGGGCTGGGGAGGCGGTTTCCTTGGCGGCTTTTTCGGCTGGTAGCCCCTACAAAAATGGGGAGGCGTCTCGCTTCCCCTGCTTTCGAAAGCATTCGCGATGCGCCCCGGAAGCAACGCTTTCTTAAGCAGCGCGCGGCATGGTTACTAATCGACACTTGATGCAATCGAAAATTTTAACCGCGACAAAACCATGAAAGCGATCGTCTGTCTTTCCGCGGCCGCCGTCGCCGCGCTTCTCTCGTGGAGCGAGGCCTCCGCCTTGCCGGCGCCGGATCTCTCCAGGTCCGCCCCAGCGAACGCACTCGTCAAAATTTACCATGGGCGTCGCGGCCACGGGCTTTTCAGCAATTGGTGCGCTTATAATTGCTACCGCGTCAGCCCCTGCGCGCGGCGCGGAGACTGCTTCGGCCGCTATCATTACAGCCATTACCGCTACGACGAGGATCTTCCCTTCCCCTACCGCTGGGACAGGGATGCGAGCGCGATCGACAACGTGCTTGGCGTGATCCACCCCTATACCGGCGATCCCTTCCTGCGCCTGTTCGAGCGCCGCTGGTAAGGCTTTAAGTCTTTCGCTCGCGAGCCTACCTCCGGGGTGGAAAGTCCCGCCTTGAGGCGTCTCCCGCTCATGACTTCGCTTGCGAATACAGCAGCCAATGACCGCGCGACAACACGGCGCGGCGCGGCGCGCATCCTGCCCGTTCGCATCTGGCTTTTTACGCTTGCGGCGCTTGTCTTCGCCATGGTGGTTGCCGGCGGGGCCACGCGGTTGACGGGCTCCGGCCTCTCGATCACGGAGTGGCGGCCGATCCTTGGCGCAGTCCCGCCGATGAGCGAAGGCGTGTGGGAAGAGGCGTTCGCGAAATACCGGCAGATTCCGCAATACCGCCTGGCGAATCCCGGCATGAGCCTCGACGCCTTCAAGGCGATCTACTGGTGGGAGTGGGCGCACAGGCTGCTCGGGCGGGTCATCGGCGCCGTATTCCTCATCCCCTTCGCGTTCTTCCTGGCGCGCGGCGCCATTCCCCGGCGCTTCGTGGCGCCCGTGGCGGCGCTGTTCGCGCTCGGCGCGGCGCAAGGCGCGCTCGGCTGGTTCATGGTGAAAAGCGGGCTCGCCGACCGCGTGGACGTGAGCCAATACCGGCTTGCGGCGCATCTGGCGCTGGCAGTCGCCATCGGCGGCTTCGCGTTCTGGCTCGGGCTTGCGATGCGAGGGCCGGAGGAGACGGAACGGGCAAACTGCTCACCCGCCTCGCCCGCGATAAGACTTGGCGCGGGCGTGCTTGCCGCGCTCGTCTATCTCCAGATCATCGCCGGCGCGTTCGTCGCGGGCCTGCATGGCGGCCTCGCCTCGAACACCTGGCCGCTCATGAATGGCGAACTCGTTCCGCCCGGCCTCGATGCGTTCTCGCCCTGGCCGCTCAATCTTTTCGAGAATCCGCTGGCGGCGCAGTTCGCCCATCGCGCGCTCGCTTACGCGATTGCGATCTTCGCGGCCCTGTTTGCCGCCGCCGCCTGGCGGTCGGCCCGTGCGAGAGCGATCCGGCTTCCGCTGCTCGCCCTGAACGCGGCCGTTCTCGCGCAGATCGCGCTCGGCGTCGCGACCATCATCCTAGGCGTGCCGCTCGGCCTCGCGCTCGCCCATCAGGCGAACGCAATGCTCGTCTTCGCGCTCGCGCTTTGGACGCTCCGCCGCACGCTCCGCCGCTCTGTTTAGCGGCGACCAAGCAGATGAAACCGGGTTGCCGCGAAAAAGCCGCGCCTCCTTGTCCCACGAACCAGCATGGCGTCAGACGCTTGAGGTATTATAATACCTCAAAAATGCACATTTTTGCGAAACGAACCCAATAGAGTTAATTTGCCCTATACGCTCGCGGCGCGCGCGGGCCTTAGGGCTTCTCAGCCGAGAGCGCCTGATCGAGGTCGCCGATGATGTCGGCGGCGTCCTCGATGCCCACCGACAGCCGCACCACGTCGTCGCCCGCGCCGGCAGCCAAACGCTGCTCCGCCGTCAGCTGGCTGTGCGTCGTGGATGCCGGGTGAATGATAAGGCTGCGGACGTCGCCGATATTGGCGAGATGCGAGAATAGCTTCACATTCGAGACGAGCTTCACGCCCGCGTCGTAGCCGCCCTTGAGGCCGAAGGTGAAGACGGCGCCCGCCCCCTTCGGAATGAGCCGCTTTGCCAGCTCGTGATACGGGTTGCCGGGCAGCCCCGCATAGTTCACCCAGGCCACTTTCGGGTGCTTTTCAAGCCAGCTCGCAACGGCAAGCGCGTTCTCGCAATGGCGCGCGATGCGAAGCGGCAGCGTCTCTATGCCGTTGATGAACAAAAACGCGTTCAGCGGCGCAATGGCAGGCCCGAGATCGCGGAGCGACAGCACGCGCGCGGCGATCGCGAAGGCGAAGTTGCCGAAGGTCTCGCCAAGGATCAGGCCGTGATAGGAGGGGTTCGGCTGCGACAGCATCGGATAGCGCCCGCTCTTCAGCCAGTCGAACGTGCCGCAATCGACCAGGATGCCGCCGATGGAGTTGCCCTGGCCGCCGAGGAATTTCGTCAGCGAATGCACGATGATGTCGGCGCCGTGCTCTTTCGGCCGGAACAGATACGGCGTCGCAAGCGTGTTATCGACGATGAGCGGAATTCCCGCCTTCTTGGCGATCGCGGCGATCGCGGGCACGTCGATCACGATGCCGCCGGGGTTCGCAATGGATTCGATGAAGATGGCCTTGGTCTTCGGCGTGATTGCGGCCTCGAAGGCCGACGGATAGTTTCCGTCCGCCCAAACGACGTTCCAGCCGAATTTCTTGAAGGCGTGATTGAACTGATTGATGGAGCCGCCATAGAGCTGACGCGCGGCGATAAACTCGTCGCCCGGCTCAAGCAGCACATGGAACACGAGCATCTGCGCCGCGTGGCCGGACGCCGCCGCCAGCGCCGCCGTGCCGCCTTCGAGCGCCGCGACGCGGGCCTCAAGCACCGCCTGCGTGGGGTTCATGATTCGGGTGTAGATGTTGCCGAACGCCTCCAAGGCGAACAGCGAAGCGGCGTGATCCACATTGTCGAAGACGTATGATGTGGTCTGGTAGATCGGCGTCACCCGCGCGCCGGTGGCCGGATCGGGCTGGGCGCCGGCGTGGACGGCGAGCGTGTTGAAGCCTGGGGCGCGTTCGTCGGTCATGGGGCGTCTCCGCGGTTTTTTGAGATACAATCCCGGTTCTGCTGCGGAAGCAACTTCGTTGAGGTTGAGATGGCGGCCTGCGCTCGCAAGTCCAGGAAGTCGCATCGGCTTACACAGACGCGTGCGCCTTAATACGCCGCGCCGCTTGCCAATTTTCGCGCGTCAATTCCCAGATCTCGGCCGTCACCTTGCCCACAAGGTAATTTCGCTCCACCCGGCAGACCATGCGTCCGCCTTCCTTCTCGGAGATGCGCAGCGAAGCCATGTTGTCCGCCGACTTCGCCACGCGCAAGGTTTCGCGCTTGAGAGTATTGAACCAGAAATCCGTCACCGCCTCGCAGGCCTCCGACATGATCCCCCGGTTGTGCCAGGGCAGCCCCAGCCAGAACCCGCGGTTTTCATCCGGGGCGACGCTCAAGTTGATGCAGCCTATCTGATGGGCCGGGCCGCTCTTCAGGCGGATGGCCCAAAGCCATTGGTCGCCGCGCTCCATCGCGGGCAGCGCCACGTTGCGAATGAATTGAATCGCCCCGTCGTCCGGGTAGGGCCAGGGAACCTTTGCGCTGAGGTAGCGGACGATTTGCCAGTGCGGGAAGAGCAGCTGCGTCGCGGGTGCATCGTTGAGTGAAAGCGGCGTCAGCGTCAGCCTGTTCGTTTCAAGGGTGGGGATCATCTTTGCAATGCCGGGTTGGGCGCTATTTTTCTGCTATAGTCCCCCCGCGCTGGCAAAACCATATCGCCAAGTGCGATATGCACTTTTTTGCACTTTATAGTGATCGCCCGAATGCAGGCGCGACCCGGCTAGTCGAAAAAGATGTACCTGATGAGGGCGCCCATAACGACAATGATAAACAGCGCCATGAGGGCGTAGCCCAAGCCCGTTCCCCAGGTCCCGGCGTCGTGCATAGAGCCGTCTTGCATCATGGATTTCGATCCTTTCTGCCACTCCGATGCTTAGATGCGCAGCCGATGCGAATTGTCAAAGGCTCTCGCTGGCGAGTTCGTTGAGCGCGCGTCTTGGGATGCGCGTCGCGCCCGCGCTGACCGAAAGTACAAAGGGCAAGAGACTGGCGCAAGACATTGCGAGCCTTTGGCCCGCGTCGCCAACGAGAATCCGGGAAATCAGCGTCGCGCGCTGCAATTGCGCCGACAGGTCGCGCGCGAGCGCCCGCTGGTATGCTTCCGCCGTCTCACCGCCGAGATACGCCCGCGCCGCCTGGCTCGCGCTGTGAAGCGCGATCGACATGCCGTCGCCCGAGAACGACGGGATCGCGGCCGCCTGATCGCCCAGCCGCCACACGCCGCCGCTTTCGCGGGCGACATGGCCGTAAGGAAGGCCCGAAATGGCGAGCGGTTTTTCCATGAGGCATACGGCGCCGCCAAGCCTCTCCTCAAGATGCGGGCAGGACTTCCGCATGGCGCTGACAAGCGCATCCCACGAGCCGTAATGGGCGGCATAGGCGTCCTTCTTCACGATGAGGCAAAGATTGGCGCGCCCGCCCTCCACCTCCTGCAAGCCGGCATAGCCGCCTTTGAACAAGATAAGCTCCACGTGCCGCGCGAGGCTGGCCGCCTGGTCCGGCCTCAAGCGCCAGTAAGCCTTGAACGCCAGGCATTCGGGATGCTGGCCGGGGCGCCGCTTCCAGTCCTTCAGATCGTGCTTGCCGGTCGCGAGGAACACCTGCGTCGCCAAGGCGCCCTCGCCCGCCTCGCCGCGCACCGCCCAGCCGTCCGCCTCCCTGTGGAAGCCTTTCACTCGTACGCCGCGCCGCACTTCGGCGCCCGCATTTGCGGCAAGCGCGAGCAGCGCTTCGTCGAGCGCGCGCCGCGAAAGGCTTTGCGCTTCGAAGGGAAGCCTCGCCGTTACCGCGGCGCCGTGGCGGGCGAGCCGGACGCGATCAATTGAGACGCCGCCAAGCCCTTCGACCGAAACGCCGAGCTCGCGAAGATAGCGCGAGCCTTCGTGGCTGATGAACTCGCCGCAGACCTTGTCGTGCGCTGCTTTCTCTTTCTCGAACAAGACAACGGAGCGCCCTGCGCAGGCGAGCCGCGCCGCGAGCGCAGGCCCCGCTACCCCTCCCCCGATTACGGCCGCGTCGTAAGGTTTCATGCGGCGTCCTTCACTCTCGAAACGCAAAGGCGAAACGGCGTCCACGACTCGATGCGCGCCGCGCCCTCTGGCAGCCCCGCCTCCGCAAGGGTGCGCGCCCAATCTTTTTTCTTGAAGGCGCTCGCAATTGACACAGGGCCGTCGTGACGCATGAACCGGTGACGCCGCGTGGCCCAGAACGCCGTTTTCAGGAAGTAGTAGGGGACGGGATGGCGTTCGACGTCGTTGATGAACCAGCCGATGCGCGCGTTCTCCTCCATCCAGCGAATAAAACGGACGAGCATCGGATCGGGCAGGTGATGGGTGAACAGCGAGCAGGTGATAACGTCGGCACCGCCCTCGGCGCGGAAGTCGAACAGGTTCGCCGTCACCCATTTTATGGGCCGGCCGGGCGCGGTAGCTTCGGCCGCCGCCCGGGCTGCCCAGGGGTTCATGTCGACGCCCGCGATGTCAAGGGCGAAGCCATGCTTGGCGGCCCACCCATCCAGCTTGCGGCTCATGTCGCCATAGCCGCTGGCGGCGTCGATTACCGTGATGCGGCGGTTCTTAAGCAGGCGGCCTTCCCGCGCGAGGCGGCGGAAGAAAGCGAGCGTCGGCCTATAGGCCAACGACAGCTCGTTCGCCTGCGTCAGCTCCTTGAGCACGCCGCGAAGCTCCTCGTAGCTCACGACCTCGGTGTCCATGAGTTCCGGCGTCGTGTCCCGCTTGGAAAAATCTGGCATGCCCTCAGACCGCCTTGAAAAGCATCGTCTCCGCTGTAAGACCGGGACCGAAGGACATGGCGCAGCCTTTCGCGCCCGACCGGTTCTCCTCAAGAAGCGATTTCAGCACAAAAAGCACGGTCGCCGAGGACATGTTGCCAAAGTCGCGCAGCACGCGACGCGAGGCGGCGAGCGCGGTGAGCGGCAGGCGGAAAGCGGTCTCGACCGCGTCCAGCACCGCCCTGCCGCCGGGATGGACGGCCCACAGATCGATGTCCATCGGCTTCAGCCCCGCGAGGATCGCATCCGAAGCCCGGTGAATGGCCTCGCCCACCGATGTTGGGATGCGGCTCGACAGCACCATGTCGAAGCCATGGTCGCGGATATGCCAGGCCATCTGGCTCGCGGCTTCGGGAAGTATGGTCGCGTAAAAGCGCTCCATCGAGAGACCCTTCGGCTCCCCGCTGATGAGGGCCGCTGCGCATCCGTCGGCGAAGAGCAGGAACGGCATCATCTGTTCCAGTTCACAAGTCTCCTGGAAGTGGAGCGTGCAAAGCTCGATGCTCAGCACAAGCACCTTCGCCTTGGGCTCGGACCGCACGATGTGGCGCGCGATCTTCAATGCGTTGACCGCCGCGTAGCAGCCCATGAAGCCGATGATCGTGCGCTCGATCGAAGGGTTGAGGCCGCAGCGGTTAATCACCTCGATGTCGATGCCCGGCGCCGAGAAACCGGTGCAGGAGGTGACGACGAGATGGGTGATTTCGTTCCGCCGCTCGCCGAGGTTCAGCGCATTGACTGCGCGCTCGGCCAGCACAGGCGCCTCGATCTCATATTGCCGCATGCGCCTTCCGGTTGAGGGGAAGTCGCCGGGAACATAGAAAGCCTCGCCGTTGATCGAGGCGTGCGAGCTGTCATCGCCCGGAACCACGCAGGACCAGCGCTTCTCGATCTGGCCCATCTCGACGAGCCGGTCTAAAATCGAGCACTTGCGGTGGTCGTTGAGCATTTGCCTTTGGAACTTTACGAAGGCGGAATGAACCTGGTTCGGCGGGACCGCTGTCGCGATCTGGTTGATATAGGCTCCGGACAAGGCGAACCTTTCTCCAATAGCGTTAACCACGACAGTCAAATTCAAAAGGCGTTGTTCTGATTCCCGCCTAACTGTAAGGATATGCGGAAACGGGACAGGGGTTCAAGCGCCGCCCCCAATCTTCACGCGCGCGGGCGCAAATAGTGAACGCGATGTTCATCGCGCCTCGCTTCCAGCAATCCCGATCAGACAAGCCGCTAATTCCACCCGCCGGGCGCAGTTCCACGGACTCACTGAAAAATGAAACACCATGCACGCCAAGCACTAGCGATCAAAGCTGCACTTGCCGGGGTTCTGTTTTCTCTTTTTTGCGCGCATGCCGCCTTCGCGGCGGCCGCCTCGGTCGAGGGGTTCCGCGCCTTCCTGGCGTCGTTCCGCGCTCAAGCCATCGAAAAAGGCATACGCCCCGGCGTCTACGACTCCGTCACGCCCACGCTTGCGCCGGACTTCTCGCTGCCGGACCTGGACATTCCCTCGACGAAGCTGCCGGAACAGCCCGAATTCGTGCGCACGCCCGAGCAATATCTCAGCGCAAAGGCGCTTGCGAATTTGACCGAACAGGGCCGCGCGCTTTACGCGAAGCACAAAGATACGCTTGCAGCGATCCAGAAGACCTACGGCGTCGATCCCTATCTTTTGCTTGCGCTTTGGGGGCGCGAGACGGCGTTCGGAACCTATGCAGCCGACCTCCGCTATAACGCGCTCAACGTACTGGCGACGGAAGCCTATATCGGCCGGAGGCCCGAGCTGTTTCAGCGCCAGTTCATCGAAGGGCTGCGCATGGTCCAGGAGGGCGCCATTGCCGCGAAGGACATGAAAAGCTCGTGGGCCGGCGCCATGGGCCTCGTCCAGTTCATGCCTGAGGATTATTTCAAATACGCCGTGGATCAGGATGGCGACGGCAAGAAGGATATCTGGCGCTCCGTGCCCGACGCACTCGCCTCGCTCGCCAACAATCTAGCGCATATCGGCTGGAACAATGGCCACCCCTGGGGCATCGAGGTGCGCGCGCCGGCGAGCGTCGATTGCTCGCTCGGATATCTCGACATCAAGAAGCCCGTCAGCGAATGGGCGGCGATGGGGATTTCGCCCGCCGACGGCGGCGCCTTCCCGCCGGAAGCGCTCGCCTGGGAGGCGTCGCTCTTGCAGCCCGCCGGCGTTTACGGCCCGGCTTTTCTGACTTTCGACAATTTTCAGGTGATCCGCGAATACAACAAGTCAGACCTTTACGCGCTCTTCGTCGGGCATCTCGCCGACCGCATTCGCGGGCGCGGCGGCTTCAGCCAACCGTGGCTTTCTGTCGTGCAGACGCCGACCGCCGACGTCGAGTTCCTGCAGAAGAAGCTGACCGGGCTTGGCTTCTACCACGATACGATCGACGGCAAGGCCGGCGGGCGCACGAGAGCCGCGGTCGGCGCCTATCAGAAGCTTGCGGGGCTTCAACAGACCTGCTGGCCGACCGCCGAGCTCGTCGCGCATGTAAAATCGCACACCGCCTCACAGGCGAGGAACGAGGCCGCGCACTAAGTCCGCAAAAAAAGGCGGCGCAGCCTCTCCTCACGAGCGCAAAGCTCCTCTTGCGGCCTTGACCGGCTCCTCCGGCGCAGACGCACAGCTTTGGGTAACATCTTCGGGATTCCTCATTTCCAACATCAACTGCGTCTATCAAGAAGCTTCTGTGTTGAGATGGCGATTTGCCCGTTCATGGAATTCGCAGATGCCTCGGTTCCGAACCCCGCTTGCCTTAACAGCGCCGCGCAGAGCGGCGATCGTGGCGATCGCCGGAATGTCCCTCTCTCTTGTGGGCGGCGACATCGCGCGGTCGCCATCCAGCGGGACGATCCGCGTCGCCGTCGCCGCTTTTCCCAAGGCGATGGCGGGGGACAACGACGATAACCGCCGCGGGGAGAGCCGCCGAGGCGGCGACGAACGGGATAACAATAGCGCCGCAAATAGATACAGCGGCGCACACGGCGATCCCCAGAACGCGAACGCTCTCAGCTATGACGCCGCCAGGAGGCTCTTAGCGCTGCGGGTGAAGGTGGCGCCGGAGCGGCGCGAGGGCGGCAATCCGGCGCATTCTCCCAAGTCCTCGAACCAACACGGCGAGCGCGAGAACGGATCGATCAGCGAAGCGCTTTTGCGCAATGTTCAGGAAGATGGCTCCCACCAGGCGAATGTAGCGCAAGCTCTCGACAAGGCGATCAATCCGGTTGCGACGCGCTATCGGGACGGGACAAAGCCATTGAGCGCCGCGACAACGATTGTCCCCAAGATGAAATTCGCGATTGCCGGGGCGACGTTCTCTCCGACCGAAGTGCTCGCGGTTGGCCTCGAGCCTGAGGCCATCGAGCAGGCAAAAGCCATGGGCTTCCAAGCCGACGAGCCCGCGGGAACCGACGAGGTGGTTCGCCTCATCGCGCCGCCGGGTTTGGACTCGCTTCGCGCAAAGGATCAGCTCAGCCACGAGTTTCCTGGCCACCAGTTCGAGCTAAACAGAATCTACCGGATTTATCACGCGTCGATGCGCGACGAGGCTGGCCCGTCGGTGAAAAGCCCCCCTCCCGAAGAAAAATGCGCGGGCGACCGGTGTTTTGCGAGAGACACAATCGGATGGAAGGATTCGCTGGGCGCTTGCGCACGCGGGCTCAAGGTGGGCGTCATCGACACGGGCTTTGACGCCGGACACCCGGTTTTTGCGGGGCGCGCAAACATCCATGCCTATCAATTTGTCCCGGAGGGGAGGCCCGCGGCGCCGGCTTGGCACGGCACCGGCGTGCTGTCGCTCTTGGCGGCCGACCCGTCGTCGGGCACGCCTGGGCTAATTCCCGATGCGGAGTTTTACGCCGCGAACGTGTTCTTCTCCGATGAGGACGGCGAGTTGGCCGCCGATACGATCAGCGTCCTCAAGGCGCTTCAAAAACTTGGCCAAGATGGCGTCGAGATCGTCAATATGAGCTTTGCCGGCCCGCGCGATGAGCTTGTCGCCCAGGAACTCGACCGCATGCACGCCGCAGGCGTGATTTTAGTCGCCGCGGCCGGAAACGGCGGGCCAACCGCCGATCCGAGTTATCCGGCGGCCTATCCTCAAGTCATCGCCGTCACTGCGGTGACAAAAGATTTGAAGAATTACCGATATGCAAATCGGGGCGCCCATATCGATGTGGCCGCGCCTGGGGTCGATATCTGGGCCGCCGTGCCCGGCGCCCGCGAGGGATACCATACCGGAACGTCTTTTGCCGCTCCCCATGTAACAGCCGTGCTGGCGGTCGAGGCGCGCGACAACGCCAAGACCGAGGATCTTCGCAGCGAGGACCCTAATATTGAAAAGAATGGCAGGAACGACAAGAATGCGCTGCTCTCCGCCTCGCGCATCCAGGATCTCGGCGAACAGGGGCGCGACCCGATCTATGGGCGTGGGCTGTTGATGGCCCCGACTTCATGCACGTTGCCGTCCTCGGATATCGTAGCGAGCGCGGAGTAAATCGGGCCTCCGAGATCGCCCTTATTTCCAGTGGTTGGCGATGGCCGCCCCTTCCTCATCGCGTCCGAGCGCGTCTTCGCCCTGAATGCGATCGACAACCGCGTCCAGCTCCGCAGTCCTATCTGTGCCGCTCTTTTTGTCGCCGGCCGGCGCTGGCTGCTCTTTTCTCACTCCGCCCTTCGGCACGTGGATTTCCATCGCCCACTTGCCATCGGCGTCGCGGCAGCCTAGCCCGGCATACCGTCCGGAGCGCTCGGCTCGGATCTCGTATTCGCGGCACCAAGAACCCTGCTTGCTCTTGAAGGTGAGATTTGCGCGCATGGCGACGGCGTCGCTCGCTCGCGCGCCCGCGACCCTCATCTCCTGCTCGCTCGGCAGGTCTTCGAGAACGTGATGGAGCGCGCCGCTCGCGAAAACGCGCCCGTCCTCGAACGAGACGAGACCCGACGGTTCGGCGTCGCGATGAACGAGCCAGCCCGCGCTTGCGCTGACGGCGACCAACGCCGCCGCAGCCGCGCCAAGTTGCCAGCGCGCCACCGGAGCAGTGCGGACCTCCAGCCAGGCGGCGGCGCTATCCACTACGGGCTTCGCCTTGAGGGCAAGCTTGTCTAGAGAGTTCGCCAGCCTTGCCCAAGAGCGCGTCCGCGCCCCGGCATTGGCGGCTTGAGGGGGCGCTTTCTCGCCGAGCGGGAAATTCAAGACGAAATTCCGCAAGTGGTCGGGCACAGGCTCGTCCATCGGCTTTCCATAAAGCTTCGACAGCCGCCGGCCCGTCGCGCGGAATATTTCGAGGCGGCTGCGCGCGTCCGCATCGCCTGGCAACGCCGCTTCGACCTCTGCGCGGCCCTGAGCGCTCAAAGCGCCATCGGCGTAAAGCATCAGCAGTTCATCGGGTATTCTGGCCACGGCGAGTCTCCAGCTTCAAGGGCGGCGCAATATCGTTTTCGGGGTTGGAAAGATCGTAAAGAGCGCGTCTGGCGCGGGCGAGCCTGCTCATCACCGTTCCGATCGGAATCTCCAAAATCTCTGCAGCCTCCTTGTAGGAAAGCCCGTCGACGCATACGAGGGCAATAAGCACCTGTTGTTCTGCCGGAAGCTGCGCGATGCCTCGCGACACCTCTTTCAGCATGAGCCTGTTCTCGGCCACTTCGCGCCCATCGTCGCCCGCCACATCATAGGCCTGATCGATGTCCACAGGGTCGCCCCGCACCTTGAAGGCGCGCCGCTGGTCGAGCCAGATATTTTGCGCAATACGGAACATCCAACTATCAAGCCTCGTCCCCGGCTCCCACTGGTTCAGGCGGGACAGCGCCCGCGCGCAGGTTTCCTGCACGAGATCGTCGCCCTTGTCCGGATCGCCGGTCAGCGCATAGGAAAACCTGCGCAGACGCGGCAGAAAGTCCACGATTTGGAGACGGGGATCGTTCTTCATTTGCCCCCTTCCCCGGAACAACGAAACAACGGCTGCGGGGCCATCTTAATCCAAGGGGAGGCGGAAGATATTGGCGAGAAGCCCCACCATGTGGCAAAAAAATGACAAGCGGGATGCCTCGGCGCCGCCGCGCTTCCTTCAACAATCGTTGCTCGCTGCATATGTCCCAGGCTCTGCCCGTCCTCGATTTGCACCGGACCCGGCCGGCAGCAGTGGAGTCCATTCTTTAGGACGATCTTTGTGGCATTCTTATCACGATGGCTCGGAACGGCGAGCTGAGCCACGAGGAGTTCGCTCTTGCAATGGCGAAGCTGGTTAGCCGCGTTTGCGCGGGGTATCGGCAGCGGGAAAATGGACGGCTTTGGAAATAAGGGAACCGCACTTCCTGCGGCACCAAAAGTTGTAATTGGGCAACTAATCCACCAGAAAAGTTGACCTCTCGTTTGAAGCCGTAGCGACGGCTCAAGCTAGGCGCTAATACCGCTCTGTAAGCCTTTTGGAAAATAGGGGGTAAGCATGAGTATTCGACTTATTGCCATCGCTGCGGCCATGACGGTAGGTTTTGGTTTTTCTGCAACTGCGACGCCGGTTACACCATCGGCGCCGGTTGCTAAGAGCACATTCACGCTTGTTCACGAACATCATTTGCATCATGGCCATTGGGGTCATCATCATCACCATCATCACTGGGGCCATCACCACCATCACTGGGGTCATCATCATCATCACCATCACTGGTGGTGGCATCACGGCCCCTTCGGCCTATTCGGTCTTGCCCCATGGGCCTGGGAAGAAGAGAGTAATGAGCCTTTGAAATAAATCGGGCCTCGGTTTCTCCATCGGAAACGGCGCCTTCGGGCGTCGTTTCTCGTTTCAAAGCACACGCCGCCGGCTCGACGGGCCAGACGCGAGTTCCCACAGCGACGACGACTAGCGCTTACTGGGTTCCTGCGCCTTGTGAGAACGCGTCGGTAGGACTTATCAATCTGTTCCGCCAGCGCCGCGGCCCTCGATTCAGATTTTTTGGTTATATTCACCGACCTCTGGATAAGTCGAAAGATGCGCGTCGATCTCGGCGAAGATGGCGCGCATGTTCGCGTCCGAGGCCGGGCTTTCCACCACCACCACCAGCTCCGGCTTGTTCGACGAGGCGCGCACCAGGCCCCAGGTGCCGTCCTCTAGCACGATGCGGACCCCGTTCACCGTAATCAGTTCGCGGATGCGCTGGCCCGCCAGTTCGCCGCCGCCCTCGGCCAAGGCCTTGAAATGAGCGATCGCTCGCTCGACCACCCCATATTTCTTCTCGTCGTCGCAATGGGGCGACATGGTCGGCGACTGCCATGTTTTCGGCAGTTCGCGGTAGAGCTCGGCCATTGTCTTCGACGGGTTGTGCGCGAGCATGTGGCAAACGGCGATGGCCGAGACGAGGCCGTCGTCATAGCCGCGGCCGAGCGGCGGATTGAAGAAGAAGTGGCCCGACTTCTCGAAGCCGACCAGCGCGCCGGTCTCATGGCTGTAGCGCTTGATGTAGGAGTGGCCGGTTTTCCAATAGGCGGTGCGGGCGCCGTTCTTCCGCAGCACGGGATCGGTGGCGAACAATCCGGTCGATTTCACGTCCACCACGAAGTGCGCGTCTCTGTGCGACGCGGAGAGATCGCGAGCGAGCATCACGCCCACCTTGTCGGCGAAAATCTCGGTGCCCTCATTGTCCACCACGCCGCAGCGGTCGCCGTCGCCGTCGAAGGCGAGGCCCACATCCGCGCCCGTGAGTTGCACCGTGTCCGAAAGCGCGTGCAGCATCTTGAGCGATTCCGGGTTCGGATTGTGATTCGGAAACGTGTAATCGAGATCGATGTTGAGCGGTATGATCTCGCAGCCGAGCGTCTTGAGAACCCGCGGGGCAAACGCGCCGGCAGTGCCGTTGCCGCAAGCGACCACTGCCTTGAGCTTGCGCTTGAACGGCGCGCGGTTCGTGAGATCGGCGATGTAGCGCTCGGCTACGCCTTCGTGGAAGCGGTAGGAGCCGCCCTCATGGCAGGCGAAGCGCCCATCCAGCACCAGTTCCTTCAGAGCTATCATATCCTCCGGCCCGAAGGTGAGCGGCCGCGCCATGCCCATTTTGATGCCGGTCCAGCCATTGTCGTTATGGCTCGCCGTGACCATCGCCACGCCTTCCACCTCAAGCGCGAACTGCGCGAAATAGGCCATGGGCGAGAGCGCAAGCCCAATGTCGTGCACCTCGGCGCCGCCCGCCATCAGGCCGGAGATCAGCGCATATTTGATGCTCGCGGAGTAGGAGCGGTAGTCATGCCCCGTCACCACGCGCGGGGGCACGCCGCGCTCGCGCATCAGCGTCGCCATTGCAATGCCGATGGTCTGCATCCCCATGAGATTGATTTCTTGCGGGTAGAGCCAGCGAGCGTCGTATTCGCGAAAACCCGTGGGCTTTACGTAGGGCAGGCGCTCGAAATCGGCGGTATTCGGCCGGAGATCCGTGCGCGGCTTTGGGTAGGCTGGGGCGGTCATGGCTCTCTCGATTTAAGTGGCGGCTTTTGGGATACCCTGCCGCCGGGAGCGTGCCAAGTGCCTGCGAGCTTGAGCTGGGGATTACGCCGCTTCAGATCAGCGCGTTTATAAGCGGAGACCCATGGTTCATGACGATGCCTTTAACCAGCGCCGTAAGCTTATCGCTGCTTTTCGTGCTCTTCCGGCGGGAGCGGGCCGCCGAAGCGGTCGAGGATGTTCTTCGCCTTCGCGCAATCGTCCGCCATCTGCGCCGCTAGCGCCTCCATCGAGCGGAATTTCATGTCGTCGCGAATGAAGGCGATAAATTCGATCTCCATCGCCTTCCCGTAAAGGTCGCCCTCGAAATCGAGCAGGAAGATTTCGAGGACGGGGAGGCCGGCGTCGAACGTGGGCCGCGTGCCGAGATAGGCCGCGCCTTGAAGCTTTTGGCCGTCCAGATAGGCGTTGACGGCGTAGATGCCGTGCTTGAGCGTCACGCCTTCGTCGAGCCGGATGTTAGCCGTAGGGAAGCCCATGACCGTGCCGCGCCCCGCGCCGCCTTCGACCACGCCCGCGATGCGCCACCACGACCCCAGCATCTCGGCCGCCGCGGCGACGTCGCCCGCGGCCAGCAATTCGCGAATGCGCGTCGATGAGAACATGTCGCCAGCTTCTCCTTGCGCTTCCACCACCGTCACCCCGAACCCATGAATAACGGCCCTCTTCGGCGAGCACGCGCGGGTTTCCGCCGCGATCTTTGCCGAAGTAGAAGTTGTAGCCCACGCTCGCGTGCCGGATCGCGTAGCCCTCCGCCAGAACCTGCCGGACGAAAGCGGCGGCGGGCAGTTCGGCGATCGTCTTGTCGAACGGGATGACCGCCGTGAAATCGCACCCGCAATCCGACAGCAACTGCAGCTTTCGGGGCAGCGGCGTGAGCCGGAAGAACGGCTTTTGCGGCTGGAAGTATTTCCGCGGATAGGGCTCGAAGATCATGGCCCCAACCGGCAGCCCGCCCTCCGCAGCCTTCGCCTTGGCCGCGTCAAGCACGGCGCGGTGGCCGCGATGAACGCCGTCGAATGTGCCGATTGCAAGCGACCCGCCTTTCAGCCGCCCCGGCACGTCCTGCCAGCCATCGACAACGTCCATTCCACCTCGCTTATGTCATTCGCGCGCGCGACGGAACCATGATCACGGCTTCGCCTTCGAGCACGGTCTTGTCGCCGACTTTGCAGACACACGAGAAAATCGCGCGTCTTCTCTCCGGGATCAAGTCTGTAATCTTCACGGTTGTGATCACTTCCGCGCCAATATACACCGGCGCCGTGAAGGCGAGCGTTTGCGAGACGTAGATGCAGCCCGGCCCCGGCAGTTTCATGCCGAGCAGCGCCGAGATGTAGGCGGCGGTGAGGATGCCGTGCGCGATGGGCCGCTTGAAGGAGGTGACGGCGGCGTAGGCTTCGTCGAGGTGGATGGGATTGAAGTCGCCCGAGATGCGCGCGAAAGCGTCGATGTCCTCCGCCGTGACCGTGTGGGCGAGGCTGGCCTCCATGCCGACGGACAGATCCTCCATATAATGTCCCGGCCCGATGTCGATCATGGCTCCTCCTATGGTTGCGCGCCCGGCTCACGCCTTAAGGGTAACGCGGGCGGGGGCGCGGGCGTATGTTTTTCTCGCGGTGCGAGCAGGGCTGCTGCATTGCGCGCGGGATGCGTTGCTTAAAATCGTCTGAAAAATTGGGTTCGTTTCGCAAAATAATGCAAAAACTATATATATGATTATCTCTTGCGAAGCCTTGAGTGACGGGCGTCGCCGCGCGCGCTGCTTTTCGAAAATTGCTTTGCCTCGCTCGTATTCAAGGTTAAGTTACAAAAACTCCGTGGTTAGCTCTTTCGGAATGCGTTAGCGGGGCGTAAACGCGATTTCGGGGCTCGCGCGATTGCGGACGCGCCGCCGTCGCGAAACGGCCGTCATCCCGACTATTTATCTGTATCAGTCTTGATGAAATATTTCGGCGGGGCGGATATGAGCATTTTCGCGCTGGCCGGCGACGGCTTTTTTTCCGATTTCTTTTCCGCCGATTGGCCAAGCGGCGCCGTTCTTCATGGCGCCGTTTCTCGCGCCGCATCGAGCCAAACGCAAACGTCGAGCGCCGAGTCGCCCCGGCGCCCGTCGCGCAACGGCTTTCCGCAGGCGCGGCGCTACCGGGCGGGCCGCTTGCCCGGCTGGATGCGCGCCATTTCACCGGACATCCAGGATAGGATGACGCCCAGCGCTTCCGTCGGATGCATGCCCTGGTCGATCGCTGTCTCGAACGCACTGATGACGTGCGACTGCAACGCATCGGCGACCCGCTCGGTAAGCGGAGGCTTCGGCCCGCGCGGGCAAGGCTCGAATTCCTCGTCGGGAGGCGCGTCAGAGTCACTTCGCAATGTCATTGTCCTGTCCTGCAGTTATAAATATTTCTTCTCGAACCGGCATGGTTACGCTTGGCAGCCGGGTTCGGCGGCCGCCGCGCGCCGGTCGCAATTCAACTCCGCTTCTTCCAAAGCCTTGGCGAGTTCCCGGAGGCCGGCGCCCTCCGCTTCGCGCGAGAGGTAACGCACGGCCGCCAGGATGCCCTCGACGTTCTTGTCGTCCATGGGCGCGTCTATGAAGTTCGCATTGGTTGGCATCAGGCAGCCCGCAAAATTCGAGTTTCTTCGCCGTAATTGAGAACGGGTTCGTAGATGCCGGTCGTCTGCCTCACCTTCTGAAGCACCCCCTTCGAGATCGTGAGCGATCCGGCTATGATTTTGTGGCCTTCCGTGCTCCTTGCGGAGTCGCCAAGCCATTCGACATCCCAGCCGTTTTTGATGAAAATGTTCCGGCAGTAGGCGGGGAACATCACGCCGATGATGTTCTTGATCCCTTGTGCAAGCCCGAATTCAAGGTAGCCGATGATGAGTTCCTGGATGATGCGCTGGCGCATCTGGGGCGTCAGGCTGGCGTCCACGCAGAAGCGGCTGCCTTCCCAAACCTCCTCGCTCCTGGGCAACGGGATCTTCGTAACAAGATGGGGGAAAACCTCCTGCAGCATGTAGGGCCGGTCGGTGGGATAGAGGCGCGACGAGCCGCGCGCCTTGCCCGCCCGGTCCCGCCAGACGAGATACTGGGCCGCCGGATTGTCGTACTGGTCGTATTCCATGTTCCGGATCGTCGGAACGTTCCAGGATTGGCGCTGCACGATGCATTCGTGCCGGAGCCGATGCTGCTCATAAATCGGGTTGCCAAAGAATAAGTGATTGGTGCTGATCGATACACAATCCAACATTCGCCCACCTCGATGCACGCAAGTTACCGAGGTAGTAGACGCGTTTTTGCAGCTTTCTATCAGCTATCAACCTTGATAGGCGCCTATCCAACGAAGGAGGGAAGGATCAGGCCTCGGCGAATGGCCTTGACTGTGGCCAGGGTGCGCTCGTTGGCGTCCAGCTTCTTGAAAATGTTGTTCATATGAAAACGAATGGTCGCGTGGGATACGCCAATGATTTCGGCTATGACGGAGTCGCTTTTTCCTTCCGCGGCCCACTGCAGGATTTCTTTTTCCCGGCTTGTGAGTTGAACGGCGCCGGCGGACTGGGAGGGGCGCTCCCTCACTTCCAGCTCCGTGTAAACGAGATGAAACTGCATCGCGAGAGCGTGCAGTTTGCCCAGCAGCTTTGCATCGATACGGGTCCTGCCGGCGCTGCTCGCTATTCCCACGCCCGCCAGTTCGCCGCCCGTCCCGCAAATGGGGATGGCGACGCCGTTCAGAAGCCGGGCATCCCGGGCCTCGTTCATGACTTTCTTTTCTTCCGGTTTCAATTCGCGGGTCTGCTCGAGCGAATCCCATGTGAACGGCCGCACGGCATTGAAACCATAGCGAGGCACGGGATCCTTCTTCTCATAATTGTTCGCCTTGTAATGGGCCATCCAATCATCGGGATAGTTTTGGACAACGCCATGGCCCGCATCCAAGCCAAGGGAGGGATGATCCGTAATCAGGCTGTAACAAAACCGATCATATCCATAGTCTTCGAGCGCGTCCCCGAAGAGCTTGGATACTTCCTGTGCGGACTTGGCGTCGTTCGCCGCCTCTATGAAACGCTCGATTGCTGAATTTACCATTTCAGTGGCGCACGCCGCCGCACTTTCACATTTCAGGGCGGCTTCAAAAGTTAAGACACCTACTTTTGTATCACGGCTTAAGCGGCAAGAAAACTCCGTCAAAGAAACTTTAATTTATATGCTTACACGGATCCGAGACTTTCCCTGCCGCGACAGCCGTTCTGGCAAGGGCGGCGAGGCCTGCCATCTTCTTAAATCGCGCCCATATATGGGACGAAACAGTCTCGGAGACGCCATGGCGCAGCCGCCTAAGCCCAACCCGCCCAAAGATCGGGAAATCGCGCCGCAGGAATTGAGCCGCGACGAGATCGACGCTTTCCTCGCCCATGTGCGATCCGCGCCGTCCTCCGCCGCCCCCGGCAACGGCCGGCTGATTTTCGCCATGGATGCCACCATGAGCCGCCAGCCGACCTGGGATATGGCGCTTCAGGTGCAGGCCGAAATGTTCAACGCCGTGAAGGCGGTTGGCGGCCTCGACGTGAAGCTCGTCTTTTTTCGCGGCTTCGACGAGTGCCGGGCCAGCCGCTGGGTCGGCGACGCAGGCGCACTCGCCCGGCTCATGACGGCGGTGGAATGCCGGGGCGGCTACACTCAGATTCGCAAGGTTTTGAAGCATGCCCTTGACGAGGCCGGACAGGGCAAGGTGAGCGCGCTCGTCTATGTCGGCGACGCGATGGAGGAGAACGTGGACGAGCTTGCGAACCTCGCAGGGAAGCTCGGCCTCTTGTCCATCCCGGTTTTCCTGTTCCAGGAAGGCAACGACGCAGCCGCGCTGGCGGCCTTCCGCGAAATCGCGCGGCTGACGCGCGGCGCAACCTGCCGGTTCGGCCCAGGCTCCGCGGCGCAGTTGCGCGAGCTGCTCGAAGCCGTCGCCGTCTACGCCGCCGGCGGGCGCGCGGCGCTTCAAGACTTTGCAAAAGGCCGCGCGGGGCCTACCTTGCTGCTCGAACAGATGTCGAAGCCCTAGTGTGGCGTCTCGCAATTGCCTGCACCCTTTGCGGCGCGCTCTCATACGCGATTGCGAGACATAAGCCACACTAGAGTATTGTTTTTGCTAGTGTCCCTTATGTCCCGAATTGCCGTGCGAGCGTGCTGCAAGCTGGGCGGCAATTCGGAGACGGGACACTCGCGGCTTTAGCGCGGGGGAGGCTGCGATTCTACCGCTTTTCATATCGCTGCTGCTGTTGGGCCTCATCCTCTATTTCCTGGGGTGGCTGACCAAGACCGAAGTGAGCCGGCTCACATCCGCGATCCGGCAGAGCGGCGGGGCGTTGCTGGCTGCGGGCGTGGCGCTTGTGGTGACGCGAAATATCGGCCTCGCGATCATGGCGGGGATGCTGGCCTACTCCGTTACATCCCGCTGGTACGCGGGCAGGCGCGACAAGGCGGGCGCCGGCAATTCGGCGGTGCGCTCTCTCTATCTTGAGATGGCCCTCGATCATGCGACGGGCGCCGTAACGGGGCGGGTGCTGCGGGGGCGGTTCGAAGGCCGGCCTCTGTCCGGGCTCGGGCGGGCCGAACAGACCGAACTCCTCGCGGAATTGCATGCGAACGATCCGCAAGGCGCGCAACTATTCGAAGCTTATCTCGATCGCACCTCGCCCGGGTGGAGCGGCGCGGGCTCGGATACCCGGTCCCGAGGGGCGAGGTCTTCGCGCGCCTTGACACTCGACGAGGCCTATATGGTCCTCGGCCTGGACCGCCAGGCGACGCGAAACGACGTGCTTACCGCCCATCGCAACCTCATGAAGCGGTTTCACCCGGATCAAGGCGGCTCGACCTATCTCGCCGCCCAGGTGAATGAGGCCAAGGAAGTGCTTCTCAAGCACTTCAAGGGCTAAAGGTCCGGCCAGGAGAAGTTGGCGTTAGCAAATAAACGCCTTTTCGCCGAAAATCTCCTGGCGCTCGCCAGCCGGGCCGCCGCTGCCCGCTGACGATTATGAGCGCGAGCGCGTGGATTTTCGGGCGGCGTCAAGACGTCCGCCTGCATCGCTTGGGCTTCTTTCGCTCGCAACTCCTCCCACGGAGGGAGATAGCCTTCGCTTGCAACGCTCTCCGGCGCCGCTGCGGCGAGTTTCTGCTGGGACTTTCCAATCGATGCCTGCTGCGGCGCGGCGCCCCGCGGAACCTCAGGCTTCGCCGTGCGCAGAGCTGCCAGAAGCCTCGGAGACGGCGCCGAATCCTTGAGCCCCGTGAATCTCCAAACGGCCTTGCGCACGTTTTCGCTCCAAGCCGGCGTGAGGATGTCGTCATATAAGCCGAGCCTCGTCAGCTCGATCTCGATGGCGACGATCAATGCGTCGTCGCGTTCCGCATCCGGCGCACTCGCGCCGCCGCGGGTTCCTTCCGCGGGCTTCATCGCGATGGCTGAGTGGAGGGCGCTTGCGGTCGCGGCGACTCGCGGGGGGAGGAATGGTTGGGCGTCCCCATGCGCGGAGCGGCGCGGCGCCTCCATCAAGACGCTCCCCAAAAATGGAGTTTCAGGCTCTCGAAAGTAATCCGATAGGGGGCGCAGCGAGAATACAGCTGCGATAGTGCAAAGACCGAGACCTAATGAGCGCATTGCAAGCTCCAACGAGACCGTTACATGCCACCCGAACCGACGCCCAAATATGCCGCCCGATCTAACAGGCCTTATCGCAGAGTTGAGATCTTCGCAGGCGATGCGGCCAAAAACAAGCCCGATTCATTTTTTTGCAGCGCAATTTACGCCACCCTTGCAAATCAACATCATGGCATTCCCTTATAACCGATCCACTACATCTTGTGGAGATAAATTAATGCTCGCTTAACAAGAGCCGAATCACTCATGCTGTTCTTCGGGGGCGTGATAAGCGTTTGAATCGCGTAGGGAAAGATTGCGCGTCAGCGGTGGGGCGCAGTCTGCGGAAGGGATTCCAGCCCGCGCGTGTCAAGCGAATTTGATTTGTTTTTTTGCTGCGCGCCAACCTGCCACTGGCGGGCGCGCATTGGGTCTTGCGTTTGCAAACTACAAAACTTGCCCCCGGCATATGGCGCCGTCGACGCGGCGCTTCCAATGGGGGCTATGATGAGACACGTTCTTGGTATCGCGGGCGTAACCGCGGCGGCGGTTCTTCTTCTCGTTTCCGCCGCGATGAACTGGCGATTCGGGTATACGCTCGGTAAATCCGAATTCGAATCGCAGCTTTATGGCGGCGCAAGCGCGGCCGCGGATTGCTTCAAGGCGCTTCTGCCTTTCTTCATCTTTGCTGCGCTCAGAAACAGGAGCTACAGCCAAGCGCTCGGGGGGGCGCTTCTGTTCGCTGTCTGCTTCTCCTACTCGCTCAGTTCCTCGCTCGGCTTCGCGGCGCTCAATCGCGCCGACATCACAGGTCTTCGCCTGCTCAAGGTCGAGACGCACGCCGATCTGCGCGCCGACCTCGATCGTTCGCGCGATGCGCTGAAAACCTTGCCGTCTCACCGGCCCGTGGGCACCGTGAACGGCGAGATCGAAGCCTTCAAGCAGAACGGCCGCTGGCTTTCGAGCGGCGAATGCGCGAACGCCACGGCCTCAAAGAGCATGACCTATTGCGAAGGGTTTTTTAAGCTCAAGGCGGAACTGGCCGTCGCCGAACAGGCGGAGAAGCTCGAAACGAAGGTGGCCCAGCTCAGCGCGCGCCTTGGCGATCTGTCCATGGAAGCCGGCGCGCGTTCGACCGATCCGCAAAGCCAGATGCTCGCCAGCCTTACCGGCCGGAGCACCGAGGAGGTGCAGACGAGCCTCACGGTGCTGATCGCGTTGCTCGTCGAACTCGGCGCGAGCCTCGGCTTCTACACCGCCTTCTCCTACTGGCGCATCTTCGATGTGAAGGGCCTTCCCGAGCCCGTCCGCGTGGCCGCGCCCGTACCCGCCTTTGCGCCCGTGCCCATGCTGCCCGCGCTGCCGAACTCGTTCGATCCTGAGCTGAAGCCCGCGCAGCCGAAAACGGACGTCGAGCTTTATTGCGACGAGCGCGTCGGCCGCGAGAACGGGTCGAGCGTCACCGCGCTCGCGCTCTACGACGACTATTGCCAGTGGTGCGAAGCCAAGGGCAAGCAGCCGCTCGGCCTGCCGATCTTCACGCGCAAGTTCAGCGATCTCGGCGTGCAGAAGGCGAAGGTCGCCGGCCGCATCCGCTACATGGATGTGAGGCTGCTGTTCGGCGCGGACGACGACAGCCTGCGCGAGCTTTCCGCGGTGTCGTAGACCCGCCATGCGCGCTCGTTAAGAAACACCCCGCCGATCCAGGCGGGGTTTTTTTATGGGCGGTTTCAGCTTCATGAGAAGCGGACGCGCAGCCAAGGCTCTTCAGCCGCCGTCAGTGCGTGTCGCGGAACGCTGTCTTGAACAGATCGGCGTCGAACGACGTCGGCGCTTTGCCCGTCATGGCGTAGATATAAGCCCCGGTGCGGAACAGCGAGACAAGCGTCGAGAACACGACGGCGATGCAAAGGATGTAGCAACCTGCCCCGATCGCAATCGCTAAGTTCGCGGCCGCCCCGGTCCTCAAAATAAGGCCGATCGTGAGCACCGCGGGCAGCCAGAACAGGAAGGCGACCAGACCGAGCCCGCCCTCGCCGCCAACGGCTTCGCCCCAGGTGCGGCGGATGATGGCGATGGAGCGTTTGATAGCCTCGATGGGGCCAACCCCATCGACGACCAACACCGGCACGACAAAGAAGGTCGCCGCCGCCCACCCCACGCCGGCAGCGCCGCCGATCAGGCTGCCGAGCAATCCAAGCCGGTCTCTCAAGAAAACCTGCCGCAGCATTTGCAGGATGACGCCAACGGTCGTCGCGAACAAAGCCCACAGAACGATTTGGCGAAATCGCCCCAACGCCGCATCCACTCCCGCCGAAAGGGAAGGCTCTCTTCCCGCGAAGGACTGCAATGAGCAGTAGACCAGCGCGGCGTTGAAAAATGTCATGATGAGCGAGAAGGCGAAAAAGAGCGCGAACAGGAGCGCATAAACGAGCGGCGGGGCCTGATGGGGGCCGGGCGCCAACTCCTGCAGGCTCCTGAGAACCGAGCCCCCCGTAAGAGCAAACACTGACAGCAGCGCGGCGCCGGACAGCAGCGGAAGCAGAATGAGCTTGGGATGCAGCCGAAGAACGGCCCAGGCAGCTTTCGCGATGCCCCAGCCGCGCGCGAACCGTTCGAACATGGGCGCTTCCCCTCGGGATAAGTGCGTCGTCGGGGAGCGATAATGTCAGAGAGCAGAAATTTTTACAAAGCCATTGGCGAAGGCTGAGCCATCCTTAGGCGCCGCGGAGCAGGGCTTAACGCGCCCTTCGAGCCGCGCTCTCAAAGGCGCTGGGCTTCCGCGACCGCAAACAAATTTCGCGCAGTTGAGCGAAAAGGGCGACGTTCAGCCAAGGCTTGCTTGGAAGCATCGCTAGACATGCGGCGCAAATAGGGAAAAAACTGATGAAGGCCGCCGGGAGTTTTCGGCCGGCCACACCGTCCTACCCTAACGGAGCATTCCGTGCGCCCTTCCGTCATCGCAGCGACCGGCCTCTACACGCCGCCTCAAAGCATCTCGAACGCCGAACTCGTCGAAGCCTTCAACGCTTACGCCGCGCGCTTCAATGCCGAGAACGCCGCAGGCATAGCCGAAGGGCGGATGGAGGCTCTTCTGCCATCGTCGCCGGAGTTCATCGAGAAGGCGTCGGGCATCAAGTCGCGCTTCGTCGTGGATAAGTCCGGAATCCTCGACCCCGCCGTCATGCGGCCGGTCATTGCGGAGCGGCCAAACGAACAGCTTTCGATCCTGGCGGAGATCGCGGTGGAGGCCGCGCGCGATGCGCTTGAACGCTGGGGCAAGCCGAAGAAGCGCATCGGGGCTGTGCTGTGCGCGGCGTCCAATATGCAGCGCGCCTATCCCGCCATGGCCATCGAGGTGCAGGCGGCGCTGGGGCTTGGCGGATTCGCCTTCGACATGAACGTGGCGTGCTCGTCGGCGACCTTCGGCATCAAGACGGCGGCGGATTATGTCGCGGCCGGCTCCGTGGACGCGGCGCTGATCGTGAACCCCGAGATCTGCTCGGGCCATCTGAATTTCCGCGATCGCGACAGCCACTTCATCTTCGGCGACGTGGCGACCGCCACGATCGTCGAGCGGGCAGACGAGGCGGACGGCGGCTGGGATATTCTGGGGACGCGCCTTCTCACGCATTACTCGAACAATATCCGCAACAATTCCGGCTTCCTGAACCGCGCCGCTCCCGAGGGCCGCGACCTGCCCGACAAGCTGTTCGTCCAGCAGGGCCGCAAGGTTTTCAAGGAGGTGGTGCCCATGGTCTCGGAGATGATCCTCGATCATGCGGCGGACCTCGGCCTCGATCCGCATGGGCTGAAGCGGCTCTGGCTGCATCAGGCCAACATCAACATGAACGATCTGATCGGCTTTCGCGTGCTGGGGCGTCATCCGGCCCCCGAAGAAAACGTCATCATCCTCGACGAATACGCTAACACCTCGTCGGCGGGTTCGATCATCGCCTTCCACAAGCGTTCGGCCGACCTCGCGCCGGGCGATGTCGGGCTGATCTGCAGTTTTGGCGCGGGCTATTCCGCCGGCACGGTGTTCGTGCGCAAGCGCTGACTTGCAGCCCGCAGTATCGGCAGGCTCAACCTCCGGCGCATCGGCCTCGACAGGATCGCCGCGCCGCCGAGCCTGTTCGCCCGTTCTCTGACCCGTCGGAAGGACTTTCGTGTCGAGATCCGAGAAGCCGATGGCGCGCGCTTTACCGGCGTTCGCTGCCTCGGTCACGGCTTGCATCGTTTCTTCGAGCGAGGTCTTCGGGTCGAAGCGGCGGCAGTGGAGGGGCCATGCAGGCCGGAGCTGTATAAGTGCTAATCCGACAAGATCGCGGATAGCCGCAAGCTGCTTCCGCGACGACATTGGGGCGAGCGCGTTTCCGCGCGGCCGCGGCTCATTCGCTCGCGAATTGGTAGGTCTCCTTCAGGGCGGGATGGATGAGGGCCGCGTGCAGGGCGAGCAGAATAAGCCGCGCGTCAAGGCCGTCGCCTGCTTCGAGAGCCGCATCGATCCGGCGCTCGACCGCGCCTGCCGCCACGGTTCCGTTTGCCGAGAGGAACGCTTCCCGGCCGAGCGCGCAATAGGCGAGAAGGGCCGCTGTTTCGGCATAGTCCGCCGCCGTCGGGTCTTCGCCCCTGGCATCCTTCAAGACGCCCAGAACCGCGAGTTTGACGGCGTCGGGAACGAGCGCGGGATGCAGGTCGCATGCGCGAAGCGCGCCTTCAAGGGCGCGCAGGTCCTCGGATCGCCCGAAGACGCCGAACAGGCCAAGGAAAGAATTGCGCGACATTGAAAAGAATTAGCGCACCCTCGCCCACTAAGGCAATGCGCCTCAAGACATGCATATGCGGGGCGGGAGCTTTTTCCTGCGGCGCGCCTTTCTCCCGCACGGCGGCATGACGCCCGGCGAAGTCTTCTCTCACTTGGCGCCGCCTCCAGCCCGCGGGGCGAAGCAAATCGCAGGCCTGCGCCCATCTAGCCTGCATCCTGGAGGGCGACCGCGGACGTTCTAGCCGTTGCGCGAACCTTTGCCGTTTGCTATCTGTTCCCGCATGCCCGCGGAAAACGCTGGGCGGCCGGAGCCTGAGTATATCCCCTGTCAAGCAGGCTTCTAGGTTTGGAGAGGTGCTAGAGTGGTTGAATAGGCCGGTCTCGAAAACCGGAGTACGGGTAACCGTACCGAGGGTTCGAATCCCTCCCTCTCCGCCAGC
>CAVVJJ010000003.1:0-45322 GCA_963748525.1 uncultured Alphaproteobacteria bacterium
GGTTATGCTCTACCCCTGAGCTACGCCCGCTCTGCTCGCAGGCGGCTGGCCGCCACGAGCCGTAGACTTATTGCGCAAACTTCTCCCCGATGCAAGCCCCTCATAGGCCTCGGCGCAGCAGCGAGGCGTGCTGGCAGTGAAGAACTCGGGAACCAGGGCTTCATGGGCCATTTTTGCTATGTGCCTTCTACGCAACAATAAAAAACAATTTTAAATTATAACAGTTTTTTGATATCATTATAAATGGTGCGTGCGCTTTTCAGGCTAAAGCGCAGCACGGGCGGCAGGCCCACAACAAGAAAATCGCAATGCGCCCGCCGCGTTTGCAGGCTGTTGTATTGCGCGTTGTTGTGAGGGTGTTATGCGTCGCCTTGCCTTGGCCATTGCGATCTTCGCCGCTTCGTCCGGCTGGGCCAGCGCCGCTCATGTGAAAGCGTTTCAGTCAGGCGGCTGGGAAGGCACGGCCTATTATCGCGACGACAACGGCGCCGTCGCCTTGTGTTCGATGAGCACGCGCTATGAGAGCGGCCTCAGCCTGTCCATCGTGCTCAAAGCCGATGGCGGATGGACGCTCCTGTTTGTCAGGCCGGAGGGTTTTTCGAGCGCTCCGGTCGCATACGCGCTCTACGCCGACGACAAAATGATCCATACCGGGCAAGGCGTCCCGGAAAGCGGCGGCCAGCTTCTCAGGATCGATGTGCCTTTTTCGGAAGAAACGCTGGAAAGCCTCCGGCGCGGAAACAGCTTGCGCGTGCTTTCGGCCTATGGGGACGCCGCGTTCAGTCTCAAGGGAAGCGCGAACGCGATAGCCGAGCTTCGCCGCTGCGTCGCGGGCGGAAACGCGGGCCCGTTCGGCGCCGGAACGACGAAGGACCAATCGCGGCTTGAGGATCGCAAGGCGAAAGCGGATGGCGAAGAGCCGCAAATCGTGGCGCGGGAACAACTCCTTCCCTACGCGACCGAGATTCTGGAGAACGCCGGGTTTGCGGACTATCGGTTCCTGCCCAATGAAGCCGACGACAAAACGCCCAGCGCGCTGACCTGGCAGTTCGGCGATGGCGCGTTCGGTTCGCTCTCAGCCGTTGAGAAAGCAGGATCGGTGGATCTCGACCGCTATATCGGGGAAATCACCGCCGCCGACACCATAAGGTGCAAGGGCGAATTCGCCAACGGGAAGCGCGCGCCCCGGTATGTGAACGGCGTCGAAATCAGGAAGGTGTTCGCGTCCTGCGATGCGGGGGCGCGATCGTTCTATATTGAGTATGCCCTCGTGCGCATGCCGAACGGCTTTCTCGTGAAGCTGACCTCGGCGAAGGCGGGTTCGAGCACGCTTCTCGCCAAAGAGGGCAAGAATTCTCAAATCGATCGCGAATGGGTCGATCGAACGGAGCAATCCACGCTGGCGACGCTTTCCAAGCATTAGCGCGGATCGGCTGGCGGCGCGGCTCAGCGCGCGGCCGGCCAGGCGATGTCGCCGCGAAGCCAGGATACGAAAAGCCCGACCCATTCCTTTGCGGCGATGTCCATCCGCCAGAGCCCATCCGAGGGCTTTCGGAAAATCTGCCGCCGGTCGCCGGGACCGCTCGTGCGGAAGTCGGCCGGCGCGGGCAGGATGCGGAACCCTTGCGCTTCGAAAAGCGCGCGCGCCCTCGGCATGTGAAAGGCCGAAGTGACAAGCGCCCAGCGCTGGTCCGGCCGCGGCTGCAGCAGCTTGGCCGTAAACGCCGCATTCTCAAGGGTGTTGCGCGAGCGATCCTCAAGCTTGAGGCGCGGAGGTCTTATATCGAAGCCTTCGAAGAAGCGCCGGGCGCATTCCGCCTCGGTTTGCTTGTCGCCAAAGTCGAAGACGTCGCCCTTGCCACCGGAAAAGATCACCGGCGTCTCGGGGTTCTGGCGGGCGAGCCGAACCGCTTCAATCATGCGATCGGCCGAGTCGTTGAGGACGGGGCGGCCATCGCCCGCGCGCAGAGCGCCGGTCATTGCGCCGCCGAGAACGATGATCCCCGCCGCGCCGGCGAGTTCCTCGGACGAACTTGGCGGATAGCGGTGTTCCAGCGGGATCAGCAGCCAATTGGCCAGCGGCGAATAGCCCATGACAATATAGAGGGAGGCGCCGGCGACGATGAGGCGTAAAGCCAAGCGCCTCGCGCTGGCCAAGAGGATCAGCCCGCCGGCGAGCAGGATGGCGACCAGCGCGGAAGGTTGCGCGAATGCCCACAGAATCTTTGACGCGTAGAACATGGCGGCTGGCCGTATCCCGTTCGCGCTGTTCTAGCGCAAGAGATTATTGAGCGCCTCCACGGGGATGGCCTTGTCGAGGTTGTCGAACCGGCCGAACGCCAGCAGTTCCTCCGTCTTGTAGCGCAGCATTCCAAGCAGCGAGCGCATGAGCGCAGAGCCGAGCGCCACACAGGACGCGCCGGCCGCGCCCAGAGCCTTAAGGTCGGGCGCGGGCGTCAGCCCCACCGTGACGCAAAGCGGCCCATCGATCTGTCCCGCAAGGCGCTCAATGATCTGAACGTGCTGGGCGCCCGGCACGGAAATGCAATCGGCGCCCGCGGCGAAATAGGCTTCGGCCCGCCGCACGGCCGTCTCGAAGGGCGAGTGCGGCGGCGGGTCAAGCAGGAACGCCTCGGTCCGCGCGGTGATGACAGCCGGGACTTTCGCTTCAAGGCAGGCGGCTTTGGCGGCGCGGATAGCCGCCGTCATGTCTTGCACCGGGGCGATGCCATGCGCCCCGCCTCGCCCGCCGTCGCCGATGACCACGCCGATGCAGCCCGCCGACGCAACGGACTCGACCGCGCGGCCGATCTCCTCAGCCGAGCGTCCCACGATGCCTTCCAGGTCTGCATTCACGGGGACGGCGAAATTGCGCGTGATCTTCTCGGTCGCGGCCACAAGCTCATCAAGCGCAAGGCGCTCCTGTTGCTTCACGCCCTGAGCCCAGGCAAGCGAAATCGAGGAAATGCCGATCAGGTCGAAACCGGCGTCCGCCATGACGCGCGCGGACGCGACGTCCCAAATTTCTGGGAGAATGAAAGCGTCCCGAGCCTGCAAGCGTTTTCGGAAGCGCCGCGCCTTTTCCTTTTGCTCCTTGAGCCTGCTATCGTCGAGAGTGGCCGCCTGATCGGAAACGAGAAACTGGTCTGTGGCCATAACGCGGAAAGCTCTAGCTCACGGTTTAACGCCGCCTCGACTGACGCCGCCGGGTTCTTCTTCGTTAGAACCGTCTCGCTTTCGCTGCAAGCAAAATCAAGCGCTCCATAGGGTTTGCCGATGCTTGGAGCTTGGCCGCTGCTAGCCCTCGGGCTCAGCCTCGGGATGCAGGCCGCGCGTATCTACAAAGCCGACGAGGCCAAGATAGCGGATGTGGCACCACTGGGCGTTGCACTCGCCGATCGGCACGATCCCACCGGCGTAAAAAGGAATTTCGCCGACCATATCGGCGCCCGCGCCGCCGAAGTCGAAGACCTTCAGGCTCGCCGGTCCCTCGACGCGGTAACGCTGAGCCGGGGCGTCGGCCAAGCGGGCCAGAAAACGGCTGTGAACGTAGCCCTTGACGCCATTGTGCTCGATAAGGCGCCATTGACGCACGCTCGTCTTCAAGTCCGCGATGCCGCTCGCCGACGAAGACAGGACGCCGACGATGCGCGCGCTTTCGAGCGGTCCTTCTCTCATGGGGAGGAAGCCGTTGGCGCTAAGCCCAATCAGGCTATAGGAAACGCCGGGGACCTCCGCCGGCGCTTGCGGGGAAGCTTCCGCGGCGGCGGGAGACAATTTCAATGAGGCTTCGAGCGCGGGCTTCTCCGGCAGAACGGGCGCGCGCGCCGGCTTTGGCGCCGCTTCGACGAGGGTCGCCTTGAAGACCCAGCCGCGCTTGCCGTTATAGTCGACGGCGCACCAGGCTCCCGTGCAGGGGCTGGCCGAAGCAATCAACGCATTGCGAGGTATCAGGGCCACAGCGGGCGCGCGGCTCGAAGGCGCGCTTCGAAGATACACGGTCATCGCCGCCTTCATCGACTTGGACGGCGGCGCGTTCGCCGCGGCCGGCGAGGCGAGCGCGACGAGGATGGCAAATCCCGCGACAGCCCCGGCGCCGAACCGAGATGAATTTCGTGTCTGTGTCACCCTTGGCCAGTTTTGAAGGGGACCGTCTAAAGAAGATCGACGCGGAGTAAGCTTCCCGCCCCTAGACGCGCGCGAAGCGCGTTGTTCTGATTTCCCAGGCGCCATGTTAAGAGTTTCTTAAAATTGAGCAGAAGCCGACCCAAGCTTAAGCTCATTGCCCCAACCCTTGGGCGCTGCCGCTGCCGGCGTGGCAAATTAACGGCGCCCAAGGATAAAGTATACAATGTTGAATTCATTTGGAAACTAAAAAATCCGTCCCACATTAATGAAATTGGCAATACGACGTTCAGATGTGCCCAGCGCGATTATGAGAGGCAAGCAAGCCGTGGGACATTGGCTGTTCCTATTCTTAACGATTGCTTTGCAAATTGTTCCTGCTCACGCGGAGGAGGCCCAGCCCAGTAATCAGCCCTCAACGGCCGACTCGCGGCCGTCAGCCGCGGACGCCACAGGCTTGCAGTCGCGGGCGCTGCTCGCCAGCATCGACAAAATCCTGAAGCGCGCCGCCGCTGAAAGAGACGGGGCAAAGTCGTTGCCCCCGCGCGAGAAGTTCCTGTTCGAGCCGGTCTGGATGGAAACGCGCGAGGAGCGCGAAAAGGCGGTCCGCGAACTTCTGGACAGCGCGCTCGCCGTCGTTACCGATGCGCCGATCCTGAAGCTTGAGGCTGACATGCGAAAAAGCCGCGACAGGATCGCCGACGACCGCGAACGCATCGCGGCGCTGCGAGAGCGACGGCTCGAAGCCCCGAAGTCCGGCCTGCTTCCCGGCTTCCTCACCGAAACGCAGGACTCGATCGACAGCTCGATCGAAGCCTTGATGGCCGACATCAAGAACCGGGAGGCCGACATCGGCCGGATCAGGGCTGAGATCGGCGCATCGCTGGCGTCCGCTGGCGTGGTTCTTTCGCAGGGGCAGCTCGACCTCCTGCTCGACGGCGTTCTTGGCGGCGACTTGTTGAAGCTCATGACCGCTTTCGAGGTCGCGAAGATAGCCGATCAGCGGCTTGGAACGCTCGTCAGGGAGTCGAATGAGGATTTGAAGGCGGCGCGCCGCTATTTTGCGATGCATGCGGCGCTTTTTGCGCTGCTGGTGCACGCACAGGATCTTCTCATTGAAAGAATAGATAAAACCTATCTCGCTCGCTTGGACGGCATCGCCGCTGATATCGAAAGAACCGGGGCGGCGACGCGCGAACTGCTGCAGTCCGCAAGCCGGCCCGATCAGCGCGCGGCGCTGGAGGCGAATGCGAAGTCGCAGGAGCTTTCGCGCAAGGTCTCATCGTTCTATCGCGATTACCTCGCGAACCAGCGGAAGCTTTTGGCGCAGACCAGGGATAAAACTCTCTTCGATTTGAGGGTCGCCGATAATACTTACGAAACGGTCGAGGCAAGTTTTCAGCTGAAGGCTCTGATGGATGAGGCGCGCGTCTCGTTCGAAACCATGCAGCGGCTCGATCAGCCGGGCTTCGAGCAAATATTTCGCAACGAAAATTTAAGGCGCGAGTTCGAGAATTTGACTCAGAAACTCGGTCCGTCCTCCTAGCGAGGCGTGCGCCTGTCGCCTTGAATCAACAGGGCAGGCGAATCTTCATGGGGCCGCCTGTTTCGCCTTCGTAAGGACCAGCTTCGGGTCTATATTAGATGCAAATGTGGCCAACTCGGGTAGGCAAGATGAGGGGCGTTTTCGCGCTTATATTCGTTGGGGCGCTCTCCGGCCAGGCACTGGCGGCTGAGGAAAACGATTGCGCCTACAATCCGAAGCTCAGCCACATTTCGAGAATAGTGGCCGCGGACTCGACAAACGGCCCCATCTACGGGACGGCGTTGAACAACTCCTCGAACAGGGCTCAAAGCCGCACCCTCAGTCTGCGCGATCATGAAGTTGTATTGACCTTCGACGACGGGCCGCTCGGCGCGAACACCCAGCTCGTTCTCGACACGCTGGACAAGCATTGCGTGAAGGCGACGTTCTTTTCCGTCGGCCGCATGGCGCAGCAAAATCCGAAACTCCTGCAGGAAGTGGACCGCAGGGGCCATACGATCGGCTCGCATACCTGGTCGCACCCGCGCGCCATCCACCTGATGCGCCCGGAGGACGCCAAGCTTGAGATCGAAAAGGGCTTCGCAGCCGTTGGCCAGGCGCTCGGCAAGCCAATCGCGCCGTTCTTTCGGTTCCCAGGCTTGAGGGATACCCCTGAAACCGTCGCCTATCTCGCCAGCCGCAACATCAGCATCTGGTCTGTCGACGTCATTTCGGGCGACACGGAGCCGGGGGCCAGCGTCTCTCGCATCACAAGCAACGTGCTGAACCGGCTGAAGCCGATCGGGAAAGGCATCATCCTCTTCCACGACATCAAGAAGCCGACGGCGGAAGCGCTCGACGGAATTCTGACGGAGCTGGAGAAGGAGGGGTACAAGTTCGTCCATGTGGTGTCGAACACGAATTACCAGCCTGACCCCGAGCTGATCGCCCGCGCGGACGCCTTCAAGAGCACGCCGGAAACGGCGGCCATGACCGGGACCAGGGTCGCTTCCGCGAAGCCCGCCAAGGAAGAGATCAAGGACGGCAGCGTCGACGTCATGCACACGGAGTGGGTCGATCTGGCGCAAGCGATCGAGAAGCTTGAAAGCCAAGCTAAGGGTGTAGAGGGCATGGCCTATCCCGTAGCCCAGCCAGAACAAGGCGCGGTCCTGAGTTCGAACGGCTGGCTTGTCGCGGGCTCAATCCGATAGGCGAGGCCCGGCGGCGGGCATGCATTTGAGGCGGATGGCGGCGTTTCCCGGTTGAGAGATGCTCGCGGGCGCGTATCAGCGCTTGAGCCAGACCCGTTGCTATGGTCATTCTGCCGAACCGAGCGATCTCCCTGCTCGCTGCTGCGAACGGCCTTTGCATTCATGAAGCAAGACGAAGCTCTCCAGATTTTAAAAACCGGCGCCAGCGTGTTTCTCACGGGCGAACCGGGGAGCGGCAAAAGCTATGTGGCGTCGCGCTTTGTGAGCTATCTGCGCCGCGAGGGCGCGCCCGTCGCGGTGACGGCGTCGACGGGCATCGCGGCGGCGCAGCTCGGCGGCATGACGGTGCATGCGTGGAGCGGCATCGGCGCGCGCTCGCATGTCTCGCGCTCCGACATGGACGCCATCGCCAAAAGCCGCCGCGTCGCCGACAGGATCAAGAAAACGCGCGTGCTCGTCATCGACGAGGTGTCGATGCTGTCCGGCCAAACCTTGTCGGCCGTGAGCCAGGTCTGCCAATATGTGCGCAAATCGGACGATCCTTTCGGCGGCCTGCAGGCCGTCTTCGTCGGCGATTTCTTCCAGCTTCCGCCGGTGATCCGCAGGGAGGAGCATGCGGGCGCCGAAACCGAAAGCCAGGACGAAGGCGACCTCTCGCCCTTCGCTTACGCCTCGCGCACATGGCGCGACCTCGACCCCTCGATCTGCTACCTGACGGAGCAGCACCGGCAGAACGACGCGGAATTTTCCTCGCTGCTGGCCGCCATTCGAGGCAACCGCTTCGGCCCGGAACATCGGGACGTTCTTTCCAGCCGCAAGCTCAAGATCGACAGCTTGCCGAGAAGTGTGACGCGGCTCTTCACCCATAACATGGACGTCGACCGCATCAATCAGGCGGAGCTTGTGAAACTGCCGGGCGAAACCCGCAGCTTCATCATGACGTCGGTGGGCGACAAGCTGCTCGCGGACGGACTGAAACGCGGCTGCCTCTCGCCGGAGCGGCTCGATCTTAAGATCGGCGCCATCGTGATGTTCACCAAGAACGATCCCGAGGGCCGCTACGTCAACGGCACGCTGGGCGCCGTAACGGATTTCGATCCCGGCGACGGCCACCCTACCGTGCTTATCAAGGGCGGCTGTACGGTCGTGGCCAGGCGCGCGGAGTGGAAGGTCGCCGAGGACGAGACCTTGAAGGCGGGGATCGAGCAGGTTCCCTTGCGGCTCGCCTGGGCGATCACCGTGCATAAAAGCCAGGGCATGTCGCTGGACGCCGCCGTGATGGATTTGTCGAACGCGTTCGAGTATGGCCAGGGCTACGTGGCCTTGTCGCGCGTGCGAACCCTGGGCGGGCTGCATCTTCTCGGCTGGAACGAGCGCGCGCTTCGCGTTCATCCGGAGGCGCTCGCAAAGGACGCCGACTTCCGGCGCGCCTCGGAAGAGGAGGCAGAGCGCCTCGCGCGTTCGGGCGGCGCGAAGACCGAAGCGCTTCGTGAGGCTCATTTGCGCGATTTGAACGGGCTCGGGGCGGCCGGAAAATTGACGGCGCCGCCCGTCGCCAACGCCTACAAGAAATGGACCGCGGAGGAGGACGCCGATATTTCAGTCCGGTTCGGGCGCGGAGAAACGGTGAAGTCAATGGCCGCCGCGCTTGGCCGCCAGGAAGGCGGCGTTCGCGCGCGTCTCGTCAAGCTCGGCTTGATCCTGAAATAGGGTTCCGCCCGAACTCGCAAGGCGCCTCGACATCGCGGCGATTCGCTTTCAATGGTGGCGAAGGATAAGGCAGCCGCAAATCAGGCCCGTAAAAACAAGAGCGAGCCCCAAATACTCGATGATGTGAAGAGTCATGGCCTACATCTCGAACCGAAGTTTTGAACCTTAAGCGCAACGGTTTGTTATGGCGAAGTCCCCGGCGCCAAGCACGTGAAGGCTATGTTCACCATGAACGTGAGCATTTGAGCGCAAGTCGCACAGCGGTTCGCGATTGCGCTCATTCTGTTTTCAGTTGCTCAAGAAATGCGGAAGCAGCGGCCGGGGCGCGTATCTTGGCGCCGTTGATGAAATAGACGAAGACATCGCGCCCGCCCGACGCCCAGCCTTGCGCCCGCTCCAGCCATTGACGAAGCTCGTCCAGGGGATATCCAGCGGCTTCCTCATCGCGCGACCGCATCAGCCGGGCGTAGGCGAAGCCGGCAGTCTGCGCCTCGATCGCCGGATAGTCTTCGGAATCGGCGAAGACGATGGCGGCGCCCGCTTTGGCGGCCAGGTCGATCGCCTCCGGGACCTTGAAGCTTTCGTGCCTCAATTCGAGCGCATGGCGCAGCGCAAGCCCCTTCGCCTCGCGGGGCAGAAGCGCGAGGAAAGCCGCAAAGTCCTCCTCCTCGAACTTTTTCGTGGGCGGGAACTGCCATAGGATCGGTCCGAGCTTGGCGCCCAACTCGTGGATTCCGCTTTCTGCGAAGCGCTCAATCGAAGGGCCGGCCTCGGCCAGGACGCGCTTGCCCACCGCATAGCGCGGCGCCTTTACGGAGAAGATGAAGCCGTCCGGCGTCTCCCCGGCCCATTTCCGGAAGGTTTCGGGTTTTTGCGTGCGATAAAACGTGCCGTTGATTTCGATGGTGGGCAGCTTCCGGCTGGCGAACTCCAGCTCGCGGGCCTGCGGGAGATGCGGCGGATAGAAGACGCCGCGCCACTCGTCGTACGTCCAGCCGCCGATGCCTGCGCGGATCATGAGCGCTTCCTCCTCCCCGCGGAGAAGAACGCTGTCCTTCGCAGTAAAGTTTCCCGGGCAAAACGACAGGGAACGCTGGCGGCGCCTACGGTCGCCGAAGGCGTCTCAGTGTGAGTAATGAAACGTGTAGGAGGCGCCGATCCCGGCCTGGAATTGGTCCTCGGACCCGTGGAATCTCACGATGGGACTATCCGCGGCGGCGCCCCCAAGTCTGTTCCACTCAGCGTAAGCCAGAAGCGAGAGGCGCTCGTTCACATAATAGCGGGCGGTTGCGTCTATGCCGGCTTGGCCCAGGCCGCCCGAGGCGTGATAAACGGGCAGGCCCGATAGCGCGGATTCTACTCCGTTTACGGAGAAGAAGGTGGATTGATACTGCGTGTCGACGAACTTGAGCCGCGGTCCAACGGTGAACAGCCACGGCGCCGTGGGGCTTAGGAGGAGATCGGCGGAAAGGTTGGCGGCGAAGCCTTCCGCGCCCGTCGCGCCCTGCAAGAGTTCGGCGCGCGTGCGAAGGAACGGAGCCGGGTAGTACTCCGCGAAAGGGCCAAGTTCGAGCGTGTAGTCGATGGAGCGCAGTCCGTACGGCTTCGCTTGCCGGTCGAGCAGGTAGTCGCCCGCGACGCCCGCGCGATAATTGCCGCCTTCGATAAGCGTTACCCCGATCGCGTCGTTTGGAAGCGTGAGCCACTCCCAGGCGCTGGCGCTACGAATGTCGATGATGGGCCGGAACGTGCCGGTATAGTTGCTGGCGCCGAGGAAATCGGGCTGGGTTGCGCCATATCCGCCAAGCGTGACGATCCAATAATCGCCGGAGGCGTCCTTGGAGGAGAGGGGATAGCCGCCGAGATATTCATCCGCCTGAGCGGAGGAAACCGACATCGCCAGGAGCGCTACACACGTGGCTTTCCGCATTCCTGCCATAGTCAGTTCCTCTGCGACGTTGTTGGCCGGCAAGGTGACTGACTCGGGCTTCTTCGGCTGCCCCTTTTTTTCTGATCAACGCTTTTATTGCAACTCGAAGTTGCAATTCGGCATGCCTTATTCAGACAAATCTTCGCGGCGGTGGAAAAGGAGTTCGCGCCTAGCGTTCGACGGTAAAGCGATACGTCGCGCCGATCCCGACAATCACCTGCTCGGGGGCGCCCCTGACGCTCACGCGCGGGCTATCGGCGGCGTCGCCAGTCAACTGATTGTAATCCAGGAAGAAGCGGGTCGAGAGCCGGTTCGTCAAATCGTATTTGCCCGTAAACTCCGCTCCCGATGTCAGAAGGCCGCCCTCCGCGTGAAACGGCGAATAAACGGAGCCATGCGCCAGCGCGTACTGGGTTGAGAAATAGGTCGATGCATATTCGTCGTTGACGATTTGGGCGCGCGGCCCGAACGTCAGCGTCCAATCGGTGCGCGGGCGCCAAATGTAATCGGCGGAGAGATTGAGGAGTAGTCCCTGATTTCCACTCACGCCCTGGAGCAGCTCTAATCGCGCCCGGATAAAATCCTCGGGATAGGCCTCGACAAATGCGCCGGCCTGCGTCGTTACATCCGCCCTGCCGAGGCTCAGGTCGATGTCTTCTCCGTGAAGCCTGCTTTGCAGAGACACCGACACGGCCGGTCCAGCGCGGAGATTAGCGTTATCATAGAGGGTGTAGGTGATCGCATCGTTGGGGAACGTCAGCCACTCAACGTCGCCGGCCTCGCGGACATCGACGATCGGCCGAAAACTGAGCTCATATTGCTTCGCGCCGAGCCAGACCGGCCGGAGCACGCCATAGCCGCCAAAGTCCACGACCCAGGCTGATGGCAAAATGTCGGGCGGCAGGTCAATGTCGGCCGCCCGCGCAGCGTCCGCGCAAGAAACTGCGCAGCAAACGCCAACCGCCAGAGCCAGCCGGACCCTTTTCAAGTATGTCCCCCCGATAACGCCCACCCAGGATGCCGCCACGCCCTAGTTTTACACGATTCCGCCCCGTTGATAAGATTTCTTAATAGCATGGCTAAAATGCGTTGCAACCTGAAACGAATTTACTCCCGCTCGAAGCCAAGCCAGCCGAAGCGATTGTTTTTCGGAATGCTTTTCGGCGCCGGGGAGCCAGCCTGGGCGCGCGCGCCGCGATTGTCGGCAAGCTCGGTCACCGTCTTCACGCGGCCAGAGGCTTCGCCCACCTTCAGGCCCGAGGCGCCGTCGAAGACCTGGGCGTCGGCAAGCCCGCCGTCCTTATACTTCTGCAGGCGCACGCCGCGGCCGCGCGTCATCTCGTTCAGCTCGACGAGCGGGAAGATCAGGAGCCGGCGGTTCTCGCCGATCGCGGCAACCGTGTCGCCTTCGGCCGGACGGCACAGCGCGGCGCGCTCGCCCTCGGCGAGGTTCAAGATCTGCTTGCCCTTGCGCGTCTGCGCGACGACTTCCTCTTCCGGCACAATGAAGCCGTTTCCGGCGTTGGAGGCCACGAGCAGTTTGCGCCCCGGCTTGTGGACGAAGATTTCGAGCAGCTCGTCGGCCTCGTCGAGGTCGATCATGAGACGCACCGGCTCGCCATGGCCGCGCCCGCCCGGCAGCTCATTGGATTCGAGCGTGTAGAATTTCCCGTTGGTGGCGAACAGCACGATCTTGTCGGTGGTCTGCGCCTTGATCGCGTATTTCAATGTGTCGTCCGTCTTGAAGACGAGCTTGGAAAGATCCGCGTCGTGGCCCTTCAGCGCGCGAATCCACCCCTTCTCCGACAGCACGACGGTAACGGGCTCCTTCTCGATCAGCGCGTCGTCGACCGACGCTTCGATCAGGGGCAGCCCCGCGAACTCGGTCTTGCGCTTGCCGATCGGCGTACCCTTGCCGAAGCGCTTTTTCACGTCCCTGATCTCGGCCGAAATCCTGTCCCATTGCTTGTCGTCGGCGCCAAGAAGCTCTTGGAGCGCCTTGCGCTCCTCTGAAAGCTGCCCGTGCTCCGTTTTGATCTCGACCTCTTCGAGCTTGCGCAGCGAGCGGAGCCGCATGTTGAGGATCGCCTCGGCTTGCACGTCGGTCAGGCGGAAGCGCGCGATCATCACGAGCTTGGGCTCGTCCTCGTTGCGGATGATGCGGATCACCTCGTCGAGATTGAGGTAGGCGACGAGCAGGCCGTCGAGCACTTCGAGCCGGTGCTCGATCTGCTTCAGCCGGTGCTCGGAGCGCCGCAGCAGCACGACCTTGCGATGGTCAAGCCATTCCTGCAGCACCTGGGTCAAGCCCAGCACCTGCGGAACCTGACCCTTCGCCAGCACCGTCATGTTGAGCGGAATGCGCGCCTCAAGCTCGGTCAGCTTGAAAAGCTGCTCCATGAGCAGCGCCGCCTCCACATTGCGCGATTTCGGCTCGATCACGATGCGGATGTCCTCCGCGGACTCGTCGTCCACGTCGGCGAGAAGCGGCAGCTTCTTGGCCTGCAGCAACTCGGCCATTTTCTCGATGAGCCGCGACTTCTGCACGCCATAGGGGATTTCGGTGACGATGATCTGATACGTGCCGCGGCCCGTGTCCTCGACATGCCAGCGCGCGCGCAACCGGAAGGAGCCTCGCCCCGTCCTGTAGGCTTCGACAAGCGCGGCCTGATCGTCCACAAGGATGCCGCCCGTCGGGAAGTCCGGCCCGTTGAGAAAGCTCAACAGCGTCTCGACGCTCGCGCGCGGATGCCGGATGAGGTACAGCGCGGCGTCGCAGACCTCGTCCAAATTATGGGGCGGGATGCTGGTCGCCATGCCGACCGCGATGCCGCTGGAGCCGTTCGCGAGCAGGTTCGGGATGCTCGCCGGCAGGACGATGGGCTCCTCCTCCTCGCCGTCATAGGTCTCGCGGAAATCGACCGTGTCCTCGTCGATGCCGTCGAGCAGCGCCGCCGCAACCGCCGTCATCCGCGCCTCGGTGTAGCGCATGGCCGCCGCGTTATCGCCGTCGATATTGCCGAAATTGCCCTGGCCGTCGACCAGCGGATAACGCTGTGCGAAGCCCTGCGCGAGGCGCACCAGCGCGTCGTAGACGGACTGGTCGCCATGCGGATGATATTTGCCGATCACGTCGCCGACGACGCGCGCGCATTTCTTGAAGCCTGTGCCGGGGTCGAGCCGGAGCTGGCGCATCGCGAAAAGCACGCGCCGGTGCACGGGCTTCAGCCCGTCGCGCACGTCGGGCAGCGCGCGGTGCATGATGGTGGAGAGCGCGTAGGCGAGGTAGCGCTCTTCGAGCGCATCCTTCAGCTTGATCGGCTCGATGGGCGGGGGCGCGAGAATCGTTTCATCGGACATGGCTCACAGGTAGCGGCTTCGGCGCCCCCCGCCAAGATGCGAAGGCTCGGGCGTGAACAGGTTTGGGGCCGGTCTTGCGCGCCGCGATAGACGCGTAAGCTGACAAGCGCGCCATCTTCGATTGTATGGACGACACTGCAAGGGTGCGACGGCGCCGGATTCTCCCGCGCTTCCTTCACCGATCCTGGCCCGCCGGCATGCGGGAAAACTTGGATGCTCGATGGCGTGCGCGAAGCAAACGCGGCTTGCGCGTGTTAGGGTTCGGCAAACGCGCGAAGAACGAGGTGTAGCCATGCCGCTGCCGATTGAAGACGCCAAGGGGAAGATCATCCTGCTTACCGGCGCGAACCGGGGCATTGGGCTTGCGACGGCGCATGAGCTGTCGCGGCGCGGCGCGAAAGTCGTCGCCGGCGTGCGCGATCCGGCGAAAATGCCGGCGATCGAAGGCGTGCGCGCGCTGCCGCTCGATGTCGCCGACGGCGAGAGCTGCCGGGCTTTCGTCGAGCGCGCGCAGAGCGAATTCGGACGCATCGACGGCCTCATCAACAACGCCGGCATCCTGCTCGATCATAAAACGCCTGTGCTGGAACTGCCCGAGGCGGAGCTCCGGCGCACGCTCGATGTGAACCTCATCGGCGCGATCCGGCTTTGCCAACTCGCCGTGCCGGGCATGCAGAGCCGCGGCTATGGCCGCATCGTGAACGTGTCATCGGGGCTTGGCGCGATCTCGGACATGGGCGGCGGCTATCCCTCCTATCGCATGTCAAAACTCGCGCTGAACGGCTTCACGCGCATCCTCGCCGCAGAGCTTGACCGCAACAGTAATGTGAAGGTGAACAGCCTGTGTCCGGGCTGGGTGCGCACCGACATGGGCGGCGCGGACGCTGCTCGCGATCCGTCCGAGCCCGCTCGCGAGATCGCGGATCTTGTGTCCATCGCGGCGGACGGCCCGACCGGCGGCTTCTTCAGCCGCGGGGAGCCTACGGAGTGGTGACAGGCCAGCGGCGCCAAAGTCTGCCGCCACCTAGGTAAACGCAGCCTATAGCATCCCACGATTGTACATATATCGTAATTTCGCCACAATGCTTGCAGTATCAAGAATGTAAAGCTATAGCTTTGTTTCAATGGACAAATGCACACTGTCCTGGGTTAACTCCTCTGTGGCGGACCGCCCGAAGGCGGCGCGCAACGTTTCACCGCCGATGCCTCTTCAACCCTGCCGGAGCACCTGCCCCATGCCCTTCCCTGCATACAGACCGGCTCTATGGGCCATCCTCGTCATCGCCGGCATATCCAGCGCCTCCGCCGCCCCTCCCCCTGTCTTTGTCTGCGCCGCCGAATTGCGTGGCGAATGCAGGCAAACCTGTGAGGAGGCCCGCCTCCTCGCGCTGAACCCGGAACAAGGCGTCAGGGGAGAGGCATGCAGGCGCGTCTTCGTAAAATTTATAAGCTCTGAGCTCGGCAGGAAATTCATATCGAACCCGGACTGCATACAAGATCCAGCCGAGTTCGGATATATGAACGAGCGCCTATGCTCCCACCATGACGCGAAATCGGTGGACGCGATAACCGCCGATTGCCTAAAGGCTTGCGATGGGAACCCAAAGAAATGATCGAGGGCGCTGGTCGTTAGGCAATCCGTGTCCGGAGGATCGCTGCCGATTGATCAAAGAGAAACGGTCGCGACCACACGTAAACTGATTATGGCGGCGCGGCGACGCGGACGGCCCGTCAAACCGCCAAGCCGGGGGCGAGCGCGCAGCCGCCGCCGCAGCCATCGCCGCATTCGATTTGCAGCGTCGTGTGATCGATGTCGAACTGCGCGTGAAGCGAAGCCGCCGTCCGCTGGATGAACGCTTCGCCGGGATGGCCGCCCGGCATGACGAGATGGCAGGTCAGCGCTGTTTCGGTGGTGCTCATCGCCCAGATATGCAGGTCGTGGATGCGCTCCACGCCGTCGAGCCGTTCGAGATGGCCGCGCACCTCTGCTGGATCGATGCCGGGCGGCACCGCATGCAAGGCAAGGTCGAAGGACTCGCGCAAAAGCCCCCATGTGCCCTTCACGATGATCGCCGAGATAATGAGGCTCACGAGCGGGTCGATCCACAGCCAGCCCGTTCTCAGGATAAGAAAGCCCGAGACGAGCACGCCGAGCGAGATCGCAGCGTCGGCCGCCATATGCAGGAATGCGCCGCGGATGTTGAGATCGCGCTTGCCGCCTTGCATGAACAGCAGCGCCGTGCCGCCGTTGACGAAGATGCCGATGCCGGCGACGACCATCACGGCGGCGGCGGCGACCGGCTGCGGCGAGGCCAGACGCTGCACGGCGCCGAGCGCAATCGCCCCGACCGCGATGAGCAGCACGATGGCGTTCGCGAGCGCGGCCAGAATCGAGGTGGAGCGATAGCCATAGGTATAGCGCGACGTCGGCGCCTTCCGCGCGGCGGCGCTTGCGCCCCATGCCAGAAGCAGGCCGAACACGTCGCCGAGATTGTGGCCCGCGTCGGCAAGCAGCGCCATGGAGTTGCCGATCACGCCGTAAGCCCCTTGCAGGACGACCAGCGCCGTGTTCAGCGCCACGCCAATGGCGAAGGCGAGCCGGAAATCCTGGCCGCCATGCCCGTGGGCGTGTCCGTTGCGGTGATGATGGTCGTGCATCGGGTCGTTCTTCAATCTCGGCGCAATCGTGTACGCCGAACATAAGCCGGATCGCCGGTTTTCACAGCAGAGAATGAAAGCGCCGGCTTCCGCGCTTTACATATACCGGCCCGTCTCCGACATTGAAAGGCGTTCGCGAGGAGGCGCCGCATGGACTTCTTTTCTTCCGATGGCGTTAAGATCGCCTATGTCGTCGAGGGCGAGGGCGAGCCTGTGCTTCTCATTCACGGTTTCGCCTCGAACCTCCAGACGAACTGGGCCGGTCCCGGCTGGATCAAGCTTCTCGCCGGCAGCGGCTTCCGCGTGATCGCCTTCGACAATCGCGGCCATGGCGCGAGCGACAAGCTCTACGACCCCGAGGCGTACGCCGGCCCGGCGATGGCTGAGGACGCCCGGCGCCTTCTCGATCATCTCGGCGTCGAGAGCGCGCACGCGATGGGCTATTCGATGGGCGCGCGCATTGCCGCTTTCCTCGGCCTTCAGCATCCCGACCGCGTGCGCAGCGCGATTTTCGGAGGGTTCGGCGCGAACATGATGAATGCCTCGGGCGACCCGGCGACGATCGCGGCGGCGCTTCTCGCCGAAGACCCAGGGGCCATCGCCGACGCTAACGCGCGCGCTTTTCGCATTTTCGCCGACCAGACCATGAGCGACCGCCGCGCGCTTGCCGCCTGCATCATGGCGTCGCGTCAGCGCATCGCGGGCGAGCGGCTCGCCGGGCTTCGCATGCCGGTTCTCGTGGCCGTCGGCTCGGACGATGCGCTTGCCGGCCCTGCGAAACCTCTTGCGGACGCGATAGCTGGAGCTGAAGCGCTCGTCATACCAGGCCGCGATCATATGAAGGCGGTCGGCGACCGGGTTTTTAAAGAGGGCGCGCTCGCGTTTCTCAAGCGCAGGGTTCATGCGCCAAATCTTTGCGCATGAACGTTTATTCAGTTAAGCTCGATCGAACTGCCAATGCCCCGGGGGCCGTGCGCCGATGTTGAATACGAAACGCGAAGGCAAATCGACAAAGGTCAGGGCCTACGACCCGGTCTGGGATCAGATTCGCGCCGAGGCGGAGGATGTGACGAAGCGGGAGCCGGAGCTGACCGCGTTCATTTTCGCGAACATTCTCAATCATAGCCTTCTCGAACACTCGGTCTGCCACAGGCTGGCGCAGCGGCTCGGCCACGACGATGTGGATGCGGACCTCATCCGGCAGACCTTCCTGGGCGTCCTCGAAAGCCATCCCGAGTTAGGCTCCATTTTTCGCGTCGATCTCGTGGCCGTCTACGACCGCGATCCGGCCTGCAACCGGCTGATCGATCCGCTTCTCTACTTCAAGGGCTTTCACGCGCTCGAAACCCAGCGCTTCAGCCACGCTCTCTGGCATGTCGGCCGCCGCGACTTCGCGCTCTATCTCCAGAGCCAGTCTTCGCGCTTGTTCGCCGTCGACATTCACCCTGCCGCGAAGATCGGGCGCGGCATCATGCTCGATCACGGCTCCGGCATCGTGATCGGGGAAACGGCCGAGATCGGCGACAACAGCTCGCTCCTGCATAATGTGACGCTTGGCGGCAGCGGCAAGGAGACAGGCGACCGCCATCCGAAGGTGGGGCGCGGGGTCATGATCGGCGCGGGCGCCAAGATCCTCGGCAACATCGTCGTGGGCGATTGCGCCCGCATCGCCGCCGGCAGCGTGGTGCTGAAGGATGTGCCGCCGAGAACCACGGTCGCCGGCGTTCCGGCGCGAGTGGTCGGCGAAGCCGGTTGCAGTCAGCCGTCGAGCATGATGGACCAGCTTCTCAAGGACTCGGAACTCAAAAGGCCGTAAACACGCATCGAACAAGCAGGTGAATCATGACGCCCGCAGAGATCAAGAACCTCGAAAAATATTTGAGAAAAACCTTTAGCCTCCAAGACATCGAGGTGAAAAAACGCACCAAGAAGGAGGATTCCGTCGAAGTGTTCGTGAAGGAGGAGTTCGTCGGCGTCATCTACAAGGACGACGAGGACAATGAAGTCTCCTACCAGTTCCAGATGGCGATCCTCGCCGACGATCTCGAAAGCTGACGGGTTTTCCGATGCCGGTTCTGGCTCTCGATGGCGTTGCGCCTCACCTCCCGCCCATCGGCGCCTACTGGATCGCGCCCGGCGCCTATGTCATCGGCAAGGTGGCGCTCGGCCGCGACGTGTCGGTCTGGTTCGGGTCGGTCCTGCGCGGAGATAACGAGCTTATCGAAGTGGGGGAGGCCACCAACATCCAGGAACACTGCGTCCTTCACACCGACGAGGGCGTCCCCTTCAGGATCGGGCGCGGCTGCACCATCGGGCACAGGGCGTTGCTGCATGGCTGCATCGTGGGCGATCACTGCCTGATCGGCATCGGCGCGACCATCCTGAACCGGTCCGTGATCGGCGATAATTGCGTGATCGGCGCGCACGCCCTCATCACCGAGGGCAAGACGATCCCGCCCTGCTCGGTCGTCATGGGCTCGCCCGGAAAAGTCGTGCGCACGCTCGGGCCGGAAGAAATCGAGGGGCTCCGCGCCTCCGCCGCCCATTACGTGAAGAACGCCCACCGCTTTCGCACGCAGCTTTCCGAGGCCGGCGGCAGCTTCACCGACTGACGCCCGGAACGAGACTGCACTGCAGGCGTCTGCCAATTCTGCAAGGGCCGAAAGCTGACGTTCGGGCCGTTAGCCCTGAACGTCTCTTGGTAGGCGGTGACCGGCTGCTCCAGCCTACTTAATAACGCTCTAAGCGCTTCCCTCTGCACGTCTCGCTGCGAGCGCGACGCGTCGGAGGAATCCGATCATTGACAGCACCTGCTTGAGGTCGGGCTCGACGGCAGCTGCGCGCAAGAGATCATCAACTGTGAACTTCTGGGCGAGATAAAGAGCATCAATGGGCTTTCTGTATCCGGGCAAGAGAATAGGCAATTGCGCATCCACGCTCGCAGCGGAAAGGATAGTTCGTTCACGCCCTGGAAGCATCCTCAAAAGCAAGCCTTCGAATTTCGGTCTCTGCCCGCAAAAAATTAACCCTTTGCTCGCTGCTTGGCTTCGAAGCCGTTCGATAGGCCAGTCCGGTTGGGGCTGTTGAGCACGATCTTCGTCTAAGAGTAGAAACGCGGCTTTGAATCTGTCCTTACGGTTTTCCTCCCGCGCCTTGCGCTTCGCAGCATCTCGCAGCATTGAGCTGTATCCTCCACCAGCAAGCACGTAGCATTGGAGATGCACGTCCAGGCCGCTGTCATCGGCGAGATTTTGAACCCATTTTACAAACGATTGTTCGCTTTCCCCTTCGACGGCAAGAAAGAAGCGCTTTCTAATGGTTCGCACGAAGGCCATAGAATTACCCGATATACGGCACGGCCCCAAGTTCTCCTGCCAGATATTTCTTCATCAGCGAAGGTTCACGGCGAACACCTTTTATGTCGCGCACACTGATGACGCAAGTGGAGCCTGAGCGTTCTTTCTCCGTCAAGAATATCTGCTCCTTCTCCAATTCATCGAGTAGTGCAGGATTGTGCGCCGTAAAAAACAACTGTGCTCCATGCGGATTGCGCGTTTCATCGCCGAACCAGCGCAAGATTTCGGGCATCAGCAGCGGATGCATATCTGTGTCGATCTCGTCAAAGACGGCAACAGACCCCGTTTCCAACACGAAGTGAAGGCGGGGAAAAATGGCAATGAAGCGCCGGGTGCCTGCCGACTCTTCGTTCATAAAGATGGGAGCGTCCAGACCGGAGTGTCTGAAGGTAGCGAACAGGCCCCCCTCACCTGGTGCGATCGACATTTCCTCAAGTCCGACATCAAGGCGCCGCAATTCGCGATTGAGGTTTTCCAGGTAAGGTGGATTGTCCGCAAGAAATTTCAGCCAGTTATTTGGATGTGTTTGCTCCCTGTCGAGACCGGCAATGTTTGTCTGCAATTGGGCCAATGAATCTCTGAAATGCGTTGATAGTTTATGATTGAGCTGTGCCATGGTGCTAACAACGCTCGCATTAGATCGGACGCTTTGAATTCGCGGATCGTTTTCCGAAATTTCGAACTCTTTGCCAAAGCTAAATTTTTGTCCATGACGCTCGTAAATGCGGCGGAATTTACCCTTGGGTGCATACGACAAGGACTCAAAGGCCACGGTTTTGGCAGCAGGATAGCCAGTTGGAGTATCCTGTTCGTGTGCGATGCGTAGCTCGTAACGGAAGATTGCCGGCGGCTGATCTGCTGCGAGTTGTCCATCAAAGTCGATTACGATAGCGGTTGGCTTCCCCCACCAATCTCTGCGCATGAAAGGTTGAAACAAAGGGATAGGCCCACCAACGGGCAAGGTAAAGCTCTCGCGCGCAAATGCCGCCGCCGCGATAACGGCGCGCAGAATAGTCGATTTACCGGAGGCGTTCGGCCCGAAAAAACCAACTACTGCAGGCAGCCTAATCTCAGCCGTCGCTCGCGATGGCTTGAAGCATGGCAACTTCGGCGCATTGCGCGGCACCGTCAGGTCGATCTCCTGCCGGTCAGCGATGGAAAAAAAATTTTCGACGGCGATCCTGTGAAGCATAATGCGAGTTTGCACTAAAAATGTTAAAAGTCAATTTATGAACAGAAACTCAAGTCAAACTTGGTGCTGTTCTAGCGTTTTTTTGCGGGAGGGCTAATTATCGCAAGTCAGGTTTCGGGTCCAGAGCGGCCTGCATATACTCAATATGAGTATTTCAGATCACGACCCAACACAGAAGCCCCCAATCGCTCCGGCTCCGCGCGACGGATGCGCTCTTTCGGCGACATCCTCTGTTGCTGTTTTATCACATCCTTGGCCTTATCTACAACCTGAGAGGGCGCCATCTTGGCTTTGGCCGGAAGCGCGCCACTATAGGTAGCAAAAAGCGAAGCTTTTTGCGAAACGAACCCAATACGGCTAACGACTCCTTGCGCCATCGATGAGCGCGCGAAAGCGCCCCGCGCTCAGCTCTCCGCCCCGGAAGGCTCGCCCGCCACCCAGGTGTCGTAGATGCGCATGCCGGGCGGCTCGAACGCCACGAGGTCGGCCCTGAAGCCTTCCGCGATGCGCCCCAGTTTCGCGCCGAGGCCGAGAAACGCCGCCGGCTCCGATGAGGCGAAGCGCAGCGCCCAGGTCAGCCGCACCTCCAGAAGCGTGACGCAGTTTCGCACGGCCATCGCCATGGTGAGCGCCGTTCCGGCAAGCGTCCCATCGGCCCGGACGCAGCGGCCGTCACGAACCTCGATCTCCTCGCCATAAAGCGTGAAGGAGCGCTTGCTTCCGCCGGCGGGCGGCATCGCGTCCGTGACGAGCATGGGATGGGCCGCGCCCCGAAGCGCCAGCCGCAGCACGGCGGGATGGACATGCTCGCCATCCACGATCATGCCGAACCAGGAATCGGGCGACTTGAGCGCCGCCGGAATGGGCCCTGGGTTCCGTGCGAGCAGAGGCGGCATCGCGTTGAAAAGATGGGTGAAGCCCGAGAGCCCGTCGGCCATCGCCGCCTTCGTCTCCTCGTAGGTCGCCATCGAATGGCCGAGGCACACGCGGACGCCCGCCTGCGCGAGCCTCGCAATGAAACCGGGCGGCGTCCTTTCCGGCGCCAGCGTGACGAGGGTGACGCCCGCGCGCGGCGCCGTCAGCATCTCGATGTCCAGCTCATCCGGCGCGCGGATCAGGGCGCGATCATGCGCGCCTGCCTTCTCGGGCGCGAGGAACGGTCCTTCGATATGGATGCCGAGGATGCTCGGGTTCGAGGCGGCGGCCTCGTCCGCAGCGGCAAGGGCGGCGCGCATTGTCTCGCGGGTGTCGGTGATCAGCGTCGGCAAAAGCGAGGTGGTGCCGAACTTGCGATGCGCCCGGGCGATTGCCGCCATGGCGTCGGGGCTCGGATCGTCATTCAGGAGGACGTCGCCGCCGCCATTGACCTGGACATCGATGAAGCCGGGAGCAAGCCACGCGCCATCAGGCAGCTCTCGCACGGGCATGCCTTGCGGCAGATCATGCCGCGGCGCAAGGCTGAGGATGCGGCGGCCTTCGATCACGACGGCGCAATCTTCGTGAAGCGCGACGCCGTCGAAAACCGTGCCGGCCACGACGGCGTGACGGCGAGGCTCGCTCATCGGGTGTTTGTGACCTTCTGCAGATGGCGCGGCCGGTCGACATCGACCCCAAGCCGCTCGGCCAGGCGCACCGCCATAACATAGAAGCTTTGAATGAGGCAAATCGCATCGGTTTCCGCGCAGTCGGAAGGAAGGACGGGCAGGCGCTGGCCCTCGTCCCACTCCGGGTCCGCCGCATAGAGAGCGGCGCCTTTCGCGCGAAGGTCTTTTGCGAGCAGGCGCATGCCGTGCGCGGCGGCGTCGGTGGGATTGAACATCAGGATCGGATATTCGGGCGAGGCCAGCGCGACAGGCCCGTGCAGGAATTCCGCGCCGCTGAACGCTTCCGCGTGCAGATTGCAGGTCTCCTTGAGCTTCAGCGCCGCCTCGCGCGCGATGGCGAGCGTCGGCCCGCGTCCGATGGCGATGAGGCTCTTGGCGTCCGCGAGCGCGTCCAGCGCCTTCCCCCAGTCCAATTCCGCCGCTGCCGCGAGACGCTGCGGAAGCCGCTCCACGGCGGCGCCAAGCCGCGCATCCTCCGTCCACGCCGCCGTCAGCCGGAGCAGAGCCGAAAGCGTGGCGACGAAGGTCTTGGTGGCGGCGACGCTCGCCTCATGCCCGGCGCTCATGGGCAGGACGATCTCGCAGGCGGCGGCGAGCGGGCTGCCGGTGGCGTTCACGATGCACGCGGTGAGCGCGCCTGTTGCGCGCGCGCTTTTCGTCATCTCGATGAGGTCGGCGCTTCTGCCTGACTGCGAAATCGCGAGAAAAAGCTGATCCTTGAGATGCAGGCTTCCGCCGTAAACGCTGGCGATGCTCGGCGCCGCCGCCGCAACGGGTACGCCGAGGAAGCGCTCGATAAGATGTTTGCCGAAGGTCGCAGCGTGGGCCGAACTGCCGCGCGCGCAGGTGACGGCGACCTGGGGCGGCCGGCGCTTGAGGCGCGCCGCCAGTTCGGCGACGGGCTGTTGAAGCGCACGCCATTGGTTTTCAACGGCGCCCGGCGCCTCGCGGATCTCCCGCGCCATTCGAGTATCGGAGTTGCTCACGCGTGCCCCCCTTCGATAGCCCTGGCGCGCGCCAGCTCGATTGCGCCCGCCAGTGCGCCTGCGAGCGGCGGAACCAGCGAGTGCCTTGTTTCGGCGCTGAGCCAGGGTTCCATGCTTCTCGCCAGACCGCCGGAAAGGGCAATGCGCTTCACGCCGAGCGCGGACAGGCGTGCAGCGAGGCAATCCACATGACGCGCCGCCGCTTCCGTCAACTCGCGCCCCACCGGATCGCCATGCGAAGCGGCTTCGATCACGAGCGGGGCGAGAACCGCGAAACTTCCGGGCCTTGCCGCGCTCATCCAGCGAACCATCGCATGCGGATCGGAGTCGAAGCGCTCCGCCGCCCGCTGCAAAAGCGGCGTCCACGGCGCGCGCCCGTCGAGCGCCCACAGCGCCCGGCGCGCGACCTCGCAGCCAAGCCAGGCGCCGCTTCCCTCGTCCGAAATGGGAAAGCCCCAGCCGCCGACCCGATGGCGCTTGCCCTCGATAATGGCCTCGGCGATGCTGCCCGTGCCGACGATAATGATGCCGCCATCCGCGCCCTGATGCGCGCCGACGCAGGCGGCGTGCAAGTCCGTGGTATAGACGGCGGTTTTGAAGGGAAGGTTGCAGCCCTTGAACTCAGCGAGGGTTACGGGCTCGCTCGCGCCCGCAAGCGCAAGGCAGGCGACGACGGCGTGCTCGTCCATCGAAAGCCCCGCATTCCTGAAGCAGCGCGCGGTGGCGTCTAGCACTTCCGCGAGACTTTCCTCGACGCCGAGCCGGATGTTCGCAGGCCCGGCGAAGCCTCCTCCCAGCGTCAATCCCGAAAAATCGCAAAGCCGCGCCCGGCAACGCGTGCCGCCGCCGTCGACTCCGAGAAGCAGGACCTTTGTTTTCACCTGGAAGCTCGATTGCTTGCGCTTATTTAAGGTTGAGTATGGGAGAGTCCAGGCGCTTTGTGCGCAAAAATTGCAGGTCATGGATACCGAAAGACCAAGTCCGAGATATTCCGGCATTGATGTGTGGGAGCCGCTCGACGCGCTCGACGCCATGATCGAAGGGCAGTTCGCCGCGGTTGCGGCCGTGCGCGCGGCCCGGCGTGCGATCCTGAAGGCGGCGCTTGCAATGGAGGCGCGCCTTCGCGATGGCGGCCGTCTTGTCTATGCCGGCGCCGGAACGTCGGGGCGCCTCGCGGTTCAGGATGGGGCGGAGCTTATGCCGACGTTCAGCTGGCCGGCCGAGCGCCTGCTTCTTCTGCTGGCCGGTGGCGAAGAGGCGATGGTCCGCGCCGTCGAAGGCGCCGAGGATGAGACCGGAAAGGCCGCGGCCATCGTCCGCAGCCACGCGATCGGCCCCGCCGATGTGCTGATCGCGGTTGCGGCAAGCGGCGCCACGCCGTTTACTCTCTCCTGCCTTCGCGAAGCGAAACGCCTCGGCGCGCTGACCATCGGCGTCGCGAACAACCCCGGAACTCCGCTTCTGGCCGAAGCCGACCATCCGATTTGCCTCGAAACGGGGGCCGAGCCCATCGCCGGCTCGACGCGCATGAACGCAGGCACGGCGCAGCGCATCACCCTCAGCCTGTTGTCTTCTCTCGTGATGATCAGGCTCGGCAAGGTCTATGCGGGCTTGATGGTCGAGGTTCAGGCCGTGAATGCGAAGCTCGTGGGGCGGCGTGAGAAAATGCTCATCCACCTTACCGGCAAGAGCCTTGCCGAGGTGCGCGAAGCCATCAAGAAAACGGGCGGAAATACCAAGCTTGCGGTGCTCGTGCTTGAGGGCGTTCGCCTGGAAGAAGCCAGGGATCTGCTCGGCCGCGCGGGCGGCCGCTTGCGCGAAGCCATAGCTCTCGCGGCGTCAAGATCGCGCTGAAAAAACCTCGGATTGCACGACGCAGCGTTTAAGCAGAGTTAACAAGAGGCAGTTATCCTTTGCCAAGTGTATCTCGATTTAAGCCTGTACGGAACGGTTCTAAGCGGAGGGACGTGCGTATGAAAATGGGAGCAATCCTGGCCTTGTCTCTGGCGTTGCTTGGCATCGGGTTCTCGGCTGCGGAAAGCCGCGAAAGGATCGGACGCCACGTCTGGCATGGCGATGTTGCAAGAGCGCGCCATTATGCGCATGCGCCCACAGGGAGGCATGTCTACTGGGTTCTTCGCAGCCCGCGCTTCTACCCCGCGCCGACGCCGCCGGACGAATTCTTCTTCGCATTCTGGCCGACGAACCGCGTCAACACGCACATGTATTGAGCGGGGGCCGCCTTCAATCGGATTCAATTAAATCGATTTGGGAGCGTTAGCTGCTTATCCGCGTCCGGATAGAGACGGGCAAGCTCTAGGCCGCGGGAAGCGCGTCGGCGCCGGCGCGATCGAAAATGCGGTATCGCCGCGGGGTCAGGCCAACCCGGTCGCCCGGACGCACGGTATTTTCCGCTGGAATCGCCGCCTCGACCAGGTAGCCCTCGTGACCGAAATCGAGGCGCACGTCGGCGAAGCTCACGGCGCCGACGCGGCGCACTGAGCGCACCGAACCTTGCAGCGGGGCGGTGGCGGCTTCCCCGAAGGCGAAATCGTGGGGACGCACAAACAGGTGAGCAGGTCCTGGATCGCGCAGGCGGCCGTTTGGGGGAAGCTGCCGCGAGCCTACCCAGATCGCGCCATCCTCGACCGTAACCGGCAGCTTTACGGACTCGCCGATGAAGTCGAAGACGAAGGAGTTCGCAGGCTCGTCATAGACCTCGTCCGGCGTTCCGATCTGCTCGATGCGGCCGTTTCCCATCACAACGACGCGATTTGCGACTTCGAGCGCCTCCTCCTGGTCATGCGTGACGAGGACTGAGGTGACATGCAGCTCGTCATGCAGCGCCCGAAGCCAGCGGCGAAGCGACTTTCTCACCTTGGCGTCGAGCGCGCCGAAGGGCTCGTCGAGCAGCAGCACGCTCGGCTCGATGGCCAGCGCGCGGGCAAGCGCCACGCGCTGGCGCTGGCCGCCGGAAAGTTGATCCGGATAGCGGTGCGAAAGGCCCGCGATATGGACGAATTCCAGAAGCTGCCCCACGCGCTTTAAGATTTCCGCTTCAGGCTTGCGCTCCTTTCGCGGACGAACGCGCAAGCCGAACGCCACATTCTCGAAAACCGTCATGTGACGGAACAGGGCGTAATGCTGGAACACGAAGCCAACATGGCGCTTTTTCGCGTTGAGATGCAGCGCGTCGGCGCCGTTGAAATAAACCTCGCCCGCGTCGGGCCAATCAAGCCCCGCGATGATGCGCAACAGGGTGGTCTTTCCCGACCCGGACGGCCCGAGCAGCGCCAGCAGTTCTCCGCTCGCAATCTCGAGATTGACGCCCCGTAGAGCGACGAAGCTTCCAAACCTCTTCGAAATGTTGCGGACCTCGATTTTCATGGTCTCCTGCGCTCCAATTTCCGTTCGAGCAAAGTCTTCAGTATAAGCGTCACCAGCGCCAGCAACGCCAAGAGCGAGGCGACGGCGAAAGCGGCCGAGAATTGATATTCGTTGTAGAGAATCTCGATGTGGAGCGGCATGGTGTTCGTCTCGCCCCTGATGTGGCCGGAGACGACCGACACCGCGCCGAATTCGCCCATGGCGCGCGCATTGCAGAGGAGCACGCCATAGAGCAGCGCCCATTTGATGTTCGGCAGCGTGACGCGCAGGAAGGTCTGGACGCCTGAGGCGCCAAGCGATATCGCCGCCTCTTCCTCGGCCGTCCCCTGTTCCTGCATGAGGGGGATCAGCTCGCGCGCCACGAAGGGGAACGTCACAAACATGGTCGCGAGCACGATGGCCGGCAGCGCGAACAGGATTTTGATGTTATGCGCGGCGAGCCAGGGGCCGAGCAGCCCCTGCAGGCCGAAAAGAAGCACGAAGACGAAGCCGGAAACCACGGGCGAAACCGAGAAGGGCAGGTCGATCAGCGTGATCAGCAGCGTCTTGCCCGGAAAGCGGAATTTCGTGATCGCCCAGGCGGCGGTTATTCCGAAAAACAGATTGAGCGTCACCGATGCCGCCGCGACGAGCAGCGTGAGCCGTATCGCAGAGATCGCATCGGGGTCCGACAGCGCGCGAAGATAGACGGACAGCCCCTTCGAGAAGGCCTGTACGAAAACGACGATCAGCGGGAGCACGATGAAGGCGCCGAGAAACGCGAGCGCCGTCCCGACGATAAAGGCGCGGACAAACGGCGGCTCCGTCGGCAGCCGCATGGCGCGAGACGCCAGTCGCGGGCGCGCATAGGCCTTGCCCTCGCCTCCGTCCAGCTCTTCAACTCCGCTCCCGACTTCCGCAAGCGCCATTTCGCTAACCTTTCTTCTCAGTCCAGCGCTGGAGCCGGTTGATGACGAGCAGCATGAAGAACGCCGCCACAAGCATGATCGTAGCGATCGCCGTGGCGTCGGCGTAGCGGAACTCCTCCAGCCTGATGATGATGAGAAGCGGCGCGATCTCGGAGACGTTCGGAAGATTGCCCGCAATGAAGATCACCGAGCCGTATTCGCCGACGGCGCGGGCGAAGGCGAGCGCGAAGCCCGTCAGAATGGCCGGCGTCAAATGCGGCAGAACCACCCGTGTCAAGGTTTGCCATCGCGACGCGCCGAGGCTCGCCGCCGCCTGCTCCAACTCCGGGTCGAGGTCTTCGAGCACGGGCTGCACGGTTCGCACCACGAAGGGCAGCCCGACGAAAATGAGCGCGATGAGAATGCCGAGCGGCGTGAAGGCGACCTTGATGCCGAGCGGGGCGAGCAGGCTCCCGATCCAGCCCTTCGGCGCATAGAGGCTTGCCAGGGCGATGCCCGCAACGGCGGTCGGCAGCGCGAACGGGATGTCGACGATGGCGTCGGCAAGCCGCCGCCCCGGAAACTCGTAGCGCGTGAGCGCCCAGGCGACGGTAAGGCCGAAAAAGACGTTGACGAAGGCGGCGACAAGCGAAAGCCCGAAGCTCAGTTTCAAGGCGTTCAGAGTCCGGTCGGCAAGGAGTATCTTGACGAACTCGTCAAATCCGATGGAGGACGCCTTCAAGACGAGAGCCGAGATCGGGATGAGCACGATGAGCGCGAGCCACGTCAGCGTGAGCCCGAACGTCAAGCCGAAGCCGGGGATGACGGTCGGTTCCAGGAAAGGGATCGAGTTGCCGCGAGCCAAGGGCTGACCCCTCATTCCGCCGGCCAGGCCTCCCGCGCCACCATTATACGCCACAGTATTCAGTTTCATATGCCACAGTGTCCATTTTCGGGGTCGTTTTTAATTGCCATAAACTTGGTCAAAAACTCCGCCGTCCGCAAAATGCGTTTTCTGCGCCTTTTGCCAGCCGCCGAACACGTCGTCGATGGTGAACAGCGCCACATTCGAGAATTGGCCCGCGTACTTGTCGGCCACCTCCTTCAGGCGGGCGCGGTAGAAATTCTTCGACGCGATCTCCTGGCCTTCCGGGGTGTAAAGAAACTTGAGGTACGCCTCGGCCACGGCTCGCGTTCCACGCCGATCTACGGTCTTGTCCACGACCGCAACGGGCGGCTCCGCGAGGATGGAAACGGACGGCGTGACGATCTCAAACTTGTCGGCGCCGAATTCCTTCACGGAAAGATAGGCCTCGTTTTCCCAGGCGATAAGGACGTCGCCCTGGCCCCGCTCCACGAAGGTGACGGTGGAGCCGCGCGCGCCGGTATCGAGCACCGGAACCTGCTTGTAGAGCTTCCGGATGAACTCTTTCGCCTTATCCTCGGAGCCGTACTTTTTCAGAGCGAAACCCCAGGCCGCGAGATAATTCCAGCGCGCGCCGCCTGAAGTCTTTGGGTTCGGCGTAATGATCTCGACGCCCGGTTTGAGCAGATCCTCCCAGTCATGCACGCCCTTCGGGTTCCCCTTGCGGACGAGGAAAACAATCGTCGAAGTGTAGGGAGATGCGTTATCGGCAAGCCTCTTCTGCCAGTCCTTCGCGAGAAGCCCCTTCTCGGCGATGGCGTCGATGTCGTAGGCAAGCGCCAGCGTCACGACATCGGCCTCAAGCCCGTCGATGACCGCGCGCGCCTGCTTGCCGGAACCGGAGTGGCTCGCCTTGATCGTCAGCGTGTCGCCCGTCTCGGCTTTCCATTTCTCGGCGAAGACGGTGTTTACTTCGGCGTAAAGCTCGCGCGTCGGATCGTAGGATACGTTCAATAGGGAGATGTCGGCGGCGTGGATCGGCGCTGCAAACAGCGCCGCCGAGAGCGCGATCGCACCGGCAAGTCTCAGCATGAGCAATCTCCAAATTAGAAATGTGAAATGTCCAAAACGTCCGCCAGCTTGCGCCGGCGTCATTCGCCCTTTGCCAACGCGCCGCGAGCGAAACCCGCGGCGGGACATCGCCGGAGCGGCGGGGCGCTATGCATCGAACGGCTCCTTCCTTTTCGCCGGAGCGCCGAGCCTCGACCGGAAGCTGTGCGAGGGGCCATCCGCCGCTGGCTGATAACGGACCGTGAACGCGCCGAGCGCTTGTGCGAACGCCTCCGCGTCCGCGGCCTTCTTCGCTTCGAACGCATTGAAGCCAGCGCGCGCCATCAACAGAAGCTGATCGCGGAGCACGTCGCCCGTCGCTCGGACCTCGCCCTGGAAGCCATAGCGCTCGCGAAGGAGCCGCGCCTGCGTGTAGGCCCGCCCATCGCGGAAAATCGGGAATTCGAGCGCGACCAGAGAAAGCTGCGCAAGGTAGGGGGCAAGCTCGCCGATCAACCTGTCGTTGGGCCAGGAGACGCCAAGCGGCGCGCTGCGGGTCGCCAGCTGATCCGCGGCGGCGGAAAGCAGCTGAGCCGCCGACACGATAACGGGCAAGTCGCGCGGGACCGGCTCGTCCCCTTCCACGCGAACGAAGGGATCGGCCGTGATTTCTCCGTCCTTAATGTAGCGCATGGAGCGTCTCCTTGAACGGCGCAAGCCCAAGACGCTTCACGGCGTCGATGAAGAGCTCGCCTTTGTCGCGCCTCAGCTCCAGGTAGCGGCGGACGATTCGCTCGATCGTGTCCACCGTCTCGTCGTAGGGGATCGCAGGCCCCAGCAACTCGCCCAGCGTCGCATCCTCGTCTGCCTTGCCGCCGAGCGTGATCTGATAGAATTCCTTGCCGTTCTTCTCGACGCCCAGGATGCCGATATGGCCAACATGATGATGGGCGCAGGCGTTGATGCAGCCCGAGATGTTGACGTGCAGCCGGCCAATGGAGTGCGCTTCATCCAGCGACGCGAAGCGGCGCGAGATATCCATGGCGATGGGAATCGCGCGCGCATTGGCGAGGCTGCAATAATCGAGGCCGGGGCAGGCGATGATGTCGGTGACGAGGTTTACGTTCGGCGTGGCGACGCCGATGGCGTCGAGCTTGCGCCATAGCTCGGGCAAGTCCTGCTGGCGGACATGCGGCAGCACGAGATTCTGCTCGTGGCCGACGCGGATTTCGCCGTGGCTGTAATCGTCCGCGAGACCGGCGATGGCCTCCATCTGGCCGGACGTTGCGTCGCCGGGCGGGGCGCCCGCGGGTTTCAGCGACAGGGTGACGATGGCGTAGCCGGGGGCTTTATGCCTGGATGTCGAATTGCGATGCCAGAGCGCGAACCGCTCATCCGTTGCGATCGCCCGCGTCAAGGCGGCAGGCTCGTCGTCCAAAACCTCGTATTTTGGGTAGACGAAGCGGGAGCGGACATCGGCGACGAAGGCCGGGTCGAGCTTCAGGTATCCGTCCCTGATATTCTGCCATTCTTCCTCAACATCCGCGGCGAAGCGCTGCGCGCCAAGCGCGTGAACGAGGATCTTGATGCGAGCCTTGTAGATGTTATCGCGGCGGCCGTGGGCGTTATAGACCCTCAAAATCGCTTCGAGATAGCTCAACAGATCCTGCTTCGGCAGGAAGTCGCGGATAACCTTGGCGATGAAGGGCGTACGGCCGAGCCCGCCGCCGACGGAAACCTCGAAACCGGTCTCGCCGCTCGCATTCCTGATCAACCGCAGGCCGACGTCATGGATTTTCACGGCGGCGCGGTCGTGCGGCGCGGCCGTGATGGCGATCTTGAACTTGCGGGGAAGGAAGCTGAATTCAGGATGCAGCGTGGACCACTGGCGCAGGATCTCGGCCCAAAAGCGGGGATCCTCGATCTCGTCCGCCGCGACGCCGCCCCATTGGTCCGTCGTGATGTTGCGGATGCAGTTGCCGGAGGTCTGGATGGCGTGGACGCCCGCCTCGGCAAGCTCCTCCAAAACCCTCGGCATATCCGACAGCTTGATCCAGTTCAGCTGGATGTTCTGGCGCGTCGTGAAATGGCCATAGCCGCGGTCGTAGACGCGCGCCACATGCGCGATCTTGCGAAGCTGCGCCGAGGAAAGCGTGCCGTAGGGGATGGCGATGCGCAGCATGTAGGCGTGAAGTTGAAGATAGACGCCGTTCATGAGCCGCAAGGGCCTGAACTCGTCCTCGGTGAGTTCGCCGGACAGGCGGCGCTCCACCTGATCGCGAAACTGTGCGGCCCGCTCCGCGACGAACGTGCGGTCGAACTCGTCGTAAATGTACATCGCGGAACGCTCCAGAAAAGCTCTACGCCGCGACCCCTTGCTCGTCAGCGTCGGAAGGGAGGACGAATGTGGGGCCGCTTGAGCGTATGATCTCGCGAAGGTTTCCCGGATGCGGGGATGCCCCGCCGGCGGCCAGGATGGGAGCGATATACGGGCCTACGGCGCGCAGTCCATCGCTTTGCGCCGCATTCAACGCCTTCTGTGCTTCCTGGGCTGACCGCAGTATCTCCGCTTCGCCCAAATCTTCGCGCCATTCGCCGGAAGCCGCACGATGCACCACCGCGCCGTCGGCGAGCCTGTTCGCCGTGATCACCACGGGACCCGTGACCCGGATTTTCTGCTGAAGGGGGGAAACCATCGATACCTCTGCCGCCGCTCTCGGTGACGCCCCCGCTTATCTCCGAAGGCGCACGCAGACGAGCGCCGACAAGGCGCTCGCACCCTCTGAAGTTTGGCTATCTCTGGAAACTTCTCAAGGAAAAAGAAGCAAACTGAGGAAAATAAGTTCGGGTTTTGGCGCAAGGGCGCGGAGTTAGAACAAAGTCATTCTAAAGTGAAAGGAAGCGGAACATTCTTACTGCCAAGCCTGATTTTGGAGAAAAAGTACACTGCGATGATGCGGGCAATCTTACCGCGGCGCCCGAACCCTCAGCCCGCAGGCAGCGCCACGCCATCGCTTCCTGAACGCCATCCGCTAGCGGCTATGTGCGCTTCGCTTCATCCGGACGGGGATGGCCTTATAGGCGGGCGTAAAGCTCTTCGGCTCGAAATGCGACAGCGGCACGAGCGGGGAAGCCTCGGGGAAATAGGCCGCCGCGCAACCCTCGGCGATAGCGTAATCGACAATCCGAAAACCCTGCACCTCGCGCCTCACATTGTCGCCCGCCACCGTCTCGATATCGACCGTATCGCCATTGCGGAAGCCGAGCCTCGCGATGTCGCCGGCGTTCATGAACACGACCATGCGCGTGCCGTCCACGCCCCTGAGCCTGTCCTTGAAGCCGTAGACCGTCGTGTTGAACTGGTCGTTGCTGCGAACGGTTGTCAACCGCAGCACGTTTTTGCCTGCGCGCTTGTTCGCCAGCGGATCGCCGCCCGGGTCATTCGGAACGAGGAAATTCGCGCGGCCCGTGGGCGTCTTCCACTCGCGCCGCCGCGCAGGCACAGGCCTCTCGAAGCCGCCGGGAGTGAACAGCCTCTTATTGAAATCCTTGAAGGTTTCCGGCCACGTCTCTTCGATCGAATCGCGGATCTTGCCATAGTCGCCGACCCACTCGTCCCACGGAACTTTCGGGTTCGGCGGCAGCGTCGCCTTCGCCAGCTCCGCGACGATCTTCGGTTCGGACAGGAGATTCGCGCCGGCGGGCTCAACCTGGCCCCTTGAACCGTGAAAAAATGCGGTCGAGTCTTCCATGGAAACCGCTTGCTCGCCGCTTGCCTGCCGGTCGATCTCGATGCGCCCGAGGCAGGGCAGGAGATAGGCCGTTTTCCCGTGAACCACGTGACTGCGATTGAGCTTCGTTGCGATCTGGACCGTGAGCGGGATCTTCCGCCAGCCCTCCTCGAGCTGCGGCCCGTCGGGCATCGCGCGCGGCAGGTTGCCGCCAAGGCAGATCAACGCCTGCAACTCGCCCTTCTGGATGGCGTGCGCCGCTTCTAAAGTGTTCATGCCTTTGTCGCGCGGCGCCTTGAACCCATACATCTGTTCGAGCTTGTCGAGCGGCGCAAGATGAGGTTTCTCGGTGATGCCCACCGTGCGCTGTCCCTGAACGTTGGAATGCCCGCGAATGGGCATGATATTGCCGCCTGGCTTGCCGATATTGCCCCGAAGCAAGAGCAGGTTCGCGATCATCTGCACATTCTGGGTGCCGTTCAATTGCTGCGTGACGCCCATGCCGTAAATGCCAAGGCAGGCTTTGCTTCTCGCATAACTTTGCGCGGCGCGCTCCAAATCGCGGCGGCTTACTCCTGAGCCTTGTTCGATAATCTCCCAGCTCGTGGCGCGGCAATAGTCGGCGAAGCGCTCGAAGCCGTGGGTGTGCCGTTCGACGAAATCGACATCGACGACGCGTTCGCGGCCCGACGCCTTGGCTTCGTCGTCGAGCGCGATCACAGCCTTGCATACGCCCGTCAGCGCCGGGATGTCGCCGCCCGACTTCATGAGGTAATACTGGGTGGCGATCTTCGTCTCCGAGAGCGTCGCCATCTCGATGGGGTTCTGAGGGTCGGTGAACCGCTCCAGCCCGCGCTCGCGCATCGGATTGAAAACGATGAATGGCACGTCGCGCCCGCGCACGGCGTGGAATTCATGCAGGATGCGCGGGCTGTTCGTGCCGGGGTTTTGCCCGATATGGAAGACGAGATCGCAATGCTTGAAGTCTTCCAGCGTGCCCGTGCCGACCGGCGCCCCGATGCTTTCCGGCAGGCCCACGGACGTGCTTTCATGGCACATGTTTGAGCTGTCGGGGAGGTTGTTGTGCCCGTACATGCGCCCGAAAAGCTGGTACAGGTAGCACGCTTCGAGCGAGGCGCGGCCTGAGGTGTAAAACACTGTCTTTTTGGGATCGAAGCCTTTCAGCCGCGCGCCGATGTCCCGGAACGCTTCGGCCCACGACACCGGCGCATATTTGTCCGACGCCTCGTCCCAGCGCAGCGGCTCGGTGAGGCGGCCGACTTGTTCGAGGTCGAAATCGCTCCAGGACTCAAGCTCCTTGCACGAATGCCGGGCGAAGAACTCACGGTCGATGCGGTTGGATGTAAGCTCCCAGGCGGTCGCCTTGGCGCCATTTTCGCAAAATTCGAAAGCGTGATAGTCGCGGGGCTTGGCCCAGGCGCAGGACACGCACATGAAGCCGTCGGGCTTGTTCTGCTTCCGCAGCGCAAGGTCGCTCCGCAACGGAACCTTCTCCCGATAGAGGATTTCGGCAACCGATCTGACCGAGCCCCAGCCTCCAACGGGCCAGTTGTAAGGCTCTATTGTCACGGCCCTCGCAAGCGCGCGCCCTTCCGCCGTCTTGGGCGCCGGGGCGGCTTCCTCCTCCGTCACGAGGGTGACGCCGTTCGGGGCCCTCGCGTGAATCTCGCCCTGGTCCTCCGCCTCGTGATGATCGGCCGTTCCCGGCTGGCTGGTGAAGTCGTCGTCCATATTGGGCCTCGCGATACGCGGCGTCTTCGAACGCTTGCGGCATGTCTTCTTTTTCAAAAAGCCGGCCTGCAAGTCGTTCCCTCAAGGGCTGCGAAAACCCGCTGGTCGCGGCGGACCCGTTCGGCCCCGGGCTGCGTTCTTGATTTTGCAGTCATGGCGGAACCCATGGATCTCTCGCATTTGAAAGAAGGGCCGCGGCCGCCGGCCGTCGAAACGGCGCCTCTCCGGTGGCGCGGCGGCTGCGCGCGCGAGGCTGCACGCGCGATACCGGAGGAGGTCCCCGTCGCCTTGACCTATGACGGCTCAACCTATGCCGTCATGATGGCCACGCCCGCCGATCTCGCAGATTTCGCGCTCGGCTTCAGCCTCTCCGAGGGCGTGGCGGATGAGCCCTCCGACATCGAGAGCCTCGACATTGTCGAGGTCGAGGGCGGCGTCGAGGCGCGGATGTGGCTCGCGCCGGCTGCGTCCGAGCGCGCCCGGCGCCGCCGCAGGAGCGTTCTCGGCCCCACAGGCTGCGGGCTTTGCGGAGTGGAAAGCATCGCTGCCGCGTTGAAGCCCGCGCGCCGCATCCACAGCATGCGCTCCGTGGCGGGGGAAGATCTCATCCTCGCAATGGCAGAGCTTGAGGCACAGCAGGCGCTTCATGGGCGAACGCGAGCCGTCCACGCCGCCGGCCTTTGGCTTCACCCGTCGCAGCTTCTGGTGCGCGAAGACGTCGGCCGGCATAACGCGCTGGACAAGGTTCTGGGCGCGGCGGCCGCAAGCGGGCTTCCGGCGGAGGAGGGAATTGTCCTTTTGACAAGTCGCGTTTCGGTCGAACTCGTCCAGAAGACCGCGCGCCTCGGCGCGCCCATCATCGCCGCCGTCTCCGCGCCAACAGCTTTGGCGGTGCGCGTGGCCCAAGCCGCCGGCATTACCCTTGTCGCGATTATGCGGGGCGACGGCTTCGAGGTTTTCACCGCGCCGGAGCGCATCCGCAGCGATGGCTGCGCAAGCCACGCTCGTGATTATTGAGCGAAAGTTGGCTTGCGTGCGAACGCGCAGGAGCAAAAAATATCTTCGATAAGTTCTCTTAAAAAAAGAACATTAAAGGAGGAAACGTGGCAGCATTTGCGGGGGTTGCGTCTGGCCCCGTTCAGGGGAGGTCCGGCTTTCTCGGCCGCGATAGGATCATCGCAAGACCTGGCTTCAACCGCTGGCTCGTCCCCCCGGCGGCGCTGGCCATCCATCTCTGCATCGGCATGGCCTACGGCTTTTCCGTGTTTTGGCTGCCGCTGCAGAACGCGCTCAGCAAGGCGGCGGGAACCACCGTTCCAACCTGCGCCGGCAAGGCCGACACCTTCGGCCAGAAGCTTCTCGGCACCGCGACGGCGCTGACGGCCACGAACTGCGAATGGACCCAATTCGACCTCGGCTGGATGTACACGCTATTTTTCGTGCTGCTCGGAACATCCGCGGCCATCTGGGGCGGCTGGCTCGAACGCGCAGGTCCTCGAAAGGCGGGCGTCGTCGCCGCCTTTTGCTGGGCCGGCGGCATGGCGATTTCGGCGCTCGGCATTCGTTGGCATCAGCTCTGGCTGATGTGGCTCGGCTCGGGCGTTATCGGCGGCGTTGGCCTCGGCCTCGGCTATATCTCGCCAGTCTCGACGCTCATCAAATGGTTCCCGGACCGGCGCGGCATGGCGACGGGCATGGCCATCATGGGCTTTGGCGGCGGCGCGCTCATCGGCTCACCCCTGGCGGCGATGCTGATCAACGGCTTCTCGGCGAGCATTCCCTACGCTGGGGATTATGTCTTCGCGGGCTTCAGGACAGCGACGTCGCCGGGCGTATGGCAAACCTTCCTCGTCATGGCCGCCATCTACTTTGTGTTCATGATGGGCGGGGCATTGGGCTACCGGCTGCCCCCGGCGCGCTGGACGCCCGAGCGCTGGGATCCGGCGAAGAAAAAGTCCGCGATGATCACTCACCGGCATGTGCATTTGCACAACGCGCATAAGACGGTGCAATTCTGGCTGATCTGGCTCGTTCTCTGCATGAACGTGTCGGCGGGCATCGGCATCATCGGGGCGGCCTCGCCCATGCTGCAGGAGACCTTCGGGGGGCGGCTCTTCGGCGATCCCTCCATCGGCTTCGCGCAGTTCAACGCCGACCAGGTGAAAAAGGCGGCCGCTGTCGGCGCGGCGTTTGTCGGGCTGTTCTCGCTCTTCAACATTCTCGGACGCTTCTTCTGGGCGTCGCTCTCGGATGCGCTTGGGCGCAAGACGACTTACTTCCTCTTCTTCGTGCTTGGCTTTGCGGCCTATGCGGCGGCGCCCTCGCTCGCCGGCTGGGGCGCGCTGGCCGTGTTCGCCGCGGCCTTCTGCCTGATCGCGTCGATGTATGGCGGCGGCTTCGCGACCGTGCCCGCCTATCTCGCCGACATCTTCGGCACGCACTTCGTCGGCGCGATCCATGGGAGGCTGCTCACCGCGTGGTCCACGGCTGGCATCATCGGCCCCGTGGTGGTGAACTATCTTCACGATACGAGAAAGGCGCAAGGGATCTCGCCGAACCTTCTTTACGAACAGATTTTCTATGTTTTGGCAGGCATGCTCGTGGTGGGCTTCTTCGCCAATCTCCTGATCCGGCCGCTGAAGGAGCGCCATTTCATGGACGACGAGGAGGCGGACAGGCTGCACGGTCCGCCGCCCGAGCCGGAAGCGCTGGCGACGCAAGGCATTGGACGCGGTCGCGTGCTAAGCCTGGGAGCGCTTTTGGCCTGGGCCATCGTGGGCATTCCCCTCGCCTGGGGCGTCTGGATCACGGTGCAGAAGGCGGCCGTTCTTTTCTAGAGGCGAGCGAGGTCTGCGGCTACGCCCGCCGCGATCACGCCGTCGCGCTATCGCGAAACATTTTAAACACATCTTCGCGATCCGCCTCGCCTCCGTTCATTTACGCGAGGCGAAAACGAAATAATGTGTCAAACATAGCCAAAACGGGTCATTTGAGGAGGCGCGTGGGCACATGGGGCAGGATTTGAGAACAGGCGATTTGGGGCATGGAGGCTTTGGGCGTCATGCTTTATCGGCCCTGCAAAGCGCAACGATCCTGGTAGCGGGCGCCGCGGCGTCCAGCGGCCTTGTCATCGCCTCTCTCAAATGGGGCAAACTCACCGACATCGCGGCTTTGTCGCCGCTGTCCTGGTTTTGAGAAAGCTGGCCAAAGGCCAGCTATTCCGGGGCGTAGTTAAAGCCCCGCCTTCTCGTCTGCAACGTAGCGCTCCAGATAAGTGTGGGTTACGCCAGCGAGATGCCCGTCGATCCAGTGCGCCATCTCCTGCTCCTCGCGCAAGGTGTCGCGCAGGGGCTGGGCGGCGTCGCGATGGCCGGTCTCGTCGGCGAGTTGGATCAGCGACTTGTACGACGCGATCTCGAAATTTTCGAAAGCGAAGTTCGCGATCGAATTCTTGACGATCTCATCCTGAGTGAATGCGTGAGCTATCGCTGCGAGATTGCCGGTCAGCGAAAGCGCGTTGTCCTTCAGCACCGAGCGGCTTTCGCCCAACGACGCGAGGATGCTTTCGAGACGCTCGATCTGCTTGTGCGTCTCCTGGATGTGGCTCTCAAGCTTCGCTTTGATGTCGGGATAATTCTCGATGCGCTCGACCTGCCGGTTCATGAGTTCGAGCGCCTGGTTTTCCAGCGCGTGTGCGTTCTTCAATCCGGTCACGAAAACCGTGTTCGCGCGCTCGGCGGCGTCTGCCATGGGTGATTCTCCTTGGTTTGTTCCAAGACAATGCGAGGCGGCGACGCGGGTTCCCGGCGCCAGCGCGGGTCAACGCATCCCGCTCGACACCTGCTTCGAAAAGCTGAGTGCAAAGCTAAATCCATTGCTGAGCCATACCCTACCGCAGCGCAATGGCTTTATCGGAAAGTCAAAGGCAAACAACCAAACTTCTAAATATGGCAATAGTAAAGCTACAGCAATACTTTAATTTCTGTCATATAATGCAGACCCGGTCTCTTTATCATATTGGGCAGTGTCAAATCGAACATATCGGAGACCGATATTAAGACTGCTGCAAGGATCGCCAAGCTTTTCGACGCCGGGCATGCTTCAGGTGAGCCCACCGGGCGACAAGCTTCCCTCGATTTTGTTCAAGCAGGCTTGAAGTGGAAAACGGCAGGTCTTTACTACAAATGCCCTGAGGTTTTCAGCAAGGCAACACGCCCGGAGACGGATAGCGCCGGGCGCACGTTGTTCGACCATTAGGCGGTACGGCTATGAGCACAGCATCTTCGGAGCCAAGCGGGGAGCGGGATGCGTTGGAACGCGCCGCCGCGCAGTCGGCGGCCGTTCGCAAGCCTCGCCGCGTATCAGCAGCTCGGCTTTTCATTCGCGCTCTGGGTATTTCATTCTTCAGCGTTCTCAGCGTGTTCGTAGCGCTTTACGCCTTTGCGACGCTGCCTCAAATTCAAGACGTTCTCTTGGACGCCCGGCCTCATTGGGTTCAGGAAGCCCTTTACTGGACCTACTTCTATCTCATTGGCATCTTCGTCTGGGCGCTGCCGCTCGTCTTCGCGGCGCGCTTGCTGCTTCTCCAGACTTTCGGCTTGATCGGCATCGATACCGAGGAGAGATTCAAATTCTATATTTTTGTATTTCCTCGCTTTTTTGCGATCATTGCTTTTGTTGCCGTTCTGCTTGGCATGATTTCCGCGTCGGAAAACCTGCCGTCGCCCACAAGTGGAAATGAGAACGAGCTGGTTCTAAGGCATATCTTGACGTTTCATTTGATAGCGCTTTGCGCTGCGACAGCCTGCATCATCGTTGTGATCATGATGCGCAATGTATTCATCAGCTATTACAGGCGCCGGATGGAAGCCATCGAGCGCAGCAAGCCCGGGGTCACCAAGAAATCACTGATCCAGATTGAGACCCTTACGGGGAAGCACGCTCCTGAGCAGAATGAGGACGATCCTCATCTGATGGCGCTAAAACCAGAATTTCTCACGGAGGCGACGTGGGTGGCAGCGCAGCGGGCCAAGCTCTTCATGTGGGTCTATATGTGCAGTCTCTGTGGAGTCTTGGCTGTCCTTGTCGTGATTCATTTTATTTCCTATTCGGATACGGGCCGCGCGTTGTTTGCGATGCCCGACATGTCCTCCTATTCTGATCTTCAGGCGGCTTGGAATTTTCTGACCGATTCGCTTTCTCTCAACCGCGCGCCGTTGCTCCTCGTATTGTTTGGCGCCTGGCTGCCATTCTTGACGATTCTGGCCCTGCTATCGAAACGCCACCAATTTCCGTTCATCCTTGCTTTCATCGCCGGAGGCGTTCTCTTCTCGTTGTTCATTGGCGATGGCCACGACGTTCGCATCGCCGAACTCTCCAAGGAACAGCAGGCGGCCTTAAAGCCCGTTGGCTTTGCCGATGCCCTTAAGGATTGGAAGGCCGCCAGCGGCTGGAACGCGAAAGGGTGCGAGCAGCTTCCGGCAGGCAGCGTCAAGCTCGCAGGCTGCCCACGTCCCATTATCGTTGCCGGCGAGGGCGGCGGGAGCCGCGCCGCTTTTCTCCTGGCGAGTTTGCTCGGCGCCCTTGAAGACGACAGCCTGGACAAGCAGAAAAATCCAACGGCGCGCCCGTTTCATCAGCAGCTTTTCGCCATATCGAGCGTCTCCGGCGGTTCGGTCGGAGCGGCCTTTTTTGTCAGCGCATTGAAAGCGCAGCCCAAGCGAACGGTCGCGGAACTCAAGAAAGCGCTTTATAAACAAAGACTGTGGTTCCCGAATCTCGTGGCCGCCGCGCATTCGGTTGAATCAGGCGTGAGCGGGCGGCCCGCAAATTTTCTGACCGACTTTGTCTCATACAAGGACGCTCTGCAGGCGGCGTTATCGAACGACTTCGTTTCTCCGATCCTGGCTGCATTTTTCGCCCGGGACGTCTCACTGGTGTCGATGCTGCCGCATGTCATGGATCGCGCCGGCGTCCTTGAAAGGGCGTGGGAGGATGCGTTTGACGATGTCTACGGGACCTCGCGGAAAACCTCACCCTTATCCGCGCCTTTGCAGATGGCGGCGCCCAGCCCGGATCGCTGGACGCCCCTGTTGTTCCTGAACGCCACCTCTATCGGCACCGGCCGGCGCGTGATTTTGACGCCGATAAAAATTGCCGATCCCATGGGTACGGGCAGGAGCGTGGTCTTCCCGGATACCTACGATTTTCATGAACTTCTCTGCGCGCCGTATCCCGACCCTATGACTAACACTTATCCAGCCGTTAGCCCGCTTCAGTGGGCAGCCGGCATCATACCGTCATTATTCACCCCGTTTACGGTATGCGAAGAGAGGAAGCCCCAATCTATCGACGTGCGCCTCAGCACCGCCGCTAGCGTCAGTGCACGCTCACCCTTCGTTAGTCCCCATGCTAACGTCAGAGACCGGGGGGCTCAGCTTATCGACAGCGTCGTCGATGGCGGTTATTTCGATAATTCGGGGATCGTGACGGCGCTTGATATCGCGCGCGGCGTCAAGGCATTAGATGGGAGGCTTCTGCCTTTTATAATACACGTATCGAGCGAGCCATCCTGGTTTGAGGCGTCAAACGACTGCACCATGCAGGCTTTTTTCCCGGCCACCCCCCACATTCCGGATTCCGACAACTTTAGGCCCATGGGTTCGTTACCGGACCCCCTAACGGTCATGTCGACGCGGGTCGCGCGGGGATACGAGACCATTTTGGAACTGCCGCAACATGCAGCCCAAATGAATGGGGGCATCCCTTCGTCAGCCCAAATTCATGTCTGTCCGCAACCACAGGAGAACTTTTGGGACTTTATTCGGACTTACACCGGCAATGCCATGAAGCCGGAAGAAAAAATGCATGGAATGATGATGAGCATGCAAAAGCAAATCGTCTATAAAAGTGTAGCGCTGAGTTGGTGGCTGTCTCCGCCTTTGCAGGCCTATCTCGATGGACAGCTCTATTCCGAGAATAACTTGGCTGAACGAAATTGCATTATTTCGCTCTTGAAAGATGGCCAAGATGGCGCGGCGCCAGCATGCCGAAAACCGTGAGAATGGCTGGACTGCTCTGCGGACCAGGCGAATCGTCGACGGTCGCGAGTTCTGGAAATTTTGAAGCAACTAAATTGAATTGAAATGCGCAAGAAACGAATGCTGCCGCTGTTTCTTTTGTACCTTGCTTATACTCGGCTATTTGGCTTTTTCTGTCTGATTCATCTCAGTTTTGTCGATCCCCAGACCCCGGCGGCGCCTCGCCTATGCAACGCGATGGAGTCGACCGCGGCAAAGCCCGGCTCGGAGTTCAAGGACTGTTCGAGCGGCTGTCCGGTCATGGTCGTCATTCCTGCGGGCAAATACATCATGGGATCGCCTGAGAGCGAAACGGACCGGTCAACCAGTGAAGGTCCGCAGCACGAGGTGACTGTGGCAGAGCCCCTCGCCGTTTCCAAGTTCGAGGTCACTTTCGAAGAATGGGATGCCTGCGTCGCGGCCTCTGCATGCCCCCGCGTCTCCGACGTTTGGGGACGTGGGAATATGCCCGCGATCAACGTGAGTTGGGTCGATGCCAAGAAATTTGTCGGTTGGCTTTCGAAGGTCACTGGCAAGGAATACCGGCTCCTGACCGAAGCCGAATGGGAGTACGCCGCCCGTGCTGGCGCCAATACACGCTATTCCTGGGGCAAGCAACTCGGCGCCAGCTATGCCGTTTGCAACGGCTGCGGCAGTCGATGGGATCTTAAACAGACCGCGCCCGCCGGATCGTTCAAACCGAACGGATTTGGACTTTACGACATGCACGGCAACGTTTGGGAATGGGTCGAAGATATTTGGCACGACAGTTACGTTGGCGCCCCCACGAACGGATCGCCATGGCTTCAGGGCGGCCAGCCAGCCTTTCGTGTCGTTCGCGGCGGCTCCTGGCGCAACGAGAGCGAGCTTTTGCGCGCCGCCGTTCGCGAAAAGCGCAACATCAATGTTCGGTTCGACACCCTCGGCTTTAGAGTTGCTAGAGCAGTAAAGCCTTGATCGTTGCAGCCCGAGCTATCTGACGCTATCCGGGAGGAGGCGCCCAGAGCAGGCGCATCAATCGCTTGTGGCGGGGGAGACGAGAGCTTCGACTTTGGCGTCCAGCGCCTTTGCCGCGGCGAGCAGGCCAGGATTGCCGTCCACCGCAATCAGCGACGACGGACGCACATAGACAAGCGTCGCTCCGCCGCCGTCTGGCCTGTCGAACAGCAGAAGCTCTACGGGGACGAAGAGGCCGGCGGCGATGTCATGGCGGAGCATGGCGATGGCGATCAGGGGGTTTCCGAAGATCCATCGCACCGCTTTGCGCCGCAGGCCGAAGATCGGGGTCCAGCTCCCGTGATCGATTTCCGAAAACAGCATGAAGCCGCTCTCGCCAATAAACCGTTTCTCGACCTCGCGGGCATAGTCCGCTTCGCTGGCGGCATTTTTGGCGACCGCGGCGATATCGGACGCCGAACCGTGACCGACGAGATTGCGCAGACGCTTCAGGACTTCATCGTACGAAAGAGGCGTGGTCACCTCGACCCGCACTCCCCTGAATTCCTTTGTCGTAAATGACGATTGGGCTGTCATCGTTTTTTCTCCGCCTGGACTTGGCGACAGGGCGGCCTAGCCGCCGTCGACAGATGAAACCCTTCATCGGGCGGAAGGATGCGCATCGAGGCTGATACCCGCTTTGGACGGCTCCTCGCGTGGCCTCTTTGAACGGGGTTGCCCCTCCCCCGATCTTCGAATGACCACACTCGCGGAAGGAGGCGCCGAGACCGGCCGCACAATGCCAATGCGCATCAACCAGAGGTTGGCGAGTCGCTTTCATGAGGCAATGTAAAAGAGGTTCTTTATATACGTTCTGCGCAAGAAGTATGAATATCTGTCATGTCGACATACTCCAAATTTTTAGATGTTAGGGGCGGTGCGTTCGCTAATGCGACACGCGCCTTTAAATGAAAAGTAATGTTCCAAAATATGTTGATTAGCGCCCGCTACGGATTTCCCGGATGATTACTTATATATGCGAAAATCGATGACCCTGCCCCGGTTTTTTAATCCAGCTTGAGCGAGAGTTTGGTTCTTGAGGGAAGGACCAGACGATGAAGCGATCGCGATTTACGGATGAGCAGATCATCGGGATTTTGAAGGAGCAGGAGGCGGGCGCGAAGACGGCGGACGTCTGCCGGAAGTACGGGATTTCGGACGCCACGTTCTATAAGTACAAGGCGAAGTTCGGGGGCATGGAGGTTGCGGAGGCCAAGAAGCTGCGGACGCTCGAAGACGAGAACGCGAAGCTGAAGAAGCTTTTGGCGGACACGATGCTCGACAACGCAGCTTTGAAGGATCTGCTCGCAAAAAAGTGGTGACGCCCGCCGCCAAACGGGAAGCCAGCGCTCATCTTCAGACGCGGTTCGGGATGAGTCAGCGGCGGGCGTGTCTGGTGATGGGATGGTCGCGGATGACGGTGCGCTACCGCTCGCGGCGCGGCGCCGATTTGCTTCTGCGGGAGCGTTTGCGGCGTCTGGCTCATGAACGCCGGCGGTTTGGCTACCGGCGGCTGCATGTTCTTTTGCGGCGGGAGGGTTTTCGCGTGAACCACAAGCGCCTTTTCCGGCTCTACCGGGAAGAGAAGCTGGGCGTGAGGAAGCGCAAAGGCCGCAAACGCGCGCTTGGCGTTCGCGCCCCTATCCCTGCAGCGCAAGGGATCAACGACCGCTGGAGCCTTGATTTTGTTCACGATCAGCTCACCGACGGTCGCCGGTTCCGGATTTTGACGGTAGTTGACGACGCCACGCGGGAATGCCTGGCGCTTGTCGCGGACACCTCGATCTCCGGCGCCCGCGTGGCCCGGGAGCTGAACCGCATCGTCGCGATGCGGGGCAAACCCAGGACCTTGGTCAGCGACAACGGCACGGAGTTGACCTCGAACGCGATCCTCGCCTGGGCGCAGGACACAAGTGCG
>CAVVJJ010000004.1:0-109134 GCA_963748525.1 uncultured Alphaproteobacteria bacterium
TCAGGCAGCGGCGCGCAGATCTACGCCGCCCGGACAGGTGGGCCGCCGGCCTCCAGCCCGGCCATCTCATCATCCGTGAAAAGCCGGCTGCGCGTGAGAAAACGCACGCCCTCCGGCGCTTCGAGCGAGAAGCCCGCTCCGCGCCCTGGAACCACGTCAATAACGAGTTGGGTGTGCTTCCAATATTCGAACTGGGCCGCGCCGATATAGAAGTCGCTGTCCGCGATGCGGCCGAGGAACACGTCCTGCGGCCCGACGCGGAAGTCGCCAACGGGATAGCACATGGGCGAGGAGCCGTCGCAGCAGCCGCCGGACTGGTGAAAAAGCAGCGGCCCATGTTGCGCGCGCAGGCGCTCCGCCACCTCGCGAGCTTCGGGCGTTATCTCTACGCGATTGACCATTGACTATTCCTCCGGGCGGCTCGGCCTCACGCTTGTCCCCCCCGAGCGGCGCTTACGCGAAATCCGGGATCGCATAGTGCAAGCCGCGCGTCTCACCGATGACCCCGGATAAGCGCTAAAGCGCTTTCCGGGGTGACGATTGTGGACCTCGCGATGAAGGGTCAAGCTCTAGCTTCTCAGAAGAAGCCCAAGGGCTTTGTCGAGTAGCTCGTCAGGACGTTCTTCGTCTGCTGATAGTGGTCGAGCATCATCTTGTGCGTCTCGCGCCCGATGCCCGATTGCTTATAGCCGCCGAAGGCCGCGTGCGCCGGATAGGCGTGATAACAGTTCACCCACACGCGCCCGGCCTGGATCGCGCGGCCCATGCGGTAGGCGCAATTGCCGTTGCGGGTCCACACGCCCGCGCCAAGGCCATAAAGCGTGTCGTTGGCGATGCGCAGCGCGTCGGCTTCGTCCTTGAAGGGCGTGACCGACACGACGGGGCCGAAAATCTCCTCCTGGAACACGCGCATCTTGTTGTGACCTTCGAGGATGGTCGGCTCGACGTAATAGCCTTGCGCGAGTTCGCCTTCGAGATGCGAGCGCTTTCCGCCCGTCAGAACCTTCGCGCCTTCCTGCTTGCCGATGTCGATATAGGAGAGGATTTTCTCAAGCTGGTCGTTCGAGGCTTGCGCGCCGATCATGGTGGAGGGATCGAGCGGATGGCCTTGCTTGATCCTCTTCACGCGATCCACGGCCCGCGCCATGAACCTGTCATAAATCGACTCCTGCACGAGCGCGCGGCTCGGGCAGGTGCAGACCTCGCCCTGGTTCAGAGCGAACAGCGTGAAGCCTTCGAGCGCCTTGTCGAAGAAGTCGTCATCGGCGTCGGCGACGTCCGCGAAGAAGATGTTCGGCGATTTCCCGCCAAGCTCCAGCGTCACCGGGATGAGGTTGTCCGAGGCGTATTGCATGATGAGCCGGCCCGTGGTCGTCTCGCCGGTAAACGCGATCTTGGCGATGCGCTTGCTTTGGGCCAGCGGCTTGCCGGCCTCGACGCCGAAGCCGTTCACGACGTTAATGACGCCTGGCGGGAGAATGTCGGCGATCAGCTCCATCATCACCAGGATGCTGAGCGGCGTCTGCTCGGCGGGCTTCAGCACCACGCAATTGCCGGCCGCGACGGCGGGAGCGAGCTTCCAGGTCGCCATCAAAATCGGGAAGTTCCACGGAATGATCTGGCCGACCACGCCCAGCGGCTCGTGATAATGGTAGGCGACGGTGTCTTGGTCGATCTCGGAGATGCCGCCCTCTTGCGCACGCACCACGCTGGCGAAATAGCGCCAATGGTCCACGGCGAGCGGCAGGTCGGCGTGCGTCGTCTCGCGGATGGGCTTGCCGTTATCGAGCGTCTCGACGAGCGCAAGCAGGCTCAAATTCGATTCGATCCTGTCCGCGATTCTGTTGAGGATGAGCGAGCGATCCTGCACCGAGGTTTTTCCCCAGCCGTCCTTCGCCTTGTGGGCGGCGTCGAGCGCGAGTTCGATGTCGGCGGCGGAAGACCGCGCCACCTCGCAAAGCTTCTGCCCGGTTATGGGGCTCGGATTATCGAAATAGCGGCCCTCGACCGGGGCGACCCATTGGCCGCCGATGAAGTTGTCATACCGGTCCCGGATCAGGACCTTGCTCGATATCTGCTCGATTGCCTGCTGAAACATCGCTTCCTCCTGGCGTCATCGCGCCGTTAGCGTCTTGTTTGGCCTCATGAATGAGGCGCCGTTTCTTATGCCCGCAATGTCTTGGAAAATCTGAGGTCTTCCAGCGATAGCGAATGGGCCGCCGGGGTCGATATTCTTATGATGATCTCCATAGGAAAAACCGTCAACGGTGAGCGTGGCTGCGGAGCGCTGGGGTTTCATTTGGCGCCTGAGGCCGCAATCCGTCCGGCCCTGTTCAAAATCGCGCGTTCGCCCTTCCGATTTCGCGGAATGACGCGTTTTCGCGGCCTTCCCGCGACCTTGAACAGGGGGTAGACTTAAGTTTAAGGACGGCGCGCTCGCTTCAATCGGAACAGTCATTTAGTAAGCGCACTTGCACGTCTCGCGAGAATGAAGGAGCCTCAATGTCCCAAGCCGACGCAAGCGAGAACGCTATCGCCGCCACTGGCTCCATGTTCCACCGGAAGGGGCTGGCGGATCTTCAGACGGAAGCGGCGGGCGTTCAGCTCAACCGTGCGCTCGGACCTCTGAGTCTTATTGCGCTCGGGATCGGCGCCATCATAGGAGCGGGTCTTTTCGCGCTGACGGGCGTCGCCGCGGCCGATAATGCGGGGCCCGCGATCGTCATCAGCTTCGTCATCGCCGCGGTCGGCTGCGCATTCGCCGGCATGTGCTACGCCGAGCTCGCGAGCATGATCCCTGTCGCCGGCAGCGCCTACACTTACGCCTACGCGACGCTTGGCGAACTGGTCGGCTGGATCATCGGCTGGGATCTCGTTCTCGAATATGCCGTCGGCGCGGGCACCGTCTCGGTAAGCTGGTCGGGCTATGTGAAGGCGCTCCTGGCCGGCCTCGGCGTGAATTTGCCCGCGCAATGGACGATGTCGCCCTTCGAGACGGCGCGGCTCGCCGACGGCAGCACCGTTCACGGCATCGTCAATCTGCCCGCGGTCTTTATCATTGTCGTCATTTCCGCGCTGCTCATACGCGGCATCCGGGAATCGGCCCGGGTCAACGCCGTCATCGTCGTCATCAAGGTGGCGGTCGTGCTTGCGGTGGTGGGCGTGGGAGTTTTCTACATCAAGGCGCAGAACTACGTTCCCTTCATTCCGGAAAACACGGGCGAATTCGGCCATTTCGGCTGGTCGGGAATCTTGCGAGGCGCGGGCGTCATCTTCTTCGCCTATATCGGCTTCGACGCAGTCTCCACCGCGGCCCAGGAAACGAAAGACCCGCAGCGCAACATGCCGATTGGCATTCTGGGGTCGCTTTTCATCTGCACGCTCCTCTACATCGCCTTCGGCTTCGTGCTCACGGGGCTCGTGAATTACAAAGACCTTCACACGGCAGCGCCCGTCGTCACGGCGATCAACCAAACGCCTTTCCCCTGGCTGCGCACCGCCGCGACCATCGGCGTGATTTGCGGCTTCACCACAGTGATGCTGGTGATGCTGTTTGGGCAGAGCCGGGTGTTCTACTCCATGTCGCGCGACGGGCTTCTGCCCGAGGTCTTCTCGACGCTGCATCCGCAATGGAAGACGCCCTGGGTGTCGAACCTGATTTTCATGGCCGCGACCGGGCTGCTGGGCGGTTTCGTGCCTATTAACATCCTCGGGCACATGACCTCCATCGGGACTCTGCTGGCTTTCATCATCGTGTGCGCGGGCGTGATGGTGCTGCGGAAATCGCATCCGGACTTCAAGCGCGGCTACCGGGCGCCTTTCGTGCCATTCGTGCCGGTCGCCGGCATTGTCGTCTGCCTCACGATGATGATTCCGCTCGGCATCGACACATGGCTCAGGTTGTTCATCTGGCTCCTGGTGGGGATGCTGATCTATTTCGGCTTCTCCAGGAGCAACAGCCGAGCAGTCAGGCTTGGCGGCGGCCGTCAGCGCGAAACGATGACGCCGGCAAGGCGGCGGCTCGTCAGCGTCCCATCATGATCTTGCGCATCAGGTCCGCAACGCGCCCGTAAGGCGGCCGCATCAAATGCGCGGCGTTGTAGCGGCTTTGCAGGAAAACGCCTTTCCTGTGCGAGAAGGTCTGGAAGCCGTATTCGCCGTGATAAGCGCCCATGCCGGACGCGCCGACGCCGCCGAATGGCAGGTTCTCGACCACGACATGCATCAGCGTTTCGTTGACGGAGGCGCCGCCGGACGTGGTGCGGTCGAGAACGCGATCGCGTTCGCCTCGGCTGACGCCGAAATAATAGAGCGCAAGCGGGCGCGGGCGAGCGTTCACATAGGCGATGGCGTCGTCGAGCGTCTTGTAGGATATGACCGGCAGGACAGGGCCGAAAATCTCTTCGCGCATCACGGCGAGGTCGTCGGCGGGATCGATCAGGAGCGTGGGCGCGATCTTGCGCCCCTGCGGCCCGAGCGTCTCGCCCGCCGGATTGATCTCGACGATGCGCACGCCCTTCTGGCGCGCTTCCTCGATATAGCGGGCGATGCGGCTGTAATGGCGGGCGTTGACGATGGACGTGTAGTCCGGGTTCGCGCCGAGCGACGGATAGAACTTCTTGACCGCATCCTGCAGCGCGGCGACCAGATCCTCCCGCATTGGCTCGGGAACGAGAATATAATCGGGCGCGATGCAGGTTTGGCCTGCGTTGAGAAGCTTGCCTGCGGCGATGCTGTCGGCGGCGGCGGACAGAACGGCGCCGGCGCCCACGATGCAAGGGGACTTGCCGCCAAGTTCAAGCGTGACGGGCGTCAAATTTTCCGCCGCGGCGCGCATCACGCGCCGGCCGATTTCCGTCGAACCGGTGTAGAACAGATGATCGAAAGGCAGCGCCGAGAAAGCTGCGCCGACTTCGGGGCCGCCGAGCACGGTGGCTGCCTTCTCCTCGGGGAAAAGCCTGCCGAGAAAGTCGGCGAGAAATTCCGAGGTGCGCGGCGTCAGCTCCGATGGCTTCAGCATGACGCGATTGCCCGCGGCGAGCGCGGCGATGAGCGGCATGATCGCAAGCTGAAACGGGTAGTTCCAGGGGCTGATGATGCCGACGACGCCGAGCGGCTGATAGAGGATGCGGGCTCGTCCGGGCATCAGCTCCAGGCCGACGCCCACGCGCTTCGGCTTCATCCACCGCGCGAGGTTCTTCAGCGTGTCGCGCGCCGATGCGACGACCGGCCAGATGTCGGCGAGCAGCGACTCGTGCCGCGACCGGTTGCCGAAATCCGCGGAAATGGCGGCCGCGATCTGTTCCGCCTCCGCTTTGGTCGCCTCGCGCAGACGCCTGATGTCGTCGCGGCGCTCATCAAGGGTCGGCGCGCCCGCTCGGAGAAACGCCTCGCGCTGAAGAGAGAGAATGCCGGCCGGATTCGGCCCCGTCCTGATGTCAACGGCTTCTGCTACGCTCATAACGGCTTCGCTCCCTTCCGCCGACGCGCGATCTGCTCCCAGCTTTTCCTATTGTCATTAAAATAGGCTGCGGAGAACGGATCGAAAAGCGGGCAGGTCTTCGACTTCAGCCGGGTGCAGCGGCCTTCGAACGAAGCGCGGAGCCTTAGTAACGGTCGCGATCATCGCGGGCGCGGCAGGCCAGGCCCAGCGGAGTTCCTGAAGGGCGGCGCCGCCTCCATCACTTTATCGCGTATTCGAACGGAACCCTGAGCGTATGCGGCTCCCGGCCGGCCTCCGGGGGCACGGGCGGGAACGGCGCGGCTTGCTCCAGCGACGTCATGGCGGTCTTGTCGAGAGCGGCCGAGCCCGAGCTTTGCACGATGCGGTGACGGATCAATTCGCCCGAGGGCGACAGCGTCAGCTCAAGAACCACTCGGCCCTTCTCCATGGTCTTGGGACGGCGCGCGTTTCTCATCAGGGCCTGGTAGATGGCGCTATTGTAAAGGGAGATTGCGTGGCTCCGGCGCGCTTCGAAGGCGCGGTTGGCGGCGCGCTGCTCGTCCTCCGCTTCGCTTGAAGGGGCCGGGTTTGAAGGCTGAATCTTCGCGATCTTTTCCGGCTTCTTCTCTTCGACCGGAGCGGGCCGCTCCTGCTTGCTAGGCTGAAGCTCGATCTTCTCCGGTTCCTTGACAGCAGCCTCTTTCGCTTGGGGAATGGCCTGTCCGCCGGCGGACTCCTCGCGACGGGGCGTCGAGGCTGCGTCGAGGCCGAGGCTTTCCTCGGATTGCATCGTAATCGTCGCGACGATCGTAAGCTCGTCCCTTCCTTCGCCCGATTGCAGCGCCGCAAGATTGGGCTCGGTCCTCGCTCCGGCGATGAACAGCGCCGCACATGCCGCATGGACGCCAAGGGCTGCAATCGCCGCGCCTGCGCGAATGGCGTTCATTGGGCTGGCCTCGGCGACGGCGCCGGCTCCGCCGCATCCTGGCGGGGAGGCTGCGACAAGAGCGATATGCGCGTGTAGCCCGATGCGCTCAAGCCTCCGAGCATCTCCATCACATCGCCATAAGGGATCGCCTTATCGGCCCTCAGATAGACGACGGCGTCGCCTTCGGCCGCTCTGAGCGCCGACAGGCGCTGGACCAGCGAAGCGGCGCTCACCTGGTCGTCCCTGATGTAAAGACTCCGGTCCGCCGCCAGCGTCACGATCACGGGCTTATTCGGCTGGCTGATCCGTTGCGCTGAATTTTTTGGAAGCTCGACGGGAACGCCGGCCACGAGCAGCGGCGCCGCGACCATGAAAATCACGAGCAGCACAAGCATCACATCGACCATCGGCGTGACGTTGATGTCCGCCATGATCTTCGACTGAAAGGAGCGCTCCGCTCCGTTACCGGGGGTCCAGCCCGCCATTCGTCAACCCCTTGCTCGCCTGCGAAACGCCATGTCCGAACGCGGCCTCGCCATGGCCGTAAACCTTCAATTTCGCAAATCGCGCCGCGGCGGCCGACATCCTCTCCGCGATGCGGCCGAGCGCGACGTTGGCCTGATTATAGAAGATAACCGCCGGGATGGCCGCGGCGAGCCCGACGGCGGTTGCGAACAGCGCTTCGGCGATGCCCGGCGCCACCACCGCGAGGCTCGTGTCCTTGGCCGCCGCGATGCCTGTAAAGCTGCGCATGATGCCCCACACCGTTCCGAACAGACCGACGAACGGCGCCGTCGCTCCGACGGTCGCGAGGAAGGGCAAGCCGGATTGCAGCCGCTGCAACTGCGCGCTTGTCTCAAGGCCGAGGCTTCTTTCAAGCCTTGCGCAAAATTCGGCGCGCGACTCGCCGCTCGCAAATGGCTCAGAATCCGCGATCTCCTCCAGCCGGCCGGCGAGCCAGGCGGGGGCCTTGCCGCTCCCCTTGCCTGCGCCCTCCAGAGCCGAGACCTGCCGCGAAAAAGCGAGGATGCGCGCCAGCTTCTCGAACGCGATCGTCCAGCAAACGACCGAGGCCGCGGCTAGAAGACCGATGACTCCTTTCACGACCGGATCGGCGTTCGTTAATAGAACGTATACAGACAATTGGTCCATTCTCTTCACTGTGTCGGGTTGCACATGACAGGAGCTTGGAACTTCCTGCGACTTGTTGGCGCGCTATTATATTACTTATTAGCATCCAAGCATTGGTCGCCCGAAGAACTTCGAGGCTGAGCGGCCGCTGCCCATTTCACGCGCAACTTGGCGTCAAGCCTGCCTTTTTCCAATCCCGTATTTGGCTCGATCATGAAAAATCCTCGGCCGCCTGCGCCGGATTAAGGCGCCGGGCGCGGCCTCGATCGCGCTTATTCCTGCGATGGCCCATCTTTTGCTTGCCATCAAGGCAGCTCCTGTTGATTGATTCTTATCCTTAAGCGTGAGTTAATAGGGCTGATCGTCTTGACTGGAGCTAGGTGGGGAAAAAAAGGCGGTTGGGGAGAGCAATAACAAGATGATGAAAGTGCTCGCGGTTGCGGCGCTGACTTTTAAGTCCTTTGTTTTCGGAGCGGGAGGCGCCGACGCCGCGGAGCTTCTCAGGGTGCAGGGGCACATGATGCGCTGGACGCCGCAAGCGCAGGGCCCAACAACGGTAATCACCTACTCGATTTTGAAGGGGCCATATACCGTCCACAGCGACAGGAGCATTCTGAGCCCGAGCAATTGCGCCAGAATGCACGCATTCGCCGATATCGTTGCGGTGTCGCCGGAGGTCTCCGAAGAGAGCGCCAAAAGGGAATTGCAGCTGGCGTTCCAGGCGTGGGAGAAGGCGGCCGACATTGAATTTGTGGAGGTCGCCGATCCCCGACTCGCCAATATCGTCATCGGCGCGGCCGACGATCCGGGAGGGCGAGCTTTCGCGAACCTCAGCTATCGCAGCGAAAAAGGGATCACGCCGGTTGCCATGGCGCTTGGCAAGCCCCGCTCTGCGTCGGGCGGCGGCGACGAGGCCGGCGACGGATCGACGGTGGCGATCGACCAGGCCTATGTCTGCCTGAACCCGAAATCCCCTTGGAAGATCGGCTTCGACGGCAATCTCGAGGTTTACGATCTGCGGCACACCTTCACGCATGAGGTTGGACACGCAATCGGTCTCGATCACCCCGACAGCACCGGCTCGGTGATGGCCTTCCGCTATGACGAGCGCGTTCGCGATTTGCAGCCCTCGGACATAGCCGCCGTCCAAAGGCTTTACGGGACGAGCAGAAACCAGGAGTAGGCGCGACGGCAGGAGAAGATCCAAAAGTGCGGCCCTGATCGCGATCCACCGGCTCGCCCCTTCTTTTGAGAATAAGTGCTGATCGCACGTAACGATGTTTCAGAAAAATCGGCCATTTTGCTGGCCGCGATAACAATTTTATTAAAAATCGGATTCGAAGCTTAGCTCCGACGCAAGCACATCCGCCGTTATCAAATGCAATTAACTTGACCCTGATGATTGTGCGATGTCATCCAAACGGACTAATCAATCGAGAACGCGATTTGTTCCGAGGGTTTCCAGATTTTGTTCAAAGGAGTGACTTGCGGCCATGACGCTCCCCGTTGCAGTACAGGACGCCCCGACGGCGAAGACGGCCGAACACTCCAATGACGTCATCGTGGTTGCGGATGCGAATGGCCCCAAGATGCTGGCCAACGACGCGTTTGCGAAGCTCGCGGGCCAAGCGGCTCCTGATATGTCGGCAGGCGCGCCCTCCCTGCCCTCATTTCCGCTCGCGGCGGATCAGCAGGCGATGCTTCGAGCCCTCAATACGCGCGAGCCCGTCAGGACGCAACTTCGCAGCAGCGACGAGAATGGCGAACCGGTCTGGCGCGATCTTGAAATATCGCCGCTGTTTGACGCCGGGGCGCGCCTTGGCGGCTATGTCGCCATCCAGAGGGACATTTCCTCTTGCGTCGAACGCAATTGCGATCTGACCAAGGCGGCGCTTGGCGCCAGCCAGACGGATGGCCGCCTGCGCGCCGCCATCGAGGCGATTTCCGACGGCTTTGCGATCTTCGACGAGCACGATCGCTTCTTGATCGCCAACCGGGCCTTTCGCGAAATTCACCGGGGCGCGGACGGCAAGATCGCTCCGGGCGTCTCCTTCGAGGAACTCCTGAGGCATTCGGCGTCGGCCGGCCTCTTCGATCTGTGCGGAGAAGCGGAGGAGCCGTGGATCGAGCGGCAGCTCAAGGCCGCAGGCCAGCCCTCGTCCGAAATCCACGTCAAATATGCGCATGGGGGCTGGGTGTCGCGGCGCCACAGGCGCATGGAGAATAATGAAATCGTTCGGACCTGGACGAATATTAATTCGCTCAAGCGTCCGCAGACCGAACTGGAGGAGGCGCGCGACCGCGCCGAAGCGTCCGACCGTGCGAAAAGCCAGTTTCTGACGAACATAAGCCACGAGATACGGACGCCTATGAATGGGATCATAGGCTTCAACGACCTTCTGCTTCGCTCCGATCTTTCGGACGCGCAAAGAGAGTTCGCGACGCTCATTCAGTCGTCTTCCCGGTCTCTTATGGCGCTGATCGACGAGATCCTGGATTTGGGCAAGATCGAGCGGGGGACGCTTGAGATCGAGGCGCTTCCGTTCAAGCTTTCCGAGCTGGTCGCGGCGGCGCGCGCGCTCGAAGCGCTGGCCGGCAGCAAGTCGCTGAAGCTTTTCATCGAGTGTTCGTTGCCGCCCGAAGCCGTCGCGGTCGGCGATCTCAAGCGCATCCGGCAAATCCTCGTCAACCTCATCGGCAACGCCATCAAATTCACCGACGCAGGCGCCGTTAGGCTCTCGATCAGCCGGGAGAACAATGGGCTTCAGCTCATCGTTGGCGACAGCGGCCGCGGCATCTCTCCCGACCGGCAGAAAGCGATCTTTGAAAGATTTTATCAAGGGCATGAGCCGGGTTCCGGGAAAGTCCAGGGCAGCGGGCTGGGCCTGGCGATCGCCAAGGAACTCGTTCAGCTCATGGGCGGCGACATCGGCGTGGCGAGCGAGCGCGGGCGCGGCTCGACGTTCAAGGTGTGGCTCCCCCTCTGCCTCGATGTCGAACAGACGGCCGGCGCATCCCCTGCGGAGGCCTCGCGGCTTTTTTCACAAAGCCAGGCCCCCGCATGCGCTTACACCGTGCTTGTCGCCGAGGATCATCCCATCAATCTCAAGCTCGCGATGGCGCTCCTTCAGGCTGCGGCCTGCGAATTCCAGTCTGCGGAGAACGGGCAGCAGGTGCTCGCGAAACTTGAGCGCGGCGAGTATGACCTTATCATCATGGATACCCAGATGCCGGTGATGACGGGCATCGACGCCATGAAGGCAATCCGGCGGCGCTCGGATTGGAAACGCGAGGTTCCGATCCTGTCGCTGACCGCGGACGCCATGAGGGGCGCCGAGGAATATCACGCCCTGGCGGGAGCGGACGCCTATATGTCGAAGCCTTTGCGCAGCGATGCCTTCATCGAAACCGTGAAACGCCTTGCCGCGCGCGGTCGCGCCTTGCGCGAGAAAAACGGACGCGCGGGCGCGCCTGGCGCCCCGGCGATGGGCTAAAAACCCGGCGTGCAGCGCGCCGAATGAAATGCGCTCACATTCATCTCCCGGAACTTTCAACGCGAGTCCTGGTTCGCTGAGACGGCGCCGATTTGGCGCGTGGGAGCGGGTGACACGATCTTCTTCGGCGGCCATGCCGGGAACCCGCGCTTAACGGCCTGATGAAGCTTGCGCCCCGCAAGGCGCGCTGGTGGGGCGAAAAGCCAAGGCATGCTCGAAAGCATTCCGGTCTCGCACCTCGAAATCTGGGGAATCGCCGCGGCCGCAACCGGAGGCGTCATCATTCGCCCTTGGGGGTGGCCCGAAGCCCTCTGGGCGGTGCTTGGAGCGGTCGCGCTTGTGCTGCTGGCGCTGCTGCCCTGGCAAGACGCCTTCGCCGCGGCTGCCAAGGGGACCGATGTCTATCTCTTCCTCGCGGGCATGATGCTGCTCGCGGAGCTCGCGCGGCGCGAAGGACTGTTCGATTGGCTGGCGGCTCACGCGGCCGGAGCGGCGCGGGGGTCGGCTGCGAGGCTGTTCGCTCTCGTCTACGCCGCGGGCGTCGTCGTCACCGCTTTTCTCTCGAACGACGCAACCGCCGTTGTGCTCACGCCCGCGGTTTATGCCGCCGCCAAAGCCGCCAAGGCCGAAGCCCCTGCCGCATCTCGTGGCCTGCGCCTTCATCGCGAATGCGGCGAGCTTCGTACTGCCGATTTCGAACCCGGCGAACCTCGTCCTCTACGGCGATCATATGCCGGCGCTTGCGCCGTGGCTTGCCCAGTTCGCGCTGCCGTCGCTCTTTGCAATCGGCGCGACCTACGCCGCGCTGCGCTGGCTCTACCGCAACGAGCTGAAGGCCGGGATCGCAAGCGCCATCGAGGCGCCGCCGCTGTCGAGCGCCGGGCGTACGACGGCCTATGGGCTTGGCCTTGCGGCGGCGGCGCTTCTTCTCGCGTCGGCTTTCGAATTTCAGCTCGGCGCGCCCACCTTCGCGGCCGGCGTGCTGACCGCGCTGGTCGTGCTCGCGCGCAACCGCGAGGCCCCGTGGCCGCTGATCGGCGGCGTGCATTGGAGCGTGCTGCCGCTTGTCGCGGGACTCTTCGTTCTCGTCGCGGGCCTCGGAGAAACCGGCCTCGTCGCGGTCCTGAGCGATTTGCTCCAGGCGGGCGTGCAGCGCTCGGAGCAAGCCGCCGCGCTGGTCGCGGGCGCGGGCATCGCCGCCGCGTCGAACCTCATGAACAACCTGCCCGCCGGGCTCCTCGCCGCCTCCGCGGTCGCGCCCGTCCACGCGCCGGAAACGTTAAAGGGCGCGCTGCTCATCGGCGTGGATCTCGGCCCCAATTTCTCCGTAACCGGCTCGCTCGCAACCATCCTGTGGCTGCTGGCCTTGCGCAGGGAGGGCGAACACATGGGCGCCCTGGAGTTCTTGCGCATCGGCGCCATCGCCACGCCGCCCGCCCTCATCCTCGCGCTTGGCGCGCTGATCCTCACGCGCTGACGGGGCAAAATCGCCACACCTCGCTTTCACAAGTGCGGGCGCTGCGGCAGAGAATGGTTTGGCCTGCTCTTGGGGCGGTGAAAGGCGCAGCGCTCAAGCGCCCCCCGGGATGACGCGGGCGTGGGAGCCCGCCCCGCTCTCACGCTCAAGTCTGCGAAGGATCGGCGGCGCGAGCGCGATTCGCTAATTTTCTTTCGCAAGTGCAGCATTTTGCGGCGCGGGGCGCGGCGCAAAGCGCGATTGCGCTTCGCGCGTTAACATCGTAAATAGGTAAAGTTTCCCAGCATCGAGCGAGCGATCATGACGGAACTGCTTCTGACGTACCTTCCGCTTGTCATTTTTTCCGCGCTCTCGCTCGTCATCGGGCTTGTGCTTCTGGTGCCGCCCTTCCTCATCGCGCCGAGCAAGCCCGATCCGGAAAAGCTCGCCGCCTATGAATGCGGTTTTCCGGCCTTCGACGACGCCCGCATGAAATTCGACGTACGCTTCTATCTCGTGTCGATCCTGTTCATCATCTTCGACCTCGAAGTCGCGTTCCTCTTTCCCTGGGCCGTGGCCTTCAAGGAAGCGGGCGCGGCCGGCTTCTGGGCGATGATGATCTTTCTTGGCGTTCTTACAATCGGCTTTATATATGAGTGGAAAAAGGGAGCGCTCGAATGGGATTGATCAAGCAGCCTCTTGGCGTGCCGCTCTTCGACAAGGGCGCGGGCGAGGGGTCCGGCCTCATCAAGCCAAGTTTCGAGTCGGATGCATTCTACGTCGGCGTGAACGCCGAACTGGCTGATAAGGGATTTCTTGTCACCAGCACGGACGCGCTCGTTAACTGGGCGCGCACCGGCTCGCTCATGTGGATGACGTTCGGGCTCGCCTGCTGCGCCGTGGAAATGATGCAAGCCTCGATGCCGCGCTACGACGTGGAGCGCTTCGGCTTCGCGCCGCGCGGCTCGCCTCGCCAGTCGGACGTGATGATTGTCGCCGGCACGCTTTGCAACAAGATGGCGCCCGCGCTGCGCAAGGTGTACGACCAGATGCCGGAGCCGCGTTACGTCATTTCGATGGGCAGCTGCGCGAATGGCGGCGGCTACTACCACTATTCCTATTCCGTGGTGCGCGGCTGCGATCGCGTCGTTCCGGTGGACGTCTACGTGCCGGGATGCCCGCCAAGCGCCGAAGCGCTGGTCTACGGCATCATGCTCCTTCAGAAAAGAATCCGCCGCACAGGCACACTCGAACGCTAGAAGGCGGGAGCAGAGATATGACCGAGAGGGGGAAGCTTGAAGCCCTGGCGGAAGCGCTGAAATCGGCGCTCCCCGGCGCGGTTCGGGATACGCGCATCGCCATTGGCGAGCTGACTGTCACGGTGGACCGCGCCCGCATACCCGATGCGATCAAGTTCCTGCGCGACGATCCGGCTTGGCGCTTCAAGGTCTTGATCGACATTTGCGGCGCCGATTATCCCGATCGCCCCGAGCGTTTCGAGGTCGTCTATCACTTGCTCAGCATGCACGAGAACCTGCGCGTGCGCCTAAAGCTGACCACGGACGCCGCCTCCACCGTGCCGAGCATGGTGAGCATCTTTCCAGCGGCGAACTGGTACGAGCGCGAAGCGTTCGATCTTTACGGCATTCTATTCGACGGCCACCCGGACCTGCGCCGCCTGCTCACCGACTACGGCTTCCGCGGGCATCCCTTGCGCAAGGATTTTCCGCTCACAGGCTTCGTCGAGGTCCGCTATGACGAGGAGCAAAAACGCGTGGTCTACGAGCCCGTGAAGCTCCCGCAGGAATTCCGCAGCTTCGACTTCCTGAGCCCGTGGGAGGGCGCCGAATATGCGCCGCTTCCGGGCGACGAGAAGGCGGCGCCGCCGCCGAAAGCATAAGAGCATGACAGCGGAAGATAACAGGGGCGGGGGAGCTATAAGCCATGGCTGACGGCGGCGGAGCGGTGGTTCCGAAAGCGGGCGGCGCGGGCGTGGACGAGTTCGCGCGTCCGCCGGAGAACCGCAATTTCACCATCAATTTCGGGCCGCAGCATCCGGCCGCGCATGGCGTGCTGCGCATGATCACCGAGCTTGACGGCGAGGTGGTGCGCCGCATCGATCCTCATATCGGCCTCCTCCATCGCGGCACCGAGAAGCTTATCGAATACAAGACTTATCTCCAGGCGATCCCCTATTTCGACCGGCTCGATTATGTCGCGCCGATGAACCAGGAGCACGCCTTCTGCCTCGCGATCGAGAAGCTGCTCGGCATCGAGGCGCCGATCCGCGGCCAGCTCATCCGCGTGCTCTACAGCGAAATCGGCCGCATTCTGAGCCATCTCCTGAACGTCACGACCTTCGCGCTCGACGTCGGCGCGCTCACGCCGCCGCTTTGGGGCTTCGAGGAGCGCGAGAAGCTCATGGTGTTCTACGAGCGGGCGAGCGGATCGCGGCTGCATGCGAACTACTTCAGGCCCGGCGGCGTGCACCAGGATTTGCCGCAGGCGCTCATCGACGATATCGCGGCCTGGCTCGAGTTCTTCCCGAAAGTCCTCGCCGACATCGACGACCTTCTCACCGACAACCGCATCTTCAAGCAGCGGACCGTCAATATCGGCGTCGTCAGCCTCGAAGACGCGATGGCGTATGGCTTCACCGGCGTCATGATCCGCGGCTCGGGCGCGGCCTGGGATCTGCGCAAGTCCCAGCCCTATGAGTGCTACGCCGACCTCGAATTCGACATCCCCATCGGCAAGAACGGCGACAACTGGGACCGCTATCTCATCCGCATGGAGGAAATGCGCCAATCATTGCGCATCATGAACCAGTGCATCGAGCGGCTGAATTCGCCGGCGGGCCGCGGGCCGGTGATCCTGCCGAACCACAAGGTGGCGCCGCCGAGACGCGGGGAAATGAAGCGGTCGATGGAAGGCGTCATCCACCACTTCAAGCTGTTCACGGAAGGCTTCCGCGTGCCCGAAGGCGAGGTTTACGCCGCCATCGAGGCGCCGAAGGGCGAGTTCGGCGTCTACCTCGTCGCCGACGGCACGAACAAGCCGTACCGCTGCAAAATCCGCGCGCCGGGTTTCCCGCATCTCGCCGCGATGGATTTTCTCTGCAAGGGACACATGCTAGCCGACGTGTCCGCCATACTCGGCAGCCTGGACATCGTGTTCGGCGAGATCGACCGCTAGGCGCGGCGAGGCGGGATCGTCATTCGGGTGGCGCCATCCCTTTGATCGTCGCCCCGGAAAGCGCCTCGGCGCTTAACCGGGGCCTTTAAGCAAGATTCGCTTGCATGTGTGCGATCCCGGATTTGGCGCAAGCGTCCTTTCGTGATGACGAAGGCGGGGTCGGGGTTCATCGCGGCTTTCGGGCTGGGTCGCGACACGCGGCGAGGTCCGCTTCGATTCATCGCACGGCGCGCTGGCCTGCCGAGTATTTATGGTATCTAGTGCTTTGCAATAGCGGCGTTCTCGGGTCGGTCCATGGGTCTCGAAATTGGCGTTCTGCTTTTTCTCATTTTCTCAATAACCGGACTCATTGCTTTGGCGGTGCCGAAGCCGAAGCCTCCCGAAAAGCCCGATCCGCTCAAGGTGGTATGTCCAAGATGCAAGACAAAAACCGAACGCTCCTGCCCGAATTGCGGAAACGCCATCCCCAAAGGCACGCTGCTCTGTCCAAAATGCAATATCGCCGCGAAAAGCATTCCTTGCGCGTTATGCAAGACGGACCTCCAATCCGTGACTTAGGCGCGCGCAGCGGGCCAACGGGGAGATGAGCGGGCGCTATTGGATTTTCATCGGCGCGCTTCTCGGCGGGCTCGCGGTCGCGGCGGGCGCAATCGGCGCTCACGCCCTGCCTGCCGCTGCGGCGGCGGACGCGCGGCGCATCTTCCAGACCGGCCAGCTCTATCACGCGCTGCATGCGCTCGCGCTCGTCGCCGTTGGCGTCGTCCTGATGCAATCAGACGGACGGCGCGAGCGGTTCGCCACGTGGCTTCTCCAGCTCGCGGGCGCCGCTTTCCTTGCCGGGGTCGCGTGCTTTTCCGGCGGCATTTACGTGCAGGTCGCCGAGGGGCTTAGCTCCAGCGGCGGGATCGTGCCGCTCGGCGGCATAGCATTCATGGCCGGCTGGGCGGCGTTCGCGATTGCTGCGCTTGGGTTGCGCGGCTGACGGGCCGGCAGGAAGCCGGCGCGGGGCTCAGGACACGAAACTGCTCAGCGCCTGCGGTCGGCTTGCCGGGCGATCATTGTCAATGAGCCGTGGCCAAAACGCCGTTAGAGGATGCTTTGCGGCGGCCCCTCGGCTTGGCCGCAACGGGAGCTTCAACGCTCTTTGCGCGCTTCGTGGGAGCCGGCTTCTCGGACTTCACCGTTTTGGCGCTAGAGCGCTTCGCAGCCGCGGCCGCCTTGCGGCTCGCCTTGCGCACGCGATCCACTTCGCTCGCCGCAAGGTGCAGGAGCGCGCGAAGGTCTTGGGAAATCGCTGTGTCGAGATCGCGAGCGGCGTTGGCGGCATTTGCGAGATTATGGGCAATCGTGTTGATCGCGATTGTGGATGGAGAAAGGTTTGGCATTTTTTTTACTTTCCGTGAAGTTGGCCCCATCGGCCAAGTTCACGGATAGCAACTTATGGTTGCAACCGGTTTAAGCTAAAATTTTCAATTGAGCCGATCGATCTGAAAAAAACGGTCGCATTTACAACCGCTTAAGAAGCTCCGCTTTCTTCGCGGCGAACTCTTCCTCGGTCAGAACGCCTTTCCGTTTCAGCTGCGCAAGTTGTTCGATCAGCTGAAGGATGGCGCCGCCGTCGCCGCTTGCGGGAAGCTGCGGCGCGAGAGATTGCGGCGCGCGCGCCTCCTCGGCGACCCTTTCAAAGGACGCGCGCGGAAAAGTGTCCACGCGCACGGCGCCTCGCTGGCTCGCAAATGTGAGCGAGCCGCCGTCGCCGCCTTGCTGCTGCGCGAATCCGCGGATGTCATAGCCGGTCGTGTCGAAAACCTCGATGCGTCCTTCATGGTCGATCGCCAGGCGGCGCACATTCGGAAAATAGGCATACCGCACGCTATTTTGCGCGCCAGTCGCGGCCGGATAGCCAAGCTCAACCGGCCACCACGCTCCAGGCCTGCTTGTCCAGGCGCTCACCGTTTCGGGCTTTCCCGGCGCCTGAGGCTGCGGCAGCGGCGCGAAAAGACCCGCCTGGGTCTCAAGCAGGTTCGAAAGCTCGCTGCAAAGGTTGTCAACGGTCGCCTTCAGCGAGTTGTTGAACATGTCCCCGATCATGGTCATGCCGCCGCGCATCCACTGCCCGCTTCCGCCGAACTCCGGCAGGTTGAATTGGGCCATGGTTCCGCCGCCCCTTGCTACGGCGTCGAGCATCATCTTCACGGCTTCCGCGCCCAACGCATAGCGGTCGGCGAGAGCGGCCACGATTTTTTCGCCTTCGGGCGTGAGCTTCGACGTCATGTCGCGCGTCCCTCGTTCTTATTGACTTAAAGCCGCATGCTAGCACATGGGCTGAAAAAAATTGGAACACAATTCGGCGGGTGCATCAAACCCATAAACGCCTGACGGCGGACACAGCGTCAGGGGCCGCGCACCCAGTTGCCCCGCCCTCCGCGATGCTCGCAAACCGGCGGATCAGTTGCGCAGTTGCAACGCAAAACCGGAAGTTGCGGACGTGCTTTGGTTTCGCTTTGCCCCGGTTTCATCAAATCGCTACAACTTATCTAAGGTTGAGTTGAATTTGTAGGGGTTGTGTTATGTTGCAGCGTCTTGTTTTCGCTTCGGCAAGCGTGCTTGCCTTGAGCGCCGCCGCCCAGGCGACCGATTTATATGCGCCGGGTTCGTTCGGCTATAAAGATGCGCCCGGGGCTTCATATTGGGTCCCAACCTGGAGCGGTTTCTATGCCGGGGCGAATGTTGGCGGCGCATGGAGCAACAACAGCGTCGCGCTGAGCGGGCTCGGAGCGGCGGCAGGCTGGGCGCGTTATTACCCCAATCCCTTCCGCGCCAGAAAGGTGGACGGCAGCGGAGTAATCGGCGGCAGCGAGATCGGATATAGTCGTCAAATCGGCTCGATCGTGGTCGGCGTGGAGGCGGACTATTCTGGCCGTAGCGATGTTGCCAGCTTGACCAGCGCTTGCGGCGCTTGGCCGTGCACGGTCTATGAGAATCAGAGGCTTGACTGGGTTGTTTCAGCTCGGGGACGAATTGGATTTGCGCCCGCCAGCCAGACGCTTTTTTACGCAACGGGCGGTTTTGCAGTTGGCGGCGCGTCGGGGTTGAGCCGGCTCGATACGGCCAGCACTCAATACGACATCGCCGGTTACGAATCCAAGACCGGTTGGACGGCTGGCGGCGGCGTCGAATACGCCATTTCGCGCCAGTGGTCGCTCAAGGTGGAATATTTGTTCGTCAATCTTGGCAACATGACCTTGATCGCCAATTCAGCGCCAGAGAATCTTTTCCAGACCAAGACTGTTTTCGATGACAGGGAATACATCGTTCGAGCCGGCGTCAACTACCATGTCGGCGCGAATTACGCCCCCTTGTACTGAGCAACTCAATCTCCGGCCTAAGGCGATGGCGGCGCCGCGAAAAGGCCGCCTCCGTTGCAAGCGGGTTCGATAGCTCGCAGCAGAGGGCTTCGCACCGCGCTTCCACTGTGCCTAACACGAGGGCCGAAAGCGGATGCAAGATGCCTAATCCAAATGCGCGTGATCGTTATAGATCCAAAGCCGCCAGCTCGGCTCCTCTTCAAAGGCGCCGAGATAGCGGATAACCGTAATGCCCGTGTTCTCCATGGACGCGATCCGCTGGAAGCGCCGGAAGGCCTCGCCGGAAATCATGTCGCCCAGCAGCACGCGGGCGAGGATCGTCCGCAGAAAATAGCCGTGCGTGACCACGACAAGCGAACGCTCGGCGCGCCCGGTCAAATAAGCGAGCGCGGCGTCGGCGCGCCCGACGAGATCATCGTAGTTCTCGCCATCCTCCACGCGCATGCCCGGCGTGTAGAGGCTTCGATCCCAGTCCCTCCAGATCGCGCTGGCGGTAGCGTCCTCGTAAGGCTTGCCGTTGATGCACGCCGGCTTGATGCGCTCGACGAAAAGCGCCGAATATTCCGCCATGAGGCCCGACGCCGCCGCGATGACCTCGGCGGTCTCCCGCGAGCGGAGGAATGGGCTCGCGATCAGCGCTTCGAAGCGAAGCCTGGAAATACGCTCGGCAATCAGCCGCGCCTGCCCGCGCCCGGCCTCGCTCAGCGGCAAATCCGGAGACTGAAACACAGGCGCGACGTTGTCCTGGCTTTGCGCATGCCGCACAAAATATACGGTTTTTTCCATCATCCGAGAAAAGACGCCGAATTGCGGATGCACAGGTTATGGCTCGCGTCGCCGTGTTCCCACGCAGGGTGCGGCGCGCTCCGTCCAGGAAGGTTAGGGAAAGCGCGGCGGAAAAGCCAACCTATTTCTGAGCGTCGCGGCGCTGCGCCTCTTTCGACAGGCGCGCCAGCAAGGCTTTCGCTCGCGATTGGACATGCTCGCAATAAGCCGCGCCCGTCCTCCACCGGCCATAGCTCTCCCTTCCAGACTCGGTCATGTAATAGGGATACGGACTGTTTTCCGCCTCCTCCATTCTGGCCTGCAGCCGTTTGGCGGTCTGCCCGGCGCTTGCGATAGCCTGGCTCAGAGCCTCCAGGATTTCCGGAGTCGCAGCCGCGGTTCCCAGGCGTTCAATCGCCTCCAGCGTGTCGAGCACGTTATGATCGTTTTGCATCAATCGCGCCGCAAGCGCGGCCAGCTGCTCCTTGCCGGTCATCACATCACCCCTGCCTCACGCCAAATTTCAGCTAATTTTATAAAAGATTGGCGTTACGGCGCCCAGGTTCCAGGGCGGAGCGCAAAAATCGGATGCGCCCCAAGGCGCACCCGGTTGCGAGTTTCCAGGCGGATCAGAGGATAAACTTCGACAGGTCCGCGTTCTTGGCGAGATCGCCCACCTGCGCGCGCACGTAATTCGCGTCGATGGTGAATTTCGTGCGCCCTTTGTCGGCCGCCTCGAAGCTGATCTCGTCGAGCACGCGCTCCATCACCGTCGAGAGCCTCCGCGCGCCGATATTCTCGACGTTCGAATTCACCTCGCTGGCAATATCGGCGATGGCGTCGATGGCGTCCTCGGTGAAATCCAGCTCGACGCCCTCCGTCGCAAGCAGCGCGATATACTGCTTGATGAGGCTGGTTTTCGGCTCGCGCAGGATGCGGCGGAAGTCGTCGCCCGTCAGCGCCTGCAGCTCGACGCGGATCGGCAGGCGCCCCTGCAGTTCCGGCAGCAGGTCCGAGGGCTTCGCCACATGGAACGCGCCCGAGGCGATGAACAGAATATGATCGGTCTTCACCGGCCCGTATTTGGTGCCGACGGTCGTCCCCTCAATGAGAGGCAGCAGGTCGCGCTGCACGCCCTCGCGGCTCACATCGGCGCCGATGCGCTCGGAGCGCGCGCAAATCTTGTCGATTTCGTCGAGGAACACGATGCCGTTGTTCTCGGTCGCGCGGATCGCTTCCTGGCTGATTTGCTCGTTGTCGATCAGCTTGTCGGCCTCGTCCGCGATGAGCACCTCGTAGGAATCGCGCACCGTGAGGCGGCGCGTCTTGGTGCGCTGGCCGAACGCCTTGCCAAGCATGTCCTGGATGTTGATCATGCCGATGGAGCTGCCGGGCATGCCTGGGATTTCGAAGCCCGGCATCCCGCCCGAATCCGACACCTGGATGTCGATTTCCTTGTCGTCGAATTCGCCTTCGCGCAGACGCTTGCGAAACGCGTCCTTCGTGGCGGGGCTCGCATTGGCGCCGACAAGGGCGGCCAGGACGCGCTCCTCCGCCTGCAAATGCGCCTTTGCCCGCACCTCCTTGCGCTTGCCGTCCTTCAAAAGGCCGATGGCCGCTTCCACGAGGTCGCGCACGATCTGATCGACGTCGCGGCCGACATAGCCCACCTCGGTAAATTTCGTCGCCTCGACTTTCAGAAACGGCGCATTGGCCAGCTTGGCGAGCCGGCGCGAAATCTCGGTCTTGCCGACGCCCGTCGGGCCGATCATGAGGATATTCTTCGGCAGAACCTCCTCGCGCATGTCCTCGTCGAGCTGCTGCCTGCGCCAGCGGTTGCGCAGCGCGATGGCGACGGCGCGCTTGGCGTCGTTCTGGCCGACGATATAGCGGTCGAGTTCGGAGACGATTTCGCGTGGGGAGAAGTTTGTCATTTCAGTTTCCTGCTTGGCAGGCTGGAGAAAAACGCCCGTGGCTCGACGGGCTCGCCGTGAGGATAAGGCTCGTTGAGAAGCGCAACCCTCATACTGTGGAGCCGTGAAGCGGCGTCTCGAAGCATGCGCTTGTCGAAGGATGGCCTTTCCCGGGGAGCCTCAGACATTGGAAGGCAAGCTTTCCACGACGATGTTGTTGTTCGTATAGACGCAGATGTCCGCGGCGATGGCCATCGCTTTGCGCGCGATTTCCTCGGCGGAAAAATCCGTTTCGAGCAGCGCGCGGGCGGCGGCGAGCGCATAGTTGCCGCCCGAGCCGATGCCCATGACGCCGCGATCCGGCTCCAGCACGTCGCCCGAACCCGTGAGCACGAGCGTCGCATTCTTGTCGGCGACGATCATCATGGCTTCGAGCCGGCGCAAATAGCGGTCGGTGCGCCAGTCCTTCGCCAGATCGACGCAGGCGCGCACAAGCTGCTCGGGATACATCTCGAGCTTCAATTCGAGCCGCTCGAACAACGAGAATGCATCGGCCGTCGAGCCCGCGAAGCCCGAGATCACATTGCCCTTGCCGAGCGTGCGCACCTTTTTCGCGGTCGCCTTGATGACGGTCTGCCCGAGCGAAACCTGCCCGTCGCCCGCCACGACCACGCGGCCGCCCTTGCGGACGGTGACAATTGTTGTGCCATGCCAGACCGATTGGTCTTGAAGGGGTTGCGCAAAAAGCGTCATGTATCGTACCTGCTTTATCGCGTGGGATATGGCAAGCGGCGCGACGCCGTCAAGAAGGCGCTGGGCTGAGCGAGGACTGAACCTTTGAGAAAAGCGCGAATCGATCGGAAGACAAAAGAGACCGGGATTGCCGTCGAGGTCAACCTGGACGGCACGGGCGCTTATTCGATCTCCACGGGCGTCGGCTTTTTCGACCACATGCTGGAGCAGCTGTCGCGGCATTCGGGCATCGACATCACGCTTCACGCCTCGGGCGACCTGCATGTGGATCAGCACCACACGGTGGAGGATTGCGGCATCGCGCTCGGCCAGGCGCTTGGCCACGCGCTCGGCGACAAGGCCGGCATCGCGCGCTATGGCCACGCCTATCTGCCGATGGACGAGACGCTGACGCGGACCGCGCTCGACATTTCGGGGCGCCCCTATCTCATCTGGCGCGTCGCGTTTCCGGCGCAGAAGATCGGCGCGATGGACACGGAGCTTTTCCGCGAGTTTTTCCAGGCGCTTGCGCAGAATGCGGGGATTACGCTTCACATCGAGGCGCTCTACGGCGAGAATGCCCACCACATCGCGGAAAGCTGCTTCAAGGGGCTGGCGCGCGCTTTGCGGGACGCCATCGCCGTCAATGCGAAGATGGCGGGTCAGGTACCATCGACGAAAGGACAGCTCGGGGGCTGACGCCCAGGCTGGAGACGCCCATGATCATCTACACCGTGCATGAGCCGCAAAGGGCCGCCGAAAGCATCGAGGCGCGCGCCGACGGCGTCGTCTTCGTGAAGGAAGGCTTCACCATCTGGGGGTTCCTGTTCGGCCCGCTCTGGCTTTTGTTCAACCGGCTGTGGTTCGAATTCATCGCGGCGCTGGTCCTATCGGGGACGCTTGCAGCCGTACTTTTCGAACTCGGCCTCAGGCGCCAAGCCTTTGGCATCGTCGACCTGCTTCTCGCGCTCATCATCGGATTCGAGGGCAACGAGATTTTGCGCTGGAACTTGAAGCGCAAGGGCTATGCCTTCCTCGCCGCCGTCGTAGGGCGCAGCCGCCTCGAATGCGAGCGGCGCTTCTTCGAAGCCTGGATCGCCCACGTGAAGGGCGGCCCCGGGGCCACGCCGGTGATGGATTTGAAAAACGGGGACTGGCGCATGCCGCACACGGTTGGCACCTGGCCGGAAGCAATGGCCTGAACCGATGTCCGTCGCGATCGTCGACTACCAGTCCGGCAATCTACACTCGGCTGCGAAGGCGTTCGAGCGCGCGGCCCGCGAAAGCGGTCTTTCCACGGCGATCATAGTGACGGCGGACCCGGAAATCGTGCGCGGCGCGGATCGTATCGTGCTGCCGGGCGTGGGCGCCTTCGGAGACTGCTACCGTGGCTTGAACGAGACGCCGGGCATGATCGAGGCGCTTCGCGAGGCGGTGTTTCAGCGCGGACGGCCATTTTTTGGCATCTGCGTCGGCATGCAGATGCTCGCCGACCGCGGACTGGAGCACGGCGTCCACAAGGGCCTCGGCTGGGTTTCGGGCGAAGTCGATATGATCAAGCCCTCGGATAAGAGCCTCAAGATCCCGCATATGGGCTGGAATACGCTGTCCTTCACGCGAGAGCATGCCCTGACCGCGGGCATTCCCGGCGGCGCCGACGGATGGCACGCCTATTTCGTGCACTCGTATCAGTTCAACCCCGCGAACGCCGATGACGTCGCCGCCTATTCGGACTATGGCGGGCCGATCACGGCGCTCATCGCGCGCGGCAATATCGCGGGCAGCCAGTTTCACCCTGAAAAAAGCCAGAAGCTCGGGCTCAAGCTTATCTCGAACTTCCTGCGGTGGCGGCCCTAAGACGCTGCCTGTTGGTGGAACTCTGAGAGGTTTCGTCGGTGCGGCCGCTGCGGCAACATCCACGTCCTTCTTCCGGCGCTTTTTTTCTTTCCCAATCCAAGCAACCGCGGGACGATGATTCCATCTTCAATGTAAACAATATTGTCTGCACTGAGAATGGTTTCTGGACGGTGCGTAAGTGTTAGAAAGGTTCGACCGGCGAAGCGCTCTTGGACTGCTCCTTAGCTGCCGAACCCCCGGCCTGGGCGGCGACGCTCGCGCGCCTTGGCTTCGGCGAAGTTGCGCGCGATAATGAAGGGCTTGGCGCGTCCTCGGTGAATTCGGCCTCCGCAAGGGATGAGCCAGGGAGAAGCGCCACCGCCCGGCCATTCGCTCCGCCCGCATTCAAATTTGGTGATCCCTATGATTCTCTATCCGGCTATCGACCTGAAGGACGGTCAGTGCGTCCGCCTGCGGCAGGGGCTCATGGCCGAGGCCACGGTCTTCAATGCAAGCCCCGCCGATCAAGCCCGCCAATTCGCGGAGCAAGGCTTCGTCGCGCTTCATGTCGTCGATCTCAACGGCGCATTCGAGGGCCGGTCCGTCAACGCGGACGCCGTCTCGGCCATCCTCGCCTCGGTCTCCATTCCGGTGCAGTTGGGCGGCGGCATCCGCACGCTTGAGGCCATCTCGCTCTGGCTCAGCCGGGGCGTGGCGCGCGTGATCCTCGGCACGGCGGCTGTGCGAAATCCGACCCTGGTCCGTGAGGCTTGCGACCGCTTTCCGGGCAAAATCGCCGTGGGCATCGATGCCAAAGAAGGACGGGTCGCCGTCCAGGGCTGGGCGGAAAACTCGGATATTTCGGCGGTGGAACTCGCCCGGCGCTTCGCCGACACCGGCGTCTCCGCGATCATCTACACCGACATCAGCCGCGACGGCATGTTGACGGGCCTCAATCTGGAGGCGACCGCGGAGCTGGCGCGCGCTGTTTCAATTCCGGTTATCGCCTCGGGCGGCCTGGCGGGGATCGCCGACTTGGAGCGGCTCATTTCCCCGGCCTATGCCGTCATCGCGGGCGCCATAGCCGGCCGCGCGCTCTACGATGGGCGCCTCGACGCTAAAGCCGCGCTGCGCCTCCTCGAAAAAGGCGCTGAGTAATGTTTATTGGGGCGGGGGCGTTAATCTTTTGATATTTGTGATTTGGTCAAGTAAGACGGGCAAAACTTCCGGAGAATGCGGCGGGCGGCTCACCTATCCCTTACGATTCTGAAACACATAATTGACGAAATCCGCCTCTACCCGCAGGTATGGTGACAAGCTCCGGCTTCGAAAGGAAGAACCTCGTTGATGGCAAAGCGTCCGTTGCTTCGCGGCAAGAGGGTCAGTTGCGCCGCCGCCCTTGTCCTTTCGCTGACTCTTACCGAAGGTTTTGTCGCCACACACGCACGCGGCGAGGGCCAGCCCCAGGTTGGCGCGCCGGATAGCGCCGCCCCGGCGGAAAAGAAGCCCGAGGACATCAAGAAACCCTCCGAGGATGCCGGGAAGGAAAAGCCCGCCCCTTCGCGCGCGGCTGAACCGAAGGAGGCGAAGCCCGCGGAGTCAAAACCCGCGCAGGACAAAGCCAGCGACATCAAGTCGTCGGCGCCCAAAGAGACGTCAAACGGCGGCAAACCCGCGGAGCCCAAAGAAAAGCCCGCCGAGCCGAAAGAGCAGAGGGCGGAAAAACCAAAGGATCTTGCGCCGAGGGCCGAAGGGGGAGACCTGGTCGTGCGCTCATCGACCGTCGACGCCCTCTATCGCATCAGCTGGCTGGGTATGCACATCGGCGATTTCAGGGTGCGCTCCTCCATTACGAACCGGCAGTATTCGCTTCAGGCGAACGCAGAAATCAGCGTGCTTTTTGGGTCCTACAGCTGGCAAGGCGCAACGAACAGCAACGGCCTGATGACGGCTGGCGGCCCCGTCCCGCAAAACTATATGTTCCGCTATGCGACGGGCGAGCGGCGGGAAACCGTGGAGCTTCGATTCCAGCAGAAAATGGTGGAGAACATTTCCATCAACCCGCCCTCCTATCCAGGACCGCGGCGCGTCCCCATCACGGCGGCTCATCTGCAAAATGTAGTCGATCCAGCCAGCGCCATCATTCTCCTTTCGCAGGCGCACTCGGGCCACGACGACGCCTGCAACAAGCGCCTGCCTATATTCGACGGAAAAATGCGCTACGATCTGGTCTTCTCCCTCAAGGGCACGCGTTCCATAGGCCCGGCTGGCAGACTGCACGGGATCGCCTATGTATGCTCAGTGCGGTATGTGCCCGTGGCGGGGCACAAAATAGGGAAAGTGGGCGATAACGATTACGCCACAGGGAACACAGGCATTGAAGTTTGGCTTGTCCCGGTGCCGGAAGCAGGTTTAATAGTACCGTATTATGTTCAGGTGCCGACGCCCGCAGGCACGGCGTCCATGATAACGGCGAAGTTTGACGTGCAGACACCAGCGGGGCGCCACGCGTTCGCCGAGTAGAGAGGGGATCAACCGAAGGCTCTTTTTGCAAGGGATAAGCTATCGGTCTTGTTCTTGAAGAGATCGGCTCGCTATCGCCGCAGGCGCCTCTCGACACGCTATCGCGTCACAACCCGGAAAAAAACTAACGAAAGCGTGCGGTATTCACAGAAAGTCCGCTCATGAGCGCAGCAACGCAGTCGGCTACCATAAAGCCAATCCAGTCCCGGCATGTCACAGCCGTGCTGGGGCCAACGAACACAGGCAAGACGCACCTTGCGATCGAGCGCATGCTTGCGCACGAAAGCGGCCTGATCGGCTTGCCGCTGAGGCTGCTTGCGCGTGAAATCTACGACAAGATCGTCGCACGCATCGGACCCCGCGACGTCGCCCTGATAACCGGCGAGGAAAAGATCAAGCCGGAGCGTCCGCGCTATTACGTCTGCACGGTCGAAGCGATGCCCCGCGACGTGGAGGTAGACTTCCTCGCGGTGGACGAAATCCAGCTCGCGGCCGATCCCGATCGCGGCCACGTCTTCACCGACCGGCTTTTCCATTCGCGAGGGCTCAGCGAGACGCTGCTTCTCGGCGCGCAGACCATGACGGACTCCATCCGCGAGCTGATCCCGGGCGCAAATTTCATCGCGCGGCCGAGGCTTTCGAAGCTGACCTATTCGGGCCAGAAGAAGATCACGCGATTGCAGTCGAGGTCGGCCATCGTCGCGTTCTCTGCAAACGACGTCTACGCGATCGCGGAGCTGATCCGCAGGCAGCGCGGCGGCGCCGCCGTCGTGCTCGGCGCGCTGAGCCCGCGCACCCGTAACGCGCAAGTGGCGCTCTATCAATCCGGCGACGTCGATTTCCTCGTCGCCACCGACGCCATCGGCATGGGCCTCAACCTCGATGTCGATCACATCGCGTTCGCCGGCACGCGCAAATTCGACGGCCGCACCCATCGCGACCTTACCCCCGCCGAGCTGGCGCAGATCGCGGGCCGCGCCGGGCGTCATCTGAACGACGGCGCGTTCGGCGTCACCGCCGATGTCGAGCCCTTCGACCAGGAGCTCATCAACAAGCTCGAAAACCACGATTTCGAGCCCGTGAAGGTTCTCCAGTGGCGCAGCACACAGCTTGAATTCGAAAGCGTCGACCGCTTGAAGGAAAGCCTGCGACAGCTCCCCGTGCATTCGCGCCTCGTACGCGCCCGCACTGCCGACGATCTCGAAGCGCTGGAGCTTGCGATCAGCGATCCGCGCATCGCGGACCTCGCAACCGCGCCCGCCGCCGTCAAGCGGCTGTGGGAGGTTTGCCAGGTGCCCGATTACCGGAAAGTTGCGCCCAACTCACATGCCGAGCTGGTTGCGACCCTCTACAAGCATATCATGAGCGACGAAGGGCTGATCCCCGAGGACTGGTTCGCAAGCCAGGTCGAGCAGGCCGATCGCACGGATGGCGACATCGACACGCTTTCAAACCGCATCGCCCATATCCGCACCTGGACCTTCGTCTCGAACCGCCGCGAATGGCTGAAAGACCCCGATCATTGGCAGGCGAAAACGCGCGAGATCGAAGACCGGCTTTCGGACGCGCTTCATGAGCAATTGACGCAGCGCTTCGTGGACAGGCGCACAAGCGTGCTGATGAAAAGCATGCGCGACAAGGACAGCCTGTTCGCCGAAATCGAGAAGGACGGCCGCGTCGTCGTCGAAAAGCACTATGTCGGCAAGCTCGAAGGCTTCTCTTTCACGCCCGATCTCGCGGCCGCCGGCGTCCATGGCAAGGCGGCCCGGAACGCGGCGGCCAAAGTTCTCGTTCACGAGCTCGCCGCGCGTTCGGACCGGCTGACCGCGGCCGCCGACACCGCGTTCATACTGACGCGCGAAGGCCAGATCATCTGGGAGAACCAGGAGATAGGCCGGCTCTCGGCGGGAGAGGACCCGCTAAAGCCCACCTTCACGCTGCATTCCGACGAGCATCTCGCCGCCGTCGACAAGGAGAACATTTCGAAGCGCATCGAGACCTGGCTCGCGCACCACATCGAGGTGCGGCTGAAGCCGCTCGTCGAGATTGCGAAGGCGGAGGACATCGCCGGGCTCCCGCGCGGCATCGCCTTTCGCCTGCGCGAGAATTTCGGGGTTCTGAAGCGCGACACAGTGGCCGAAGAGATCAAGTCGCTCGATCAGGACGGCCGTGCGCAGCTCAGAAAATACGGCGTGCGCTTTGGCGCGCACCACGTATATTTCCCCTTGCTTCTGAAGCCGGCGGCGGCGGATTTGCTTCTGCTGTTCTGGCTCCTGAAGCATGGCAGCGAGCATAATCTGACGCCCGCTGCAATCTCTGAAGCGCCGCGACAGGGACTGACCTCGGTTCCGCGCAACCCGGCGCTGCCGGACGCTTTCTATCGCGTGGCCGGCTTCCATGTGTGCGGACCTCGCGCCGTTCGCGTGGATATGCTGGAGCGCCTCGCCGACATCATCCGCCCGCTGACCGCCTGGAAGCCCGCGGAGGCGGGCGCCACGCCTCCTCCGGGCGCGGTCGGCGGCGGGGCTTTCAAGATCAGGCCGGACATGATGTCCATCATGGGCTGCTCGGGGGATGAGCTGGGCGCGATCCTGGAATCGCTTGGATTCCGCCGCGAGAAGCGCGCTGTGAAGAACGCTCCGCAAGCCGCCGCCGCCAACGACAACGTAGCCCATGCCGCGCCCGAAGACGGCTCGCACGAGATTACGGCAGGCGAGACGGCGCCGGACGCGCACGCCGAGGCATCGGCGCACGATGAGGCGGAGCTTGTGTCCGCGCATGAGGAAGCGCCAGAGACCGCCGCCGAGGCCGTGCATGAAGCGGAGGCCGCACAGGCCGACCCGGCCGCCGAGACTGCGCACGCCGTCAACGGAAGCGCCGTTCCGGAGCAATCTGCGGAAGCCGCGGTTTCGTCGCCAGCGGAACCGGAGTTTGAAGAAATCTGGCGCTTCAGAAGGCCAAAGCCCAGATTCGAACGCACCCCCGGGCACGACAGGCGCAATCACCGGGACGGCGAGCGCGGGCGCCGCCCGCATCAAGAGCGCCATGGCCAACCAAACGCAGGGGCGCCGGCGCAGCCTCAGCAGCAATCCGAGGCTGAAGGCCGGAAGGATCACGGACCGGCCGTCCAGCGGGAACAAGGCGAGCGCCGAAGCGGCCATCGCGACCGCCATCGCCACAACCGGCCGGAGAGCGGCGACCGCAATCGCGAGCGCGCTCATCAAGCAGCTCCGCAGGCTGGCGCCGCGCCTCCAGCCAAGACCGAGGGCGCGGAACAGAGACCGAGCGGCGGATCGCATCACCATGGCGGCGCCCGTCCTCCGCAGCGGGACCGCAACGATCGCCCCCACGATCGGGGTCGCGATGCTCGCGGCTCCCGACCTCAGGGCAAGCAGCCTATCGCCGCCAGCGCCGCGCCGAAGCGCTCGGCGGGCCTCGATCCGGATTCACCCTTCGCGGCCCTCAGCCAACTGAAGGAACGGCTTGAGAAGCAGCTCCAGACGCAGGACGAGACCATTTGAGTTCACCGGAAGAGCAGCGCCTTGACAAATGGCTTTGGCATGCGCGGATTGTGAAATCCCGCAGCCTCGCCGCGAAACTGATCGAGGAAGGTTGCATCCGGGTCAATCGTCAGCGCGTGCTGAAAGCGGCGACATGCGTCAAGCAAGGAGATGTGCTGACGGCAAGCCTCAATGGCCGCGTTCGCATCATCGAAGTGTTGGCTATCGGTGAAAGACGCGGCCCGCCGCGCGAAGCGCAAGCGCTCTATTCCGAATTGCTCCTCTCCGGTTAGCCTCAGCCTGAAACCGTCGATGGGGGATGACCCCGCGCGCGCCCAGAAGTTGGAACTTATCCACACTGCGTCGCATCGTCGCCGCCCTCTCGCCCTCGATATTTGAGTCAGCCAATCGGACCGATTGATTGGCCATTGTTTCGCTCCGCCAAAAGCCGCGTCGAGGCAGGCATGAGTAGATTCCGCATCTGTATCTCCGGCTCCGCCCGCGTTAATCATAGCGGCGTGAACTGAGTGTGTATCGATTGCGGAAACAATTCTGCTGATCTGGCAGAGCGATGCAGGTCGGGGGCGGGTGGGCCTTCGGCAATTACGCATGAAAGTGTTATTGGAGTAATAGGAGTGAAAGTGATGGGTAACGTAGAAGCCCGGCAGCATGGCAATACTCGAATTCCCCCAATTAAGCAGAACCGTGACGCCAGGGCGATAGTGAAGCATAGAGGCGTGATCGAGAAAAAGATTGAGCGGTTTTTTCACGAGTCGGAAGAACTTGGCTGGGACTATGACGCCTTTGTCGCCTCGGTCCTCGAAATCCTGACGGTTCTGCACCACAGAAACAGCAGGCGTTGAGGCCTGCGCTCCTCTGGGCTATTTCAGCAGCCTGTCGTAAAGCGCCAGCGCTAGCTCAATTCCGATAAGAATGATGATGTAAATCTCCAACCGGTGGCTGGTGCGCGTCGAAATAAGCTCCGTGATCGTATCCGCCGTTTCGCGGATGACCACGAGCTTGCGCTCCACTCCCCGCGCCCTGGCGGTCAGATCGTACTCGTCCACAAGTTTCGCCCAAAGGCGCTCAAGCTCGGGGTGGTCCCAGAGAACATCCGGCTTCTCGTCGAGATCGACGCGCGAGGCGAGCCGCTTCTGGATCAGAAGGGCCTCGCCGATTTGCTCCAGCATGGCCGATTTCGGGCCGGCCGGCAGCCGCCTTCTTAGGAGGCTCGCCGCGATCGGCTCGATTTTTTCGAATGCGGCCGCGATGCGGCGCTCATCGTAGGCGAGCGCGACCGAGACCGCGAGCGCCTCGCCGACCAGGAGCAGCTGCTCCGGATCGGCGCTCCGAAGGCGGATGGCGCCCGTGCTCGAGAGCAAGTGATCGTCCTCCGGCGCGATGCCGATAGCCGCCGTTTCAACTTCGCGCTCCTCCAGCGGCTGAAGAATGCGCCGCGCAACGCCATGCACGAGCTGATCCTCTTCGACAGGGGTCATGTTGAAGAAGACGACCGCGCCAAACTTGAAGAGCATTGCCGTGCCCGAAGGCGAGGCGCGGAACGCGAGCGGGTTCGCGGAAAAGGCGTCCTCACGCTCCAGGCCTTTCAGGTCCAGGCCTTCGCCGAGCAGCAGGGCTCGTACGGTGATTTCCTGCAAGGGCATGCGATCATCCTCAGAGCAGCGGATGCGGCGGGATTCTTACTCTTATAGCAAATCTGGTTGAACGCTTCCCGTACCGTCGTCCCGCGCGCAGACGCTACAGCGCCCAAGAAGCGTTCAACCAGATTCGGCATGACCCTCTTAGCTTACGAAAAAAAACTGCAGCGGCGCTTTCCGTGAACTCACCCCCGAACGCAACGGGGCGTCGGCGCAAGCGGAGACGCAGAAGTAAATCTAATTCTGCGGCGGGATTTTCACGCCTATTTCATGCGCATCTTCGCAAATCTGAGGCGTATGGGCTGCAATAACATCTGTGTCATTCGTCTGGATCATTGTCTTACCCGGAGAGTTGTTTCTCGAACGGCTAAGACTGAAAGCCTGACTTAAAACTAACGAGGAGAATGACTTTGGTCATCCACAACGAACAGATCATTCCGGCCCTCGCGTTCATGACGCTCGGCATCGTGATTGTCTTTGCGGTCATGCACTTTTTCTCACACATGAGAAAACGCCGCGAACGTGAGCGCACGCCACTCACGCGATCGAGCGAGAACAAACGCGCGAATGAAGGATCGGTGATCCAAAAATAAGGTCTTGATGCAACGGCTCAGGTTGACTGAGCCTTTGCACCTCACCCGCGGAGGCGCAGATGCCCAAGGAAAGCAAGGAACAGAAAGAATCCGTTGGCCGCGTCATGCATGAATACAAGCATGGCGAACTTGAAACCGGGACCGGCAAGCCCGTAAAAAGCCGCCGTCAGGCCATTGCGATCGCACTTCACGAGGCCGGCGCATCCAACCAGGAAAGCCCCGCGAAAAATCGCGAAAATCTCAAGAAAACGAAGAAGAAGGAGCGCGAAGGCAAGACCGCCAAACAGGAGAAGGAAGGCCGTTTGTAGGGCCTTCCCTTTTTGTTATTGTCCCCAACGCTGGGCGGCGAGGCCGTGCATCCGGGCGGCGATCCCAGGAGGCAACAATCCGGCAGTGGCCGTGATAATCTTGTTCGAAAGCCCGTGAACAACGCTCTCGTCGCCTCTCATCATGGCGTCGAACCCTGTTTTGGCGACCTTAAGCGGGTCGGACTTGGGCGCATGACCGAGCGCCGTATCTTTCACCCGTCCCCGCGCGAAGATTTCGGTGTCGGTCGCCCCCGGCAGGAGGAGGGTAACGGTGACGCCGCTGTCCGCAAGTTCATGGCGGATCGCAACGGCAAACGAATTGATGAACGCCTTCGACGCGTTGTACATCGCCTGATTGGCGCCTGGAATTAAGCCCTCGACCGAGCCGGTTATCAGGATGCGTCCCTTGTGGCGCTCCCGCATGTCGCGCCCGAACTTGTGCACCAGGTGCACCGTGCCGGTTACATTTGTGTCGATGACACCCTTTGCCTCGCGCCAGTCTTCATCAATGAAGGCGTCGCCCAGCGTGCGCCCGGCGTTCGCCATAAGCGCCTCGACAGGGCGGCCAAGCTCCTTGGCGGCATTGTATACCGTCTCCACACCCTCATCCGTCGAAAGGTCGGCCTCGACGGCGCGCACATTTGCGCCGAGCTTCGTGAAATCGCGGGCCGCCTCTTTTATACGCTCCTCGTCCGCCGCCGCCACAAGGTCGAAGCCCTCGAGAGCCGCGAGGCGGGCGAGGTTATAGCCAATGCCCGAGGAGGCTCCGGTCACGACCGCGAGAGGGCGACTTCCGCCGTCGTTCCAAGAGCCTGAGCTGTCAGCCGCCATCACTCCGACCTATGACCGCCGTGGCTGCTATGTCCGCCCTTTTGGGCCGACCCTGTTGCCTTGCCCGAGGCGCTTTGGCCCTGCGAGTGGCCTTCCTGGCTGAATGCTTTCTCCACCTGCGTCACGGAGTCGAACTTGTCCTCCTGCAAGTCTTCGATGGATTGTACGACTTCCGCGGCCGCCCCGTTCTTGCGGGCCAGCGCCGCCAAATCCTTCTTGCTCATGGGGAACTTCGCGCCCTTGAAGCTGTGGGCGAGGTCTGCGGCCGATGTCCGCGCCATTGGTTTCCTCCTCTGCTTTTCTTCGCCCGCCGCAACGCGGGCTGCTCAGAGATAATGAAACCGGTGCGCACGGGTTCCCTGCGGCGCGGAGCCTGAGGGAACGCATTGCGGAAAGCCCCGCTTCGGCGTATCCTGGATTAAAGTAAGCATTTTGGGAGCCTTCCTTGAGCAAGGCATCCGCAGCCGGACTTGTGAGCGTCCGCTCTCCCCTTCCGCTCGCCGAGACGATCAGGAACCTGCTGATCGCGGTTGAGCGGCGCGGCATGATCCTGTACGCCCGCATCGACCACGCAAAGCACGCGGCGGATGTTAGCGTCGCGTTGAAGCCTTCGGAACTGTTCATCTTCGGCTATCCGGACGCGGAAGCGCCTTTGATCGCCAAGACCCCGCTCCTTGCCGTCGATTTTCCGCAGCGCGTTCTCGTGCGCGAGGACGAGCGCGGCCAAGTCTGGATAATCTATGCCGATCCCGTGGCGATCGGCCGCCGTCATGGCTTTGCCGCCCTCCCGAAGCTCGAAGCGATTGGCGTTTCGCTGGCCGGCATCGCCGCGGAGGCGGGCGGCGCCAAAAACGCGCTCGCGTGACTTGCGCCGCGCCGCTCCCATATTGCTTGCATGAACATCATCGTTTTCGGAGCGACCGGCGGCACAGGCCGCGCCGTGGTCGAAAAACTTTTGGCGCAGGGCCATCGGGTCACGGCGTTTGTGCGCGATCCGTCCAAGCTCGCCGCCAGGCCTGGGCTCGCTGTCGTGCAAGGCGACGCCATGTCCGCCGATGACGTGGCGCGCGCGCTGCCCGGACATGACGCCGTGGTTATCAGCCTCGGCAGCCGCGATTTGTCGCCCGCGCTGATGCTCGGCGCCAAACGAACGACGCCCGCCGATGTTTGCGAGGCAGGAACGCGCAACATCATCGCGGCGCTCGGCCCCAACTCGCGCGTGCGCGTCATCGCGGTGACGGCCTTCGGCGTCGGCGACACGCGCGGGAAGATGTCCTTCACGTTCAAGCTGATCGCCAACCTTCTCTTGCGGGAATCGATGGCGGACAAGGAGCGGCAGGAGGCCGTGCTGAAGGCGACGAGCCTCGATTATGTGCTGGTGCAGCCTGTCGGGCTGACCGACGCCCCCGCGGTGGGCGACTGGGTCGCCAGCACGTCCGGCGAAACCCGCAAGATGCGCATCTCGCGCAAGGACGTCGGCGCCTTCATCGTCGGGGAGATCGACGCCCCCCGCTTCCACCGCCAAACCGTCGCGCTCTCGGGCTGACGATCACAAATGAGCGGCGGCGATAAGGTCGAAGTCGCCGCGCATCACCGCATCGAGCCGGCCCGTGCGCCAGCCAGCCGCCATGTCGCGCACGAGCGGCGACGCGCCGTTTCGATAGCGCCGCACCATCGCGTTCGACAGCGGGCTTCGCGCCAGCGCGGCGGCAAGCGCAGCGGGCGAGCTTGTGCTGCGGGATTTCGCCGAAGGGCGCCGCCGCCACTCGCACCCGCGCCGTGACGCGATCCACGCTCTTGTCTTCCTCCGGCAATTCGAGCACGTGAAGCCCTGCCTCCTGGCTCAGCGCTCGGTAGGCCCCGAAACCGCCGACGACAAGGATCGGGTCTTCCCTCGCGTGACGCACTTGCGTGAGCTGCATGTTCCGGGCCGAAGCCCAGGCGCGATACATGGCGAGCAGCTGGCTGCGCCATTCCCGCGCGTCGTCGCGCCCGGCGCCGCCTTCGAGCGCGGGCTCGACGGCAAGCACAGCCTCGATGGGCGCGCCCTCAAGCACATCCTTCACGCCTTCGCCGATGAGATGAAGCTGAAGCGCCAGCCGCCCGATCAGCTCGCGCGACGACCGGCCCTCGCGGCCCGCGCCTTTCGCAAGCCGCGCGCGCAACGATTCCGCCGTGTCCGCCGCCGCGCGCACGCGGTCCATCAGCGCAAGCCGGGAAAGAACCTCGTAGCGCTCGGGCCTCGTCCAGAAGCCATCGACTTGCATGGTCCCGGCGAGCTTCGCCTTCTCCGCCTCCCACGCGCCGGAGGCGAAGGCTTTGACCATGTCCTCGTAACGATGCTCCAGCGCTTGCAATTCGGCCGCGTCGCCGGATGCGCCGAGGATCATGGCGGCGAGCGTCGGCCTCTTGCCGGCGTCCACGGCGGCAGCCGGCTCCGCGGCGGCGGTCGCCTCGCCATCAGGATCGACGAACTCCGCCTGGATCGCCTTGCCGTCGCTCCTCACGAACACGAACTGGTCGCCTTCCGGGAAGCGGCGCTCCACGATGGTCGCAGCCAGCGGCGCGATCACATACTGGTCGATGGCCCGCTTCAGGGGCCGCGCGCCCATCTCGGGCGAGAAGCCTTTCTCCAGCAGGAATTCGAGCGCGGATGCTTCCCATTCCACCGCCCATTCGCGGTCCTTGAAGCCGCGCCGTTCAAGCACGCGGCCGAGTTCCTTCTTCAGGATGCTGCGCATCCGCTCCCGGTCCAGCGGCTGAAACACGATCACCTTGTCGAGCCGGTTCTGGAACTCGGGCCGGAAGGTCTGGCTCACCGCGCGCAAAACCTGCTCGCTCGAAAACGTTGACGTCCCCGGCAGGAAGCCGAGGTCGGCGCTGCGATGGTGGCTCGTGGCGCCGAGGTTCGTCGTGAGCACGATGATGCAATGGCGGAAGTCGGCTTCGTGGCCCGCGGCGTCGGTCAGCCGCGCATCGTCGAACACCTGGAGGAACAAGTCCCAGACCGCCGCGTGCGCCTTCTCGAACTCATCGAGCAGCACGACCGAGAAGGGTTGCTTGCGCACGCGGCCGATGAGCGACTCCGTCTGCGCCGCCGGATCGGCCGCCCCGAGAATCTTCCAGGTCGAGTCGTGCGATTGGTATTCGCTCATATCGAGGCGGATCAGCCGGTCGGGAGAGCCGAACAGGAACTCCGCCAGCGTCTTTGCGAGCTCGGTCTTGCCCGTGCCGGTCGGGCCTGCGAACAGGAAGACGCCGATGGGCTTGCCGGGATCGTTCAGCCCCGCCTTCAGCATGGCGATGCGGTCCACCACGGTTGAAACGGCCTCGTCCTGGCCGATGACGCGCGCCGCGAAATACTTGCGGATCGCGGCGAGGTCGGCGCGCTCCTTCGAATCGAGGATCGCGGCGGGGACGCCGGTGGCCTGGCTGAGAGCCGCGACGACGTCGGCGGGCGCGACGCTCCGGTTCGCGCCCTTCGCCGCGCGCAAGATGGCGGACTTCAAAAGATCGAGCACGGAACCCGGAAGGCTGGTCGAGCTTAGATATTGCCGCGCCGAGCTGAGCGCGGTCTCGGCGCAAGCGGGGTCGATGGCAAGACCGGCTTCGGCCGAGAGCCCCGCCGTCACCCTCTCGGCAAGCGCGAGCGTCGCGTCCGTGGAGAGCGGCTCGAAGCGGATCGCGTCGAAGATGTTGCGCAGTTGCGGACGCTGCCGCCAGAGACGCGCGGCGCCCGCCGGCGAAGCTTCCGTCCAAACGATGAGGCGTCCCGACGAGATGGCGGGAAGGATCTGCTCCAGGATGCTGGCGGCCTGCCCCGAATGGGTGCCGCTCATCGCGATCTGAAGGATGTCCGGGATATACCAGATCAGCTTCTTCGAGGTCGAAAGCTCCTCCACGGCCTTTTGGATCCGCCCTTCGAGCTGGCCGAACCACTGCTGGCCGGCCATGAGATCGGCGCCGCCAGCCTCGAAAACCTGCCAGCCCTCGCGCTCGATACGCTTCGCGAGCAAGCGGAAAAACGACGTTTTGCCGACGCGCGGCTCGCCGCTTGAAAGAAGCGAGCGCGGCGGCTGCGAAAGAACGGCCGCCTCCGCGCTTGCGAACATCTCGCGCCAAGCCTCCGGCTCCAAGAGAAGGTCGAGCTTGCCGTCCCCGCGCTCCCAAAAACGCCCGAAGGAGGACAGGAATGTGCGGTCGATCACCGCCAGCTGCTTCGCGTCGATTTCAGCGAGCAGCCGCTTCGCCAGCGGGCCGTGCAGCCTTTGGAGAAAGCCCCGCACGATCGGATAATTGGCCGCGGGAACTTCGTCGAGCGCCGGCCCAAAGGCGGCCGCTTCCCCAAGCTGCTCCGCTTCGTCGAGATATTCCTGCGCGTTCGCCTGCATGATGGAATTGTCCTTCCACCACTCCTTGGCGTTGACAAAAGGCGCGCCGAGCGGCGGCCTTTCCGGCAGCGACATGAAATAGCCGAGCGCAAACCACATCGCCCACGGCACAAGGCGATCGAAGCCCGATGTAACCTGATCGCGCACGGTTTCGCGGCCGGAGCGCTGCGCCAGCGCGAAAAGCGCCGCGCAGGACAGCGCCCAGTTCGACCCAAGCGCATAGAGCATAAGCGTTTTCAGCGGAACGCCCTCATCCCGAAAGAGGCCCGCCATTTCCTGGAACGAGGGCTGGTCCAGGAATTCGCGCGCATGAGGTGCGTTCTCGGCGGACGGAAGGAATTGCGCTTCCGCCTTTCTGAGCTTGATCGCGAGCGGCTCCTCGGCGGAGGCCGGAAGCGCGGCCAGGATCTCATCCGGGCCTTGGGGCGCGGGCGCGTCGGCGGGCTTCGACCGGACCAGCCGGGCCAGCTTCCCAAGGCGCTCGCGTGCGCCCGAAAAACTGGCGCGCAATCGATCCGCGAACGCCAGGCCAATAAAAAGGCCAAGAAACAACAGCGCCATACATGCCTCGATTGAAAACGGCTTTCGCATGCGAATGATTATTGGCCGGACTGTGACGCGAAATTTCTGGTTTCGCATCATTTTGTTGCGCTCAAGGCCGAAAAATGAGCGGCGGCGGCGCGCTCCGGCCCCCAAGCCGCCATCATTGCTTATGAAACCGGCGACGCAACCGCGCGTGAACTCAAGGGAGACAGTCTTTGGGCGGAGAAACCAAGCCTCGGCGGCGCTTTTCGGTCGTTCGCATCTTCAAGGTTCGCGAAAGCGGCAATACCGAATTCTGGATCGCGAACCTGATCGTCATGGCTTCGACGGTGCTCGGCGTTTACCTCGCAGCGCAGGCGGGCTTCACGACGGCGCTGCAATTCGAGGTGGCCCGCAGCGAGCGCGACGGCTATTACATGAGGCGCGCGCTGCTCGACGAGGTGAAGGACAACCTCGATTCCGTCGATGACTGGAGCCAGACCTTCGAGAAGGCGCTGCGCAACCGCATCTCCGAATCTTATTTTCTGCCCGCCGATCCGTGGGTCGTCTACTGGAACGACAAAAACGGCTGGTCCAGCGCCGGCATCGCCCCCGACGAGCTGAAGATGAAGACCTTCGTCTGGGAGACCATGAAGCAGCAGGCCATCACCTTCCAGCTGGCGCCGCCGCTTCTCTCGGGCGTGCGCCGCTATTACGACAGCATGGACGGCAATATGAAGGATGTGCTGAGCCATGAGCCGAAGGCGGGCCAGGCGGCCAAGGCGATCCTCGACGATACGAAGCGCGTGCGCGACGAGCTTGTGCCGGCCTTCGAGAAGGATATCGCGCAGCTCAGGGCGAGCCTTGAAGCGCAGGGCGTGCCGCTGAAGTGAGCGCGGAGGGCCCTACGATGCCTCGCGGCGCCGGGCCCGCAATGGCTGCTCCCATGCCGGTTCCGTGAGCGGAAGGGCGGTGCTTATCAAAGGTTCGGGAGGCGGCGTCTTAACGTGCGGCGAAGCGGAACAACAGAGCGCCGGCGGCGCTTTCCATCTGCGTTCTGAACCCCCAGTTCAATAGACGTGACGGCCGGGCCGCGAGGCGCGCTTGAGATCGCGGGCGCCGGTGGGCGCTGATGCGCAGGCGCGCGAAAGATCTCCAAACATCAAGAGGAAGAGTAGCGGATATGCAGGAAAGAGTCGCCGACAGGCCCTTTTGGATGCAGGGCAATTTCGCGCCGGTCGCGGAGGAGGCGACGGCGATCGACCTGTCGGTCGAAGGCGCAATTCCGCCCGAGCTTAACGGCCTTTACGTCAGGAACGGCGCCAATCCGCGCCGGGGTGTCTCAGGCCATTGGTTTTTGGGCGACGGCATGGTGCATGGCGTGTCGATCCGCGGCGGCAAGGCCGAGTGGTATCGCAATCGCTGGGTGCGCACGCCCATCTTCGAGGGCCAGCCGCGCACGCCGATGTCCCCTTTCGACATCCGCTACAGCCTGGCCAACACGAGCGTGATGGCGCATGCGAAGCGTATTCTCGCGCTTGTCGAGAACGCGCTGCCGATGGAGCTGACGCGCAATCTCGATACCGCCGGCTTTAATGACTTCCGGGGCGCGCTGAAAACGCCCTGCACGGCGCATCCGAAGATTTGCCCCAATACCGGTGAAATGCACTTCTTCGGCTATCGTGTCCTGCCGCCGTTCCTGACCTATCACGTCGCCGACGCGGAAGGAAATCTCCTGAGAAGCATGGAGATCCCGATGAAAGGCGCGACCATGATCCACGATTTCGCGCTGACCGAGCGGCACGCCATCTTCATGGACCTGCCCGTGATATTCGATCTCCCCGGCGCGATGGGCGGCCGCTCCATGCCGTTCTGCTGGAGCGAAAACTATGGCGCACGGCTCGGCATCCTGCCGCGCGGCGCTGGCGTTGAGAGCCTGCGCTGGGTCGAGGTCGATCCTTGCTACGTCTATCACGTCGCCAATGCATTTGAGCGGGAGGACGGCGCCATTGTGCTCGATGTCGCGCGTTACGATGAGCATTGGCGCGGCGGGCCGCCTTCGCATTCCTATTCCTTCGACACCGCAAGCCTCACGCGATGGACTATCGCGCCCGGCGCCTCGAAGGCGAGGGAGGAACGGATCGACGAGCGCACGGTCGAGTTTCCGCGCATCAACGACGCGCTCACGAGCCGGCCCCACACCAAGGTATATGCGCTCGCCACGGAGGGGACGCTGGCTAGCGGCGTCTTCACCGCGCTCGTCAAATACGACGTAAACAGCGGCCGTTCGGAGGAGAACGACTTCGGCGGCGTCGGCATACCGAGCGAGTTCGCCATGGTTCCCGCCGGGCCTGACGCGGGCGAGGACGAGGGCTGGCTTCTTGGCTTCGTTTACGACCGCGCCCGCAACGCGAGCGACCTCGTCATTCTCGACGCTCAGCGCGTCAGCGAGGCGCCTGTGGCCAAGATCAGCCTGCCAAGACGCGTTCCGCAAGGCTTCCATGGAAGCTGGATCCCTGATTGACAAGCGAAAGCGTGGCGGCTTTTAGCGCGTAACAACCTCTGGCGGGCCTTTTCTTGCCATGAAACCGCCTTGACGGCGGGCGAGCGTCGCCACGACGACTGAGACTTATTTGCAGCCGTCGTTGACTCTGTGCGTGTATAACGCTTGGGCGAAGTACAATCGGCGCGCGAATCGCGGCATGACTCGGCAGAGTGCGGATGCTATCCAAGCGAAAAGGCTCAGCTATGAGGACCGGATCGGCAGCTTTCACGGCTATGATAATCGCGGCTTTTGCGAGCGCAGCCTCGGCGGCGCAACCCTGCGATGAGCAAGCTTTCGGCGTTCAGATCGATCAAACGGCGCAGACACTGCGGTCACTTAATCACGATGGCGAGACACGCTTCCAGGAGCGGCTTGTCGCGCTTGCGTCCGCTCGAGGGTGGACTGAATCCCAGAAGGCCGACAAGGCCGCGGCCGCGATGGACGATGCGAAGCTCGAAGCTTTCAACGCCGAGATCGAGGAACTTGTCGGGCAGCTCGACGCGCTCAACGTCACCCCCAAAAACGATATATCCTGCGCGCGCCTGAACGAGCTCAAAACGGTGAGCGAAAAGCTTGTCGCCGTCATGAGGCGCAAGGCCGGCTTCATACTCGCGCAACTAGAAGTTGCAGCCGCCAGTGCTCCGATCTCGCCCTATTCGCAGACTGCGCCTGTTGACAAGACGGCGCCTGGGCAGAAACCCAGCCAGCTCCCGCAGATGGCCGCTGCAACGCCCGAGCAGACGCCCTCGGTCAGCGTGCCCTGGTCGGCGAATGTCGCAAAGGCGCTCCGCCCGCCCGCGACGCCTAGCGTCCAGCAGGCAACAGCGGCCCCGCAACCGCCTACTCCGCTTCGCCCCGCTCCAGCGCCGGGCGGTAGGGTCGCGTCGCTGACGCCGCCCACCAGCGACGCGCTTCCCTCGCCCCCGCCAACCGGTTATTCCGTGCAGGAAATCCGCGACGTCGGCGAGGGCGTGTTCGGCAAGCTGACGTCCGAATTCGCCATCGTCATGAACCATGCGTTCAAGACCTACGGACAGCCTAACGCCTATATCGTCGGCGACGAGGGCGGCGGCGCCTTCCTGGCTGGCCTGCGCTATGGCCAAGGGAGGCTCTACGCCCGCGTCAATGGCGTGGAGACAGGCCCGACGCCGATCTTCTGGCAAGGTCCGTCGCTCGGAGCGGATATCGGGGCGACAGGATCGCACGCGCTTTTCCTTGTCTATAACCTCGACGACCTTTCCTCCTTATATAGGCGGTATCCGGGCATCGACGGCGCAGCCTATGTTGCTGGCGGGTTCGGGCTGACCGTCTACCGCGAGGGCAACTTGCTCATTGTTCCGATCCGAGCCGGCTTAGGCCTTCGCCTGGGAGCAAGCCTCGCCTATTTGAAGTTTACGGATCATGCAAGCTTGAACCCGTTCTGATCCCGGTCTAATCGTGGACGGGATCATCCCTCCTAGGATCTCCCGTCTTCATGCTCGTTAAGCCTCATGACGGAGCCGTTCCACGCGCGGCTCAATTCCCGCTTTCATTCCTCGAATTCGTGTCGCTGATCGCGCTTCTTATGGCGCTCACGGCCTTGTCAATCGACGTCATGCTGCCGGCGCTGCCGCAGATTGGCGCGGCGCTGGGCGCCGGCGATGAAAACGACCGTCAGCTAGTCATCAGCGTCTATTTCATCGGCTTCGCAGCCGGCCAGTTCCTGTTTGGGCCAATCTCCGACCATTATGGGCGCAAGACGCCGCTCCTCTTCGGGCTGGCCATCTACCTTGCGGGCACCGCGCTCGCGCTGTTCTCGTCCACGTTCATGGGTCTTCTTGCGGCGAGGGTGCTCCAAGGTTGCGGCGCGGCGGCCCCGCGCGTCATCGCGCTCGCCATCGTGCGCGACCGCTTCGGCGGACGGGAGATGGCGCGCGTCATGTCGTTCGTCATGATGGTCTTCATCGTCGTGCCCATCCTTGCGCCGGAGGTTGGCGAAATAATTCTGGAGCTGTCGGGCTGGCGATTCATCTTCACTCTGCTGCTGTTTGTGGCGACGGCCTCGTTTGTCTGGGCCTTCCTTCGCCTTCCCGAAACGCGGCGCGAGGAGGATCGCCTCCCCTTCACCGCGGGGTCGATCTGGCAGGCTACCAAGCTTGTCGTCACCACGCGGCAGACCTTCGGCTATATGATCGGCATGGGCTTCGTGTTCGGGCTTTTGATCAGTTACATCATCAGCGCGCAGCAGATTTTCGTCGACGTTTATGGGCTCGGCTCGCGCTTCCCGATAGCGTTCGGCGCCATCGCCTGCTTCCTGGTGGCGTCCTCCGCGCTTAATGCGCTCTTCGTCCGCAGCATCGGGATGCGCGGCGTCTCTCATCGCGCCATCCTCGCCGGACTCGCCGTTTGCGGGATCATGGCGCTCGCGGGCTTCCCGGAGAAGCCGCCGCTGCTCGCCTTCTGTGGCTTCATCGCGGTGGTTTTCTTCTGCTTCGGCTTGATCATGCCGAATTTCAGCGCGCTTTCCATGGAGCCGATGAGCCACATCGCAGGCACCGCCTCGTCGCTCGCCGGATTCTATTCGACGGTGGCCGGCGCGATTTTCGCGACGCTGATCGGGCGCGCCTTCAACGGCACGGTCGCGCCTCTGTGCATCGGCATCGCGCTCCTGTTCGTCGCAACGCTTTTAACGGCGCTCATCACGGAGAACTTCCGCCTCATGCAACACAAGGCGGCGTCCGTCGTGGAGATGCCTCGCGGCGAATAAGCGGCTGCGTTGCCACGACTTGGCCTTATACGTTGCTAATCTCCCACGCGTTTGGGTGTGGGGCGGTGGAATGAAGAAGGTTGCGCTTGTTGCGGTTCTTGCGCTGGCGCCGGCAGTGGCGCTGGCCGCGGACATCAAGGGGAAATGGCTGACCGAGGAGGGCAAGGGGCAGGTCGTCTTTGAGAAATGCGGCGCCAAAATCTGCGGAAGGATCGTCTGGCTGAGAAATCCGCTCGACGACAAAACAGGCAAGGCTCAACTCGACGTGTTGAACAAGGACCCAAATCTCCGGACGCGCCCGGTCCTCGGCCTGAGGATCGGAGAGATCGACTCCGATGGCAGCGGCGGCTGGCGGGGCCTCCTATACAATCCAGCGGATGGCAAGATCTACAGGGCCAACCTTGCGATCCAGAATGACGGCAGCCTCGTGCTGAAAGGATGCATTATGGGCGGCGCGCTCTGCGATGCCGAAACCTGGACACGGGCGAATTGAACGAGAAGTTGGCGAAAAAAGCCTCACGCTGCCACAATTCCCTGAATTTTAGGCTCGCCGACGAACCCGCCAATCAGGATCGAAGCCCATGAAAGACTCCCGTTTCCATAATTCCGCCCTGGCTCTCGCCGCCTTGGCCGGTATTGCTCTTGCCGTCGCGCCAGCTCTCGCCGCGGGGCCTCCCCAGCGGCAATACAAGACCGAAGCCGAGGCCAAGGGCAATTGCGGCGCCGACGTTGTCGTGTGGGTGAACACGTCGACCAAGGTCTATCACTACGCGGGCAATGCCCAATACGGCAAGACCAAGAAGGGCGCCTACTTCTGCGAAAAGGACGCCGGCGATTCCGGTTTCCACGCCGCGAAGAACGAGAAGCACCCCGGCTAACTGCATGAGCCTCATCATGGCGCTTCCATCCCATCGCTAAAGCTTCGTCTGCGCTTGGGCCGCGTGAGACCGGGCGAAGCGCGGAGCCGGCAGGCAGCGCTGTCGATACGCAACCTCCGCCTGCGGCGCCATCCCGGCGGACCTTTTCCTTGACGGCGAGTGCTTGCTCCTACAAGCGTAGTTCGTAAAATTATGCGCTTGTTGGATCGCGGGGGGGAACCCATCTCAGCCGGGGGCTTTTTGCGGATCGTGGCGCCCCCCTCGATTCATTCGCACTTCGCTGTCGCATTTATCCAGGTGATGCACTGATGGCCATCTCGCTCTTCGGCGGCGGCGCCGCAAAAAAAAATGAAAATTCGGGCGACCTGATCAAGAACGCAACGACTGACACCTTCGTCGCCGATGTGCTCGAAGCGTCGCGGAAAGTTCCAGTGATCGTTGATTTCTGGGCGCCGTGGTGCGGACCGTGCAAGCAGCTCACTCCAATCCTGGAGAAGGTAGTCAAAGCCGCTCGTGGCGCCGTCCGCCTCGTGAAGATGAACACGGACGAATATCCGGACATCCCGGCTCAGCTTGGCGTGCAGTCGATCCCCGCTGTGTTCGCCTTCAAGAACGGCCAACCTATCGACGGCTTCATGGGCGCGCTGCCGGAAAGCCAGGTTCGCGCCTTCATTCAGCGCGTTATCGGTCCGGGCGCCAACGGGGAAGCGGGTCTCGAAGACGCGCTGGCGGCGTTCGCCGAAGGCGATGTTGGCGGCGCGGCCGCTCAATTCGCGGCGATCCTGCAGCAAGATCCCGAAAACGCAGACGCCATCGGCGGGCTCGCGAAGTGTTACATTCAAACCGGAGACTTCGCCCGCGCCGAGCAGACGCTTGCTCTTGTACCGCCCGCGAAGCAGAACGTAGAGGGATATAGAAGCGCGAAGGCCGCGCTCGACCTCGCAAAAAAAGCGGGGACGAAACCTGACGTCAAAGGCTTGGAGCAAGCGGTCGCCGCCAATCCTCGGGACTGGGATTCACGCTTCAAGCTCGCCATCGCGCTTAACGCGAAAGGCAATCGGGGCGAAGCGCTGGATCATCTGTTTGAGATCGTTAAAAAGGACCGCGCATGGAACGACGACGCAGCGCGAAAGCAGCTCGTGGAATTCTTCGATGCCTGGGGGCCGAAGGATCCATTGACGCAATCGGGGCGACAGCGCCTTTCGTCGATTCTTTTCGCTTGAGGCCGTTGTGAGGGAGGCGTCTTTGGGCATCACGGACAAATATCGAATGCTGGCCGATCTCCCGGCCCAGATTCCGGTATTCCCGCTCCAGGGATGCATTCTGCTTCCACGTTCGAACCTGCCTCTGAACATCTTCGAGCCGCGCTATTTGAGCATGGTGGACGATGTCATCGCGGGCAACCGCATTATCGGGATCGTGCAACCGCTTGGCGCGCAAGAGGAATCGCCCGTCTCGAAAGGTCATCCGCTTCGCCCGACCGGTTGCGCGGGCAGGCTCTCGGCGTTCTCCGAAGCCGAGGATGGGCGGCTGCTCATCACGCTGACCGGCATTTGCCGCTTCGACATTATGGGGGAGGCGCGCACCGCCAAGCCCTATCGCATTTGCGATGCAAATTTCGGCCCGTATCAGAAAGACCTCGTGCGCGGGCACGGCCAAAATGCGGTCGATTGGCGGAAGTTCATGCAGGTGCTTAAAACCTATCTCGACGCCCGCAAGCTTTCCGCCGACTGGGACAGTATTCAGCGTTCGCCCACCGAGCTTCTGATCAACACGCTTTCCATGATCAGCCCCTACGGACCGGAAGAGAAACAGGCCCTCCTCGAAGCGCCCGATCTCAAGACCCGGGCCGAAGTGCTTATGGCGCTGGCGGAGATGGAAATCGCGGCGCCCGGCTCGGGGTCCGGGACAAGCCTACACTAGCGCGGCGTTGCCGCAATCGTCCGTTCTTAGCGATTTGCGTAACGCTCCCGAAGGCGATTTCGAGACATAAGAGACACTAGCGCCCGCGCCGGAAACCTGCGAAACCGGTTTCCGGCAAGCAGCCTACGCATTTATTCACGATAAGGTTCAACGCATGGAAGCCTCTGAATCAAAAGACGAGATCGACCCGCTTCTCCTTCAGATCCTGGTTTGCCCGGTGACGAAGCAGCCGCTCCAGTGGGACAAGGAAGCGCAGGAACTCATCAGCAGCGCGGCGGGTCTCGCCTATCCGGTGCGGCACGGCATTCCGATCATGCTGCCGGAAGAGGCGCGCAAGCTTAGCTGGTAGCGAAGCGAGAGCCGAACAAGGCCGATCTCGCCTCAATTATGTCCACTCTGGAACCGGCGCAGGGCCGCGGTCGGCGCGTCGATATCCGGGTATGCATTATAAAGCGCAAACGACGGCCGCACAGTGCTCCCCAAGCCGAAGCGGCGAAGGATCGGCTGCGCGCAGTGATGGCCGACGGCGATGCCTTCCTAATTAAGCGCCGAGCCCACGCCTTCGCTTTCCTGCTCCTGTCCCAAAAATCTCCGCAACGCCATCCCTATCTTGCCCGCGGCCGAACCTCACTGTTGCGCAATCGGCGTCGAGACGGCTCGCCGGAGGGGAATTCCGAAGTTCCCCGCATGGATCCGTGGAGCGAGGCTCAGATCCCGGCGATTCCTCGGCGAATGAGCGCATTCTCGGACCTCGTCCGCAAGAGAAGGTTCATTTTTATAATTCCGCATTATATAGCAAAAACATCTATGTTAGATCATATTATGAGACTGTATTGTCTTTTTACTGCATTTTTGGCAGTCGTCTTACCGAATCTATTCCGAATGCCCATGATCTATTTTATACTCCACGCCGAACTCAATTAGGACTCCGCTATGAACGCTCCATTCGATGATGTCTCTTTGCGCAGCGAGCTCCCATCGAATGCGGGTGAGACGGCGGCGCGGGAACACGCCGGCCCTGGAACCGGCGCGCCCGACATTTGGACTGCGTTGCGGGCCGAGGCAGCGCGAGAGAGCGGCGCGGAACCGTATCTGGCGCCGCTTTTTGCGACCATTCGCGAAAACCAAACTTTTGAAGAAGCGCTGGTCTCAACCCTTTCCATCAGGCTTGGCCATTCTTCCTTGCCGGCCGATGCGCTTAAGAGCGCGCTTCTGGGGCCGATTCTCGCGGACCGGTCTATCGGGGAGGCGGCGCGGGCTGACATCGCCGCCGTGGTCGAGCGCGATCCGGCTTCCTCTAGCCCTCTTGAACCCTTCCTGTTCTTCAAAGGCTACGCGGCGATCCAGACGCACCGTCTTGCTCATTGGCTTTGGAACGCTGGAAGGCGAAACCTCGCGCTTTATCTGCAAAGCCGCTCATCCGAGATTTTCCAGACGGATATCCATCCGGGCGCACACATTGGAAAAGGGGTGTTCCTCGACCACGCAACGGGGTTCGTGGCTGGCGAGACTGTTGTGATCGAGGACAATGTCTCGATTCTGCACGGCGTCACGCTTGGCGGAACCGGGACAGGCAAAGGCGACCGGCATCCTAAGATTCGGACCGGCGTCCTTATCGGCGCGGGCGCGCAAATCATCGGCGCGATCGAGATCGGCGCCTATTCCAAAATCGCAGCCGGTTCGTTCGTGACCCAAAATATCCCGCCTCGCTGCACCGCGGTCGGCGTTCCAGCTCGTATCATTGAGGGAGCCGGATCAAACAATCCGGCCGAGAGCATGGATCAGTGCTTGGCGCAAGAGACCTACAAATTTTTCACCTACATCATCTGATCCAATCGCTTTGGCTGCCTGAGCCGCGCTCTCGCTGCGCTCCCGGAAGTGGTATTGATCGAGAGTCCTTCGCGAGGCGGCGGGGAGGCTGAAGGCGGCGCGCGGCGGGCGCATGACGGCGTTTCAGTGTTGCGCTAACGCGCCGCCAGCACATGCCTGCTCTTGCAGAACAAAGTATAGCGCCCATATTCTCTAACGAGAGCTTAGACAAACGACCTGCCCTCGCGCAGATAGCGCGCCTGACTAAATACCTCTTCCCAATAATATCGAATTGAAGAGCTGCGCTTTGGCGCCGAATAAATCTTACGCAAAGGAATATCCCATGAACACGGGAACTGTAATGTGGTTTAACAGCCAAAAAGGCTTCGGTTTCATTCAGCCGGATAACGGAAACAAAGATGTCTTCGTTCATATCAGCGCGGTCGAACGCGCAGGCATGTTCGATCTTAGAGAGGGTCAGAAGGTCTCTTTCGACATTGTCTCCGACAGCAAGACCGGCAAGTCTGCCGCGGAAAATCTGCAAGCCGCGTAGGCGGGAAGCGTCCCCGCATGCTGCAAATAATAGTCTTTATGCAATTCCTTCTCTAACATTGAGGTAAGGCCATGAACTTTCGCCCTCTGCACGACCGCGTCGTCGTGCGCCGCATCGAAGAGGATAAGAAGACCTCGGGCGGAATCATCATTCCCGACACCGTTAAAGAAAAGCCCATGCAGGGCGACGTCATCGCAGCCGGTCCCGGCTTGCGCGACGAGCATGGCAAGCTCGTGCCGCTCAATGTGAAGAAGGGTGACCGGGTGCTGTTCGGCAAGTGGTCGGGCACGGAGGTCAAGATCGACGGCGAAGAGCTGGCAATCCTGAAAGAGAGCGATATTTTCGGAGTCATCGAGGGCAAATCGTCCGCGCGCGCCGCGGCCTGATCTCGGCGCTCTCCGCCCTCAAAAAACCTACGGCGAAGCGGCGGCGCCATCGACCCCTCAAAAATCTGGAGCAACTATCATGGCAGCCAAAGACGTAAAATTCGCTCAGGACGCCCGCGACCGGTTGGTTCGCGGCGTCGACATTCTCGCCAATGCCGTCAAGGTAACGCTCGGCCCCAAGGGCCGGAATGTCGTGCTCGATAAGAGCTACGGCGCCCCTCGCATCACGAAGGATGGCGTCACCGTCGCCAAGGAAATCGAACTTGAGGACAAGTTCGAGAACATGGGCGCGCAGATGGTGAAAGAGGTGGCGAGCCGAACCTCCGACGTTGCCGGCGACGGCACCACCACCGCGACCGTGCTTGCGCAAGCAATCGTCAAAGAGGGCATAAGGTCGGTGGCGGCAGGCGCCAATCCGATGGACCTGAAGCGCGGCATAGACCTTGCCGTGCAGGCCGTTGTCGATGAGCTTAAATCGAAGTCGAAGAAGGTGACCAACAACGACGAGATCGCCCAGGTTGGCACCGTTTCCGCCAACGGCGACGCCGAGGTCGGCAAGATGATTGCCGAGGCCATGCAGAAAGTCGGCAAGGAAGGCGTCATCACGGTTGAGGAAGCCAAGTCGCTTGCGACCGAGCTCGATGTCGTCGAAGGCATGCAATTCGACCGCGGCTACATCTCGCCTTACTTCGTCACCAACGCCGAAAAAATGGTCGTCGAGCTTGAAGACGCGTACATCCTCATCAACGAGAAGAAAGTCGCCTCGCTGCAGTCGATGCTGCCCTTGCTGGAGGCGATCGTCCAGACCGGCAAGCCGCTCTTGATCATCGCAGAGGACATCGAGGGGGAGGCGCTCGCCACGTTGGTCGTCAACAAATTGCGCGGCGGCTTGAAGGTGGCGGCCGTGAAGGCCCCAGGCTTCGGCGACCGCCGGAAAGCCATGCTCGAAGACATCGCCACCGTCACCGGCGGCTCGCTCATCGCCGAAGACCTCGGCATCAAGCTCGAAAACGTCACGCTCAATCTTCTAGGCCGCGCCAAGCGCGTCTCGATCGACAAGGACAGCACGACGATCATTGACGGCGCCGGCAAGAAGACAGACATCGAGGCCCGCATTCATCAGATCAAGGCGCAGATCGAGGATACGACATCAGACTACGATAAAGAGAAGCTGCAGGAGCGGCTCGCGAAACTCGCAGGCGGCGTTGCGATCATCAAGGTCGGCGGCGCTACCGAGATCGAGGTGAAGGAGCGCAAGGACCGCGTTGAAGACGCCTTGCACGCCACAAGGGCGGCCGTGGAAGAAGGCATTGTGCCGGGCGGCGGTGTGGCGCTCTTGCGCGCCGCGCAGGCGCTCGACAAGCTCAAGCCCGAGAACGAGGACCAGAAAGCTGGCATCGCCATAATCCGCAAGGCGCTGTCTTGGCCGGCTCGCCTGATCGCAACCAACGCTGGCGAGGACGGCGCCGTGGTCGCCGGGAAGATCCTTGAAAAGGCGGTCTACGGCTTCGGCTACAACGCTCAGTCCGGCGAGTACGGAGATCTTCCGAGTCAGGGCGTGATCGACCCGACAAAGGTGGTGCGCAACGCTTTGCAAGGCGCCGCCTCGATCGCCGGTCTCCTGATTACAACCGAGGCGATGGTCGCAGAGCGGCCCCATAAGGAAGGAGCCCATGCGGCGATGCCGGGAGGAATGGGCGGCATGGGCGGCATGGACTACTAACGGCGACACGCAGATCAAAGGTTCGTAGCGCACATGCCGCGATAAAGAGCAATGGCGCTCGAACCATGGAGGATACCATGATCAAAGTCGAACCCTTGATTAATGCTGAGGATTACAATGCCTTCCAAGCGATGATGCCGAAGGAGCCCGCATTCAAGGACGCACCCACTGGCATCGACATTGACTTCGCCACGTTTTGCACCCGCCAAAACATACGTATTCAAAGCGGCACAAAGCCTAAAAGAACCATCGTGATGGTGAGCGTTCAACCCGATAAATTTGAGCAATATTGCGAAAACTACGATCAGGATCGCAATTGGCAATCCCTTGCAAATTTCGCCGATGCGAAATTCGACATGACGACGCCGGATGAGCAGGAAATCTTAGGTTACCGCGCCCAGACTACGAGTTCTGTCGCGGGTGAGAGAACGAACCTCTCGCGGTAGTCTGCCGCGGCCGCGGACCGATGCAGCGCTAACCATCGGACGCAGTTGCACGAGCATAGGCGTAGTCGGCCCACACGAAAGGAGCGCTTATTGGTGGAAATTTCCATCGCAGGTCTCGAGGATACGAACGATATTCGAGAGGTCCAATATAAATTATGGCTTGCGAGTGCATCAGGCCGGGGCGTCGATGGCGCCAGCAAGCTGCGCTCGGCCGCTTTATGCGATGAAACTCTCTCAAAAGTGGATGAGTCAAAACGCAGAAACAAATTGCAAGGTTTGCGCAAAAACTTGCACCCGGAATCAGAGACCTTTGTCGCGAAAATGGGCCAAACTCTTATTGGATTCTGTACAGTAGTCCGTGGTTCAGAGCAAAACAGTTTAGCTGAGATTTATGTTATTCCGGCATTTCAAGGGCATAAAATCGGCCGGAGGCTTTGGGATTCAGCGCGTCAATTTATCGATCAGAACAAAGATACCACGGTTGCTCTGCTACGCCGTAATATCCAGGCAAAAAAGTTCTACGAACGCCTTGGGTTTACAGAAACGGGCGTTTCCTGGGAAGGCGAAAACTCAAAGAACGCCAACGCCGCCGCAGTGATAGAAATGATCCTGCGGGCCTAACGTGCCGACTCGGGTTCAAACCGCTTGCCGTTGCACGGCCCAGAGGTCGTAGTCGTCGGAATCGACGATCGTGGCGCGGATGAGATCGCCGGATTTTAGACCTTGCGCGTCCTCGATGAAGACGGCGCCGTCGATCTCGGGGGCGTCCCAGGCCGAACGGCCCGTTGCGCCGTCGTCGTCAACGTCATCGATCAGCACGTCGACCGTCTTGCCGACCTGACCGGCAAGCACGGCCGCGCTCACCTCGCGCTGCGCCGCCATGAAGCGCTCGAAGCGCTCGGCCTTGACCTCCTCCGGCACGTGGCCTGCAAGATCGCGGCTCGCGGCGCCTTCCACATTCTCATACTTGAAGCAGCCGACTCGCGTCAGCCGCGCCTCGCGCAGCCAGTCGAGCAGGAGGGCAAAATCCTCCTCCGTCTCGCCGGGGAAGCCGACGATGAAAGTGGAACGCAGGCCCAGATCAGGGCAAGCCGCGCGCCAGCGCCGGATGCGCTCCAGCGTCTTCTCCTGGTTCGCAGGCCGGCGCATCGCCTTCAGCACATGCGGCGAGGCGTGCTGGAAAGGAATATCGAGATAGGGCAGGATCTTGCCCTCCGCCATTAGCGGGATCAGCTCGTCCGTATGCGGGTATGGATACACATAATGCAGCCGCACCCAGGCGCCGAGCTTGGAGAGCGCTTCGCACAGCTCTGTCAGCCGCGCTTTCACGGGGGCTCCGCGCCATTCGCTCTCGGCGTATTTCAGATCGAGGCCGTAGGCGCTCGTATCCTGGCTGATGACGAGAAGTTCCCTGGCGCCGCCCTCTACCAAGGCTTCGGCCTCCGCGAGCACATCCGCGGCGCTACGGCTTGTGAGAGGACCGCGAAGGCTTGGAATGATGCAGAAGGCGCAGCTGTTGTTGCAGCCTTCGGATATCTTCAGATAGGCGTAATGCGGCGGCGTGAGTCGCAGGCCGGCTCGCGGCGCGAGATCGAGGAAGGGCGCATGCGGGGGCGGAGCGGCGGCGTGGATCGCGCCCATGACGGCGTCGTATTGATGCGGGCCGGTGACGGCTAGCACATCGGGAAACGCGTCCCGGATGCGCTTGTCCTCGACGCCGAAGCAGCCCGTCACGATGACGCGGCCGTTCTCCGCCATGGCCTCGCCGATGGCGTCGAGGCTCTCGGCCTTCGCGCTGTCGAGAAAGCCGCAGGTGTTCACCACCACGAGGTCCGCGTTTTCATAGCTCGGCGCGATGACGTAGCCCTCGCTGCGCAGCCGCGTCAGGATGCGCTCGGAGTCGACCAGCGCCTTCGCGCAGCCGAGGCTTACAAATCCAACCTTGGGCGCTTCCGCCTCAGCGGCGCGCTTCTGCGGCGTATTCGCCATTCTTGCGATCATCCTCGCGGAAACAAAAAGAGCGCCGTCACGGCGCTCCCGTTATGTATAGCATTTGCGGCGCGCGATAAAGCCGGACTGAACGTGGATCTTTATTTCCCGTTCGTCCCTTGCCTGTTGTATGCTTTTCCTAAGCTTAAAGGAGAAGTCTTGTGTTCACTTTTGAATGGATAGGGGATACCCCCGAGTGTGGCGTGCCGAAGGTGTTAGACCGCTCGATAAGCGACTTAAAGAATGACCAGGAAGCGATTGCGCACGCAAAGTCTCTGTTGAAGAGAGAAACGGATTTCCCCGGCGGCCGATTGTATGGGGTGCGCGTTTTCGATGCCAAAAGTACTCTCATTTGGAGAGGACACGTCGCGGATGCCTAACAGGCCGCTGAAAGGCCGTTGCCCATGGTTCGACAGGGCTCACCATGAGGTATAACGCTTTGGCGACACTCGACCTCGTCCTGAGCTTGTCGAAGGATGGAGCCAAAAAATCGGGTTTTTCAGCATTGTGCCAGGCGAAAGCATTCAGCCGCAATCTGCGTGCAAGCTCCTAACCACTATCCGCCGGCGTATCCGCCGATAATCGGGATGATTTCGCCAGTGATAAAGCTCGACATGGTCGGCGCGGCAAGGAACACGTAAGCGGGCGCGATCTCCTCGGGCTGGGCCGCACGCTTCATCATGGTGTCGGCGCCGAAGGTCTCGACGCGCTCCGCGGGCTTGTCGGCTGGGTTAAGCGGCGTCCAGACCGGGCCGGGCGCGACCACGTTCACGCGGATGCCGCGCGGGATGAGATGCGTCGACAGCGAGCGCGCGAACGCATGGATGCCGCCCTTCGTCATCGAATAGTCGAGCAAATCCTTGTTGCCGAGAAGGCCCGTGACCGAGCCGGTCATGACGATAGAGCTTTTTGGCTTCATGTGCGGCACTGCCGCCTGCGCCATATTGAAATAGCCGTAGAGGTTCGTCTTGAGCGTGCGGTTGAAGTGCTCCTCCGTCAGGTCGAGGAAGTCCGCCACATGCTCCTGAAACGCGGCGTTGTTCACGAGGATGTCGAGCCTGCCCAATTCGGCCACGGTCATATCGACCGCCTGCCTGCAGAAGCCGCGATGCGCGACATCGCCAGGCATTAAGAGGCAGCGGCGGCCTTCCTTCTCGACGGCGCGCTTTGTCTCCTCGGCATCCTCGTGCTCATTCAAGTAGACAATCGCAATATCCGCGCCTTCCCGGGCGAAAAGCACCGCCACGGCGCGGCCGATGCCGGAATCGCCGCCGGTAATGAGCGCGGCCATGCCGTTCAACTTGCCCGACCCCTTGTAGTCCGGCGCCTCGTACATCGGCTTGACCTGAAGCTCGGCTTCGAGGCCCGGCTTCTTGAGGTGCTGCCTGGGAAAGCTCGCCGGATACTCGCGCTGACCGGCCTGCATCGGCCCGCCGTTCTGGCCGTGCGCGGCCCGCTCGTGGTCCTTCCGGTCGATCTCCTCCTGAATGTGCAGCCCGCTCTTCACGACGGCTTCGGTGTGCGCCTCAAGATGCTCGTGGTTCTCTTCCATTGCTCTCCTCCATCGAGGAAGCCAAACCATCGCCCTCCGCGCTGTTCCCTGTGTGCAAGGCTGTCATGTTCTTGATTATTCGGCGGCGCAGCGCGAAGCTCAACTTGCGGGCGAGCAACGCTGCTCAAGATTTGTGTTGTATAAATCAGGCATCGCGGCCCGGCGCCCGGAAAAACCGCCCTTGACCGCGCGCATGACGCCGCCCTGAACCCAAGGCAAAACGAGGTGCGCCCTCCCCACAGGGTGTCGAAATGGTGAGAGCAACGCGAAGGTTCATGCTGGTCGGGCTGTCCCTGGGGTTCGTCGCCCTGGTCGGCATATCGACCGCCGGATCGGCCAATTTCCTTTTCTTCTCGATCGTGTTCTCCGCGGCGATCGCGATGATCGCCATCGAGGAGATGTTCCCACGCAGCGGCCTCTTCCCGATTACGTTTGCAAGCCTCACCGCCGTCTACGCGACGATCTTCGGCCTCTTCGTAGAGGGTCTTTTCTATTCTCTCGGCAAGGTCACGCTCGGCATCGGCTTCGCCCTGCCGATCCTCTTGTTCATCGCCGGGTGCTGGCGGCGCCGGGTCGAAATCCGCAAGGAGGTGGCGGATTGGGACATCGCAACGGAAAAAGGCGCCGTCCATGCCCTGTTGTGGCAATTGCCGGTGTGGCTCATAGGGCTTAGCCTCTACATCCTCTTCGGCATCGAAGAGAAGAGCGTCAACACGGACGCCACGCTCCTCATTGCGATGGGCGTGATCGGCGTGATCGTGTTCGCGGTCGCCCACGAGGTGGCGGCGTTTCTCATCGACATCGGGCTTCTGTTGGAGGAGTTCATAATGCGCATGGCGCGGCTGACTGTGCCGGCTTTCGCGTTCCTATCCTTCTACGCCATCCTCGTCATCGTGTTCGCCGCGATCTACGGCATCATCTCGCACAGCTCGGACGCGCATCACTTCCGCATCGGGACCGAATACCGGGCGCTCAGCTATTTCGAGGCGCTGTATTTCTCCGTGGTTACGCTCGCCACTGTGGGCTATGGCGACATCGTGCCGTCGAGCAACATCGTGCGGGCGCTCGTGGCGGTGGAGGTGATTATCGGGGTGATGTTGATCCTGTTCGGCGTGTCGGAGCTTTTGGAATACGCGCATGAGCGGCAGCGCTTCAACCAGCGCATGCACGCAAGCGCCAAGCGCAAGGCGACGAAGGACGCCGCGTCGCAGGAGAATAAGCACCCCGGCGGGTGGAAACGCTGGTAAGCTCTTATCGGCGTCGCCTCAGCCGCTACAGCGCGGGGCAACGCGCGCCCTTATCCAAGGCTGTATGGAGCGGGTGAAGGGAATCGAACCCTCGTATTCAGCTTGGAAGGCTGCTGCTCTACCATTGAGCTACACCCGCGCTGAGCCCACATTATCTGTATTGGGGCGGCGCTCAAACGAAAAAAATGGCGACCCTGGTTTCCACAGGTTTTCCATTGCCTCTTGACAATCGCAAATTTGTTTCACTTCGCTTACGAAAAACGCTTGGCATGCCGCCGCCTCGCGTGATAGCTATCAACTCCCTACTACTGGTAACTATCGGCAGCAAGCAAGAAAGGGCATGGATTTGGCTAATCCCTTCCCGGACAGGCTTGCTCGAAACCGGTTGGATGGAGGAGTGTAGCTCAATCGGCTAGAGCACCGGTCTCCAAAACCGGGGGTTGGGGGTTCGAGTCCCTCCACTCCTGCCACCGTAGGGGCGGCAGGAAAGTACTCGAAACAATCGGGCATAAAAGTAAAAGGTTTCATAGCGAAGACTAGGTCGCTTCGCATCGGCGTTGGGAAGAAATGGCAAACGTAGGTCCTTTCGAATATTTGCAGCAGGTTCGCGCCGAGGGCTCGAAAGTCGTTTGGCCGACGCGCCGTGAAACCGCCGTGACCACGATAATGGTGGTGCTTATGGCTGTCTTCGCGTCCATTTTCTTTCTGCTGGCGGATCAGGTTTTCAGCAAGCTCATAGGGTTTCTTTTGACCCTTGGACATTAGCTCTTAAATAATTCGTAACCAAAAGCAGCAAAACTAAAGCAGCAACACTAATGACAAAGCGCTGGTATATCGTTCACGCCTACTCGAACTTCGAAAAGAAGGTGGCGGACGCTATCCGTGAACGGGCAGTGGCGGCCGGCCTCGAGGATTGCTTCGAGGAGGTCGTTGTGCCGATGGAAGAGGTTGTCGAGGTTCGCCGGGGCAGGAAGGTCAGCACCGAGCGGAAGTTCTTTCCGGGTTATGTCCTCGTAAAGATGGACATGAACGACCGGGCGTTTTTGCTGATTAAGAATACGCCGAAGGTCACGGGGTTTCTTGGCGCGGATAACAAGCCGCAGCCGATCTCCGAGGTGGAGGCCCAGCGGATTCTCAATCAGGTGAAGGAAGGCGTGGACCGGCCGAAGCCATCCATCTCCTTCGAAATCGGCGAGCAAGTGCGCGTAGCGGACGGCCCTTTTGCATCCTTCAACGGGCATGTGGAGGAAGTGGACGAAGAGCGCGCGCGGCTCAAAGTGGCGGTTTCCATCTTCGGCCGGGCTACGCCGGTCGAGCTGGAGTATGGCCAGGTCGAGAAGATCTAGCGCACGCGCGCGGGGTCTTACGAAGCTTGGCTTTTCTTGTGGGAGGCAGGCGTCCGCTCGCCAGGCGGACGCGAAAGCCGGACCACATCCCTCAAACCCGGGCTCATGCCCTGAGAGGTCATCATGGCAAAGAAAGTAGCAGGCTACATCAAGTTGCAAGTCCCCGCAGGGCAAGCCAACCCCTCGCCGCCGATCGGTCCGGCGCTCGGTCAGCGCGGCTTGAACATCATGATGTTTTGCAAGGATTTCAACGCGGCTTCGAAGGAAATGGAGCCCGGCTCGCCGGTGCCCGTGGTCATCACCTATTACCAGGACAAGTCGTTCGCCTTCGCGATGAAGACGCCGCCCGCGTCGCACTTCCTGAAGAAGGCGGCGGGCATCAAGAGCGGCTCGAAGACGCCTGGCGTCGGCTCCGCCGGAACGGTGACGATGGCGCAGGTGCGCGAGATCGCCGAGAAGAAGATGAAGGATTTGAACGCCACCAGCCTAGATCAGGCTGCGAAGATTATCGCTGGCTCCGCCCGCTCCATGGGCCTCACGGTGAAGGAGTAAGCGCGATGACTGGAAAACGTTTGCGCGACGCCAAGAAGGGCGTCAACCGCGAGAAGCTCTATCCCCTTGAGCAGGCCGTGAAGCTTGTGAAAGACAGCGCGAAGGCTAAGTTCGACGAGACGATCGAGATCGCGATGAACCTAGGCGTCGACCCGCGTCACGCCGATCAGATGGTTCGCGGCGTGTGCGCGCTCCCGAATGGCACCGGGCGCACCGTTCGCGTGGCTGTGTTCGCGCGCGGCGCAAAGGCCGATGAAGCGAAAGCCGCCGGCGCCGATGTGGTCGGCGCGGAGGATCTGGTCCAGCAAGTCCAGGGCGGGACGATCAACTTTGACAAGTGCATCGCCACCCCCGACATGATGCCGCTGGTCGGCCGCCTCGGCAAAATCCTTGGCCCGCGCGGCATGATGCCGAACCCAAAAGTTGGGACCGTCACGACGGACGTGGTGGAAGCCGTGCGCGGCGCGAAAGGCGGCGCAGTAGAGTTCCGCGTCGAAAAAGCTGGTGTCTTACACGCTGGAATCGGCAAAGCAAGCTTCACCGAAAACGCGATTGTGGAAAACATCAAGGCCTTCGCGGATGCAGTGATGAAAGCAAAGCCCTCAGGCGCTAAGGGAACATTTGTGAAACGCGTGGCGCTCAGCTCGACGATGGGGCCGGGCGTCAAGATTGAGCCGACAACCTTGAGCGGAGACTCCGCTCACTAGAAATACCGTTCCGGCGCCTGCCCTGGCCGGTTCCGGAATCGATGATTGGCATGACGAGTTTCGGGCGGTTCGCCGTCCGATAGGCCAAGGCGGCAACGCTTTGGCTGGCGTCTCCGCAAAAACGGAGGCGGCCTGTCCGAGATTGCTGGCGCCGAAGGCATCCCCTTCGGCTTAATAATCGCCAGCATGAGACGGGGAACGGATTACGGGCAGTCTCTAAGCCAGTTTCGACTGGTTGGTAGATCGCGTCTGATCACGCCTCGGGACAGGAATGAGCGGTCGCTCGCCTTGACTGATGGCGGCGGCGTGATCGAAGCGGCGGTTCGCGAGCAAAAACGCGGCCCGCCATAAACGGAGAGAAGCGGTGGATAGAGCTGAAAAACGGGAGATGGTTGATACCCTCAACGACATCTTCGCAACGAGCGGCTCTGTCGTGGTGGCGCGCTACAAGGGTTTGACCGTAGCGCAAATGACCGACCTCCGCCGTCGCATGAGCGGCGCCGGGGCGAAGTTTAAAGTCATCAAGAATCGTCTCGCCAAAATTGCACTTGGCGCTTCGGCTGATGGAGCGGGTGCGGATCTCTTCTTAGAGCCAACGGGCATTGCCTTTGCGCAAGATCCCACGGCGGCGGCGAAAGTGGCGACCGATTTCGCCAAGACGACCGACAAATTCGTGATTGTCGGCGGCTTGCTCGGTCGTCAAGCGCTGGATGCGGATGGCGTAAAGGCCTTGGCCGCCATCCCCTCGAAGGAAGAGCTTCGTTCCAAGCTCCTGGGCGTGTTTCTCGCGCCCGGCTCCAAGCTTGTGCGGCAGCTTAATGCTCCCGGACAGAATCTTGCGGCCGTGCTGCAGGCGTACAAGGAAAAGCAAGAGAAGGCGGCTTGACGGTTCGAGGCAGGGTCTCCAACCAACCAATCTGAAATGCATAGAGGTCTAAATGTCTGAGAAACTCGACAAACTTTACCAGGAGCTGTCTGGACTGACGGTTCTGGAAATTTCGGGGCTCGTAAAGCTCCTCGAAGACAAATGGGGCGTATCCGCCGCTGCAGCCGTTCCGGCCTTTGCTATGCCGATCCCCGGAGGGGGCGGCGCGGCGGCTGCCGAGGTCGAAGAGAAGACGGAGTTCGACGTCATTCTCGCCGAAGCTGGTGCGCAGAAGATCAACGTCATTAAGGAAGTCCGCGCCGTCACGGGCCTCGGCCTGAAAGAGGCGAAGGACCTCGTCGAAGCGGCGCCGAAGGCGATCAAGGAAGGCGTCTCCAAGGCGGAAGCCGAGGAAATCAAGAAGAAGATCGAGGCGGCGGGCGCCAAGGTCGAAGTTAAGTAGCATAAAATTGCGCGGCCGGCCCGCCTTGGCCGCGCAAAGCCGCACGAATCCCCGGCAACATTCCGGACATTGCCATTAGAAAGGCGAATTCTGGAGATGGGGGCGGGACTTGTAAATCGTTAATGGGGCGCCATATCTGGTGGCTTCCCATAAGTAGGCTCTCTCGCGACGCCAAGCCCCCCGTGGCGGCGTGCAGGTAAAGCCGCCGCCCGGTGAAAATGAGGAGATCAAATGGCGCAAACGTTTATCGGCCGTAAACGTATTCGCAAGCGCTTCGGAACAATCGCCGATGCAGCTGAAATGCCGAATTTGATCGAGGTGCAAAAGCAATCCTACGATCAGTTTCTCATGGTTCAAGATCCGGTTGGCGGGCGCCCTAACACCGGCCTGCAGGCTGTTTTCGCCTCGATCTTCCCCATAAAGGATTTTTCGGACAAAGCGCAACTTGAATTTGTTCGTTACGACTTTGAGCCGCCGAAATATGACGTAGATGAATGCCAGCAGCGCAGCATGACCTACGCGGCGCCGCTTAAAGTGAAGTTACGCCTGATCACCTTCGACGTCAATGAGGAGACGGGTTCGCGCTCCGTCCGCGACATCAAGGAGCAGGACGTCTACATGGGCGACATCCCGTTCATGACGTCCAACGGCACTTTCGTCATCAACGGAACAGAGCGCGTTATCGTTTCCCAAATGCACCGCTCGCCTGGGGTCTTTTTCCACCACGACGGCGGAAAAAGCCATTCCTCGGGCAAGTTGCTTTTCGCCGCGCGCATCATTCCTTATCGCGGTTCATGGCTCGATTTCGAGTTTGACGCCAAAGACATCGTATACGCCCGCATCGACCGGAAGCGTAAGCTGCCGGCGACGACGCTGCTCTATGCGCTCGGCATGAACAACGAGGAAATCCTCGAAACGTTCTACAAGCGGATCGTCTTCAAGGCGACGAAGCAGGGCTGGAGAACGGCCTTCGCGCCCGAGCGCATGCGCGGCATCAAAGCCGTGCAAGACATCTATGACGCCGACACCGGCGAAGTCGTTATCGAGGCCGGCAAGAAGCTGAATGCGCGCGCGGTTCGCCAACTCGCGGAGCGGGTGAAGGCCGTCGCAGTTCCCGACGACGCTCTTTATGGCCGCTATCTGGCCGAAGACATCGTCAACATGCAGACTGGCGAGATCTGGGCCGAAGCGGGCGACGAGCTTGACGCCAAGGTGATCGACAAGCTTCGCTCCCACAATGTGGAAGAACTGCCCGTGCTCGACATCGATCACGTGAACACCGGCTCTTTCATCCGCAACACGCTGCACGCCGACAAGAACCAGAACCAGCAGGATGCGCTGTTCGACATTTATCGCGTCATGCGGCCGGGCGAACCGCCCACCGAGGATGCGGCGCGCGCGCTGTTCAAAAGCCTGTTCTTCGACGAGGAGCGGTATGACCTCTCCTCCGTGGGCCGCGTCAAGATGAACATCCGGCTCGAAATCGAGCAATCGGATGAGATGCGCATCCTGACGAAGGAAGACATCATCTCGGTCATCAAGACGCTCGTCGACCTGCGCGACGGCCGGGGCGAGGTTGACGACATCGACAACCTCGGCAATCGCCGCGTCCGCTCCGTCGGCGAGCTGATGGAGAACCAGTATCGACTGGGCCTGCTTCGCATGGAGCGCGCCATTCGCGAGCGCATGTCGTCGGTCGATATCGACACCGTCATGCCGCAGGATCTGATCAACGCAAAGCCAGCAAGCGCGGCTGTGCGCGAGTTCTTCGGCTCCTCGCAGCTCAGCCAGTTCATGGACCAGACCAACCCTCTGTCGGAAATCACGCATAAGCGCCGTCTTTCCGCGCTTGGGCCCGGCGGTCTGACCCGCGAACGCGCCGGCTTCGAGGTGCGCGACGTGCATCCGACCCATTACGGCCGCATCTGCCCGATCGAGACGCCGGAAGGCCCGAATATCGGCCTGATCAACTCGCTCGCGACGTTTGCGCGCGTTAACAAATACGGCTTCATCGAGAGCCCTTACCGCAAGGTCGTGGACGGCAAGGTGACCGACGAGGTGGTCTACCTTTCGGCCATGGAGGAAGCGCGCTATCACATCGCGCAAGCGAACGTGAAGCTCAACGCCGACGGAAGCTTCGCCGAAGAGCTGATCATCTGCCGCCATCAGGGCGACGTCTCTCTCGTTCCGCAGAACAAGGCGGACTTTATCGACGTGTCGCCGAAGCAGGTCGTGTCCGTAGCCGCGGCGCTCATCCCGTTCCTTGAGAACGACGACGCGAACCGCGCGCTCATGGGTTCGAACATGCAGCGCCAAGCCGTGCCGCTGATCCGCGCCGAGGCGCCGCTGGTCGGCACCGGCATGGAAAGCGTCGTCGCGCGCGATTCCGGGGCCGCCATCGCCGCGAAACGCGCCGGCATCATCGACCAGGTGGACGCCACGCGCATCGTGATCCGCGCCACCGACGAAACCGACCCGTCGAAATCGGGCGTCGACATCTATAATTTGCGCAAGTTCCAGCGCTCGAACCAGAACACCTGCATCAACCAGCGGCCGCTGGTTCGCGTGGGCGATCGCGTCGAGCGGGGCGACATCATCGCAGACGGCCCATCGACCGACCTCGGCGACCTGGCGCTCGGCAAGAACGTGCTCGTGGCGTTCATGCCGTGGCAGGGCTATAACTTCGAGGACTCGATCCTGCTTTCCGAGCGGATCGTCTCGACCGACGTCTTTACTTCGATCCACATCGAAGAGTTTGAAGTGGCGGCGCGCGATACAAAGCTCGGGCCCGAGGAAATCACGCGCGACATTCCGAACGTATCGGAAGAGGCGCTGAAGAACCTCGACGAAGCGGGCATCGTCTATATCGGCGCCGAAGTTCAGCCGGGCGATATTCTCGTCGGCAAGATCACGCCGAAGGGCGAAAGCCCGATGACGCCGGAGGAGAAGCTGCTCCGGGCCATCTTCGGCGAAAAGGCATCCGATGTGCGCGACACGTCGCTTCGCCTGCCGCCTGGCGTATCCGGCACAGTGGTGGAGGTCCGCGTCTTCAACCGCCACGGCGTCGAGAAAGACGAACGCGCCATGGCCATCGAGCGCGAAGAGATCGAGCGTCTCGCGAAGGACCGCGACGACGAGTTGCACATCCTCGACCGGAACGTCTATGGCCGCTTGCGCGATATTCTCATGGGCAAGGAAGTTGCCCGGGGGCCGAAGGGCCTTCGCAAGGGAACGGACATCAACGAGGAACTTCTCATCGACGTGCCTCGCAGCCAATGGTGGGATATCGCGCTCAAGGACGAGCAGGCGATGGCCGGCATCGAGGCGATCCGGCGCCAGTATGACGACGCCAAGAAGCGCCTCGAACAGCGGTTTGTGGACAAGATCGACAAGCTGAAGCGCGGCGATGAGCTGCCGCCCGGCGTCATGAAGATGGTGAAAGTCTTCGTGGCGGTGAAGCGCAAGATCCAGCCCGGCGACAAGATGGCCGGCCGCCACGGCAACAAGGGCGTGGTCAGCCACATCGTGCCCATCGAGGATATGCCCTATCTCGAAGATGGCACGCCGGTCGACATCGTTCTCAACCCGCTCGGCGTTCCGAGCCGCATGAATGTGGGCCAGATCCTGGAGACCCATCTAGGCTGGGCATCGCGCGGGCTGGGCCGCATTATCAATCAGGCGCTGGAGGTTTACCGCGAAAAACATCGCGCGGATGAACTTCGGGCGGCCGTGGCCAAGGCCTATCGCAACGATAAGGCCGTCACCTCTCTCGCCGATGAGCAGCTGGTGGAGCTTGCTGAAAACCTCGGCAAGGGCGTGCCGGTGGCGACCCCCGTGTTCGACGGGGCGCGCGAACCCGATATCGTGGATATGCTGAAAGCCGCGGGGCTTGACACCTCCGGCCAGGTTACGCTCCACGACGGGCGCACAGGCGAACCTTTCGACCGAAAGGTTACGGTGGGCTACAAGTATCTGCTGAAGCTTCACCATCTCGTCGACGACAAGATCCACGCCCGTTCGATCGGCCCGTACAGCCTTGTCACGCAGCAGCCGCTGGGCGGCAAGGCGCAGTTCGGCGGCCAGCGCTTCGGCGAAATGGAGGTGTGGGCGCTCGAAGCCTACGGCGCCGCCTACACTTTGCAGGAAATGCTGACGGTGAAGTCGGACGACGTGGCAGGCCGCACCAAGGTCTACGAAGCCATTGTCCGCGGCGACGACACGTTCGAAGCGGGCGTGCCGGAAAGCTTCAACGTGCTCGTCAAGGAAATGCGCGCCCTCGGCTTGAATGTGGAGCTGAAACAAAGCCGACCGCCGGCGGTCGAGGCGCAACCCGCCCAGGCGTCGCGGCCTCCGCAATACGCGCTGCCGCGCAGGTCAAGAACGCCGGCGCAGGCGGCGGAGTAAAGACGAAGCGGGTTCCGGCGAAACCCGGCGCCCGCCAAAGCTTTTTTGGAGAATTCGCGAGGCGCCCGTGCCTCGCCGTCCGCCAGGCGGACACACCCTAGGTCGAGATAGCCGCCGGGGGCGGCTTATAGGAGCGACGAATGAATCAAGAGATCACGAATCTCTTCAGCCCGCAGATGCAGACTCAGGTATTCGACCAGATTCGCATCTCCATTGCAAGTCCAGAGAAGATACTCTCCTGGTCGTATGGCGAAATAAAGAAGCCCGAAACCATCAATTACCGGACGTTCAAGCCCGAGCGCGACGGCCTTTTCTGCGCGCGCATTTTCGGTCCGATCAAAGACTATGAATGTCTTTGCGGCAAATACAAGCGAATGAAATATAAGGGCGTTATCTGCGAAAAATGCGGCGTTGAGGTGACGCTCACGAAAGTGCGCCGCGACCGCATGGGCCACATCGAGCTGGCTTCGCCCGTCGCGCACATCTGGTTCCTGAAATCGCTGCCGTCGCGCATCGGTCTTCTGCTCGACATGGGGCTGAAGGATTTGGAGCGAGTGCTCTATTTCGAGAATTACGTCGTGATCGAGCCGGGACTGACGCCGCTCAAGGCGGCTCAGCTTCTGTCCGAGGAAGATTTTCTGAAGGCTCAGGAAGAGTATGGCGAAGACGCTTTCCAGGCCGGCATCGGCGCGGAGGCCGTGCGCGACATGCTCATGGCGCTCAACCTTGAGCAAATGCGCGAGCAAATCCGCCAGGAAATCGCGGAGGCGACGACCGAGCTGAAGCCGAAGAAGCTTGCGAAGCGGCTCAAGGTCATCGAGGCGTTCATCCAATCCGGCAACCGTCCGGAATGGATGATCATGAAGGTGATTCCGGTCATCCCGCCCGAGCTGCGTCCCCTCGTTCCGCTCGATGGCGGCCGCTTCGCCACGTCCGACCTCAACGATCTTTATCGCCGCGTCATCAACCGCAACAACCGCCTGAAGCGTCTCATCGAGTTGCGCGCGCCGGACATCATCATCCGTAACGAAAAGCGCATGCTTCAGGAAGCCGTCGACGCGCTGTTCGACAACGGGCGCCGCGGCCGCGTGATCACGGGCGCCAACAAGCGTCCGCTGAAATCGCTTGCGGATATGCTGAAAGGCAAGCAAGGCCGCTTCCGCCAGAATCTGCTCGGCAAGCGCGTCGATTATTCCGGCCGCTCCGTGATCGTGGTCGGCCCCGAGCTGAAGCTGCATCAATGCGGCCTGCCGAAGAAGATGGCGCTCGAACTGTTCAAGCCGTTCATCTATTCGCGGCTCGACGCGCAGGGCTATTCCGCCACCGTGAAGCAGGCGAAGAAGCTCGTTGAGAAGGAGCGGCCCGAGGTTTGGGACATTCTCGACGAGGTGATCCGCGAGCATCCGGTGCTGCTCAACCGCGCGCCCACGCTGCACCGCCTCGGCATCCAGGCCTTCGAGCCTGTGCTTGTCGAAGGCAAGGCGATCCAGCTTCATCCGCTGGTCTGCGCGGCGTTCAACGCCGACTTCGACGGCGACCAGATGGCGGTCCACGTTCCGCTGAGCCTCGAAGCTCAGCTTGAGGCGCGCGTGCTGATGATGTCGACAAACAACATCCTGCACCCGGCGAACGGCGGCCCGATCATCGTGCCGAGCCAGGACATCGTCCTCGGCCTCTACTATCTCTCCATCCTCATGGAGAAGGAGCCCGGCGAGGGCCGCATCTTCGGCAGCGTGGCTGAAATCGAGCATGCGATTGCGGCGGGGAAAGTCACGCTCCATGCGAAGGTCAAGGGCCGCCACATCGGCCTCGACGAAAACGGCAATCGGCTCTCGAAGGTGTACGAAACCACGCCTGGCCGCATGATTATCGCGGAGCTTCTGCCCAAGAAGCCCGGGATCGGCTTCGATCTCGTGAACAGGCTTTTGACCAAGAAGAACATCGCGCGCGTCATCGACGCGGTGTATCGCTCCTGCGGTCAGAAGGAGACGGTCATTTTCTGCGACCGGATCATGGCGCTTGGCTTCCATCATGCCTACAAGGCCGGCATCTCCTTCGGCAAGGACGATATGCTCGTCCCCGAGACCAAGGTGAAGATCATCGCCGAAACAGAGGCCCTGGTGCTCGACTACGAGCAGCAATATAATGACGGCCTCATCACGCGGATGGAGAAGTACAACAAGGTCGTGGACGCCTGGGCGAAATGCACAGACCGCATCGCCAAGGAAATGATGGACCGCATCTCGGCCGTCCAGCATGACAAGAGCGGCCGGGAAAAGCAGATCAACTCCGTCTATATGATGGCGCACTCCGGAGCCCGCGGTTCCGAGAAGCAGATGCGCCAGCTTGCCGGCATGCGCGGCCTCATGGCGAAGCCGTCGGGCGAAATCATCGAGACGCCGATCATCTCCAACTTCAAAGAGGGTCTGTCGGTTCTCGAATACTTCAACTCAACGCACGGCGCGCGCAAAGGCTTGGCCGACACCGCGCTCAAGACGGCGAACTCCGGTTACCTCACTCGCCGCCTTGTCGACGTGGCGCAGGATTGCATCGTGACCGAGTACGACTGCGGCACCGACAAGGGCATCAAGCTCGGCGCCGTGATCGACGCCGGCGAAGTGCTCGTCTCGGTTGGCGATCGCGTGCTGGGCCGCGTTCCTGCGGACAATGTGACCCACCCCAACACGGGAGAAGTCATCGTCGAGGCGGGCGAGCTCATCAGCGAGACCCAGGCCCGCGCGATTGAAGAGGCGCAGGTGCAGGAGGTGCGCATCCGCTCCGCTCTCACCTGCGAGCTCAAGAACGGCATTTGCAGCAAGTGCTACGGCCGCGATCTCGCTCGCGGAACGCCTGTTAATATCGGCGAGGCCGTCGGCGTTATCGCCGCCCAGTCCATCGGCGAGCCGGGCACGCAGCTCACCATGCGCACGTTCCACATCGGCGGCACGGCGCAGGTGGCTGACAATTCGTTCGTGGAAAGCAACTTTGCCGGCAAGGTGAAGATCCGCAACCGGCTTGCAGCCCGCGACAGCCAGGGACGCCTCGTCGCCATGGGCCGCAACATGGCCGTCATCATTCTCGACGAGGACGGACGCGAGCGCGCCGTTCACAAAATCACGCAAGGCGCTCACCTCAAGGTGGACGACGGCGACGTGATCAAGCGCGGCCAGCGGCTTGCCGAATGGGACCCCTATAGCCGCCCCATCATCACCGAGATCGATGGCGTGGTCGAGTTCGAGGATCTGCTGGAAGGCATATCTGTGAACGAACAGTCCGACGAGACGACGGGCATCACCAACCGCGTCATCACGGACTGGCGCGCCAATCCGCGCGGATCGGCGCTCCGTCCGGCCGTCGTGATCAAGGACAAGCCCAGTGGCAAGATTTTGAAGCTGCCGCGCGGCGGCGAAGCGCGTTACCTCCTGTCGGTGGACGCGATTTTGTCGGTCGAGCCGGGAGCGAGCGTAAAGGCCGGCGACGTGCTGTCGCGTATTTCGCTCGAAAGCGCCAAGACGCGCGACATCACGGGCGGTCTCCCGCGCGTGGCCGAGCTGTTCGAAGCGCGCCGTCCGAAGGAGCACGCCATCATCGCGGAGATCTCGGGCACGGTCCACTTCGGCCGCGACTATAAGAACAAGCGCCGCGTCATCATCCAGCCGGATGAAGAAGGGCTCGATCCTGTCGAGTATCTGCTGCCCAAGGGCAAGCATCTTGCGGTGCAGGAGGGCGACCGCATCGAGAAGGGCGAGTTCATTCTCGACGGAAACCCGGCGCCGCATGACATTCTGGCGATCAAGGGCGTGGAAGAGCTGGCCTCGTTCCTCGTCAACGAAATCCAGGAGGTCTACCGGCTTCAGGGCGTGACAATCAACGACAAGCACATCGAAGTGATCGTCCGGCAGATGCTGCAGAAGGTTGAGGTCACGGATGCGGGCGACACCGAGTTCCTGAAGAACGAACAGGTCGACAAGCTCGAATTCGACGAGATGAACGCGATGGTGGAATCGTCGGGCGGTCGCCCCGCGACCGCGGCGCCGGTGCTGCTAGGCATCACCAAGGCGAGCCTCCAGACGAGGTCGTTCATATCGGCGGCATCGTTCCAGGAGACGACGCGCGTGCTCACCGAAGCGGCTCTTAACGGCAAGGTCGATACGCTCGACGGCCTCAAGGAGAACGTCATCGTGGGCCGGCTCATCCCGGCCGGCACCGGCGGCATGATCAGCCAACTGCGCCGCGTCGCGTCTCATCGGGATGACTTGATCCTTCAGGAGCGCAACAAAGCGAGCGCCAAGGCGCTGCCGCCCACAAGTGAAGGCGATCCGCTTGCCCCCCAGGTGCAGGCCGCCGAATAGACCTGACAGTCAACGACTTAACAAAGCCCGGCCCAAAGCCGGGCTTTTTTGATTCTTGTCACGCCGCAAGAAAAAAAAGAGGCGAAAAAACGCCAAGACTCGCTTGGATTATGGGTAACCTTCCGTTAAAGTCGCTTTTAAAGACGAATGGTGCTGCTTTGCATCGGCCAGAGGAAAGGGCCGAGAAGGCGGCGTATTCGTTCAGCGGGGGGAAGGACAACGGATACCGTGACGAGAAAGCCTTGGTGATAAACCAACCTCACCATATGCAGGACACTGAAAATCAACGCGGTGGAGAGCTCGTGCAATGAGGTTAGGACATTCAGACCTGACTGTCTTCTCATCCGCTTTGTTATGCTTCGCGATATCAACTTCTTCGGAAGCGACGCCTCAGAGGCCGGGATATCTTGTAGCCGCTGATCGAATACTTCACGTCGTCAACAACGACGCCCAAACGGAGAAGACGTCGCCGAAAGAGGCGGCCAAACAGATAGAGCAAGCCTATCTCAGCAGGCTGACAAAAGAAGGCGGCACTATCACTCTTGGCGGGCATGTCCCGTCCGAAAGCGATCTCAGAATTCTGCAAGGCGTCGCCGCTGCGACCTCGCCCGGCGCCTCGGTCATCGACAAGAGCCGGGTGAACACAAACGTCGGCGACCGCGACACCTGGCTCGCCGCGATGACGTTCGCGCTAAGGCAACTCAGCAAGCTGCAATCCGGTTCAGCAGTGCTGAAGAACGCCGCTATCGTCATCGAGGGCGTAACGAAGGCCGATGACGATTTTGCAGCCGTCCAGAAAAAGGTGCGTGATGAAGCCCCAAAGGGTCTCAATGTGTATGTCGCGCTCAAGCCGCATGACGTGCATCCCTTCGTGTGGCTCGCCGAGCTACGCCCCGGCGCTATAAACTTGAGCGGGTATGTTCCCGATCAACAGGACCAAGTCTTGTGCTCCCATGCGCAGTCGCTCTTTCAAAACTTGAAAGTCAATAACGGCATGGAATTCGCCAAGGGCGAGCCGCAGGATTGGCTAACAGCCACCAAGCTCGCGCTTGAAATGCTCTCGCTGCTTTACAGCGGCAATGTTTCGATCAGCGACAATGTCATCAAGATCGATGGGATTTATTCCTCGCCTGCTATGGTCGATCTGCTGAAAGCCTACAGCAAAAGGCTGCCGCCAGGCTTCAAACTTGAAAACAGAATTCTTGAACCCGTCGCGCGGGCGCCTGCCGCCAGAGCCGAGGATGTGAGCCTCGCGACCCATGAAGCACGCGCGTCCATGAATCCCTAATTAGGGGCGCCGTGCGTTTAACCCGAGGTCGTATCGTGCGGCGGCGCGCGAGCGAGGCGACTTAAGCCGCGGATTGCTCGGCCGCATCCCTGGCGTAGCGCGTCCAGATCGCTTTCGGGCCGAGCGAGGCGACAAAAGCGGCATGCGCCGCTTCTTCCTCCGCTGTGAGCCGCGGCGGCAACGGCTTCAACCGAACCTGGACAGCCGCTTCGCTCTCCGCCTGGGCGGCCGCCGAATGCGTCGCCAAATTGAGCCCGGCCTGCGCGCCGCCGATAAGGCGCAGATAAACATCGGCAAGCAACTCGCTATCGAGCAGGGCGCCGTGCTTCTCACGCTTCGAATTGTCGATGCCGTAGCGGCGGCAAAGCGCGTCGAGACTGTTCGGGCTGCCGGGATGCTTGCGCCGCGCCAGCGCCAGCGTATCGGTGACGCGGTCCATGCCGATGGGCGGCAGCCCAAGCCGGCCGAATTCGGCATTGAGGAAGCCGACGTCGAAGGCGGCGTTATGGATGATGAGCCGCGCCCCTTCCAGCGCGGCGGCGATTTCCGCGGCCGCTGCGGCGAACAGCGGCTTGTCGGCCAGGAAAGCGTCGGTCAGACCATGAACCTCGGTCGCGGCCCTCGGCACATCGCGCTCGGGGTTGAAATACCAATGCCAGGAGGCGCCGGTGGGGATGTAATTGATGAGCTCGATGCACGCCAGCTCAATGATGCGGTGGTTGTCCTTGGGGTCGAGCCCCGTCGTCTCTGTGTCGAGGACAAGTTCGCGCATGGAGCCCCATCGATGCGGTCAATCTTCGTGGAGATCGGCCCAACGCTGGTAAGCGAGTGCTGGCCGCTTCAGGATTTCAGTCACAACTGCATCGATTTGGCGGTACGTGTCTTCAAGCGGGGCGCCGGTATCCACAACGAAGTCTGCCTTGGCGCGCTTGGCGGCGTCCGGCCATTGGCGCGCAAGGATCGCTTCGAGCTTATCCTCCGTCATACCCGGCCGCGCGAGCAGTCTCGCGCGCTGCGTCTCCGGCGGAGCGCTGACGACGATGATCCCATCGAAGAGCGCGTGCGAAGCCGTCTCGAACAGAAGCGGAATTTCAAGCACCGCCAGATCGGACCCCTTATCCTGCTCGGAAAGAAGAAAGCTCCATTCCGCGGCGCGCACGAGCGGATGGATGATCGCTTCGAGCTTCTTGAGCGCCGCCTCTGAGCCAAGCACGCGCGCCGCGAGCGCCGTCCGGTCCACGGCGCCATCCTTGGCCGTCCCCGGAAAGACCGCCTCGATCAATAGCGCCGCCTTGCCAGAATAGAGGTCATGGACCACTTTGTCGGCATCGAGAACGGGAATGCCCTGCTCGCGTAGATACGCGGCGACCGTGCTCTTCCCCATGCCGATCGAGCCCGTCAGTCCTGCGACGATCATGCTGAAGCCTCCCGGGCCGCGATTGCCGCAAGGACATCCGCGCGCAATTCGGCCGTCACCTCGGGTCGGACGCCGAACCACGCCTCGAAACCGGGCGCCGCCTGGTGCAAAAGCATGCCGAGCCCGTCCACCGCCCTCAGGCCGAGGCGGCGCGCCTGGAGCAGCAGAGGCGTTTCAAGTGGCGAATAGACGATGTCGCATACCGTCGCGCTCGGCGCGACCGAAGAAAGATCGATATCGAGGGGGGGCGCGCCCTTCATGCCGAGCGTGGATGTATTGACGACGAAGCGAGCGCCCTCCAAAGCGTGGCTCAGTTCGTCGAAGCCGAAGGCGCGGAGCGGCGGGAAAGCAGCGGCAAGCTCCGCGGCGCGGGCCTTCGTCCTGTTGACGATGCGAATATCCTGAAGCCCGCGCTGCAGAAGCGCCCAAACAACGGCGCGCGCCGCGCCGCCAGCGCCGATGACGACCGCCGCGCCTTCGCGATCCCATCCCGTCGCATGGGCATCGAGATTAGCGAGAAAACCGAAAGCATCCGTGTTGGAGCCGACAAGCCGCCCGTCATCCAGCCAAACCGTATTCACCGCGCCAATGGCGTCCGCCGCCGCGTCGCGCCGGTCGCACAGGCGGTGCGCCTCGATCTTGTGGGGCACGGTGATGTTGGCGCCGGCGAAGCCTCGGCCGGCCAGGCTCTGGAGGAAGCCTTCGAAATCCCTAGGCTCAACGGCAGCCTTAACATAGTCGCCGTCCACGCCGTGTTTCTTGAGCCAGTATCCGTGAATTGCCGGGGACAGAGAATGAGAGATTGGCCAGCCAATCACACACGCGCGCCTCATGCGGCCCTTCCCTATTTCATGAGCACCGAAAGACGGCGCAGTTCGTCCAGAACCGGGATGATCGGCAAACCAAGGATGGTGAAATAATCCCCCTTGACCTCGGAGAACAGATGGATGCCGAGCCCCTCGATGTGGTAGGCGCCGACGGAGGTGAGGACGCCCTCGCCGGCCGTCTCAAGATACCAATCGAGGAACTGGTCGGAAAAATTGCGGACGGTAATGTCCGCCGTATCGGAAAAGCTCGCGGCATGGCTCTTATAAAGGAGCACGGCCGCGGAGTGGAGCTGATGGGTTCGTCCGCGCAGCTTTATGAGCTGCTCGCGCGCCTCCTCGCAGCTTTTCGGCTTCTGCAAAACTTCGTCCTCGATGGCCAGAACCTGGTCGGCGCCGATTACGATCGCCCCCGGGTCCATCTCCAGCACGTTGTCGGCCTTGAGGCGCGCCAACGCTTTCGCGACTTCGGGAGGCGCCATGCTGCTCGCGAAATGCCGGTGTTCTTCGGCCTCGTCGACCATCGAAGGCCGTTGAAGGAAACTGATGCCCGCGCTGGCGAGGATCGCCCCGCGCGCAAGACTCGCGGACGCGAGTATGATCTCTGGGTAATCGGATTGCATCGCGCGGAAGTTTACCTTGTTTGATCTCGAATTTAGCGGACGGCGCCAGCTATCCTCGGCTGCTTTCGTAAAGGGCAATTATGGCCGCAGCGGTCTCTTCGATCGATTTTCGCGTGACATCGACAACCGGCCACCGATTCTGCGAGCAGAGCCTTTTCGTGAACGTGATCTCGTTCTTTATCATGTCGGCATCCACATAATCATCAAACTTATTGCTATTTAAAGCAAGCAGCCTGTTGTGGCGGATCTCGGCGAGCCGCTCCGGACTTGCAACCAGCCCAACCACAAAGGGCGCCTTCAAATCTTGCAGCCCGGCAGGAAGCGGAATATTCGGAACAAGCGATACATTGGCGGTCTTGTAGCCCCGGTTCGCAAGATAGATGCTTGTCGGCGTTTTCGATGTCCGGCTGGCGCCAACCAGCACGATATCCGCCTTGTCGAGGTCTTCGGTGCCCTGGCTGTCGTCGTGGCCTAACGTGAAGTTCATAGCATCGATCCGCCGGAAATACTCGGCGTCGAGCGTATGCTGTCCGGCCACCACCGCGCGCGAGGGCATCTTAAGGTAACTCTCCAACGCCTGGAGAACCGGCTTCAGGACGGCGACGCAGGGAACGCCAAGCTCCGTGCAACGCGCTTCGAGATGCTCGGCGAGACTGGGGTTCATCAGCGTGTAGAGAACGATGCCGGGCGTCGTTTCGATACGCTGCAAAACGGTCGCGAGCTGCTTCTGGTTGCGCACGAGAGGATGCATGTGCCGGTTCGGCTTGGCGCCCGCGAGCTGCACCACGGCCGCCTTCGCCATGGTCGTCAGCGTCTCGCCGGAAGCGTCCGAAACGAGATGGAGATGGAAATGCTTCGAGGCTGGGATTAGTGTGGATTCAGTGGATGAAAGGGCTTCTGTCCCGCCCAGGCTTGGCTTGGGTGCTTCATCCGCCATTGAGTCCTCCACGCCAATTAAAAAAGAGCCAACAGCTCTTTGCGCTATGGAAAAAAAGGCCTTGGTTGATAGCCGGCCCGCAGCCTGCGCTGAGTCTTCACAGCTTGTCCCGTACGTTATTCATTGATGAGAGGGGCAAAGCAAGGCTAAACAGCACAAGATGAAATCGATGCGAGCGCCGGTTTTTTCAACAAGAACTCGGCCGTTCCCATCTTGAACGCAGCCCGCATCTCGAACCAGGGGATGAACGCAGCAAAACCTAATGTTTCCGCGCTGTGCCTCCCCTAACAGAAACAACAGATCCTCTAAGTGGAATTTTTCTTATGAAGTCACACACCGAAACCGTGTCCCACAAAGGCGCGCCAAAGTTCCTCGAAGCTCTCACCGGAAAGGCTCACAAAGCGCCTCCCATGTGGCTTATGCGGCAGGCGGGACGCTATCTCGCCGAGTACCGCGAGGTTCGCGCGCAAGCCGGCTCCTTCCTCAACCTCTGCTATAACCCGAAACTCGCCGCGGAGGTGACGATCCAGCCGATCCGGCGCTTCGGTTTCGACGCCGCCATCATTTTCTCCGACATTCTGGTCGTGCCGCATGCTCTTGGCCAGCATTTGGAATTCCGCGAAGGCGAAGGGCCGCATCTTGAGCCGATCACAAGCCTGAAGGATCTCTCCAGGCTTTCAGTCGATAAGGCGAAATCGACCTTTGAGATCGTTTACGAGGCGATCCACAAAACCATCGCGGGCCTCGAAGGACGCGCGCCCCTGATCGGTTTTTGCGGCGCTCCCTGGACAGTCGCGAGCTATATGGTCGAGGGCCAGGGCTCCAAGGATTACCGGGAGGCCAAGCTTCTGGCCTACCGTCATCCGGAGGTTTTCGGCGCGATCCTGGACCTGCTTGTGGAGGCTTCCAGCGTCTACCTCATCGGGCAAGCGAACGCAGGCGCCCGCGCGCTGCAAATCTTCGATAGCTGGGCTGGGGCGCTCGCCGACAACGACTTCGAAGCCTTCGTGATCGAGCCCACGGCCCGGATCGTGAAACAGGTGAAAGCTGTCCATCCGCACGTCCCCATCATCGGGTTCCCCCGCGGCAGTTCGCCCCAATACGAGGAGTACGTTGCCAAGACGGGCGTCGATGCGCTTGGGTGCGACACCGCGGCGCCGCTTAAGACGATTGCGGCGATGCAGAGCGCGCTTCCCGTTCAGGGAAATCTCGATCCGCTGTTGCTGCTCGCTGGCGGGGATGCTATGGAGCGCAGGGTGAAGTCGATTCTGAACGCGCTTTCGCAGAAGCCGTATGTCTTCAACCTCGGCCACGGGATTCTTCCCGACACCCCGGTCGAGAACGTCGAAAGGCTTATCCGTCTCGTCAGATCGGAAGCTTAACGCTCAAACACATTGAGTGTGCCTATGTTTATCAACACATACATGTACTTGAAGGCCGTGCACTTGATCGCGGCCTTCGCCTGGATGGCAGGTATGTTCTACTTGCCAAGGCTTTACGTGTATCACGCCCAGTTTAAGCCTGGATCGCCTCAGGCTGAAACCTTCAAGATCATGGAGCGGAGGCTTCTCTACGCCATCATGAACCCCGCGATGCTTGTCACTGTTGGGCTCGGGCTGTGGATCGCTTTCGTCTCGCACGAACCGGAATGGTGGCGCGCCGCGCACTGGCTTCACGTGAAGATTGTGCTTGTCGCTCTTATGCTTGTGATCCATTTCTACCTCGCGAAATGGCGCAAAGATTTCGCGGCTGATCGCATACCGCACAGCTCGCGTTTCTTCCGCATCATCAATGAAGCGCCGACCCTTCTTCTCATCGGCATCGTAATCCTGGTCGTCGTTCAGCCATTCTGATCGGGGAAATCATGGGAAAATGCGGCTTTTGGCATGTTCCTATCTTTCCGGAAGCGCTGAAGGCTGCTATATTCGCGATGTCGTAACCTTCCGGCAGCCGTCGTTTTGCGGGATCTGCCGGGTTTCTAATTTCAGTGAAGAAGCCGCACTCTCGCCCTCCAAGAAGACAAGCGGCTAACGACAGTCCTCATTTCCATCCGGCCCCGCAGATTTCGTCTGCTCCAGTTACACCTCCCCGGAAATCACCCTCATCATGCAAGAAATGAAACTTCAAGACCTTAAGGTAAAGTCGCCGACCGAACTGCTCAGCGTTGCGGAGGAGTTTGCCGTCGAAAATGCGAGCGCACTGCGAAAGCAGGAGCTGATGTTCGCAATTCTGAAGCAATTGGCCGCGCGGGATATCGAGATTACCGGAAACGGCGTTGTGGAAGTGCTGCAGGACGGCTTTGGTTTCCTGCGTTCGCCGGATTCGAATTATCTGCCGGGACCGGACGACATCTATGTCAGCCCCAGCCAGATCCGCCGCTTTGGGCTGAGGACCGGCGATACCGTCGAAGGGCAGATCCGGGGTCCGAAGGATGGCGAACGGTACTTCGCGCTGCTCAAGGTCAACAAGATCAACTTCGACGATCCCGAGAAGATCCGCCACAAGATCCACTTCGACAATCTTACGCCGCTTTATCCGAACGACTGGCTGAAGATGGAGACCGAAAGGCCGGACTCGAGGGATCTCAGCCCGCGCGTCATCGATATTGTCGCGCCTCTCGGCAAGGGCCAGCGCGGCTTGATCGTCGCCCCGCCGCGCACCGGCAAAACGGTGCTCCTCCAGAATATCGCGCACTCCATCACCGCCAATCACCCGGAATGCTATTTGATCGTTCTCCTGATCGACGAGCGGCCCGAAGAGGTGACCGACATGCAGCGCTCCGTGCGCGGCGAGGTGATCAGCTCCACCTTCGATGAGCCGGCGTCGCGGCACGTTCAGGTGGCGGAGATGGTGATCGAGAAGGCGAAGCGCCTGGTCGAACACAAGCTCGATGTGGTGATCCTGCTCGATTCGATTACGCGCCTCGGCCGAGCCTACAACACAGTGGTCCCCTCCTCGGGCAAGGTGCTCACGGGCGGCGTCGACGCCAACGCCTTGCAGCGGCCGAAGCGCTTCTTCGGCGCGGCCCGCAATATCGAGGAAGGCGGATCGCTCACGATCATCGCCACAGCGCTTGTCGAAACCGGCAGCCGCATGGACGAAGTTATCTTCGAGGAGTTCAAGGGCACGGGCAACTCGGAGCTCGTTCTCGACCGCAAGGTGGCCGACAAGCGCGTCTTCCCCGCGATGGACATCGCGAAGTCCGGCACGCGCAAAGAGGAGCTGCTCGTCCCGCAGGCCCAACTGCGCAAGATGTATGTGCTTCGGCGCATCCTCAATCCGATGGGCCCCATGGACGGCATCGAATTCCTGCTCGACAAGCTGCGCCAGACGAAGACGAACAACGACTTCTTCGACTCGATGAACACCTAAATCTTGCTCCGGCTCCGGGGGCGCGGGCTACGCCAGTTTCCGGCCACGGCGTCTCACTCCGGGTTAACTGAAATCCCGATTGCTAGAGCATCGTGTGTTCAATCCCACGCGCCGCCGTCCCCGCGCTTGGATGGCGGGAACCCAGTCTTCGATGATCATTGGGATGAGTGGATTCCCGCTTTCGCGGAAATGGCGCCTCTGGGCATGACGCCGATTCCCATTTCGCGCGCTTCGCTCTAAGTCTTGCCGCTCTTCGCGGACACGAAGGGAGTGCGGCAGCTTTCGACAAGGCGAAGCAGGTCCGCCTGCCGGGACGTGTTCGTCTTGAGAAATATCTTCCGGATGTGGCTCTTGACCGTGGAAACCGCAACGTTCAAGCGGACGGCCGCCTCGGCGGGCGCCTGAGTTTCAACAAAAGCCTTGAGCGTTCGCGCTTCCGCCTTGCTCAGCTTGTACGCCTCCGCGAACCCGTCAACGCCGTAATGGCTTTGCGCGCGGGTTTCGGTGATGAAAAGAGCGACAGCCGGCTCCGCTTCGTTCGGTGGGCGTAACAGACGGAGGCATCCGATCGCGCCGGGGCGCTCCGCCGAATGCTTGGCGAGACACACAGCATGCTCCTTGGTCTCGGCGTTCGGCCGGCACAGGTCTTCGATGGCCTGCAATATCTCCGCATTCATGGCGGGATCGGCTGCCTGCAAATGCCCGTCCGCAACGCGAAGCGGCCCACGCTCATCGAGCATGCCTTTTGCCGCAAGATTGGCGAAGAGAATGCGCCCCCGCGTCGAGAGGATGAGAACGGCAATTCCCAACTCGTCGAAGGTCGCGCCCAGCACTTCCAGTAATTTTCCCGGCATCCCACGCCTCTGCGCATCGCGCGGCAGCGCATTCAGGACATCAGCCGCTTCAAGATTTGCGGGAGAGTGATGCTAAATAGGCTCGGCGTCGTTGGGAAAGCGCACAGGGCGGCTCAGCGCATGTCAGGCGCCGCGAGCAATCTTGGGGCTAACGGAGCTATGACTGTCGGCCTGAAGGGAAGCGGCGCAAGCCGCGCTTCTCCTGTTTATACAGGCGAAGCGGCGACCTGCACCGACACATGCCGTTCTTCCTTCAGCTTGTCTTTCACCGCGTCGGGGTCGATGAGCGGCTGCGAGCATCGCGGCCCAATGCAGACATAGGCGGCGATTTTGCCGTCTGCCCGGCCCTTGCCCGCGGCTGGCGACGACGGCGGGACATCCTTGCCGTCTCCCACCCATTGGATGATCGCTCCCGGCAGGGAAACCTCGGCCAAGGCTTTGCGCCAGGCGGCGGCGCCCTCCTCCGCCCGGTCTCCGGCCACGACGATATGTTGCGGCGATATCAGCGTCAGCGCGCCCGACAAGAGACCGGTGTAAGCCAGCGCCATGGACTGCGCCACCCCCTGAAACGCGCCCCATAGCCTGTCCGCTCTCTGCAGGTGGACGGCGTCGCCGGTGAAGGTGTAGAGGTCGGCCAGATTCTGCAGCATGGCGGCGTTTGGACTGGGCGCCGCGTCGTCGCTCGCCGAAAGCGGCCGCAGGATCAGATCGCTGGTGTCGTCGGCGGCGAGGTAATAGCCGCCGCCCTCCGCGTCGTAATGGCGATTCATGATCGCAGTCCAGGCAACGGCGTCGTCGAGATACCGCTTGTTGTTCGTCGCCTGATAGAGCGCAAGGCCCGCCGAGATCATGTTTGCATAATCGGCGGAGGTTGCCGGACCTTTGAGCTTGTCTCCCCGGTAGGAATGGAAGAGGCGGCCCTGCGAGATCATCCGGCTGCAAACGAAAGCGTAGGCGCTTTCCGCGAGCTTGATCCATTCCGGTCTGATGAAGGCTTCGCCGGCTCTTGCAAGCGCCCGGATGGCGAGACCATTCCAGTCCGCAAGCACCTTGTCGTCGCATCCCGGTTTTTTGCGCTTTTCGCGGACCTCAAAAAGCTTGGCGCGGCACTCGTCCAGGGCCAGCTCCTCCTCGCGGCTGAGAAGCGCGAGCGCGTTGAGCCGGTTCAGGATGGTCTTGCCTTCCCAATTGCCGCCTTCGGTAACGTCATACACCTGAGCAAACAGCGCTGCCTGTTCGCCGTGTCCCAGGACATTCGTAATTTCCCCGGCCGTCCAGACGTAGAACTTGCCTTCCTCGCCCTCGGAATCGGCGTCGTAAGACGAAGCGAACCCACCGCCAGGCGCGGCCATATCGCGCGATATCCAGGCGATCGTTTCGCTCACGCGCGCCCTGAGCCGGTCGGATTGGGTCTCCTTCCAGACCTCGGTCATGAGCTCGATCAGAAGCGCGTTGTCGTACAGCATCTTCTCGAAGTGCGGCACGAGCCAGCGCTCATCGACGGAGTAGCGGGCGAAGCCGCCACCGATATGATCGTAGATCCCGCCCTGGCACATATGCAGGAGCGAGTTCTTCACCTCTTCGAGGCAGGTCTTCAGGCCGTAGCGCAGGCCCGCTCTCCAGAGGAAACTGAAGATGCTGGTGTTGGGAAACTTAGGCGCTCCGCGAAGGCCGCCGTTGGTCGGATCGATAGCGCCGATGAATTTGCTGGCGATGGCGGCCAGCTGTTCCTCCGAAATTTCCGGCGCGGCGCCGTAGTTCAGCCGGGGCATCAGCCTCGATCGCAGATAGGCGGTATTCTGGGCGATGGTCTCTTTTTCGTTCGCATAGACGCGGGCGACATTTACGAGCACCTCTTTGAAGCTCGGCCGGCCGAAGCGGGGCGTATCCGGGAAATAGGTGCCGCCGAAGAAAGGCATGCCGTCGGGCGTGAGAAACATCGTCAGCGGCCAGCCGCCTTGCTCGCCGAGTTCCTGAAGGGCCGTCATATAGAGGGTGTCGACATCGGGGCGCTCCTCCCGGTCGACCTTGATGTTCACGAACAGCTCGTTCATGAGCGCGGCCGTATCTTCCTTCTCGAAGCTCTCATGCGCCATCACATGACACCAATGGCAGGCGGCATAGCCCACGGAAAGCAGAACCGGCTTGTCGAGCCGCTGGGCCTCTTCGAACGCCTCCTGGCGCCAAGGCCACCAGTGAACAGGATTGTGTTTGTGCTGCTGAAGGTAGGGGCTAGTTTCTTCGCTCAAACGATTTAACGCCATGAGGCAACCTTGTTCACCGCTTTGTTTAGGAACAGCGCGCCGGAAGCACGACAGGCCAACACTACAAATATACGCTTTTTGAGCGTATGTACCCCGGAACTTATAATCCGGGTTTTACGGTTCAGGAAACCGCCGTCATGACCATATTCGCGCTCTCCACCGCGCCGGGGCGTGCAGGCATTGCCGTCATTCGCATCTCGGGCAGGGCCGCGAGGAGCACGCTGGATGCGCTCAGCCATGGAAGATTGCCCGCGCCCCGGATGGCGAGCTTCAGGCGATTGCGCCATCCCAAAACCGGCGAGGTTCTCGACGAGGCCGTTCTGCTTTGGCTTCCGGGCCCGGCGAGCTTCACGGGCGAGGACATGGCCGAGCTTCATGTCCACGGCGGGCGCGCTGTGGTGGCTGGCGTGATGGATGCTCTCGCCTTCCTGGGGTTACGGCTTGCCGAGCCGGGCGAGTTCACGAGACGGGCCTTCGGCAACGGCAAGATCGACCTCACCGAGGCGGAGGGGCTCGCCGATCTCATCAACGCCGAGACTTCGTATCAGCGGAGGCAGGCGCTCGCCCAGCATTGCGGCGCGCTGCGGGGGCATTACGAGTTTTGGCGGACCACTCTGCTGCGCGCGATGGCCTACGTTGAGGCAAGCCTCGATTTCTCCGAGGACGACGACATTGCCGCAAGCGCATTCAAGGATGCGCTCCCCCAGGTGCGCAGCCTTGTCGCCGAGCTTGAGCGCGCGCTGGCGGACGGCCGCCGGGGCGAGATTGTTCGCGAAGGCATCCAGGCGGCCATTGTGGGCGCGCCGAATGTCGGCAAGTCCAGCCTCTTGAACGCGCTCGCCGGACGGGAAGCGGCGATCGTCTATCATGAGCCGGGCACGACTCGCGACGTCATCGAAATCGCGCTGGATCTCGACGGCTTCCCATTCATCCTGCGCGACACGGCCGGCCTTCGGGAAACGGAAAGCGCCGTGGAGCAGGAAGGCATCCGGCGCGCGCTCTTAAGCGCAAAGGACGCCGATATCGTCCTGCTGATGCGGGATGCCTCGGCGCCCCGCCCTGGGGAAGAAGGCGCGGCGAACTCCCTTCTTCCGGATGAGGATGGGCGGGAGGGACACTCGGGACAGAAGAGCCGCGTAACGCTAACGGTCGTCAACAAGATCGATCTCGCGCCGGGCGCGCGGACGCCGCATCACGCGCTCGCCATCTCCGCCAAGACTGGCCAGGGGCTCGATGCGCTGAAGACCGCGCTCGTCAGAATCGCTGAGGAGATTTACGGCGCAGGCGACGCCCCGCTCATCACGCGCGCGCGGCACCGCCAGGAAATCGAGCGGGCGCAGGCGGCGTTGAAAGCGTTTCTTTCGAGCGCGGAGGCGGGCGAGGAAACGGAGCTTTCCGCTGAGCATCTTCGCGAAGCGTCGGACGCGCTGGGCCGGCTGACCGGGCGGCTCGACGTGGAAGATGTTCTCGGTCAGATTTTCTCCGAGTTCTGCATCGGAAAGTAAGTGCGGCGGTCGGGCCACGCGGCGGGATTTGCGCGCCGCCGCTGTTTCACATGAAACATTCCTTTACGTTTCCTGCGTGCCGCCCCAATGCAGGAAGAGGCCGATATCGCCGATATAACCGTCGGGGAAGTTGAGCACCTTGGCCATGAGGTGAAAGCCGGCCGGTTTCAAGTCGTGCTCGAAACGCAGATACGTTTCGGCTGCCTCGCCGCGCAGCGTGGAGGGCCAATCCGGTTCGGCCACGTTGATGGCCCTGCCGCCGTCGCTGCAAAGCTCGGCCGGAAACTGAAGGAGCAGGAGTTCGCGCTCGCCAAGCTCCGCCGCCACTTTCGCCTGATGAAGAATTGAGCGCCAATGCTCGTCGCTGACATGATGGTCGATCAGCTCCTTGATTTTCGAACTGCGCACCTCCGCCGCCGCCTGGCGCGCTATCTCCTGCTGATGAGTTTTCTTCGAGGCTGCGTCGGCGACGAGATGGCGAAGGTCCGCGGCCGTTAGCCCCGCATCTTCGCGAGGCGCAGTCTCCTGGACAGTCTCGGCCGGCGTTTCGGCGTGCTGTGCGAAAGGATCGAAATGGAGCGTCCAGCCGAACAGCCCTTCCCCTTGCGGGCGCGCCGGCCGCTGTTGCGCCAGGGTGCGGATGAGATCGGCCCGGCTGACGATGCCCCTGAGCCGCCCCTCCCGCACCACCGGCACGCGCTTGATCTGCAGCGAAGTGAGGATCTTCCCGATCTCGGTCAGGTCTGTATCTTCGCTCACTGTCATGACCGGCGCCGACATGATGTCCCGCGCGGTGCGCTGGGTGCTGCTGCGCATGTTTGCCAGGAACTCCTCGCTCAAGGTCTCGCCTTCCGCCAGGAGCGCAAGCCACCACTCGCGCCGCTTTTCGCGCTCCGATGAATTCTGGCGCAACAAATCCCCTTCGCTCACCATCCCTATGACGGCGCCGCTCTCATCCAGCACGGGAACCGCGCTGATGCGATGTTCGAGCAGGATCTCGGCGATCTTTCGGATCGGCGTATCGGGTTTCACCGTGACGGCGGCGGTGGTCATGACGTCTCGCGCTTGCATGTGTGCTCCTTCCGTTTGGGCGGGAAGAATGGGTGGTACAGCTTACACTGAGCTAATCTCTGCCACGGTATTACGCCAGGGCGCCATTGCTGAACACCATTGTCATGCGGGGCGCCTTTGGCGTTTGGTCTCCCGCGCCAGCATCGAATAGGGCGATGTTTGTTTCCAGCGGCCCAAGAGTGGGAACTGGATACGGTGGTCCTCACCAGCAGCCGCAAATTGCCGGCGAATGACGCCGCACCCCGGCAAGAATGTATTTCGCCTTCCGTCTCATTTTGGATTTTTCTGGTCCGGCCCTTACATTGGTCCCGCCGTCCTCTATAACGAAGAGGGCATTTGCACTGCGGTTTATTAGGTTGCTGAACAATCATCATGGATCGCTTTGACGTCGTTATTGTGGGGGGCGGGCACGCAGGCTGCGAGGCGGCGGCGGCCGCGGCGCGCATGGGCGCACGCACGGCGCTCGTCACGCATAGCAGCGCGACCATCGGCGAGATGTCGTGCAACCCGGCCATCGGCGGTCTCGGCAAGGGCCATCTCGTGCGCGAGATCGATGCGCTCGACGGGCTTATGGGCCGCGTCATCGACCGGGCGGGCATCCAGTTCCGCATGCTGAACCGGTCCAAGGGGCCAGCCGTGCAAGGGCCGCGAGCGCAGGCCGACCGCAAGCTTTATCGCCGCCACATGCAGGAAGCCATCGCCGCCCAGCCGGGCCTTGAGGCGATCGAGGAGCCGGCGGAGGATTTGATTGTCGAAGGCGGCGCTGTCGCGGGCGTGGTTACGGCGAGCGGGCGCGAGTTGCGCTGCGGGGCGGTCGTCATCACCACCGGCACGTTTCTGAGGGGCGTGATCCATCTGGGCGAGACGCGCATCGCGGCGGGGCGCGTGGGCGAGGCGCCTGCGATCCGGCTTGCCGAGCGGCTCTATTCGCTCGGTCTGCGCATGGGCCGGCTGAAGACCGGCACGCCCCCCCGGCTCGATGGCCGGACCATCGACTATTCACGGCTTGCGGCGCAGCCGGGCGACGAGCCGCCGGTCCCGTTTTCCTTCCTCAGCGAACGCATCGAGACGCCGCAGATCGCCTGCCACATCACAGCGACGACGCGCGAGACGCACGCGATCATCGCCGCAAACATCCATCGCGCGCCGATGTATTCGGGGCAGATCGAGAGCATCGGCCCGCGCTACTGCCCGTCCATCGAGGACAAGGTGGTCCGCTTCAAGGATCGCGCGAGCCACCAGAATCTTCCTGGAGCCGGAGGGGCTCGACGATCCGACCGTCTACCCGAACGGCATCTCGACTTCGCTTCCCGAGGAGGTGCAGCGCGCCTTCCTGAAGACGATTCCGGGCCTGGAGAACGCCGCCGTAATCCGGCCCGGCTACGCCATTGAATACGATTATGTCGATCCGCGCGAGTTGGCCGCAACGCTTGAAGCGAGGCGCCTGCCCGGCCTGTTCCTCGCCGGCCAGATCAACGGCACGACGGGTTATGAGGAGGCGGCGGGGCAAGGGCTCGTCGCGGGCGTTAACGCGGCGCTGAAGGCAGGCGGGCGTCCGGCGGATTTCGTCGTCTCGCGAACCGAGGCCTATATCGGCGTGATGATCGACGACCTCGTGACGCGCGGCGTCTCGGAGCCGTATCGCATGTTCACGAGCCGCGCCGAGTATCGCCTGCGTCTTCGCGCCGACAATGCTGACGAGCGGCTGACGGCGGCTGGGGCGCGCATCGGCTGCGTGGGCGGCGAGCGGCTGCGATCCTATGCGGCGAAGGCGGAGGCGCTCGATGAGGCGCGGCGCCTGCTGGAGGGCTTGTCTGTGACGCCGGACCAGGCGGCGGGATATGGCATCGCGCTGAACCGCGACGGCCGCCGCCGCTCCGCCTTCGATCTTCTGGCGTTGCCCGACATTACGGTAAGCCGGCTCGGGGCGATCTGGCCGGAGCTTTCGGAGATCCCCGCGCAAGCCGCCGAGCGGCTCCAGGTGGATGCCCGCTACGCGGTTTATCTCGACCGGCAGGAGGCGAGCATCGTCGCCTTCAAGAAGGACGAGGCTGCGGCTATCCCGCCCTCGACCGACTTCGCCGCCATCGCGGGCCTTTCAAACGAGGTGCGCCAGAAGCTCGAACGCCATCGCCCCGCCACGCTCGCGCAGGCCGCCCGCATCGACGGCATGACGCCCGCGGCGCTGATGCTGCTCCTCGCGCATATCCGCAAGGCGACCCGCGCCGCTTGAGCCGCAAGCCCGCATCTCTGCTGCAAGCTTGGCGCTCTGGAGCGTCCGCATCTGCAAGCGCTCGCCAAGGCTGTTCGCAGGGTGAGGGGATGCGGGCCAGCCAGAAAACTGAGAAAGAGTTAAGAGCGCGAACGGAGTCCGCATATGTTTCCAGTTCGTTCGAGCGTTTGTTTCACATGAAACAACTTCCGCAGCGAAGGCACGATATACTTGAGGGAAACCGTGGCTTCACTATCGCGTCGTGCGATCTCTACTCCTTGTCGTTTCTCATGTTGGGGTATTATCGGGCGTATCCGCGAGCATTCTTGGCGCGTGAATAGCAAGCCTGGCGTCAACGGCCGTTTCAATCGTTTCCTTGCTTTTTTAGTAATCGTCCGCGGCCGATTTCGGATTCACAAAGAGCCGCGAAGCACGCATGCTGTCAGGCGGGGCCGCTCATCCTTCGAGACGGCGCTTTGCGCCTCCTCAGGATGAGGGGCAGCCGCAGCCTCATCCTGAGGAGCCGGGCAGCGGCGTCTCGAAGGATGAGCGATCGATAAGCCTCATGGCGAGCCTGTCGAACCATGAGGCAGCGTAGGAAGCGACCCGTATAGAGGCCATGAAGATCGAGAACTCCGCCGACTTTGCCCGAGCCTTCTCCGTTTCACATGAAACAATGGAGCGGCTTGAGCTGTACGAGCGCCTGCTCCTGCAGTGGCAAAAGGCGGTTAACCTCGTTTCGCCCACAACTCTTCCACAGGTTTGGCGCAGGCATTTCGCCGACTCAGCGCAGCTTATCGCCTTGGCGCCAAACGCGAAAACCTGGGTCGACCTCGGGTCGGGCGGGGGGTTCCCAGGGCTCGCGATTGCAATTATGCTTGCGAATCAGAAAGAGTGCTGCGTGCACCTCATCGAGAGCAATAGTCGCAAATGCGCGTTCCTCTCCGAGGTGGCGCGGCGGACCGGGGCGCCTGCCCGTGTGCATGACAGGCGCATCGCCGACGCAGCCGCGAGCGGGGCCGTTCCCGCCGCCGATGCGGTGACGTCCAGGGCACTGGCGCCGCTCGATGCTCTGTTGGAGCTCGCCCTGCCGTTTTTCGGTAATGCGTCCGTCGGGTTGTTTCTCAAAGGCCGCGAGGCCGGAGTAGAAATCGCCGGCGCCCGGGCGCGATGGGCCTTCGATCTCACGACCCACGCCAGCGTCAGCGATGCGGAAGGCCGCATCTTGGAGATCAGGAAGCCAATTCTTAGACAGGGTGGCGAGCAGTGACAAACACAACCAAAAAAGGTCTTCGCGTTTTCGCCGTCGCCAATCAGAAGGGCGGCGTGGGCAAGACCACAACGGCGATCAATCTTGGAACGGCGTTGGCCTCGGTCGGCGAGCGGGTGCTTGTGATCGATCTCGATCCGCAGGGCAACGCGAGCACCGGCCTCGGCGTGCATGAAGATGCGCGCCATGTCTCGACTTACGACGTACTGGCGGGCGCGGCGGCGCTTGAACAGGCCATGACCCCGGCGGCGGTGCCGGGTTTGTTTGTTGCGCCCTCGACGCGAGACCTTGCCGGCCTTGAGCCGGAAATCGCCGCCGCGCCGAACCGGGCCTATTTTCTGCGCGACGCCATAGCGTCGCTGCGCGCCTCCGAGCTCGACCGCAACGAAGCGGATCGCCTCACCTATGTGCTCATCGATTGCCCGCCCTCGCTGAGCATTCTGACGCTCAACGCTCTGGCGGCGTCCGATGCGGCGCTTGTGCCCGTGCAATGCGAGTTCTTCGCCCTGGAGGGGATCACCCAGCTGAAGGAAACGATCGATTTCGTGCGGTCGAGCCTCAATCCTTCGCTTGAAATCCATGGCGTGGTTTTGACCATGCACGATGGGCGCACCAAGCTCTCCGACGAGGTCGCCAAGGAAGTTCGCAGCTTCTTCGGGCATAAGGTTTACGACACGATCATCCCGCGCAACGTCCGCATCGCGGAAGCGCCATCGCACGGCAAACCCCTTCTTCTTTACGACCACAAGAGCGCGGGCAGCCGCGCCTACATGGATCTCGCCGCGGAGATGATCAACCGCGAGCGTGCGGCGGCGGCGCGCGCCGCGTGACGAGCGCCGGCCCACTTGCATGGCGCGAACAGGGCCGGCGCCCAAAGTCGGGGTGGCGTGGTGAGTACGTCGTGGGCGGGCCGCCTTTATGGCGGACAGACATTTCAGCACTAATCTCTTCGACGGGAGATCGATATGCAGACTAGATCGGGCGCATTAGCGACTGGGCCTTCGCCCGTTCAAAAGAGCCGTCTTGGGCGCGGGCTCGCTTCTCTCATCGGCGAAAACCTTCCGGTTGGCGGCCGCGTTCTTCCTGCCGCTGGCGAAAGCCGGATGGTTCCCATCGACCGCGTTCGCCCCAGCGCGCTGAATCCGCGCAAGAACTTCAATGAGACGGAGCTCGATGAGCTGGCGACTTCGATCCGGGAGAAGGGGCTCGTTCAGCCGCTTGTCGTGCGTCCGGCCGACGCCACCGGAACGAACTACGAAATCGTTGCGGGCGAACGCCGCTGGCGCGCCGCGCAAAAGGCCGCAATGCATCTCGTGCCTGTCATTGTGCGGTCCCTGTCGGATCAGGAAGCGCTTGAGCTTGCCATTATCGAGAACGTCCAGCGCACCGATCTGAACGCAATCGAAGAGGCGGGCGGCTACAGGGATCTTGTCGAGCGCTTCGGCTATACGCAGGAGGAGCTTGCGGGGATCATCGGCAAGAGCCGCAGCCATCTCGCCAACACGATGCGGCTTCTGAAGCTTCCCGAAAGCGTGCAGTCGCTCGTGCGCGACGGCTCGCTCAGCGCGGGGCACGCGCGCGCGCTGATCGGCCATGAGGACGCCGAGGCCGTGGCGCAGGACATTGTGAAAAAGGGCTTGAACGTCCGCGATGTCGAGGCCCTCGTCATGGGCCGCAAGGCCGCCGGACCGAAGGCGCCCGGCGCGAAGGCGAACGCGCCGCAGAAGGATGCGGATACGCGCGCCGCTGAGCGCGACATGACTGATGCCCTTGGCCTGACCGTCGTCATCAACCCCGGCCCCGGCGAGGCGGGCGAGGTCGTCATCCGGTACAGGACCCTGGATCAGTTCGAGGTCGTCCACCGGGCGCTGCTCGCTCAAAAACGCGCCTAGCCGCCGTCATGGCCGGGCCATCCAGGTTTTCTCACAGAACTTGATCTCGCTGCACTGGATGGCAGTGTCAGGCAGCAATCGGACCTTTGACATTTAGGCCGGAACGTCCCTTCCGGAGGCAAGCGGGAGTGACGCTTTGTGGTCAAGTGCGAGACTTCAACAACTGACGCTTCTTCGGACCGAGAGCCAGTTGGGTTGTCCACCGCAACTCCAATGATCTATACGTACGCGAAAAAGTATCCCAAAAATACTAGTTCATAGCCCACGAACTCTGGCTGCTAGATAATTGAGAGCTAGGGCGGAAGCCAAGGCCTGAGCCTGTGCGCTTTGGGATAGATATGTCTCCCGCTTCGAAATAGAGCGATGGGCGGAACAAAGATGGTCCGCAAGGATTTGTCCGTATTCCACACACAGTTGAAGGGAAGCAAGGGATGGACGAACTCGTACGCAGCCTCAAAAGTCTGCACACAAGCTTGATCGACGCCCTTCAAGGATACGAAGAGGGGCTCAAGGATGCGCATGGCGAGGGCATTGCGCCTTTGTTCGCTGAGATGATCGCCATCCACCGGAAGGACGCGGACGCCATTTCCGAACAGCTGAAGCGCCTGGGCGCCGGCGCCGACGATCGCGGGTCGCTCATGGGCCTCTTCGATCGCACGGTGATGAAGATTTCCTCTCAATTCACGAAGCTGGACAAAAAATTTATTCCGAGCCTCATCGACGGCGAGAAACACGTGCTCGACCATTACGACCGCGCCATCAACGCGTCCTCGCCGGGCAATGCCGAGTATCCGGTGCTTGTGAAGCAACGGGAGGCTCTCAGGGAAAAGGTCGCGGACATGAGGGCGGCCTGAGGTGTTTGCGCAGCTGTCGAAGTGGACAGACGCCGCGTAGCTTCCCCCGTTCGACGCTACTGAGAGGAGCGGCCATGACGCTTTTCGTGGCGCCTACCGCGGTTTCCCCACATCGGCGGAGCGGGCGCTCCGGGCCGCCTTCGCAATCCTGAGAATGAAGGCGGCGGTGAGGTCTTCGGCGAGCGCGGGCTTCAAGCGCGTCTCCCTAAGCACGGCGTTCAACTGGCCGAGAACGGCCGTCAGCGCATCCGCCGTCCAGTGCCGGACCTGCGCCGCGAGCGCATCCTGCTGCTTGAAGAAGACGGGCGGCCGAAGCTCCTTGATGGCCTGCGGGATCGAGGCGCCCGCGTCCGCCGCTGCCCGCAACGCATGCAGCCGAAGCAGCGCTGACGACAGCGCCACGAACACGCCCGTTACGTTCTGCTCGACCGCGAGGAAGCGATCGAGCGCGATGAGCGCTTTGCGGCCATCTCCATCAAGCGCGCCGTCGACGATGTCCGAAAGCCCGGCGGTTTGCTGGTCGATGAGGCAGACTTCAACGTCGCTCGTCGTGATGCGCCCGCTGGCGCCCGCGTAGGTCATCAGCTTTTCCGCCTCCGCCCGCGCGATCAGGGTGGAGAAATCGCAGCGGGTCGCGATGAGCGCGGCGGCCTCGGCGTCGATCTGGCGCCCTTGCGACGAAACGAGCTGCTGGATGGCGGCGGCGACAGTGTCGCGGTCCTCTCCATAACAGGGAATGGCGGCGAGATGGGGCGCAGCCTCGAAGGCTTGGGCGAGCTTGTGGCTTTTCTTCAGATCGGGCGCCTGCACGATCAGGCATGCGCCGTCGAAGGGGCGGGCGATGGCGTCCATGATGGCGGCGTGAGCCTTCGCCGGGCAGGAGGTGAGCCAGACAATTCGGGCGCCGCCGAACAGCGATCGCGTGCTCAACTCGATGGCGATCCGGTCCGGCATGGCGACCGCGTCGGCATCGTGCAGGCGCGTGATCTCGGTGTCCGGGCCGGCCTTCTTCATGATCGCGTTGGCGAGAACTTCGGCTCTGGCCGAAATCTGGAGGCTGTCCGAACCGTAGAACAGGAAGCCGCACGCCGCGCTCGGCGGAGCGGCCAGGAACCGGGCGACGGACGCTTCTTTCAGCGCAACCATGCTATGCAGCTCATCACATCGGGATCGGCGTCGGCGCGCATTCAACAACCCCAACGCTTGTCGGATACTGCGTTTTCGCCTTCGTGGGTACGGCCGAATGCCCGGCTTCACCTCTCGACACACTCATCCTTCGAGACGCCGCTTTGCGGCTCCTCAGGATGAGGTCAATGTGCTGCGCCTCATCCTGAGGAGGCGCTGAGCGCCGTCTCGAAGGATGAGCCTGCCGCAGCCCCGCGAGGGCGGCGTAACATCAAGCAATATAGGGGCGAAACGCTGCTTACGCTTTCCGCGACAGATACGCCGCGACCCTGGTTTTCAAAGTATCGGCAAGGGATCGGGCCGCGCGGTTCTGTGCGTCGATCGCGGCGCGCGTATCGCCGTAGGTCGATCCCACGATGCCGGTCTCTCCTGCCAACTCAAAAGCGGCTTCGGAACTGCTCGCCCCTTTGAAAACCGTCTCGTTGTCGGCAAGCCGGACGAGGCGAAACTCCGCGTCGAGCTGAAGGATTTTTCCGGTCGGGCTGCCTGCCTGGGTAACGAGCGTGTTCCTTATGGACTCGCGAAGCGCAATGTCGAGGCGATACGCAGGCGACGCCGGCTCGCCGCCGCCTGTCGTGCCGAACACAAGCTCATTGCGCAAGCGCTGGCCGGTTCGGCTCGGTATTGTCGCGACCTGCACGCGTTTCATGGCCTCGGTGAGATCCACCCCGCCATAGGCCTCGGTCGCATACATCGGATGGAAGCCGCAGCCGCCCATGCCAAGGCTCAAGAACCCCGCAACAACAGCCAGCCCCGCTCCGTTACGGAGGCGCCTGCCGTTTTTCGAGAGCTCAAGCCACCACATTGACGATCCTTTCGGGGACCACGATCACCTTCTTGATGGGCTTACCATCAACGGCGCGAGTGACGCTTTCAAGGCGCAGCGCCGCCGCTTCCAGCTGTGCGCGGTCGGCGTTGCGAGGCACGACGATTTCGTCACGTCGCTTGCCATTTACCTGTACGGCAATGGTCACGGTATCGTCAATGAGCAAGGCCCGTTCAACCTTCGGCCAAGGCTCGTTTGCGAGCAACGTGTTGTAGCCCAGCAGCGCCCAGCCTTCTTCGGCGAGGTGCGGCATGAAGGGATTCATCATGTGCACGAAGAAGACAAGAGCTTCGCGCATGGCGAATCCGAATGACGCATCGTCATGCGCAGCCTTGTTCTGCAAAGCCGCGGCGAGCGCGTTCGCGAATTCGTACACGGAGGCGATGGCGCGGTTGAAGCGCAGGCCCTCGACCTCTTCGGCGACGGCGTTGAGGCCCTTATGGGCCGCGCGGCGCAGCGCCTGGGCGGGCGCCGAGAAAGCCGCTGGCGTCTTGCCTTTCGGGGGCGGCAAGAGCGGCAAGCCTTCGTTCAACAGCCGCCAGGCCCGCTGCACGAAGCGCCATGCGCCCTGCACGCCTTCCTCCGTCCAAAGCACGTCGCGCTCAGGCGGGCTATCGGACAGCATGAACCAGCGGGCAGTGTCGGCGCCGTAGTGCTCCGTGAAGATGTCGGGGTCGATGGTGTTTTTCTTGGACTTCGACATCTTCTCGATGCCGCCGATCTGGACCTCTTCTCGGGCGCCGTCGAGCCGGAAGGCTTTGCGCACGCCGTCGGCCGTTTCGATGCGCACATCGGCCGGATTGAGCCAGTGCTGCTTCTCGTCGAAATAGGTTTCGTGCAGCACCATGCCCTGGGTGAACAGGGCGGCGAAGGGCTCTGCGAGCGAAAGATAGCCGCAATCCTTCATGGCCCGCGTGAAGAAGCGCGCATAGAGCAGGTGCAGGATCGCGTGCTCGACGCCGCCGATGTATTGATCGACGGGCAGCCAATAATCGACCGAAGCCTTGTCCACCGGCTCCTTCGCGTGAGGCGAACAGAAGCGCGCGAAATACCAGGAGCTATCGACGAAGGTGTCGCAGGTGTCGGTTTCGCGCGTCGCCTTGCCGCCGCAGGACGGGCACTTGACATGCTTCCATGTGGGATGCAGGTCCAGCGGGTTGCCCGGCTTGTCGAACGAGACGTCCGCCGGCAGCTTCACCGGCAAATCCTTGTCGGGGACGGGGACGACGCCGCATTTTTCGCAGTGAATCATGGGGATAGGGCAGCCCCAATAACGCTGGCGCGAGACGCCCCAATCGCGCAGCCGGAAGGTGGTCCGCTTTTCGCCCATATCGCGCTTGGCGAGGCGCCGCGCCACCTCTTCCTTCGCGTCTTCCACCGTCATGCCGTTCAGGAACGATGAGTTTGCGAGCCGGCCTAGCCCGGTATAAGCCTCTTTGCCGACTTTGAATTCGGCCGGATCGGCGCCCTCCGGCACGACGACGGCTTTCACCTTCAGCCGATATTTGCGCGCGAAATCGAGGTCGCGCTGATCGTGCGCCGGGCAGCCGAAAATCGCACCGGTTCCGTAGTCCATCAGGATGAAGTTGGCGACGTAAACCGGCAGCTTGGTGGTCGAGCGGAAGGGGTGCGCCGCGACGATGCCCGTGTCGTAGCCTTTCTTCTCCGCGCGGTCGATTTCCTCCTGCGCCGTGCCAATGCGCCGGCACTCCTCGATGAACTCCTTCAGCTTCGGATCGGATTTCGCGAGTTTCTGCGCCAGCGGGTGCTCGGGCGATATGCCGATGAAGCTCGCGCCGAAGATCGTGTCGGGTCGCGTCGTGAACACCTCGACCTTCTGGACGCCGCTGGGCAGCTTCTCGCCCGAAAGGTTGAACCGCATCAGCAGCCCCTGGCTCTTGCCGATCCAGTTCTTCTGCATGACGCGGACCTTGTCCGGCCATTTGTCGAGCGTGTCCAAGCCCTCGAGCAATTCGTCGGCGTAATGAGTGATCTTGAAGAACCACTGCGCCAGCTCCTTCTGCTCGACGAGCGCGCCGGACCGCCAGCCGCGGCCGTCGATCACTTGCTCGTTGGCGAGCACGGTGTGATCGACCGGGTCCCAGTTCACCTTGCTTTTCTTGCGGTAGACGAGCCCTGCCTTGTAGAAGGCAAGGAACAGCCGCTGCTGCTGATGGTAATATTCGGGATCGCACGTCGCGAATTCGCGCGACCAATCCAGCGACAGGCCGATGCGCTTGAGCTGCGCGCGCATGACCTCGATGTTGTCGTAGGTCCATTCGCCGGGGTTGATCCCCTGCTGCATGGCCGCGTTTTCGGCGGGCAGGCCGAAAGCGTCCCACCCAAAGGGGTGGAGCACATTGAAGCCTTGCGCCCGCTTGTAGCGCGCGACGACATCGCCCATCACATAGTTGCGCACATGCCCGACATGGATGCGCCCCGATGGGTAGGGAAACATCTCAAGCACATAGTATTTCGGCTTGTTGCGATCCGAAGAGGTGAGGAAGGTCTTTTGCTCCTCCCAAACCGTTTGCCAATGTTTCTCGCGCTCGGAAGCGTTGTAGCGTTCTAATGCCATAGGTCGATGTCCTGCGAGCCAGCGCGGCAAAAAAAAGGTTTGCGTGATATGAAGTTGAAAGTAAGCCCCGGTCAAGAGATGCTGGTCCCATGACAGGAAGCAATCAACCGTTCAGTTCATGCGCCATCGAGGAGCGTTATCTTTCGATCAAGGAGCGCATCTGGCGGGCGGCGCAAAATCACGGCCGTGAGCCCGCGTCCGTCAAGCTCGTCGCCGTCGCCAAGACTTTCGAGGAGCCGGACGTTCTTCCGGTGCTTCAGCAAGGCCATCGCTGTTTCGGCGAGAACCGCGTTCAGGAGGCGCAGCGGAAATGGCCGCCGCTGCGCGAGCGCTTCTCCCCGATCGAGTTGCATCTGATCGGGCCGCTGCAAACCAATAAGGCGCGCGAGGCGGTCGCGTTGTTCGATTGCATCGAGACGCTGGACAGGCTGAAACTGGCCGCCGCGCTTGCCGCCGAGATCCAGCGCCAAGGCAAGGCGCCGAAGCTGCTTGTTCAGGTCAACATCGGGCTCGAGCCTCAGAAAGCCGGCGTCGCGCCAGCCGACGCAGCCGCATTCGTAGCGCGATGCAAGCGGGAATTCTGGCTTGCAATCAATGGGTTGATGTGCATCCCACCGATCGAGGACGATCCGCTGCCGCATTTCCAGAAGCTCGCGGCCCTGCGCGACGAGCTTCAGCTTCCCGAGCTGAGCATGGGCATGAGCGGCGATTTCGAGACCGCTATCGGGGCGGGCGCCACCATGGTGCGCGTTGGCTCCGCCATCTTCGGCACGCGTTAGCGCGTACGCCGGGATCTCATTGAGGCGGGGCGCCCTCGCTTTCCGTGCTGGCCAAGGAGACCGGGGATTGAGCGCTTTCGTTCACGCTGAGTTTGAAGATGTCGGGGCGCGAATAATGCCCGCAGACGTCGAGGTCGTATTTGCCGCGCGCGATCTGGCCTCGATCGATTTCCGCGGTCAGGATGGCGTCGCCGTCAAAGACGGGGCCTGCGAGGACCTCGCCCAGCGGCCCCACGATGCAGCTTCCGCCGCGAATGAGGACGTCGTCCGGCGCCAGTTCGGCGTCCAGCGGGTAATGCTCGGGATAATCTCGCCGCCGCGCGAACTGGCAAGCCGAAAGGACGAAGCAGCGTCCCTCCAGTGCGATATGACGCATGGTCGAAAGCCAGGTTTCGCGGTCGTCCACCGTGGGCGCGCAGTAGAGGGCGACGCCCTTCGCATACATCGCCATGCGTAGCATGGGCATGTAGTTTTCCCAGCAGATCACAGCGCCTAATTTGCCGAGCGGCGTGTCGATCGCGGGGATCATGGAGCCGTCTCCGAAGCCCCAGATGAGCCGTTCCGCCGCTGTCGGCATAAGCTTGCGGTGTTTGCCCAGGAGCTTGCCGTCTGGTCCGAAGAAGAGCGCGGAGCAATAAAGCGTGCCGCCACCGCGTTCGATGACGCCGGTCACCACGTACATGCCGTGGGCCGCCGCAATCTCGCCAAGGCGAGCCGCGCAAGGGCCGGGCGCTTCGATGGCGCCATCGTAATAGATGCGAAACCAGTCCCGGCCCGCCGCCGTTCTCGTCCCGACGCGCGCGCCGAAATCGATGCCTTTCGGATAGCCGCCGACAAACGCTTCCGGAAAGACGGCCAGTTTGGCGCCTTTCCTGGCTGCTTCGCTGACGAGCCCGGCAAATTTGTCGATGGTGCGCGATGGATCGAAAGCGACGGGCGCGGCTTGGATGACGGCGGCGGTGAAGCTTTGCATCGTTCTGTCCCCGGCTTCAGAGCGCGTTCCAGAACAGCCGAAGGGCCGCTTGGCGGCGGCCCTTCGGCTGTTGGGTTCTAGACGACGCGGCGCTGCCACCAGCCGGTGCGGGGCGGGCTGTTTCTGACGGGCTTGGGCTTCGGCTCAGGCGCTGGTGGGGGCGGCGGGGCGACCTCGACGCTTTCCACAGGCGCGACTTCCGGCGCTGGCTCGACGGCGGCTGGCTCAACGGCGGCGGGTTGCTCGGCAGTCTCGGCCAAGGCTTCGACCGGAGGCGGGGGAGCGCTTTCGTGCGCCTCCGCCGCTGCCGGCTGAGACTCTGTTACGGCGAACTCAGGCGCCGCCGCGGTTTCCACGGCTGGCTCGGCCGGCGCCGCCTCGGGCAGCTTCTGGATCGGTCCGAGGGGCAGGCCCTTCGCGAATCCATAATCGAAATCGCCGATGGGCTGCTCGCCAAGGCCCGGAACAGCGCCCGCCTGCAACGCCGCAGATCCGAGGCCCTCCTCGCGATGCCGCCGGCCTCCGCGCCTGCCTCTGCGGCGGCCGCGGCGCAGCTGGCCATCTTGCTCGCCGCCGTCCACGCCATTCTGCCCCGCGGGCGATGCGGCTTCCGACGATTGCGGCGAGGCTTGCGCGACTGCGACGGCTAAATCGTGTTCGTCCTCGTCTTCATCTCCGGCGGCCTCGTCCAGGGAAGCGACCGCGCTCCCATTCTGCAAGGTGTCTGCGGCTTGCTCGCCGCGCCCGCGCCTGCGACGGCGCTTACGGCGGGGCGACGACGACCGCTTCTCCTCGCCTTCCTCGGCGGTTTCTTCGTCCTCTTCGGGACTTGCGGGCGCAGCGGCCTCCATGTGCACAGCCACTTGCTCCACCTGGACGGGTGGAACCGCTTCCGCGCCCCGCTCAAGCGAGAAGTGTGCGCCATGCGCCTTTTCATCGAACTGAAGGACGATGGTCACCCCGTAGCGCGTCTCGATGTCTCGAAGATAGGCGCGCTTATGGTTGAGGATGTACAGCGTCGCCTCGGTCGAAGCGCTGACGGCGATGTTGGCCGGCCCCTGCGTGCGCAAATGGTCTTCAATGGAGCGCAGGATCATCAGCGCGACGGATTCCGTGGAGCGGATATGTCCGACGCCCTGGCAGATCGGGCATGGCATGGTTGACACTTCGACGACGCCCTGGCGCAGGCGTTGCCGCGACATTTCTAAAAGCCCGAAATGGCTGATATGGCCAACCTGAATGCGCGCCCGGTCGTGACGCAGCGATTCCTTGAGCTTGCGCTCCACCGCCCGGTTGTTGCGCCGCTCGTCCATGTCGATGAAGTCGATGACGATCAGGCCAGCCAGATCGCGCAGGCGCACCTGCCGCGCCACTTCCTCGGCTGCTTCCATGTTCGTTTTCAGCGCCGTGTCTTCGATCGAATATTCGCGCGTGGCGCGCCCGGAGTTCACGTCGATTGCAACCAGCGCTTCGGTCTGGCTCAGAACGATGTATCCACCGGAACGCAGCGTCACCACGGGGCTGAACATCTGGTTCAGCTGGCGCTCCACCTCGAACTTGATGAAAAGCGGCTCCGGCTCCTTGTAGAGCTGCACGTTCTTCGCATGGCTCGGCATGAGCATGCGCATGAATTCCTTGGCGTCGCGATGAGCCGCTTCGCCCGCGACGAGGATTTCGTCGATGTCCTTATTGTAAAGATCGCGGATGGACCGCTTGATGAGGTCGCCTTCCTCGTAGACGAGGCAAGGAGCGGTTGACTTCAGCGTCAAATCCCGCACGTTTTCCCAAAGCCGCAGCAGATACTCGAAGTCGCGCTTGATTTCGGCCTTGGTGCGAGAGGCGCCCGCCGTGCGGATGATGAGCCCCATTCCCTCCGGCACTTCGAGTTCCTGCGCGATCTCCTTCAGACGTTTGCGGTCCGCGGGCACCGTGATCTTTCGGGAGATGCCGCCGCCGCTCGCCGTGTTCGGCATCAGAACGGTATAGCGGCCCGCCAGCGACAGATAGGTTGTCAGGGCCGCGCCCTTGCTGCCGCGCTCCTCCTTCACGACCTGGATGAGGAGGATCTGGTTGCGCTTGATGACTTCTTGAATCTTATAATGCCGCCAGCGCCGCTTATAGCGCTGCGGCAATTCTTCCAGGGCGTCTTCGGAACCGACGACCTCGACCGGAGCGGGGATTTGCGATTCGGGAACCGAGATGACCCCGCCTTCGTCCGAGGACGATCCATTTTCCCAGTTGCCGCCTTCATAGTCGGGCGCTTCCGGATGCCGGCGTCCGGTGGACGGCTTTGCATCCGAGGCCTGTTCGCTTTGGTCCGGCTGATCGCTATCGGAGGACGCAGTCTCTCCTTCGATATCGTCGGGATGCGCGGGGAATTCGTCGCGAGCTTCCTCGGCCCTTGCGATCGCCGCCGTGAACTCTTCATAAATCGTGGGCGGAAGGGCGGCCTCCAGGGCTATCGGCGACTCGCGCCCCTGAGGTTGCGATGCGGGATCCGCTTCGGCGCCCGCCTGGGCTTCCTGCGCCGACGCCTCGACCGCGCCGTCGGGGTTTTGCGCATCGGCTTGCGCTTGATCGGCGAACTGCCCGAATGAAGGGGCTGAATCGTCCGCCGCCGACTCGGATGGCGAGCCGCTGTCTGCGCCGTGGCTGGTTTCCGAATCGTTCGGGTTTCCGCTGTCGCCGTTGTCGTGACCGCGGTTCTGGCGCTCTAAAGCTTCCTCTTTCATGAGGGCTTCGCGAACAGCGACAGGGATCTGGTAATAGTCCGAGTGGATTTCCGCGAAGGCCAAGAAGCCGTGACGGTTTCCGCCGTAATTTACGAAGGCGGCTTGCAGAGAGGGCTCGATCCGCGCCACTTTAGCGAGATAGATATTTCCCCTGAGCTGCTTTCTCGATGCCGATTCGTAGTCAAATTCCTCTACGCGATTTCCGCGCGTCACCACCACCCTGGTCTCTTCCGGGTGGGTGGCGTCGATTAACATTTTGTTTCCCATGCATTCTTCCTGGGGCGTCCGCGTTTAAGTAAGGCCTCGCGATCATGAAGACATGATCGAGCGGACCGCTCTTCCGGACGCACTGTTTGTTGATCGCGCACTCGCCGTCTTCGAACAGCATGACGCTCGAAGCCGCTCCTTTTTCAGGAGAGGAATAAGAGCCGAACAGGCTTTCCATGCGGCGTTTGTGAATCGAATGAGGCGAGTTCGAGCGCGAAGTTGACATTGCCTTGGTTTCGGTTCGCCGACAGCCCAATGGTTGGGGCGGCGTCGCCACGATCTGGTTATTATGATTCAGGACAATTGTCCTGACTGCTTTGCTCTGGCAACCGCTTGTGCCGTCTGATCTAAGATCGTCAGTCTATTGCGATTGTCAAACTCGCCAGCTGGTCCTCGCATCCGGCAAAAGCAAAGCATAAGCCAGTTTAATGCGACCAGGGTTGACATAACTCTAATACGTCGTGTTCGCATTCCTCGCAAGCAAGACGTGGGCCTTTTGCCGCGAAATGTGAAAAACTGGTTACGCCGATTGCAGGCGGCGCGGTGTGGACGCAGCGTTAATCGGTGCTATAAGCGCGAGCTGAAAGGGAGCCAAGGGAGCGGCAAATGTGGAGGAACCGAGGAAACGCCGGGCCTCTCAGGGCGATAGCGCCCGTTCTTTTTCTGGCCGCCGTCTTGGCTGGCGCACCCGCAATGGCCGCCGATCAAATTCTCTTGAACGCCCAAATCGGCGGCGACATTCAGCATACCCGGTTTGTCGCGTTTATTTCAAAGAAGGTTGAATACCGCATTTTTACAATCGCCGATCCTTACCGGATCGTGATCGATATGCCGCAAGCTGAGATCCAAGTTCCGAGCGAGGGCCGGGGCCTTGTCGTTTCGGCGCGCTCGGGCTCGCTCGCCCAAGGTAAATCGCGGATCGTGATCGATCTGGCCGAGGCCGCGCTTGTCGAAAAAGCGGAGCTTCTTCCCCCGGAGAACGATCTTCCGGCGCGCCTCGTCATCGATCTGACCCGGACGAACCACAGGGCCTATATGGCGGCGGCCAAGGCGCCGCCTCCGCCTCCGAGGCAGGAGGCGAGCCTCGCTCCGCCGCAGAATGAACCCACGGACAAGAGACCGGTCATCATCGTCGATCCTGGACATGGAGGCCTCGATGCCGGCGCGCACGGCCGGCTTTCGAATACGCCCGAAAAGGATTTGACGTTCGACTTCTGCAAGACGCTGGCGGAGAAGCTCGGAGCGAGCGGCCGCTATCGCATCGTCATGACCCGAAGCGAGGACGTCTTCATTTCCCTCGACGAACGCGTGGAACTTGCCGAGAAGGAGAAGGCCGAGCTGCTCATTTCCATCCACGCCGACACGCTGGACGTCAAGCGGTTCGGCCTCAAGAGCCTGAAGGAGGTTCGCGGCGGCACGATCTACACCTTATCCGAAGAAGCCTCCGACGAGCAGGCCAAGACGCTCGCGCAGAACGAGAATAAAGTTGATGTGCAAGCGGGCATCGCAAGCGAGCAACAGACGCCCGCGGTCAACGAGGAGATCAGCGCGATCCTCAACGATCTCGAAAATCGGACCAAGAAGAACTCGTCGCTTGCGATCGCGAACTATCTGATCGAGCACATGAAAGACAAAATGAAATTCAACGTCAGGCCGCGCCGTTCCGCGAATTTGCGCGTCTTGAAGGCGGCCGGCGTGCCGGCGATTTTGATTGAGCTAGGCTATTTGAGCAACGACGACGACGAAAAGCTTCTGACATCCGCGGAATGGCGCGCGGCGACCGCGGCGAGTTTGGCGGAGGCCGTAAACGCATTCATGGCGACCCGCTATCCTCACTTTCCGTTATAGTTTCTTTCAGTGAGCAACTTTTTTAAACCAGCCCGCATTAACGTATGGTTGGGCAGGAAATAATCTTGTGGTTAGCCGGCAGGCGAAGTGCGGTATATGGTGTCACAATTTGGCTATGCCATTATGGTCCTGATGGCGTCGCCAATCCTTCCGGTCGCTTACTTTTGTCCGATCGTGGAACCGGCCGAAAACGAAGCGTGAAACCCTGATGCAAATCAAAATCCCCGTGAAGCCGCCGGCCAAGAAGAAGCGTCGCAAGAGCTTGATTCTAAGCTTCCTTGGCTTCGCCTTCACAGCGGGCGTCTTCATATTCCTGGCCGCATCCGCCGGCGCGGCCTACTTCCTGTGGGAGATCTCCAAGGATTTGCCGGATTATGACACGCTGGCCAATTACAAGCCGCCTGTCATCACACGCGTTCACGCCGGCGATGGAAAGCTGATTGCGGAGTTCGCGAAGGAGCGCCGCATCTACGTACCCGTTCAGACCATGCCGAAAATGGTCATCAACGCATTTCTTGCGGCCGAAGATCAGAGTTTCTACGAACACGGCGGCCTGGACTTCCGCGGCATCCTCCGCGCCGTCTACAACAACGCAACAAAAAGCAAGAAGGAAGGCGCGTCGACCATCACGCAGCAGGTCGCGAAGAACTTCCTTCTGACGAGCGAGCGCTCCTATCTGCGCAAAGCGAAGGAGGCGATCCTCGCTGTCAGGATCGAGCGCGCCTACACCAAGGATCGCATTCTCGATCTTTATCTCAATCAGATTTATCTCGGCGGAGGAGCTTACGGGGTCGCTGCCGCTGGGTTGCGGTATTTCGGCAAAGAGCTGCATGAGTTGAGCATCGCCGAAGCCGCTTACCTGGCCTCGCTGCCGAAAGAGCCGTCGAAGCTTCAGTTAACGAGCGCTCGCTGCCCGGATCCGGTCCGCCTTCCTCCGCGCGATGAGGTGTGCAGGAAAACGGACGAGCAATGCAAGAGCTGCAAGAACTTCCAAGAGGCGCTGAACCGCCGAAACGCCACCATCGACAACATGGCGCGCTTCAAGTTCATCAGCGTCGATGACGCCGAGGAGGCCAAAAAGCAACCGCTCGAAATGACGAACAAGCCTATTGGCCCGTCCACTTTTGCCGCAGAATATTTCGCCGAAGAGGTGCGCCGGTCGCTCATCGATCTTTACGGCCAGGACGAAAACGACAACTCAAGCTATTTCGCGGGCGGCTATTCGGTTCGCACGACGCTCGATCCGAATTTGCAGCTTATGGCGCGCACGGCGCTGCGCGCCGGCCTGGTCGCTTTCGACCGGAAGCACGGCGGCTGGCGGGGTCCTGTCTCAAAGATCGACGTGTCTTCCAATGCCGACTGGGGCCTGAAACTCGCGGATGTGCCCGCCCTTTCCGACGTGGATCCCTGGCGCCTCGGCGTGGTTTTGCAGTCGGGCAAGGACAAGGCCGTGATCGGCCTGCAGCCGGTCCGTAATGCCAATAACATCCTGGAGACGGAGCGGAAGACGATCGAGCTGGGCCTGGAAAGCGTCAGGTGGGCTTTGGAAGGCGGCCCGCACAGGAGCAAGCCCAAGGGTCAGCTTGGAGTGAGCGATGTCTTGACCGTTGGCGACGTTGTTTATGTTTCTCCCCCGACCGACTTGGATGTTCTTAACAAGGAGCCGCGCGACCCGAAAGCCAAAGGCGAGCCCAAGCCCCTGCCCTGGCAGCTGATGCAGGTGCCGCAAATCGGCGGCGCAACCGTTGTCATGGACCCGCATACCGGACGGATCCTGGCGCTCGTCGGCGGCTTCAGCTTCGCGGAAAGCCAGTTCGACCGGGCTGTCCAGGCGAGACGCCAGCCGGGCTCATCCTTCAAGCCTATCGTCTACGCGGCCGCGCTCGACAATGGCTATACTCCCGGCACGATCGTCAACGACGCGGTCATCACCATCGACCAGGGCAATAACCAAGGCTTGTGGCGGCCCGACAATTACGACAAGCAGGTGCATGGTCCGCAGCCGTTGCGCGTCGGCATCGAGAAGTCGCGGAACCTGATGACGGTGCGGCTGGCGCAGGATATCGGCATGCCCATCGTCAGCGAATACGCGCGCCGCTTTGGGGTTTACGACGATCTGCCGCCGCTGCTTTCGATGGCGCTCGGCGCGGGCGAGACGACGCTTGTCAGGTTGACGACGGCCTATTGCATGTTCGTCAACGGCGGCAAGAAAATCAATTACACCTTCATCGACAGGATCCAGGACCGGCTCGGGCAGACCATCTGGCGGCACGATACGCGCAATTGCACCGACTGCAGCGCAACCGCCTGGCGCGGGCAGGACGAGCCGCAGCTGACCGACGATCGCAAGCAAATCATCGATCCCATGACCGCGTATCAGATTACGTCCATGCTCGAAGGCGTCGCCATTCGCGGCACGGGCGCCGTGATCTGGAAGCGCGTGGGCAAGCCTCTCGCCGGCAAGACGGGCACGACGAACGACGAGAAGGACGCCTGGTTCATCGGCTTTTCGCCCGACTTGGCGATGGGCGTTTTCATTGGCTACGACAATCCCCAGCCCATGGGTCACGGCGAGACTGGCGGCGAACTCGCAGCGCCCATTTTCGCCGATTTCTTCAAAATGGCGCTAAAGGACAAGCCGGCTGTGCCCTTCCGCACGCCGCCGGATATTCGGCAGGTGCGGGTTAGCCGGCAAACGGGTCAGCGCGCCGATCCGAACGATCCAGACTCCATCATCGAATATTTCAAGCCGGGGACGGAGCCGCCGGAGGGCTATGCAACGGCCGCGGATTATTCCGCAGACCGGCAGCAGCCCAGCGGATATGGCGGAAGCTGGGGAGCGACGTCGAACGCAAACGCGAACCCCTGGGGCGCTTCCTCGCCGCCGCCTCAGCCTGGGCCGGGCGCTTATACACCGCCTTATGGTCGCGAACCGCGCCCGGGAGGCTTGTACTAACGCGCGCCGGCATCATCTTTACGCCACTCAATAACAAGGTTAAGCATGTCTCGCAGAAGCTGACCGGAATGGGTCATGCGCCGATGCAGGCTTGATAAATCAACGGAATTCAAGGAATGCGACCCGAGACTCTCGCCATCGTCGACGAAATCAAGCAATCGCTCTCGCTTTTGCGGAGGTATCTTTGACTGGGATAAAGCCCAGGCCCGCCTCGCCAGCCTGAACGCCAGCGTCGAAGATCCGCGCCTGTGGGATAATCCCCAGCGCGCCCAGAAGCTGCTTCGCGAACGCCAGCATCTGGACGCGGCGCTTTCGTCTTGCTCGCAACTCGATGCACGCCTTAACGACGCCACCAGCCTGATCGAGCTTGGCGAGGAGGAGAACGACGACGAAGTTGTGCGCGACGCCGAGGCTTCGCTTGCCGTGCTGCAGGGCGAAGTCCAGCGCCGGGAGGTAGAGGCGCTGCTTTCGGGCGAAGCCGACGGCAACGACACCTTCCTCGAAGTGCATGCCGGCGCGGGCGGCACCGAAAGCCAGGACTGGACGGAAATGCTGCTGCGCATGTACATGCGCTGGGCCGACCAGCAGGGCTATAAGGTCGAGTTGATCGAAAGCAACGCGGGCGAAGAAGCGGGCCTGAAATCCGCGACGATCCAAGTCAAGGGGCAGAACGCCTATGGCTGGCTTAAGACCGAGTCGGGCGTCCACCGCCTGGTGCGCATCTCGCCCTACGATTCGAACGCGCGCCGCCACACGAGTTTCGCCTCCGTCTGGGTCTATCCCGTCGTCGACGAAGCCATCGACATCGAGGTGAACGAAGGCGACTGCCGGGTCGACACCTATCGCTCAAGCGGCGCCGGCGGGCAGCACGTCAACACCACGGACAGCGCCGTGCGCATCACGCATATTCCAACCAACATTGTTGTCCAGTGCCAGAACGAGCGCTCCCAGCATAAGAACCGGGCGACGGCTTGGGCCATGCTGAAGGCGCGCCTCTACGAGATGGAGCTGAAAAAGCGCGAGGAAGCCGCGCAGGCCGCCGCCGCCTCCAAGACGGACATCGGCTGGGGCCATCAGATCCGGTCTTACGTGCTGCAGCCCTATCAGATGGTGAAGGATCTGCGCACAGGCGTCGTCAGCACCAATCCCCCTGCCGTGCTGGACGGCGATTTGACGCAATTCATCGAGGCGGCGCTCGCGCAGCGCGTCCATGGCGGCGGCCCGGCCGCTGTCGCGGATTTGGATTAAGCCGCGATCTGCGCCCGGAAAGCGGCTTACCTTTTCCAGGGCCTGCCCAGGCTCATTCTTGTTGATTTTTGCGATCCACCCATCCTGCTCAAGAGCCGTTCCGGGCTGACGGGCCGAGAGCGCCCGCCATTTCGGCGAGAATGGCGCGCGCCGCCGCCGCCGGATCGCCCGCCCGCGTTATGGGCCGCCCGACGACGATATAATCCGCACCCGCAAGCAACGCATCGCGCGGCGTCGATGTCCGCGCCTGGTCGTCTCCCGCAATCGCCGTCTCGCTTTTCGGCCGGATGCCGGGGCATACCACCGCGAGGCGCCCGCCGAAGCTCGCCTTCAGCGCGCCCGCCTCCCAGGCCGACGAAACGACGCCGTGGAAACCCGCGTCCGCCGCGAAGCCTGCGCGCCGCAGCGTCAAGTCTTGCGACGGCAGAGAAATGCCCTGCGCCTGGAGATCGCCGGGGTCCGCATTCGTCAGGAGCGTGATCCCGAGCAGTTTCAGCGGCGAGCCAGCGGCCCCGCGAGCGGCGGCTTCCACGGTTTGCCTGTCCTGCGAATGCACCGTGAGAAACGCCGCGCCGAGATCGGCGACCCTCGCGGTTGCGCGCTCGACCGTGGCGCCGATGTCGAAAAGCTTGGCGTCGACGAAAACCGGCGCGCCCGACGCTGCGAGCCTGCGCGCAAGGTCCGCTCCGCCCGCCATCAGCAGCTCAAGCCCGACCTTCGCCACGGCATGCGGCAGCGCCAGCCTTTGCCAGAACTCGAACGCCTCGCCCGCGTCCGCCATGTCCAGCGCGACGATCAGCTTGCGCTCCGCTTCTGTTTCAGAGTTGGGCTTTGAATTCACGCATTTCTCCGTCCGATTATTATGCTCGCAATCTGGATGGAAAGCGGGTGAAGCGCCATAACTCAAACACGCTATGGTCGGAAGACATGCAGCACGGCATGGCGTTGGACGAAGGGCTGCGCATCGTCAATCCATTTCACCTATAGGCGCCGCAGTGAGCAATCCTTTTTGGGTGGCGATGGCGCCGAGCAGGTCCATCCGAATCGGCGGTCATGCCGGCAATCGGGACGCGATGCCGATGCTTGCGACGGCCTTCGCCGCCCTTCTGTCAAATGACACGAAGACATCCGCGCCAAGCCGGCTTCCTTCGAACGCGATGACGCCATCGGCGAAGTCCCCGCCGGCCTCAAGAACGGCCAAGCCTGCCTCGCGCGGCGGAGCGGTCCGCCAGAACATTCGCCGCGTTCAAGAGCGAGCGTATGGTTTTGGCGATATCGGGCGCCTCAACCTTGTAGGCGCGCGACAACACCCAGACGAGTTCGCACAGAACCGGGATGGCGACCGCAACAGCCTCCGCATTCGCCAGTTCGCTTTGAGCAGCCGCGCTCTGCGCCTCGTCGTCGCCCGTGATGGCGCGGACGAGCACGTTCGTGTCGGCCGTTATCTTCACAAGCCGCCCGCCCAGCCTTGCGCGGCGATTTCATTCATGTCGTCGAGCGAGACGCGGCGGCGACCCGGCCTCTTCAAGGAATTGAAAACGTCCGAGATGTCGCCGGAAGCCTGCTCCGCCCGAACCTCGATGCGGCCATTCGGCAGGATTTCGACCGCGACCTTTCCTCCCGGCTCCACGCCAAGATGCTTGAGGATGTCTTTGCGGAGCGTGACCTGGCCTTTGGCCGTGACAGTTAGCGTAGTCATGCGGTCAATGTAAGGCTAAAATGCCTTACGGGCAAGAGCCGCGCGACTACTCCCACTCAATCGTCCCCGGCGGCTTCGACGTCACGTCATACACGACGCGGTTGACGCCCTTCACCTCGTTCACGATGCGGGTCGCGACGTGCGCCAGCACATCCCAGGGGAAGCGGTAGAAATCCGCGGTCATGCCGTCCACCGAGGTCACGGCGCGCAGGCCCAGCACGTGGTCGTAGGTGCGCGCGTCGCCCATCACGCCCACGGTTTGAACCGGCAGCAGCACGGCGAACGCCTGCCAGATTTCGTCATAGACGCCGGCGGCGCGCAGTTCCTCGAGATAGATCGCGTCGGCCTTGCGCAACACGGCGAGCTTTTCGTCCGTGATCGCGCCGGGAATGCGGATGGCGAGCCCCGGCCCCGGGAACGGATGCCGCTTCAGGAAGGCGTCCGGCAGGCCAAGCTCGCGGCCGAGCGCGCGCACCTCGTCCTTGAACAATTCGCGCAACGGCTCGACCAGCTTCAGCTTCATGCGCTCGGGCAGGCCGCCGACATTGTGGTGCGACTTGATGGTGACCGACGGGCCGCCGCGCGGCGCCACGCTCTCGATCACGTCGGGGTAGAGCGTGCCTTGCGCCAGGAACTCGGCGCCGCCAACCTGATGCGCCGCGTCGTCGAAGACCTCGATGAACAGGCGCCCGATGGTCTTGCGCTTCTGCTCCGGGTCCGTAACGCCGCTCAGCTCCGCGAGGAAGCGCGGCGCCGCCTGCACATGAATGAGCGGAATGTTATAGGCATTGCGGAACAGCCGCTCCACCTCCTCCGCTTCCCCCTGGCGCAACAGGCCGTGATCCACAAAGATGCAGGTGAGCGCGTCGCCGATCGCTTCATGCAGCAGCACGGCGGTGACGGCGGAATCGACGCCGCCGGACAGGCCGCAAATCACCTTCGCTTTGCCCACCTGCTCGCGCAGCCGCGCGATCTCGGCGTCGCGGAAGGCGGCCATCGTCCACGAATTGCCGCAGCCCGCGATGCGGTGGACGAAGTTCCGCAGCATCGCCGAGCCGCCCGGCGTGTGCACGACTTCAGGATGGAATTGCACGCCATAGAGACGCCGCCGCTCGTCGGCGATGGCGGCATAGGGCGCATTCCGGCTGGTGGCGATGGGCGCGAAGCCTTCCGGCAGGGAGGCGACACGGTCGCCGTGGCTCATCCAGACCGGCGCGGTTTCGCCGGGCGCCGCCACGCCCTCGAACAGCGGCGACGACGCGTTGATCTCGATCAGCGCCGATCCATATTCGCGCTCGCTCGATGGCTCCACCACCCCGCCGAGCCGGGCCACCATGCCCTGCTGGCCGTAGCAGATGCCGAGTACGGGCGCGCCCGCTTTGAAAACAGCATCCGGAACCTGCGGCGAACCTTCGTCGAGAACGCTGGCCGGGCCGCCGGAAAGGATGATCGCCTTGGGCTTAAGCTCCGCGATAGCCCGTTCAGCGGCATGAAACGGCACGATCTCCGAGTAAACATTCGCCTCGCGCACGCGCCTCGCGATGAGCTGCGTGAACTGGCCGCCGAAATCCACGATCAGAACGGCGTCGGTGATGGGAAGGCCGTGCAAACCGGGAGCTCCTTCTCGCTCGTCACAAAAGAATGGGTCCGCGGTTGGCGGACCCATTGCTAACATAGACCGGTTTTTGCTTGCGTCCAGCTCCGAGCTTTCCTCGCGCGGGGCGCTACACCGCAGCTATTGCGCCGGCGCTGGCGCCGGCTTCTCCGCCTTGCGGTACTGCTCAGGCACGGCGTTATTGAGCTTGGACCAGTAAGGAGCGTCGGAGGGCGAGATCGGACCGAGGTACCAATAGCCGGCGACGGCGAGGATAACGACGATGACAAAGGTGAGGAGCTTCATAGCGGAACTCGCTTTTCTAAATGTTTGGTCATAGGACGGATGGGCTGCCGACTGAGCATCCCCCAGGCGCGTTCATATAGATCCAGCTTATAACAGCTTGTTGACCGGACCCCCCTGAGCAGCAAGGCGCCAAGTGTGTCCATTTTGGGGCAGCGCGGACTTCAGCCGAGCCATTGGGACATTATGCGCCGCTTTTTAGTAAAAGCGCGATGTAAAAGCCATCCACTCCGTGCCGGGCAGGGGTCAAAAGCAAGCCCGGCCTGCCGCCCGCTTCGCCAGTTACAGCCCGAGTTAAGTTTTTTTCAGAGCGCGCTTCCGCGTCGATTGGCGTAAAGCTAGGGTTGTGTTCCAGAAAGTTTTTGATCTGCTTGTCGTTTTCGTCTGCCAGGAGCGAGCAGGTGACGTAAGCGAGCGTCCCATTCGGTTTGACGAGCCGCGCCGCCCGAGCCAGCAAATCCTTTTGCGTTGCCGCGCGCCCAGCGATCTGCTCGGCCGTGAGCCGCCACTTCGCGTCCGGCCGCCGCCGCCAAACGCCCGTTCCGCTGCAGGGGGCGTCCACAAGAACAAGGTCCATGCGACTCTCTAGCGCGTCGAGCGCGCTCGCCTCGCCCGGCGGCAGGGTTTGCACGTTGCGCGCGCCCGCTCGCTTTAAGCGTTCGAAGATGGGCCGGAAGCGGATGGCGTCGG
>CAVVJJ010000005.1:0-91432 GCA_963748525.1 uncultured Alphaproteobacteria bacterium
GCCATTTTTCAAAAACGCGCTCGGAAACGCCTCCGGGTGCGTTTTCGTTTCTGGTCTCGACAATCGTTTCTGCAAGCATGTCAAAGGGTTGGCGGAACGTGGCGACCACCTTCCCGTCCTCCCAAGCGCAGTTCGATAGTAGGAAATTGAGCAGGCTGCGCTTTTCGCGCGGTTCCTGCTTCGCGAACAGCCTTTGGGCGTCCCGCGCCAGTTCAAGAAGGGCTACTCCCTCGGAAAGATAGGATTTGTCGGCATTCCGGTGCCGTTCGATCTCGCGCTGGCAGCGTTCCTGCTCCTCGCGCCACTGGTTCGACATTTTTTCGAAGAAGGCGGTATCTACCAGCCCGTCGAGCTTATCGACATACATCGCGTGAATGCGATCGTTCAGGCGCTTCGCTTCGACCTCAAGCCGCTTGATCGCCTCGTCGTGCTCGCGGCGCTCGTCGGCGTGGCTGGCGTGAAGGGCATCGCGCACCCATTCCAGCACCTCGTCATCGAATTGCAGGGCGCCCGAGCAGTCCGGTGAACTGCGTTTCGAGCACTTCCTCGCGGACATATTTGCGGCGGCAGTCGGCGGGCTTGCCCTGGCACTTATCGGCATAGCCGGTGCAATGGTAATAGACGTAGCGCTCCTTCTTGATCTCGCCGACCACGGCGCAGCCGCAGGCGTGGCAGGCGATGAGCCCTGAGAAGGCGAAATCCCGCCTGCCCTTCTTCGCGCCGCGCGCATTGCGCCCGTCCATCACGTCCTGCACACGTTCCCATAGCTCGGTCGGCACAATGGCCTCGTAGCGGCCCTGATAGGTCTTGCCGTCCCAATCGAAGCGCCCGGTATAGATACGGTTGCGCAAGATCGTGGCGACGGTGCTTTTCGGAATGCGAGCGCCCGTCTTCTTGAACATGAGGCCCGCCGCCCGCGCCTTCTTCGTTACTTCCTGCGTGGAGAGGTCGCCCCAGGCATACCATTCGAACATCTTACGGATGATCGGCGCGGTCGCCTCGTCGGGCACAATGATCTTGCGGCCATCCTCGCGCGTCACGTTGCGATAGCCGAGCGGCGCATTCGAAGGCCAGAAGCCCTGCGCCGCCTTCTCGGTCATGCCCTTGCGCGTTTCTTCCGACAGGTTGTCGATGTAGTTCTTCGCCATCAGCACCTTGATGCCGTGCATGAACTTTTCCGAGGATCGCGACTCGCGCGAGAGCACCACGCCTTCCTTGGCGAAGTGCATTTCAACGTCGAGTTCATCGACCGTCACCCAATCCTTGAGGTTGCGATAGAGCCGGTCGGTCTTTTCGACCAGCATCACGCGGATGGCCGGATGCGCCTTGAGATAGGCCACCATTTCGCCGAAGGCCGTGCGGCCCGTCTGCTTGGCGGTTTCAACGTCAATGTATTCCTGCGCCACCGCGAAGCCGCTCGACGCCGCATATTCCTTCAGCAGCTTCAATTGCGCCGGGATCGAGAAGCCTTCCTTCTCCTGCTCCTTGGAGGAGACGCGGGCATAGATCACCGCCAGCTTGCGGGCGGGATCGGCGGCGGGTGCGGACTTCGGTGCTTTTCTCATGATGTTTAGTGTAATCTAAACGAAGTGGGATTGCAAGGCGCTCACTCGTTGAGTGCTCCCTATTGTAAAGCCTCAAGCGCGGCCTTCACCATTGGTGACGGATCGGCATGTGGGTTTGTCCAGTCTGCGCTCGAAGGATGCGTGAGTTCAAACACCAACATGCCAGACGGGCTTTGCCAAACGCTGTCCAAATGCGGTTGGGATAGGTCTCTTGAAATTGATCTATGCGCTTTACCGCGCGAAGACGTCTCGACACTTGCGTTGACGCGTCCCCGCCGAAACAAATGATGCCCCTAGGGCGCAGTGTCTCGATCACAGCTTCATGGAAGGGCCAGCAAAGATCAGCAAGTTGGCCATAATCGCCAGCGAGATGTTCGAGGCGGCGCGAACGGGAAAACACGAGATTGCTGGCTGGAACCGTTCTTGGGTTCAAGCCCAAGCTTGACAACAGATGTTGGACGCGGCGCTGCAAGGCTGCTTGGCCGATTGGTCGCCCGGTCCACGATTTATCGCAATAGGCCGACCAGTGTTCAGGCGCTTTCGTCAGCACATAATCCGAATGGGTCTGCACGGTGTCGTCACGCTGCCGGATCGGGTCGCCACCGGGATTCGCGCCGAGAACGTAAACCAATGGCGTGCCGGAGAATGCAGCGCGGCCAGAGTAGAACACGCTTCCACTGACATTGTGCAACACGTCAGGCACCAGAGCGGCAAATCTTTCAATCATTCCGCCGCCTCCAGTTCGCGGACGACCACCGGCGCGAGCGCTTCGCCGAGAAGGGCGTCAAGAAGGCGGCGGGTGGCGCTCATAAACTGAACCCCTTCACCGCCCTTGCCAGCCGATCGCTCAGGCGGCCCGGCATGGCTTGCGCGAACACGTCCGCCAGCGCGCCGTAATACCAGCGCGTCCCGTCCGCGCCGCCGTTGAAGCGCGGCCAGAGGTCATCGCCGAGAGCGCGATAGTCGAACAGGATCGCCTCGGCGTTGTGCGTCTTGTCGGCCAGCGACACGAGCAGGGACTGCGGCGACTTCTTCGGCAGGATCGCGAGATAGGCTTCCTTGCGCGGTCGCCATGCGGGCTTCGGTTCCACCCAGGCGTCGGTGCAGTCATGGACGATCTGCGCCACCGCATCCCCGAAGCGGGTGCGAATGTCGGCCAGGGTTGCCTCGCCGCCCTGATCCTCGGCAGCATCGTGCAGCAGCGCGCCGATCGCCTGATCCTCGTTCCCGCCTTGCTCGATCACCAGTGCCGAAACCGTCATCAAGTGCGAGATATAGGGGATCGCCGTGCCCTTGCGCGTCTGCTCGCGGTGGAGGTCATGCGCATAGCGCAGGGCGTCGTCGTATCGGAAGCTCAACATCCGGCAGTCTCCTCATGCATCATTCCGCCGCCTCCAGTTCGCGGGCGTCCACCGGCGCGAGGGCTTCGGCGAGGAGGGCGTCGAGCAGGCGGCGGCGGGTGGCGGCGGTGGCGGTGAGGCTCGCCTCCAGCCGGTCGCAGAGCGCCATCAGCGCATCGACCTTGGCGACGATACGGTGTTGTTCGGCGAGCGGTGGGAGGGGAAACACCATCTTTCCAAGGTCCGTTATTGAAATATGCTTGATTGCGACGCCTGCCGTCTTTTCCAAGAGCACTTCTTGCGTTTGCGGGGAATCCAGCACGAGTTTTAAGAAGCGACGATCGAAATGACAGGAGCGTAGCCACATCACAGCAACGCTTTGGTTTATGCAAAACGGGAGATGCTTCGCCTCAACGATAGCGGTTCGTCCGATCGATCCATCTTTAGTTATTAGGATATCGCCGGGTTGTGGCTTGTCTTTTTCATTCAGAACATCGAACGACTGTTGAGGCGTCAAGCTGGCAGTCTCAAAGATGATCTGCCCCTCGTTGACATTCTTTCCGGTAACGATTGGGACTCCTTCGTTCACGTGCTCCATTGGACGCGTGAACCCGTAAGTTATCCAGTCAGTGATTTGATCCCAACGAGCCCAGACCCAGCCCTTGGGTGTCAGACACCATTGTTCCGCATTCCCAATTGGCGCGATCTTTTTGGACTTCTTGATGTCCTGATTTGCCTTAAGTTTTTCGACCGTCCGAAGCTCGGAAGAAGCCGGATCGTCGTTTGGGTCTTGCGGCACCAGCTTGCCGCGCACGGCGAAGTTGAGGATGGTCTGGCGCAGGGCCTTGATCTGGTCGGGGCGCGTGGTGAGGGCGGGCAGCGCATTGAGGGCGAAGCGGGCGTCGTCTTGAAACGTCTCAGGATCGGGCGCGTTGAGGCGGGCGAGGCTCACCGCCGCCAGCCGGTCGCGTGACCGCTCGCGGCCCGCCCGCGCCGCCTCCACCCGGTCGCACAAGCCCATCAATTCATCGACCTTGCGCTGAACCAATGGCGGAACGAGCGGCACCGGAACGTCTGAAACCTTGCCAACACTTAGCGAAACATTCGCCGTTCCGATCATCTGAGAGACAAGCAACTCGTCTTTGAACGATGTAAGATACTCGAACAGGAAACGCGCCGAGATGAGTTCGGGCGCATGTGGAAAGATCGCGGCCAAAATACTGCCAAGGGCGAATTTGCCTTCCTGATAGTGAAGCCTTTGCAAGCTGGCTTTGCCATGGCCAGCTGACGAAACAAGCGGCACGATTGCAGCGGAACCGTCAAAATCAAAATGATCGCAAGTTCCGCGTTCCTCAGCCGTAACCACAAGGGGATAAGCACCGGGCTCAGCCTTCATGATGCCCGTCTGCCCTTTTTCGATCCTTGCTATTTCTCCAAGGCGGACGAAATTCGACGGGTTAGTGAAGCCTTTGGGCAAGTCCTCAAGAGAAACCGCGCTCAATGAACTTTGCTTACGAAGCAGTCCTTGTTGAACGAGCGCACGCTTCTTTGCTTCGATCTGCTTAAGCAGATTTGAAGGTGCCAGCGCCGCTTCATTGGGTGCAATCAGCTTGCCGGACATGGAAAGGCCGACGACAAGTTTTCGAAACTGCTGAACCGTATCCGGTTCATCGCCGAGGCGATTGAAAGCAACAAGAAGGCGATCCGCGTTCATCGGGCCAGCGCCTCGGCCAGGATCGCCTTCAACTGGTCCCGCAAGCCCGCCGTCTCGGCCTCGGCTTTGGCCAAGTCTTCCAGCAGCGTCTCTGGGTCGCCGTGATCGTCCGCCACCGCGTGCGGGTTCTTGATGTCGAGATTGTAGCCGCGCGCCTTCACCTCCTCGGCGCTCACCTTCCACGCCTGCGGCGTCTCCTCGCGGCCCTTGCGCTTCTTGCCGCCCCACCAGTCGATGCACGCCTGCAAATGCTCCAGCCGGATCGGCTTGGTCATCGAATAGGCTTTCTGGCCTTCGGGCACGCGATGCTCGTAGAACCAGATGTCCTTCGTCGGCGTCGCCCTTCTCGAAGAACAACAGGTTGGTGCCGATCGAGGCATAGGGCTTGAACACGCTGAATTGGGCAGGCGGACGATGGTGTGGAGGTTGCACTCCTCCATCAGATGTTCCTTCAGCCGCGTCTTCACGCCTTCGCCGAACAGCGAGCCATCAGGCAGCACCACGGCGGCGCGGCCATCGGTCTTCAGCAGGCGAATGATCAGGGCGAGAAACAGATCGGCGGTTTCGCGGGTGCGGAAATGCTTCGGGAAGTTGCTTTCGATGCCGTCTTCCTCGCGCCCGCCGAAGGGCGGATTGGTGAGCACGATGTCGACGCGGTCGCCTTGCGTCGTAGCTGATGTAGGGGCGGGCGAGCGTGTTGTCGTGCCGCACGAAGCTCGGGTCCTCGATGCCGTGGAGCAGCATGTTGGTCACGCAGAGCATGTGCGGAAGCTGCTTCTTCTCGACCGCGCGCAAGGCCGTCCTGCATGCGTCTGCTCGTCCTCGGCGTTCTTCACATAGCGCTCGCGCATGTGCCGGATGGCGCAGGTGAGAAAGCCGCCCGTGCCGCAGGCGGGGTCGAGCAGGATCTCGCCGGGCTTCGGGTCGATCCGGTCGACCATGAAGGCGGTGACGGCGCGCGGCGTGTAGTACTCGCCCGCATTGCCCGGCGATTGCAGATCGTTGAGGAATTGCTCGTAGATGTCGCCGAAATGCTGCCGCTCGGCGAGGTTGTTGAAGTCGACGTCGTTGATCTTGTTGACCACCTGCCGCATCAACTGGCCGGACTTCATGTAGTTGTAGGCGTCCTCGAACACATCGCGCACGACGCGGCGCCGGTCGCCTTGCTTGCCGGCCGGTCGAGAGCTCCTTGAGCTGCGGGAAACAGTTCGTTGTTGACGAAGTCGAGCAGCGCCTCGCCGGTGATGCCCTTCGGGATCCGCCGCCCAGGCGCGCCACTGGAGTTTCGTCGGGATCGGCGAGTGGTAGCCGTCGCTGCATCAGTTCAAGTTCCTGATCCTGGTCGTCGATGATCTTGAGGAAGAACATCCAGCACAGCTGGCTAGATGCGCTGGGCATCGCCATCGACGCCGGCGTCCTGGCGCATGATGTCTTGGATGGATTTGACGGTGGTGCGGACGGACATGGGTTAGGCTGTCTCTCTGATAGAGTGGCGTCTTGCAAGTTCGTGGACGGCTTGCATCGAAATCCGTCCTTGCCGCCGAACGGCTTGATGAGCTGAACGGGCGTGCCCATGCTGTCGAAGGGCGCGATCTGCAGAACGCTGCGGGTCGTCGAGATCGATCACGCCCTCGTCCTGATACTTTTCCAGAAGCGCTTCGAGCACGGCGCGGGCCTGCGGCGCCGTATTTGGTGAAGACGTTGCGCTTGCGGACGTTGTCGGCCCGCTCGCGGCGGGTGAGCGGCGGCTGGTCGAAGGCGACGTGGCAGATCAGATCGAACGGGATCGAGGTCCTTGCCGACTTCATCGGCGAGCGGCGTCGAGCGACAGCCCTTCGGCTTCCAGTTCCTCGATGATGGCCTGCTTGCGCTCGGCCGATTTCCAGCGCTTGAGGAAATCGTCGAGGCTGGCGAAGCGCTTCTTCAGCGCCTTCTTGGTGAAGTCGCGCAGGCTCTCGGTGACGAGCTTGCCGTCCTCGTCGAGATATTCGACGCGCTCGGCGACGATCGTGGCCGCCACGCCGTCGACATAGATCTTTGCGCTGGTCGCTTCGCCGGGCGTGATCGGTGATGTCCGGCGCTCGCCATCGACGACGATTTCGTCCTCGCCGGGCTGTCGGCGGCATGGGCTCGTCGTCCTCGCCGTGGCGGCACGTCGTCGGGCGGAGCGATCGGATCGTCGTCGCCGGGCTCGTAGATCTGAACCGGCTCGCCGTCGAAGTCCGGGTCGGCGAAATGGCTGGTCGCGCCGCGGAAGTCGATCAGGGTGAAATAGAACTTCTTGGTGTCCTCGTGGACGCGGGTGCCGCGGCCGACGATCTGCTTGAACTCGGTCATCGAGCCGACTGCGCGGTCCAGCACGATCAGGCGGCAGGTCTGCGCATCCACGCCGGTGGAAAGCAGCCGCGAGGTGGTGACGAGGACGGGATATTTCGCTTCCGGGTCGATGAAGTTGCCGAGCTGGGCCTGGCCCTCCGTGTCGCTGCCGGTGATGCGCATGACGTAGCGGTGGTTCTCGGCGCACAGATCCGCGTTCTCGTTGACGAGGGCCTGCCGCATGCGCGCGGCGTGTTCCTCATCGACGCAGAACACGATGGTCTTCTGGAAGCGGTCGCCGCTTTCCTTGAGAAACTCGGTGACCTTCTTGGCGACGAGCTTGGTGCGGTCATCGAGCACGAGGGTGCGGTCGAAGTCCTTGGTGTTGTAGATGCGGTCCTCGATCTCGTTGCCGTCGCGGTCGAGCTTGCCCCGTTCCGGGCCGGTAGCCTTCGACGTCCAGGTCGATGTGGACCTTGATGACCTTGTAGGGGGCAAGGAAGCCGTCGCTGGATGCCCTGCTTCAGCGAGTAGGTGTAGACCGGCTCGCCGAAGTAGTGGATGTTGGAGACGTATTCGGTTTCCTTGGGCGTGGCGGTCAGGCCGATCTGCGTGGCGGCGGAGAAGTAGTCGAGGATCTCGCGCCAGGCCGAGTCCTCGGCGGCGCTGCCGCGGTGGCACTCGTCGATGACGATCAGGTCGAAGAAGCCGGGCGAGAACTCGCGGTAGAGCTTCTGCCGCTCCTCCGGGCCGGTGATGGCCTGGTAGAGGCCGAGGTAGATCTCGTAGGCGGTGTCGATGCGGCGCTTCTTGTCGAGCGCCGTGGTCAGTCGACCTCGGTGCCGTCCTCCGCTCGATGGTCTTGGCATTCGTGCTGAGCTTGGCCATCGCCGCGCCGAAGGGCCGGAAGTCGTTGACCATCGTCTGGTCGATCGAGGACGTTGCGGTCGGCAAGGAACAGGATGCGTTTCTTGCGGCCGGCCTTCCACAGCCGCCAGATGATCTGGAACGCCGTGTAGGTCTTGCCGGTGCCGGTGGCCATGACGAGCAGGATGCGGTTCTGGCCCTTGGCGATGGCCTCGATCGCGGCGTTGATGGCGTTGACCTGGTAGTAGCGCGGGGCCTTGCCGCTGCCGTCGTCGAAGTAGTCCTGGAGGACGATCTGTTCGGCGTCCGGCGTCAGGCCCTTCCAGGCGCGGTACCGCGCCCAGAGTTCGTGCGGGCGACGGGAACTCGTCGAGCGCGAGATTCGCTTCGATCTGCGGCGCTCGTGCCGGTGCGGTCGTGGAAGACGAAGCCGTCGCCGTTGGAGGAGAACACGAACGGGATGTCGAGCGTCTCGGCATAGTCCAGGGCCTGCTGCATGCCGTCGCCGACGCTGTGATTGTTGTCCTTGGCCTCGATCACCGCGATCGGGATATTCGGCTTGTAGTAGAGGACGTAGTCGGCCCGCTTGGCCTTGCCGCGCGTGACCAGCTTGCCGCGGACGATGATCCGGCCCTTGGTGAAGTAGACCTCCTCGCGCATCTGCGACATCTCGTCCCAGCCCGCCCGCTTGACGGCGGGCAGGATGAACTTGGTGCAGATGTCGCGTTCGCTGAGGCTTCGTTTATCCATTGCGCAAGGCGAATCCTTCAACTGTTAAGACAAAAAGCAGTATTGGCACGGTTCCCCCCAGATTGCACCGGGTGCGAACCCGCGAACCCAGGTGCGAACCGGGTTCGCACGTCTGCCGCTGGCGAAAGCCCGCGCTGCCGCCGCCCGCATACGCCAAGCGCCGGGAAGAACCTAACCGGGCGGGCCTCATGTCGGAAGCCGTGACGCATCACTCCTTACCGTCCAGTTCGTCGATGAAGCCCTTCATCTCGCGCAACAGGTCCGCGAAGTGGCGGCGTTCCGCGATGTGTTCGGCGGTGTATCGGCCATGCTTGAAGGCGTGGCTATTGCCCTTCGGCGCGCCCTTGGCCTTGCCGCCGTGCATCCGGCAGCGCCCGTTCGCCATCGCGGGCGATTGGCAGGACGTCCCGTTGCGGGTCCGGGCATGGCATCGTGGGCTCAGGTGCATGGGCAATTTGCTTTGCATGGGGTTGTTCCTTGAATGTGCTGGCGTCCCCACCCCCCGGCTGGCCGGGTGCGGCGACCATGCCGACCACCGCTTGCCCGCCCGCATGGACGTGGACGTGCTCGACGGTAACTTTCTGCTGGCCCTTGCCGCGATGGCGGTTGAGGGCTTCGACCAGCGCCGCATAGGTGCGGGAAAGCTTGTTGGCTTGGGTGAGGTTCTCGCGCCGCCCCTCGAAGGATTGTTCGCCGATCATGGCGCGCCGGTAGCATTCCATCGCGGCGTTGTGGGCGGCGACCAGTTGTGCGGCCATCATGCCTTCGAGTTCGTCCTTGGGCGCGATGCCGATCAGCGCCGCAACGGTCGCGCTTAGTTGCTTGTCGCGTTCCTCGGCGCTTGAGTTCTTCATCCACAAGGCTTGCACCGCCTGATTGGCGAGCGTGTTGTTCCAGTGATCCGATTGCGATCCGCCGATGTTTTTCAGCCGCCCTTCGGTCGTCGGGATCGTCGGCGACCACGGTTGTCGGCGTTGTGGCGGGATTTCTTGCGGTCATGGCAATGTTCTCGTTTCGCTAATCTCGAAGGTTGAAAGGGCGGCGATAGCTTCAGCTTTCCGGCTTGCGTGCCAGGCGGGCCAACATCGCGAATGCAACCAGGCATTGCCGGTCGTTTCCGTGCCGAAGGGAAGCAGCGGATCATGGCCGTGTTCGGCTTCGCCGCAACCAAGGCAGCGACCGGGCGGCGAGCGCACCGGGTTGCGGTTGAGCCATTCGGCGACGCAACAGGCAAAGGCGCGGGCCACGGCTTGATCGCGTGGCAAGCCTCCGTCGAACTCGGCAATGCCCGCCCGTTCATCGAAGAAGGCCCGCCAGTCCTCGCCCGACCAGCCGTCGCCGCCAGGGCGCAGCAACGCGATCACCCGCGCCTTGTGATGCGCCAGAAGGTCCAGCACGGCGGACGGTGGCGCGGCGTCGGCATCAAGCGTGAGGGCATCGCCGTCGATCCCGATCCGAACGCCAGCCGCCCGTGCGAGCTTCAGGGCATGAACGGCGCTCATAGCCGCGCCCTCCAGCCTGCGTTTTCCGGCGCGGAATGGAGCGGGTGAATGTCGTCCGCACCGTCCGCATCGGTCTCAATCATGTTTTTCAACGGGTTGGCGCGGACGGTTGCGGCGGTTTCGCCCGGTGAACCGTCCGCTGGATCGCCGACCGTCCGCAGTTTTCGGCTTTCAAAGCCGTTGCCAATATTGGGTTTCACCGGATCGGCGGACGTCGCGGACGATGCGGACGGTCTAGCCCCTCGGGTTTCTGGCGCAACAGGTTGCCCGGTCGTGGTGATGCGGATCATCCGTGTCCGTGCCCGCCCTTCACGCTCGAAGCCGATCTCGATGCCGATCTTGCGCAGGAAGGTCGCCGCCCGGCGCAGGCGGCCCGCCAGCGCCCGAGGGCTATCGGGCCAGGTCTTCGACTTGGCGACACGCTCGCCCGCCATTTCGGCAAGGGCACCCAGAAGGTCCGAGGCGGTCCCCGTCCACTCCGTCCGCGCCTGCATCAAGGCCCGATAGTGGCGGCGATCGGATCGGCGTCGATCACGCCATCCACCGCCTCGTCACGGTTGCCGCAATAGGCCGACCAGAACGTGCCCGAGGGCCAAAACGCCGTTTCGCAGGCGGTCGCCCACAGGGCGAAGTCTGCCATGCGCGGCAGCTTGTCGAGCTTGGTGCCGGCAGATTCGGCAAGCCCTTCGCCACCGCATCGAGCAGCGCGCCCAGGAGGCGCGGGCGTTCGGCCTCAAACGCTGCCCATAATTCCTGCCTCGGGGCGACGGCGTTCTTCCGGGATTGGTTCCAGCGTCAGGAACAAGGCGCGATCGGCCAGATCGGGCCGGGTGACGATATCCTCGATGCCGTTCAGGATCATCGGGCGCTGCGGCGTCGAACAGCACTTCATCCTGATCGGAGTAAAGCTGGCGAACGGCGAAGCCGCCGCCCGTGGCGAGGCGGCAAAGCGTGTCCGAAATCCAGGCGGGAAGGCCCGACACATTGTCGAAGGCGAGCACATGGCCGTTGCTTGCGGCGATGAACAGGTCGCGATCCTCGCGCGGCAAGGCCCGCAAGGGCGCGGTGTTGGGATCGAGCAGCGCCCGCAGGATCGCCGAGAAGGTCGATTTCGCCGAACCCTGCTCGCCCGACAAGACGATCACCGGATAGGGACCGCGATTGCGCAGACAAGCCAAAGCCCAGGCGACCACCAGCACGAAATCGGCGTTGGTTTGCACATTGAGGAACGGGCGCAAGGCTTCGATCGAGCCGCCGCCTACCGGTATCGGCATCGCCTTCATGCCGGAAGCGCGCCGGAAACGAACGGGCGGATTGTCAACGATGCGCCAGCCGGTGGCGTCGATCTCGATCGCGCGCCATGCCTCGTCACCGAGGTCGAGATAGAGCCGCCCGTCGAGCCCGCCGACGCGGATATGCACCTGCCGTTCGGGCGCATCGAAGTGCGCCTTGGCCTCGATGACGTTCAGCGCCGATTGCAGCGCTTCCGAACTCGGCGCGCCACCCGTCTCCTCAAAGAAGCGCCGCGCCAGCCAGCGACGGAAGCCCTTGGCGCGGATCGGCCAGGTTTCGCGATGGCCGTTGATGTCTAGGTCGGCATAGCCGCTGCCGTCTGGTGTATGGAACAAGGCGACGGATTGGGCGAGGTCGATCAGGATGTCGGCTTGCGTCGGCCCGCGCCCGCCTTGATCGCCGTTCTCCTCGGCGATGGCGTCATCGAGCGCCGTCACGCGGGCTCCGGCTTTCTTGAGTTGCGAACGCAGCGCCTCGAAGGCGGCGCGGTTGTCCTGCTTCAGCGCCGCAAGCGCTCCCAGGGCTTCCGGCATGAACGGCGCGCCGGGATCGGTAGCAGTCTGCTCGACGAGCCCGGCCAGCGGATCGGGAATAGCCTCGGCAGCCTCGATGGCATCGAGGATCAGGCTTTCCGGTTCAAGAATGTTGTCGGCGCTCATTGCTCGCCCTCCGTGAATGCGGGGTTGCGGGCCTTGAGCAGATCGTTGAAATCCATGCCGCTTGGCGCGCGGGCGATCCGAACGTTTCGCCCTTCGCGTTGCCATCGCCGGGCGCAGTGCTGCGCCGCCGCTTCGCCGGGTTCGTCGCCATCGGCGAGCACGATCACCTCGACGATGGCGCGCGGCAGATCGAGCGAGCGAAGGCCCGAGGTTGAAAGCGCCGCCCATGCCGGTTTGCCGGTCGCCTGCATCGCGGCAAGGCAGGTCTCGATCCCTTCGCCGACCATCAGCACGTCGCCGGTTTCGCCCAGGCGAACCACGCCGCCACGACAAGGCCCAAGCATCATCTTCGTCGGATCGACAGGCGCTTTTCCGTGACCGTCGCGGGCAAGGAAAGTACGATGAATGGCGATCGGCGAACCGGTTTCGCCGTGCAGCACCAGCGACACCATGGCAGGCCAGACGCCGCCTGAAGCGTGCTTCAGGCCGGGATGGAAACGCAAACTTGGCAGCAGCGAGGGCGCGATCCCGCGCGATCGGAGATAGGTTTCGCCGAGCGAGCCCGCGATGTCTTGCGAGGCCCGCCAGATCGCAAGCGCCGCCTCGGTGCGCGCCTTGGCATCAGGATCGGGTTCGCGCTCAAGGTTCTTCCGGTGCTTTCGGACAATGCTGCCAGGGCGTTTGCCGGTCGCGTCCCACAAGCCGCGCTCTGAAAGGGCGGCGATCACGTCACGCTGGTCGCAACCGGCGTGGCAGCGCACCAGCACTTTGCCGTTCGGTCCCGCGCTGATCGCAAGGCTCGGGCTTAAATCGTCATGGGCCGGGCATCGCGCCATCCATGTTGCGCCCGCCCGGTGCCCGCCAAGGGCTTTGGCGATGGTTTCAGCGGTCATGGCGCACCTCGCCATCGTTCGGTTCGATCGGCGCGGCGCAATCAATCGCGGCGGCGAACAATTCGGCGCGGCGCCATTCGGCGAGGACGCCGAAGAAGCCGGTAACGGAATGAAGGATTTGCCGCGCGTCCTCATCGTTGAGGTCGCGGCCCATGCGCGGTTGCCAGATTTCGCGGGTGCGAGCGATCTGCCGACCCATTTCGTTGTCGTTTGCAGCGTCGAGACGTTTCATCGAAGACCTCACGGGCGGTTCAGCCGCTCCGTGCTCCTGGCCTCCGGTCTCGGATTCCCACCGATGACGTTGTGCCCAAAGGGATTTGCATCTTCTGGCGTCCCCGTCTCAGGGATCGCCGCTTGGTGTCGTCTAGCGCGGCACCTCATGTTCGGGGATCGTGAACTTGTGGCTTTTGCCAGCGCGGATCACGAGTTGCCGCTTGCCGCCGTTTGCGACCTCGCAGGCGATCGAGTAGTCGAAGAAGCCGTGCTTCAGGCCATCGACGACAAGCCCTTCGAGCCGGTCGAGGGCTTCGCGGACCTGCCCGCTCTTGGCGCGCTGGAACGGGGCCATGTCTTGCGGTTCAGCCATTGTGGAGCAATCCTTTCATGTCCTTGATGGCGGCGGCGAAAGCCAAAGGGCGAACGCTGGTCGCGTCGCCGTAAAAGGCCATCACGTCATCACGACGCGAGGCGCGATCCCGAAACACGAAGACCTTGCGCGCGCCCTCGGCACGAAGGCCCTGAAGTTCGTAGCCCGAGCAGCGCAGGAAGCAGGCGAGATAGAAGTCGCGCGTCTCGAACGCGGCGGGTTGCCGCTCCTGTGTCGTGGCTTGTCTTCGTTCAGTTGACACTTGACGATCTCCTCAAAAAAGGGGTTCACGCGCCATCGGTGAGAAGGCGCTGCAACGGCACCGTGCGGTGCAAAAGCCCAAGCCTTTCGAGGCGAATGCGCATCGCGATCGGCGAGACGAGAAACTTTTCGGCGAACGGCTTGGCAAAACTGTCCAAAGCCTGATCGTCGGTTTCCGTGAACTCGGCACCGGGAATGCGGCATTCGAAGCGGGCGATTTCGACGAAGGGATGCTCGATCGGCGTCGCGGGTTGAAGCACCCGCCGCTTGCGGTCGGGGAAAGCCTTATCCCAGGCGGCGAACACCAGTTTGCGCGGCATCAGCACGCAGGAGGCATACAGATCGGCTTGAAACTCGATCCGCTCCTTCGCCTGGCTAGTTCGGCAAACGACGCTCGGCGCGGCATTCGGTTCGAGAAGCGATGTCTGCGCCGGGTCTTTGCCGAACAATCCGCGATGAAGCCGCCAATGGCCGATTTCATGCGCCGTCGTGTAACGATAGCGCCCTTCCTTGGCTGGATTGACGTCGGGATCGAGGCTTTCGTCGATCACGATCCGCTTCTGGTCGAAGAAGATCGCGCCGAGGATATCGGGATCGAAGCCGATGCCGGAACGCGGCACGCCGAAAAGCCGGTGCGTGTCGTCGAACTCGATGCCGATCTTGAGGTGCTTTTCGATGATGTCGTCGATCGGGATCGGCGCTTCGATCGGCATCCCGCGTTCCCGCGCGTAGTCGGCAAGGAGCGCTTGCGCGTCCTTCTCGATCGCCTCATCGGACATATAGGCAACTTTCAATCCCATCGCGTTTTCATCCTCATCTGCATCGTTTCAAACTTCACCGCCGTTCAGGCGTTCACTTGTCCTTCGACTTCTGCGCCTCGCGGGCCAGCCGCGTGAGTTCATCCGCCGTCAGGCCCTTGGTTGTCCGCAGTAGCGCCGCGACCTCGACCGGATTGCGCTTGATGATGTCCGAAAGATCAGTGGCGACCTTGCCCGCCCGTGCCAGAAGCTCATCGACGTCGCAGCCGATCACCCCGGCAATCAACCGAACCTTGTCCTCGGCGGGCGGCGGAAACTCGTCGCGCTCGACCTTGGAAACATAGGTCGGGCTCACGCCGATCATTTTCGCCATTTCGCGCAAGCCGATCTCCTTTTCTTCACGCCGCGCCCGGATGAACGCGCCAAACTTCTCCCCTGACATGCTGGTTTCTCCCGTTACCTGTTTATGAGGCACTCTACACTCAATTCGCTCGTCGCCGTCAACTGATATCTAAACACTCTTAAGCGAGGCGGTTATGCCGCAAGGCCAAACTCGCGAACATCTTCCAGAATGCGCCGGAAATCAGCGCTTGGCGCGAGGCACATGGTTCGATATCGAGTGACGAAGGGGAGCCACTCCGCCCTGGAGGCAGTTTTTCCGGGCGACCTGTCACCGCCCCTCACCTCATGTTTTTCAGCGGGCGTCACAGGCTATGCCACGCGGTCGCTTGCCGTCCCGCCCCTCTGACGGTATTGGCGACGGTATTAGAGGGACGTTTCATGTTGCTGAGGCGTACGCCTGCTCGAACCCCGCGAACGGCCTATAAGTGACCGGCGGCAGAGGTCTATATCTCTATGCGGCGCCGCAAGGATGGCGCCTTTGGCGCTTCAATTGCCGCCGCAGGGGCGCGTCGTGGAATAGGTCCGACGGCGACCAGCCGTCTCTCGACTTCACATTCAGCAGTGCAATCCCCTGACCGAAGTCCTTGCAATGCCGTTGCGTTTCTTTTGCATCGCGAAAAGTAGCCGGAACGGGTCATCTGTGAGCCTCCCGCCTCTTATGCGTTTCTTTCCGCTTTCGGGTACGAGGTCGTGTGAGAAGTCGTCAGTTTCTGGCTGGACGGGACCACAAGTGGTTACGCCAGTCTGAGCGGGTCATTTTGGGCCGATATGGGCTATGAGAAGCAGATGAGAGCCTTCGGCGCGGTGTTACAGGCCCCGGCGAGCAGCGATTTTGCCTTTTCCTGGCTCCATACTCGCATCACTTGAAGCAACTTTGACACGCCGAGGATATTCATGGCGCGCTTCATGTTGTAGGACAGGACGTGGAGAGACATCTCTGTCCTGACATTGCCCAGCCTTTTCATCAGGAAGTGCGCCGAACCCATCCAGAACTTAAGGGTTCCGAACGGATGTTCCGCGGTGCTGCGCCGTTCGGTCATCGCGTCCGGCCGCCGGTCCAGCCGGTCTTGGGCGGCCTCCAGAACGGCTTCATGCTCCCAGCGCTTGATGCGGCGCTCCCTGCCTGTGGTGCATTTTCCTTTCAGCGGACAGGTTAAGCAGGCCGTCGCCCAGTAGCTCCGCAAGACTTTGCCGTCTTCTTCGTTGGTGTAACGATAGGTCAAGCGCTGGCCGGCGGGGCAAAGATAGACATCCTCGTCCGCTTTGTAGACGAAGTCCTGCTTGCCGAAACGCCCCTCGGCCTTAGACCCCGAGGTTGAAAATCTGGGCACATACGCCGTCGCGCCGGCTTGCCCGCAGGCAAGAATTTCCTTGCCGTCGTAGTAACCGCGATCGGCGAGGGCCTCGATGGCTTCGGCGCCAAGGGCCTCCTTGGCCTGCCCGGCCATGCTGGAGAGTTGGTGACGGTCATTGACAGCGTTGGTGACTTCGTGAGCGACGATGAGGTGATGCTCCGTCTCGACGGCGCATTGCACGTTGTAGCCGACGGTCCCCGTCGCCTTGCCTGTCCCTTGCATCGAGCGCGCGTCGGGATCGGTGAGCGAAATCTGTGTGTCCTTGGCGCTCGCAAGCTGCGCCTCGATCCCTTTCACGCGCTCGATTTCCTGCTTCAGCCTGTCGATTTTGCCCTTGAGCCGCGCGCGCTTGATTTCGGGCGTCGAGGGCTGGCGGTCGGCGGTTTCAAGCTCAGACAAATAGCGCTCGATGCTCGCCTCGATCTGCTCCAGCCGCTTGGCCGCCTTGGCTTGCGTGAAATTCCGGTCGCGCGAGTTGACTGCCTTGAACTTGCTTCCGTCGATGGCGACCGTTGTGGCCGTGAGCAGGCCTGCCCGCCCGCAGACCACGATGAACTCGCGACAGACTTTGCGGATGGCCGGGCCATTATCCTTGCGGAAATCGGCGATGGTCTTGAAGTCCGGCGCCAGGCAGCCCGTCAGCCACATCGCCTCGACGTTGCGCTGGCATTCCCGCTCAAGCCGGCGGCTGGACTGAACGCGGTTGAGGTATCCGTAGACGTAGAGCTTCAGCATCACCGCCGGATCGTAAGCGGGCCTTCCCATCAGCTTCGGATGAACGCGCCAGAAGCCCAGCTGGCCGAGATCAAGCTGATCCACGAAGAAATCGACCACCCGAACAGGATTATCCTCGGCGACATAGTCTTCCAGCTGCGCCGGAAACATCGTTCCCTGAGTGCGATCCGCCCCGCTCACAAAGCTCGTCATCAGTTCTCCTCGCCACTTTGGCGAGGAGAAGTTTAGGCGCAATCGCTATTCTGAAGCTGGACTTCTCACACGACCTCGGGTTCCAAAGCGGAAATCTCGATCGTCTAAAACAGCCTCAAGCCACAGGTTCGCTTTCGCGCTTTATGACCAAGGCGTAGGACAGCACGCGAAAGGGGACGACGCCATGTCACTGGTGACCCGCCGGCCGCGGCGACAAGGCGAAGGCAAAGCTCGGCACGCCCGTGGCTTAAGACGCTATTGACCTGATTGGAGCTATTTTCAATAAAAACGCGGCCGGTCTGGCCCTTGTTTGCCCCGCTGTCCCTTACCCTTATCGTCGGAAAGCGCCTCAGGATAGCGCCATGCCAAAGCTGCCTTCTGCTTCAGCCAAGCCTGCTTTGTACCGTCTGGTCGAGCTGTTTCACGAAGCCTTTCCCAGCCGCCGCTGGTGTCCGTTTTTTCAAGATCTGGCGAAATTTGCGAAACGCAAACTGTCTGTTGCTGATCGGGACATTATTATCAAGGCGTCCCTAAGACTTCTTGCAAGAAAGCCCTATGTGGAAACGAAGGAAGAATACCGCGAGCGCCTAAAATTGGATGGTAAAGACAGAACAGAACTGGTCAAACGCCTCAAGAGTATCCGCTCATCCTCCAAAACCATTGCTAGAGATATAGAGTTTATCGTAAGCTGTGACGCTTGGATCATCGAAAAAATATTCATTTCTTCTTGATTTTTACAAGCCGTTTGATGCTTCTGCTTCTATCGCGCCGGTAGATCAAGTGATAGCGCGTATTCAAAGTGCATCGAAAAGCGCCGTCGCTCAGTGCCCGAAGAAGGGGAATCAGGGCCCGAAGCCTGATACGGCAATCAGATTTTTTATCGCAGAACTCTCGCAAATTTTCGAGAATAAGATAACCTCTGGTTACAATGAAAAAGAGGTGCGGCGCGTTTCTTCCTTTATTGATTTCGTGAAAGCCATTCTCCTTGCGCTTCCCGAGAATGCGATAATGGGGTGGCAGGGCATTTTCTCGACGGAGGTATAGAAGCGCATGTGGAGGCTGTGCGCGCGGACCTCGAGAACTATGTGAGACTTATCAAAAAAACAAAGTGGCCTCTGGCAGACTGAGTTTTTCGAGATTCCAGCCCAAAACTCACGCCGATGACCCTAGGTACACAATCGTGCATCGTTATTCCGTACCTGGCCTGCACATGGCCGAAAATTCTGTACGGAGTAACCCATGAAAGCTGCTGGCCTCCGCATTCCGGAAAAGGCGCGTCGTGGCGACAATGGCAAAGCCTGCCTCGATCAGCACCTCAAACCGGGTGGAGGCGAGCGGCAGCGGCTGCCGGCCGCCGCGGACAAACGCGCCGGCGACGAAGGCGTGTAACGGATCAATCATGCTCTGCGGCGTCATCCGGGGCACGGCTCCCCTCCCTCAGCAAATCGTTCAACAGTTCGGCGACGCGTGTGGCGAGCGGTTCGACGCGAACGCCGCTGCCAATCAGCGCCGGATCGACGACAAGCGTGACGCCCGGCGCGACGGGAAAGGGCGCGCCTTCCCCGGTTTCCAGGAGCAACTTGATCGCCGCCGGCGGAAACCCAAGCTCCCGCAAAGCGTTGTACCGGCGGATGGCCGCGACATGATCGTCGCCGTAGGTCGCGCGAGCGCGGCCCCCACGTGGCGAGGGAATGAACCCTTCGGCGATCAAATAGCGGATTTGACGCTCCGGTACGCCAGTGACAGCGGTAAGCTCGTGAATGTTCACGCCGCCTCCTTTCGACAATATTCTTGTCGAAACGGATGGGGCGGTCAAGTCTTTTACAAATCATTTGTCGAAGGGAGTGAAGCGCGGGAGCTTGACGGCTTCTTGGCGGAAAAGAAAGGCTGCTGAAAACACAACGGCGTGCCGGGATCGACATTTCGCGTTCCCCCCGCCCCCGATGCCGCCTAAGCCGAAATGGAGCGTTGGCACACATTTCTCGCCTTACGTCGCAATTTGAGGGAAGCAGAACGCGAGTTCGCCACAGCATGAACCGGGTTTCGGCACGGCTCAATACGCCGTCAGCGAAGGGGAAGCCGGGGGCGCACAGCTTATGGCAGGCTTAACTGAAGAAAGGAATGCCGCAAATCACGCTAGATGTCGGCTGGAAGCCGGTCAAGACTTTCGAGGAAGGCCTCGCGGAGACTGTGACCGGGTGTATTCACAACCGCGCTTGGGCATTCTCGAACGCGGTTACCAAGGCCGAACGGCTAGGCCATGCGGGTGCGGACCTTGAAAACGCGACAGTTTATGACCCGGATCAAAGCGGCCGATGACGGAATGTGGGAACAGGCTATGAAAGCGAGGCAACAGCCACGAATGCAGATTTGACGAATGCAACTGGTTTGTCACCGTCACGCTTTCGGGTTGTGGGAGCAGGGCTATGAGGTTTCTTTCTAGCCTGTTGGCGTTTGTATTAACGATTTTTCTTTCGAATGCTTTATATACGTACTTCGCAATGAACTTCACAATAACGATGCGAGACTTACTGCTGGGTGTTCAGAGCATTCGCGATCAGTTGGGCCACCTCGTTTCATCTGAAAAGTTCACCGTTTGGGTAGATATTTTTTTGGAGCCGAACCTAATTGTTTTCGTGGGCGTCAATATTTTGACCTGGTTTTTTCTCGCCATCGTTTTCTCAGCCTTTTGGAGAGGACCGCAACGTCCATCCGCTGCCGTGGCATCCGCAGCCGCAATGAGGCTGCCATTCGGGCGTTGGGGCTGAAGGGATGAAGCTTCCCAAAGAGTTTCCGCTCACGTCCCGAGCAACAAAGTGAATGGCGGTGACAAGGGGCATACTGTACAGCAACTCGATGTACGCGCACTTCTGGATGTATGGTATCGTAGGGCGCGCGAGGCGCAATTCGCCCACTATCGAGCCGCTAAGCGTTTCTCACAGCTCAACGATGGTCTTGGCATTCTGGCTGCCCTTATGACGGCCGGGCTCGGCCTTCAGCTTGTGCAGGTTCTTAATGTCGGGTCGTGGCTGAATTTGCGCGGCGACACTTTGGATTTAGCATTGGGCGTTTCGGGGCTCATAGCCGCCGCTTTAACAACGATTCAGACTATCATGCGCTATTCGGAAGCTGCTGAAAGACATATCAGAGCCGCTGCGCTTTACAGCTCGATTCGAAGGGAAATCGAAGTGGCGAAGACTCTTGCCCCGGACACTATAGAAAGCGATCGCAACGTCATAGAATCGATCCGGAGCCGTCTCGATGAAGCCGCCGCCGAGACGCCGGATGTTCCGGCCGCGGTTTTTCGCCGGACCGTCGAGGAACTCGAACGCAAGAGCGGGCCAGGACCGCATCTTATATGAGAACCGTTCGCGCGAGGAGGTGGTCTGCTACCTCCCGGTTAAGGCATTGCTAGTATTAGGTGAAATGAGGCCTTGCGTTTTGCCGATTCCGGGGCTATGTAACTGGCTTCCAATTTGTCGGTCTGGTGTGGTTTGGCCACATACCGGGACAGCGATCCCAAGAAAAAAACAGTTCATCTTGAGTAGCGCCCCTTGACGGATAAGCACAAATCGGAACCTAGTTCGGCGGAGGTGCTGCGTCGAACGTTTAGCTTCAGACAACGGGAAAAAAGATGCGCGGACCGATCATACTTCCAACTTCCCTTTTTTAAAGTAGGGCGCTGCCGAACTCGCTTTTCAAAAGCTTGGAATAGCCCATTCGCTCGTGGAGCTTTTGAAAAGCGACGCCAGCTTTGTCTTCGGCAGAACTATCGTAAGCGTTTCTGCACTTCATAATACCAGCCTCTATCTCCTCTTCCGATTGCGCAAAAGCGATAAGGAATGCGCCGAGCGTGTCTTGAACCGCGCGGAAGTTTTCGTGTGCGCTGTCAAGAAAATCGAGGTTGAGTTCGCACCGCAATCTTTCGCACTCCGCCAGAAACTGCGACGTTTCGGTTTGCATCGCGCCGTCGATCAGGTAATTGAGCAGATTGAACTTCAAGTACCAGACCGTGGTATCGTCACCGTCGGGACTCCCTTGAGACATTCTCAGATAAGTGCGAATAACGGAGATGGCGTTGTCTCTTTCGCCGATCATGTACAGGATGCTCGATTTCCAGAATGCCGCCTCGCTGCCTGTCTTGCCCTTATCTGCTATCCAATCTTCCATGTACTGAAGAGCGATACGATTGAGATCGTTTGCCTCTCGAATCGACGCAAGAAGCAGCATAAGCTGGAACGCAGGCTCAATGCCGTTCTGCTGCCGCATGCATTCAATATCGTTTACAATCGTCTTCAGACTGATATCTCTTATCGAACAAATCGAAAATATATTAGCCAACTCAGTGATCCGTCCATGAAATTCTCTACAGTGTCGAGTGAGATCGGGGTCCGTAAATTCCCTATCGGCAAGCTTATCGAGCGCAGCGGTCCGCGCCGCGCGACGAAGTTTCTTTTCAAACATCCACTCTTTATTGACCATAAGCCTCAGATTTTCGCTTTGCACCTCCAGCGCTTCTATACTGTCGCCCATGCTTTGCATCAGCTCCCTAGCGTGGCGGCTCAGAGTGTTGGACGGTCTGTAGATGAAGTCATGCGTTTTGCAACTCCACGCATCGTGCAGGATCGTTTTAACCTGGACTTCGCATAAAAAGTTTCTTAGATCTAAGCGATTGCATCTTAAAATAAGATGATGAGCATGGTATCCTAATTTATCACGATAAACTTCATCGACAACTGAGAAATCGTAGGCTTCGACAGATCGCTTTATCTCGTCGACAACTCTACTAATTTGAGATCTATAATAAACAAGCACACGACACGCAACAATATCGTGAACATGGGCTGCTCCCTTATCTTTCCACGCAGCCGGATCTCTTTCTTTAAATTTTACAATTTTAGCTGTTAAGCGGTTTATATCCTTTATTTCTCCGGACTGACCCGGATAGTCCCTGCGGGAGTAAGCAAAAAAAACTGCTTCTGTACTCCATCGAAGCGGAACAATACGTTCTTGAAGATAGGCTTTTACCAGTTTCACGAGGCGTAAATAATGCGCTTGATTGTCAAATAGAAATTTCTGCGTTTCCGCAAGCACTCTATCAAATTGAGTCATATATCTTTTTTACATCGTTCGGCGATGCAATCCCCCAGTCGAAATTAGTACACAAAGCCAGAAGCGAGCCTTCGGATCAGAGTTGCCGAGGGTGGCTTTTTAAGCATCTTGATATGCCATGGGATGCAACCCAATAGCAATCAAACTTGAGATTGCGTGAGCGCGACATTTTTTTGTTACGTCCGAGCGCACCCTTTCCCACTCCCGCCGCCCTTGCAGAGAGAGGCTATAGAATGTATGCCGCAAATCCAGCCTTCCAGCACACCCAGGTCTATGGAAGGCGTTATCGGTTTGAAGACATCCTGGCCGCGTTCTTCGAGCAGGTGATTTCGCGCGCCCGGAGGTCTGCGTCTTTACCACGCCGGCTTGATTGGAAGGCCGGTAAAATTTGCTGGCCTTAGTCCGGACGCGGCGCTCGCGCAACGGCGCTACGAGGCGGCGTTCAAGCGCTTCGGCTTTGATGAAATCCATCATGTTATGGAGCCCATAGCCGCCGCCTATTTTTACGCACATAAACAGACGCAGGCCTCCACCGTTTTGGTTGGCGATTTCGGCGAAGGCCGGGATTCCGGCGGACGCCATCGACCGGGTTTTCCTCACCGGGCGGCACATCCTTCGTACCGGCCATCAGAAGAATTTTCGCACAGCGTTTCGGCGCGGAGAAAGTAAACTCGGGCGATAAGTCCGAGCCGCTTTATAAGCGCGTGTTTCAGGCCCGCGAGCGGGTGTTGGGCCCCGAGAATCCGAACACGCTTCAAATCCTCACCAATCTGGCGAATATCTATCGGGAGCAGGGCCGCTACGCGGACGCAGAGCCGCTATACAAGCGCGCTCTTCAGGGCTTTGAGAGGGTAAAGGGCCCCGAGGACCCCCTAACTCTGGGCAGCCTTAACAATCTCGCGTTGCTCTATCGTGAACAGGGCCGCTACGCGGATGCCGAGCCGCTTTATAAACGTGCGATCGAGGCCAGCGAGCGCGTGCTTGGAAAGGAGCATCCCGACACGCTCGGGAGCCGCAGCAACCTGGCTGTGCTCTATCAAGACCAGGGCCGCTATGCGGAGGCAGAGCCCCTTTATAAGCGCGTGCTCGAGGTCCAGCAGCGGGTGCTCGGCAAGGCGCATCCCTATACGCTTGGCAGTCTCTACAATCTGGCATGGCTTGATTTCCAACTGGGCGACTGGGCAGGCGCCGCCCGATTGTGGCGGCGTAGCGCTGCCGCGATCGCTGAGCGGGAGCAGCGCAGCGCGCAGGATTCCGGGCAAGCCCTGACCGGCGAAAAGAAAAGCGAGGCGGATCGCGCGAGCAATCACTTTCTGGGTCTCATAAAGGCGGTGAGTCGCCTCGCGAGCGAAGGCCAGGCGCCCGGCGCACCCGCGGCGCGCGAGACGTTCGAGATAGCGCAATGGGCTGCCGGCTCCGAGGCGGCAAAATCGCTGGCGCAAATGGCGGCGCGTGGCGCCTCGCGGGATAAGGCGCTCGCTGTGCTGGCGCGCGAGCGCCAGGATCTCGTCGCGGAATGGCAGAAGCGCGACGGCTTGCGCAACGAATGGCTCGCCAAGACGCCGGATAAACGCAACGCCCAAGGCGAGGCCGAGAACACGGCCCGGCTTACCTCGATCGAGGCGCGCATCGGGGAGATTGACGGCATCCTGAAGGACAAATTCCCCGATTACGCCTCCCTCGCCAGTCCCGCGCCAATCAGCGTCGAGGATGCGCAGGCTCAGCTTCTTCCCAACGAGGCGCTGGTGCTTTTCCTCGATACACGGGAATGGAAGCCCACGCCGGAGGAGACCTTTATCTGGGTCGTGACCAAGACCGATATGCGCTGGGAGCGTTCCGATTTGGGCACGAAGGCCCTCTCCCGCGAAGTGCAGGCGCTGCGCTGCGGCCTCGACGACGCGGCGTGGGACGACCAGCCCTGTGCGGAACTTGCCGGCCAAAATTACACATACAAAGACCGGAATGACGGCAAGGCGCCGCCCTTCGATTTGGCCCGCGCCCATAAGCTCTACGAAGCGCTGTTTGGCCAGGTGGAGGATTTAATCAAGGGTAAAAGCCTCCTTATCGTGCCATCCGGACCGCTCACGCAATTGCCGTTCCAGGTGCTGTTGACGGCGGCGTCTCAAAGCGGCGATCACCGTTCCGCCCCTTGGCTCATCCGCGAGCATGCGCTCACCGTGCTGCCAGCCGTTTCCTCGCTGAAGGCGCTGCGGCGCGTCGCGCGGCCCAGCGCGGCGACGCGCGCGATGATTGGCTTCGGCAACCCGCTCCTCGACGGCGACCAGAGCGACAAGCAGCTCGGCGCCTATTTCAAGAAGCGCGCCCAGCTCGCCCGCGACAAACAGCGTTGCCCCGAGACGCCTTGGCAGCGCTTCGCCGCTCTCGTTGGAATAAGACGCGGGGTGGCGCAGGTTCAAACGCGCGGCGAACTCGCCGACGCCGATTTCCTGCGTATGCAGGCGCCGCTGCCGGAGACCGCTGATGAACTTTGCGCCGTCGCCCGCGACGTGAACGCCGATCTGGCCGAAATCCGGCTCGGCGCCCGCGCCACCGAGCGCGAAGTGAAGCGCCTGAGCGAGACGGGCGAACTCGCTCGCTATCGCATCGTTCATTTCGCCACCCATGGCGCGCTGGCGGGGCAAGTTACGGGCAATGCCGAGCCGGGCCTGCTGTTGACGCCCCCCGAAAGCCCGAGCGAGGGTGACGATGGCTATCTCACCGCGTCCGAAATCGCCGGCCTGAAGCTCGACGCCGACTGGGTGATCCTGTCGGCCTGCAACACGGCCGCCGGCGGCGCAAAAGGCGCCGAGGCGCTATCGGGCCTTGCGCGCGCCTTCATCTATGCGCAGGCGCGCGCGCTCCTTGTCTCGCATTGGGAGGTGAATTCGGACGCCACCGTCAAGCTCATAACCGGCGCCATACGCCGGCTTGCGGCGGACAAGGCCATGGGCCGCGCGGAGGCGATGCGCCAATCCATGCTCGCGCTTATCGACGGCGGCGCGCACGAAGAGACGCATCCCGCCTTTTGGGCGCCGTTCGTGCTCGTCGGCGAGGGTGGAGCCGGGAGATAGATCGCTTCCGCTGTTGTCCAGCATGAGCGGACTGATCCTGGCCCGGGTCGAGTTCGCCGCTCCGGGTCATAAGTGACGGTTTTCCAAGCGGATTCAGCGAGTCTGCTCTACCTCCAGTAGCCGAAGGAATTTTTGCGACCGCGATGGCGCTCCGGGTCAGGTGGGGCGTTTATTCAGGAAAATAAGCGAGGCCGCTAATCCTTCAGCAGCCGTAAAGATTTTTGCAAGTGCGAGAAATGGCGTTGGCCAGGCTGGGATTTCTCGGGCGCGGCAGCTTTATCTTCCGCTTCCGGTAGGGTCGGCAAGGCTTGGTCGCCCCGTTCTGTCACGGTGCGCTCTCAAGCGCATCTGTGACGGCCTTGGGATTTCGCGCGATCACCTTAAGATAGGCTCGCGCGCAGGTGTCGGGTTCGCTCTTGCCTTGTTCCCAATCACTAAGCGTGCCGAGAGGGATATGGAAGTGAGCGGCAAACTCCTCCTGAGTGAGCCCCAAAGCCCGTCGCATCACTCTCACCTGAGGGATGCGCCGCAGCTTCTTCTCGCGTTCCGGCGTGCGCGGCTTGTTGTCGGGATCGGAAAGGGCAGCGGCTTCTATGACCTCGTCACTTTGCTTAGGGAGCGGTCCAGGATCTGGCAGCGCTTTTTCCCGGCCATCGGCAAGTTCCCGGACAAGCTTCCCGTCAGTCCTCCTGCGCCGCACGATAATAGTTTCGTCTTTCATAGTCTGTCGCCTCGCGCGCCGAAATAATGCGAACACGCTCTTCGCGTTCGGTACACAACCACCAATATGCCGTCCCCAACACGGCCCATTAGCAGGAAGCGGTCTTCCCCGTAGTCTTCGCTCTCATCGAGTTCGACAAGAGCGAACGGATCCTCGAAGGCGATAACCGCGTGCTCAAACCTTACGCCGTGCTTTTTGAAGTTGGCGGCTGCCTTGGCGCGATCCCACTCGAAGTCGATTGCTGAGCAAGTGGATATCTGAAAGTGGGGGTGGAGCGGAAACCTCCATTCCGAGCAGAACTCACCCTTGGGGCCATCAACGACCCTTGGACTTTTGAAATTCGATAGCCCGGATATCTCACCAAGATCGCTCAATCGCCTTGGAAGCGCTTCTGTGTTCTATGCCTCAATCGCTCAGCATTATCTCAGACTCGGCGACGCGGTCCCAATGGGGAACCGCGCCAAAGCGCTCGACAAGAAAATCGATAAAGGTGCGAACCTTGGGCGGCGGTCGACGATCTGGAGGGTACACGGCAAAAATGCCTTCCAAGGGAGCCGGTTGGCGATCGAGCCTGAGCGGGACGAGCAGCCCTTCCGCGATCTCCCGAGCGACCAGGAATATCGGCTGGCAAACGATGCCCTGTCCGGCAATCGCGGCAGCGACAAGCGCATCGCCATTATTGGCTTTCAGGCTTCCGCTCACCGGTACGCTGATTTTTTTCTCATCGCCGAATTGCCAACGGCCTGCGCCAGTGCTCCGCGAAAGCGTGTAACCAAGGCAATTGTGGTATGCGAGTTCATCAACCGTCCTTGGCGCGCCTTTTTCCTTGAGATAGGCGGGTGCGGCGCAAACAACTGTGCGGCAAGGGGCGAGCTTCCGCGCAATGAGGCTTGTATCTTCCATGTTCCCAATTCGCACGGCGAGATCCCAACCCTCTTCTATGAGATCGATGCGCCGGTCATTGAGGCCGAGATCGATGGTTATGCCGGTGTGGTTTCGCAGAAAGTGAGGGATTAGCGGAGCGATCTCTCGCACGCCGAATGAGACGGGCGCGTTGAGACGAAGCGTGCCGCGGACTTCGACAGCGCCTGCGGCGGCTTCGGCTTCGGCGGCGTTCACCTCGCCAAGGATGCGTTCGACGGCATCGAGATAAGTCCGTCCCGCCTCGGTCAGCGTGAGCCGCCGCGTGGTCCGGTGCATGAGCTTCAGGCCGAGACGAGCCTCAAGGGCCGCCACGTGCTTTGTCGCCATGGTCTGCGACATGCCGAGGGAGCGTGCAGCCGCAGACAGGCTGCCTAAAGCTGCCACGCTCGCAAACACCTGCATTCCGGTCAAACGGTCGAGCATTTCCCATCGCTCTCACACTGTCGGTGGGAGATGATAGCACCAGAAAGGGAATTATCCATCGGCGCGTTGAGTGGCATCTAGGCGACATGTCCATTCAACGGAGGCTCTCATGATCGACACACGAACTGCTCCTTATGCAGCGCTTCTTTTGCGCGTCAGCCTTGGCGTTCGCTTCCTGGCCCACGGGCTTCTGCTCAAGGTCCTCACCTTTACCGTTCCGGGAACGGTCGGCTATTTCCAGAGCATCGGCTATCCCGGCTGGTTCGCCTATCTTGTTATCGCAGGCGAAATAGGCGCTGGCATTCTGCTTATTCTCGGGACATACACCCGCGTGATTTCGCTGATGGCGCTTCCCATCCTCATCGGCGCGACGCTGCAGCATATTGGCAATGGCTGGGTCTTCTCGGGCGCTGGCGGCGGCTGGGAATTCCCCGTCTTCTGGATTGCAGCGCTCTGTGTGCAGGCGCTCCTTGGCGGCGGCGCCTTCGCCTGGCGGCCGTCTTTCGGACTGGCGTCGCCGAAACGCGTTGAACACGCGCTTTAACAACTGAGAGGGTCGCCATGACTGAAACCGCGCCAGTTCTTCCAGCAATCGAACCGCACCTGACGCCACGCGCGATCAATCCTGGCGTCCGCATCGGCCACGTGCATCTGAAAGTGGCCGACCTCGACCGCGCGCTCGCCTTCTATTGCGGCGTGCTTGGGTTCGAGCTGAAGCAGCGGTTCGGCAATCAGGCGGCCTTTCTCGCGGCTGGCGGCTATCATCACCACATCGGGCTGAACACTTGGGAAAGCAAAGGCGGCTCCGCGCCGCCGCCTAGGGCGACTGGCCTCTACCACGTCGCCCTTCTTTATCCCTCGCGAGCCGCATTGGCCGATGCCTTGAAGCGCTTGCTCGCCGCCGATTTTCCCATCGAGGGCGCCGCCGATCACGGCGTCGGCGAGGCGATTTACCTGCGCGATCCTGACGGCAATGGCGTCGAACTTTGCTGGGACCGGCCCGAGGCCGAATGGCCTCGCAATGGAGACGGAACAATCGCGATGACGACCGAGTATCTCGATCTTCGCGCGCTCCTGCGCGAAGCGGTATGACCTTTCAACAGGAACAGGAACACAATCATGAGCGCCTATAAGATCGCCGTCATCGTCGGCAGCTTGCGCCGCGACTCGCTGAACCGCCGCCTCGCCGCCGGCCTGGCTGAGATGGCGCCGGCCGATTTCTCATTCCAGGACGTCGAGATCGGGGATTTGCCGCTCTACAATCAGGACGAGGAGGCTTCGCCCGCGCCTTCGGTCAAGCGGCTCAAGGCGGACATCGCCTCGGCGCAGGGGCTGCTCTTCGTGACGCCGGAGTATAATCGCTCCATTCCCGGCGTCCTCAAGAATGCAATCGACCACGCCTCGCGGCCCTATGGGCAAAGCGTGTGGTCGGGCAAACCGGCCGGCGTGATCGGCGTTTCGATCGGCGCCCTTGGAACGTCGCTTGCTCAGCAGCATCTGCGGAACATCCTCGCCTATCTCGATGCGCCGACGCTCGGGCAGCCGGAGGCTTTCATCCAGGCGAAGGACGGCCTGTTCGAAGCCTATGGCAGAATCGGCGGCGGGAGCCGGGAGTTCCTCCAGGCTTGGATGGATCGCTATGCGGCGTGGGTCAAATGGCACAACGCCTGACCGGCAGGAGAGCTTATTCATGCTCGTGAACGGCCAATGGAGGTCGGATTGGCATCCGGTCCAGGCAACCGACGCCAAAGGCGGCTTCGTCCGGCAAACCTCCAGTTTCCGCAACTGGGTTACGCCCGATGGCGCGCCGGGGCCGACCGGCCGCGGCGGCTTCAAGGCCGAGGCGGGCCGCTATCATCTTTATGCTGCGCTCATCTGCCCCTGGGCCTCTCGCACGCTCATCGCGCGAAAACTGAAGCGGCTCGATGATGCGGTGGGCGTCACCATTGTCGAGCCTCAGATCGCCGAACAAGGGTGGCGTTTCGGGGACCACCCAGGCGCCGGCCGCGATACGCTCAATGGCGCGACTTACCTCCACGAACTCTATTCACGCGCCGATCCGCACTTTACCGGACGCGCAACAGTCCCGGTGCTGTGGGACGCCAAGACAAGCGCCATCGTCAATAACGAGTCCGCCGACATCGTGCGGATGTTCAATTCCGGTTTCGGGGCGCTGGCCGACGACGCCGTCGACCTTTACCCGGAAGCGCTGCGGCGCGAGATCGACGCATGGAACGCGCGCATCTATCCGTCGCTCAACAATGGCGTCTATCGCGCAGGTTTTGCGACCACGCAGGCCGCCTACGAAGAGGCTTACGAAGCGGTTTTCGCCATGCTCGACGAACTGGAGCGGCATCTGGAAAACCGAAAGTATCTCATTGGCGAGCGCCTTACTGAAACCGACATCCGTCTGTTCGTGACCCTTGTGCGCTTCGATGTGGCCTATCACGGCCTGTTCAAATGCAATCGCAAACGCATCGCCGACTATCCCGCGCTGACCGCCTATCTGAGGCGCATGCTTTCGGCGCCCGAGATCCGCGAGACGGTGAACATCGACCATATCAAGCAGGGCTACTACTCGATCCGCGCTCTCAATCCGAGCGGTATCGTCCCTCTCGGACCGCAGCTTGGCGCCGAATTCTGACCCGTGCAGCGGGTCAAGGCAGCCTTGGCGCGACTGGCTCGGCGCTGACAAGAACGCTCAGACAGAACCAATTCCACGCGCCTTCTCAGAACGGCCCGGCAAAGTTACCCGACACGATGAGCGCGCCAAAGTCTATTTGGGCAGCGGTGGGTCAAGGCGCGGTCTGATTCACGATTTCAAGTGGAACGCTCAACCCTCGTAGCTGGCGGAATTTTTGAATGCAAGAAACGGCGCTCGGGGCCAATAGCAGAATGGTGGCTTGAACCGTGGCATCCGCTCCTTTAGGGGACGGGGCGAGATCCTCTTATTGCCGCGAGGGAGGCCCAGGCTGCCAATCCGCAAGCTTCGACCTGCCAGTCGGCGACATTTTCGCTGCCGCGGATACGATCACATTCTGCAACAGCTGATTGAGACGGAGGCTCGCTGCTTCTGCCTCCGACATTGCTTTGCGCGCAGCCTCTGCATCGTAGGTTTGAGCACTCAACGTGAGCCGCACGTTGTCCCGGGCGCGGTGGGCCGCTGTGTGCGCTTCGTCGACGGCCTCGGACTTTTTTCCAAATTCCGTTCGAAGCACGCTCGCATCCTCAGCCGGGAGGCGGGAGGCAAGCCTCTCAAACTGGTACGCCGGGCCGCCTTTTCCCGGGGACATCGGCTGGTGCAAGGCGGAACTCAATAAGAACGCCGCTATGCCGCAGATCAGGAAGGCGTTCAGGGCCAGGGACCACAGGAGGAGCCCGCGCCGGGGGCGCCCTTCTGAAACAACAGTCTCTTGATCGCTCATCAGAATGTTCCGATCGAGGTGTCTGTTTGGAAGAGGACAGCGGTCACGTCTGCGCTGGCTTCCTCCGGGGCTGCCGCCAGATCCTGCCGGGCCACCATGCTTTGCTGGGCCCAGAACAGACCTAAGGCGACGCCAAGAGCCGCTGCGAAGGAAAGCGCTGCAACCTGCCGCAGGAGGGCTCCTTGCGCTGGCAAAAACGCCCATGGCTTTGGCTTCTGCCGGATGGGCCGCGCTTGAACCGGCGCCTTTGTGTTTAGTCTCTCCTGGGCCGGCAGTTTTCTGGGAAGGCCAGCAAGAATGCGGGAAGCGATTTCCTCGTTCCCTCCTCCAAACTGCCCACGGGTGAGGTTGTGCTGAATCAATCGGTCGAGGCGGCGCGCTTCCTCGAACGCTTCCGCAGCAGTTGGGTCGCTCGCGATAAGGCGCTCAGCCGCAATCCGGTCGGCCCCCGGCCATGCCAAGAGATCGCTGCCGTGGCTATCGAGAAGGTCTTGAAATCGGTCGCGGTTCATGCTGGCTTCCTCAGCTTGCTGTATCGGGTCTCGCGCCCAACTCGGCGCGGAGCATTCTCTTCGCGCGGACGAGAAGAGCCTCGACGCTTGAAATCGTGGTTTCGAGCACAGACGCCGTCTCGGCGTTGCTTAATCCTTCGTAGTAAGTGAGCACGATAGCGGCCCGCTGCCGGTCGGGAAGGTTCGCGATCGCGGTTGCGACAAGCCTGTCCGTTTCGCGCCTCTCAAGCTCCTCGGCAGCGGATGGGGAGGGATCGGCTGGATCGCAGGCTTCGTCAAGCGGGGCGAAACCTTTTTGGCGCTGCCTGTTCAGGCAAAGATTGAAGCTCACCCGATAAAGCCAGGTCCTGAAAGCTGCATCCGGGCGCCAGCGTGGCGCGCTGACCCAGACACGGATCATGGCCTCCTGAACGACCTCTTCGGCATCGGCGTCATTTCCGAGCATGCGCCTCGTCAGCGCAAATGTTTTCGCGGCATGACGGCCGGCAAGGCATCGAAAAGCGGATTCATCGCCTCGGGCCACGCGCAGCATCAAATCCTCGTCGCTCGTCTCTTCCAAGCCGCTTGCTTCCTGCGGTGTTTCACCGTGATGCGCCTGGGATCGCGGCGCTGGGCTATATTTGAGTGATGACATGACGAATGGCCTCGTCAATGTCTCTGAGGTTTTGCACACAATGGCCCCAATAGCGACGCGGATTGCCTTTCCCGCCTCTTGCGCTCAAGCCTCGATCGCGACCTGCTACCCAACTTGAACCCGCCTCAAAGGGAAATCCTGCGCAGGACAAACTATTTTTTGCCGATCCCCGGAGTGAAAGCCCGGCGATCCAAAATTTCAGGCGTCAGCGCAGGAAATCGCGAGGACCCGTGTTTAAGCCGATAAGTCCCTCACAGCTGCTGGCCACGGCGAGGTTCTAAAGCCTTCAGCTCCCAGGGGTTTCGTAGACATTCAAAAATGGAGAGTTCCGTGGAACGCGATGACTACACATCGGGGGCGAAGTCGCTGCATTGGCTCATCGCTCTGTTGATTTTTTCCCTCTTCCCGATCGCCTGGGTCATGGGCGATTTGTCTGGCATCGAAAAAGCGCAAGCCTACAACTTACATAAGTCGCTCGGCATCATCGTATTGGCCTTGATGGCGCTCCGAATAATATGGCGGGGTTTACACGCTGCGCCCGCCTTGCCTGCCACGATGCCGAAGCTGGAGCAAGCCGCCGCTAAGTTTGGACATGTTGCTTTCTACGTGTTGCTTTTCGCGCTGCCCTTGACCGGCTGGGCGCTTATCTCGACCTCAACCAGACCATCGCTCTTTTTTGGATATACGGCCATCCCCGTGATCCCTTGGCTTAGCGACCTGCCGGCCGAGGCTAAGATGGGCTACCACCAGATCTTCGAAGGTGCGCATAGCCTGCTGGCCAACGTGCTCCTCTTCCTTATCGCGGCGCATGTCGCGGCGGCCCTCCGCCACGCGGTTCTCCTCAAGGATGGAGTCTTTTCCCGCATGCTGCCTCGCTTTGGGCGCAGCGCCGAGCCGTCATCGCCAGCGCTCCTCGTGAAAAATCGCTGACATCGCACCCTGCCCGAAGAGCGCTCGACGGGCGGCAAAGGCGCAGGGTGAACACGTCACGGCTTCCACTCGAGACCATACCAAAATCGAACCATGAAAATCGATATAGGGAGCACATCAGGATGATCTTTCGATCCTTGCCTGCAGAAATGCTAGGCTCCATTGTTCTGAAGCTTGGGCAGCCGATAATGCGGACCACCCTTTCAACCGAAGCGCGTTGCGCATTGGGGCTTGCACCCTTAAACACCGGCCCTGCCATTTCCCTGCGCTTTCCGCGTCCCGGCCCAAATCTCGAGAATGGACGCGGCGCCCGTAACGAGCCACGGCGTCGGTTGCCCCACGTCCCCTGTGGGGTAAAAGCGTCGATTTTTTACACGCGATTTCAATGATTCCGCTTATCCGCCAACAGCCGAAGGAATTATTGCGACCGCGAAGTAGTTTGGGCAGCGGCGCACATCGATCCCAATCACAACTGCGGATCTTCAGCTAGATCGGATTATCCCCGCGTGTACGGGGGACTTGAGGGTGCCGAGGCCCACTGCAGTCGCGCATTTATCGGTGTGAACGCTTGTTGGCTGCAGTCCGGCGGCTAAGCGCCCACACATAGGCCGCAACGGCCTTCACCTGCGAAGAAGAAAGCTCTGCGCCGCCCATCGGAGGCATGGGCGATCGGTATTTTTTCGGCTCCGGCACACCGTTCTCGATCGTTTTTTCGATCGACTGCAGGCTTCCATCGCCCCAAAGCCAATGGCCGCTAACAAGGCTTGGCGCCAGCGGCGAGCCTTCGGCATTGGAGCCATGGCAACCGGCGCAGGTTGCCCCTTGGAAAATCTGAGCGCCAAGGGCAACCTGGTCTGGCGCTATGCCGGGAGGAGCGGGGAGGTTGGCCTCGCGGCCGGCGCCCGGATGAGCGCCTTCCGGAGGGCCAACGAGAGCGGGAGAAGTTGACGCGGAAGGAGCAGGCGCGGGCTGAAGTCCTGCCACGTCAGCTTTTCCGTTGTAACTGACGCGCCAAATCCGGCCCCGCTGATCGTCCGATATGTAGAGCGCGCCATCCGGGCCGATTGCCAACCCCGATGGCCTATGGGCGGCTTGGCCCGGCTCCTTGATGGCGCCCGCGAAGCCGTCGGCAAACACCACGAACTTGCCGGAAGGTTTTCCTTCCGCGAGAGGCTGGAATACCACGTTGTAGCCGCCTTGGGGGAAGGGCGCTCTGTTCCACGAGCCGTGAAAGGCGATAAAGGCGCCCTCCCGATAAGGCGATGGAAACTGCCCCCCTTTGTAGATCGCGAGATCGTTCGGCGCCCAATGGGCTGGGAATGCTGCGACGGGACCCCGTTTTTCCGCGCAGAGGCCGATTATCTTGCCGTCGCCGCCATATTCCGGAGCGAGGACGAGCCTGCCCAACGTCAGGTCGAAGTAGCAATAGGGCCAGCCATAATCGGCGCCGCGTTCAAGCCGAACGAGTTCTTCGGCGGGCTCGTTGGCCCCTTGCTCCGGCGTGTAGAACTTGGGCCAGTTCTCCCGAAGCTGATCGCGGCCGTGCTGTGTCGCGAAAAGTCTTCCGGCGCTGTCGAAGGCAAAACCTTCGCCATTCCGAAGGCCCGTTACAAAGCGCTCGGAAGGCGAAAAGCGCTGACCCGTTTTGTTGGCGTCGTAAAGCCACGTGCCGGCGCGCGTCTCCAACTCGGCGCAGGGCTCGATCCCCGGCGAGTTTGGCATCCGGTTCTGTTTCTGGCAGGAGTTGGTCGGCGAGCCGAGGTCGACATACAGATTGCCTTGCGGGTCGATCGTGAAGGGATGCATCGGGTGATCGCCCGTGAGCGGCAGCCCCGAAACAATCACATCCGGACGTTGAGATGGATCGATGTTGCCATCGTGCAGCGCGTATCGTTCAATGCGATCATTTACTTCAGCGTAAAGCGCGCCCTTGTAGAGAGCGATGCCAGTGCCGCCTGCGTCTCCGCTCCGGATCGTCCCGCCGAAGCGGACAATCTTATCTGCGTGCCCGCTGCCCTTCATATCTTGTAAAGCGACAAGAAAGCCGCCGGGCGGAGGCTCGTCATACCCATAGTAGCGCCCGCTCCAGGTGTTGACGTAGACGACGCCATTCGGCGCAACTGCCATATGACGGGCATGGCCAATCTTGTCCGCGAAGACAGTGGCGCAGAAGCCCGGAGCAAGCGTGATGCCGCCGTTGCCGGAATCACAATTTGCGGCGCTGGGGTGCGCTTGCTCAGACGTTGCCGGTATCGCGAGAACAAGCAACAGGATCGCGATTATGACAATCATCGCGAGAGGTTGCAGATCATCCTGACTTTTAGGACTGATGTTCATCGCCTGGGCTCCACTTTGGTGATCGCGAACGGAGGTCCCATTCGGTTGCCTACGGCCTGCGAGAGCGCAGCCTTAGGCGGCTTTCCGTTCAGGAGGCGCCATGAATTCAGGTCCCACAGGATCTTTCACGGTCTCTGCGAGAATTTGGTCCACGGCGCGCTTGGCCTCGCCGTCGAGAGACCAGCCGAAGACTTCGTTCACCGGCGCCAGCTGCTGCGGCGTTCGCGCGCCCCATAATGCGATGGTGTCGCCTGCGTCGAGCACCCAGCGAACGGCAAGGGCCAAGACCGTTTTGCCGTAGCGCTCTTTCGCGAAGTCATCCAGCTTTCGGACGGCGCTCAGATAGTGCTGCAGCCTCGGCGGCTGGAACTTGGGGTCCGATTTGCGGAGATCGTCGCCTTCATAAGCGGTCTTATCCGTAATTTTGCCAGTCAGCAGACCGCGGCAGAGGGCGCCGTAAGCCAAAACGGCGAGGCGATGCGCCTTCGCGTATGGTAAGACGGCTGTTTCGATTTCCCGCTCGAAAAGATTGTAGGGAGGCTGAACGCTGCTGAGCGGAGCGGCAGACCGAAAGCGATCCATCTGAGCCGGGGTGAAGTTACTGACCCCGATCGCCCGAATCTTGCCCTCCCGCTGAAAGCCGGCGAGGGTAGCCGCTGTTTCCTCGATGGGCACGCTTTCATCAGGCCAGTGCACTTGATAAAGATCGATGACGTCGGTTTGAAGCCTGCGAAGCGAATCCTCCAGTTCGGCGCGAAGCCTTTTCGGGGAGGAATTCCTGAAAATTTCGCCATCCCGCCATTCAAGGCCAACCTTGGTGGCGATAATCGCATTGGCGCGTCGGCCCCCTTCGAGAGCCTTGCCAACAATCTCTTCCGAGCGGCCGAAGCCGTAGACGGGCGCCGTGTCGATTACGTTGATGCCGGAGTCGAGAGCTGCATGGATCGTTCGGATCCCGTCTTTCTCGTCGCTGCCGCCCCACATCCAGCCCCCGATGGCCCAGGTTCCGAGCGCGACGCGTGAGGCTGGCCGCGCCAGGCCCTCGATTTCGATATGCTCCATGTTGTTCTGCCGTTTGACGTTCCGGGTTGCTTGAGGCGCATCGACGCTTGCAGGGAGCGAGCCTCTATTCCGGTCTATTAACTTCCGTTCAGGAAAGCCGATCCAAAAGCTTGCGCCAAGTGGTGCAGGAGTTCTTACGAACTCGCCGAATCTTGCAGCAATATTCGCGCCTGCGCCCTTTTCGGCGGAGCGGGAGACAACTCTGGTTTCGGTAAGCGGATTGGCCGCGCTCGTCGTTAATGTCACGGCGCGGTCGGCTGTAGCGGCGCGTTGCGCTCACGCCGCTCCTGGTGCACGACGCCCGGACCGCTTGCCGGCGCCGCAGATGATCTCCACGTCCTTAGGACGGCGATTTGATCGAACCAACCCCGGTCAAATCGGGCGCCATCGTGCGAGAGATTTTCGGATGGATAAGCCAGCACTCAGACCAATTACTGTCCCCTGGCCGGTCCCCGTCGTGTTGAGCATCGTCGCCGGCTACGTCGACAGCTGCACCTATCTCGGACTATTTGGCGTTTTCGTCGCGCAGGTGACGGGTAGCTTCGTCCTTGCCGGAACGCAATATTTCAAGAGCGAGCCAGGCGCGCTTGCCAAACTTCTCGCTATCCCTTTTTTCTTTTTCGCAGGCATGGCCGTAACGTTGCTTGTTTATTCGATGAGAGAGCGCCCACGCGCCGCTTTAGCTTGGAGTTTGGCGGCCGAATGCATCTTGTTGATTGGATTCTTGGCTTCGGGTCTCGCCGCCACGCCCTTTCGCGGTCCGGACACGCCGGACGCCATTATCGCCCTAATGTTTGGAATGACGGCAATGGGCGTGCAAAGCGCGATCGTGCGGCTGCTGATGCGGGGCATGCCCTCGACCAACGTCATGACCACGAATACAACAATGCTCGCCATCAATGCGGCTGAAATGCTGCTTGGATGGATCCAGCGCCGCAAAGCCGATAATCCAGATTTTGCTAAGGCGCGCCGCGAGTTCGCCGTTCTGCTCCCTCTTGGGCTAGGGTTCCTGGGGGGAACCGCGCTCGGAGCTGTTGCCTACCTCACTGTTGGACTGCTCTGCGTAGTGTTGGCGGTTCTGCCAGTAGGGTATATGGCGGCGTGGTACATGCGCCGCTTATAGGCCAAGTCACACTGGCCTCACCGGCTGCAAAGATTAACGCTTCTGGCTAAGCCGGAGATGACCCACATCGGGCTGGCGGCTTCCTGCGAACGCGACTAGGTCGCACCCGTAGCGCGCTCCGTGTGCGGCTTAGTCCCGGATCGAATGCGATCAATAGCCCCAATAACGGCCCCGTCACTGCCGCCGTTCGCGCAGGAATTGGAAGAACTCAACGCCCTCGCGGAGGCGCCGCTTCATCATAGTGGGGCTCACCGCCATCTCGGCCACGATGGCCGCGATCTTCGGCGCGCGGAAATAGAAGCGCTTGTAGAATTCCTCAACCGAGTTGAAGATCTCCGTGTGGCTCAGATGCGGATAGCTCAACGGCGCGAGCTGCACGCCGTTCTCGTCTACGTAATGGCGATCTTCGCTGAGCCAGCCTTCCTCAATCGCCTGCTTGTAGAGATGGGTGCCGGGATAGGGCGCGGCGAGCGACACCTGGATGGTGTGCGGATTGATCGCCTGCGCAAAGCGGATTGTCTCCTCGATGGTCTCGCGCGTCTCGCCCGGCAGCCCCAGGATGAACGTGCCATGGATGGCGATGCCAAGCTCGCGGCAGTCCTTGGTGAAGCGGCGCGCCACATCGACGAGCATGCCCTTCTTGATGTTGTGCAGGATTTGCTGGTTGCCGCTTTCGTAGCCGACGAGCAGGAGCCTGAGCCCGTTGTCCTTCAGCACCTCCAGCGTCTTGCGCGGCACATTCGCCTTCGCGTTGCACGACCAGGTTACGCCGAGCTTGCCCATTTCGCGGGCGATGGCCTCGGCGCGCGCCGTGTCGTCGGTGAACGTGTCGTCGTCGAAGAAGATCTCCTTCACTTCCGGGAAGTTCGCTTTCGCCCAGCGTATCTCCTCCATGACATGGCCGACGCTCCGCGTGCGGTAGCGATGCCCGCCGATCGTTTGCGGCCAGAGGCAGAAGGTGCAGCGCGACTTGCAGCCCCGCCCGGTGTAGAGCGACAGATAAGGGTGCTTCAGATAGCCGATAAAGTATTTCTGGATGTCGAGGTCGCGCTTGTAGATGGGCGTAACGAAGGGCAGGAGGTCCATGTTTTCGAGGATTGGGCGATCCTCGTTATGAACGAGCGCGCCTTGGGAGTTGCGGTAGGAGAGACCCTTGATCGCGTCCCAATCGCGGCCCTCGGCCAGCTCCTTGACCGTGAAATCGTATTCCTCGCGCGCGACGAAATCGATGGCCTCAGACGCCGCGAGGCTTCCTTCCGGGTCGACGGCGACCTTCGCGCCGATGAGGCCGATCTTAAGGCCCGGCTTCGCCTCCTTCAGCGCCTCCAGCGCCGCCACGTCCGTCGGGAAGGACGGCGTGGAGGTGTGACAGATCACGGAGTCGAAATGATCGACTTCTCGAATGACTTCTTCGAGGCCGATTCCGTGCGGCGGCGCGTCGATCAGCTTGCCGGAGGGCGCCATCGCCGCGGCCTGAGCCAGCCAGGTCGGATACCAGAAGGAACAGATTTCGCGGCGCGCCTGATAGCGCGAGCCCGCGCCGCCGTCGAAGCCGTCGAAAGAGGGGGCCTGCAAAAACAGGATGTTCATCAGCGTCTCCTAACGATTGACGAGCGTGCCGTCTGCAAGCACGTCATACGAAGCGCGCTTCCAGGATATGCCGGTTCCGCACAAGCTCCAGACGAATACGGCAAACGCGAGGAGGTCGGCCGCGGGCAGCAGCCAGTAGTCCTGGCGGCCAAGCTTGAAGGAGCGTTCCACCGCCATGCAGACGCTGATGCGCAATCCGACCGCCAGCGCCGCGAGCGCAAGACAAGCGCCATTGCCGGCCGCGGCGCCGAGAACCGCCAGCGCGAAGGGATGCGCGACGAACGAGCCGAGATAGCCCGGCAGGTCGATGGAGCGCACGGTGCGCGCCCAGCGAAGCTGATGGCGAAACAGATCGAGGAAGCTTTCCTCATGGCAGACATGGGCCACCGATGTTGCGCCGATCTCCACGCTAAGCCCCATTTTGCGCACGGCCGCTCCAATCGCATAGTCGTCTGCAAGCTGGTTCGCGAACGCCTCAAAGCCGCCAATCGCCTCAAGCGTCTTTCGCCTTAGCGCGATGGTCGAGCCGAAGCAAGGCTTCGCAAGCCCAAGCGCCAGCCCCACGAGCACATTTGGCAGGAAATGCGTGTTGATGCCGAGGCTTGCAAATTTGGACCAGACCGGCCCCTCCGCCTCGCCTGTGTAGAGAACGGTGACGGCGCCCGCGCCCGGCTTCTGAAGAAGAGCCACGACGTTTCGCAGATAATCGGGCGGAACGAGAATATCGCTGTCCGCCGCGATCAAAATGTCATGCGCCGCGGCCCTCTGCATATTGATGAGGTTCGTGACTTTCGCGTTTGTCCCATGCGACGCTCCGTCGACCGCTATGGCCATGTCGGCATCCGGGAGCCGCGACTTCACGCGCTGCGCCACGGGCAGAGCTTGGTCCGCGCCATCGTGCAGGCCAAAGACGATCTGCACGGGCGCGCCGTAATCCTGGACGCAAAATGAGGTCAAGCATTCGGCGAGGCTCGGCTCATCGCCGTGAAGCGGCTTCAGGATGGTCACAGCCTCGGGCGCAGCCGCGGCATTGCAACCGCGAGGCCGAAGCAGAACGATCAAAATCGCCGCGACAAGATAGAGGCAGCCGAGGCAGGCCACGGCCGCGCAGATCCCCCCAAACTGCGAGATCACGACGCGCGCCCCCGGCTGACCTTTGCTCCGAACCTTTCGTCCAGCTCCTCGCGCGGCACGGAAACGCAAAGTCGATAACCGCTGGGGCTGCAAGCCCGATCAATCATGAAAATCAATATGTTCTCCGCGATCCGGCGGCCGAAACCCGCTCCGCCATGAAGTTCGCCGGACCCGAAGCGGATCCGCCCCGCAAGCTCAAAAGCCGCTCCCTCTTTTCCGCCCCGCCAAGCGTCATCTCCGCCTTTATCGCCCCGCAAGCTTAGGATGCGTCGGCCACTGAGAATAGATTGAGAGAATGGACCAAACTACGGCTGTACGCCAGCGCCTACATGATCGCGCTACGGTGCTCGGACGGGATGGGTATCTTCTCGTTCCAAAAGGATGGAGTTCGGCGATCGTTGCGCCCGCAAGTGTGATTGTCCACCAATCGAGCATGCGGCGAGATTGAAGCTCCGTCAGACAGATGCGGAAAACCCACGCCGTATCGAAGAAATAGCAGGAAACGCCGCTACGGCCTTTAGCGCTGCGGGACGGATCGGATAGAGCCGCGTGGCCGGAATTCGACGTCTGAACGCATTGTTATGCGGCGATAGACAGGCAGTTAATCTTATTTGGACCACCCTTGAGACGATAAATATTACAAAAACGGAACATTCACCCGCCCCATATAATTTGATCTTGACACGGAATCAACAAAGGGAGGCCGTTGTGTTCAGTCGGCATGTTAGAAATATATCTCTTCTAAACTCAAGCGCAGGCTTATGCTTGATAATCGCGGGGCTCGCGCCTTTCGGTGTTTCAGTCGCGCAAGCGAATATTCCAGACGCTTCGTCGCTGTCGTCCAGCTTCGCGTCTCCGCTCGGCGTCCTCAAGGAAGCGCAGGATGTTTATTCGAAGGAATTCGGGATGGTTTCCGCGATGCCGGGCGGCAGCCTCGCTCCGCGCGAAAAAGCCGCGAAGGCTCTGGAGGAAATCAGGTCGAGAGTTCTTCAGGTTCGCAATTCGGATAAGGTTCCGGGCGATCTCCTGAACGATACGCTCGTAGCCATCGACGAAGCGCAGACTGCGCTTTTGACCGACGGCGCGCAGACAATCGCTTATTCGCTTGCGACTGTCGGCCAGGAAATTCAAGCCATCGAGGCCAAGCTATCCGGCAACGCGCCCCAGACAGCCATGCAGTCCGCCATGGCCCAGCAGCCAGCGCAAGCCCAACCGCAATACCCGGCGCCGCAAGCCGCGCCCGAGCAGCGGCAGCAGCCCCAGCAGATGGCGGCTAATGAGCCCAACCCGCAAACGGCGGCCAATGAGGCCAAGCCGCAAACGGCGGCTAATGAGCCCAAGCCGCAAATGGCGGCCAATGAGTCCAAGCCCCAGACCGAGGCGGCTAAGCCCAGCGCGGCTGAAGCCACTCAGCCGAACCCCGCTCAGAACACAATCGCCAACCGGCCGCGAAACGATATCGTCGGCAAGACCCTCTATGACAGCGCCGGCAATGAGGTCGCCAAGATCCAGGACGTGAAAACTGCTCCGGACGGCAAGATCCAGGCTGTCGAGATCGATGTCGGCGGGTTCCTGGGCATTGGCGCAAGACGCATCCCCGTACCCGTCGATCAGCTGCAACTGAAGGGCGATCGCATCCAGGCGACGTCGCTGACACAGGATCAGATCCGGAACCTCCCCCACGAAGCGAAGTAGCTTTCTGTCCGCGCAGCAGGGCCGGCCGCTCGGGCGGCCCTTTTTTGCGCCCGCAAGCTGGGGATGAGCGGCCGCGGCCGGGCTGACAACCCCCTCGCGGCAGGCCTACTATGGCGCGGCTGACGAGTCGGATGCTTTCTGGGGTTGTTTCGGCCATGCGCAATGATGGTGTCGGGTGAGCGATCTCTTTCAGTTCAACGAGGCCGCCCTGCCTTGGAACGCCGAGCAGAAGCCTCCATGTTCCCATGGCATGGCTTCGCCGACAACAGAACCGGCCTTGCGCCCCGCGCCGCAGGGGGAAGACGTCAGCGCTCTTTTTGCGCCGCTGAAAAGCGTGAAGGGGCTCGGCCCTCGCGCGGAGGAGCTTCTGACCAAGCTCCTGGCAAAGCCGTTTAGCGCGCCGCGGGTCATCGATCTCCTCTGGCACTTGCCGTCGGGGTATGTCGACCGGCGGCTGTCGCCCTCCGTCGCTGACGCCGCTCCAGGCGCCATCGCCACGCTTGTCGTGACGGCCGTTCGCTATCAGGCGCCGCCGAAGTCGGCGGCCCGCGCGCCGCTCCGCGTCGTCAGCGAGGACGAAAGCGCCTCCCTCGACATCGTGTTCTTCCATGGCGACCGCAACGCCATCCGGGGGCTGCTGCCGCTGCATGAGCCTCGCATCGTCTCGGGACGCTTGGAGCGCTACGGCGCGCGCCTGCAGATGTCCCATCCCGATTACATCCTCAAGCCTTCAGAGCGCGGGCGGCTTCCCAGCATTGAGCCCGTCTATCCCTTGACGCTGGGCCTCACCCAGAAATTCATTTACCGCATTGTGGGCGAGGCCTTCGCAAAGGCGCCCGATTTCCCCGAATGGCTGGACGCCTCGCTAGTGGCGGCGGAAGGCTGGCCGTCCTTCTGGCAGGCGCTGCAAATCCTGCATCGGCCGCAATCGGCCGCCGAACTTGCGCTGTGGCCGAAGGCGCGCGAGCGGCTCGCCTTCGACGAAGTGTTCTCGGCGCAGCTCGCCATCGCGCTGGTGCGGCGCGGCTACCGCCAGCTTACGGGGCGCTCGCTCGTCGGCGACGGCCGTTTGGGCCTTGCGATGCGGAGCGCGCTGCCCTTCAGCCTGACCCGCTCGCAGGAACAGGCGCTCGCCGAAATCAAGGCCGACATGGCCGCGTCCCGCCGCATGCTGCGGCTTCTTCAGGGCGATGTCGGCAGCGGCAAGACGGTGGTGGCGGCGATCGCCATGGCGGCGGCGGTCGAAGCAGGCGCGCAGGCCGCGCTGATGGCGCCGACTGACGTATTGGCGCGGCAGCATCTCGACACGTTGACGCCGCTGTGCGAGGCCGCGGGCGTCTCGCTCGGCTATCTGTCCGGCCGCGAGCAGGGCAAGACGCGCTCGGCGCTCCTCGCAAAGCTTGCCTCCGGCGAAATCCAGATCCTGGTTGGCACGCACGCTCTGTTCCAGCCCGAAGTGACGTTCCGCGACCTCGGGCTTGCGGTCGTCGACGAGCAGCATCGCTTCGGCGTGGCGCAGCGGCTCGCCTTGCAGGAAAAGGCGCAAAAGGGCGACGCCGACATTCTCGTCATGACAGCGACGCCGATCCCTCGCACGCTGCTGCTCTCGCTGCATGGCGATCTCGACGTGTCGCAGCTCACCGAGAAGCCGGCCGGCCGCAAGCCCGTCGCGACGCGCGCCGTTCCTCAGGAACGGCTGGAGGACATTGTCGAAGGGCTGCATCGCGCGCTTCGCGAGGGTGCGCAAGTCTATTGGGTCTGCCCCGCGATCGACAGCGAAACGGCCCGCGAGATGACGGCGGCGGAGGAGCGCGCGGCCCATCTGCGCCAGATTTTCGGCGAGCGCGTCGGCCTCGTCCATGGCGGGCTGTCCGGAGCGGACAAGGACGCGGCCATCGCGGCGTTTGCGGCGCGGGAGACCTCGATCCTGGTGGCGACGACCGTCATCGAGGTCGGCGTCAACGTGCCGAACGCAACCGTGATGATCGTCGAAAACGCGGAGATGTTCGGACTGGCGCAGCTCCACCAGCTTCGAGGGCGCGTCGGCCGGAGCGCGGCGCAATCGTCCTGCGTCCTCCTCTACAAAAGCCCGCTTTCCGAAACGGCCAAGGCGCGGCTCGATATCCTGCGGCAAGTCGACGACGGCTTCGTCATCGCGGAGGAGGATCTTCGCCTGCGCGGCGGCGGGGAGGTGCTCGGGCCGCGGCAGAGCGGAGATCCGGGCTTCCGGCTTGCGCAATGGCCGCAAGCCGCGCCGCTCATGGAGCGCGCGGCCGACCTCGTCCGCTACCTGCTCGCGCGCGATCCCTACCTCAAATCCGGGCAAGGGCTGGCGGCCCGCCAATGCCTCGTTCTGTTCGAGCGCGACGACGCCATGCGGCTATTGCAGGCCGGCTAGTCTAGGGGCGCAAACTGTATTCGCGACCGGCCCCGAGCGGTACACCCGTGCCGGCGATTGCGTGCTGATGTTTTGCCGGCTGCTCCTGCGCTCCCTCGGCTCGCCGTTCCGCTTGGGAAGCGCCTCCTTTGGGCTGGTTTTGTCGAAAGGAAATGCGTTGTTTGTGCTCAGCGCTTATTTTGCGCGCATTCGATTCCCCTTCGGATTATGCTCGACCTCAGCGAGGCCCAGTTCTTCCATCAGAGGCGGCACATACATGGCAAAACGGCCGCGTAATCCTTTCTTGCGTCCGTACCATCCCCCTTGCGGATTATCCGCCGATCTCCCCCACGCTTCGACAGTTCCCGGCTTTGCGGGCTTTTGCTCATCCGCCGACCCGAGTTCCATCCAATCTCCATGGGTCTTGAGCATCGCGTGGAGATCATCGAGGCAACGATAATCGTAGTGCAAAACCGTCTTTCCAACCGTGCAAACCAAAACATCGTCATCGCCGATTTTGGCCTTATGCATGGTGAATTCTGATGTTTGCGGCGGTGTCTTGAGATGCCACGGGTTTTCAGCCGTCCCCTTTTCGGGTTTTCCCACATCCGCCTCTTGTATTGTTCCACAGCCGCTGGCAGCGTCCCGCGCCCGCAAGGAATATAAAACAGCGCCCATTTATCCCTCAACTCCAGGCCAGCGCAAGACGATTGATCTCAGGGCAAGCTGCCGGCTCGCGCCAAAGCCCGCCAGCGCAGGCGCGACGGGTGACCGTCAATACAAGCTGGGGGCAATCGGAAGCGCGGGCCTCGGTCAAGCGCGCACGTAGGAGCCGGGCGCGTCCTCGATCGGTGCGACAACGCCGCATCCGGGCTCCCGTGGCTCAGTCTGGGCGCCGGACAGCGAAGCGAGCCACTTCGCGTAATCCGGCCACCACGAGCCCGCATGCTCCTTAGCCCTGGCGAGGAAAGCTTCGACTGACGGAAGCACCTTCGGGTCGCCGTCATCCAGAACCCAATGCATATATTTCGGCTTGGCCGGCGGGTTGATCACGCCCGCGATATGGCCCGACCCCGCCAGCACGAACCTGACCGGGCCGCCAAAAAGCTTTGCGCCAATCAGGACCGATTGGGCGGGCGCGATATGGTCCTCCTTGGCGGCGAGTTCATAGATGGGGATGGTGACGCGGCTCAGGTCCAGTGAGACGCCGCCAAACTTGAGCAAGCCCCGCGCCAGCTTGTTCTCGAGATAGAACTCCCGCAGATAGAAGCTGTGATTAGCGGGCGGCATGCGCGTCGAATCCGAGTTCCAATAAAGAAGATCGAACGGGAAGGGTTGCTTGCCGAGCAGGTAGTTGTTGACGATGTAGGGCCAGACCAGATCCTTCGGGCGCAGCGCATTGAACACCGCCGCCATGCGCGCGCCGTCCAGGAACCCTTTCTTCGACATGACTTCATCCAGAGCCTTCAACTGCTCGTCATCGATGAAGACGAGGAGATCGCCTGCCTTGCTGAAATCCGTTTGCGCAGTGAGGAAGCTTGCCGAGCGGATGCGCTTGTCCCCCGTCGCCGCCATATAGGCCAGCGTGCAAGCAAGCAGCGTACCCCCCACGCAATAGCCGAGCGCGTTGATCTGAGGCGCGCCCGTAATGCGCAAAACGGCGTCCACCGCCTCGAAAATCCCCTCGCGCATATAGTCCTCGAAGGTCTTCGAGGAGAGAGCCGCGCCGGGGTTGACCCAGGAGACGACGAAAATGGTGAACCCCTGGTCCACCGCCCATTTGATGAAGGATTTCGGCGGCGTAAGGTCGAGGATGTAATACTTGTTGATCCACGGCGGTATGATCAGCAGCGGGATTTCATGGACGACGTCCGTCGAGGGCGCGTATTGGATGAGCTGCATCAGTTCGTTCTGGTAGACGATCTTGCCGGGCGTCACCGCAAGGTTCTTGCCCACCTTGAACGCCGACATGTCCGTCTGGCGGACCTTCAGAAGCTCGCCCGACTGGTTGAGATCCTCCAGAAGCTGCGTCATGCCCTGGGCGAGGTTCTGTGCGCCCGTCGAAACTGTCGTGCGGATCACCTCGGGATTTGTAAAAGGAAAGTTCGATGGCGACAGCGCGCTGACGATCTGATTCAGATAGAATTGGGCCCGGCTCCTCACATGGGCGTCCACAGTCGTCGCGTTCTCGATCATGCCTTCGGCCCATTTGCCGGACAGCAAATAGGCCTGTTTCATAAAATCGAAGAACGGGTTTTCCGTCCATTCCTTGTCGTTGAAACGCGGGTCCCCGGGCGCCGGCTTGATAAGCGGCTCCGTTTCCTGCCCGAGAAAGCGCAAATAGGTGCGCCCCCACAGCTCGATCATGTCCTGGCCGAGCTTAGTTTGCGCTTCGGCGTAACGTTGCGGGTCAGCCATCCAGTATTGCGCGATAGGCCCGAAAAACTTGCCTGAATCGGCCATGCCGCCCGCGACTGTGAAGGCCCCGCTGCGCTTGTCCCGGTCCTCGACCAGTTTAGCCAGCGCCATTCCGCCTGCTTCGAAAGCGCGAATCATGTTCGCTGCGAACTGCTCCGGCGCATTCGGGACGGGCGTGGGTTCCTCGGGGCGGCCCGTTCTGTCCTGCATACCGGCCGCCGTCTGGACCGCGACTGGCTCCGGCGCCTGCTTCTGCCGCCCGTCCGCCGTCTTCACGACGCCCAACCCAGGCGACGCGCCCTTGTGCGGGGGCTGCCGGGGCGCTCCTGTCGCCTTCTCGCGCTTTTCAGGCGCTCGGCGCTTTTTGTCAGACATTTGGCGCTTCCTCGTTCCCAACCCGAAGATTTACTTGAATGCCTTCCTCCCAAGCATTCGCTTCGGGCTTTACTGAAACATATAACATTCTCGCATCGATTGTGAGGGTCGGCGCCGCTCCTTTTTCTAGTAGCGCCGCAACAGGGCGACAAGCTTGCCTTGGATTTTTACGCGATCCGGGCCGAAAATGCGCGTCTCGAAGGACGAATTGGCGGGTTCAAGCGCGATCGACTGGCCTCTCTTGCGCAGGCGCTTAAGCGTCGCTTCCTCGTCGTCGATCAAGGCGACCACAATCTCTCCGCTTTCCGCCGAGGGCGTTCTCTTGAAAATGGCCGTGTCGCCTTCCTGGATGCCAGCGTCGATCATGGAATCGCCGCGTACTTCAAGCGCGAAGTGTTCGCCCTGAGAGAGGAATTCGGGCGGCATGACGAGGATATGGCTATGATCCTCGATTGCCGAGCGTGGAACGCCGGCTGCGATCCGGCCCATGACCGGCACCGATACGCCGCCATCCTCGCGATCTCGAAGAAAGGGAGCCTGCGCGGTTTCCTCGAAACCGTAGCGCCTCGTTCCCTCGATCACCGTCGGCATGAAACCGCCTCGCCGCCGCTCGGCGTCGAACACGGCTCGCCCCCGCTCCGGCATTTTCATCACTTCGAGCGCGCGGGCGCGGTGAGGCAGTCTCCTGATGAAGCCTCGCTCCTCAAGCGCCATGATGAGGCGGTGGATGCCCGATTTCGACTTGAGATCAAGGGCTTCCTTCATCTCGTCGAACGAAGGCGGCACGCCGGTCGCCTCTATGCGATCATTGATGAAGAGGAGAAGTTGCTTTTGCTTTGGCGTCAGCATGAATGCCCCTGGTCGGGTGGCGAAGTCGGCTCGTACAAACCGGGAACAGGAATAAGCGTTCTCATTGCGTTCCGCAACAGAAAAGGGCCGCCGCCTGCAGCCAGAGTTAAAAATCGAGGGGGATAACGGGCGCGAGTTCGCCCTTCGCAAGCGCTGGGGCCTTCGCGGGCCGCACGAGGAGGCAATCCGCGGCGGCGAAGGCGCGCATAAGCGAGCTGTCCTGGTCGGCGATGGGCGCGACGCCGCCGTCGGTCAATTTCGCGCGCATATAGTGCTCGCGCTCGCCATTCGCGCCGATGTCCACGGCAAGGGGCAGAAGCGGATGGCGTTCCGCCGTGGGACGGCCGAGAAGGCTGTCGAGCAAGGGCTTCAGAAAAACGCGGGCGCAGATCAGCGCGGAGGCGGGGTTGCCCGGCATGCTCAGCACGCGCTGACGGCCGAGAAGCCCGAACATCACCGGCTTTCCGGGGCGCATCGCCGCGTTCAGCACCTGGAAGCGCGCGCCCTCTCCTTCGAGCGCGGCGCGGACGAGATCGTGCTCGCCGACCGAAGCGCCGCCGATAGTGAGGAGCACGTCCGCATGGCGGGCGGCGGAGGCGCAAGCGGCAAGCGCTTGCCTGTCATCCGGCGCAAGCTCAAGCAGAAGGGCGGCGCCGCCCCATGCCTCGATGGCGGCCTTCATGCCGGCGGGAACCGACGAAACGATCTGACCCGGGCCGGGCGCGCTTCCCGGCTGCACAAGCTCGTCGCCATTCGCGAGCACCGCCACCAGGGGCTTGCGCCGAACAGGCACGGTTGCATGGTTCATCGCCGCGGCCAGCATAAGCTGGCGGCTGCCGAGTTTGGTTCCCGAAGGAAGCAGCGCCTCGCCCTCGGAAAAATCATAGCCGCGCGGCCTGATATACAGCCCCAACGGCGCTCCCTCCAGGATCTCCACCTCGCTTTCGGAGAGCACGCGCGCATTTTCCTGGATGACGACCGCGTCCGCGCCGGAAGGAATGGGCGCGCCGGTGAAGGTGCGCACCGCTTCGCCTGCGCCGGTCTCGCCGTCGAAGCCGTGGCCCGCGGCGGACCTGCCGACAACCCTGAGGCGCGCGGGCGCAGCGGCGACGTCGGCGGCGCGCACGGCGTAGCCATCCATCGCCGACGCCCGGAACGGCGGCTGGGTTAGCGTCGCCTTCAGGTCGGCGGCGAGAATGCGTCCGGCGGCGTCGAAGATTGAAACAGTCTCGCTTTCGACCGCCTCGACGCCGGCCAGGATGCAAGACTGCACCTCGGCAACGGGCGTCAGCAAGGCTAGCGCTCCCGAGCTGGCGGCGCGAGATAATCGCCTGACTTGCCGCCGGTCTTCGACAGCAGGCGAACGCCATCGATGCACATCCCTTTGTCGCGCGCCTTCAGCATGTCATAGAGCGTGAGGCAGGCGATTGCCACCGCCGTCAGCGCCTCCATTTCGACGCCGGTTTGGCCAATCGCCTTGGCCGCGGCCTGCACGCGCACGCCCGAAAGCTCCGGCAGGAGCTTGAACTCGACGCCGACCTTGGTCAGCGCGAGCGAATGGCAGAGCGGAATAAGGTCCTGCGTGCGTTTCGCGGCCATGATGCCGGCGATGCGGGCTGCCGCCAACACATCGCCCTTCGGCGCGGCGCCGCTTTCGAGAAGCCGCAGCGTATCGGGCGCCATCACGACGAAGCCCTCGGCTACCGCCGTCCTCTCCGTGACCGCCTTCCCGGCGACGTCGACCATGATCGCTTCGCCCTTTGCCGTGATGTGCGTTAGCTCGTTCATGCGCTGGCCGCCTGCCTTTCCAGTTCCGGCGCCAGAAGCGTGCGCGTCGCGGCCTCGATGTCCGGCTGTCGCATCAGGCTTTCGCCGACGAGGAAGGCGCTGGCGCCCGCCCGCGTCAGCCGCGCAATCTCGCAAGGCGTGAAAATCCCGCTTTCCGAAATGATAATGCGGCCCGGCGGAATGAGTTGAGCCAGGTGCTCGGTCGTCTCCAGATGCGTCTCAAAGCTGTTGAGGTCACGGTTGTTGATGCCGATCAGCCAGCAATCGAGCAGTAGCGCACGCTCTAGCTCCTCTTCATTGTGGACTTCGACAAGGATCGACATGTCGAGGGCGCGGGCGGTGAAGACGAGTTCGGCCGCAAGGGCGTCGGAGGAGCAGGCCATGATGACGAGGATGCAGTCGGCGCCCATGGCGCGCGCCTCCACCACCTGGTAAGGATCGACCAGGAAGTCCTTTCGCAGAGCGGGCAGGCGCGTCGCGGAGCGGGCGGCGATCAGCGCCTCGGGCGAGCCTTGGAAAGAGGGGCCGTCGGTCAGCACCGAAAGGCAGGCCGCGCCGCCGCGCTCGTATGCCCTGGCGATGGCGGCCGGATCGAAGTCCGCGCGAATGAGGCCGCGCGACGGGCTTGCTTTCTTCACTTCCGCAATCAGGCCGGGCTCGGTCCTGGCCCATTTTCTGGAGAGCGCCCCGAAAAAATCCCGCACGCAGGGCGCGTCTTGAGCGCGCTGCTCAAGCTCGGGCAAGGGCGTCCTTTCCTTCGCGGCGGCAACTTCTTCCTTCTTATAGGCGACAATGCGATCGAGAATGCTCATGGCGCTGCCGTTTCTTCAATGTCTTCTCACCAATACGGGACCGTCGGCAATCAGATCGCAAATCCCTGCAAATACTCAAGCTTTTTCAGCATCGAAGTTACAAGTGTTTCAACATATTGCATTTTGTTGTTAAAGACGCGCAGTTTCCCCGGTTTAAGGCTTGGCTGCGGCAATCAGGGCATCGAGCGCGTGTTCGGCGCGGCCCTCGTCGATGGAGGCCGCGGCGAGGCGGGCGCCCTCTTTCAGCGTGCCGGCTCGCCCCGCTACGATGAACGCGGCGGCGGAATTCAAGAGCACGACGTCGCGGAACGGCCCATGTTCGCCGCGTAGAAGCGCGCGCATCGCAGCCGCGCAGTCTTCGGGCGAGCCGCCTTGCAAATCCGAAAGCGAGGCCAACGGAACCCCTGCGTCGCTGGGATGAACGGTGAAATATGTGAGCTTGCCGTCCCTCAACTCGACGACGCGGCTTTCACCGGTCGTTGACAGTTCATCCATGCCGTCGGCGCCATGAACCACCCAGACATGCTCCGCGCCCGCCCGCCTCATCACCTCGGCCATCGGCGCGAGCCACTGCTCGGAATAGGCGCCGATAAGCTGGCGCTTCGTTCCGGCCGGGTTGACCAGCGGGCCGAGGAGGTTGAAGATCGTGCGCAGCTTCAGGGCCTGCCGGACCGGCGCCGCGTGGCGCATTGCGGGGTGATGCGCCGGCGCCCAGAGGAAGGCGAGGCCCGCGCGCTCGAAGCATTGCGCGATGCGCTCCGGCGTTGTCTTGATCGTCACGCCAAGGCGTTCCAGCACGTCGGCCGCGCCCGACTTCGACGATACCGCCCGGTTTCCATGCTTCGCCACCGGAACGCCCGCGCCGGCGAGGACGAAGGCGGTCGCCGTCGAAATGTTATAGGTGCCCTTCGCGTCGCCGCCCGTGCCCACAACGTCGACCGCGCCCAGAGGCGCCTCGACCGGCGTCATGAGCGCGCGCATTGCCGCCACAGCGCCCGCGATCTCGTCGACCGTTTCGCCGCGCGCCTTCAGCGCCACGAGAAAGCCCGCCAGTTCGATCTCGGAGACGGCGCCTTGCATGATGCAGGAAAATGCCTCGCGCGCCTCCTCCTCGGAAAGGCGCCCGCCCGAAGCGGCCTTCTCGAAATGTGGACGGAAGGCCGCCGCCAGTTCGCGCGTCTTCGTCTCCGTCATTGCACGCGCCCTCTAACAGGTTGCTGAAAAGCCTGATTTCTTGGCTCCGAAAAGCTCAGGAAGAGGTCGCTATCAGCGTTATTCCTCATGGCAAGCCGGTCGAACCATGCAACAGCCTTTTTCGCAGCCTGCTAAGCCACAGCCGCGCGCGGCTGCGCGAGGTCGATATTGGGAAGGCTGAGATTTTTCTTGCGCGGCGCCCATTCGATGCCCGCCAGCGTCAGGAAATTGGCGAGGATCGCATGCCCGTTCTCGCTCGCGATGCTTTCGGGGTGGAATTGCACGCCGTAGGTGCGTTCGCTCTTGTGCTCCAGCGCCATGATGAGCCCGTCGGCGGTGCGCGCCGTGGCGGTCAGGCACTCCGGCAGCGTATCCAACTCGACGATGAGCGAGTGATAACGCGTCGCCTCGAAGGCGTCCGGAAGCCCTCGGAACAGGCTTGTTCCCTGGTGATAGATCTTCGACATCTTGCCGTGCATGAGGACCGGCGCGCGAATGACGCGCCCGCCAAAGGCTTGCCCGATGGTCTGATGGCCGAGGCATACGCCGAGCAGCGGAATGCGGCCGTTGTTCTCGCGCACGAGCGTGAGGCAGATGCCAGCCTCGTTCGGCGTGCACGGCCCCGGCGACATCACGATGGCTTCGGGCGCCTCCGCGATGACAGCCGCCGCGGTTTTCTCGTCGTTGCGGTAGACGCGGGCGTCCACGCCAAGATCGCCGAAATAATGGACGAGGTTGTATGTGAAACTGTCGTAGTTATCGATGATGGTGATCATGACCATTTTCCGCAGGCTCAGGCCGCAAGCGTGGCGGGAGCGATGAAAAGGGCGACGCGCCCGGCTTCGGGCCGCAGGCTTTTCCAGCGCTCCCCTTCGAATTGAAAAGACACAAGGGCCGCCGTCGGCAGCTTCTCCTCGATCCGCTCAATCTCGCCGCCGCCGGGCTGCGCGAGCATGATGGCCAAGTCCTGCAGCCCAGGATTATGGCCGACGATCATGACGTGACGAACGTCGTCCGGGCAACTCTTCAGGAGCTTGAGAAGGGTCTCAGAACTCGCTTCGTAGATCTTACTTTCGAAGCGCGTATCCGGCGGGTCGTCCCAGGCCATCGCCTGAGCGAGCGCGAGCGTCTGGCGCGTGCGGATCGAGGGCGAGCAGAGGATCAGGTTCGGCCGCAAGCCGCGGTCGCGTATCGCCATGCCCATTTTCGGGGCCGCCTTGAGGCCGCGATCGGAAAGCGGCCGGTCGAAATCATCGATATTCGGGTTGTCCCTGTCGCCCGACTTCGCGTGGCGGAAGAGCGTTACGGTTTTCATGTCGCGCATTTCCCCGCCGCTACTGTCCCCTGCCAGCTTGCCCGGCGAAACGCACCGCCTCCTCAGCCGCGCGGAACAGCGCGCGCGCCTTGCTTTCGCACTCGGCTTGCTCCGAAGCGGGAACGGAATCGGCGACGATGCCGGCGCCGGCCTGCACATACATGGCGCCGTCCTTCACGATCGCGGTGCGAAGCGCGATGCAGGTGTCCATCTCGCCATTTGCGGCAAAATAGCCGATGCAGCCGGCGTATACGCCACGTTTCTCGGGCTCCAGCTCGTCGATGATTTCCATGGCCCGCACTTTGGGGGCGCCGGAGACGGTCCCCGCCGGGAAGCCCGCCATGAGCGCGTCGATGAAATCGTGCTTCGCATCGAGGCGGCCGGCCACGTTTGAGACGATGTGCATGACCTGGCTGTAATATTCGAGGAAGAAACTGTCGGTGACGCGGACCGTGCCGATTTCGGCGACGCGGCCGACATCGTTACGGCCGAGGTCGAGCAGCATCAGGTGCTCGGCCCGTTCTTTGGCGTCGGCGAGAAGCTCGGCTGAGAGGCTTTTATCCTCCTCGGGCGTGGCTCCCCGGCGGCGCGTGCCCGCGATGGGCCTGATCGTCACTTCGCCCTCGCGAACGCGCACGAGTATTTCGGGGCTCGATCCGGCGACGGCGAAATCGCCGAAATTCAGGAAATAAAGGAATGGCGCGGGATTGACCCGGCGCAGGGCGCGGTACAGCGCGAAGGGCGGCAGGTCGAATTTCGAGGCAAAGCGCTGCGAGAGCACGACCTGGAAGATGTCGCCCGCCGCGATGTATTCCTTGGCGCGCGCCACCATGCCCATGTAATCCTCGGGCGCGATGTTCGAGACGGCCTCCGCGAAGGAGGCGTCGAACCCGTTCGCCGAAGAGGCGTGCGCGCTCCTGGTTTCGAGCGCGTCCTGCACTTCGGCCAGCCGGTCGATGGCGCGTGAAAAGGCTGTCTTGGCGGAGACGCCCTTCTGAGGGCGCACCGTCGTCACGATCGTCATCTCGTCCCGCACGGCGTCGAAGATGACCATGATCGTCGGACGCATGAGGAGCGCGTCGGGCGCGCCGATGGGATCGGGCTTCTCGGCCGGAAGCCTTTCGACGAGGCGCACCGTGTCGTAGCCGAGATAGCCGAAGACGCCGGCGGCCATGGGCGGCAGATGCGCCGGAATGTCGAGACGGGACTCGGCGAGAAGCGCGCGCAGCGCCTGCAGCGTTCCGCCGTCGCAGGCGGAAAACGCGGAGGCGTCTTCGAGCGGCGTCCTGTTGATTTCGGCGCGGTCGCCATGAGCGCGCCAGAGGATATCGGGATCAAGGCCGATGATGGAGTAACGCCCGCGAACTGCGCCGCCCTCCACAAATTCGAGGAGGAACGAATAAGGGCGCGAGGCGCCCAGCTTGAGCATCGCCGCGACCGGAGTTTCGAGGTCGGCGACGAGCCGGGTCGAGACGAGTTGCGCCTCCCCGGCATTATATCGCGGCGAAAACTCCGCGGCAGAAGGTTCGACCTTCATGAAATTTACGATCTCGTAAAGTTGCGCGCCTCATCGTTGTTTCTTTGAGCGATGCCGCCACGCCATCGAATGCTATTCGTCGCCATCGAATGCGCCTCCCATGACGGCGGTGAGGGTCTTCTGATCGATAGAGATGCCGGCGGTTTTCGTCACGCCGCTAAGATATTCGGTGAAATTGTCTTCGCCGATCTTGCCCGCCAGCTGCTGCTCAAGCTCGCGCGCCGCCAACTCGTTCAGGGGCGGCGGCAGAATAATCTTTTCGACCTGGAACACGGTCCGGGTTGCGCCATCCCCCGACATCGCCGAACCCGCCCCGCCCTCGGCCAGTGAAAACGCCTGTGCAATCGCCGCGGGCGGCAAGCCCTGTTCGGAGCCTTCGCGCTTCAAGGGCTTGCTCGTCTTCACCTCGACGCCAGCGCTTTTCGCAATGTCGGCGATCGGCTCGCCCTTGTCGATGCGGGCGACGAGTTCTCGCGCCTTCTCGACGAGCTTCGTGCGAACCTGCTCCTTTCGCCAGGCGGCATCGACGTCCGCCCTCACTTCATCGAAAGGCTTCTGTCTGGGCTTGATGATGTCCAACACCTCGAACCAGGCATAGCCGCCGCTGGGTATCCGCAGCGCCTCGTTTTCCACCCCGACGTCGGTCTTGAAGGCCGCATCGACAAGGGTTGAAACGGGGACGCCAGAAAGCGCAATCGCCTTGCCGTCGGCCGACTTGCCCGTGCGGTCGAAAGTCGCTTCCTCCAATGGCAAATCGAGCTTCTTGGCGCTATCCGCGAGAACGACGCCCGTCGCGCGATCGTCCTCGAAGGCCTTGATCAGCCTCGACATCTCCGCCTTCACGCGGCCGGCAACGAGGTTGGCGCGAATCTGCTCTTTCGCCTCCTCGAAGCTTTTTTCCTGCCCTGGGATGATCTCAAGCACGCGCATGATGACGGAGGAGAGCGGGCCGTCCGCCACTCTGCTGGTCCAGCCCTTATCCGTCGACCAGGCCTCGTCGATAATGGCGTCGCTGGTTGCGAACTTCCGGGCGAACTCCTTCTTGGAGACAAGCCCGATGTCGAGGTCCGGCTGCTTGAAGCCCGCTTCCTTTGCGACGTCGAGGAAGTCCTTGCCCGCCTTCAGCTCAGCATGAGCGGCCTCCGCGGCGTCATGCGTCTTGAAGGGGATGAGTTCGATTTTGCGCCGTTCCGGAATGGCGTACTGCGCGGCCCTGGCGGCGTACTCGGCTTTGAGTTCGTCGTCGGAAATGTTGATTTTTCTCGCAACGGTTTCCGGCGTTATCGGCAGCACGGCCGTCTTTCGCAGCTCGGGCGCCATGAATTGCGTCTTGCGCTCTTCATAGAACGCCTTCAACGCATCGTCCGTCGGCGCTTCTATGGCGCCGGCGGCGTCCGCGTTCAGCGTGAAGTAGGCCAGCGTCCGCTGTTCGTTGCCATAGCGGTTGTAAGCTTCCAGGAGCGTTTTCGGCAGGACGCCGCTGGTGTCGAAGATGCCGCGAATCTGGCGCCGGATCAGATCGCCGCTGTATTCCTGCTCGAACGCCGGCGCGGAATAGCCGATCTGCTGCAAAAACTGTTGATATTTTTGCTCGCTAAAGGCGCCCGACTGGTCCTGGAACATAGGCGCGCTCGTAACGCTTTGCTTGATGCCAGCCTCGGATATTCCGACGCCGAGTTCTTTCGCCTCCAGATCCAAGGCGGCTTCCTGGATCAGCCCTTGCAGTACCCGGTTGGGCAGCCCGAACGCCTTCGCTTCCTGAGGGGAAATCCTGCGCCCGGTCCTTTGGCTCAGATTATCAAGCACTCGTTGATAGGCGCGGCGATATTGCTCAGGCGTTACCGCCTCCGAACCGACCTTGGCCACCGCCTGTTGTCTGTAGCGCTCGAAATAATTGTTCCCTCCCATGCTGATCGCGAATGCGCCGATAAGAACGGCGAACATTACGAACACGGCCGCTTTCCGAAGAAATTTCATCATGGGGAATGGACGTCCTTACGCGTTTGGATAAAGCGGGCCTTGATTCAGGCGGGCATTTCTTGCAGGGTCCGCGATGACCGTAATTTAGAGAATAAATATGTGGGCGCAATGTTAAGATTCGTCGCGCAGGCCCGCTTCAACAAATTCGTGGGCAAGGCACGCGCCAGGAAGAGAGATGAAATGACAGGTCCGAAGCTCTTCGTTGCAGGAAATTGGAAAATGAACGGCCTCAAGGCCGACCTGAAGGAAATCGAGGCGATCAAGGCGGGCCTTCTTCCCCGCGATCCCGATGTGGCGATCTATCCGCCCGTTACGCTTCTGTCTTCCGCCGTAGCCCTGCTTGAGGGAACGCCGGTCGAGGCGGGAGCGCAAGACTGCCATGCGCAGCCGAAAGGAGCTTTCACAGGCGATATTTCGGCCCCCATGCTGAAGGACGGCGGCGCCTCATCGGTCATCGTCGGCCACAGCGAGCGGCGTAGCGGCCATGGGGAGACGAGCCTCGACGTCAGGGCGAAAGCCGCCGCCGCCCTGAAGGCCGGGCTCAAGGCCGTCGTCTGCATCGGAGAAACAAGGGGCGAGCGCGTCGCGGGCCTTGCCGCCGCGGTTTGCACGCGCCAGCTCGCGGCGAGCCTTCCGGACGAAAGCGCGCCGGAGAGCGTGATCGTCGCTTACGAGCCTGTGTGGGCGATCGGCACAGGGCTTTCGCCCACAACGCCCGACATCACCGCTATCCACAAGGTTGTGCGCGACGAGCTTCACCGTCGCTTTCCGGAGAGCGCCGGAAAACGATGGCGCATATTGTACGGCGGCTCCGTCACGCCCGCCAACGCCGCCTCGATATTCGAAAGCGACGAGGTGGACGGGGTGCTCGTCGGCGGCGCAAGCCTCAGCGCAGTTTCATTTCTTGCAATCATCGCCGCTGCCCGGGCGGCATCGGAGCGGCGGCAATCCGAAACGAGCGCAAAGACGGTTTGACCATGGAGCCAATTGGACATCCGCATCGCCAAGCCTTTCGTTTTGCGGTTTCCGTGCTTGCCCTGGGCGCGGCGGCTTTGGTCGCCGCCTCCGCCAAAGCGGCGCCCTTGGATAAGGCCGCCTGCGCAAAGCTTGCCCAAGACATGCAAAACATGAAAGCGCTGGACGTCGACAAATTGATGGAGAGGGGCCCGGCCTGGGCCGTCTCTCATCTTTCTCCATCGGATCTTGGGCTCGTGCGGCAATATATCGACCTCGACGAGCAGATGAAGTTTCGCTGTCAGGCGCCCGGCTCGCTCGTGCATCTGAAGCATCTTGAGGACGAGGACGAGGACGGCTCCGCGAAGGCGGCGGCGGAGGCCGGCGGAGAGAAAACGCAAGGCGCTAACGAAAAAAGCGAGAGCCAAACGGCGCAGCCGCGGGCCAAAGCCGCCAAGCCGCAGCAGAAGCGCGATAGCGTCGAGGCAGGCTCGCTCGTGGGCCGCTAGGGCCGCGCGAGTTTGACGGCTTGATCTTCCCGCCGAAACCGGTCATATGACCGTATCTTCCCCCCCAATCTGACCGGTTGCGAGTCCATGGCTACTGTTCTTCTTGTCATTCATATCACGGTCGCGGCCACGATGATCGTGTTGATTCTGATCCAAAGGTCGGAAGGAGGCGCTCTCGGCATCGGCGGGGGCGGCGGCGGTTTTGTGAGCGGGCGGGGCGCGGCCAATTTCCTGACGCGGACCACGGCGATTCTTGCCGCCATCTTTTTCACGACGAGCATCACGCTCGGCATCCTCAGCCATCGCACCGCGCCGACCTCCGCGGTCGTCCCCACGGCCGCTCAAAACGGCGTTCCAGCCCCGAGTTCGGCGCCCGGCGAGAAAGCGCCCGAGTCGCTGCCCGATCTCAAATTGCCCAAGCTCAAGCCCGAATTGCCGGCCGCGCCGGCTCCGGCGGCGCCTGCGCAGCCGCAACTTCCTCAGTCGCAGTAAGTCGCGGTCCTCTCCAAAATGGCCTTCAAGGCAAGGCCGCCAAGCACTGGTTGAAAACCGGGAGCTTTCCCTTCCGCTTGGGAAAGCGAAGCATTACGTTTCGAGTCCATGGCGCGATATATCTTCATCACAGGCGGCGTGGTTTCCTCATTGGGTAAGGGTTTGGCGTCGGCGGCGCTGGGCGCGCTTCTCAAGGCGCGCGGCTATTCCGTGCGCCTTCGCAAGCTCGATCCCTACCTCAATGTCGATCCCGGCACGATGAGCCCCTATCAGCACGGCGAGGTGTTCGTCACCGACGACGGCGCGGAGACGGACCTCGACCTTGGTCATTATGAACGGTTCACCGGCGTGTCCGCCCGGCGCGACGACAACATCACCACGGGCCGGATCTATCAGAACGTGCTGTCGGCGGAGCGGCGCGGCGATTATCTCGGCGGAACCGTTCAGGTCGTGCCGCACGTCACCAACGCCATCAAGGAGTTCATCCTGACCGGCAACGAGGGCGCCGATTTCGTTCTCGTTGAAATTGGCGGCACCGTGGGCGACATTGAGGGGCTGCCCTTTTTCGAGGCCATCCGGCAGCTTGGAAACGAGCTTCCGCGGCGTCAGGCAATCTTCATCCATTTGACGCTTCTGCCGTTCATCGCGGCGGCCGGCGAACTGAAGACGAAGCCGACGCAGCACTCCGTGAAGGAGCTGCGCTCCATCGGCATCCAGCCCGATATTCTGCTCTGCCGCTCGGAGCGCCCGATCCCGAAAAGCGACCGCGCCAAGATCGCGCTGTTCTGCAATGTGCGCGAAAGCGCCGTCATCCAGGCGCTCGACGCAGGCAACATCTACGACGTTCCGCTCGCCTATCACGAAGAGGGCCTGGATCGCGAAGTGCTGGCCGCCTTCGGCATCGAAAATGCGCCCGAGCCCGCCTTGGAGATTTGGCGCGAAATCTCTCACCGCATCGCGCAGCCCGACGGCGACGTCTCCATCGCCATCGTCGGCAAATACACGAACCTCAAGGACGCCTACAAATCGCTGATCGAGGCGCTGGCCCATGGCGGGATTGCCCAAGGCGTGCGCGTGAACATCGCGTGGCTCGATGCGGAGCTGTTCGAAAAGGGCGATCCGAGCGGCCACCTCGAAAACATCCACGGCATCATCGTGCCCGGAGGCTTCGGCGAGCGCGGCGCCGAGGGCAAGATCGAAGCGGCCCGGTACGCGCGGGTGCGAAGGGTTCCCTATCTCGGCATCTGCTTCGGCATGCAAATGGCGGTCGTCGAGGTTGCGCGCAACGTCGCCGGCATCAATGGGGCAAGCTCGACCGAGTTCGGTCCCGCCGTCGATCCGGTCGTCGGCTTGATGTCGGAATGGACGAGCGGCGGCGCGACGGTGCAGCGGAGTGTTTCAAGCGACAAGGGCGGCACCATGCGGCTCGGCGCTTATGAGGCTGTGCTCGCGCAAGGCAGTCATGCCGCTCAAATATATGGGCGGCAGCGCATCAGCGAGCGTCATCGCCATCGCTACGAGGTCAACATCGCCTATCGCGAGCGGCTCGAAAGGGCGGGGGTGCGCTTCTCGGGGTTGTCGCCTGACGCAAGGCTTCCTGAGATCGTGGAAATACCAGGCCACCCGTGGTTTATCGGCGTGCAGTTCCACCCCGAGCTGAAGTCTCGCCCCTTCGAACCGCACCCTTTGTTTTCGTCCTTCATCGGGGCGGCGGTCCATCAGAGCCGGCTCGTCTAGGCGTCGCGCCAAGACGCAGCCTGTCGTCTTGGAATTGCCCGAAACTGGACTTAGGAAGCGATCGGCGACACCGGGTGAGCGGCATGACAATCACGGGCATTTTGCGGCTGGTCTGTGTCAGCCTTCATCTTGCGGCGTTGTCTTATGTCTCAGCGGCGCAAGCCCAAGCGGAATCCGTCGCGCTGAAAAGCGGCGAAACGGTTGACCTGGGCAATCTCTTCTGGGTAGCCAATTGCAAGTCGCTTCTGACTGGCCCGATTACGGTGGAAGTCCTGGACGGGCCGCCTGGAGTTACGGCAGCCGTAAAGCAGCAGAACGTCATACCGCGCAAATTCAACTGCGCCAAGGAAGTGCCGGGCGGCAGGCTTATTGTGACGGCCCCTCCGGAGATCAAGGAAAAGGCGAGAGGGACGCTCGTCGTGCGGATGAAATATCCGACCAAGGATGGCGAACGGCAGTGGAGCCGGACGATCGATCTGACGCTTTTTCCCTGAGTTCGAACAAAGACGAAATCGATCGGATTACAAATGGGGGTACAATGAAGTCGCCGTCCATAGCCCGGCTCGCGAGCTTGATTTTGTGCATCCTCGCAGCCACCGCCGCAAACGGCCAGTCTTGGCAGTTCAACACGCAGGAAGTCGCGCTGAAAAGCGGAGAAACCGCTGAAGTGATGGACCTTTACTGGGTGACGAATTGCAAATCCTTGCTGACGGCGACCCCCGAAGTGACCATCATGGATGGTCCTCCGGGCGTGACCGCCGTGGTTGAGGAAGCCATGGTGGTTCCTCGCTTTCAGCAATGCGCAAATACGGTCAAGGGCGCCAAGTTGAAGCTCAAAGCGGATGCGATCGACGACCAGACCAATTCCCTCATGACGCTTCGGATAAGATACAAGACGAAAGACGGCAATCGCGACAGGTCGCTCTCGCTTAAGATGTCGCTTTTTCCATGACCGAAACTTTTCTCACGCCCAGCCCCAATCCGGTGGTTGAGGTCTGCGGCGTCCGCATCGGCAACGCCTTGCCGCTGGCGCTTTTCGCGGGGCCTTGCCAGCTCGAAAGCCGCGCGCACGCGCTCGAAATGGCCTCCGCGCTAAGCGAAATCGCGGCGCGGCTTGGCATCGGGCTCATCTTCAAGACCTCCTTCGACAAGGCGAACCGCACCAGCGCCGGCGCCGCGCGCGGCATCGGCCTCAACGCCGCGCTCGCCATCTTCGCCGAGATCCGCGAGACGCTTCGGCTGCCTATCGTGACCGACGTGCATGAGGCCGCGCAATGTGCGTCCGTGGCGGAAGCCGTGGATGTCTTGCAGATCCCCGCTTTCCTGTGCCGGCAGACAGACTTGCTCGTGGCGGCGGCTCAGACGGGGCGGGCGGTCAAGATTAAGAAGGGCCAGTTCCTCGCCCCCTGGGACATGAAAAACGTCGTCGCCAAGGTCCTAAAGGCCGGCAACCCCAATGTGATCGTCACCGAGCGCGGCGTTAGCTTCGGATACAATACGCTTGTGTCTGACATGCGCGCGCTGCCGATCCTCGCCGAGACTGGTTGCCCCGTGGTCTTCGACGCCACCCACTCCGTGCAGCAGCCGGGCGGGCAGGGCGCGGCCAGCGGCGGCGACCGGCGGTTCGTGCCGGTTCTCGCCCGAGCCGCCGTAGCGGTGGGCGTGGCGGCGGTCTTCATCGAGACCCACCAGGATCCCGATCGCGCGCCCTCCGACGGGCCTAACATGCTGCCGCTTGCCTCGCTTGAAGGGTTGCTGCGCGAACTGATGGAACTGGATGCGCTCGCGAAGAAGAGAAGCGCCGCGAGCTGAAGATCATCGCCTCGACAAGCTTGCTTTCTCGAGGGCGAGGGGGAGGGGATCAAGGGCCGGACGCCGCGCACGGCCGATGGACAACTGCGACGGCCGCCGCCGGTCACGACTTTCCGAGCAGTTTTTCATTCGCCTCGACGGCCCCCAAATGTCCTGCTTTTCCTTGTCGTTGCAGGCCCGGTTGTCTCCTCCTCAGGGCGCGTTGGGGCCGGGCCAAGGTCCCCGGCGCAGGTTCGCTATGATGCCTCGCAGGGTGCGAACTTCCTGCTCGGTGGGCGCCATGCGAGCGAACATGGTTCTGATGTTGTTGACCATGTTTTCGCGCTTTTCCGGAGGGAACAGAAAGCCGCAAGCGTCGAGTTCGCGCTCCAGGTGCTCAAAAAAGCCCATGAGTTCCTGCCGCTTGGCGGGGCGGCTCGCCTTGAAGCGCTGTCCCGCGCCTTGCGGCGCGTCGGGAAGCTGGCGGCCAAGCGAAACCGGGTTGACCAGCTTTCTCCATTCATAGGCGAACAGCAGAACCGACTGGGCGAGATTGAGGGACGCAAAGTCCGGATCGACGGGCGCCGTCACGATGACGTCGGCGAGCGCCACGTCGGAATTCTCAAGCCCGGTGCGCTCCTTGCCAAACAGAATTCCGCATTGCAGCCCGGCCCCGGCGCGCTCGAAAACGGCCGACGCCGCGCCGTCCGGCGCAAGCACGGGCATCGCCAGATAGCGGCTCCGCGCCGTGGTCGCGGCGAGGAAGTGCAAATCTGCAACGGCGGCTGAAATTGTGGGATATACCGTCGCGCTATCCACAATCTCAACCGCCAGCGCGGCGGATGAGCGGGCGGCCTGGTTCGGCCAGCCATCGCGCGGGGCGACGAGGCGCAATTCACGCAAGCCGAAATTCGCCATGGCGCGCGCGGCCGCGCCGATGTTCTCGCCGAGCTGCGGCTCGACAAGGATGATGGCCGGGGCGGCGGATTTCACCTGGGCGTCGGATGAATGGCTGACGTCATGGGGGAAGGATTTCCCCTGAGACGGACGCTGTCAAGCGTGCGAAGGGCTCGACCGCCCAGGAGAGCGAACGGCGTCGTAGATTACTCCCCCGCGGCCAGGGCGCGGCTGCCGAAGGGGGCGTTGAGCCGCACGATTTTCAGGTTGAGATAGGCCGCGAACGACACCCATAGCAGGTAGGGGAAAATCAGCAACGCCGCCTTCGAGGAGTAGGGGGCGAGGCCCGCGATCAGAGCGGCGACCGAAAGCCACAAGAACGCCACCTCGACAAGAGCCCAGTCCGGCCGCCTGAGATTGAAGAAGATTGGCGTCCAGAGCAGGTGGAAAAAGATATTGATCGCAAACAAAAGCGCAATGCGCGAGTGTGCGCCGCTATCGCCCGCCGCCGCCGTCCACGCCTCAACGCCGCCCCAGGCAGCCAGCCCCAGGATGACGGTCCAGGCAGGGCCGAACGCCCATTCCGGCGGGTTCCACCAGGGCTTGCGCAGAGTGCGATACCACGGGCCAACTTTGGTCAATACAGCGCCGCCAACCAGCACGGCAAGGGTGACAATCGCGGCTACGATGATTGTAAGCGTCATGTTATGCAACTGGTGGCCAGGTGGAGCTTATGCAAGTCTTGCCAAACGCAGGCGGCGCACGGAACACGGCGGATTGAAAGCGCAGCCCCGCACGCTCACGCGGATGTGGATTCTTGCGTCTGCGTCCTCGCAAGTCTGCGATGGGCGTGATCCACTAGGCGAGGGTAAAGAGGGCGGGGAAATGACGATTTGCATAGCCGTGAAGGCCGCCGAAGGCTTGGTGATGGCGGCCGACAGCATGGCGACTGTCGAGCGGACGATGCACACATGGCAGGGAGAGCGCCGCGTCGGCAAGACCTTCGTCCACGCCAATAAGATCGCGCGGTTCAGATCGGCGCCCGTCGGCCTCATGACATGGGGCCTGCCGGGGATTGGGCCGCGGCCGCTGCAAAGCCTGATCCTCGAATTCGAACAAACCGCCGCGGCCGATGGTGACGAGGTGAGCGAAGTGGCGGAAGAGTTCGCGGCGTTCCTGAAAGCGCATTATGATTTAGAATACGGCCCCCCGAACCAGCCCGAACTCGGCGTGTATGTTGGAGGATATTCGAAGGGCGCCTATGTTTCGGACGGCTATGTCGCCGTGCTTCCCTCCACGAGCCGGCCCACCCAGATTAGACCCAACCTCACCGGAAACGCCCCAGACTTTGGCGTGAACTGGTATGGGGACATCGTTCCGCTCTTGCGGCTGATAAAGGGTCTCGATCCGCTCGCGATCGCCGAACTGATCCGCCGGGGCGCCTCCCGCCATGTCGTTCAGCAATGGATGGACGACGGGGTGGGCCAGATGCCGCTTCTGGTCGACGGGATGCCTTTGCAGGACGCGATCGACCTCGCCGCCTTCCTGGTCCAGGTAACGATCGGGTGCTCCAGGTTCTCTCTTGCGGCGCCGACATGCGGCGGCGACTTCGACATCGCCGTGATAACGCCCGGCCGCTTTCGCTGGGCGGCCCGCAAGCGCTGGTCGCTCACGGGCGAGGACGCGGATTAGCGCCGCTTGCCACTTGCGTCCGCTTCGGCGCCCTTCGGGGCTACGAGCGCCGCGAGCGCGGCCAAGGCGAGAAGCGTCGAGATGATCGTCTGGTCGGTCATGGAGTCGCCCTTCAGGTTTGACCTCAAGCATAACGCTTCGAAAGCGGCTGCGTTCCACCGGGGCGCGGCATTTCTTCAACGAAATTCTGTTGAACAGGCGGCGGCGCATTTGCTAAGCGCTTGGCTTGGCCTGCGCCCAAGGCGGGCTGCAACGCCCGAGCTCGCGGAGGAACACGATGAGCGCCGACAATCTCGATCTGAAGAGCCTGGTCCGCACGATCCCGGACTACCCCAAGGCCGGCATCATGTTCCGGGACATCACGACGCTGATCGGCCATGCCGAGGGCTTTCGCGCGTCGGTTCGCAGGCTCGCCGCTCCGTTCGAGGGGCTGAAGGTGGACGCGGTCGCCGGCATCGAGGCGCGCGGCTTCATCATGGGCGGCGCGGTGGCCGACAAGCTCGGCACGGGCTTCGTGCCGATCCGCAAGAAGGGCAAGCTGCCCTGGCGCGCCGTCGGCCAGGATTACAAGCTCGAATACGGCACCGACATTATCGAGATGCACGAGGACGCCATCCAGCCCGGCGAGCGCGTGCTCATCGTGGACGACCTGATCGCGACGGGCGGCACCGCGGAGGCGGCCGTGAAGCTCATCCGGCGCCTCGGCGGCGAGGTGGTTGGCGCGGCCTTCGTCATCGACCTGCCCGAGCTTGGCGGCATGAGGCGCCTTGAGGCGGATCATAGCGTCCGCTCGCATGCGCTGATCGCCTTCGACGGACACTGAGCACGTGCCGGGCGAGGCTGCGCCCAGCCTGCTTGCCGCCGCTTCATCAGTCACGAGGGCCACCCCGGCCAGCCAGCGGATAGGTCTTAGTCCTTGAGCGACGCTCCGAGCGCATCGAGGAGATGCCCCGTCCCTTGTTCCCGGGAGCCGGCATCGTCGTAGCCGTCGAGGAAAGCGCCCTGCTCGGTAAGCGTGAAGACCGTCTTTCCGCCGTCAGCTTTCAGCTGCACGGTCGCGAGCGAGACTGATATCTTCTTTTCATCGAGGTGCATGACATAGCTATAAACCAGCCGCTCATTCGGAATCGCGTCCAGATAGGCAGCCTCGAAGGTGGAGACGACCCCGCCTTCCCACCGCCCCTTCAACCGCTCGCTTCCGCCAACGCGGACATCCATGTGACGCTCAAGCAATTCCCAGCGATCCGGGGCGCCGCCAAACCACTTTTGCTTCGCCGCTTCATCCGTTAGCGCCTTCCAGACCCGTGCGACCGGCGCGTCATAGATGCGCTCCAGATGGAATGTTGCATGAACCGCCGAACGGACGCTTGTCCCAGAGGCGCCGGACATGCGCAGAGCTTCCTTCTCCAGCCTGTCGAGGGTGGTGCGCCATCCTTCAGGCGCGCCCGCCACCATAGGCGCGGCGCTCGACGGCTCGATGAGAGTGTATGTTTGCACAATATCCAGTTGAGTACCGCCAAGCGCGTCGGAAAAGTCCACCTCGGTGTAGGCTCGGAACAGCGGCGCGCCTGCGTCATTCGTTGCAACCATATCGATTACAAGCCTGGCATGCGGCGTTACTTCAACGAATGTCCCGCGCGTCCAGTGCTCTTGCCCGGCTGGCGAGCGCATGCAGACCTCGAACGCGCCGCCAACCTGCATCTGCACCGTGGCCTCCGGTACCGTGTAGGTCTCCGGGCTGAACCAGCTTTTTACGTGATCGGCGGCGCCCCAGGCCTCGAACACCGTCCGGCGTTGCGCGTGGATGATACGCGAGAGCTTAAGCGGAGGAGGTTGCTGCACGTCCTGGTCGTTTCGCGCCTCAGTCCCCCTACCCATCGACGTCTCCTTTGTTCTCAACGCTTTATCAGATGGGCGCTCAACCGGCAACGCCGGCGTGATCGGCGAGGCGCGCAAGGCTTTCGTTGCGGCCGAGCACGTGCAGCACGTCGAAGATCGGCGGGGAGGTTGGGCGTCCGGTGAGCGCGGCGCGCAAGGGCTGGGCGACGCCGCCGAGCTTCGCGCCGGCCTCCTCGGCATAGGCGCGGGTCGCGGCTTCGAGGGCGGCGGGCGTCCACTCAGCGAGCGCCGCAAAGCGCGCGTGCAGCTCTGCGAGATGCTTCTTCGCGTCGCCTTCGAGCAGCTTCGCGGCCTTCTCGTCCACATCGAGCGGGCGCGCGACGAACAGATAGCGCGCGGACGTGATCAGCTCGACCAGCGTCCTGGCGCGCTCCTTCAGCCCCGGCATCGCCTGTTCAAGCTTCTGCCAGCCTGCCTCGCCGATGCGGCCGGCAAACTCCCGCGCCGCCTCGATCTCGGGCAGGATGCGGCGGATTTGCGCCACAAGCTCCGCGTCCGGCGTGTTGCGAATGTAATGGCCGTTCAGGTTTTCGAGCTTGGCGAAGTCGAAGCGCGAGGGCGAGCGGCCGATGGCGTCGAGGTCGAACCATTCGATGGCCTGTTCGGTCGAGAAAATCTCGTCGTCGCCATGGCTCCAGCCGAGCCGCGCGAGATAGTTGCGCATCGCGGCTGGCAGATAGCCCATGGCGCGATAGGCCTCGACGCCGAGCGCGCCGTGCCGCTTCGAAAGCTTCGCGCCATCCGGCCCGTGGATCAGCGGGATGTGCGAGAATGAGGGAATGTCCCAGCCCATCGCGTTGTAGATCTGCGTTTGCCGAGCGGCGTTGGTGAGGTGATCGTCGCCGCGAATGATATGCGTGACGCCCATGTCATGATCGTCCACAACCACGGCGAGCATGTAAGTCGGCGTGCCATCCGAGCGGAGCAGCACCATGTCGTCGAGGTCCTTGTTCGCCCACGCGACGCGGCCCTGCACCTCGTCTTCAACGGCCGTCTCTCCTTCCGTAGGGGCGCGAAGCCTGATGACGAAAGGGGCGTCTTTCGAAGGCGGTTTCATCGTTCCGTCCCGATAAGGAGACCGAAGAACTCCCATCTTCGCGGCCGCCTCTCCTTGCAAGAGAGCGATGCGCTCGCGCAGAACCCGCGTCTGGCTTTCGCTCGCGTTTTTTCCCAGCTTTTCGAGTTCGGCCCTGGCGGTCGCGAGCGCCTTTCTGGCCTCGTCCGCAGCCGCCCGCCGCGCCTCAAGCTCTTCCGGCGTCACATAGCAGCGGAAGGCTTGGCCCTGCGCAAGCATCTCACGCGCCACTTCGGCGTGCCGGCCAGCCATCGCGAACTGGTGGAAAACCTCGCCCTCCCAGTCGAGTTCGAGCCATTTCAGCCCGTCGATGATGGCGGCGATGGCGGCCTCGGTCGAGCGCGCGCGGTCTGTATCCTCGATGCGCAGCAGGAACCTGCCGCCCGTATGGCGCGCGTAGAGCCAGTTGAACAGCGCGGTGCGCGCGCCGCCGATATGCAAATAGCCGGTGGGAGAGGGAGCAAAGCGTGTGACCACGCCCGTTTGCGACGCCATGGCGCTTCTAATTCCTGTATGGACTTTTTCCTTGGGCAGCGGTGTAACATGGCGTTTTGGCAAATGGTAGCGGGTGGCGGCGTTGAGCGTAATCGTTCCGGCTGGCTTGGAAGCGCCAAGGCGCGGCGGAAGCGTCGCGCGTGCGCTAGGCTGGCCGGGCCGCGCGCTTGCGGCGCAACTCGACGCCGAGCAGGGGCGCTGGTTTCTTTGGGTTCCGGTCTTCTTCGGCGGCGGCGTGGCGCTATACTTCGCGCTGCCCGAGGAGCCCGATCTGTCGCTTTCGCTCGGCCTGTTCGTCGCCGCGCTCGCCGTCCGCGCGCTGGCGCGGTCCCATCTCTTCGCCTTTCTGGTGACGAGCGTGCTTCTGTGCGTAAGCGCGGGCTTTCTTGCTGCGAAGGTGCGCACCGCCGTGGTCGCCGAGCCGGTGCTGGAACGGCATGGCGCCTACGATATCGAAGGCTTCATCGAGAGCTTCGAGCGCCAGACGCCGAAGCGCGGACGCGCAATCATCCGGCTTTCCAGCATGAAATACGACAACGCGGACGTCGCGCAGAAGCCGTTTCGCGTGCGCGTCAGCCTTCGGGGCGACGTGAGCCTGCGGGCGGGCGACGCCGTCAAGGTTCGCGCGCTTCTGGGGCCGCCGCCGGAGCCCGTCATGCCGGGCGGCTACGATTTCGCCCGTGCGAGCTTTTTCCAGGCGGTCGGCGCCTCGGGCTACTCGTTGTCCAGGCCGGAGCGGATCGAGGGCCGCGAGTTGCCCTTCGACATGAAGTTCCGGACGCGGCTCGCGGATCTGCGCGCGAGCATCGGCGAGCGGATCGACGCCGTGCTGCCGGGCCAGACGGGCGAGATCGCCGCGGCATTGACCGTCGGCCAGACGGCGGGTCTCGACGACAGCTCGATGAACGACCTGCGCGGCTCGGGGCTCGCGCATGTGATTTCCATTTCCGGCCTGCATATGTCGCTCGTCGCGGGCGCCGTGTTCTGGTTTCTGCGCTGGTTGCTCGCCCTGTTTCCGTTCATCGCGCTTCGCTTCTCGGCGCGCGCGCTGGCGGGCGGCGCGGCGCTCTTATGCGTGACGGTCTATCTTGCGCTGTCCGGCGCGGCGATTGCGGCGGTGCGCTCTTACCTCATGATCGTCGTCGTTTTCCTGGCGATCCTTCTGAACCGGCCCGCGCTATCCTTGCGCAACGTGGCGCTGGCGGGACTTCTGATTCTGATTGTGCTGCCGGACAGCCTGATCGACATCAGCTTCCAGATGTCGTTCGCCGCCACCGCCGCCCTCATCGCGGGCTATGAGCGGTTCGGCCGCTATCTGCATTTCGATGCGAAAAGCGTGCGCGAAAGGCTAACCTGGCAGCCCGTCTACGTGGTTGGCGGCGTGCTGGTCACGACCGCCACGGCGGGGCTCGCCGTCGAGCCGTTCTCCGCCTACCATTTCCACAATCTCACAAGCTACGCAGCGATCGGCAACTTGCTCGGCGGTCCGCCTATCGACTTCCTCGTCATGCCGGCGATGGTGATTGCGCTGATCGCCATGCCCTTCGGGCTGGACGAATGGCCGCTCAGGCTGATGGGCTGGGGCATCGACGCCATGATGGCGATCGCCAAATGGGTTGCCTCTTTTCCCGGCGCGCTGATCGCCGTGCCGGCCTTTCCCTTCGCGGCGCTCTTCGTCATCGTGGCGGGCGGGCTTTGGCTCATCGCCTGGCGTCGGCCGTGGCGGTTGTTCGGCCTCGCCATCATCGGCGCCGGCGTGGCGATAACATCGTTTCACGACAAGCCCGACATCCTCGTCGACCGCGAGGCGAAAGTCGTGGCGGTGCGCGACGTCCAGGGCAAACTCCAAGGGCCGAAATCGAGAAAGGGCGCCTATGCGCTCGGCCAGTGGCTTCGGGCGGACGGCGACGGGCGCAAGCCGAAGGACGCGTCAGCCGGAGCTGGCTGGCAGTGCGACGCCTATAGCTGCCTCGCGCAGATCAAGGGCCAGCTCGTGAGCTTCATCGCGAAGCCCGACGCCATCCGGGACGATTGCCAGCGCGCCGCGATCCTGGTCGCTCCGATGGACATCCGGGTCCCCTGCCCGGCGCCGAAAATCATCCTGGACCGCGGCGCGCTTTGGGAGAAGGGCGCCGCCGCAATCTCGATCACCGATGCTGGGCCGGCCGTCGCCGTGGCGGCGGACAGCCGGGGCGTGCGTCCGTGGGCGCCGCTGCGCCGCCGGCGCGAAGTCATTGCTCCCTGGGCCGAGAGCGGCGCCTCCGACGAGGACAAGCTGCCCGAGGAAGAGCGCCAGTAATCTCTGCGCCGCTTGCGCTCGAAACTTGCTCGCGCTCTTGGCGCATGCGCTCCTCTCAATTCACGAATCGGGATGGAACCCTTCCTCATCGCGTCGCTTAGCGCGCGGCCTTAAGCTTAACTAGCCAGTTTTCAACACAATTCTCTATTATGTTTTGATAGCAACTCACCGTCCTTTTGGACGAGTGTTTCAACAAAAATTCTATAATTTTTTGAAGAAAATATCAATTTATTCGATAAGGTGCTTTTACCAATTAGGAGATATTTGATCCCTAGCGCGTAGGGAAATTTTACACTAGAAAATTAATTGGCCGCCTGACATGACGCGGGGAGAAGTCTTCTGTCCACTGGCGAAAGTTTTTCAACGGGGAGGAAAATGTTCAATCCATTCGGAAAGGTTCTTGGCGGATACAGCCAATCTGACGGCACGATTGATTTCTACGGCCGTATCAATTCCGTGTTGAAACCTGAATTCAAGATTCTTGATTTGGGAGCGGGAAGGGCAGCCTGGTATGAAGACGACGATGTCGAATACAGAAGGTCCCTGCGCCAGTTGAAGGGCAAGGTCGCGGAGGTCATAGCCGCAGATATCGATCCTATCGTCAAGGAAAACAGGGCGTCGGACAGGCAGATTGTCATAGGGGACCGTTCAATCCCCCTGCGAGACAATTCAATCGACCTGATTGTTGCTGATTACGTCCTCGAACATATCGATGACGTTGACCAGTTCAAGAAAGAAGTGGATAGGATCTTGAAGGTGGGCGGGTATTTTTGCGCCAGAACGCCGCATAAATTTCATTATGTGAGCATGGCGGCGAGGGCGGTGAACAATAACAATCACCCGGCGTGGCTGCGAAGCATTCAACCGGGCCGGAAATCGATTGATGTATTCCCAACCCAATATAAGCTGAATACCTTTTCGGCGGTTCGCGCCGTTTTTGATGACTATGACGATTTTTCATTCCTCTACAGAGCGGACCCATCTTATTTTTTTGGGAATAAATATATATTCAATTTTCTTGCGATGACGCACCGCTTGATGCCCGCGTTCTTCAGCGGAAATTTATTCATATTCTTGCGAAAAAAGGCGGACCGATCAATTCCCGCGCGCCAGGATTTCAAAGGCGAAGTCAGTGCGCCGAGGCCCGCAAACCGCGAGGTTCAGTTGGAGGAAATCTGCTAACAACTGTTACAAATTAAGAGGAATTGCGGAAACGCTTTTATCATACTATCCAAGGCTGTAAGAACAATTCGTGCTTCGCCAATTGGGGGGCAGCCATGCATCGAACTCGCGGGGAGTTCGTGTTGCGTGATGAGTTCAAAACTGAAAGGCCGCGCCGCTTAAGGCAAATGGCCGCTTGCTTCATCGCTGTCGGGATGTGCGCCGGCTTGGGCGCCTGCGCGGAGGACGCCGACTACCCAAGCCTTGCGAAGATCGAGGACGTCGGGACCGTGCTGACGCCGGAGGAGCGCCAGAAGGCTTTGGCGGAACTGCAGAAGCTAGATCAGGCCCACAGCGCAGGCACGGTCAATTCCGGCTCGCGGCAGTAAAGCCCCCCAAGGATCGGTTGAAGCCCTTCCGCTGTCTTTTTCATTGGCGCTCGCATTCGCGCCCTTGGCCGCTCCGGTTTCCTCATGAAATTGGCTTGTGCAGATGGTTTAGCGGCGCCCTGATAGGCAGTCTCGGATCGCGCTTATCGTTTAGCAAAGCCCAAAGCCTCATGGACAGGGGCGTGAAAGAGGCATTATAGGTGGGATGCGTCCTGTTTTTTCAGAACGCTATCGATTCGGGAAAAGTCCGCCATGGCCGAAGAATTCCACCGCATCAAGCGACTGCCGCCCTACGTATTCGAGCAAGTGAACAAGCTCAAGGCGGCCGCGCGAGCGCGGGGCGAGGACATCATCGACTTCGGCATGGGCAACCCGGATCTGCCGACGCCCGAGCACATCGTCGAGAAGCTGGTCGAAACCGTCGGAAAACCGAGGACGAACCGCTACTCGGCGTCGCGCGGCATTCCGGGCCTTCGGCGCGCGCAGGCCGCCTATTACGAGCGCCGTTTCGGCGTGAAGCTCAACCCGGACACACAAATCGTCGCGACGCTCGGCTCGAAGGAAGGTTTCGCCAACATGGCGCAGGCGATCACGGCGCCCGGCGACCTCATTCTCGTGCCGAATCCAACCTATCCGATCCACGAATTCGGGTTCATCATCTCGGGCGCCAGCATTCGCCATCTCCCGGCGAGCGTCGACCACGAGTTTCTCGTTTCGGTAGACAAGGCCGTCCGGCACAGCGTGCCGAAGCCGATTGCTCTCGTGCTGAACTATCCGTCCAATCCGACGGCGCTGATGGCCAGCCTCGATTTCTATCGTGAGGCGGTGGCCTTGGCCAAAAAGCACGACCTGATGATCCTGTCCGATATCGCCTATGCGGAGATTTATTTCGACTGCGAACCGCCGCCCTCCATCCTGGAGGTGCCGGGCGCCATGGACGTGGCCGTGGAGTTCAGCTCGCTGTCGAAGACTTATTCCATGCCGGGCTGGCGCATAGGCTTCTGCGTCGGCAACGAGCGGCTTGTCTCGGCGCTCACGCGAGTGAAGTCGTACCTCGATTACGGCGCTTTTACGCCGATTCAGGTCGCGGCGACCGCGGCGCTAAATGGCCCCCAGGACTGCATCGAGGAGATGCGCCAAACCTACAAGCGCAGGCGCGATTGCCTCGTCGAGACGCTCGATCGGGCGGGGTGGAAGATCCCCTCCCCGCAGGGGACGATGTTCGCCTGGGTGCCGCTGCCGCCCGGCTTCGAGAAGGTCGGCTCGCTCGAATTTTCCAAGCTCATGCTCGAAAAGGCGCATGTGGCCGTCTCTCCCGGCCTCGGCTTCGGCGAATATGGCGAGGGTTACGTCCGCATCGCGCTTGTCGAGAACGAGCACCGGATCAGGCAGGCCGGACGCGCGATCAAAAAGTTTCTTTCCACGGCCGACGCCACGCTGCACAATGTCATTCCGTTTGCCCAAAACCAGGCCTCCAGCGCGCGCTAAAGGCATTCGCGACATGCAGAGCACCAAACCGCTTCGACTGGGCGTCGCCGGACTGGGAACGGTCGGGGCCGGGCTTGTTTCGCTCTTGAACAAGAACGGCGCGACCATCGCCGCCCGTTGCGGACGCCGCATCGAGGTGACGGGGGTCTCGGCGCGCTCGCGCAATAAGGATCGCGGCATAGACCTGAGGGATACGCCCTGGTTCCGCGACCCGATCGAACTCGCGCAAAGCGGCGACATCGACGTGTTTGTGGAATTGATGGGCGGCGACGAAGGGCCGGCGCTGCAAAGCGTCGAGGTGGCGCTCTCAGCCGGCAAGCACGTCGTCACCGCGAACAAGGCGCTGCTCGCCCGTCACGGCGTCGAGCTTGCGGCGCTCGCGGAAAAAAACGATGTCGCCTTGAACTTCGAGGCGGCCGTCGCCGGCGGCATCCCGATCGTGAAAGGCTTGCGCGAGAGCCTGCTCGGCAACTCCATTTCGCGCGTTTACGGCATCCTGAACGGCACGAGCAACTACATCCTGACGCGCATGCAGCGCGAGGGGCTGCCCTTCGCCGAGGCGCTTAGAGAGGCGCAGTCGCTGGGATATGCTGAGGCCGACCCGACATTCGACGTCGATGGCCAGGACGCCGGCCACAAGCTGGCGCTGCTCGCCGGCCTTGCTTTCGGCGTCCGCCCGAACTTCGGCGCCATTCATCTCGAAGGCATTCGCAACATAACGCCGGCGGACTTCAGCGCCGCCGATGACTTGGGCTACCGCATCAAGCTCCTCGCCGTCGCGGTGAAGACGGACAGCGGCATCGAGGCGCGCGTTTCTCCCACCATGATCCCGAAAACAAGCGCGCTTGCCGGCGTTGATGGCGCGCTGAATTGCGTGGCCGTTGAGGGAGATTTCGCGGGGCTCATCATCCTCGCCGGGCCGGGCGCCGGCTCGCGCGCGACGGCTTCCTCGGTTGCAAGCGACATCATCGACATCGCGCAGGGCCATGTCAGCCCGCCCTTTATTCTGCCCACCGCGAAGCTCGAGCCGCAGGCCGGAGCGCAGATGCTCACGCATGAAGGCGGATATTACATTCGTCTATCGGTCTACGACCGGCCCGGCGCCATCGCGGGCATCGCGACGCGCATGGCGGAGCAGCGCATTTCTATCGAAAGCATCGTGCAGAAGCGGGAAGCGCCATATTTGCCTGGGTTTGGCCGGCCGGGCGCGGACGGCGAGCCGACGCCCGTGGTGATGATCACCCATCGCACCCGCGAGGACCTTCTTCGCACCGCGCTTGAGGCCATCGTTAAAGATGGCCATGTCGCGGTCGCGCCTCAAACGATACGCATTGAGGCGCTATAAGCCGCCGTGCTAAGGCTTCGCGCAATGAAATTGCGAAGGAACGCGTCATGGACAAACAATCTGTATCCGGCTCGGCGTCAAACAGCCTGACGCCAACGCTTTCCTTGGGTATCGCGCGCGTGACGGAGGGCGCCGCGGTGGCGGCGGCCCGCCTTCGCGGGCGGGGCGATGAACGGCAGGCCAACTCCGCCGCGGTTGCAGCCATGCACCGCGAGATTGCAAACCTGCCCATCGCCGGCAGGGTCGTGATCGGCGAAGGCGAGCAAGACGAAGCGCCGCTCCTTTTCGTCGGCGAGGACATCGGGCGCGGCGGCGCGGCTTTGGACATCGCCGCCGATGCTCTCGAAGGCACGACGCTGTGCGCAAAGTCTTTGCCCGGCGCGCTCGCCGTCGTGGCGGTCGCCGAGCGGGGCGGCTTCCTCAATGCGCCCGCCATGTACATGGAGAAGATCGCCATCGGCCCGGGCTACGAGGAGGGGCTTGTCAGTCTCGACTATTCCGTCGCGGATAACCTTTCCAGGCTGGCTGAGGCCAAGGGCGTCTCGGTGCGAGACATCACGGCTTGCGTGCTGGACCGGCCGAGGCATGGCCGGCTGATCGAGGAGATCCGCGCCGCCGGCGCCGCCGTGAGCCTCATCGGCGACGGCGACATAGCGGGCATTATCCAAACGTGCGAGCCGGAAGAGACCGGCATCGACATTTATCTCGGCGTGGGGGGCGCGTCCGAGGGCGTGCTCGCCGCCGCTGCGTTGCGCTGCATCGGCGGCCAGATCCAGGGCCGTCTGACCGCCTTGAATGACCGTCACGTGCGGCGGGCGGAGCATTTCGGCATCACTGACCTCAAGCGCAATTACTCGACGGCGGAGATGGCCTCCGGCGACATTATTTTCGCGGCGACAGGCGTAACGGACGGTTCGCTGCTGAGCGGCGTGAAGTTTTACGACGGCCAGCTCGAAACGCACAGCGTCATCATGCGCTCCGCCACTCGCACGGTCCGCTGGATGTACGCCGAGCACATGGACCTTTCGAAATTCGAGCGCTAAGCGCCGAAGCCGAGGCGATCGAGCCAATCAAGCAAAGCCATCGGTCAAATGCCCCGCGCGGGCGCGCAATCGGCAGCGCGGAAAACGCAACGCCGCCGCCGGCGAGCTCAGCGCTTGCCTGTCTCGCGCCGAGCCGTACATAATGAGGTCAGACGCGCGGACCCCGCGCAAACCCGCTTGCCGATGATGTCAACTCCCGCACCCTTTCCGCCCGACTCGCCTCTCGTCTCGACCATCGCGCCGAGCCCCAACATCGGCGAGCGCCGCGGCGGACGCGGCCCGGACATTCTCCTTTTGCATTACACGGGCATGCCGTCTTGCGCGGAAGCGATCCGCTGGCTTGCTTCGCCCCAGTCCGGCGTCTCCTGCCACTACGTCATCGACGTGGGCGGCGCGATTACGCAAATGGCGCCGGAAGCCGCCCGCGCCTGGCATGCCGGTGTCTCGCATTGGATGGGCCTCGACGACGTCAATTCCTGCTCGATCGGGATCGAAATTCATAACCCGGGCCACGACGGCGGCTACCCGGACTTCCCGGATAGCCAGATGGCGGCGGTGGAAGCGCTGGCCCTCGACATCATCCGCCGCTGGCGCATAGAGCCGCGCCGAGTACTTGCGCATTCCGATGTCGCCCCGCGCCGGAAAATCGATCCGGGCGAGAAGTTCGATTGGGCGAGGCTTGCGCGCGCCGGCGCCGGCCATTGGATCGAGCCAGCCGGAATTTCGGAAGGCGAAGCTCTTGCATTGGGCGACAGCGGCGAAGGCGTGCTGCGCCTGCAGCAAAGCTTGCGCGCCTATGGCTACGGGATCGACGGGACGGCTGTTTTCGACGAGCACACGCAAGCGGTCGTCTCGGCCTTTCAGCGTCACTTCCGCCCGGCGCTTGTGGATGGCCGCGCCGACCGCTTGACCCTTGAGACGCTCGACGCTCTGCTGGCGGCCTTGGGCGAGGCTTGAAAGCCGGCCTCGATGCCGATCGCCTGCAATCCGGCGGCCACGGCTTTTTTCATGACGGCCGGCAGCGCGAACGATGAGAGATCGGCAAGGCCGGCCCACTGACCGGCAAAGGCCGTGGCCGCCGCGCCGGCTGCAGAATCGCGCCCCGCAAAAACGCGCATCTCCAAATGAAAATGCGTGAAGGTGTGGCGGACCGTCTGCCCTTCCTTCCACGCTCCGGTAAGGGCGCGCGCCGCCGCCTCCGCAAAGTCGGCTGCGCCATCGGGGCGGGCGTCTGTCCAATCCGAGCAGGGGACTTCCATCATGCCGCCAAGCAACCCCGCATCCTTGCGCCGCCGCAGCAAAATCTCCGGGCCGGCCTTCGAATGGCGCACGATGACAAAGGCGCCGCCGCGCCGGGTCGGCTTCTCGGCTTTCGCCAGCTTGATGGGGAAGCGCTCAGGCGTGCCGTGCGCAAAAGCAAGGCAGTAGATGCGCGCGGGGCAAACGGGACAAGACGGCGAGCGCGGCGTGCAGGTCGTGGCGCCAAGATCCATCATCGCCTGGGCGTAGTCGCCGGGCCGGGCCGTCGGCGTCAGGCGCGCGGCAAGGAGGCGGATTGCAGCTTTCGCCTTCGGCAGAGGGGTTTCGAGCGCGAACAGACGCGAGAGCACGCGTTCAACATTGCCATCGACGACAGCCGCCGGCTCATCGAAGGCGATGGCCGCGACCGCCGCGGCTGTATACGCGCCGATGCCGGGCAGGGCGCGCAACTCCGCTTCGGTCATCGGAAACCCGCCACGGGCCAGGGCCTGCGCACAGGCGTAAAGATTGCGAGCGCGCGAGTAGTAGCCGAGCCCGGCCCACGCCGCGAGCACCTCGTCGCGCGACGCCGCCGCCAGCGCCTCCGCGCAGGGCCACTTCGCCGTGAATTTCGCATAGTAAGGAATGACGGCTTTGACCGTGGTTTGCTGAAGCATGATTTCAGAAAGCCAAACGCGGTAAGGATCGGGTTTTTCGCCAGGTCTCGCGCGCCAGGGAAGATCGCGCCTGGCGGCGCCGTACCAGCTCAACAGCGCACGCTGAAAGCTTTCCGGAGCGAAATGGATCGGCGCGCTGTGCCTCTTTGGCATCAGATCTCCGCAATTGTTGCACGAGCCCAAGCTCCCGCCTTGGTCGCGAGCGCCGAATCGGCGATCCGCCAAGCTATGGCGGCATTCCAAGACCAGGGCAAGAGCGGGCGGGCTGCGCAAATTCCGGGCGCATGCGCGGGGCCCGTTTCCGTGGGCCGCTTCATCGCGCCAATCGCCGGCAAGACCTTGAGCCGCGGCGGAGCCGTTCTCGCCGAACTTTTACAGGAATGGCCAGCCATCGCCGGTTCGTCGCTCGCGGGCTTCACGAGCCCGGACAAGCTTACCAAAGGCGGCCCGGAGCCGGGCGCCCTCGGCAAATCGGCGCCTTCAGTGCTCCATCTCAAGGTCGATCCTGCGAGAGCGCTGGAGGCGCAATATTGCGCGCCGCAGCTCATCGAGCGGATCAACCAGACGCTTGGCTTCAAGGCCGTGTCGACCTTGCGTATCGTGCAAGCGCCTGTCGGCGCCAGGGCCGCCAAGACCGCGCGCACGCCGCAGCGCTCCCTCGCCAAAGCCGAGCAGCCCGCGCCCGATAGCCGCCTCGCGGCCGCACTCGCGCGCATGGCCAGCGGCGTGAAAGCGCGTGGCGCCGCCGGCTAGCGCGCCGTCTCCGAATTACATTGCAGCAATTTCGCACGGCAATTGCGAGACGCCGCGCCAGGATCGGCCCGTTCGTCGCAATCAGCTTGAAATTTGGCGAGCGCCGCTCCACAACATCGGCAACGTTCATTCAGCTTGGAGGGTCCTGTGCTCAGGAACCGAACGACCGCCGTTTTCGCGCCCGTTGCGATGGCGCTCATCGCCTTTCTGGCGTTCAACCCATTTTCCATGGCTGCCGAAGAGCCGGCAGCGCCAACGACCGCTGCGACGCCAGCCGCCGCGGACGGCCTTCCCGAGATGTCGCTCGGCAAGGCGGACGCGCCCGTCACCATCGTCGAGTATTCGTCCTTGAGCTGTCCTCACTGCGCGGCGTTCCATCGCGATGTGCTGCCGGCCCTCAAGTCGGAGTTCATCGAAACGGGCAAGGTGCGCTATGTGGAGCGCGAGTTCCCGCTGAACCAGGCCGCGCTCGCCGGCGCAGTGATCGCGCGATGCATCGCCCCCAGCCGCTTCTTCGCCTTCGCGGATCTGTTGTTTTCGCGGCAGGAAGACTGGGCCTTTAAGGATGACGCACTCAACCCCTTGAAGCAGTTCGCCAAACAGGCCGGCTTGACCGACGCCGAATTCGCGAATTGCATCGACGACGAAGCGCTGCAGAAGAAAGTGCTCGCCGTGCGCAGCCAGGGCGAGAAAGAAGGCGTCCAGGGAACGCCAACGTTCTTCATAAATGGCAAGATCTACAAGGGCGCGCCCACGCTGGAGGCCTTGTCGCAGGCCATAAAGCCATATCTGAGCACACAGTAGGAGGCGTCTGTGAGGGGTGCGGGAGAGAGGATTGCCTAGGTAGCGGCGCGCTCGAACTGGCGGCTGCCGCCCTGCCCGAGGTCCCGCAAGGCTCGGCGCTTTAGGACAGGGAAACACCGGCGCGCCCGCAAGCCCGCCGGGATCGTTTCGGCGTGCTATTGCGCCGGCTCGAATGTGGGGGCGGGGTCAAGCTTAGCGTCCGCCGCCGTGAGCGCGCCTTCCTCAACCATCTCCGCGAGTTTGCGGCGCGCCTCCTCAGCCTCGCGCTGCCGCGCCCACAGCCCCGCGTAAAGGCCGCCCGCATCCATCAGCGAAAGATGCGTTCCACGCTCCACGATGCGCCCCTTGTCCATCACGATGATCGCGTCGGCGTGGATCACTGTGGAAAGCCGGTGCGCGATGACGAGCGTGGTGCGGTTCTTCGCGATCTGGTCGAGCGCCGTCTGGATTTCCTTCTCCGTGAAGCTGTCGAGCGCGGAGGTCGCCTCGTCGAGCATCAGGATCGGCGGCGCCTTGAGGATCGTGCGCGCAATCGCGACGCGCTGCTTCTCGCCGCCGGAAAGCTTTAAGCCGCGCTCGCCAACCTGCGACTTGTAGCCGAGTGGAAGCTGCTCGATAAAGCCGTCGATCTGGGCGAGCCGCGCGGCCTCCTTCACCTCCTCTTCGGTCGCGGTCACGCGGCCATAGCGGATGTTGTAGCCGATGGTGTCGTTGAACAGCACGGTGTCCTGCGGCACGATGCCGATGGCGGCGCGTAGCAACTCTTGCGTCACCTCGGCGATGTCCTGCCCGTCGATGAGGATGCGGCCGGATTTCACGTCGTAGAAGCGGTAGAGCAGCCGCGACACGGTGGATTTACCCGCGCCTGACGGACCCACCAGAGCAACCATATGCCCCGGCGGCACCTCGAAATCGACGCCGCTGAGGATCGGGCGGGCGTCGTCATAAGCGAAATGCACACCCTCGAAGCGGATCGCGCCCTTCGTCACGGCGAGCGGCCGGGCGGTTGGCTTGTCCTTCACCTCCGGCGCCTGGCCGAGCAGCGCGAACATCGCCTCGATATCGACAAGCGCCTGCTTCGTCTCGCGATAGATCATGCCCATGACGTTCAGCGGCTGATAGAGCTGGATGAAGACCGCGTTCACCAGCACGAAGTCGCCAACCGTCATGGTTCCGGCGGCGACGCCCCGCGCCGCGAGCAGCATGGCGAGAACCATGCCCGCGGTGAAAATCAAGGCCTGGCCCGAGTTCAGCACCGCGAGCGAACCATAGGTGCGGATGGTGGCGCGCTCGTAGCGCTCCATGGAGCGGTCGAAGCGGTCCGCCTCCCAGCGCTCGTTGCCGAAATACTTGACGGTTTCGTAATTCAGGAGGCTGTCCACGGCCTTGGTGGTGGCGTCCTGGTCGGCCTCTATATATTCGCGGCGGATCAAGATGCGCCTCTCGCTGAAGAAGAAGCTGAACCAGGCGTAGATCACAATCATGACAAGGACGATCGCCACCATCGCCCATCCGAAATAGAAGCCGAACAGGAGACAGACGAACAAGACCTCCAGCAAAGTCGGCGCGAGGTTCAAGGCGATCATGCGAATGATGAGGTCGATTGCGAGCTTGCCGCGATCGAGAACGCGCGAAAGGCCGCCGGTCTTGCGTTCCAGGTGGAAGCGCAGCGAGAGTTCGTGGACATGGCGGAAAGTGTCGGTGGCGAGGACGCGCGTCGCGTGCTGTCCGACATGGGTGAACAGCACGTCGCGCAATTGCACCAAGCCGCTCATGGAGATCCGCGCCACGCCATAGGCGACGATCAACGCGACCGGAACCGCCATTAGCTCGGCGGTCCTCGCCGCCGCTGCGGTTTGGGGGAGCGCGGTCAGCGCGTCCACCGCGGCCCTATACGCGAGCGGCATTGCGATGGTGACAACTTTCGCCAAGATCAGCGCCGCCGCCGCCAGCACAAGCCTAAGCTTCAGATCCGGCCTTCCTTTCGGCCACACGAAGGGAAGCAGATAGGTGAGTATGGCGGCGTGAGCGCCGTCCGCCTTTTCCGGAGCGGCGGGTGCATGGGAAACGGCAAGATGACGCAAAAAATGCCTCTTTTGATGATGAATGCTGAAAGGCTCTTCTGGGGAGCACGACAGCGAGGAGCCAGCTCTCCATATAAGCGAATTTCCGGCCTTGGCGAGACTCGTTCCTTAAGCGGCGGGCAAGCCGGATCCTGCTATGCTCTCAGCCGTGACATTAGGATGTGATGACAGGTCTATGAAACCACAAAAGAAAATGAAGCGTTTGTGCGTGTATTGCGGCTCTGGAGCAGGGAGGGATCCGCGTTTCAAGGAAGCGGCGATAACTTTAGGCCGCATGATGGCCGAAGCCCAGATCGGGCTCGTCTATGGCGGCGGCGGCAATGGGCTGATGGGCGCGGTCGCAAAGACCGTCCGCGAGTATGGCGGGCACGTCACGGGCATCATCCCCGCGTCGCTTCTCGAAGTCGAAAATGCGCTCGAAAACATCAACGAGCGCTTCGTGACCAATGGCTTCCATGAGCGAAAGATGCTCATGTTCAACCTCTCCGACGGCTTCATCGCGCTGCCAGGCGGCATCGGCACGCTTGAGGAGCTTGTCGAGCAGCTCACCTGGACGCAGCTTGGGCACCATGACAAGCCGGTGTTCATCGTCAACACGGCGGGCTACTGGGATCTGCTTCTTGAGCTGTTCGACAGGATGCGCGAGCAGTTGTTCATCCGGCCGGGCCTCGAAACTCGTTATACCGTGGTCGATAACGCCGAGGACGTCCTGGCCGAGTTTCTCAAGCGCCGCCCTGCCAAGCGGACCGCCGCGCCCCCCCTCATCCGCGCCTAGGGCAGGGTGCGAATTAGCGCGAAAACAATTCCAAAGACTGCCGCCCTCGCCGCTTCCCCGGAAGCCGCCTGCGCTGTCTGGCATCGCACGAAGCCAAGCGCCTCGTTCTTGAAGGCCCCGGATAGCCGGCGCGCGCGTTCCGGGGCGGCGAAAGATTCTTTGCCGCGCGCCAGGACCGAGCTTTCGATTGATGACGCTATTTTTACCGTTCATGAAACGAACCGTAACGAAACGTGAATTGCAGGCTGAGGCGAGAATCGCGACGCTCATTTGGCGTTCCCCTAAGCCTTGTCATCTCCGCCTCAGCTAAGCCCCGCTTTCGAAAGCGGGGCTTCTTCTGGTGGCCGCAAGGCTCACTTCGTCGCTGCGGGTGAGCATGTGGAAGATGGCGTCACGGCCGCCTTTGGCGTCGCTCCCGCGAACAGCGAGTTTTTTCCGGCGCGTCATTGGCATTCTTCCCGCCCGGGCCATTTGAAAGATGTCGTAACGAAAAGTGACTTGCGTGAAACAGGCTGAATCAGGAGGCTGAATGCGTTACCCGAGTTCCCTCTCTCCCCCATCAGGCCCCGCTTCACCGAGCGGGGTCTTTTGTTTCGGGAACGCGCGTTTTGTCCGGATGACGTCGTGAGCGTCTTTGGCGTCGCTCGCGGGGCCGAACCACAGAGCAAACAAGGCTGGCGTAATGCGCCCAACAACAGTGCGGGAGGCGACCATGAAACGCGTCAAACAAATCGGCCTCTTGCTTGTCGCCGCGCTGTTTCTGACCAGCGGGGTGAGCCATTTCCTGCTGACCCGCTTTTTCGTCGCGATCATGCCGCCTTATCTGCCATTGCCTTATGCCGCGGTTTACGTCAGCGGGGCCTTCGAACTCGCGGGGGCGATTGGATTGCTCCTCCCGGCGCACCGCCGCTCAGCGGGCATCGGGCTCTTTGTCCTGACCATTCTCGTGACGCCGGCCAATATTCATATGGCGCTCAATCCGGAGTTATTCCCCGCGTTTTCCAAGAGCCTGCTCTATTGGCGGCTTGTGGCGCAGGTGGGCCTGCTGGCCTTGATATACGCCGTCGCGGTCCGACGGCCCCAACGGAGCGCTCAGCCGGACGAGCGAGCCGCACCTCGGCTATAGGGTTGCGCCTCGACGCGTTTTCTAAAATGTCTGCTAAGTTGTAATAATAGCGCCTCATATGAGAGCAAGCTTAGCCGTGTGCATTGTTCCGCGTTTGACTATTGCGCGATGACAATTCCAGCCATCGGCAATCGAAAGCAATCTTTCCGCCATGATTCTGTGGCAGATTTACTACAACCCCATTGAACTTCCAGCTTTCAAATCCGAAAGGAACAGAACCGGAAGCTCGTGCGTTTTACCATCGTCTAGAGGCTATTGGTTGTGTTTCCGTTCCAAAGGTGAGTGCATATGTATGTTGCCGAAGCTCCAAATAGCCAGCGGCACGCTTTAACGGCGAAAGTCTTGCTCGTGGAAGACGAGCCCATTGTCAGGCTGGATCTGGCCTCGGAGCTCAGGGGCGCCAGATATGATGTGATCGAGGCGTCGAACGCAGACGAGGCCTTTGAAGTTCTTCAGTCCCACGCCATCGACCTTATGATCAGCGATGTTGTCATGCCGGGCTCAATGGACGGCGTGCAACTCGCGGCGCGCGCGCGCGAAATTTGCAACGGGGTGAAAATCATTATTGTCTCGGGACAGCTAGCCGGCGCCCCGTCCAAGTACCTCGCCGATGGCTTCTTTCCGAAACCCTATGGCGCCGTCGCTGTCCTTAAGTCATGCCGGCGGCTGCTGGGCGAAAAGTCCGCCTTGCCCGAAGTTCTCGTTTAGAAGCGCCTTCAAGCGCGAGCCTAAACGATTGATGTGATATAAAACCGCCTCAGACGTTCAATCTGCAGGACGCGGGGCCGAATGGTTCCTTTTTTTTAAAATTCGTTGCTAACAGGAACATTTCGTCAGGAATTACCTTCTCCAAAAAGCGCAGCGCAACTCAGGCACGCCAAAGTTGACCGCTTTCGCGCCGCAGTCGGCCTTGGCCAATCATTGGAGACGAAACATGCCTGATGCACATTCATTGATCTACATCATTCTCATCGGCCTTATAGCGGGCGTCCTCGCAAGCGTTGTGATACCCACCGGGCTCGACCTTATTGGCGCCGTGGTCGTCGGCGTGATCGGCGCGGCGATAGGCTTCTACCTGTTTCCCGCCTTGGGCGCGAGAGTCTCGGCAAACCCCACCGTCGCCTCTATCATCACCGCCACCGTCGGGGCAATCCTTTTGCTGTTCGTTTTACGAGTGGTGAGGCGATGATTGCGCATCGGCTGACGGCATAAGCGCAAGCTTACTGTTGCAACCTTGCCGATTTCTCTTGAAAGGCAACATATTCACTGATCGCCGTGTCCCATTGGGAGAGCCGTTCTTGCGGCTGAGCCGATCTGTTCTTGTCGGAAACTGTGAAACCAGTCCGGCAATAGGCGTAGACGATCTGCGGAGCTGTGCCATTCTCGAGCATTGCTTCGAGAAGGAGTCTCTCTGCGCTCGAGGAGTGCAAGGAACGCGGATTATCTGCCTTCGGATCGAAAAAGACCGGATCATCGCCACGGGGAAGACGGCCAAATTTGTGGGCGAAAGCAAAGCTAACGGCCATGAGCCCTTCCTCGTTATAGTGCGTTTCCGGGCGCCGGCGCCAGTGTATCTTGCTAGCCATTGCAAAGTCTTCCCTCTGTCGGGCAACAGACGTGGTTTTACTTTGCAAACGCAAAAAGTGTGCCAAGCGTGAGGCACAGTTTCGATGCCGCCCAATTTCATTCAGGCCGCAAAACAGCTTCAGTCAATCTGTAAATAAAGAAAGGCCCGTCAAGCGGGCCTTTCTTGTGGGTCTGGAGTTTTAGAGCCTGCTGTGCCAATCGTTAACCTGACGCTCGGCTTCGTCTTTCGTGATCCCGTACCGTTCCTGGATCTTGCCGGCAAGCTCTTTCTGGTCGCCCTTCACCTGCTGCAAATCGTCATTCGTGAGTTTCCCCCACTGCTGTTGCACTTTGCCCTCAAACTGCTTCCAGTTGCCCGATATTTGATCCCAATTCATAGATTTTCTCCTGGTTTAACTCTAGGGCAAACGCATCGTTTGATTCAAAGTTCCTGCTTGTGCCGGACTGCCCTTCTTCCCGGCCGAGGCTCATAAGCTCGCTGGCCAGCGCCACACATAATCGAGCTTGAAGCGCCGGCCCAGCGAGCCGCCCTTACGAACTTCCACGCGGCCGCTCAGCACGCCTTGCGGAGCGATCCCGGCCAATAGCGATTGATGGCAATTTTAACGGCCCCGCCGAGTAGCGGGGCCGGCGTCGCACTGTCCGCGGAGCAACGAACCACGCAGCCTGATAAGTCCGCGCGGTCAAAGTCTAGGCGGCCCTGGCGTTTACGCCTTGTTCCGCCATCGCTGTCAGCTTCTTATCGGTGGCCCGTTCCTCGTTCAAAGTCTGCTCAAGAAGGCCCACGACATTATTTTGTCCGAGCTGCCTCGCCCAAGCGATCAGCGTGCCGTAGCGGGTAATCTCGTAGTGCTCGACAGCCTGCGCCGACGCAATCAAAGCCGCATCGAGAACTTTTTTGTCGCCGATATCGCTGGCCACTTCATTCGCCTCTTTTAAAATCCCGTCTATAGCCGGGCAGTCCACGCCTTTTGCCGATTTGCCGATTGTTTTAAAGACCTGATCGAGCCTTCCAATCTGGTTTTCAGTCTCGCGCAAGTGTGTCTCGAATCCCTGCTTAAGCTGCGGACTTGTTGCCTTTTCAATCATCGTTGGCAATGCCTTCGTAATTTGATTTTCCGCGTAATAGATGTCCTGGAGCTGATGCAAAAAGAGGTCATCGAAGCTCTGGATGTCTTTCGAGAAAAGACCCATGGGGTGTCTCCTTACTGTTTACGGGGTACTTCTGCACATCCCCACCAAAACAACGTTAGGAGCGGCCAAAAGTTCGATCGGCCCCGCTCGTGCTGAAACGTTGCTTTATATGCAGTGTCTTGCCGATCATCGGGGCATTGCTTGGGCACCGGCGCGTGGCCACAACGCAGCGCTACGCGCATCTTGCGGCCGACCCTCTGCGTGCGGCGAACGAAGCTGTGGGCGCTAAGATTGTGGCCGCCATGACCGGCGTAAAGGCTGACGTGGCGTCTTAAGGGACGATGCATTCTGAGGCGCCGATGGGCTTTTGCTATTGTCGCAATCGGGTTGTGATATCTATTTTCTTCTACTTTTGGTAAAAACGCTGGTCGCGCGATAGCGTTTCGTGCTTGTGGCTCAAGCTTGTGGTAGCAACGCGCAAAACCGCCGCCCGGGGAGATTGCGAGCGTTCCGGTATCAAACCCTCTGCGGCTTGAGCGATTATCACCGCCTTTTTGAGGGGGCAGGGAGATCGTTCTGCTTACCGGTATGTCCAGGGCCGGGAGGAGCACCGCGGCAAAAGCGCTCGAAGACCTTGGCTGGTAAGCGACAATCTCCCTCCGGCGCTACTGCCCTCGCTGGCCGAGGAGGCCGGGAGGGTGAATGCAGCCGACAACAAGATGGCGGCGGCGGTGGACGTGCGATCGCTTGCCTTCACCTCCGACTTGAACATGGCCATTGAGGCGCTGGGTTGACAGCGGCGCAGTTTGAGCTTGCGATCGGGGCGCGACCTGTGCAAATCGACTGGCGCCTGAAGCGTGGCGCAAAGTGAACCAACAAAGGAGACGCTCATGAACCTTCTGAAACCCTTTACTCTCTGTGCTGTGGCCGGCCTTTTTCTCTCGCTTGGCATTAACGCTGCGGCCGCCGGCCCATGCTACGACCAGCCCAACATGGCTGCTGCTGTAGAAAAGCTCAGGGAAGCCCGGAGCTATCTCGAAAGGGCTGAGCACAACAAGGGCGGATGGCGCGTTGCGGCGATCCAGAGCCTCGATCGGGCTATCGCCGAGGCCCGCCGCGGATGCGCATTTGCCAACACGCACTGAGTTGCGGTCCAGCCATTGCCGGCGAGGCGCCCACACGCCAGCCAGCTGGCGTGTCGTATTTAGACTGAACCCTTAACGCCGAAGGCGCTGCGCCACTGGGTTGGGCTCAGCGCCATCAGCACGGACCTCATTCTTGCTGGTATCTGTTACAGGGCGACCGGTTTTACCTCATCTTGGTTTGTTACCCCCTTTAACCGACAAATCGCTTCGAACGTTCCGCCCACAAAAAATATTAATTGAATACCAGATTTCAGCACCTAGTCCTGCTGCTCTCTAATTCCGGGCCTTAAGTCAAGCTCCTAGGAAATCCTTGCCGAACCCACAGGTCTCTTCGCGCGTGAACGAACGGCCTTGTCGATTGGAACTTGCGAAGTATACGGGTCGAGAAAGGCCTCTCACAGGAAAAGCTCGCCTTTGACGCTGCGGTAGATCGCGCTCACGTTGGCGGGGCTGGAAAGGAGAGAGGAAAATCCGACTGTCGATCTCTTGGACCGGCTCGCGGTGAAGCTCGCACGGAGCGCATTCGCTCGGCCTGCAGCTGAGATCCCGCGTTCACTAATCTAAATAATTTTTCATGCAGCCTCGTTGCGGATGACGGCATCCTTCTCAAACGGGTCGAATTCTGACTCCCCGTTCAGATGGAGCATTGGCGGCTTGACCTTCGGCTGCAGACGTCAACCGTACTCAGACTATTGCATGAATCAAGTGGAAAAGCCCCCCTTATTGGTGAGCGATTGGGTGGGCCAGGTGATATGAAAACACTTATGCTCCCTAAATTGGGAAAAAAGGTGAACTTGCTGCTTTGAAGGCAAACAAGATTACCAAGCTGAAACCGTCAAGATTAGGATCAACACACCAAATATTGGGAGAGTGCGTCCAATGAAAAACAGTATACGATCTGTTGATTTTCGTAGATATTTTAATAAATTCACGTCGCGAAGAGACTTTTTATGCGTAACTGCGTTAGGTGCAGCCTATATATCATTGCTTATGTATTCGCTATGCTGTAGCAAAAATAGAAAATACATAATCGCAGATGGATGGATATTAAAATCCAGCGACATCAAGAGAAGCCAATGATCACCACATTTACATCAAATGCAGAAATAAATAAGATTTATGATGTTGTCGTTGTTGGAGGCGGAATTGCAGGTTTAGTATTAGCAAATAATATTGCTAAGATGAAAAGCGTTGTACTGCTAGAAGCAGGTGATATGGAATATTCAGAGCGATCTCAAAAAATCTACGCAGGCAAGGTCTTGGGTGATGGCACACTTTATGCCCCACTAGATATGGGCCGTTGGCGAGCTTTGGGGGGGACTTCGAATATCTGGGGCGGTGCCTGTGTAGATCTGGAAGCATTTGATTTTGAGAAACGAGACTATATTCCTCGATCAGGCTGGCCAATTGATCTCGCTGCGCTATCAAAATACCACTCAGAGGCCTTGGCTATATTGGGTGTAGAAGGAATGGGGGCAGGCACGCCGATAGTCGGCTCGAAGGGAAATCTTATTCAGTTTGCAAGAGGTGTCAGTAAGCGGCCCTTCGTCAAAGACACGTATTATGAAAATATGAATACCAACCCAAATATCGACCTTTTTCTTAATGCTAATGTTGCTCATATAAACTTAAACGACAACGCAGATCGCGTGAAAAGCCTGTCTGTGAAATCATATGATTTCGAGAAGCCCGCCATCGATGTTGAGGGCGAAAACTATGTAATTGCTATGGGGGCGATTGAGAATGTTCGCACCTTGCTCAACTCCAACTCACGACTTAATAAAGGGATAGGCAATGCCCGTGACCTCGTGGGGCGATATTTCATGGATCATCCGTGGAGCGGCGCTGCACATTATGTCTTGTTTCATAATGACCCAAATTACTTCACTCAAGACTTTACTATAAGGCCGAGCCGGAGGTTCGTAGAGGCACAAAGAATTGGGAATTTTTACTGTGGCATATCTGCTTATGAAAGCAAGGATGGTGCCTTAAAATCCTATATAAAAGATCTGATTTGCAGTTATGAATTGTCTGCGGACTTACTCAAGAGAATCAAGAAGGGTTTTGAGTGTGGTATCGGTAGGATGGAGCTATTTATAGAGCAAGCACCAAATTTCGAAAGTAGAATATCTCTTGGTAATGATGTCGACGAATTGGGAAATCGGCGCGTTGAACTTGATTGGAATATGTCGGATTTGGATGGGCGCACGCTTAGAGAATCGCTATTTGAAATTGGCAAATATATGGCTGACGATGAAGTTGGAAGAGTTTGGTTGGCGCCACACCTATTAGAGCAAGATATAAAGTTGAGAAAGTATTTGTCAGGGGGGCATCACCATCTAGGTGGGGTGCGCATGGGGCATTCTCCGGATGATGGCGTTGTGGACTCCAACTGCAAAGTGTATGGGATTAACAACTTGTTTGTCGCTGGGTCAGGAGTTTTTCCCACTAGCGGAGCCGGTAATCCAACCTTTACTATCGTCAAGTTGGCTTTGAGATTGTCAGACCACCTATTAGGTGGCATTTAGCGAAAGGCTCCGTTGCTCAGGGCTACCGAAGCGATGGCCCTCGGCGTGCTGTCCGGACTAGCCGCTTAACCCCCAATTTGAGGCATTCCTCGAAAAGGCCAGGTTGGCAGCTTTCGGCCGAGGTCGTGTGAGAAGTCGTCAGTTTCTGGCTGGACGGGACCACAAGTGGTTACGCCAGTCTGAGCGGGTCATTTTGGGCCGATATGGGCTATGAGAAGCAGATGAGAGCCTTCGGCGCGGTGTTACAGGCCCCGGCGAGCAGCGATTTTGCCTTTTCCTGGCTCCATACTCGCATCACTTGAAGCAACTTTGACACGCCGAGGATATTCATGGCGCGCTTCATGTTGTAGGACAGGACGTGGAGAGACATCTCTGTCCTGACATTGCCCAGCCTTTTCATCAGGAAGTGCGCCGAACCCATCCAGAACTTAAGGGTTCCGAACGGATGTTCCGCGGTGCTGCGCCGTTCGGTCATCGCGTCCGGCCGCCGGTCCAGCCGGTCTTGGCGGCCTCCAGAACGGCTTTCATGCTCCCAGCGCTTGATGCGGCGCTCCCTGCCTGTGGTGCATTTTCCTTTCAGCGGACAGGTTAAGCAGGCCGTCGCCCAGTAGCTCCGCAAGACTTTGCCGTCTTCTTCGTTGGTGTAACGATAGGTCAAGCGCTGGCCGGCGGGGCAAAGGTAGACATCCTCGTCCGCTTTGTAGACGAAGTCCTGCTTGCCGAAACGCCCCTCGGCCTTAGACCCCGAGGTTGAAAATCTGGGCACATACGCCGTCGCGCCGGCTTGCCCGCAGGCAAGAATTTCCTTGCCGTCGTAGTAACCGCGATCGGCGAGGGCCTCGATGGCTTCGGCGCCAAGGGCCTCCTTGGCCTGCCCGGCCATGCTGGAGAGTTGGTGACGGTCATTGACAGCGTTGGTGACTTCGTGAGCGACGATGAGGTGATGCTCCGTCTCGACGGCGCATTGCACGTTGTAGCCGACGGTCCCCGTCGCCTTGCCTGTCCCTTGCATCGAGCGCGCGTCGGGATCGGTGAGCGAAATCTGTGTGTCCTTGGCGCTCGCAAGCTGCGCCTCGATCCCTTTCACGCGCTCGATTTCCTGCTTCAGCCTGTCGATTTTGCCCTTGAGCCGCGCGCGCTTGATTTCGGGCGTCGAGGGCTGGCGGTCGGCGGTTTCAAGCTCAGACAAATAGCGCTCGATGCTCGCCTCGATCTGCTCCAGCCGCTTGGCCGCCTTGGCTTGCGTGAAATTCCGGTCGCGCGAGTTGACTGCCTTGAACTTGCTTCCGTCGATGGCGACCGTTGTGGCCGTGAGCAGGCCTGCCCGCCCGCAGACCACGATGAACTCGCGACAGACTTTGCGGATGGCCGGGCCATTATCCTTGCGGAAATCGGCGATGGTCTTGAAGTCCGGCGCCAGGCAGCCCGTCAGCCACATCGCCTCGACGTTGCGCTGGCATTCCCGCTCAAGCCGGCGGCTGGACTGAACGCGGTTGAGGTATCCGTAGACGTAGAGCTTCAGCATCACCGCCGGATCGTAAGCGGGCCTTCCCATCGGCTTCGGATGAACGCGCCAGAAGCCCAGCTGGCCGAGATCAAGCTGATCCACGAAGAAATCGACCACCCGAACAGGATTATCCTCGGCGACATAGTCTTCCAGCTGCGCCGGAAACATCGTTCCCTGAGTGCGATCCGCCCCGCTCACAAAGCTCGTCATCAGTTCTCCTCGCCACTTTGGCGAGGAGAAGTTTAGGCGCAATCGCTATTCTGAAGCTGGACTTCTCACAC
>CAVVJJ010000006.1:0-68154 GCA_963748525.1 uncultured Alphaproteobacteria bacterium
GGCCCTCATCGGGCGCCGGCAAAAATGATCCGAATGAGTCATCGAGGTGAAAGACGCCTTGGCAGAATCCTATTGCTGCCGCACGTCAGATAGTATCGTTCCAGCCGAGATTTTCGGAGGTGCGCATGGGCAGGCTCGCAGGCGCGGTGTTCATAACGATCTTGATAGGGCCGGTATCCGCGAGGGTTGCGGGCGCGGACGGACAATCGCTCGTTCCCATCGAATGGCTCCGCAAAAAGGTAACCGTCGCGGAAGCCGAGGCGTCGAATCCAGGCATCAGCGACGATCGGGCCGCACGCTTTCCGGAAGCCGCCAAACCATTCGGTTTTCTGCACTCTGAATGGGAGGCGCTGAAGGCCAAGATAATGCCGGGCGACGAGCTTTGGACATTCGCGTCGCCGGCAGGGTCGTGGAAAGCTCTTGCGGGCAGGGCCGGCATTGTCCTCATACGAGACGGTAAGCCCATGTCTATCATCACCACGCGCATGAACTGACCTGCGCTTTTTGACCGGCGTTCGCAAGCCAGGAGAATTCGGTTTAGCCCATCTCGCCGAAAGCAATAGTCCGCTTTGAACGGGAAGAGGCTACCAGGGAAGAAAAATCTGCGTCGGTGGTCTGCGAAAAAGCTGCGGCCGATCCTCACCACGCCTTCGTTGCGTCCGCCGCTCATGCCGTCCATGCTTCCAGAACTCGCGCCCCGGCCTGTGGGCGGCAGGGGATTTTCCCGCGCCGCCGGCCCCGTGACCTCTGACTTTCCTCAAGCGGGGCCCGTTTCCCTTCCGAGAACAAATTTTTTTTCGACCCGGAAAAACCCCCAAAACCCCCATCACGCGCTCCTTTCGGCGGCGACGCGCCAGAGCGCCGTTTTGTTGGCGTTGCCGACCCTTTCGAGGCGAAAACCATCGCAGCGGCGATCCACGTTAAGGGCCCAATGCGCGCATTTCGGCGCGACGGGGAGCGATTTCGCGCTCGTGGCGCGGCTGCCGTGAGTCCCGTCTTGGAGGTTCAGCCCCAGATATGCTCACCCTGCGCCTTTCTCCTATCTGCCTGTTGCGTTGGTTCTGAACCCCGCGCAGCTCAAATGTTTTGCAGATGACGTTCTAACCCAGCCGGGCTGGTTTTATGGCGGCTGGGTGACGCCCGAGATTGTTGGACCCTTCGGAAATGTGGTAGCGCTCGGAAGACAGGCGTTGACCGGACCTCGACGCCCCCTGAAATCCGTCTGCAATTGTCCCGAGATCACGGGTTATGGGGGTTTCACGGGTTATTTCCGGCTCGCCAAGATTTTTGATGCCAAGCTGAGAACGACGCAACATGTTGATTAAATTGGTATTATTCGCATTAGCGCCAAAATGCATTTTGAGAGGCTCGGCGTGGAAGCCGCTCGGCGTGGAAACGAAGTTTAAGAGCGCGCCCTTCGCGCTTGCCGCCGCGCACAGAACGTTGTGGAGGTGGCAAGCGCCAAACTCATGCTCGTAGAGCGAAACCGCTTCTCGTGGTAGCCATGTGGGAGCCAAACCTAAAAAGTGAAACCGAAAATCCAGCTAAACCCTTGATTTTAGTGGTGCCCAGGGCCGGAATCGAACCAGCGACACGCGGATTTTCAGTCCGCTGCTCTACCGACTGAGCTACCTGGGCGCGCCTGCGCGCGGTCTATGCATGCGAGGCGGGGTTATACGAGGTTTGGCCGGGGATGTCGAGGGTTCACGTGCGTAAATCGCGGATGTGAGCATGAGGCCGGCCGAGCATCTCCAAAGCGGGGATCTCTGCTGAATGAAGTCTCGGCGCGGCATGAGCGGCTTTGATCGTTCGCGCCGATGTGGCTATGCTAGGGAAGAGCAGGAGGCCAGCCATGTCCTTGTCCGAGGAGCGCTACGTCAACGCAGGCGATTTCGAGACCGCTTCCCCCGCTGCGTCCCAACACGCGCGAGCGATCCAGGTGCGCGCGCATCTCCGCCGTCTTAGCGTATTGGCGGCGTGCGCATTCACCTCGGCCGCCGTGCTCGTGCTTGCCGATAAGGGCGACGTTCAAATCGCCGATCCAGGCCTCGCCAACCTCTTAAGGGGCATGGCGATCATCAAGACGGTTATTCTCGTTTGCGTCGGCGCCGCGATCTGGTGGCGGCTCGGCTCGCCCATCGGCGCAAGGCTCGCGGCGGGGTATGGCGTCGCCGCCGCCATGGCTACGGGCGGCGCCGCGCTCGTCTGGTCGATGACCGGGCTGGCGATCGCCCCATTTCTATTCGATGGCGGGCTCCTGGCCTTTCTCGTCCTTGCGCTGTGCGACGACAACGCCCTATGGCTTCGGTTGCTATCTCGCGCGAGCAAGCGCGGCCGCGATCACAATGCTTAGCTCGAACGGAGCAGAGGCGCTCGCATGCTGAAAGTGCGCATCATCCCATGCCTGGACGTGAAGGACGGGCGCGTCGTCAAAGGCGTGAACTTCGTCGATTTGCGCGATGCGGGCGACCCTGTCGAAGCGGCGTCGGCTTATGACGAGGCCGGCGCCGACGAGCTTTGCTTTCTGGACATCACCGCAAGCCACGAAAAGCGCGGGACCATCCTCGATGTCGTCTGCCGCACGGCGGAGCGCTGCTTCATGCCGCTGACCGTGGGCGGAGGCGTGCGCACGCTCGACGACGTGCGGGCGCTGCTTCGGGCCGGCGCCGACAAGGTGTCAATCAACACGGCGGCTGTAGCGGACCGGTCGTTCGTTGCGCGCGCGGCAGAGAAATTCGGCAATCAGTGCATTGTCGTGGCTATCGACGCGAAACAGGTCGGCGGCGAAGAAAGCGCCGGCCCGCGCTGGGAAATCTTCACCCATGGCGGGCGCAACCGCACAGGGCTGGACGCCGTCGCCTATGCGAAGGAGGTCGTCGAACTCGGCGCGGGCGAAATTCTGCTCACCTCCATGGACCGGGACGGCACCCGCGCCGGCTTCGACATCCCGCTTACACGCGCCATCTCCAGCGCTGTGCCTGTGCCGGTGATCGCGTCGGGCGGAGTGGGCTCGCTCGATCATCTTGTGGAAGGCGTCCGCGATGGCGGCGCCAGCGCGGTACTCGCCGCCTCCATCTTCCATTTCGGCGATCACACCATTGGCGAGGCGAAGCGGCGCATGGCGGCGGTTGGCCTGCCGGTGCGTCTTGATTCGGCGCAGGCGATTTAGGTGCGCCGTCCGCTCTTTGCTTCAAGGGGATAGATCGCCGCGCCTTGACTTTCGATCGGCCAGATCACATTAGGAAGGCCCGAAAACCATCTTACCCGCGCGAGTAGGCGGGAGTGAGAGGCCCCATGATTACGCTGACCTTCCCCGATGGATCCGCTCGTCAGTACAAGCCAGGCATAACGGGCGCGGAGCTCGCGGCGTCCATCTCGAAGTCGCTTTCGAAGAAGGCCGCCGCCATAAGCCTCAACGGAGCGCTGGCCGATATCGCCGACCCCATTACCGCCGACGCCAGCGTCAAAATCGTCACGCGCGATGACCCCGAGGCGCTGGAGCTGATCCGGCACGACGCCGCGCATGTGATGGCCGAGGCGGTGCAGGACCTTTACCCCGGCACGCAGGTCACCATCGGCCCGGTCATCGAAAACGGCTTCTATTACGACTTTTATCGCGAGGAGAGCTTCACGCCGGACGATCTGGCGAAGATCGAGGCGCGCATGCGCGAGATCGTGGCGGCCGACAGACCCTTTACGAAGGAGGTGTGGTCGCGCGCCAAGGCGCAGGACTTTTTCGCCGCCGAGGGCGAGGGCTTCAAAGTGGAGCTTATCGACGCCATCCCCGAAGGCGAGGACGTGAAAATCTATAAGCAGGGCGGATGGCTCGACCTCTGTCGCGGCCCGCACATGACCTCGACGGGCAAGATCGGCAAAGCCTTCAAGCTGATGCGTCTTGCCGGCTCCTATTGGCGTGGCGATCAGAGCCGCCAGCACCTGCAGCGAATCTACGGAACCGCCTGGGCGACCGAGGAGCAGCTTGCGGCCTACCTCCACCAGCTCGAAGAGGCGGAAAAGCGGGATCATCGCCGGCTCGGCCGCGAGATGAACCTGTTTCACCTCCAGGAGGAGGCGCCCGGCTCGGTCTTCTGGCATCCGAAGGGCTGGACGCTGTTCCAGGCGCTGATCCGCTACATGCGGCGGCGCCAGGAAGCCAACGGCTATGTCGAGGTCAATTCGCCCGACATGATGGAGAAGAAGCTCTGGGAGCAGTCCGGCCACTGGGAGAAATTCGGCGAGAACATGTTCGTCACCGAGAACTCCTGATGAGCGCGTGTTCTGCTGCAAGCCGATGAACTGCCCCGGCCATATCCAGATTTTCAAGAACGGGCTGAAGAGCTATCGCGATCTGCCGCTCCGCATCGCCGAGTTCGGCAAGGTGCACCGCTACGAGCCGTCGGGCGCACTTCACGGCATCATGCGCGTGCGCCACTTCACGCAGGACGACGCGCACATCTTCTGCACCGAGGAGCAGATGATCGACGAATGCGTGAAGATGAACAACATGATCCTGTCGATTTATCGCGACTTCGGCTTCGAGGACGTGATCGTGAAGCTCTCGACGCGGCCTGAAAAGCGCGTGGGCTCCGACGCGATCTGGGATCGGGCCGAGGCCGCGCTTCAGGCGGCGTTGGAGAAGATCGGCCACCCCTATTCGATCAGCCCCGGCGAAGGCGCGTTCTACGGGCCGAAGCTGGAATATACGCTCAAGGACGCCATCGGCCGGCATTGGCAGTGCGGCACCGTGCAGCTCGACTTCAACCTGCCTGAGCGGCTCGGCGCTTTTTACATCGGCGAGGATGGGGCGAAGCACACGCCCGTCATGATCCATCGCGCCATGTTCGGCAGCCTGGAGCGCTTTATCGGCATCCTCATCGAGAACTACGCCGGCCATCTGCCGCTGTGGCTTGCGCCGCTGCAGGTCGTCGTGGCCACGATCGTGTCGGACGCGGATGGTTATGCGGGCGACGTGCTGGCGGCATGCGAGCGAGCCGGGCTTCGCGCCGAAACCGATCTTCGCAACGAGAAGATCAACTACAAGGTTCGCGAACATAGCCTGGCGAAGGTTCCGGCAATGTTTGTCGTCGGCAAGCGCGAGGCGGAGGAGCGAACGGTGTCCATACGCCGGCTTGGAAGCCAGGCGCAGGAGACGCTGCCGCTAGCGGAAGCGATCCGGCGCGTTGCGTCGGAGGCCACGCCGCCGGATCTCGCCAGGGATCGGCCGCAAGGCAAGCAGAGCGCGACCTAACCAATTTCGAAAGCCATTGTTATAGGGCGGCGGAGCGGCGGCGCGGCCGCCCGCAGCGCAACCTATTGCAATTCTGCATCTTTCTCTAGCAAATGTCCCCTTCACGCGTTTTTGAGAAAGCTGTGCACAAGGAATTCAGTTAATATTCATCTGATAGGTACAAGATTCTGTGTTGTGATCGCAGTAGGCAAGGCGGCTATTTAAGCAAAAGGCCATCAAAAAGCGTTAAACTTATATTGAAGTTTGCGCTCCGGCCATGTTGCATCGCATCAATTCGTTTATTTGTTAGGGAGGCGTCCGTTAAAGCGGCAGGCAGATGTTAACTTAGACTACGCTCCGTGTCGTCTAGTGATCCGGTGATGCAGATTAAGGGATCGTTAAATCGGCGGCTGCCATGTTTGCGTATGCGCAGCCGTAGTAAATGCATGCGCACACGCAAACCTGCGCGCACGCGGAAAGCCAGCCCAGGCATGCGCCTGGATCGTTCGCTGCGGCCGTGGTTTTAATGCATGCAGACGACAAGGATTACACTAAAGGCAGGGATTGGTTTAGAAAGATCATGGTCGAATTGGCAGAAGCGCTAGTAACAGTATCTGAGCCACGCTTCGCCGCGCGCGTCAGGAGCCGTAATATCGAAATTCCGAAGAACCCGCTTTTCTCAAGTCTTTCACGGCAGCAGCTGCGGTTGCTTTTGCCGCACGTAAAGCACAAGAAATTCAATCCCGGCCGCGTCATTCTTTCCGAAGGCGCGCGGAACCCCGGAAAGATTTACATCATTATCGACGGACAGGTGGCTCTTACAAAGGAGGGGCTCTCCCCCCTTGAAAGCCAGCCGATGTCCTATGAGCTTGCCGTGCTTCGCCGCAGCGAAATCTTCGGCGAGATGTCCTTCGTCGACGGGAAGCCGAGCGCCGTGTCCTTCGTGACCAAAACCGAGACGCTCGTCGCGGTCGTCGATCTTAGCGCATCGCGGCGCCGAAGCACGACGCGGCGACTGCGCGACATCGTAACGAACAAGCTACGGCATCATCTGACGCGGCACGCCGACAAGTCGGTGGCGCTGCGCGTCAATAGCCTTCAGATGGAAAACGAATTCGCCGCCTACCGCAACGGCGTCGGTCACATCGTGGTGGCGACTCTTTGCCTGTTGTCATTCTACACGCTCGTGCTGAGTTTCCTGCCAAACTTCAAGAGCCTCGCTCACGCCAATTTCGCGTTGAGCCCACTCATGATCTTGCTTTTTGGCCTCTGCTTCATTCCGATCATTGCGACGAGCGGCTTCCCGCTTGCCTTCTTCGGCTTGCGCTTTGACAACTGGCGGCCCGCGCTCGCCTACTCGTTGCGGGCGTCGCTGTGTTTCCTGGCTCTTTTCGTCATCGCCAAGTGGGTGCTGATCCACTCCTCCGAAAGTTTCGCAGGCGTCCCGCTGCTCGATAGCGCCGATGTGGAGGTGAGCGGCCACCCCGTGCCGATGACGCAATGGTATTGGCTCGCGCTCGGCGTCTATCTCCTGCTCACGCCGCTGCAGGAATTCGTGGCGCGCTCCGGCATCCAGGCGCCGCTCTACGCCTTCCTGCATGGCAGCGAAATGAAACGCCGCTGGGTATCGATCCTCGCGTCGAATTTCGTTTTCGCCGCTGCGCACGCCCATATCAGCCTTGCTTTCGCGGTTGCCGCGTTCCTGCCGGGCATGCTGTGGGGCTGGATTTTCGCGCGAACGCATTCGCTGCTCGCGGCGACAGCGTCGCATCTCCTCGTCGGAGGGGCCGGGATGTTTCTGCTGGGAATCGAGGGCATCGTCTCACGCCTCTCGGTTTGACGTGTCAGGCGCCGTCGTCCTCGCGGTTAAGAAAGATCCAGAACCCGCCGTCGCTGGCCGAATAGATGCGAACGACCATTTCGCGGTTCGGGTCGTCGAAGTCCCCCACCCAGCCCATCTCGATATCGACGGCGCCATGGCGGCGCGCTTCGTCGATGCGGCCCTTAAACTCCGGCGTATCCATGCACGGCGCCACTTTCAGGAAGAAGTCGAGCCCGACGGCAGGGCGCTTCTTGTACCCGGATTTCGTCGCCTCCGTGGCGTTGAAGAATGTAACGACGCCATTTTCATCGAGCTTGATCGCGCCGAAAGGAAGCTCGTGCTTCTGCTCGTCGGAAAGCGCCTCGACCGCCTTTGCAAGATCCGGGTCGCTAAAAAGAACCGTTGTCATACCGGCATCATGAGTTGCTCTGCTCCAACTCGTCAAACGTCGCAACCCCGAAAAGGTGCGTGATTGCAGTCTTATTGTCCGAAAGCGGTAAAAGCAATCTTTCGAATAGAAGAACACGCCCGTCTCCAAAAGAAAGGCGGGAGTAGTCGAAATAGGCCGTGCCCTTCATGCACCGCTGGAACGCGCGCGTGATGCTTCCCAGCACATCGTGGTCGGAGGCGCGCAGGATTTCGCCCTCCAGCGGGCGGCCGAGCCTTTCCGTCAAAGCAGCGCCGACCCTCGCAAACCGGAATGCTGGGGCATCCTGTGGTCCCAACAGCTCAAGCAGATAGGAATTGTCACGCAAGCCGTTGTCGAAATCCTCCGCGTCCCTGGGCGTCGGCAGGCGGCCGTTCTCGCCCGCAAGCCGGCGCCAGGATTCGTAGAGGTTACGCACCTTTTGATTGCGGATCCTGTCTCTTACCCGGTCGGCGAGGCGCAGCGTTTCCGCCGTTACGATCGAGGCCGGAATGCGGCCCAACCGCTCCAGGACAGCCTGAAGGAACAGCGGCTCTGGTATCGGCTTTCTGAACACGATTTCATCGGGGGGGGTTGGCGCATCCAGCGACGCAGAAATAAACAGGCGCGGCATCGCCGCCGCCGACGGGCGCCTCGGTAATAGCTCGAACCCCGGCGCATTTGCGAGATCGATATTCGCGACGACGAGATCGATCCCGATCTTCGCCAGCGTGGCGGCGAGCGCGTGCTGCGGGCTCGTGGCCTCGATCACAACATAGTCGAGCGACCTGAGCAGATTCCCAAGATGGCGCCGCGCCGGCTCGTCGTTCTCGACGAGAAGGATCGTGGCGCCCCCATGCAGCGCCGGATCGGCGACCGCGCCTTTCTGAGGAACGCGCTCCCCTTTCAAGGCCGCGCGCGGCAGATGAATCGTAACGGACGTCCCCCTTCCGAGTTCGCTCTTCACCGCGACGCCGCCGCCGCATTGCCCCGCAAGATCGAACGCTGAGGCGAGCCCGAGACCGGTGCCGCTCCCTTTCTCCTTGGTTGTGAAGAACGGCTCCCCCGCCCGCGCCAGCACATCGGGCGTCATCCCTTTCCCGGTGTCGCTGACGGTGAGCGCGACATAATCCCTCGGCGGCAGCCCCATCGGCCTCTCGTTTGCGTAGCAATTTGAAAGTTGCAGCCTCAAGTCGCCTCCGCTTGGCATCGCGTCGCGCGAGTTGGCGACAAGATTGAAGATCACAGTCTGAAGCTTGCCGGGCGAAACAAGGACCGACCATAGCTCCTCGGGAAAATCCAGGCGTATCTGTATCCCGTGTCCTACGAGATGGGTGAGGAGGTCCGCGTCCTGGCCCAGGAGGCGTTCCAGGTAAACGATTTCCGGGTCTTCGGAGTTCACACGCGAGAAATCGAGAAGCTGGCGGACGAGCCGCGCGCCACGCTCGATCGTTGCATCGGCATGATCGAGCACAGTGGCCGCCTGCTCGGACGGCGCCTGTTTGCGCAGGAGCCGGGAGGCGCTCGTCATCACGGCGAGCACGTTGTTGATGTCGTGCACCACGCCGCCGACGAACTGGCCGAGAAGCTTCACCTTCTCGGACTGGGAGACCTGCTTGCGGGATTCCGCTAGCCGCCTCGATTCCGCCTCAAGCTGTTTGGCAAGCAGGATGATCGCCGTCTGCTGATCGGCTATCTGCCGGGAAATCTCATCCGGCGGCGCATGATAGCCGCTGAGCTTATGGGACTGCGCGACAATGTGGGTCACAGCGCCGTCGTCGCCGAAAACCGGGCAGGCGGTGACGTGCAGCCAGTCCAGCGCGCCCTGCGAGGTTGGGCGGTAGATCGTGGCTGTAGCCATGCGTCCAAGCTTGGCGTTGGCGACGAGTTGATCGATCTGTGGATGCAACTCCTTTGGCCAAAACGAGCGCCAGGGATCGCCCGCATAGGAACCGGCGGTCGCGTCGGCGGCGGCCGCATTCATCATCACGACATTGCCGGAAAGATCGAGCAGCTTGATGCTGTCGCGAGACGAGCGAAGTATTGCCTCAACGATGCTTCCCGCCGGAGCGATTGCGCTGGAAGGAATGAGGTCCTCCCTTTCGGCGTCCTCGCCTTGCTTCATCACAACCCAGAAACAACAAATATTGCAGCCGCTACGACATCGCAGCTGCGATAAGCTATGCCATAACTGCAAAATTGAAAACCAAATTCTAAACGAAAGGCCGGTTACGTTAACTTCCGCCTATTGCGGCGCGGCGGCTTCCGCGCGCGGATTGGCGGCCGTGGCGGCGGGAGCGCCCGCCATCTCCTCTCCTGCGCCAAGGGGAAGGCGTATGAACGAAATCACCGAGAAAGCGCTGATCCCCGAGACGATCCAGAAAGCAATGGCGAAATCGCCATGCGCCAGCGCGGCCTCGCCTCGTGCGCCGCGCGCGGCCTGAAGGATGAGCGCGCCAAGCGCCACGCCGAGCGACAGCGAAACCTGTTGCGCCACGCTCGCGAAGCTCGTAGCGCGGCTCATATCAGCCTGCTCGATGTCCGCATAGGCGAGCGCATTAATGGCCGTGAATTCGAGCGAGCGAAAGAACCCGCCCGCGAGAAGCATGGCGATGATGACCGCGTGAGCCGTTTCCGCGGTAAAGAAGCCTGTGGCGGCGAGAAAGGCGGAGCTGACGGCTGCGTTGACGATCAGCACATTGCGAAAGCCGAAGCGGCGGATGATCGGCGCCGCCGTCGCCTTCATGATAAGCGCGCCCGCCGATGCGGCGAAGGTGATTGAGCCCGACTGAAAAGGAGAAAGCCCGAAGCTGAGCTGCAGCATGAGCGGCAAAAGGAAAGGCACGGCGCCGACGCCGATGCGGAAAAACGTGGCGCCGATCACGCTCGCCCGGAAGGTCGGGATGCGCAGAAGCTTAAGATCGATGACGGCATTGTCCGTGCGCCGCGCGTGCCAGACATAGACGCAGAGCAGTGCAAGACCTGCCGCCGTGAGCGCCAGCCCAGCGGCCATCTCGCCTGCATTCTCGCCCAGCACCGCAAGCCCGAACACGAAAGCCGAAAGCCCGAGGCCCGAAAGCACGAAGCCCGTCTTGTCGAGCGGCGGCGTCTCCTCTTCCTTGACATTTGTTATGAAGGCCCATGATAGCGCAAGGCCGAGCGCGCCGATGGGCGCGTTCACGAAGAAGATCCAGCGCCAGTTGAGGTAGGTGGTGATAAAGCCGCCGAGCGGCGGGCCGAGCACCGGGCCGAGCAGCGCCGGTATGGTGAGCCAGGCGAGCGACGATATGAGTTCGGACTTCGGCACGCTGCGCAAGATCACGAGGCGGCCGACCGGCACCATCATGGCGCCGCCGAGGCCCTGCACGACGCGGAAGGCTACGAGCTCCGGCAAGCCGTTCGCGAGCCCGCACAGCATCGAGCCGCAGGTGAACACCGCGATGGCCGTCATGAACACGGTGCGCGCGCCGTATTTGTCCGCGACCCAGCCGCTGATAGGCACGAACACCGCGAGGCTTAGGAGATAGCTGGTGAGCGCGAGCTTGAGCGCGATCGGGTCTTCGTGCAGGCTCGCTGCGATGGCCGGCAGCGAGGTGGAGAGCACCGTCGAATCAAGGTTCTCCATGAACAGGCCGCAGGCGACGATGAGCGGAACGAGCTTCCGGGCTGGTATCACGCGGGGGTCTTTCTTATGCGGGCTGTGGAAGGCGCGCGGCGGGGCTGGGCCACTCTCATCCTGAAATGACACAAATCCAACGCGGCCGTTTCATATTAGATGGGTTTTGCCTGCTGCGCCTGCGCCAACATTGCCGCGGCGGCGCTTCACGTTGCGGTGAGGATCGAGGCTAAAGAGCGGGGTTTTCCATGGCTTCCGAACGCATGTCGCACTTGAAGCGCGATCATCAGACGCGGCGGAGCCTCGCAAGCCTTCCGCCGAAGCCGCGGGGGCGTTCCAGGCCTACTGCTTCGAAAAGGGGCTGATCTTGCGATAGTTCAATGGTCTTGCTGCGCTTCGGCTCTGTCAAAACCTCAGAACTGCCAGTGAAACCGTCCGGCAAAAAGATTGACCGGCCCGCGATCGGTATTGTAGGCGGGGTTATCGATGAACTGATAATCGAAGCTGAGTTTCGTCGAGGCGGACAAGGCGTAGCTGTAATAGGCTTCGATGGTCCTCTCCGTCTCGGGATGCGGCAGACTCCCCGGCAGCCCCTGAAACGTATCGCCGATCAGGATGCCGAGGCCTCCCGCGTTCAGCCAGCGGGCATAGGAGCCGGAAATGCCGTTGATCACGCCATCGATGCCAAACGTATCGTCGGGCCGGCCCCATTTTGTGCCTTTGATGGACACGCCGAACTGTCCCGAATAGTCGACGTCGGTGTTGTTCCACAGCTCGTAACTGCCGTCGCACCAGCCGGCGCGGGCAAAGATGCCGATGGTGTCCGTCAGCCCCTGCTCCATGTTGAAATTCACGCCGGGGGAACTCCTGTAGCTCCTTGTTGCCGCCAGCCAATAGTCGGCGGCGGTGTCGGCGGTGGGAGGGTTTGGGTTTTTGGCGAGCAGCGCGAGGGCTTCGTCGTAATCTCCCATCCGCCCGTCAATGACATAACCGGTCAGTTTGAGCTTGCCGGGCTGACCCCACAGTTCATGCCGCTCCTCGATTTCCCCGAGAAGCTCGACCTGGCTTAAGGACGGGTCCAAGCCATAGCCGGGGGCGCCGTAGAACCCGGTGGACGCCGGGGTCTGCGTCATGTCGAAAATGCCGCCGCGCAGCGTAAAGCGTCCCTTGTACCATTCGGCGACCGCGCCGTAGGAAAAAGCCCAGGCATCGCCGGCATAGTCGAACGAGCCGGTGTTGACCGACGTCCAATTCAGGAAGTCGTTTTTCGAACTGTTCGCATATTTGTTGGTGTCGAAGATGTCGACCACCTGGAACTTGCCCACCGTTATCACGAGCCGGTCCGCGGTCGTTGAGCCTTCGAACACATTCTGGTCGGCCTCTACCTTCTGGGTCTCGCCGCCGAGGTCGATGGTCTCCCGGATGAAATAGCGGTTCACCCGCGCATAGGGATAGTCCCAGCCGAGCTTGTAGGATTCCGCGCTCGGGAAGCCTGCGAGACCATGGGCGTTGCCCACGCCGAAGCCTTGGTCGAGCTCGGGGTTGGTCCAGAACTCGGCCCCCTCCCACAGCTTCACGCCCGCAAAGAGCGTGAGGTCCGTGGTCTCGCGGCCCATCCCGCCCTTGAACAGGCTGTTGATGCCATCGGGATAAAGGGAGGAGAATGCCGGATAGGCTTGCTCCAAGGCTGTAAACTGACCGTGCAGGCTGATGCTGTCCAGGATGGGCGCCGCCGGCGCCTTGGGGTCGTCTCCAGCACCGAAATTCCGAGCTGATAGTTCAAGCCCACGCGCACTTCCTGCAGCGAAAGGTCCGAAATCGATCGCGCTGCCCCAGGATCGGAGAGTTTGGACTGCTATCGCCGTAGTCGGAGTAGAGATATTCGACTTTGCCTGTCCAGTGCCCGGTTATGGGAAATTCGGCGCCAACTCCGGCCGCCCAACCCACGCGTCCCTGGAATTTTTGGACGGAGGCGCCCGTCGACGCTTGCGAAAGCGTGACCTGATCGAGGGTCCAGGCGAAGCCGCCGGTGGCGTAAAACAGCCAGTTTCCGGGCGCATAGCCGATCCGCGCCCGCACCGTGCCGAAATCGACGAGCGTATCGCCATAGCTGCCGGCGCCAAACGAAGGCGACGAAAAATTGGTGAGGCTGCCGATGGAAATGCCTTGGAGATTTTGATAGGCTGGAAAGCTGGCGTCGGCCTCCAGGCCGAGAACGACGCGGTTCGCCAGCATGACGTTGTAGCCGAGCTGAAGCCCCTCGAGCCAGCTCCCCGCCTCGTTAAAGCTATCGAACCCTTGCGAGAAGTTAAGCGAGCCGGAGACGCTGGAGGCGGGATCCGTGGTTGAGCGGGCCGTCCAATTCGACGTTCCCCAGGCATAACCGATGTGGCCGCCAACGTAAAAACCGGCCCACTCGTAGCGCGAGGCTTCGGGCGTTGAAACTGCCGCTGGTTCCGCGGGAGCGATATCGGCCGCCACAGCGCTTTCCACGCAACTTATGACGCCGGCGGCAACGGCAAGCGCCAACCGAAACGGCGCCGGCGTCTGCAACCCTGCTGCCGATGTGCGACGCGGCATTATGCTCCCCCCTGAAGTTCCCCCGTAGTTCTAATCTCAATACGCCGCACTCGGTCATCTCGCCGAATTTCTCGCCGATTCAACTCGTTTGACTTGTGGTTAGAGGAGCAACCTAGCGCACAGCTTACGACAGCACAATCGCACCGTCGGGAAGACAGCGCCAAGTCCGTAAATTTTACGGAGCTGTGGCAAGCAAATCCCAACCATGATCGGTCATGGTGCAACTGCTCGCTCAGGTTGCAAGAGGAAGCCCTTGGAGCCTTTGCATGTTCAATGCATTTTTTGCGCCGGCCAAGACGATTATGAACCGGCTTCGGTTTGCGTTGAAGCTCGGACTTATTGGAGCGCTTTTCCTGGCGCCTTTGGGGGGATTGGTCTTCTTTCTCTACGGGAAACTTGCCGCGGAGATTCGGTTTGCGGAAACTGAGCGGCTCGGCGTTCAGCACATGGTTCCCGTGCGGCTCCTGATGCAGGCAATTCTTGAACGTCGCACCGCAAGCTCATCTGCACGGAGCGGCGACGCGGCGGCCAAGGAAATGCTCGGCGAATTTACCCGCGAAATAGACATGAAATTTAATTCCCTGAAGACGCCCAGTGAAGCACTCAATAGTAGAGTTCAAATTATTATTAGCGAATGGCAGGATTTAAAAAGTAATGGATTTAAGTATACCGAACATGATGATTTCGAGAAGCACAGCGATATTGTTGACAAGCTCATAGATTACATGGGGCTGATATCGGACGAAGCCAGTTTGATGCTCGATCCAAGTATGGATTCCAATTATCTCATGGACGCAACTTTCGTCCGCATTCCCCCCATGGTTGATAACGCCGGGCATTTGCGCGCGCTAGGCGCCCGCATACTTGAGCGGCGCGCCGTGACATCCGAAGAAAAGGAAGAATTCCTGATCCTGGATAGATTTCTTGCAAAGGATTTCGATGCCATCCAACCGGACTTTGACAAGGCTATAAGGGCAAACGCAACGCTAGCTGCGACTTTAGAGGCAAAGAGCAGGGAGACGCGTGCAGCTGTCGAGCATTTCTTGAAAGAACAAGGGACCTTGCTGAAGAATGGGCAACTCATCCTCTCGCCAACGGAATTCGCGGCCCGCGCAAAGGCCGCGATGGATGCTCTTTACGCATTATTCGACGCCTCGACACAACAGATCGACGGCTTGCTCGCGGCTCGAATTAACAGCCTTAGGTTGAGCCTTTACCTCCGAGTTGGTGGAGCCGGCGCTGTAATCATTGTGGTGTTGTATCTTTTCGCCGGCATGTTTCTTTCGGTGTTGCGCTCCCTGAAGTCGATGAAGGCCAGCGCCGAACAGCTCGCCGTGGGCGACCTCAATTGTCAGGTCGAGGCGGCCAGCAACGACGAGATCAAGGACCTCATCGTGGCGCTGAACCGCATGACCGCAAACTTGCGCGCCACCGCCGAGATGGCCGATGCGATCGCGGGCGGCGACCTTAGCGTCGAGCCGAAGCCCCTGTCGGACAAGGACGCGCTGGGGCTCGCGCTGCAGCGCATGACCGGGAAGCTGCGGCTCGTGGTCTCCGACGCGCACGCCGCCGCCGGCAACGTCTCGTCGGGCGCCGAACAGCTTTCCGCCGCCAGCCAGGCTTTGTCGGCCGGCGCGAGCGAGCAGGCGGCGTCGGCCGAGGAGGTGTCGTCGTCGATGGAGCAGATGGCCGCCAACATCAAGCAGAACGCCGACAACGCGGCCCAGACCGAGAAGATCGCCCGCCAGTCCTCCGCCGACGCGCAGGCGAGCGGCGAGGCGGTGAACCGCGCGGTGCACGCCATGCAGGTCATCGCCGAGAAGATCGCCTTCGTGCAGGAGATCGCGCGCCAGACCGACCTTCTGGCGCTGAACGCGGCGGTTGAGGCTGCGCGCGCGGGCGAGCACGGCAAGGGCTTCGCGGTGGTGGCCTCCGAGGTGAGGAAGCTCGCCGAGAGAAGCCAGACGGCGGCGGCCGAGATCGGCGCGCTGTCGGGCCAGACGGTGGCGGCGGCGCGCGAGGCGGGCGGCATGCTCGCCAGGCTCGTGCCCGACATCAGGAAGACGGCCGAGCTTGTCGAGGAGATTTCGGCGGCCTGCCGCGAGCAGGACATCGGCGCCAATCAGGTGAACCAGGCCATCCAGCAGCTCGACACGCTGATCCAGCAGAACGCGGGCGCGGCCGAGGAGATGTCGGCGACGTCCGAGGCGCTGTCGGGGCAGGCCGAGCGGCTGCAGGGGAGCATCGCGTTCTTCAGGATCGGCGGCAAGGCCGGGGAGGAGGCGAAGCAGGCCGCGCCGCACGCCGCGCCAGCGCCCGCGAAGGCCAAGTCAAAAGGCGCGCCCGCCGCCGCGAAACGGCCCGCGCGCATGAATGAGCGCGCACACGCGGCCAGCCACGACGACGGCCGCGGCTTCGCACTCAACCTTGCCAACGGTCGCGCTGACTATCACGACCCCGAACTCGCCAGCTTTTAAGCCGCTTGAAGAAAGACGATATGTGTCTCGTGAATTGACGGGTTTTGCCGTAGGGCGTATCTACGCGGCTTCTCCGCTTCAATTTGCGGACGCCGCGCCCGCACCGGCGCCGCCATCGAGGGTCGCCCCATGCCCCATTATCGCTCCCGCACATCTACACATGGCCGCAACATGGCCGGCGCCCGCGGCCTGTGGCGCGCCACCGGCATGAAGGACGAGGATTTCGGCAAGCCGATCATCGCCATCGCGAATTCCTTCACGCAGTTCGTGCCAGGGCACGTGCACCTGAAGGATTTGGGCCAGCTTGTCGCGCGCGAGATCGAGAAGGCGGGCGGCGTCGCCAAGGAATTCAACACCATCGCCATCGACGACGGCATCGCCATGGGACACGGCGGCATGCTCTATTCGCTGCCGAGCCGGGAACTCATCGCCAACTCCGTCGAATACATGGTCAACGCGCACTGCGCGGACGCGCTCGTGTGCATCTCGAATTGCGACAAGATCACGCCTGGCATGCTGATGGCGGCGCTGCGCCTCAACATCCCCGCGATTTTCGTCTCGGGCGGCCCGATGGAGGCGGGCAAGGTTACGGTGAAGGGCAAGACGCTCGCCGTGGACCTCATCGACGCGATGATCAAGGGCGCCGACAAGTCGGTCAGCGACGAGGAGGCGCTCGCCTATGAGCGCGAAAGCTGTCCCACCTGCGGCTCCTGCTCGGGCATGTTCACGGCGAATTCCATGAACTGCCTGACCGAGGCGCTCGGCCTGGCCCTCCCCGGCAACGGCACGCTGGTCGCGACGCATGCCGACCGCAAGGAGCTGTTCCTCGAAGCCGGGCGCCGCATCGTCGATCTCGCAAAGCGCTATTACGAGAAGGACGACGAAAGCGCGCTGCCGCGTTCCATCGCCAATTTTGCCGCATTCGAAAACGCGATGACGCTCGACATCGCGATGGGCGGCTCCACGAACACGGTGCTGCATCTGCTCGCGGCGGCGGAGGAAGGCGGCGTGCCCTTCACGATGGCGGAGATCGACCGGCTGTCGCGGCGCACGCCCTGCCTGTGCAAGGTCGCGCCGAGCAAGAACGACGTCCATTTGGAAGACGTGCATCGCGCGGGCGGGATCATGGCCATCCTTGGCGAGCTTGACCGCGCGGGCCTCATCCATTCGGACTGCGCCACGGTTCATGCGCGAACCGTCGCCGATGCGCTGCGGCATTGGGATATCGCCCGCGCCGAGCAAAGCGAGGCGCAGATTTTCTATCGCGCGGCGCCGGGCGGGGTCAGGACGACGGAAGCGTTCAGCCAATCCAAGAGGTACGACTCGCTCGACCGGGACCGTGAGACCGGCGTCATCCGCTCTGGCAGGAACGCCTTTTCGAAAGACGGCGGACTGGCGGTGCTCTATGGCAATATCGCCGCCGACGGCTGCATCGTGAAGACGGCCGGCGTCGATGAAAGCTGCCTGAAGTTCTCCGGCAAGGCCGCAGTCTGCGAAAGCCAGGAGGAGGCGGTGGACCGCATCCTCAACGGCGGCGTGAAAGCGGGCGATGTGGTGGTGATCCGCTACGAAGGCCCCATCGGCGGCCCGGGCATGCAGGAGATGCTTTATCCCACGAGCTATCTGAAAACCGTTGGGCTGGGAAAGCAATGCGCCCTCATCACGGACGGCCGTTTTTCGGGCGGCACGTCAGGCCTTTCCATCGGCCATGTCTCGCCCGAGGCGGCGGAGGGCGGCGCGATAGCGCTGATCGAGGAGGGCGACGTCATCGACATCGACATCCCCGCCCGCTCGATCAATGTGCGCCTTGGCGAGGATGAACTCGCCGTGCGCCGCAAGGCGATGGCGGGCCGCGGCGGCGGCGCGTGGAAGCCGCGCGAGCGGCAGCGGGAAGTGAGCCAGGCGCTTAAGGTGTATGCCGCGATGGCGACGAGCGCGGCTCGCGGCGCCGTGCGCGATGTGACCCGCGTACGCGGCTAAGCGTTGCGCGGCGCTCTAGTTCGGAAGAGTGGGTTCCGCCAGCGGGGAAAAGACAAGGGACGCCGCGGTGCCGGACAGGACAAGGTTAACCGCGCTTTTCGCATCGGCCGTGGCGTCGTGGAAGTCGGGAAGGCCTGGCGCCTCCGCGGTCTGCTTCGCCGATAGCGAGCCGCTGACCGCAGCGCCTGGAAATGCGATCCTGAGCTGTCCACCGATGCTCTTGTCGCCGCTTTCTCCATCGATGTTGAGGTCTATGGCGCCCTGCCTGAAAGTTCCATCGATCTTTGCCGCAGCGAATGGCAAGGATGCGCTGCCCAGTCCCCAGTCGAACTCCCGGTGAGCGAGCGTTTCGCTCAGCACCCGCGCCATATCGCCTTCGAGCGCTCCGCCCGCGGGAAACCGCGCCGAGAAAGCGCCTGCGGCCGCTTCCAAATCTTGCAGGGGCGACTTGCCGGTCAGCGGCATGGTCATTTCCAACTGGACCGCGACCGGTCCGCTTACGCCGTGCGGCAATTGAAAGGCTTCGGCAAGGGCGCGCGGATCGAGCAGCGAACCGCTCCCGCTCATCGACAGCGCAACCGGCCGCGAAGGGTCGATGTCCAGCCGCGCCGTGGCCTTTCCGCCAAAAAGGGCTACTTCAGCCACGTCCACCGCGAGGCGGTCATTCTTGGCGGTTAGCGCCAAGGCGAGGGGTCCCGTTTCGAACGACCCGGCTCGGAGACGCTCGGCGGAGAGGCGCAGATCGAGATCGATAGCGCGATCCTCGCCGCGGGTTGCGAAAGGAAGCGCAGCCAGGGGAAGCAACTCTCCCTTGCCGGTGGCCTCGGCGTTCGCATTCCAGGCTGGCGTCAAATCCAGCATATCGTAAGCGAGGGTTCCCTCAAGAAGCGCGCGGCTGCCTTGACGATTCAGGGCGACGGAGCCCGAGGCGCTGTGGTCGCCGAATGCGATCGTGGCCCTGTCGAGCGCAACGCGCTCCCTCGACCAGTTCAAATCGCCGGAAATGGAGACGCTGTTTGCTCTCTCCCAGGGGGCCATCGAGGCCAGCGTCGCCTTGGCGCCGGCGCCGTCCATCGAGAACGCGAGACGGAGCACGCCGCGCGCCGCGCCGCTGGCTTCGTCGCATTCGCCCTGAAAATATGCCTTGAAGCCCTGGCCCTTTACAGAGATAGCGATGATGGCGGGCGAGAGCGAGGGCGCCGTCGTCATGGCGAGCTGCACCCGCTCCAGATCGGTGCGGCGAAAGGGCTTGCGGGCGCCATCGGCGTAGAAAAAGACAGGCTTGACGAATTCGATGTCGCCGAACGTGTTTTTCGCCGAAAGCGCGGAGATGACGCCTGCGGTCTCGAACCCGGATAACGAGGAGCGTGGCTTCCGGGGCGCCCGCCGGAAGACAAACTTCGGAGACTCGAGCGTCACGCTCTTGAATTCGATCCTTCCGCGAAGAAGCGAGGAGAGCCGAACGGCAGCCGAGACGCTTCTCGCTTCGGCCCGGCTGAGCGGTTCGAGGCGCGGCGCGGCTTTCAGTTGGACGCCGGCGGCCTCAACCGTAAGGTTTGCGAAACTCGTTAGCCGAACCGGCCCCGATATCGCAACCGGACCGCCGCTCCATGCCGACAGGCTGCGCGTCAGGCTTTCTCGCACCGCTTCCTGGTCGACGAGGAAGGGTAGAGCCGCCGCCCCAAGGACAAAAGCTCCGGCGATAACGCCGAGCAATTTTGAAACATATCGAATTTTTCGGACGATCTGATACATTTTTCCAGGATCGGTCGGTTAAAGCGGCGCTTCAGCTTCTGACGTTATCAGGCCGAGCGCGCCCCACGCCCGAACAATGAGTATTAACGTTTAGAAGCTTCGCCTTACGCTAGCCAGTCATTCCTCCGGAGCTTGCACATGAAAACGACGCTGTTATGGTCGCCCTCCGCCTCGATGGTGGAAAACTCGCGCATGGCGCGCTTCATGGCGGAGATCAACGCCGCTTACGGCGCCGGCTGCAGCGACTACCGCGAACTGCACGCGTTTTCGATTCGCGAGACGGATGCATTCTGGGGAAAGGCCTGGGATTTCCTGGGGATTGTGGGGGATCGCGGCGAAGGGCCGGCGTTTACGCCCGGCGAGCGCTTCGAAACGGCGCGCTTTTTCGAGGGCGCGCGGCTGAACTACGCCGAGAATCTCCTGCGAAAAAGCAACGACGTACCGGCGCTGATCTTCTGGGGTGAAGACAAGGTCAAAAAAAGCATGACCTGGGCCGAGCTTTCCGCGGCTGTGAGCCAGGCTCAGCAAGCGCTCCGCGCAAGAGGCGTGAAGGAGGGCGACCGCGTGGCGGCGCTTCTGCCGAATGTGCCGGAAGCCATCGTGGCGATGCTGGCCGCCTCGTCGCTCGGCGCAATCTGGTCGAGCGCCTCGCCCGATTTCGGCGTCCAGGGCGTGCTCGACAGGTTCGGCCAGATCGAGCCGAAAGTTTTCCTCGCCTGTGACGGCTATTATTATAATGGCAAGACCGTGCCGATCGGCGGCAAGGTTGCGGAAATCGTCGCACAGCTCCCGAGCGTTGAGCACGCGCTGATCGTTCCTTATCTCGGCGATCCGGGTGCGATCCTTAAAGAGTGTTCGAAGGCTGAAAGCTGGAGCGACGCGCTCGCCGCCTTTCAGCCAAAGCCCGTCGAATTCGCGCGGCTGCCCTTCTCGCATCCGCTCTTCATCCTCTATTCGTCGGGCACCACCGGCGCGCCCAAATGCATCGTGCATTCGGCGGGCGGCGTGCTGCTCCAGGCCATGAAGGAGCACCAGCTCCATTGCGATCTGCGCCAGGGCGAGCGGCTCTTCTATTTCACCACGCTCGGCTGGATGATGTGGAACTGGCTCGCCTCGGGGCTTGCGAGCGGGGCGACGCTTGCGCTCTACGACGGCTCGCCGTTCTATCCGGACGGCAATGTCCTGTTCGATTACGCCGACGAGATCGGCATCGCGGTGTTCGGCGCGTCGGCGAAATACATCGACTCGCTTAAGAAGGCGGGGCTTCGTCCGCGCGACACGCACCGGCTTGATACGGTGCGCATGATAACGTCCACGGGCTCGCCGCTGGCGCCGGAAAGCTTCGATTTCGTCTACGACGCCATCAAGCCCGACGTCCATCTCGCCTCGATCTCGGGAGGCACCGACATCTGCTCCTGCTTCGTGCTCGGCAATCCGATTTCGCCGGTCTATCGCGGCGAGATCCAGGGGCCGGGCCTTGGCATGGCCGTGGATGTGGTCGACGAAGCCGGCCAGCATTTGGAAGGCGGCAAGGGCGAGCTCGTGTGCACGAAGCCGTTCACAGCGATGCCGGTCGGCTTCTGGAACGACCCTGACGGCGCAAAATATCACAACGCCTATTTCGACCGCTTCCCCGGCATCTGGCATCATGGCGACTTCGCTGAATGGACCGAGCATGGCGGCATCATCATTCACGGCCGTTCCGACGCGACGCTGAACCCCGGCGGCGTGCGCATCGGCACAGCCGAAATCTACCGGCAAGTGGAGCAGCTCCCCGAGGTCAAGGAAGCCATCGTCATCGGCCAGGACTGGGACAACGATGTGCGCGTGGTTCTGTTCGTGGTGCTTGGCGATGGCGTAAGCCTCGACGACGCGCTGCGCCAGAAGATCAAGGCGCAAATCCGCGCAGGCGCAAGCCCGAGGCATGTGCCAGCCGTGATTGTCCAGGTCGCCGACATCCCGCGCACGAAGTCGGGCAAGATCACCGAGATCGCCGTGCGCGATATCTTGCACGGCCGCGACGTAAAGAACAAAGAGGCGCTCGCCAACCCGGACGCCCTTGACTATTATCGCGATATTGACGAGCTCCAAAGGTAGCGCCGTGCGGAGCGCTGCGATCAACCCTCCCTCTGCCGGGGAGACATTATGAGCAGGCTTCTGCGTCCATGACATCCGCCGCGCAACTGACACAAGAGCTGATACGCTTCGAGACGATCAACCCGCCGGGCAACGAAAGCCCCTGCGCGCACCGCGTTGGAGGCATTCTGGAAGCTGCCGGCTTCGGCACGCGCTATGTCGCAATGGGCGAGAACCGCGATAACCTGATCGCGTGGATCGGCGGCAGCGGCGGCAAGCTTCCGCTGTGTTTTTCCGGCCACACCGATGTCGTGCCGCTCGGAGCCGCGCCCTGGAGCGTGGCGCCGTTCGGCGGCGAAATCTCGGACGGGCGGATCTATGGGCGCGGGTCGAGCGACATGAAAAGCGGCGTCGCCGCCTTCGTCTGCGCCGCCGTCAAGCTTGCGCCGAAGCTCCAGGAAACGGCGGGCCTCGTGTTTGTGATCACGGCGGGAGAGGAACGCGGCTGCGAGGGTTCCAATCTGCTCGCGCGCCGGGGCCTTTTGCCCAAGGCCGGCGCCATTGTCATCGCGGAGCCTACCGCCAACCGGGTTCTCGCCGGGCACAAGGGCGTATTCTGGCTCGAAGGCGCCGCGCGGGGCGTGACCGCGCATGGATCGATGCCGGAGCATGGCGACAACGCCGTGTACAAGGCCGCGCGCGCGGCGCTCGCTCTCGAAGCCTTCGACTTCTCCGGGGATGCGCATCCGATTCTCGGCAGGCCCACGGTGAATGTCGGCTGGATACGGGGCGGCTTGAACGTGAATTCGGTCCCCGACGAAGCGCGTCTTGGCGTGGATGTGCGGCTCGTTCCGGGGGTGGAGCGCGATCTCCTCATCGAACGCTTCAGGAAAGCCGTGGGCGGCGAGGTGGCCTTCGAGGTCCTGGGCGCCTCCGACGCCGTGTGGACCGATCCCGACGATCTCTGGGTGCGCGACGTCGCCGGAGTCGTGCAGTCGCTGACGGGCGCCGCCTCTCCCATCGGCGGCGCAAGTTATTTTACCGACGCCGCGGCGCTTAAGCCCGGCATGGGCGGTCCGCCGACGATCATCCTGGGACCGGGCGAGCCAGCCATGGCGCACCAGACCGACGAATTCTGCCGGGTGGACAGGGTTGAGGAAGCGGAGGCTATCTTCGCGGAGCTGATCGTTCGCTGGTGCGGGCTTTAAGGCGGGATCCCAAATAGCAGGAATTCTGGGCTTCGTCCTTCGGCCAGTCATCCTTCGGCGCAATCCAAGTTACAAGGATGAGGCTGGGCGTTTTGAAGGCTCGACCTCGCCTGAGGAGCCTCCAAAGGCGGCGTCTCGAAGGAATGAGCGCCAAATTCATATCCTTCAACAAGCTCAGGACGAGGTCGCATAACGGCGTGACGCCTCATGGCTAGCCTGTCGAACGTCTGCTACGGCATTCCGCCTTCGCTTAAAGGGGGCGCGGCGGTGGGCGACGGGGCGGGTTCGGCCCAGACCGGCGGCGCCTCAAACGCCGCCGCGCCGCGGACAGGCCTCAGGGGCAGGCAGAGGGCGGAGACGAGCTTGATGAGGTGGGGTTGCCGGGCGCATTTCGTCTTGGCGAAAATGTTCTGCAAATGCGACTTCACGGTATGCTGCGAGATTTGGAACGCGCGCGCGGCATCAGCGACGCCGCTGCCGCCGCCCATGAAATGCCGGAGGGTTTTCGTCTCGGCCGAAGTAAGCCCATAGCATTTCGCGATGCTGGCATAGGCGCCGCCCCCGCCAAGGGCCCCGACGCGCATTATGACGATGGCGACTGCGCTTGCGCCGCCGTCGCGGCCTGAAGGCCGCAAGGCTTTCAGAGTGGCGATGGCCGCGCCCTCCTCGGAGGCGCGAAGACAGACATCCACGCAGCCGCCGCGAAATAAAGAGAAGGGATCTACGCCCGCCGCCTGCCGCAGGCCTTTCTGAAGAGCCTCCGTCGCCTTTTGGTTCTCGCCCTGCAGAAACCCGTCGTGCAGCCGGATCGGCGCGGCGCGGTCCATCATCTCTTGCGCCGATGCGTTGGCGAAAAGGACTTTGCCATCCGCCCGTGCGATGACGAACCCAGCCGCGAACTCATCGAGTGCGGCGCGCAAAGCGCCCAGCATCGCGCTCGTCACGGCCTTCCCCACTTTCTCTCTGTGAGCCGGCTGAGATAAAGCAAGCCCAGGGCACGGAGGATCATTCTCCCTTTTCCTCTGAAAGCAGCCTCTGCAACCAATTCAGCTCAAGGATTCGGATCACCGAGCCCTCCCGCCGCAAGATCCCCTTCTCCTGGAGCCCGCTTATCACCCGCGAGACGGCCTCCCGGTGCGTGCTGACACGCGCGGCGAGATCTACGAGAAGCGGCGCCGGCGAGATGAGCGCCTCCCCGTCGCCGGCAGGTACGGCAAGCCTCAGCAGCTCGGCGTGAACGCGGGCCTGGACGCTGAGCGTGCTGAATTCGTACACGCGCTCGGTCAAGCGCCTGAGATGCCCCGACAGGCGCCTCATGACCGCAGAGGCAAAGGCGGGGTGGGCTGCCAACAGCCGCTGAAACTGGTCTCTCGGCAGAATGGCGAGATCGCAATCCTCTTCGGCCTCGACTGTCGCCGCGCGGGCTTTGCCGTCGATGGCGGACACCTCGCCGAACATGTCGAGCGGCCCAAGCGACGCCAAGAGAACCGGCTTGCCCTCGACGGCGGAATAAAGCAGCACCCTGACCTTACCGCCGAGAATGAAATACACATCGGCGGTAGGTTCGTTGGCGAGCAGGATCTGCTTCCCCGCCGGCGCCGACGTCAGGGCGCAGCTGCCAGCGAGGTCGTCCAGGGCGGCTGGTGAAAGATCTTTGAGGATCTCGAAACGCCCGAAATTAAAGCGATCGTCAGGCATCTTGAGAGGATCCCGAGTGGCGTCCGCGGCAAGAGGATTGAAACAAGCGGAAACTTTGCTATTGGAATTGCATCATATTTTTACTATTTCAATGTGTTTAGCTATCTAATCAAGCAAAATTGTTAAAAACTAAACAATTTTCCGCGAAATGCTCGGTTAGGTTGCCGAATCCGGCGCGCGGGGCCGGCCCTGCAGCGCCGCCCGCTTACCTTTTTTTTACGAAGTTCTTGCTTCCGGCCAAGTCTGATATCATCACTTTGGGCATACATGACCGGGCGTTTTGAGTACGGGACGATCTTTCGAAAAATGGCTGAACAAGAACGTTTCGAGCGGTGGGAGCCAATCGACGGCTTGACGCCGAAGATGATTATCGACGGGATGTACGACGATCGGGAGGGCTTCCGGCTCATTCTCAAGTCGGCCGATCCGAAAATGAGGTCGCTTCGCATTCTTTTCGACGCGCCGCTCTGTTACAGGGGCGCGCAGGAGGCCTATCTTCTTCGCCAAATCTACCGGGAAAACGAAATCTACCCCTGGCCGATTTTCATCGTGCGCAACTCGCGCTATGCGAAGTGGTTCTACGCGCAGGCGACCGACGCCCTGGACCGGGACGGCCACCATTACCACATAGCCGCAATGGACGTGATCGTGGATGTGTTGTCGGCGAGGCCGCCAATTGTAACCTGGCTCAACGATGCTTGACCGCGCTTAAGCCCAAGCGCGGCCATGTATTTTTATGGCGCGAGGCGCCGTAAACGTCGTGAGTCATGAAATCGCCGTAACAATTATGGCGGCTCGGAAGCGAGCGCCTATATCTTGGCTGCACTTCAACCTGGATGGTCGATTGCCGATGCTTCACCCTACGCCGATACGAACCCAGCCCTGTTCAAACCCATCGGGTTCGGGCAAACTGATCAAGATCAAACTTCTTGGTGCGCTTCTCATGACCCTTGCCCTTTCCCCGGCCGCCTCCGCTCAGACGCAATCGCCGTCGCAGCTCGCCTTTCATGGCAAGCTCGATAACGGCCTTGAGGTCGTGGTGGTGCCGGATCGCCGCGCGCCGGTGGTGACGCATATGGTCTGGTATAAGGTCGGCGGCGCCGACGAGCCGCCGGGCAAGTCGGGCATCGCGCATTTTCTCGAACATTTGATGTTCAAGGGCACCGATAAGATCCCGGTGGGCGAGTTCTCGAAAATCGTCGCCCGCCTCGGCGGCGTCGACAATGCCTTCACGGCTCAGGACATCACGGCCTACTTCCAGCGCGTTTCGAAGGAAAAGCTTCCGAAGGTGATGGAGATGGAAGCCGACCGCATGGCGAACCTCAGGCTCGACGAGAAGGAGGTTCTGACGGAACGCAAGGTCATCCGGGAGGAGCGCCGCAGCCGCGTCGACAACGACCCATCCGCCCTCCTTCAGGAGCAGATGACGGCGGCGCTTTTCCTTGCGCACCCCTATCGCACGCCCGTCATCGGATGGGATACTGAGATCCGTGAGCTGACGCGCGAGGACGCGCTTCGCCACTACAAAAAATTCTATGCGCCGAACAATGCGATCCTGGTCGTGACGGGAGACGTGGAGCCGGATCAGGTGATGGCGCTCGCCAAGGCCACCTATGGCAAAATCCCGGCGAACTCCGAGGTTGGCGCGCCGCGGAAGCGGCCTGTCGAGCCCGAGCCGCTCACGGAACGCCGCGTGGTCCTGCGCGACGGACGCGTCGGCAAGGCCACTTTCGAGCGCCACTACCTCGCTCCGAGCTACAACACGGCCAAAGGCCGCGAAGCCGAATCGCTGCAAATCCTCGCGCGGATTATCGGCAGCAGCAACACGAGCCGCGCCTACAACACCCTCGTCCGCGACGAGAAAATAGCGTCCAGCGCAAGCGCATGGTATGGCGGCCTCGCTCTGGACGACGGGCGTTTCGGGCTCTATGCCGTGGCGGCGGGCGATGCGAAGCTTGAAGACATCGAAGCTTCCATCGACAAGGTCATCGACCAGGTGATCAAGAACGGCGTCACGCCCGAGGAGCTTGAGCGCGCCAAGACGAGCGAGGTTGCGAATTTGATCTACGCTTCCGACAGCCAGCAGAGCCTCGCCCAAACCTATGGGTGGAACCTCGCAACCGGCCGCACGGTCGAGGATGTGGAGTCTCGCCCGCAGCGGCTCAAAGCGGTCACCCGCGAGGACGTCCAAGCCGTCGCCGCCAAGTATCTCGACCGCAAGCGGTCCGTGACCGGCTATCTCCTTCCCCTGCCGTCTCAACTCGCCAAGGTGGAAACGCACGACGTTTCTACCGGCGGCGCCTTCCATTGAGGAGCGGAAGAACCAACATGAATGGAAATGTTCTTGGAAGCCGGCTCGCGCAGGCGATGACCGCTTCCGTCGCCGCCCTGTCGCTCCTTTTTTGCACCGCACTCCCATCGGAAGCCATGCAGATTTAAAAAGTCGTCAGCAAAAAAGGGATTGAGGCCTGGCTTGTGGAGGACCACAGCCGGCCCATTCTAAGCCTGCAATTCGCCTTTACCGGCGGCACCGTCCAGGACCCGGAGGGAAAGCCGGGCGTCGCGACCTTCGTCGCGGGAATGCTCGACGAAGGCGCGGGCGATCTCAACTCGGAGGCCTATCAGAACCGGCTGGAAGACCTTGCCGCGAAGCTGTCGGTCAACGCATCCTACGATCACTTCACGGGAGCGTTTCAGGCGCTCACGCAAAACCGCGACAAGTCGCTCAAGCTGTTGCGCATGGCGCTGACCGATCCTCATTTCAAACCTGACGATGCGGAACGCATTCGCGAACAGCTCATCGCATCGCTTCGCGTGGATGAGAAAGATCCCGATAAGGTCGCGTCGCTCGAATGGCATAAGCTCGCCTTCGGCTCGCATCCTTACGGACGTCCGACGGGCGGGACGCTCGAAAGCGTGGCCGCGATCACGCCCGACGACCTGCACGCCTATGTGAAGAACGTCTTTGCGCGCGATAACCTCAAGGTGGCCGTCGTCGGCGACATCGATCCGGCGACGCTCGGCGATGCGCTCGACTCGGTGTTTGGCGATCTGCCGGCCAAGTCGAACCTCCGGCCCTCCCAGGAATTCACGTGGCAGAAGGGCTTTAGGCAGCGCATCATCTCGATGCCCAATCCGCAGTCGGTCGTCCAATTCGGCTTCCAAGGGCTCAAGCGGAAAGACCCGGATTTCGTCCCGGCCTTCGTGCTGAACTACGTCGTCGGCGGCGGCGGCTTTTCCTCGAAGCTGATGCAGGAGGTTCGCGAAAAGCGCGGGCTTGCCTATTCGGTTTACACCTATCTCTATCCGCTCGACCATGCCGGCATTTACGCGGGCGGCGTCGCGACCGAGAACAAGAGCGTCGGGCAATCGCTCGATCTGATCAAGTCGGAGTTCGAGCGCTCGGCCAAGGACGGCCTCACCGAAGACGAGCTCAGGAAAGCGAAGGACTATTTGATCGGTTCATTCGCGCTGCGGTTCGACACAAGCGCGAAAATCGCCGCCCAGCTGCTCGCCATTCAGCTCGACGATCTCGGCATCGACTATATCGACCGGCGAAACGGCCAAATCGAAGCCGTCACGGTCGACGACATCAAGCAAGTCGCCAAGCGGCTGCTGGAGCCGAAGAACCTGATCGTTACGGTTGTCGGTGAACCAGAGGGCGTCACGGAGACCGGCCTTTAGCCGGTGCCATTTCCGCCATACAGAAGAAGCCGCAGCTTGCGGCTTTTTCTTTGTCCGGGAAGCCTTGCTTGCAAACAGTTGTTGAAACCTTGCGGGAGACGCCTTGCTTTCGCGCCGGGCGAGGAGCCGCTAGGGTAAGCTTGACGAAAGGGATTCGCGCCAATGACGTATCGACAATCGATCGAAGGCTGCCTGTCTTCAAAGATCGGAGACGCAGGCCTCACCGAAGATCGCCTCACGCAATGGCTTACCCTTCTTACGCCCCGGTTCAAGGCGCTTGAAGAACAGGCGCAGGCGCAAAGCTTCGCTCATTTCCGCATCCTCGATGAGACGGCGGACATCGAAGAAACGCGAGCCGCCTACGACAAGCTTGCCGAGGGGGCGGACACGATCGTCATGCTCGGAACGGGCGGATCGAGCCTCGGCGGCCAGGCCCTGGCGCAGCTCGGCGGCTGGACAATCCCGGGAGACAACGGCCCGGACGGAAGCGCGCGTCCGCGCCTGCGCTTCTACGATAATCTCGACGCACGCTCCTTCATGCGCGGCTTGAGCATCCTCGACATTCCGAAGACGCGGTTCATTGCGATCTCGAAATCGGGCACGACGGGCGAGACGCTCGCGCAGACGCTGACGGCATTCAAATTTATCGAGGACGCGGGCCACGCCTCGCTCATCCCCCATATCTTTCTCGGCGTGACCGAGCCGGAGATGAAGGGCGTCGGCAACGGGCTTCGGGCGCTTTTCTCGACGCGCGGCATTCCCCTCCTGCCGCACAGCACCGAGATCGGCGGGCGATACTCGGCCTTCACCAGCGTCGGGCTCCTGCCGGCGCTGGCGCGCGGCCTCGACGTCGCCGCCTTCCGCGCGGGCGGAAAGGAGGTTGTTGAGAAGCTCTCAACCGCAACCATGCCCGAGGAGCATCCGGCCGCCGTCGGCGCCGCGGTCGCCATCGGGCTCGCGAAGGATTTGGGCGTCACGAACACCGTGATGATGCCTTACTCGGACCGGCTGGAGCGTTTCAGCGCCTGGTACGTGCAGCTTTGGGCCGAGAGCCTCGGCAAGCGCGGCGAGGGCACGACGCCCATCGCAACGCTGTGCCCGGTCGACCAGCATAGCCAGCTTCAGCTGTTCATGGACGGGCCGCCGGTGTATTTTCTGAACGTGCTCAGGGTCGGCCCGCAGCAGGGCGCCGACAATGGCCTTGCAATCCCGCCCGCGCTTGCCGCCGAAGCCGGCGCTCCCTATCTCGCCGGGCGAACCATCGGCGACCTCGTGCAGGCTCAGCAAAAAGCTATCGTGGATGCGCTTGCCGGTGCGCAGCGCCCCGTTCGCACGATCGACATCCCCCACCTTGACGAACGCGCGCTCGGCTCTCTGATGATGCACTTTTTCATCGAGACGATCCTCGCCGCCGACCTCCTGAGCGTCGATCCGTTCGACCAGCCCGCCGTCGAAATCGGCAAGCGGCTGACACGGCAGTATCTCGCGGGCTAGGGTGCTGGAGGATGCGGCCCGTGGTTGGACACGCTCACGATGAGGTTCAAGCCGTTGAAATCGCACGGCCTCATCTTGAGGAGGCGCAAATCGCCGTCTCGAAGCCTCATCCTGAGGAGCCGCGCAGCGCCGTCTCGAAGCCTCATCCTGAGGAGGCGCGAAGCGCCGTCTCGAAGCCTCATCCTGAGGAGGCGCGAAGCGCCGTCTCGAAGGACTGGCCAAAGCGCTGTCCGGAGCTTGCCTAGGTGGCGACGATCCGCCAGCTGAGCCAGGTGGAGATCAATCGCATCGCGGCGGGCGAGGTGATCGAGCGGCCCGCAAGCGCGGTGAAGGAGCTTGTCGAAAACGCCATCGACGCGGGCGCCGCCGCCATCGAGATCGTGGCGCAGAATGGCGGCCTCTCGCTCTTGCGCGTCACGGACGACGGCAGCGGCATGGACGAGGCGGACTTGCGCCTCTGCGTCGAGCGGCACGCGACCTCGAAGCTTCAGCCGGGCAATCTGCTCGACATCCGGACGCTCGGCTTCCGGGGAGAGGCCCTGCCCTCGCTCGGCTCGGTCGGCACGCTCAAGATCGTCACGCGGACGTCCGGCCAGTCCAGCGGTTATGAAATCACGGTCGAACGCGGCCGGAAGTCGGACGTGCGGCCCTCGGCTGCGCGGCCCGGCACATGCATCGAGCTGCGCGACCTGTTCGCGGCGACGCCCGCGCGCCTCAAATTCATGAAGTCGGAGCGCGCCGAGAACGCCGCCATCGCCGATGCGGTGAAGCGTCTGGCGCTGGCTTGCCCGCATATCGGCTTGTCGCTGACGGTCGGAGAGCGCACATCGCTTGCCCTTGCCGCCGCCGAGCCAAGCGACGAGAGCGCCGTGCGCCAGAGGCTGGCGCGCATCATGGGACGCGAGTTCGCGGAAGGCGCCGAGCCCGTCCGCTTCGAACGCGAACGCGTTTCGCTCACGGGCTTTGCCGGCCGTCCCACGCTCAACCGGCCCGACGCCACGCTGCAATATGTGTTCGTGAACGGCAGGCCCGTCAAAGACCGCCTGCTTTTCTCGGCTCTGCGCGCGGCCTATCACGATCTGATCCCGCGCGGGCGCCACCCTCTCGCGGCGCTGTTCCTCACGCTTCCCGCGGAGGACGTGGACGTGAACGTGCATCCGGCAAAGGCCGAGGTGCGGTTCCGCGAGGCGAGCCTGATCCGAAGCCTTGTGATCTCGGCCTTGAACGCGACGCTGCGCGTGGCCGCTTCGCCCGTGGCAAGGGCGGCCGGCGCCGCCTTTCCTCCCTCGCCGCAGGCGCAGCCTATCCAATATCGCGCTTCGCTACGGCCTGCCTCGGCGAACGGCTTCGCCGAGGCGCCGCAGACCGTCTTCGCTCAAGACGGCGCCCAAGAGGGCGAGCAGGCGGAATTTCCGCTCGGAGTTGCGCGGGCGCAAGTGCACAAGACCTATATTGTGTCGGAGACCCCGGACGGCGTCATTCTCGTAGACCAGCATGCCGCGCATGAGCGCATCGTGTATGAGCGGCTGAAAGCCGCGCTTTCGGGCGGGCGCATCGCGCGGCAGCTTCTTCTTATCCCGGAAATCGTGGAGATGTCCGAGGAGGATGCGGCGCTCGTGCTTGAGCATCGCGACAGGCTTGCCGAAAGCGGCCTTGTGCTCGAAAGCTTCGGCCCTGGCGCCGTGATCGTTCGCGAGACGCCGGCGCTTCTCGGCCAGGCCGATCTGCAGACTTTGGTGCGCGACCTCGCCCAGGAGTTGGAAGACAGCGCAAAAAGCGGCGTCGAGGCGAAAATCCACGCCATTTGCTCAACCATGGCCTGCCACGGCAGCGTTCGCGCCGGACGAAGCCTTCGGCTCGACGAGATGAACTCGCTTCTGCGCGAGATGGAGGCCACGCCCCACACGGCGCAGTGCAATCATGGCCGCCCCACCTTCGTGGAGCTTTCCCGCGCCGACCTGGAGCGCCTGTTCGAGCGCCGTTAGGCGCATAGCTCCCCCAACAATTGCAGCATCGTGTTGGGGGCCGGGAGCAAAAGTCGATAGTCAGAGCGCAAGACCCGCAAACCCCTCAGCATCGGACACAGCACTGTAGGACGCGATCAACGCTCAGGCATCACCCGCATATAGCGAGAGGGCTCGTTGCATAAACATGAGGCGTTTGGGCTCTTTTATTGCAGGCCGGTCACAGGCGCCCGAAGCTTGACTGCGTAAGAATAGTGTCAGCTACAACTGTTACCGTCCCAAGGTCGAGTGATGTTGGGGCGGTGTTATGGTGGTTAATGATTTCCTATGCCGGATCTTGAAGAAGTTTGTGCGTTTCGAGTTCGACGCGACGCCGAAGGGAGGTTGCCGCAGAAGGCCTGGCAAGCACTTATCGGCGGCGTCGTTCTTAATTGGAATTGCTTTGACCTCGCATGGAGCCTTGGCAGGTTCCTCGCCTGATGACGCCGGGTGCGATCCGTACAACGATCATTCTTGTCTCGACGCTTATCTGGGCACGGGCGTCTTGGAGCGCTTCTTCAACTACAATAAGCTTGAATGGGGTCAGGCGGCAGCGCCCGTCGACCCGAACGCCCCGCCCGGCCGCATCGAAGGCTGGCCCAGGACTCCTGGCGCCATGCCGCCCCTGGCTTATACGGAATGGCCGTATGGCGGCGTCACCTACATCGGCGTAACTCGACCTAACTCGGTCGATAGCCCGTTAATGGCGGCAATTGCCAATACGGATGCCGGCAAGTGGATGATCGACAACAATGTCCAAGTCTATGGCTGGGTAAACCCGGGATTCGACGTTAGCACCAACCCTCGAGGGAAGGGCGCCAATGCTCCGGTCGCTTATACCTATTCTTCCAACGCCGCTTATCTCGATCAGGCTGTCGTTTATATCGAGCGCCTGCCCGACACGGTGCAGACTGATCACATCGATTGGGGCTTCAGGCTGTCCGGAATTTACGGAAGCGATTACCGCTATACGACCTCCTATGGCGTTGCGAGTTACCAGTTCCTGAAGAACAATCAGGCAAACGGCTACGACATCCCCATGGAGTATATCGACATCTACGACCCGTTCGTCCTGAACGGGTTGCACATCCGTATCGGTCGCTACGTTTCCGTGCCTGATATCGAAGCGCAGCTTTCACCGAATAACCCAACCTACACTCACTCACTACTCTATTCTTGGGACAACTACACCAATACCGGCATCCTCGGCACACTACAGGTTACCCCAAAGTTCTTGATCCAATTGGGCCTCACGGACGGCACGGAAACGCCCCTATGGTATTCAGGCGCGTTTGAAAAGAACCTGTACACTCGGGCCGCAGCAAACGCGTGGCTGACCGCGAATAATTACCTTCCAGATGCTCCAGCCACCGACCCTATCTATTCTGGAAGCAAATTCCGGGTCGATCCGGGCAATCAACCAACCCTCACCGCCTGCGCCCGCTATTCATGGAACGACGGCTGGGACACGCTCTATCCCTGCATCGACGGGCAAAATGGGCAGCAGTGGGGCTACAATAATCTCGCCTGGCATGGATTTGTTTATTATCACCGTTTTAATGATCAGTGGCACATTGATTTCGAGTCCTATTACCTGACCGAGCACGGCGTGCTCAACAATAGAAACCTCATTGCCTTGGCTACGCTCAACGCTGGCGGCACATGGGATTCCCCACAATACATCCCCGAGAACGCCTCGAACCTCGCTTATTGCTCGAGGGCTTCGGATCTCTTCTGTAATACATGGGCGGCGGGGGCGCTAACCTATCTCAGCTACACGCCCGACCCTTTGAACAACTGGGTCGTTCGACTGGAATGGTACGACGACCCGCAGGGCTGGCGAACCGCAACCGGCGGCCCAACCCAATATTTCGACACCATGCTCAGCTGGCAGCATTGGTGGTCGCCGCAAATCGAGATTCGGCCTGAAATCTCATACTGGCGTTCCTTCGGTACGGCAGCCTTCAACGGCAATCCCGAGGCCGGCATCCCCGGTAATAAAAAGGAAATGGCGGAATTCGCTTCGGACTTAATTATTCATTTTTGACCGGCGCTTGCGGCTTTCCCGTCGGAAGCGGTGGCCGCAAGAGACGTTCCGGCGGACGAGCCTTCTCAGTAATATGCGGTGGCGAGCAGACCGGCTGTCAGGGCGCGAGGCAGGCGGCGAGGCTTTCCGCGTCGGCGCGCATCAGCGCAAAATACTGATCGGGGCCGGCGGGAAGCCCCGCTCCGATCTCATCGAGCACGCCGTGTTTCGCGCCCGTTCCCTCGATCAGCATTTCGACGAGCTTCGGCGGAAACTGCGGCTCGGAGAACACGCAGACCGCCTGCGCGCCCTCGATCTTCCGGCGGATTTCGGAAAGGCGCCTGGCGCCGGGCGGGCGCTCCGGGCTCAGCGCGACCGCGCCGAGGCCGCTGAGGCCGTAGCGCTTTTCGAGATATTGCGTCACGTCGTGGAAGACGATGAAGGTTTTGCCGGAAAGCCCCTCAAAGCGGCGTCTGAGTTCCGCGTCGAGCGCTTCGAGCCTGGCCTTCAGCCTTTCGGCGTTGGCCCTGTATTGAGCCGTGTGCGGGGGGTCCATCTCGGCGAATTGCTCCGCCAGATACGCGGCGATCGCGCCGGCATTGGCCGGGTCGAGCCAGAAATGCACGTCGATGGGGCCGTGATGATGAGCGCCGCCATCTTCGCTTTCCGTGTCTCGCATGTCGGGGCCGATGGTGCGAACCGGAAGAAGCGTCAGGCCGGGCGCCTTGTCGAGGTCGATCACGCGCGCGTTGCCGGGCAGCGTTGCAATGGCCTTGTCGAGGAACACTTCAAGGTTTTCGGAGACGCGGATGATCGCATCCGCCTGCGCAAGCGCTTGCGCATCCGACGGTTTCATCGAATAGGCGTGGGGCGACGCCGCTCCTTCGAGCAGAAGCTTGGGCTCCGCGACGCCTTCGAGGACGGCTGCGGCGAGCGAGTGAACAGGCTTGATGGTGGCGACGACGCTCGGCGCGCCCAACGATGGAGCGGCGAGCGCTGCGAGGAGAAGAACCGCCGCAAGACTTTGGAATGCGTGCCGCAGCATGGAGGGAAGAACCTTTGCGCGCCGGGCGAGCAACTGTGCGCGGCTCACGCTATTCTATACCGCGAGGACGCCGCAAGCCTTTCACGCTGAAGAAGCGGAAATCTTGGGTTTATCCTTCGACATCGCCCGAGGATCAGGCTGCGACAGGCTCATCCTTCGAGACGGCGCTTGCAGCGCCTCCTCAGGATGAGGCTTCGAGACGGCGCCTCCTCAGGATAAGCCGTACCGGTTATGGTAGGCCTGTCGTGGTTCGGCAAGCTTACCATGAGGCCAAGGGCAGCAGCTTTTTTCGGCGGCCTACTAGCAGGGTGGAAGGGTAATCCCGCCCAGGTTGGACAGGCTCACCAGAGGTGTAACGCTTTGATAACACTCCTCATCCTGAGGAGGCGCGTAAGCGCCGTCTCGAAGGATGAGCCTGTCGAAGGATGGAGCCAAAAATTCGGGTTTCCAGCATTCTGCTAGGCTCAGGAACTCATTAACGCAGATAGAAGATGAAGGCGGCCGCAATGCATATTGCCGAGAAGAAGGTGTGCGCGCAGCGGTCGTAGCGCATCGCGATGCGCCGCCAGTCCTTGAGCCAGCCGAAGCTGTTTTCGATCTTGTGGCGCTTTTTGTAGAGGGCCTGGTCGTAAGCGTGTTGGGTCTTGCGGTTCTTCTTCGGCGGGATGCAGGGCTCGATGCCCTTTTCGATCAGGGCCTCGCGAAAGGCGTCGCTGTCGTAGCCCTTGTCGCCGGTCAAAGACTTGGCGGGAGGCAGCGCAGGCAACAGGAGGGCCGCCCCTTTGTGATCGCTCATCTGACCTGGAGTAAGCAGTAAGATCAAAGGCTTGCCGTCTTGATCCGTGACGGCGTGCAGCTTGGAGTTCAAGCCGCCTTTCGTGCGCCCAATGCAGCGAGGCTCATCCCCTTTTTAAAAAGGCTCGCGGCCGTGCGATGGGCTTTAAGATGGGTGGAATCGATAATGAGCCGCTTAGGCAGGCCCAGCTCGCCCGCAAGCTCGGCGAAGATCCGGTCGAATACGCCCATGCGGCTCCAGCGGATGAAGCGGTTGTACAGGGTCTTGTGCGGGCCGTAGTCCTTGGGCGCATCGCGCCAGCGCAACCCATTCTTGATGACGAACACGATCCCGCTGATCACTTTGCGATCGTCCGCCCGCGCAACGCCATGCGACCGCGGAAAATAAGCTTTGATGCGATCAAGCTGCTCGTGCGAAAGCCAAAACAGATCCGTCATGACAGGTCCTCCTGCCAAGCCCTTGAATCTGATTTGCAACCTTTCGGGAACCCCTAAAATTAATGGGTCCTGAGCCTAGTGCTTGAAGCCGAAGCGCTGGCCCGCGGTCTTGGGCAAATGCTCGGTTTCGAGTTCCCTGTCGAAGCCAAAATCCGGCGGCAGCGGAATGTCGCTCCTGGGATCGGGCGCCGGCAGGGCTGGCTCCGCCATATAATTTCTTGGGTCCCGGCCGTGCGGCGGGCTGCCGCCGCCGCGCTGCGGATTTGTGGGGTGCGGCGGCGTCCCGCCGTTGCTCGGCGCTCCCTGCCCGACCGCAGACCACTGGCTCGCTCCGAACCACACCTGCACGAGCTGATACTCGTCGTCGGTGAGTTGCACGCCCGCATGCCGGCACTTTGCGAGAACGAAATCGCGATAGGCGCGGGCGACTGCGGCGGGCGACCGCGTGTGTTCGAGCCAAGGGTCGATTTCGTCGACCGCGTCCAGCACGAAGGAGACGTCTTTCAGCGCTACGCGCAGCCCCTCCTGCGTCGCGCGCTGAACCACCGCTTGCGCCGTCTTCACGGGCGCGAACCCGCGTTCATGCACTTCCGTCGCGATGAGCGTGAACAAAAGCTGGTATTCGCTCGGCGGCAGGGGAGGCGCCTTGCAGGCGTCGTAGATCCGTGTGATCGAGTTCTGCAGCTCCGCCAGTTTCGAAGAGTTCGCCTCCGGAGGCGGGGGCTGACGATTAAGCTTCTGCGGCGCAGTTTGCGCGGGCGCAAGGTCGACGCGCTCCTCCAGCCGGTGGCGCTTGGGATCGTAGACGAAATGCGGCGGCTTGTCGGTCACGAGGATGCCCTCCGGCAACGTGGCCGTCAGGTAGTTCAGGAACCCCCCCGAGCCGGCCCAGTTTGTGCCGAGCGTCTTGGCGTGGCCGAGAATTTTCTGGGCGCGATCAGCCAGATAGGCGATCGGAACCGGCTTCTCCGAAGACCGGACGACTTCGAGCACAAGATCGAGAATTTCCTGTCCGATCGCCTGAAAGTCCTCGATGAGCGATTGAACGGCCGAATTGGCATGCGATGGCGGCAGCCTCCTCTTCGCGGGCTCCTGCGGCATCGCGAAAGCCGGTGCGTAATCGGCCGGAGACGGCGCGGGATGCTGCGGCGGCAAAGCCTGCAACGCCGGTGGCGACGGTATGTGCTGGCCGTGGGAGCGGCGCCCGTCATAGGAAAGCTCCGCGCGCGGAAGCGCCGTGCGGTCGTGGGAAAGCATCATAGTCGACGGCGTCTCGTCGAGGAGAAACGCGACCATCTCCCGCTCTTCGATCCAGCCGTCGCTGAAAGCCTTGTAGATATCGGCGGTGCTGTCGTTCGCATAGACGACGGTGCGGCGGTCGTGAGACCGCAAATGGTGGAGCACCGGCGTGAAATCGGCGTCTCCCGACAAGATGATGAATTCGCCGAACCGCGTCGGATGCTCCAAGTAATCGCGGATATCGCAGGCGATCTTGATGTCGGTGCCGTTCTTGAACTGGGAGGACAGCGGCTGACAGTCGACAACTTCAAGCCCCGCAATCATGAAATTCGTGCGGACGCTGGCGAAATTATGCGGATCGTGCGGACCCCCGCGACTTACCAGGACGCGCCCGGGATTGCCATAGCAGCGCGCCACCGCGAATCGGCGGCGCACGTAATCCTGATGAGATTTGAATCGGACGAGCCCGCCCATCGCGATCCGGCTCATCCACTCCGCGGGATTTCTCGCGAAGCGCCCGGCTGCGTCCTCGTTTACGCGGCGCAAGGATAGGTATACGTTGTCGAAATCGACAAACAACGCGGACAGACAGACCTCCGCGGACCCCGGAATCATTGCTTTATACCCCGCTCGGACCATCGTCTGCCAACATGACCCCTCAAACCGGCACACGATAGTTTATTTAAAGTTATCGCCGTTTCGCAAGAACTCCTGCAAGCCTTGCCCCTCGTTCCGGCTTTTTTTTCTAGATTGAGCGACCTCATGCATGATTGACAGGCTCTTTGCCCCAGTTTTCAGGCCTCGTCCGCATTCGCTGCCTGAATGACCCGTCACATTATGATCGCATCAAACTTGCGGCCATTAAATGGTAAATGCGGGGGGCGCGCAAGTCCAACCTCCGCGCGCTGGCTTTATCCACACGCCTCGCGGAGCGTGCGGTTGCCGGTTTTATTGGCCCGCGGCAGGAGCGTACGAGGTTATTAACCGGTTGTCAGAAAGCGCCGGAGCGAGCCCTTGCGGCGGGCGATTCGGCTCCGGAAACCGCATCGAATCACTCGGAGCCGGCGCGCGGAGCGCCAAGCATAAAGACAAGGTAATGGTCAGCGCGTTGCGGCTAATAGCCCCCCAATCGCGGCGAGACCCATCGGCCCCCCCAACGGTGATTCCGCAAGCAGAATCCCGCCAACACGGCGAATGGCCCCTTCTGGGCGGAACAAACAGCGCTCGGCGAGCGATAGGATCTTCTCCCGAGAAGAGGAACGCCAATCATGCCGACGATCAAAACAAAGGACGGAACGGAACTTTACTACAAGGATTGGGGGACCGGCCAGCCGGTCGTTTTCAGCCATGGCTGGCCGCTCGACGCGGACGCCTTCGAGGACCAGATGTTTTTCCTCGCCGAGCGCGGCTATCGCTGCATCGCTCACGACCGCCGCGGGCACGGCCGCTCCAGCCAGCCCTGGACCGGCAACGACATGGACACATACGCGGACGACCTCGCGGCCCTGACGGAGGCGCTCGACCTGAAGGACGCGGTTCATGTCGGGCACTCGACCGGCGGCGGCGAGGTCGCGCGCTACATCGCTCGACGCGGAAAGGGGCGCGTCTCCAAGGCCGTTCTCATCAGCGCCGTCCCGCCGCTGATGCTGAAGACGGAAAGCAATCCGAGCGGCTCGCCGAAAGAGACATTCGATCAACTCCGCGCGGCCGTGCTCGCCGATCGATCGCAATTCTGGAACGATCTTAGCATGCCCTTCTACGGCTACAACAGGTCCGGCGCGAAGGTCTCGGAGGGCGTGCGGGAATCGTTCTGGCTGCAGGGCATGATGGCCGGCTTTCCCGCGTCCTATTTCTGCATCAAGGCTTTCTCGGAAACCGACCAGACCGAGGATTTGAAGAAATTCGACATGCCGACTCTCATCATCCACGGCGACGACGACCAGATCGTCCCCATACAGGCTTCGGCCCTTCTTTCATCCAAGCTCGTCAAGCATTCGACCCTGAAGATTTATCCCGGCGCGCCGCATGGCCTGTGCACGACGCACAAGAACGAGGTGAACGCCGACCTCCTCGCCTTCATACAGGGTTAGCCAAAAGCATGATTCTCACGCCCCGGCTGGCGAACTCTTTTGCGCGCCGCGCGTTTCCCCTTGAGCTAACGCAGAGGAGTTAGACGATGGATAAGGACCGCATCAAAGGCTCGGCCGAGCAGGCAAAAGGCTCGATCAAGGAAGCAGCCGGCAAGGTAACAGGCGATACGAAAACCGAGGCCGAGGGCAAGGCGGACAAGGCTTCAGGCAAGGTAAAAAGCACTGTCGGCGGCATGAAGGACGCCTTCAAGGGCAAGTGACCGCGCCATTTTTTTTCCGAAAAGCCCCCAAACGGGGGCTTTTTTTTTGCCTCCGCCGCTCGCAAAGGCATTCTGGCTGCGATTCGCCTTCTCCAAAAGTATTACAAATCTTGCTATGGCGCATAGCCTGCGACTTGGGCTACACAGTAGCCATGAATATCTCATTGCGACTTTTAAGATATGTTACGGCCGCCGCAGACTGCGCAAACGTCACGGAAGCTGCCCGCCGGCTTCAGGTCTCGCAACCTTCCGTTTCGGCCGCCATCGCCGAGCTTGAGCAGATGCTTGGCGTCACGATTTTCGTCCGGCATCACGCAAAGGGCGTAACGCTGACCCCCGCCGGGCAGCGGCTCATCACGGAGGCCAGGCTTCTCCTGAAACACGCCGAGGAGTTCTCGAAAACAGCGGAAGCTCTCGGCGACACCGATCGAGGCGAAATCACCGTCGGCTGTTTCCCGACGCTGGCCGCGCTCTACATGCCGTCGATCATGCAAGAATTTGCCGAGCGCCATCCCCTCATCACGCTGAGGCTGGAGGAAGGAGATCAGGAGCAGCTTCTCAGGGATCTCGCCCAGGGCAGGATCGAGATGGCCTTCTCGTATGCTTACGGCGCCCCTCCCGGCTTCGACACAAAGCCGCTGTTGACGCTTCCGCCGGTGGTCTCGCTGCCCGCCAATCATCGGCTCGCCAGGGCGCCCGATGTGAGCCTGACCGAGCTTGAGAAAGAGCCGCTCATCTTTTTCGATAGCCCCTTCATCCGGGACTATACAACGAGCCTCTTCGACGCGCTTGGCATCCAGCCGAACATCCGAATCAAAGTGAGGTCCTTCGAGCTGATGCGCGGCCTCGTGGCGCGCGGCCACGGCTTTGCGGTTCATGCGGCGGTGCCGCATTCGACGACGACATATGACGGCGGACAAGTTGTCGTGAAGCCGCTCCGGGACAAGGTTCCGCATGCTCAGGTTGTGAGCGTCACGCCGGGATCGCACCTCATGCGGCCCGCCGTTAAAATCTTCGAGGATTTCCTGCAGAATTCGTTGAGGCGAACGCATTTCGTAGAGCAGGGCCGCGAACTGGCCTCCAGCGCGGCTTGACGGCGCCGTCGCGGGCAGGGGCGCTAGCCTAGCAGGATGCTGAAAAACCGGAATTTTAGATCCATCCTTCGAGAGGGCGCTTGCAGCGCCTCCTCAGGATGAGGTCGGGCTTAGCAAAGCGTATGCCTCACGGTGAGCCTGTCGAACCATGAGGCAACTGCCTTTCCAGCCTGCTAGAACCTGACCTTCAGCCCCGCATAGAAGGAAAGGGGCTGCGCCGGGGTGATCGTATCCGGATTGGTCAGATTTGGCGCGGATGGGTTGCCTGAGACATTGTAGATTCCGGTGTCGTAGAATGCGCCATAGGTGGCGTATTTGTGATCGAAGACATTGTTAATCAGGCCATAGATCGTCACGCCCTTCCACATTTCGTAAGAGGTGCGGAAATTGACGACGCCATAGCCGGGAAGCTGCGGGTTCTGATTGCTTTCATCGCCGAAGAAATACTGGCTGCTCGCCAACACCAGATCCGCGCCGACGCTCCAGGCATCTGTCAGCGAATAATCGAAGCTCAGCTTGAACCGGTGTGGCGGAATGACGGGCAGATGATCGCCCGGATGGACGAAAATGTTGCCATCGGCGTTTGCGAACGGGTTGTTCGGCGAAGGAATGGCGATATAGCTCAAAAAGATCGCATCGACATAGGCGTAGTTCGCATGGACGGTGAGCTGGTCCCACTTATAGTGCAAACTCGCTTCAGCGCCTTCCCGAAGCGTGTTGCCGGCGTTCTGGAAATAGCCGCGCGTGGGGATTAGCGGCGAAATGGCGGTCAGGATTTCATCGAAATCTTCGGTGTGGAACACGCCCGCCGTCCAGCTTAAGCGCCCATAGCCGAAGGGGCTGAACGCGCCTCGCAGGCCGCCTTGCCAGGTCTTCGAAACCACCTGCTTAAGGTTCGGGTCCGACACGAGGAATTCCGCCAGCACGCAAGGCTGATCGGGGTTGGAGCAGCCGAGTTCAGCGGGCGTCGGCGCGCGGTTCGCCTCGGCATAGCCGCCATAGGCCGACAGGTTGGAATTGAATTTGTAAGTGGCGCCGGCCATCGGGTTGAAGCGGGTGTAGAGGTGATCGCCCGTGAGGAGCCCCGTCGGGTCGTAAAGCGAAAGGTCTTCGTAATTGTAGCGGCCGCCCGCCGTGACCGAGAGCGCATCGTTGACATCGAACGTGTCGGTGAAATAGAGGCCGTAATAGGTGGTGATCGTGTTCAGATCGACCGGGGCGATATCGACGGGGCCGCTGAGATAGACGCCGTTGCCGGTAATCACCCAGTTTTGCGTATCGAGCGTCCCAAGCTCGGCATCGCTGGTTGTCTTCGCGTAACCACGGTCGACGCTCGCGCCGGCGATGAAAATATTGTTATGCTCGAAAAGCTTGTCCTTGTCCGTTGCCTGCAGCGTCGCGCCGTAGCTGTTCGTGTTGTTGGTGCTGAAGTCGATCTCGCCGACCGTAGCGTTGGGGCCGTAATATTTTCCGGTCGGGATTGTGTTGCCCGATTGATCGGTGACCGGAAGGATGCCGCTATTCGCCGTCTGGAGGCAGAGCAGGCTGGCCGCGTCATATCCTGAACCGCCGTTGAGGATGTTGCAGGGGGCGACGCTCGAAACATTGCCGTCCACATGCTGCTGATGGAAGCTGCGCCAATAGGCGACCGCCGAAAGGCTCCATGTATCGGTGAGTTTGGTGCTCCCGTTCATCGAAAGCATGGCGAGCTGGTTGACCGAGGTCTGCGGATTCGTGAAAACGGCGCCATAGTCTGCTTCAACAAGCTGAACCGGCGTCGGGCCGACGACGCCGAGCGCGTTCTCCGCGCCGGTGAAATTGATGTGGAACTCCGTGTTGTTGTCTTTCGCGCCGATATCGAAATAGCCGCGCCGCACCTCGGAGGGCGAGAACTGGCGCCAGCCCTGGTCCCAGATGCCTTCGACAGCGGCGTAGGCGGCGAAATTATCCACCTCTTTGCCGAGCTGCAAATATTCCTGGTAGCGGCCATACGAGCCAAGGCGCGTGTCCGATTCCACGCCCTGAAAGCCGAAGCCGTCCTTCATGCTGATGTTGAGCGCGCCGCCCAGCGCGTTCAGTCCGTAGAGCGGATTGCCGGTCACAACCGCGATGCTGTTGATGGCCGAGGATGGGATCAGATCCCAATTGACGGTGTCGCCGAACACCTCGTTGATGCGGACGCCATTCTGATAGACGGCCAGCCCCTGCGGCGTGCCTTCCACCGGGGAGGCCGTGAAGCCGCGAAATTGAATATCGGTCGAGAATGGGTTGCCGTTGACGTCGCTGATGATGGCGCCCGGCACTTGCTGTTGAATCGCCTGCTCGATGGCGGGCGAGCCGCTGTGCTCGATTTCCACGCTCGTGACCTGGGAGACGGCGCTCGGCACTTTCTCAAGCGGGATTTCGCTGCCTTTCACGGGCGACATCGGTACGCCTTCGCTAAATTCGGTCTCCGCCGTGGCCTCTGACGCGGTGAGTTCGGACGGCGCGCCGGCCTCGGACGGGGCGGCGGCCTCTTGCGCCGCGGGCGCCGCAGCGCGAGCGGGCGCGGGCGCATTGCCGGGCGCGCCGCGGGAGGGCGTCACAGGCGCGGCGGGAGCGCGGGCGGCGCGGGAGGGCGCGGCGGGGGCCGGCTCACGAACTGGCGCCGGACGCCTCGCGACGCGCGGAGCCGAACGCGACGGCGGCGGCGGCGGCGCGGCGCGCGCAGGCTCGGGCGCAGGCCTTTGCGTCACGCGGGGTTTCGGTTTTTGCGGCGGCTTCGCCTCCGGCGCCGGCGCGACTTTCACTGGCGGCAGCTCGGTGATGCCCTCGCCAGGGGCCGGGGGCGACGGCTGCTCCGCGGCCGGCGGCGGCGCCGGTTTTTCCTCCTGTGGCGCTGGCGCGGCTTTCTCCTCCGGTGGGGCGGGAGATTGCGGCGGCGGCGAGGATTTCTCTTGCGGCGGGGCAGGCGATTGCGGGGGCGGATTTTCCGGCGCGGGCTTTGTGCTTCCCTCTTCCGTCCCGGGCGCGGGCGCATCAGCAACCACGAATTCGAAGAACCCTGGTTCCGCCAAGGCAAGCGCGCTCTGGCCCACTATCGCGGCGCCCAAAGCAATGCTTGCGATGGTTCTCAAGATCACGCGCCCGCCTCTTCGATTGGAAACGCCCAATCAAAGAGCACGGAGAATTTGCGTGAAGCATGCTAAATACTTAAGCTTCACGGTCGGGTTGTGAATTCTACAGGCGAAGGCGCTGGAACACCGGGCTAACGGCATCCTTAATTGAGGAGCAAGCCAGGAAGAGGAAAGACCATGAGAGTATGCGCCCTGCTGCTGCTGTCGGCGGCGGCTGTCATGCCGGTTCAAGCAGCGCCTCCCCAAGACGAAGCCGTCAAAGTGCTCTCCGCGGAACTCAAGGCTCACGCGCCGGCAAATTGGCAGATTCGCGTGCGCTGGCGGGACGGACAGTTGCTCGCGTCTGTCACCCCGTGGCCTTACCAGGAGGCCTTCAATCTTTGGTATGAGCCTCAAAAGCTGGGCGAGGCTCTTTTGGGGCTCTGCCCAAAACCCGATGACGAAATCTGGAAACTTATCGAGACCGGCCGTAACGTTGTCCTGGAGCCGACGATCGGCGGGAAGAGCGTCGTCGAGGCGAGGATAACCTGCCGCAGAGCGAATGCGTGAGAGAAGCGCGCCAGGCGCCGCCGCGACGGCGACGCTTCAGCGCGCCTGAGAGCTATTTGTGAACCGTGCGGTTGGGGGGAGTATTCCCCGGCGACGCGCCGACTGTGCCGGGCGAGTTCTTGGTGATATTCGGATGAGTTCCGGCGTTGCCCTGCTGCGCCTCCTGCGCCATCGTCGGCTTGCCCTCGGTCTGCCGTTGCACGTCTTCCGGGCTCGTCGCCTTGTTCCGCGTCTCGTTTTGCATTGCGCCCACCGTGCCGGGGGGGCCCTGCTCGCCAGCCTTCGGCTCGATTGGCTGTGGCTGCCCGCCACTCATTGTCTGCGCCATGGCGCCGGCAAATCCAATGCTCAAAGCGGCGGCCAGGAATGCGCCTGCAAGCGTTTTCATGTGTTTCCTCCTCCTTGTTTCCGGGAGAACGCAAGGAAGGAAGCTGCTGTTCCGGGATCGGATTGCGGGCGGGGAAAGGCCTGGAGCTAAAGCGTCTGGTGACGCGCCCGCGCGCTGCGCTCGATGGCGGCCGTCACGAGCTTGTCGAGGTGCAGCGCATCGCGAAGAAGCTCGAGCAGCCTGATCTCCTCGTCCGGCACGCGCAGATCCGCCGCCGCCACCTCCACCGCCAGCGCATAGGCGGTTTCATGAAGCTTTTTCGGAAGCGCCGTCGCAACCTGTTCCAGAAGCTCTTCGAGGCCTTCCTCCTGGCTGAGAAGGTCGCCGCAGCGTTCGGCCGCCGGCGCGAGGTTGTTCTCGTCGAAGCCCATGAACACCGGCAGTTGCTTCACGACCTGCGAGATGCGGTCGAGTTCGCGATCCGAAATCTGACGGTCGGCCGCTGACATGGTGATCATCACATAGATGAGCGCTTCATGGGGCGTGATCTTCGGCATTTTCGGTCTCGTCGCTTCGTTCGCTAAGGTTTAGGCTGACGCTCGCCGCGGCGCAAGCGCAGATCGTTGAGGAAGCGCCCGGCTGCCTCAACGCGCGGTGAACGCCAGCAAAAACCAGCGTCCCGAAGCCTTTCGCCCGAAGATCGCGACCCTGGCGTCAGCCCTGGTCTGTCGGCAGGGCGACATAAACCTGGGCGGGCCCCGTTGAACAAGGGCGAGCGTGTGGTTCTTGCCGGCCGCCCTCGCGGTGCGGAGCGCCGCCTCAAGCCCGTCGGGGCTGAAGAGATCGGCGCCGTTGGCCGTGAGAAGAATATCGCCCCGCGTGAGCCCCACATCGGCGCCTCTGCCGTCCGGCCTGATCTCGACGACGGCGAGGCCGCCGCCTTGCCCCGGCGCCTGCATGGCGGGAGAGACGGTCAGGCCGAGAGCTGCGATCTCGGCTTGCGGCAGGGCGCCCTTTTCGGAGGCCTGCGCCCCGGCGTCGTCCTGCATCTGCGCCACCGTGACTTGAACCGTTTCCCGCTTGTTGTCGCGGAAAAGCACGATCTTCACCGGTGTGTTGGGCGCGATTTCCGAAATCTTCCGCGCGAGATCGCGGCTGTCCTTGATGTCGGCCTCTGCGATTTTCAGGATCACGTCGCCGCGCCGGATTCCGGCTTCCTCGGCCGGCCCTCCGGGCGCCGGTATCGAGACGAGCGCTCCTCGCGCCTGGCGCAGCCCGAGGCCGTCGGCCAGATCGGGCGTAACAGACTGCACCTGCACTCCAAGCCAGCCCCGCGTCACGTGGCCCTTTTCCTTCAGTTGCGTCACGACGTTCTCGACCATCTTGGCCGGGATCGCAAACGCGATGCCCACCGATCCGCCCGTGGGCGAGAAGATTGCGGTGTTCACCCCGATGACTTCGCCGGCCTGGTTGAAGGTCGGGCCGCCCGAATTGCCTCGGTTCACGGGCGCGTCGATCTGGATGAAGTTATCGTAGGAGCCCATGCCGATGTCGCGGCCGCGTGCCGAGACGATGCCAGCCGTCACGGTCCCTTCGAGGCCGAACGGGTTGCCGAGCGCAATCACCCAATCGCCGACTTTCGCTTCCGCACGTCCGAGCGCCACGGCAGGGAAACGCCTGTCCGCGGCCACTTTCAGCAATGCGAGGTCTGTGCCCGGATCGGCGCCGACGATCTTGGCCGGCAGGATTTCGCCCGTGTCGGTCACGACCTCGACCTTGATCGCGCCTTCGATCACATGGTTGTTGGTGACGATGTAGCCATCGGCTGTGATGAAGAAGCCGGAGCCCTGCCCTTGCGCCGGCGGCAGCGCGCCGCCCGGTTTCTCATGGCCGTTGGGCCGGGGTGGAACAATGCCGCCCTTGGGGCCGAAGAAGCGCTCAAGCGGGGTGCCGCCGAAGGGATTTTCCCCCTCGCTCTGCTGTTCGTCAGCCTGGTCGTCATGCGCTGCGATCGCCGCGGCGTTGGCTTTCACGCGGATCGAGACCACGGCCGGCGCCACGCGCTCCACAAGCGCGGAGAAGCTCGGAAACGCAGAGGCTTGCGCGGCCTCGGCCGAAAGGTTCTGCGTGGCTGCGTGGCTTCGCACATCAGCGGCCTGGGCGCCGGCGAATGCGGCAAGCGCGAGCGCCGCGAGGCCGGCTGCTTTGGGGCGCGATGGGAGCTGGAAGCGCCGGCGCTTGGGGGACGCTGGAGCTGAATCTTTGGAGCTTGGATCGGCGGGCAAGTACACCATGAACCTTCCGTAACTATCGGAGGGAAACGTCAGCCGATAGTTTTGTTTCCGTTAAGAAGACTGCTGTATTACTACAGAAGGAGGAAGGTAAACGTTAAATTTACGAAATGGGTTAATACTGCATTCGATTGTATCAATTTTAGTCCAATAGTATATATTCTGAGCGCCGCTTGCGCTGCTTTGGCTTGTCAGTCGAATGGCGCGCGCCTCATGCGCTCATGCTTCCACCACGGTCAGACGCGGCCAGCGTTCAAGCCAACGCTTTTTGCGCACACGTTCCCGAAAGATCGGGAACTTCTCTCCGATAAAAGCGGGCGTTGGTCTGATCGCCAGTGAGAACAAATCGTCGAGTCCATGCGGCGCGACGATCTCGATGTCATCCCCATTCAAGCGCAGCGCGGCGGCGGTCGCCGTCTCCGGCCACCGGCTTATGGCGTCTTCCGCAGAGCGGCAAGGCGCCTCGCCGTTGTAGCTGTGCATCCTGGCTTGGTTTGTCACTGACCACTTGGCCGATGGTTCTGCCAGCGTCAGTCGCACTTCGATCTCTTCGTCAGCCTCCTGCGTCGCCCGGTTCCGGTGGAACCAAACCACGTCGATATCGTCCCAGGTGCGGCTTGGCGGGCGTCCATGAAGGTTGTCCCAGACCGCCGACCTGACGAAGCCTGCGCCAACCCAACAATCAGGCAGATCCAAATCCGCCACCTTACGAAGCAGTGGAAGACGGACCTCGTCCGCGGCGATCAAGGCCGAAAGGGCGGCTCGATGGGCGGCTTCTTCCCTAGGCATCATCTCAGGCTACGAAGCTACAACGGCGCCGCTGCAAGTGGCGCGGAACGGGCCTGCTTGATCTCTTCATAAGCGCCGTTGATGGCGGCGAGCTTCTTCGTCGCGATCTCGACGAACTCCTTCGGGACGCCGCGCGCAATGAGCTTGTCGGGGTGGTTCTCCGCGACAAGCTTGTGATATTTGGCCTTCAGCTCGGCGTCCGAGGCGCCCGGCGATACATTGAGAATGATGTAGGGGTCGTAAACCTCGCACCGGTAATGCCGGAGTTTAATGCTCATATATTCGGCGTGGGTAAAGCCGAACTCCTTGGCGACCTCCGCGAGGTACCGATCCTCGCTCGGCATGAAGCGCCCATCGGCCAGGGCGATGTGGAACAAGCCATCCATGACGTCCGTCAACAGAGGGCGGTCGTTGTGAAAGAGGCGGTGGAGCTGGCGGGCGTACAACTCGAAGCCGGCGACGTCCTGCTTTGCGAGATTGAAGATGCGAGCGACGTTCTGCTCTTCGCCCTTGGGAATTTTGAAGACTTCCTTGAAAGCCTCGATCTCGTCCCTTGTGACGATGCCGTCGGCCTTGGCCATTTTTGCGCCGAGCGCGATCACGCCGACGGTGAAAGCGACCTGCTTGTCGGCTTCGGAGTTCGAGCCCATCCCGTGATCGATGGCGAGATGGCCCGCGACGCCGCCGATCAGCGCCCCGATCGGTCCGCCGACTGCAAGTCCCGCGGCTGCGCCCGTCAATTTCCCCCAGATTGACATGACAGTGGCTCTCGATGCGTATCGACGACGATGCACACACGCCACTCTAGCGGAAGAGCGATTTAGAAAGAAGAGGCAAACGCAGGCAAATCAAGCCCGCTTGCATCGCCTTTCGTTCTACTCCGCGGCCTTCAAGTCGTGCACGGGCGCCGCCTCAGTCAGCCACTCATCCTCGCCAGCCTTTGCAGAAGGCGGGAGCATGGGATCGGCATGCGCCGCGGTCTCATGGATCGGCGCGGGCCGAGCGAGCGGCGGCTCCGGCGCCACGGCCAACAGCGGCGCGCCGAGGCTCGCGGCGTCTTCTTCGCTGGCGGGCGCGGTTGCGACGCTCTCCACGCGGATCCCCGTCTCAACGACGAGATCGATCGGCCCGCCGACCAGGATCAGATGCTCCATATCGTCGCGGCGGACAAGCATGAGCTTGCGGCCGCTTTCCAGCGACGTCCGCTCGACGAAGGCCAGGCGACGCGAGCGCGGAACGAACAAGCGCGGAACTAAGAAACGCGGCACCTCGCCCTGCGCCTTATGCCAGTAAAGGAGCAGCCCGGCGCCAGCGGCAGCCCCCGATGCGAATAACACGATTGCGGCGATGACGAAGCCTGCGGAGCCCATGCGATCCCCCTTATCGAAAGTCCGGAAAACTCGCGGTCCTGATTTTCATCGACTTACTGCAAAAGATGCCACGTCGCGCGCGTTCGCAAGACTTTTTTAACTTTTCCCATGCCGAGATCGCTTTAGCGTGCGCTTGTGCCCACGCAAGACGAATCAATCCATAGTCGCGGTTGCATGTCGCGGCAGGAGCGAGGTTTCCAAAATGGCGGCGCCGTCGATGCCCTTCGCACATTGGAGTCCCCACTGGAATAGTGTGGTTGCCGGGCTTGGCGCGGTCGCGGCTCTGGCGCTGGCGGCGGCTGGTCAGGGCGGGATCGCGCTCGCGCTTCTGGCTTGCCTCGGCGCCGGCGCAGCCATTCTTCTGGCGGCGGGGCAATTGCGCCTCAAGTCCGGTGGAGGCCGATCGGAGGAGCGCTTCAGCCAGCTCGTTCGCGCCCTGCCCGCCGCGGTCGCTGTCACCGACAAGAAAGGCTTGATCCAGTGGGGCAGCGAAGCCTTCCTGAGTTCCGTCGGCGGCCTCGGCCTCGACCAGGACCTTTCGCGGCTCGGCGAACGGAACCCTGAAACGGCGGCGGCTATTTTCCGGCTTTTTGCGGCGGCCCGCGCGGGCAAGGCTCACGCGGAGACGATCCAGCTCCCGAGCTTTGCGGCGGGCGATCCCGTCATACTCAAAGCGGCGCCGCTCGCGGATCAGAGCGATGGCTCGCCGCTCCTTATGTGGCAGATTGAGCAGCACAAGAAGGCGGCGGCGGGCGAAAAGCCAAGGCATGGTCTTGGCGCGCTTCCCGTTCCGGCCCTTTCGGTGAGCAAGGAATTATCCGTAGAGGGCGCCAATAAGGGCTTCGAAAAGCTCGCGGGATGCTCCCCCATCGGCAAGCAAGCGTGGGCGCTCTTTCGTACGAGGCGCGGCAATCCTTTGACGCGCGCGCGGCTGCGGGACATGATCGCAAAGGCCGGCGCAGGCTCGATCCCGGTGCAAATCCAGAGCGCGAGCGGTTTCTTCCGGGCGGCGTCGCTTCATGTGGGCGCGGATATGAACGAGGCCCAGATCTGGCTCGTCACCCCTGCAGACCCTGCGGCTGGAACGATCGACGAAGCCTTCGAGGCCATTCTCGCCCGCGCTCCCTCCGCCATGGCGTTCACCAATTCAAAAGGCGTCATCCAGGCGACGAACGATGCGTTCCGGAGACTGTTCGGCGTCCCCGCCGGCGACGATGCCGCAGCCGGGGGCCTCATCGGAAAATCGTTGGCGTTGCTCGTCGCGGAAACCTCCTCGCAAAACCTGAAGGACAAAATCGCGGCGCTCTCGGCGGGCGGGCTTGCCGCCGAGGCGCCGCTGGAAGTGCCGGCTACGCTCAAAGGGTCCATCGAGCGGCGCGTCCGCCTGACGATATTCCCGGCCGCAAACGATTCGAACCTGATCGTTCAGGCGGTTGAAACCGGATCGGCGCCGGTCATCGACGAGCAAGCCGCACAAGGCCAAAAGCTGCAGGCCGTGGGCGAGCTGGCGGGCGGCATCGCTCACGACTTCAACAACCTCCTCACCGCCATCATCGGCTTCTCCGACCTGCTGCTGCGCCGCTTCCGCGCCTCCGATCCCGCCTTCAAAGACTTGATGAACATCAAGAACAATGCGACGCGCGCTGCCGAACTCGTCAAGCAGATCCTGGCCTATTCGCGCCGCCAGACCTTGCGCCCGGCCATCCTCAAGCTCACCGACGTCATCGAGGAATATCAGGCCACGATGGGCCGGACGCTGGGCGAGACGGTGAAGGCGAAAGTGCAGCACGGCCGCGACCTGTGGTTCGTGAAGGCTGACGAGGGGCAGCTCTTCCAGGTGATCATGAACCTTGCCGTGAACGCGCGCGACGCGATGCCGGACGGCGGCGAAATCTCCATCACGACGGCGAATGTGAGCGAACGCGAGTCGCTTGAGCTGAAAGACCGGGGCCTCGACCGCGGCGAATACGTCATGTGCGAGGTGCGCGACGGCGGCACCGGCATCAAGCCCGAGCACCTCGAAAAGATTTTCGATCCCTTCTTCTCTACGAAGGAGGTCGGCAAGGGCACCGGGCTCGGTCTCTCCATGGTCTACGGCATCGTGAAGCAGACGGGCGGCACGATCCTCGTCGACAGCGAGATCGGCAAGGGAACATCCTTCCGCATCTATCTGCCGCGCTATGTCGAGACGGAGCAGGACCTCAAGGCGCTGGAGAGCAAGCCCGAGCCGTCCGGCAATTCTATAGACCTCACGGCGCCGGAGGGGCCCAGCAGCACCGTGCTCCTGGTCGAGGACGAGGACACGGTGCGCTCGTTTGCGTCGCGCGCTCTCGCCTCGCGCGGATACAGGGTGCTCGAAGCGGCGAGCGGCATCGAGGCGCTCGAAATCATGGACCGCGAGCATGGGCAGGTCCATCTCGTGGTCAGCGACGTCGTCATGCCGGAGATGGACGGCCCGACGCTCTTGCGCCACCTGCGCCAGCGCAACCCCGACATCCGCATCGTGTTCATGTCGGGATACGCGGAGGAGGCCTTCCGCAAGAACCTGACGGCGGACGAGAACTTCGTTTTCCTGCCGAAACCCTTCACGCTGAAGAAGCTCGCTGAAACCGTGAAGGCAGCCGCGGCTTAAGCAGGCCCCATCGCATTGTCCGCTCTCGCCGTGCGGCGCCAACAATCCTTCGCGCCGGGAAGAAGGGAACGGCGCTACTCTGACGACTCCCGCCTGACTAAGCCGCCACGGAGTCGGTCTTGGGTTTTTGTTCCGCGTCGCTTTCCTGCACCGCCAACTGCATTGCTAACCGCATTTGAACGACCGGGAGAACCTGAGCGTCGATTTCTCTCATGGCTTCTTCGCGAAGACGCGTGCGGCGCTCATCCGGGTCCTCGTCGCATATGTAATTCCGGGATAGCCGGTTAAGGAATTGCGTGATCTTTTTATAAATAATAAACATTGATCCCACCTTCAAAAGCGTAGGCAAACAAATTGAATTAAGTTTGATTATGATTCCACGTAGCAGAGGTTGAATAGCAGTTTTTAATTTCTGACATAAATCAATCGACCTTCGCCTGCTTTCCTTCCGCGATCGCATTGAAATTCGTAAACCGCGTGGAAAGCTGAAGCGAGAGCGGCGGAGATCGCTGTTAGCCAGCTTTTCGCCGCCATTTCGACGCAACCGGCCCATTCAGTCGCTCGAACCGGAACCCTTCCGGCGGCCCTTTAGGGAATCGACAATGGCGACCTTGCAAGACTTCGAGCCGCTGAATCCCGCAGAGCGAAAGCTGCTGGACGCCGCGTTGACCGGCAAGACCTGCTCATTTTCGCGCGCGCGCCCCGAGGCTGCAACGGCGGACAACGCAATCCGCGCCGATTTCGTGCGCTTTCTCGCGCTTGGCGGCGAGGCGGGCGTGAAGGTCGATGAGAGCGGATTGCGCGTGCAAGGCGCCTATATCGACGGCGCCGTCAACCTCGATGGCGCAAGGAAGGTCGGGCCGCTTTGGATCCGGGAGTGCGTGATCGCGGGCGAATTCAGCTTCTCCGACGCCGACACCAAGGTCGTGAGCCTCGACGGCACGGCCGTCTCCTCGATCCGGGGCGACGGCGTCATGATCGACGGCGGCCTTCTCTTGCGCCGCACGCTCATCGCGGGATGCCTCCAGCTCTTTGGCGCGGAAATTACGGGCTCGCTCTCCTGTTCAGGATGCGTGATCGGAGGAAGGCCCTGGCGAGCGCAGCGCCTCGCGGCCGATCTTTCGACCGTGGCCATTGGCGGCAACGTCGAGTTCAAAAGCGGGTTCCGGGCCGATGGCCTCATCCTGTTCGACAATTCCTCGATTGGCGGAACCTTCGATTGCTCGGAAGCCAAATTCAGCGCGGGGTTCGATGAAACGCGATCGCGGGAGGCGAGCCGCTGGGATCAGGCTGCGCGCGCGCTGAAAGCCCACCGGCTCGATCTCAATGGCAGCCTTTATCTCAGGGATTGCGAGAGCGAGGGCGAACTGTCCTTCTCCGGCGCAAGGGTCGGCGGCGATCTCGATTGCCGGAACGGAAGTTTCCGCAGCGCTGGAAAGGCCGATGCGACGGCTCTTCGTTTCACCCGCGTCGAACTCAGCGGCAACATCTATCTGTCGCAGGGCTTCCAGGCGCACGGCAAGGTTCAGCTGAATGGCGCCCGCGTCCGCGGAAATGTCGACTGCCGCGGCGGCGTGTTTTCGGTTCCGGCGCAGGTCGCCTCGCGGGACTTTGCCGCGCCGGGAGAAGCATTCTCCGAAGACGCGATGTCTCTCGTCAATGCGGAAGTCATGGGCGCGCTGATCATGGCGCCCATCGAGGGCAGGGACGGCGACGCCGCCGCGATTAACGGCTCGCTCGATCTGAAAAGCGCTTATGTGCGCGTCCTGGTCGACAACGAACGCTCCTGGCCCAAATCCAAAAGCGCGATCCCGCATGTCATCCATCTCGACGGCTTCACCTATGATCGCTTTGCGGGCGTCGCTCCGATCGAGGCCGAAATCCGGAAGAAATGGCTGCGCCGCCAGCCCAAGGCGCATATGGGACGGGATTTCCGGCCTCAGCCCTTCGAGCAGCTCATCAAGGTGCTGAAAGCCATGGGGCACCCCGAAGAGGCGCGGCGCCTCTCCATGGAGCGGCAGGGCTTTTTCATCCGGCGCCGGCTGGCGCAGTGGCGAAAGGGGCCGCGAGGCGCGGTGCGGGCCTTCGCGGCGCTGCTATCCGCGCTGACGGTCGGGCTCCTTATCGGGCACGGCTACCGGCCGCTCAGGGTGCTGGCCATCATGGCCGCCGTTGGCGTCGCCTGCGGCTTCTACTTCCAGCTCGCGGCCGAGAAGGGCGTGTTCGCGCCGCGGGATGCGCAGGTTTTCCTGCAGCCGGATTTCGACCGTTGCCGGCCCCACGCCGGAGGGAATTGGACCGCATGCGTCGACACGGTGGGGGCGAAGTTCGCGGAGTATCCTCAGTTCAACCCCTGGGTCTACTCGTTCAACGTTCTCGTACCGGTGGTGGACTTGTATCAGGAGAAGAGCTGGGTTCCGATGCAGAAGCAGGTCCGGTTCGAGGTGGCGGAGGGAGTGGCCATCGAGGTCCCGAGCTGGGGCACAACAGCGCTTGTCTGGGCGGAGCTGGTCTTTGGAGGGGTTGCAAGCCTGCTCGCGGTCGCGGCGTTCTCCGGGCTCGTGAAGACCGATTAGGGGCGCGGCCGGCCGTCCTTCTGCGAACCGCCATCGACCGCACTCTTGGCGCAGTTCATGCCTTCCGAAATCGCGGCGACCCGCGGACGAGCAAAGCGATTAACGCGCTAGACGGCGATGGGAAGGGGGTTAACCTTGAAAAGCCAAGCGTGATAGTGCAGCACAACGGCCCAGGCCGCGACCGCGATGGCGATGCGCCACAGGCCGATGTCGCCAAGGCTGAAGCTCGCCCGGCCCTGCAGGATTGCAACGAAGGGCCAGAACGAGGTCTTCGCTTCGAAGGCGGCCCAGCCGGGGACGGTGGCGCGCTTTCTCTTCTGTTGCAGCCAGCTTCCAATAAGGGCCGTGGCCGCGAAACAGCCGAAAAAGGCAAGTCCGCGCCAAGTCCCCTGGGAAACGATGTGGGCGATGGCCCAGATCGCGGCGCCCCACATCACCGGATGCCTCGTTATGGCGAAGATGCCGCCGGCGGCGCGGCCCGCATCCGCGATTCTCTCGCCGCCTGGAGCCGAAGGGTTGGGCGTGAGAAGGCCGCCAAAAATGAGGATGAACGCGAAAAGGATAAGCGCCGCCTTGACCCAGGGCCACCAGCCCGGCGCAAGCCAAAGCTTCTCGCCGTAGGGCGCGGCATTGAACTGGTGGGTCATCCAATAGACCGCGAGGAGCGATACAATCGAGAATGCCGCGGCGTAACCCGCCTCGCCCGCCAGCGCGGTCGCACGCGGCCTGAGCGGAGTCGAGGGGAGCAAGTGAAGAACGAAGAACCAGGTTGCCGCAATCGCCAAAGCGTTCAAGCCCGCCTCCTCCGTCATGAAGCGCACGCGCTTCGGTCTAATTCAGCCGCTTCTTGATCCGATCGAGGCTGGCTGCGATGGCATTCTCAGCAAGCTTGCCGGACATTTTCTGCTCGATGAGCTGCTCCGCCGCCGCGACGGCGATTTCAGCGGCCTGGGCGCGGATTTGCTTGCGCGCCTTCTCTTCTTCGAGCTTGATCTTCTGCTCAGCTACGCTCAGGCGCCGGGCGATCAACTCGTCGAAGGCCGCCCGCGCCTCCTTGGCGTAACCCGCCGCTTCCCTCTCGGCCTGCGCGATGATGTCCCGGGCCTCGCCTTGCGCGTTCTCGGCCCGCTTCTTGTAGTCGGCAAGCAGCGACTCGGCCTCGGCGCGCAGCCTGCGCGCTTCATCCAGCTCGCGCGCAATGGCGTTGGAGCGCTGGTCGAGAGCCTGCGCGATCTTGGCCGGCGCCTTGTAATAGAGAAGCACGCCCGCGAAAAGCAGGAAGGCGATGGCGACCCAGGCCTCGGGATCCATTAAGATGTTAGGGTCCATATCGGCTACTCCTTCGAGGTCTGACGGAGCGCCGTCTGGACCTCCTTGTCACTGACCTCGACGCCGGCAAGCTCCTTCACGATGTCGCTCACGACGCCTGTCGTCATGGCCTCCATCTCGCCGGAAGCCCGCTCCAGCAGGCCCTGCACTCTCTTCTCGGTTTCGGCCGTTTTTTCGGCAAGCTGGCCGTCGAGCGCCTTTCGCTTTTCGGCGAGTTCAGCGTCGAGCTTCTCGCGCGAGGCGCGGATCGTGCCGTGGCCCTTGGCCTTGGCGCCGGCGATCTCGGCCGCATAGCGCTCGGCCTCCTTGTCGGCTTTCTGCTGGGCGTCGCGCGCGGCTTGCAAGTCGCCGCCGAGTTTCGCCTTGCGGTCCTTGAGAACCTTCTCGATGCGCGGCAGCGCGAGCCGGGACAGCGCAAGATAGAAAAGACTGAAGATGATCGCCAGCCAGATCAACTGGGGTGCGAAATCATCGAGATTGAGCTGAGGCATGGATTAGAACCGCCTACGCTGAAAGGCGGCGCCCCCACGGGCGCCAGCCTGCCGCCGGAACATGAAGGAGTGGTCTAAAGCTTCACGAACAAGAGGATCAGCGCGATAACGAGGCCGAACAAGCCCGTGGCTTCAGCCAGCGCGAACCCAAGCAGAAGGTTCGGGAACTGACCCGGCGCCGCGGACGGATTGCGCAGCGCGCCCTGGAGGAAATTACCGAAGATGAGGCCGATGCCGATGCCGGCGCCGATAAGGGCCGAGCAAGCGAGGCCAGCGCCGATGAGCTTTGCTGCTGCTGGATCCATGACAGTTTCTCCTATTCGATCGATCGGTTGAGAGGTTGCGAGTGGTCTAGTGTTCGGATGCGTGGAGGGCGTCGTTCAGATAGATGCAGGAGAGAACGGCGAAGACGTAAGCCTGAAGGAAGGCGATCAGGACTTCGAGCCCCATCAGCAGAACCATGAAGATGAACGGGACCCACCCGCCGATGATGCCGAGCCCCACGACGAAACTGCCGAACACGGCAAGCATGGTGTGCCCCGCCATCATGTTGGCGAAGAGACGGACCGAGAGGCTGATCGGCCGGGTGAAGTAGGAGATGATCTCGATCACCGTGATCAGCGGCAGAAGCAAGGCCGGCACCCCAGACGGCACGAACAGCTTCAAAAAGCCGAAGCCGTTCTTGAAGATGCCGATCAGCGTCACGCCGATGAAGACGAAAGCCGCAAGCGCAAACGTGACGATGATGTGGCTCGTCACCGTGAACGCGCCGAGCCCCGGCAGCGGGATCATGCCGATCAGGTTCAGCGACAGGACGAACATGAAAATCGTGAAGATCACCGGGAAATATTTCATCCCGGCGTCGCCCGCGTTCTGGCGCACCATGTTCGCCACGAATTCGTAAGCGATTTCGCTGACGGACTGCAGGCGGTTGGGGACAAGGGAGGCCTTCTGCACGCTGTAGAGCAGAAGGATGAGGACGCAACCCGTCGCCATCACCATCCACAGAGACGAGTTGGTGAAGGACGCGTCGTAGCCGCCGATGTGGATGGGGAAATATCGGTTGATGGCGAACTGATGCATGGGGTTGAAACCGCCCCCGCCGTGGCCGCCTTCCTCCGTCGCGGCCTGCGCCGCGCTGATGAACCAGTCGATCATAGCAATCCTTGCCGATGCTGAATGCCCGGCCGTTCTTACTTTTCACCCATCCGGCGCGCGGCGCGGATCACGTTCAGGAACCCGGCGGCAATGCCGAGCAGAAGAAACACCAGCAGAAACAAGGGAGATGTGTTCAATCCCACCTTGGGCATCAGCCAGAAGTCGAGCGCGTAGCCAATAGCGCCGCCCACGAACACGCCTGCCACCAACTCAGTGGAGATCTTGAACGCCTTCCCAAGCGCCGAGCTTCTCCTTCCGATTTCTTCATCGGACATGCTTACGCGCTCATCGCGCCCAGGATCAAGCTTCCGCTCAAGCTCGCGGAGCCGCTCGTTCAAACGATCGCCAGGCTCGGAGGCCTTGCGGTCGTCTTGATCGCCGTCGCCGGAGGAGGACATCGGAACCCGATCGCCAGGGAAAAATTAGCGCGTCCAGAATTTCTGGTTGTTTTTAAGCCAGCGTCCAAAGCGAAGTCAAGCGCGCGTCGCTCCCCGCGTCCTTAAGCGGCACGCTTTTTCGCAATTGCAGCAAAATGCGCTATTTTACGATGGCGAGCGCCATGCCGTCGTGGCCCTTGATGCCCACATTTTGAACAATCGTGGCCTCAACCGCAGGGTTTTCGGCGAGCATCTCGGCAAGCCTCCTCACGCCTCGGACCCGCGAGTCCGGCGCGGCAGGGTCGACGACGTCCCCCTGGCGGATGACATTGTCGGCGACGATCAGCGTACCGCGACGCGCGAGGCGGAGCGAAAGCTCGAAATATTGGGGATACGGGTCTTTGTCGGCGTCGATGAAGATGAGGTCGAAGGGCTCTTCCCCGGCTTCGATGAGCTTCGGCAGAATGTCGAGCGCCGCGCCTTCGCGCACCTCCACCGTCCCGAGCAGCATGGCGCGGGCGATGTTGCGGCGCGCAACCTTGGCATGGACGGGATCGAGTTCGAGCGTGAGCATGCGCCCGCCCTCGGGCAGCGCCCGGCCGAGCCAGATCGCGCTGTAGCCGCCGAGCGTCCCGATTTCCAGGATGCGGCGGGCGCCCGTGAGTTTCGCGAGCATGTAGAGGAATTTGCCGAGCACGGGCGAGACGCTGATCTCGGGCATGCCTGCGGCGCGCATTTCTTCAACGGCGGCAGTCAGCGCCGCGTCTTCCTTCGCGAACAGGCCCGCGATATAGCCGTCGACGGTCGTGAAGATTTCGGTATCTGTCATTGTTTCGATGCCCCGCGAGGGTGGATGCTTCTGCTATATAGCCGCCGCGGCATTGCTTCCAAGGCGCCTGCCCCACGGCGGGAGGGTCGGCTTCGGTTGCGCAATCTTGTTTTGCATTTGATGATCGGCGACCCAAGCTTTTAGCGGCGTCGATGTGGAGCGAGCCTCAGTGAGCACCCCCAAGCCCAAGACCCCGCCATTTTCGCGCGAGATGGAGTTTCGCTACGGCGAGCTGGAGCGCATCGCGCCGGGCCTGCGCCGCATCGTCTGCCATAACCCGGGGCCGTTCACCTTCAAGGGCACGAATCTCTACGTCATCGGCGAGGGCGAAGTCGCGGTGATGGACCCAGGGCCCGCGCCGGGCGAACAGCTCGATGTGCTGATGAGCGCGCTGAAGGGCGAGACGATTACGCACATTCTCCTCACCCATTGCCATGCCGACCATAGCGGCGCGGCGGACGCGCTCAGGGAGCGGACGGGCGCCGTGACCTGCGGCATGCCGCGAGCGCCGGGCGCGCCCTCGGCCGGAGCGAAAGGGCCTGCCGGGCGGGAATACCTCGTACCGGTGGCGTTCGACAGCGCGCTTGCGCATGGCGATGCGATTTCGGGTAATGGGTGGGAGTTTCAGGCGATCCACACGCCCGGCCACGCGCCCGATCACCTCTGCTTCTTCTGGCCGGAGCGCAACATCCTGTTCTCGGGCGACCACGTCATGGGCTGGAACACGAGCGTGGTGGCGCCGCCAGAAGGCCATATGGGGAGCTATCTGCGCTCGCTTGAAATCCTGATGGAGCGGAAGGAAGCCGCCTACTATCCGGCCCACGGGGCGCCCGTCCACGAACCGCAGCGCTATGTGAAGGGGCTCATTTTCCATCGGCGGTGGCGCGAAATGGAGATCGTGGAGGCGATGCGCGCCGGCGTCGGCGATGTCGGCGGCATGGTCGCGCGCATTTATAACGGCCTCGATCCCACGCTCGTCGGCGCGGCCAGCCTCTCGGTTCTGTCGCATCTCGAATATCTGATCGAAAAGGGCCTGGTCGCTGCCCGGAGGCCAGGGCCGCTCGCGCTCGATCAGGAGTTTTCGCTCGCGGCGCGCGGCTGAGACCCGCCGTTTCGAGCAAGGTCTCCGAATGAGACTTCTGGCGCTAGAGGCAAATAACGCTGCGCTACTTTCCAGACGGCTTTGTCTCCATGGACACTCTCAGGCCAGCATGAAGCCTGGACGCCTGTTTAACATTGGCGCCTTTCTTAGCGATTAGCTTGAGCTTATAACCTGCGATCGCTCCCGACCGGATATCGTCTGGGCTGGGCTTAAGGCGAAGGACGATATTAGCATTCTCCCGCAAGACTTCCTGGGCCACCGGAGCGCCGTTGGCCTTAACGACTTCTGCTGTCCAATTCGTTAAGGCCTCTCCGCCGAGAAGCACTTCATAGCCGCACGCGAGGCAGGGCTGCGTGAGAATCCCCAGCAAATTGAAGAGGGGGTCGGGATAGTAGACCCCATCACATTGCGACAGGGGGCACTGAACATGGCAGGACACCAGGAAGCCATTGAACTTCGAGCTTGATCCAACCGGAATTGAAGTACATGCGGGCGGCGGCGGCGGCGTGGGGGTTGCGTCGGCGCATGTCGCCGCCATACCGGCAGGGGCCGGGAAAGTCTCCGAGAACACAAGCGCCGGCAAATCCCCACCATCCACGAAAGATGGAGGGGTGTTGGCTAAGGTCAGGTTATTCGTCTCGCCGGTAAAGCTCTGGAGGAGGCAGCCAAGCACGCCCGACGGAGGAGCGCTGTCCACCGCAAGGCGCACAACAACTGTCGATCCGGGGCTGAAGACCGCCTGGTCTCCGTTGCCGTCGCCAAAGACATTGAACTCGGCTTGCTGCCAGCCGCTGCCTCCTGGCGGCGGGTTGCCCAAATCGGGTAAATAGCCGCCCCCGTCCGTCATATAAGCTGTTTCGTCCACGTACACGATCATTTCATTGCCGTCCGCACCGGCCAGGCCTACGACCTCTAAATCCGTCAGTGAGGTGATCGGACTGGCGGGAGCGCTGTTACTCGGGCCGTTGACCACGCAATAACCGTTTCCCCAAAGGGACACCGGGCACCATCCGTCGGTCTGGGGGATGCCTTTTGCGCAATTTTTACTTTGAGCCGGGCACATTGTGCCTGACGGTCCGTAGTTAAGCAGCCAGTACTGTATGAATCCCTTCCCGGAGGAGGGGTATATAAACTGCGCCCACCCCTGGCATGGGAACACGTCACTCGTATTAGGAGAGTCGTTGCACGCAGACGTGTTAAAAGGATTCGTGTTCAACTGAAGAGAATAAACGTTGTTTGTGCTGGAAGTGGGGGTGCACACGGGGTCTGCGGGGCACGCCAGGTCTGGGCCTGGGCACGGCACGGAGCATTCGCTCGAAACGATTGTTCCGGGATCGAACGAACCCCGAGCCTTAGACACGAGGCCGGGCGTCACAGCGGTAAAATCACCCGAATTATGGCCGACTGTTTCAGCCTGACTCATGCCGCCGGTTCTCGGAGGATAAAGTTTGTGCGGCGGCATTTTGCAGGGGACCTCCCGCCACTTTGTCTCCGGATAGGTAGCCTCATAACACGCGTGCTTCGGGCGGGGGACGTTCTGTATCGCCCTGCGCCAGCTTCTTAGCTCCTCCCTGGCCGGCCGCTGCTTGGCGGCCGGCAGCGCTTTGTCCGCGCTCTCGGCAGCCGCCGCACTGCTCACGCCTAAAGAAACCGCACCGAGCGCCAACGAAACAAACACCGCGCAGGACTTCATCGCGACGTTCGCCATGTTTTTATTCCTTTCAAGAAAACGACTAAACACGGGCCGCGTAGCTCCCTGCACACAATCGCTATCTAAAGCTAGCCTGAGCGAGCTTGGCCGAATGTCACCGGATAGGCACATTAAGAACAATTTTTTGAAAAAATATATCAAAGACTCCGATTGCCAAACAATCTTATTCCAATGAGATGAGGCTTAGAGCGCCCCTGCGAGCCCCCAGGGTTAACGAAGGGCTAAGCGGCGCCCGGCGATTTAAAGGGTGGACTGGGAGGCGAAGCCCTCCCAAATTTATCGCGAAGGAATTCCCCACTCCCCAACCGCGCCGCGAAAGGGCTCTCATGATCGAGCTTTTCTACTGGACCACGCCGAACGGCCACAAGGTCACGATGTTTCTCGAAGAAGCCGGCCTTCCCTATACGATCGCGCCCGTGAATATCGGCGCGGGCGATCAGTTCAAGCCGGAGTTTCTCGCGATCTCGCCGAACAATCGCATGCCGGCCATTATCGACCGCGATCCGGCGGGCGGCGGCGCGCCGATTTCGGTGTTCGAATCGGGCGCGATTCTCTTGTATCTCGCCGAGAAGACGGGGCGCTTCATCCCCTCGGATCTGCGCGGCCGCGTCGAGGTTTTGGAATGGCTGTTCTGGCAGATGGGCGGGCTTGGACCAATGGCGGGGCAGAACCATCATTTCAGCGTCTATGCGCCGGAAAAAATCCCCTACGCCATCGACCGCTATGTGAAGGAGACAAACCGGCTCTACGGCGTTTTGAACAAGCGGCTCGCCGGCCGGGCCTTCGTCGCGGGCGACTATTCCATCGCGGACATGGCCGCCTATCCGTGGATTGTGCCGCACCAGCGCCAGGGGCAGAATCTTGAGGATTTTCCGCACTTGAAGCGCTGGTTCGAGGAGATCGCGGCCCGCCCCGCCACGATCAGGGCCTATGAGCGCGGCAAGGAGATCAACACGCAGCCCACCATGACCGAAGACGCGAAGAAGGTCCTCTTCGGGCAGACGGCGGCGGTGGTGAAGCCTTAGCGGGCGGCGGGAAAGCGGCTTCATCCTTCGAGACGGCGCTTCCAGCGCCTCCTCAGGATGAGGCGCAACGGCGCTTCTAGCGCCTCCTCAGATGAGGAGCGGCGGCGCTTTGGGGCTCGAGACGGCGCGCTTTGCGCCTCTTCGCCCTAGGATGAGACGGTCTCTCCCCGCCCGCATCGGACAACCGCAATCCAAGTTACGAGGATGAGGGGAGACAGCGCTTCCAGCGCCTCCTGAGGCGAGACGGCACTTTTCGCCTGCTCAGCATGAGGCGCAGCGTTTTTCAACCTCATGGTGAGCCTGTCGAACCATGAACAACATCCGCCCGCGAGGGCGAGGCGACCACAGCGGCTAAAGGTGAGGGTTCTGCGAAACAACATCCGCCCGCGCGCGGGCGAGGCGCACAAGGCGTCAGCTTCAAGGCGATCGGCGTCACGACTTCGCCCGCGCGCAAGGGCGAGGCGGCGTTCTACTCCGCGGCCGTGATCAGCGGCTTGGCGGCCTCGGCGGCCTCCTTCCCCTCCTCGACCTCAAGCGCCTCGATGCGGCGCCCGCGATCCGCGATCCGCCCCGCCGCCGCCGCAATCTTATCGAGTTCCGGGCCCATCTGGCCGAAGCGGCGCTGAAAATCGCCGACGCGCTCGGCGAGCTTCGCCACATCCTCGACGAGCAGGCCAACCTCGCGCTGGATCACGCCCGCCTGCTCTCGCGTCCGCACATCCTTCAGGATCGCCATCATGGTCTGCACCGCGAGCATGAGCATGTTCGGCGAGACGATGACGACGCGCTCGCGATGCGCCTTCTGGATGAGGTCGGGAAAGCCGTCGTGCAACTCCGCATAGATCAACTCGGCGGGCACGAACATCAGCGCCGTGTCCTGCGTCTCGCCCGGTATGAAATATTTCCCGGCCATGTCCTCGATGTGCCGGCCGACGTCGCGCCGAACGCGGGCCTGCGCCTCCTTCCGCGCGCCTTCGTCAGCGGCGGCGCGCAAGGCCTCGAAGGCTTCGAGCGGAAATTTGGCGTCGACCACGAGCGGCGCGCATGAGGCGGAAAGCTGGATAAGGCAATCGGGCCGCTTGCCGTTCGATAGCGTAGGCTGGAAGCTGTAGACGCCCTTGGGCAGGCCGTCCTCGACGATGACCTCCATGCGCATCTGCCCGAAAGCGCCGCGCGACTGCTTGTTCGCTAGGATGTCCTGCAGCGAGACGACGCGGCCCGAAAGCTCCGCGATGTTGCGTTGCGCGTCGTCGATCACGGCGAGGCGCTCGTGGAGGCGCGCGAGATTGTCGGAGGTGCGCCGGCCGGTTTCCTCGACGCTTGCGCCGAGATGCTGCGTCACGCGGTCGAGCCTATCATTTACGGTGCGGACGAACTCCTCCTGCTTGACAGCCGAAGCATCCGCCATGTGCGCGAGCCGCCGGTTCGCGTCCTCCATGCTGGCGCCGAGGGAGCGGTTGACGCGGTCAAGCCTCTCGTCCACGGCGCGCGCAAGCTCGCCCTGCCGCGCCGCGGCGATCTCCATCATTTGCGTGAGCCAGTCGGACGTGCGCCGCCCCGCATCCTCGACGCAGGCGCCGAGATGCTGCGACACGCGGTCGAGCCGGTCACTCACCGCGCGCGACAGCTCTTCCTGGCGGAGAGCGTTGATTTCACCCATTTGCGAGACGCGGCCGCGCAGTTCCGCAAGCTCTGTCTCCGAAGCGCGCGCGTTGTCCGCCCGCGCCTTTTCCTCGCGCGCCAAGAGCGCCCCGTGCCGGATCGTCAGGATAATCAAGAGCAGAAAGGCGAGGAGGGCGACGCCGCCGAAGATGGCGAGCGCCAGCAGCGGCTCGCCCCTGAGCCACGCGAAAGCGTTCTGGATTTGGTCGTTCATCAGCCCCTCCATGCGCGAAGGTAGCTGATTCGTTCTCACGAACGAATCTAGAACAAGCCTTCCGTACAGCGCTCGGGCTCACCGCTGATAATTAATTAACTACTAAAACTCTCTCCCCTGTCAGGCGGCTGAAAAAGGTATTCCGGGTCCGCTAACTTCTCCAGGATCGAGCCCAATGCCCATAGAGTTTGGTTGATCTCTTCAGCTCGGCCACGGGTCTCATTCATGGGGGCGAGCCGGAGGGCCCTGGCGTTATTAAGCAACCTGCTAGCCGGCGCTCTTTTCACGGTCTCGTTGAATATTCATCTGAACGCAAGACGATGCAGCGCTCTGAACTGCATTAAGCCGCTCATTACAAATTCTAGCTTATTTACATAAAAAGAAAATAGCCTTTGCAGTCTGTAACGCCGCAGGAATGCGTCCACCAAGAAGAATTGAGGCGTCCATTCCTCGTATCCAGCAAATGAGCATCGGAGCATTTCCGCACCGCCGGCCCCAGGCGGGTTCATCGTCTTCCCCTCCCGGTGCTCTCCGGCCGGCATTGCCGTTTCTATGAACGCTAATCGCCTTTGCGCGTCGCGGCGTTGCGGCGGGCCTCGGCCCAGGCCTTGAGGCGCGCCTCGATCTCGCGCTCGTAGCCGCGGCCGCGCGGGCGGTAGAACTGCTGGCGCTCCAGCCCCTCGGGGAAATAGTCCTGGCCAGAGACGCCCTCTTCCGTCGCGTGGTCGTAGACATAGCCCGCGCCGTAGCCTTCCTGCTTCATGAGCTTGGTCGGCGCGTTCAGGATGTGCTTCGGCGGCGGGAGCGATCCGCTTTCCTTGGCGTACCGCATCGCCGCGCCGTACGCCGTGTAGGCCGAGTTCGATTTCGGCGCGCAGGCGAGGTAGACGACGCATTGCGCCAGCGCGAGTTCGCCTTCCGGGCTGCCGAGGAAATCGTAGGCGTCCTTGGCCGCGTTCGCCTGCACCAGCGCCTGAGGGTCGGCGAGCCCGATGTCCTCCACCGCCATGCGCACCATGCGCCGCGCGAGGTAGAGCGGGGCCTCGCCGCCGTCGATCATGCGGCAGAACCAATAGAGCGCCGCGTCGGGGTCGGAGCCGCGCACCGCCTTGTGCAGCGCGCTGATGAGGTCGTAATGGCCGTCGCGGTTCTTGTCGTAGAGCGGCGCGCGGCGCTGGACGAGGGCGGTAAGCTCCTGCGGCTCGATGAGCTTTGCTGGCTCGTGCGAGGCGGCGAATACATCCTCGGCGAGGTTCAAGACCGTGCGCCCATCGCCGTCCGCCATGCCGATGAGCGTCGCGCGCGCATCCGCGGAGAGCGGGAGAGCCTTGCCCAGCACGCCTTCGGCCCTTTGCAGCAGATGCTCCAGATCCTCGTCGGTGAGCCGCCTGAAGACCAGCACCTTGGCGCGGGAGAGAAGCGCGCCGTTCAGCTCGAAGGACGGGTTTTCGGTCGTGGCGCCGATCAGGATGATCGTTCCGTCCTCGACGTGCGGCAGAAAGGAATCCTGTTGCGAGCGGTTGAAGCGGTGGATTTCGTCGACGAACAGGATCGTGCCCTGGCCGAAGCGCTGGCGGTCGCGCGCCGCGTCGAACACCTTGCGCAAGTCCTGCACGCCGGAAAAGATCGCCGAAAGCTGCTCGAAGTGAAGGCCGGCGCCCCGCGCCATGAGCCGCGCGACCGTGGTCTTGCCCGTGCCCGGCGGCCCCCAGAAGATCATGGAGCGCGGGGCTTCGCCTTCCGCGATGCGGCGCAGCGGCCCGCCCTCGCCCAGCAGATGATCCTGCCCGATCACCTCCGACAGCGAAGCCGGGCGCAGCCGGTCGGCAAGCGGCCGCGATGCGTTATCGGCGGCGGCAACGCTTTCGAACAGCGGCGCGGACGGCGTGGAGCGGGATTTAGCCATGGCGATCACCCCATCATATGGCGGCGGCGCTATCCTATTTCACCCGCCGGCAACCGCGCAAATCCAACGGGACGCTGCGACGCGACACCATGGATCGAGCCGGTTGATCCTTGGACGAACGAGTCGCCGTTGCCACCAGCACCGGTCCCTTAATTCGAAAAACGCGCCTTTGTGCTCCGTCGCTTTTTTTTGGTGGGACGCCTTGGACGGGCGTGAGGCGCGAGCTTTGCAGCTCTGGTTGGCGCCTCCTGACTTCAACCCCTGGACGACTAAGGTTGCTAGTGGCAATCAACCACAATCCGAGCGTTCAAGGTTAAAACCCCTTTGTTGCACGGAAGCATTGCGAATCCGCGCTAGATAAGCTATCGAACGGCTCGATACAAAAAATTAGTTTATCGCTTTACCGGTGCGGCGAGACATGAATCGAACCACCTCGCTTTATTTAGACGTAGTGCGGCCTGCGGCCGCGTTAATTGTGCTTCTGTCGCATGTGAGCTATCAGGGCCTTTCTAGCGGCCAGGCAGCATTCCTCTCCGGCGCAGGCATACAAGCAGTAGACGTCTTCTTCGTGCTTTCGGGTTTTGTGATCGCTCATGTTTGCGCCACGAGGGAGCATAACGCTCGAATCTATTTCGTTAGCCGGGCAGCGCGAATTTACTCCGTCGCGATCCCTGCGCTGGTCCTCACTGCCATCGCAGACTCTATTGGGCAGAGCATGGATGCTGCAACCTACTCGGGGCCTTATCAAGCGTTTTCGCCAGGACTTCTGATAAGGAGCCTGACGTTTACTGGAGAGCATTGGAACGCGCATCGCTTTCCAGGCAGTAATGGGCCTTACTGGTCCCTTGGATTCGAGGTCTGGTATTACATGGTGTTCGGAGTATTTTTATTCTCCGGTCGCCGATGGAGATGGGGAGCCGCTCTAGCAGTGCTCATTTTCATAGGTCCCAAGGTGACGCTCATGTTTCCAACTTGGCTCATGGGCGCGGGCGCCTACTATATTTGCAAATCGCAACGGATTTCTCCGATAACTGGATGGGTTCTTTTTACCGTTCCTCTTGCATTTTTGGCAGGCTTCCAGCTAATGCCACACTCGGGCCTGCAACCATTCATTAACATCAGTCTCGAACCTGAGCGATTGAAAAGCCTGTGCGAAAATTATCTCATTGCCTCTTTCTTCTCTATCCACCTAGTTGGTTTCTCAACTGTCTCAGCTACCTTCACTCCCTTGCTAGAGCGGCACGTTAAGGTCATCCGTTGGATCGCCGGTTCAACATTTTCGATCTATCTGATGCATCTGCCCATCATGCACCTGTTGGCAGCAAGTTCCCCCTGGCCTAAGTCTTCGCCTTGGACAATGTTCCTACTACTCGCGGGAACGCCCGTCATATGTCTGGGATTTGCGGAGGTTACGGAGCGTAAAAGAGACGCGTGGCGGCGACTAATAATGAGCACTCTAGAACGAGCACCGCCCCTACGCACTGGATTATCGGGTTGAACGTTGCCCCGGACGAATACCGCAAGGGGGGCAAAACTTACCGGAGACGGCGTGCTGCCAGGATCGCACATCCGCATTGCGCAGGCTCGGTCAGGTAATTCCGCTGCTGAATGTGGAGCGGCTGTGCCTTCAAATCGTCCCCATGATCACTAACGACCCTCCGCATGCATGCGCGGGCGCCACTCACG
>CAVVJJ010000007.1:0-57160 GCA_963748525.1 uncultured Alphaproteobacteria bacterium
GTAACCGACCGCGCCCAACAGCAGCGCGGCGATCAGGCCCGCAAACAGAAGCGGCGCGCGATTGAGCGCGCATGCCGGCGGCGCGCGGCCTTTCGCTTAACAGGTCCGGCGAGCGATCGGGCGCGTCAGTCATGGCTGCGCTCTCCCGTTTGGAGGGCGTCTCTCACCATGACCGCCGACAAAGGATGTCGATCTCCGGTCCCGTAAAGCCGGAAAGCCTGCCTGTCGTCGAGATTGACGGTGAGCAGAAAGCCATGGGCGAGCGGCGTCAGCGCCGTCGAAAGCCGCCGCGCCCCTTTCACATCGGCGGAGCGCGCCGCCACCGCGAAGCCCGCCTCACGAAGCTTTTCGGCGAGCGGCGCCGTGGCAGGCCCATCCTCGACCAGGATGGGTTCGCCCTTTCCGGGCTGCATGGCTTTGACGATGTCGACGGCAAGCCGGGCCTGCTCCTCGGCGCCCGGCGAGGATCCGCCAGCGCCGATGCCGGCAAGGGCGGCGCAGCCTGAAAGCGCGATCGCGATCAGAAGAGAAACTATCGCTCGCATGGCGCTCACCTCTCTCTTGTGATGGAGACTTTGACCTGATCGCCGCCAACGCCGGAGATAAGTTCGGCGCGACCGAGCACCTTGTCGGCCTCGAAGCGATTGTTCACGAAGCGGTAGTTCACAAGCTGCGGCTCGGGCCCGCTGAAAAGGCTCGCGAGCCCCAGAAAGCTGTTCTCCTCGGCAAGGCTCAACAGCGCGGGCAGATCGCCATGCAAGGTCTCCGCCGGAAACTCGATATAGGTCTTCACACCGTCGCTCGTGACGCTCACGGGCCGCCAAGGCGGGCTGTCGCCGCCGATGCGATAGACGATGTCGGACCGGAGCGGCGGCCTCGGCTCGATCGCCGCCAGCCGCTCGCGGTTCTGCTCGGCGCGGACGCGATAGGCCTTCCACAAAGCCTCGGAGCCGTCGGGATATTCGAAGGCGACGCGCGGCATCCAGTCCTTTTCGCGCGAGACAAGTTTCAGGATGTAGGTGCGCCGGTTGGTGGTGATGACGAGATTGGTGATAGGCCCGACATCGGTGGGCTTAATCAGAACATGGGTGATGATCGCTTCGCCCGACCCCTGGCTGGCCGGCGTGATTTTCCAGCGCACGCTGTCGCCGGCGTTCAGATCGTTCACTGCCTCGCCGGTCTCAAGCACGAGATCGCAGACATAAAGAGGGGCGCAGACAAGGGTCGGAAGCGTCGCGCCGAACACGAACACCGCCCCGCCGTCGCCGCCACGGGCGGCGACATCGCGATTTCCGGCCCATTCCTTGCCGTAGGCGAGGCCCGTCCGCTCCTTCCACGACAGCGCCGGGTTCGGCCCGGTATAAAGCGGCAGGCGCTGCGGATCGCCCGCCTCCTTCGTTTGCGCCTGCGCCACAGTCGCCGACGCCATCAACGCTACAGCAAGCGCTGCCGCCTTCGTCGTCATCCCCGCCTTCATCGCCGTCCCCCTCAAAGCCGTTGCGCCCAATCGAAACTGTTCACGTAGATGCCCATGGGGTTGAGCCGGATGGTCGCCTCGTCGCTCGGCGGAAGAAAAGCGAGCGTCACGGTCGCCTGCATGGGTTTCACGGTGGTGTCCGCGCCGTCGCGGCTGCGCGTTTCCTCGCGCCATTCGATGCGCCATGAGGCGCCATCGCCGCCAAGCGGCAGCACGGTCTCGACCTCAAGAGTGACGGTTTCGGTCTTGGCGCGCTCGAACGGGTCGTGCGCCCGCATATGCGTGTTCATCGCCTGATAGGCCGGGCTGCGCCGGTTGATCATGGCGTAGCCTTCTTTCAGGATGGCGCGCTCGGCGGCGGCGTCCGCATAGACGCTCCTCATATTGGAGACCCAGCGCGCAAGGCTCGCCACGATCACGGCCTTGTCCGGATAGGCGGCCTCGTCGGCGCGCGAGACGGCGACGGCGGCGCCGAGCTTGTCGACCTTCACCACGTAAGGGACGATGCCGCTTGAGCTTGCGATCCAGACCAGGCCCGAGGTCGAGACAGTCGCCACCAGCAGCGCAAGAAGGGCGGTCACGCGCCAGGTTCTCGCTTGGGCGATATACTCGCCATAGCGCTCGTTCCATTCGCGCCGGGCGGCCAGATAAGGGTTCGTGTCGGGAGAGGATTTCATTGGTTATAACCGATCATGGAGGGCAAGGCGAAAGGCCGATCAGGGCTTCGAGCCTGGACCTGGTTTGTTGTCGTTGGCGCCGCTGCCCGGCGGTTCGCCTGAAGGGGAGCGCTTGACGGAGCGGAGCTTGCGCTCCTCGGACAGCGTCTCGGCTTTCCTATCGAGGTCTTCCGACATTTGGCCAAGCCGCGTACCGAATGGCGCCCGTCCGCTCAAGCGGTCGCCGACATTTTGCATCGCCGCCGCGCCGATATTGCGTGCGCTCGCCGCTGTGAAGCGAAGACCGTATCCGAGCGCCGATCCTGGGCCAGAGCCGCTCAGTTTGGCGTCGGTCAGCTGCTCGCTTGCAAGCCGGCCGGCGCTGCGCGCAACCATGGTGGAGCCGACTGCGACGCCGGCGCCGACGCCGCCGATGGCGGCGGCAGCCCCGATCAGCGCGCCGCCTTGGGAGACCGAGACGCCGTTGATCAGCGCCTGGATCATGTCGGGAATGGACTTGGTGAGCGCCAGCATGACGATGGACGCGCCCACCACCACGAAAATGTCGCTCAAGCTCGTTTCGAAGTTCTGGGCGAGGCTCGTGAAAATCTGCTGACCGAGCGCCACCAGCAATTGCAGCACGAACAGCTTGGCGCCGACGCTGACCGCGTAAGTGATGACCTTCAGGGCGTAGTCCTTGGTCCAGCGCGAGCCGCCAAAGCCCATGAGCAAAACGCCCGCCGAGATCACAATGTAGGATTCGACCAGCGCCAGAATGAGGAAGGCGGCGATGAGCGCGAAACAGACCAGGATGACAAGGGCGCAGACGATGAGGCCAAGGCTCGCGCCGGGGCTAAACAGGCTCGTCTGCTCGCCGACCTTATTCGCGATCTGAAGCCCGATTGCGAAAATGTCCGACGGCGCCAGATTGGCGGAGCCGCCGCTCGCTTGCGCCGCCTGGTTGGCGGCGGAGCGGAAGCTATCGACGATGGCCTTGGCCCAAGCGCTTGAATTGGTAAGAAGCGCGAGGAAGAAGCCGATGAACAGGATCTGGTTTGTCAGCTCGGCGAGCCACTCGCTGATATCGGCGCCGCGAAAGGCAAGCCGGAGCGCCGCAAACGCGAACTCGATCGCCGCCAAGAGCCAGAACAGGCTCAACGCGAAATTGGTGAGCGTCGTTTGCCAACTCGCCGCGTTGTCGCGATAGAGCGTCACGATCTTGTCGAGGGTGACGCCAGCGCCTTCCGCGGCCTGCGCTTCTCCCGCGACAACAAGCAGGCTCAGAACAACGATGCTCGCCGCCATGATATTGCGGTCAACCATCAAAAGCGCGCTCCTGTAGACGTCGAGCCGGTTGGCGCCGTCACAAGTTTTTGCCAGGCGGCCTGTTGGCTCGCCTCCTTATCCTGTCCGTTCTGGATGGCGTTCGCCTTCAGCTGCAGATCGAGTAAGAGAAGCTGCCGCAGCTTCTGGACCTGACGGATGCTTTCGGTCGCAATCGCATTGCCAAGCTGCGCCGCCTGCAGCTGGCCTCCGACCGATCCGTTTTGGGCGTGGAGCGCTTGCAAGAGCGCTTCTTCGGAACCTTGCATGGAGGTGGACTGGACGCCGGCGCCCTTAAGCGTCGTCAGCACGCTCGCATTGGTGTCCGTGGACCATTGCTGGTATTTGGCGGCGAAGCTCGACGTGGTCTGGGGGCTGCTGAGATAGGTTTGATAGGTTCCGAACTTCGCCTGGAAGCGGCTGTCGAGATTGGCGGCGGCAAACGATAAGGATTGAGCCTGGGCGACAAGAGCGAATAGCGCTTTGAGGTCGGTCGAGGCGTTTCCCTGCGGCGCGCTTGTCAGCGGCCTCGAATTCGCTGTCATCATCTGTGTCTGCGACAGCGATTGTTCGAGCAGCGCCGCCTGCTTCAGAAGCTGCTGGCCGAGCTGCAGATAGTTCAGGATCTGCGTCACTTCCGAGCCGCAATTGGTGCAAGTGACAACCTGCGCGGAAGCGCTTAGCGCCCCGGCGAACGCGCACGCCAGAGCCGCGATCACGATCTGCTTCGCCTTACGCTGCATGGCTGGCTTCCTCGTCTTGATTGAGGAGCGCAGGATCGACACCGCGGACTTCAAGCCAGGCCTTGGGCCACGCCTCGCCATGATCGGCGATGAGCGCGCGAATACGGGCGATGTCCTCGCGTGAGGAAACGCCGGCGTAGGCGAGCGCCAGAGGTCCGAGCTTCAGCTCGAACAGGCGGCGGCCTTGCGGGCTGGTGGTGTAATAATGCCGCTTCTTGATCCCAGTCTTGATGAGCTCGATCTCGGCTTCGTTCAGGCCGAACAGCGCGTAAAGATCGCGCGGGCCCATCACAGCGTCCGTTCCGCCCTTGTCCGCTTCCTCGTTGGGGAGCAGGATCTTGGTGGGGCAGGCTTCGAGCAGCACGTCGAGAAGGCCGGACCGCGCGGCGTCGGACAGGCTCTGTGTCGCCAACACCACGGCGCAATTGGCTTTGCGCAGCGTCTTCAGCCAGTCGCGGATCTTGTCGCGAAAGGTCGGGTGCGAGAGCATTAGCCAGGCTTCGTCGAGGATCAAAAGCGCGGGCGCGCCGGTAAGCCCCCTCTCAAAATAGCGGAAGAGATAGAGAAGCACCGGGATCACGATCTTCTCGCCGCGCGCCATCAGGTCCTCGATCTCGAATACGGTGAACGCGCTGTCCTGAAGGCCGTCGCTTCGCGCATCGAGCAGCTGGCCATGCGCGCCGTCGAGCGTATAGGGCGCGAGCGCGGCGCGGATGTCCTGGTCCTGCACAGTTGTCACGAAATCGGTGAGGCTGCGGCTGAGCCGGCTTTTCGCGCATCAGCGCGATGGCGCGGTGGATTTCCTGACGCTGGCGCGGGATGGGCGCTTTCCCGGCCTGCAACTCGAACAGACTTGCGATCCACTCCTCAGCAAAAGCGGCGTCGCGCTCGTCCTCAAGCAGCGCCAGCGGACACAAAGCCGGGCTGACGCGGGCCACGTCCCCGCCTGTGCCGCTGGGCGCCAAACCGAGATCGTAGTGTTTGCCACCCGCCGCCATGGCGAGAGCGAAGAGAGAGCGGCCCTTGTCGAACACGGTGATTTTGGCGTTCCGGTAACGCCGGAACTGGGCGGCGAGTATGGCGAGCGCGGTTGACTTGCCCGCGCCGGTCGGCCCAAAGATTAGCGTATGGCCGACATCTGAGACGTGGAGGTTCAACCGGAACGGCGTCGAGCCCGAGGTGGCGCCGTGAAGGAGCGGCGGTGAGCCTGCGGGAAAGAGCGGGCTTGGATTTTCGGGAAGGCCGGGCCAGGCCGCCGACAAGGGCAGAAGATCGGCGAGGTTCAGGCTGTGCAGCAAAGGTCGGCGGACATTGGGATGGACATGGCCCGGCAGTGAGCCGAGCCAGGCTTCGAGCGCGTTCACGGTCTCGATGCGGGCCGCGAAGCCGTCGCGGCGAAGCTCGCGCTGGATCGCGCGGGCATTCTCCAGCACCTCCTCGCGGCTCTTGCCCATGATAACGATCACAGGCGTGTAATAGCCAAAGCTCAAAAGCCCGCTTTGCGCGTCCGTGATGGCGTCCTCGGTTTGGCGCGCCATCAGGCTCGCGTCCTCGTTCACAAGCCCGCCGCTCGTCTTGAACACCTGGCTCCAAAAGCCCCGCATCCATTGCCGCCATTTGCGGCGATAGGCGCGAAGCTCGGCCAACGCCTCATGCGCATCGAGCGCGATGAACCGGGTGGAGAAGCGATAGGCGATAGCGAGACCGTCGAGACGATCGAGCAGCCCCGGAAAGCTCTCATGCGGAAAGCCTTCGATGGCGAGAACGCTCAGCGTCAGGCCTGCCGATCTTCGGCGTGTCGCCGACATAAAGCTCTTCGCCGCCGAGAAGCGCGTCGAGATACATGGCGCAAGGCGGGATGGCGATGGGGGACAGGACGCCGGTAATGCAGAACTGCAGGAAGTTGATGAGTTCATCCTGCAGGAAGGGCTGTCCGTTTTCCGCGGGACCGTAAAGCTCGCCATGCGTCGCATGTTCAAGACGTCGCCAAGCCCGTCCTCGAGGTCGGCGAGCGAGCGCTTGAATTGCGCGATTTGCGCGTCGCCGGAGGCTTTCGGTGCGGCGCTGACGCCGTCGTCATCATACACAAGCTCGGCGATGCGGCTCGTGCGCCGCAGCGGCGGCGTGTACATGAGAATGAGCGCGTGCTCGCTCTCGAAATGCGCGCCTTCCGCCAGAAACTGCCGGCGTCGCTCCTCGTCGATGGCCCGCGTGACGGGATCAGGAAAGAAGGACCGCGAAGGATCGGGATAGGAGGCCGAGGGCAGCCGCACCGCCTCCACCCAAAGCGCATAGCCGCTGCCAAGCCGGGCGAGCGCCGCATTCACGCGCGCCGTGAGATAGTTCCGGGCTTCGGCGTCGCGCTCGCCGTGTCGGGCCCGCGAAAGAAAAAGCCGCCGAGCAGCGCGCCGTCCTTGCAGAGCACGACGCCCTCATCGATAAGCGCGGCGTAATTCAGAAGATCGGCGACGCCCTTCGCTTTGTCCCGAAAATGCTTCAAGGCCAGCATGATCAGTCCTTGGCTGAGGGGCGCGAGCGCGCGGGGTAGTAGCTTTGGGCGTGGACTGGCGCAGATAGACCCGCGACATCATCGGGTCCGCCTTCGCCATCATGCGAAACAGGCCGATCAGCACGCTCCAGATGACAAGCCCCGCGACGATGGCGGGAAGGTTCAGGCTTGAGACGGCGACGCCCGCGCAGATCACCGCCGTAATGAGCACAAGCTCGCGCTCGCCGCCCAAAAACAGGTTCGGCCGATGCAGCGCGCGGGGAATGGGGTGCGGCGCAGCTCGCCCATCAGATCACCGCGCCCTTGTTGAACAGCGTGTTCAAGATGTCGGCCGCGAACACCATGAGCGAGACCACCATCACGAGCATGATGATGCGGCGCACGAATTCGTTGATCTCGCCGCCGAACACCAGGACCGCGCCGGTGACGACAATGCCGAGCAACGAAATGGCGTAAGCCACGGGGCCGGTGACGCTGTCGCGGATTTTCTGGAGCGGCGTCTCCCACTGAAGGCCTGTTCCGCCCGTCGAGGCGGCGTGCGCCAGCGAAGGGAGAAGCAGAACAAGAAGAGCGCTCGCCAGCGCGATGACGACGGCGTAGGCGAGGACGGCGCTAATAACGATCGGCTTTGTGTTCATGTCAGTCTTCCCGTGTGGTGATGTAACTGGACGCCATCGAAGCCCGTGACGCGGATCGCCTCTTCGACGCGGCGGCCGTGAGGGGTTCTTGCGATGGAGACGACGAGGTCGATGGCTGTGGCGATGGCGACCTGCATGGGCGCGGCCGTGGCTTCGGCGATGAGATTTTCAAGCCGGGTCAGCGCCGCGGCCGCGCTGTTGGCGTGGATGGTGGCGACGCCGCCCGGATGGCCGGTGTTCCAGGCTTTCAAGAGATCGAGCGCTTCCGGTCCTCTCACCTCGCCGACGATAATGCGGTCGGGCCTGAGCCGAAGCGTGGCCCGCACAAGGCGGCGCAGATCGACGGTCTCGCTCGTCTTCAGCGTCACCGCGTTTTCGCTCACGCATTGGATCTCGGCCGTGTCTTCCAGAATGACGAGCCGGTCGTCGGAGCAGGCCGCCGCCAGATGCGCGATCACCGCGTTTACAAGGGTGGTCTTCCCGGATCCAGTGCCGCCCGCGATCAAGATCGTCCGCCGCTCTTCGATCGCGGCCTCGATCAGCGCCTGTTGGCGAGCGGTCATCACACCCGAAGCCACATAATCGGCGAGCGTGAAAATCACGCCTGCTCTCTTGCGGATGGCGAAGACCGGCGCTGTCGCCACCGGCGGGATCAGGCCTTCGAAGCGGCTGCCGTCCAAGGGCAGCTCGCATTCCAAGATTGGGTTTTCGGCGGTGATGGCGGTCTTTCGCGCCGCCGCTATCGTCGCCATCAAGGCCTCGGCCTGTGGGGCGGCCATGACGCCGATGCGGGCCATTCCGTGACCCGCCCGCTCCGCCCAAAGCGCGCCGTCGGCGTTCAGCATGATTTCCACCACCGTTTTGTCCGCGAGAAGCGCCAGGACCTCGGGCCCCAGCTCGCGCATGAGCTTTTCGCGAAGGCGGCCCTCGCGCTCCAGGCGCGAGGCGGTAAGCGATGGTTCGGACATAAGGTCATGGCGCGGCGGGAGGTTGTTCAAACACTTATTCGGTTATATCCGATCAAGGTGTTCGCACAACGCGCCGAGCGTTTGACGCAATTTGAAAAACTACGGTTTGAGGAGTTCGTGGACCGGCTTGTTCACAAGTCTCGCAAGCTTCGCCATGGTCTCGATGCAGATATTGTGCATCCCGCTTTCGATTTCGGAGACATGCGACTGAGCGATACCGGTCAATTTCTGAATATCGCGCTGGCTCAGGCCACTTCTTTTCTTAATCTCGGAAGTTTTTTGCGAACGCGTCCCGTTCGCCCTGGCTCTCGATGGGCGCGGTCGAGTATTTAGCAGGAATGGGGGTTGCTTTTGTCTTGGGAGAAGCTGCTGTGACTTTTTTAGCACGCGATCGGTTAAAATCGATCTTGCCCGTGTTTAATGGCGCGTCGCTGGCGCTCCGCCGTGCGGCTAGAACGCTCTTTGCGCGGCTCGTTTCCGGCGCGGGCGAAGTCTCCACTTTACGTGCAACCGCACTGCTTGCGGTCTTCGCGCGCGCCTTGCTCTTGACGGTCATGAAGCGCTCTGTCCCGGACTTGATCGGACAAAATCTATACCGTTCTTGGCTTAAACGGCAAGTTTGTCGTGGGACAGGGCGGCAATAAAGCGCTTCCGCGATAACACTCAATGATGGCGTCGCGAAAGGGCGGCGGCCGTGCGCGCCAGCGCGCCGATTTCAGCGGCGCATCTGCAGCCAAACAGGTGCTTGTGAGGCCTCGACACGCGGCTCGCCGCTCACTTGGGATGCGGCTGTCCAGAAAGCCTGAGCCTGCTCCCTGAAGCGCTTGCTATCAGGAAGTGACTTAAGCGCGAGGTTTCCGGCGATGACAACAAGAAGGCAGGCGAAGATTCTTCGGATCGCGACGACCGGCAGCGCATGCGCGAGCCAGGCGCCGAGCGGCGCCGTCAGAACAGCGGCGACGCCCGCTGCGCAAACGGCAGGGACATAAATGAGACCAAGGCAATTGGCGCCGCATTGCGAAGGCAAATCCATGAGAGCGAACATTGCGGCGGCTGGCGGAGAGATGGCGAGCTGGATAGCCGCCGCCGTGCCGATGGCGCGCCGCTCCGGCAAATAGGATAGAAGCAGTTGCGCCGTAAGGCCGCCCCCGCCTGTCAGCGCCGCCAACGCGCCTATCCCAATGCCCTTTGCTGAAAGGATGGACATCGGCGGCAACGGCTCCAAGGCATGAGCATGTGAGGCGGTGTGCGTCAAACCCCAGGCTCTGAACAGCGCGAAACAGGCGAAGAAAGCCGAGAGAAGCGACGCATCTATAATTCCCGTGCCGTAGGCGGCCAAAGCCGAACCGAGCGCGATCGCCGGCGCGATAATGGCGTACACGCTCCAATCGATGCCGCCTCGGGCGGCATGCGCCTGAATGATGGAGACGCCGGTAAAGATATTGGCGGCGTGCGTCGTCGCCACCGCCATCTTGAAGCTGTCGGCGCCGCCGACGCCCAACGTCGATATCGCCAGCGCCAGACCTGGAATGAGAACAAGACCGCTGCCGGCGCCGAGCATGCTGCCGATGACGCCGCGCATCCGCCGGCCGCCATGCAGATGATCCATTCCATGGCTTCGCTCCTGAGGAGTGGGGAGGATCGGCTTAGTGAAAAGCCGTGACGCGACGCTATAGAAATCTGTTATATCCGATCAAAATTGTTCGCAAGGTCCAGAGCGAGTGATGCTCTCCCTCGAACTCGATGAGTGGATTACGGCGCGCAACTTCGCGCGGAAAACGGTGGGCTATCGGTGCAAGCTTGTCCTATGACGCGGAGGTAGAGTCGAGGAGAGGCGCGGTGGCTTGGGGCTCTGGGAGCCATCACTCCGTTTCCTCTCCCCGCTCATCGAACGCAACGTGCGGATTTCCCGCATTACGCTCTCCGACTGGCTTCACGTGCGGCCCACGGCGTATATGATCGGGGCAAGCGTTCGAGACGGATGAGACCCAGTTCTCCGTAGACGACTTCGCAGGAGAACCGCGCCGTTCCGCGCCCTTGGACCTTATGTCGTCGCGTGAGGAAGTCGCGCGCCCGCTGATAGACGTGCCAATTGACGTGCTTGTACGCGCTCGCGGTCGCCCCGTAGGAGAAGTAGCGCGAACAGCCAATCAGCATGCTGTTCAGCTTATCACGCACGTCTTCCCAGGGCGCCATGTTGGCGGGCACGAGCGTTTCGCCGACCTTGGTCTTGAAGCGCTGCATACTCTTCTTGGACGGGCTGGCGCCCAGGTACCCTTTCCGTTCTTCTTGAACCAGTGCGGTCCGAACGAGTAGCCAAGGAAGTCGAAGCGCTCCTTGCGGGCGTCTTTCAGCGAGGTCTTCGCCTCGTTGATGGTCAGCCCGAGCTTGGTCATCACCGCCTTCGTCCACGCCAGCGCCTCCGCCGCGCGACCGCGGCTGAGGATGACGAAGTCATCGGCATAAGAGACGACGTGAGCGTGGAATGCCTCGCCGCAACCGGACAGACGCCAATATTTCAGGAACCGGTTCATGTAGATATTGGCGAGCAGAGGGCTTAGGACGCGCTGAACGCAAAGCATAACATGGCTCAGGCTTACCGCCGGCGCCTGTCTTTGGCGGCGGGCTCCGATCGTCAGATGGACTTAGCGTCACCGGGATGGAGTGGCGGATAGTGATGCTCTCGTCATCGACGAGAATGTCCTTAACGAGAAGGCGCACGATCTTGTTGCGCCCGGCGGCGTCAAGAGTATGCGCAGTTTCCTTGAGCCGGGCGAAGAACGACGACACCGTTTCCGCAAGCCGCAGATAGGTCGCTTTCTCACTTTCTTGGCTGGCGAGCGAAGAAAGCTCGGCCTGCGCCGCCCGCTCCCTTTGGCGCAGCTCGGGCATTCTGCTGCGCAGTTCGTCCAGCGACAGAAGGTCCTCCTGATAAGCGGTAAGAAGGCGCTCGATCCCTTTGTGGATGCGGACAAGTTCGCGCTGCAAAGTCTCCGTGCGCCGCCTTGTTGGGCTGCACTGCCGCGCTGTTTCCAGACGCCGGTCGATCTCCGCCTGGATCAGCGCAGGATCTTCCAGCAGCTCAACGATTGCGTCCCAGACGACGGCGTCAAGCAGGTCCATGCGGACGGGATGGGTATCGCAAAGAGAGTGATTGAGATGGCGGTAAGCATCCGATCCCAGGCATCGGTAGTAGTAGATTTTACGAGCCGATGAGCGGGTTGAGGTCCGGTACATCGCGTAACCGCATTTGCGGCAAGATACCAGCCCCTGGACAACGCTCGGCTCGGCGGTCCGCCGCGGCGCATGGCGCTTATTGCTCTCAAGGCGCTCCGCGGCAAGCTCAAAAGTCTCGCCGCTGACAATGGCGGGCACGGGGATTTCGATCCATTCCTCCCGAGGCCGCTCATGCTGGGCGCTTTCACGGCTGGCCACGCCGCCGCGCAGGCGCAATGGCCGGGTGATCCGTTGCCGTTTGGCCAGCTGGGTTTTACCGTAGCAGGCGATGCCGCGGTAGGCGGGGTTGCGTAGCATGGCCCAGACGGTAGAGCGCTCCCATCGCCCGGCACGCAACCGCGTCGGGATTCCCAGCTCATTGAGCAGCTTGGTGATTTCGCCGATGCTCATGCCTTGGACTGTGTAGCGCTCATAGACCGTGCGGACAACTTGTGCCTCAGCGTCGATGATCTCGTAATAGGCCGCTGTCTGGTCGCTCTTGCGCACATAGCGATAGCCAAAGGGCGCCCCGCTTAAAACGCTGACGTTTCCTTGCTTGGCCTTGTGCCGCTTGCCGCGGCGGGAGCGCTCAAGAAATCTGAGCGCGCTCATATTCGGCAATCATGCCCTGGAACTGCACCACGAGCTGATCTTCGGGCGTCTCCGTGCGGGGCGCCTTGAGGAACACGGTCTCTACGCCCGACTTGGAGAACTCCTCAATCAGAAGAACCTGGTAGGCGTATTTCCGGCTAATCACAACCAGTATGACCTGGCGGCCCGCTTCGCCGAACGATTACTCTTTTGCACCTTCATTGATCTGATATAATAGATGTATCGGGTGGTTCGTTTCGCGGCGGTGGATCGTGGCTCAATGGGGGATCATTTGGCGGGGCATTGATGCGGCCGGGTACTATTACGGCTTCTACAATGAGGGCAACGCGCAATATCAAGTCGACATCGCCATTCCGAGCAAGGGGACGCAACCGCACAAGGGGCCGGACTACAAGGTGTTCGTGCAGGGCGAAAAAATCGGCTCCATGCCGACGCTGAAGGGCGCCGCCGCCTTCGCCGAGCTCTACTTCCGCGAAGGCCATCATCGCATCCGCGCTCAAAACACAGCTGCTTCACAGGGCCGGGAAGTGCTTGAACAGGCGCCGCGCGAGCGCCGCTCCATGCGCGACGTTCTCGAAGCTTATCTGAGCCGCAAGCCGCCCGCCCGCCGTCGCTGAAACAAGCCTCACAGCCTCCGTCCTTTGTTTGACCTCAGAGCGAGCCGTTCCCGGGCGGCGGACACTGCTGGACTTTCCTTGCGGCCCGTTTCGCCCGCTCTTGTTGTCGAAGCGGTTACTTTGACAGCTGAGACTTTCCTTTTGCGAGCTCTCCGGGCCATGGCGCGCAGGGTCTGCTTCGTCGACGGCCCGATCTGATTGTTGGGCCTGCGGCTGAGGTTGAAGAGCCGTTTCAAGCTCTTTCACGCGCGCCGTCACGACCGCGAGCCGTTCCTGCTTCGGAAAAGCAGCGCTTTTGAGCTGGCGGTCGATGCGCGGAAGATCGGCGGTCGTTTTGGCGAGTTCGGTTTCCCGGTCTTGCAGAAGCTTTGGAACGGCTCGCAAAAGGCCTTCAATGCGACGGATCAGACCCACGGCGTCCGTGGCCTCGCTCAGCTGGAAGCACTCGTCGCGGCGGTATTCGCCGTGGCCGTTCGCTCTCAAAGCGTAGGTGAGCGAACCGGCGGATTGGTTCAGCCGAACCGTAATCTCAAAGCCGACAGCTGGCCAGCCCTCACGTCAGTTGACGCTTCCCACAGGCGCACGCCCTTCGCCAGAAGCTCTGCTTTGATCGCTTCCCCTGCCGCCTTCCGCTCGTGAACCTCGCGATGGCCAAGCGTCATCGAAAACGCCTCTTCCGAATGCGCCGCGATCGCTTCGCTGTCCTTGCGCATCAGCGCGATCTCGCCGCCCAATGCCGCAATCTGCTTCAGGGCTCGCTCGCGAGCGAGCCTCGCGGCGCTCAGTGTGCGCTCATGGGCGCGCCGGGCGGCCTCCAGTTCCCGCAGCTCCTTAGTGAGTTCGGCGTGCTCCATGATCCGTGCATCGCCCGTCGCCGCAGCCTTGATCATGGCCGCTTCCGGCAAGGGGGAGTCGATGTCCTCGGCCGTGCGCACGCCTCTGGCGCCCGCCCGCAATTGCGCGATGAAATTCGCTTTGGTGGTCAGCGCCTGCCAGCGATAGGCGTCGAGGCTCTTGAGCGTGATGTAGCGGTAAATGTCGATCTCTTCGTTGAGATTGCCCTGCCGCAAAATGCGTCCGTCACGCTGCTCCACATCGGCGGGACGCCAAGGCGCATCGAGATGATGCATGGCGGCAAGCCGCGTTTGCACATTCGTGCCGACGCCCATTTTGCCCGTGGAGCCGATGAGGATGCGCACTTTTCCTTGCCGCACCTCGGCGAAGAGCCGCGCCTTCTTCACATCGCTATCGGCCTCGTGAATGAAGGCGATCTCCTCCCGCGGAACGCCCTTAGCGATAAGCCGCGCGCGCATATCGGCGTAGAGATCGAAGCGCGCGCCGGCGGCGAGCGGCGGCCTGGTCTCCTCATCGCTTTCAAGCTCAGACGTTAGGAGGACGGCGTCGTCATGGTCTTCGGGACCGGATCGAGCGGCCGCCTTGCCGCCCGGCACGCCCATGTCAAGAAACACGATCTGGCACAGCGCCGGCTCTTGGCCTTCCTTCCAAATCCTGGCGATGGTCTCGGCGGCCATGGCGATCTTGCCGTCGGCATTCGGCTCGGCGCCCGGATCGAGGAGACGCACATCGGTGGCGAGCTGCAAGCCTTCGCCCAGGATTTTCAGCATGTTGTCCCCGCCCTTTGCGGCGCGCCGTCCTTTGATGGCCTCGGCGCGGGCAACCGAACTCTCCATGATGGCGGTCTCGTGCGCCGACATTGCCGTCTCGACCACGGCGACGGCGCCATTGCGCAGCTTCGGCCGCGGCAGGTTCAGCATCTCGGCCGTTTGCGTGTCGGCGACGCGGCTATAAAGCGCGATGAGCTCTGGGATATTCACAAACTTCGAGAAGGAGCGCGTGGTGCGAAAGCCCTTGCCGCTCGGGTTCAGCTCGACCTGAGAGACGATGTCGCCAAAGGTCGCCGCCCAGGCGTCGAACTCGGCGACGCCGAAGCGGGCGAGGGTTGCAGGCTGGAGATAACGCTGCATGGTGTACATCTCGGCGATGCTGTTGGAGACGGGGGTGCCAGTCGCGAACGCGACCAAGCGGCCGGGACGGCGCTCTTCGAGATAGCGGATCTTCAACAGGAGATCGGCGGCGCGCTGGGATTCCGAACCCGCCGCCAGTCCCTTCACGCGCGTATGCCGCGTCTGGAAGGCGAGGTTCTTGAACGCGTGCGCTTCGTCGATGAAAAGAAAATCGACGCCAAGTTCCTCAAACGTGATCCCTTCGTCCTTGCGCTCCCGATTGAGAAGCGCGGCGAGCCTGCCTTCAAGCCGCTTCGCTGCCTTCTCAAGCTCCTTCACCGTCGGCGAGGCGCGTCCCTCCTCTTCGGCCGCCCGCGTCTTGAACTCATGCAAGCCCTCGATCTCTTCGCGAATAAAGGCTTCCGTGACGGCGGGCGACATGGGGATGCGGCCGAAAGCGTCGTGGGTGATGACAACGCCGTCCCATTCCCCCGTCGCCGCCTTGGCGGCGAAGGCGCGCCGCCGCTTGAGGCTCATTTCGTCCTTGTCCGCGACCAGCACCCTGGCTCTTGGATAGGCGAGCCGGAACTCGGACGAGAATTGCTCCAGCATATGGTTCGGGACCACATACATGGGGCGTGCGATGAGCCCCAAACGCTTTTGCTCCATGCCGGCCGCGATCATGGTGAAAGTCTTGCCGGCTCCGACCGCGTGGTCGAGAAGCGTGTTGCCGGAGCTGACGATGCGCCAAACCGCGTTCAATTGATGGGGGCGAAGGCTGAAGGGGATGACGGCGCGGTCGGCGCCCCGGGCGATAAAGCGGGCGAGCCCCGGCATGGTGAGATGGCGGCCGTCATAGACGGTTGGGACGAGGCGATTGAAGGCGCGGTTATAGATCGCCTCAAGCCTTTGAGCGCGCTCCTCATCCTCGAAGGCCCAGCCGTCAACGCCTGTCTCGGGCACCCCCGAAAACAGCTCGCGCAAGGCGCTCACCTTGGCGTTGCCCTCCTCGGAGGCGGCGGCGTTGTAGAGTGGCGAGCCCTTGGGATCGGGGTTCGCGTCCATGACCCTGATCTCGGCGTTGTTGAACGCCGCCAGCACGATCTCTTGCACGCTTGAACGCGAGGTCGCCCATTCGGCCTTGCTCGACAAAGAAATCTCGGGCGGTTTTACGAACTGCCATTTCTTGCTGATGGCGTTCAAGGCGAGCCCCTCCGCCGTCACGCCGAGCTTCTCCGTGAGAAAGGCCTGATAGACATCGGTGGGGATCCAGGGCGCGCCGAAAAGCGGACGGATATCGACCCGCGTCAGCGGCGCCGGCTGCACCGCATCGAGCGCCGCAACGTTTCGGTCGAAGCGAGGATCAAGCGCCGCGGCGAGCTTCGCCTCGTCGAGCTTTCCGACAACGTCGCCCGACAGGTAGTCTTCGGCGGTGCGCCAGACGCCGCCATTCGGGTCGAGCCAAACGCGGTCTCCCAACGCGCCTGCGGCTTCTATCTCGGCGCAGCCAAGTCGCTCAGCGATAAAGGCCATGTCGACGCCGCCGCGCGCATCGAGCGACAACGCGAGCGCATCCGCCGGCCCAGAAATCTCCGGCTCTCGCGGAGCCCGGACGATGTCATGGGTAAATATCGCCGACTTGACGGCCGTCCCCGTCGCATCGGAATACTCCTCCAAGGCCGCAACCTTGTAGGCGTCCGGGTCGTCCTCGAAGAGCTGGAAGTTGGGTTTGCGGCGAAGAATGACAGGCGCGCCGTCGGCCCGGCTGCGCGAAGTGACCGTGATAATGGTTTTGTTGATGGGACCGTAGCGGCTGACGAAGCCGTCATAGACCTCGTTCAGCGCCTGGCGCAGCGGCACCGTGCCCTCGCTGTCCTCGCGCGCGAACTGCAGGGCGAGAAGCTCGTTCACGATGTCCCGCAAGCCGATCAGGCGAACGAGCTTGTCTTGATCCGCGGCCGAAACGTCGACGCGCTCAAGGCCCTGAATGCCGCGCCTGACGACGCGTCCATCCTGGATGAGAAAGGCGCCATCGCCTTTCGACGGCGCGTCTTGTCTCGTCTCGATCGCAAGGCTGAAACCCAGCCGCAGCCGGATCGCGTCTTTGGGAAGCGCACTCGCAGCCGCGGCGATCCTCGCATCGAGCGCCTCGGCGGACCCGATCAAGACTGGGATTGGACCGTGCCGGCCGCTTTGCAGGCGCATCTCGCCCAGCATCATGGCTGGGTTTTCCGCGAAATAGCGGTTGATGGCGATGGCGCCGTCCGGCGTTTGATCTCGGCGAGATCGAGCCAGCGCTCATCGGACGGCGAAGCGCCCTCGCTCTTCCGCCTCAAGAACACGATGTCGGCGGTCGCCTCGGTCCCGGCATTGGCGACAAACGCGCCGCCGGCGCCGCCTGGCAGCCGGATCGCGCCAAGGAAGTCTGCCCGCCTTGCGATCTCACGGCGGGCGAAGTCGGTCTTCTTGTCGAGCGTATGCCGCGAGGTCACAAAAGCGAGAAGGCCGCCGGGCCTCAGCTTGTCGAGGCTTTTCACGAAGAAATAGTCGTGAATGGACATCGGCCGATAGCACGTGTCGCGAAGGCTGTAATCGCCGAAGGGCACGTTGGAGATCGCGAGGTCGAAAAAGCCATCCGGCCAGGCCGCGCTCTCAAAGCCCTGCACGCGGATGTCGGCGCCGCCGTAAAGCCTGCGCGATGCCGCCGGAGATGGGATCGAGCTCGGCCGCACTCCAGGTTATGGAAAGACCCTCGGGCGCAAGCCCAATGAAATGACCGACCCCGGCGGCGGGCTCGAGCGCCTGGCCGCCCTCAAAACCAAGATGCTGGACAGCGGACCACACGCCGCGGATCACCGCTTCGCTTGTGTAATACGCGGTTAAGGTCGAAGCTCTGGCGGCCGCCCATTCTTCGGCTGTGACGAGATCGGCGAGCGCGTCGCGCTCGGCCTTCCAGGCGGCGGCGAGAGGCGAAAAACGATTGGCGTCGAACAGCTGCTGAGCGAACGCGCCCCAACCTACATAGCGGACGAGCGCCGCTTTCTCCTCCTCCGTCGCTTCCCGCTCCGCTTCCTGCGGCTCCTTCAGGATACGGATGGCTGTGAGATTGCCCTCCACCTTGGCGCGCTCGCCGCCCAGGCCGATTTGGTGCGCGGGCGTGATGCGAAAGCCAGGCGACGGTGGGGCGGAGGCCTGCGTTTGGTCTAAGTCAGCGGCGCCGTGATCAGGTCCTGGATCACCATCTCCTCGGCGACGAGCGGGATCTGTTCGAGGAGCGCCAGGCGCTCCGCTTCGGTCGCCGCTTCCGCCGCGCTCTTGCGCAGCCTCTCGCTCACCGCTTCGAACATCGCCTGCCCACTGGCGTCCCGTCTCTTCGAGATGGGCGGGCAGCATCCCGTTCCTCTCCATCGCCGCGTAGACGCTCGGGTAGCTCTCGATCAGAAAGCGCTTGTGCAGGCTCGCGAACCTGTCCGTCAGATCCATCGTCGTTGCTCCCTTGTGCCGGCTCGCCGGCGTTGATGTCGATTTGCGCCGGCTCGTTTGCCGGCGGCTCCGCTTGCTTCGCTTCGAACAGCCCGAAGAAGGACAGCTGATTGAGGCTCGGCCGAAATTTGGGAAAGCAAAGCGCCATTGAGCCTCACAACCGTTTCAGAACGCGCGCGAGCTCCGCTTGCGCCGCTTCGATCTTGTGAAGAAGCGCTCTTACGCTTCCGACCGGCGCGCCATCGCCGGCCCGCGTCGTCAGCCAAAGCTTCAACAACCCGCCAAGGCGCCCCTGATCGGCGTTGACCTTCAGGAGCGCGAGCACCGCCTCGTGGTCGAGCGTGGATTTCGGCCGATAGCCGAGGCCCAGCTCGCGCAAATAAGACGACACCGGCAGCCGCGCGGCGCCGGCGCGCTTGGCGATCTCGGCGCGCTCCGCGGACGTGACGAGCACTTTCAGCGCCTTGTTCTGCTCTCTGATGTCCGGCCTAGTCAGAGGCGCCTCCCTTTGTGCCGCGGCGGCAGCCGCGTCCGCATGGCGGACACCGTCGACGGCGAAGCCGAGTAAGGATCGGAGCGTGGCCACCGCCACACATCTTGCCTGCGAAAATCTCCGTCCTTCATCGTCCTTCTTCGTCCCTCTGCGACCGCCTCCGTCCGGGTCCGTCCGGCTCCGTCCTTCTTGGTCCGAACTCCGTCCCTCCCGGACGGAGATTGACGGAGTTTGCCGAAACAGATGATAGAGTATATCAGATCATAGGAAAAGGCATGTCCGGCGACAAAAACGGCAAAGCGAAAGCCTGGGGCTCGGGCCGGGTGGCGTTTTTGGCGCACCGCGCCGCGATTTTCGCGGCGCTCAACGAAGGCTGGCCTGCAAGCGCCGTTCACGCCTCATTCAAAGACCGGATCGGCGTCGGCTATCGCCAATTCAACCGCTATGTCGCCGCCGAACGCAAAGCGATGGAAAAGGACGGCGGGAAGGAGACCCGGAAGCCCGCCCTGCCCGCCGCGCCGTCAAGGAGCGCACGGGTCGAGACTTCTAACGGCGACGCCGATGCCGAGCGCCGCGGCTTCCATTTCGATCCGACGGACCTCGCCAAGAAGACGCTTATCTGATCCAGCAACAAGGAGATACGCCATGACAAACGGCTCCATTCCCGCCCGCACCGTCCACTTCATCTTGAACAGCAAGGGCGGCGTCGGGAAATCCTTCGTGGCGTTCCTCTTGGCTCAACATTACCGCCATCTCGGCGAACCGCTGCTCTGCTTCGACGCCGACGCCACCACCGCCACCTTCTCAAGCTTCGCCGCGCTCAAGGTGACGCGCATCGCGCTTATGGAGGGCACGATCCTGAACGCCCGCCATTTTAACGTCATGCTGGAGCCGATCCTGACGGAGGACGCGCATTGCGTCGTCGACACCGGCACGTCGAGCTTTGTCGCCATCTCGCATTATCTCATTGAGAACGACGTTCACGAGCAGATCCGCGGCTGCGGCAAGACCGTCATCGTGCACGCCATCGTCGTCGGCGGCGCAACCTTGAAGGAGACGCAGAACGATCTCGACGAGCTCGCCAAGCAATTGCCAGACGAGGTCGAGATCGTGGTGTGGTAAACGAGCATTTCGGGCTCATCAAGGAAGGCCGCAAGACGTTTCGGGACATGGCCGTCTACAAGGCGCATGCCGAGCGCATTCGTGCCGTCGTGCATTTGCCGCTTCACACCGCCGCCACCTTCGGCGAGGACGTGAAGGAGATGGTGAAGCGCCACCTCACCTTCGAAGAAGCGATCGGCTCGCCCGATTTCACGCTCATGGCCAAACAGCACTTGCGCCTAATCCGAAGTTCCTGCAGTTGAACTGAGGTTTCCCCTGACGTTTCAATCGCTTGCGATTGAAACGGGCAGTGCGGCATTGTCTACGCCGCGATTGCGGCGGCAAGATCGAGGGCCTGCCGCTGCTTGGAGCTGGCCTCGGTTGTGAGGGTGAAGGTCCCCATGCCGGGCTTTGCGTCTTTGGGGCGCATGACATTGCGCACGATGGTGGCGAGATGGGTCAGCAGGCCACGAAAGCTCAGGGCGGGCGACCCATCCGCGAGGCGCCGGGTGTGCGCCTTGGCGAGCGCGGCGGCGGAGCGGCTGGCCGGCGTCACGGGATCGCGTTCGCGCGCCTCCTCTGCCGGCGCCTCGTCTGCGAACAGAAGCGGCTTCCAGGCTTTTGCCAGATGCCATTGCACGTAATAGGCCAGCATGCTGAGGAAGATGTGGGCCTTGACGCGGGTCTCAAGCCGGTGGCGGATCGGACGCACGTGTAAGTCCACGCCCTTGAGCGTGCGGAAAGCGCGCTCCACTCCGGCGAGGCGCTTGTAGTTCAGGACTGCGGCTTCGGCGCTCATATCCGCCTCGGCGGCGGAGGTGCGGATGACATAGATGCCGTCCAGCGCAGCTTCGGCGGCGACGCGCTGTTCATTGACGCTGAAGGTGAAGGCAGCGTCCTGGATATCAAGGTCGAAGTGCTTGCCAACCTTGTATTTTCCGAGGACCTTGCCGATGCGCAGGCCAATCTTATCCTTTCCAGCGAGCGTGCCGCCGGAAGCCATGTCCGCGACCTTTTGAAGTTCACGCTCCGTGGCCGCGATCAGGTCCTTGCGTTTCGCCGCGCGCAGCTTGGCAAGCTCCGGGTTCCGGCAGGCCACAAGCCGCTCGCCGGGGTAGTCCTCGCTGGTCAAGCTGATGAGATTGCGCTCATCGAACAGATCGAACTGCAATGCGCCGCCCTCCGCGAGCTTGGCGATAGCCCCGCTTTTCAGCGCTGTAATCCAGTCCACGCCCGCCATGGCGCGCATCGCTTCAATCTGCACGTTGGAGATCATGCCGCGGTCCCCAACCATCACCAGCGAGGCGATGCCGAAGCCGTCGCGCACTTTCTCCACTTGCGGCAACAGCGTTTTTGGATCGGCCGCATTGCCTTCGAACACCGAGACCGCGACGGGACAACCGCGGGCATCCGTGAGCAGGCCATAGTTCACCTGCAGCGTGCCGGGCTTGCCGTCGCGGCTGTAGCCGATCCTCGCTAAGGGGCAGGCTGCGCCCTCGAAGCTTGAGGACGTAAGGTCGAACAGAACAAGGCCGCCCTCTTTCAGATGGCGCCTGGCAAGGCGCTTTTCGATGCTCTCCTGCCGCTCAATCAGCCAGTCCATCGCCGCGTATAGCTCGTCTTCATGGGCGTCAGCGACGCCAAAGTCCTCCGCCAGCGTTGTGTCTGAAAAGGCGTGCGTCATGGCCAGCTTGCTGGCTTGCGGCGCGACGATGCGGGCCGCGACCATCGCTACAACGAGACCGCGCTCGCGCGAAGCCTTGCCATCGATCAGTTTCTCGAACCCAAGCCGCCGCATGGCGATGCGCACGGCCTCCACGTGCCCGTGCGGCAGCGAGCGGATGCACTCGAGGCCGCCGCCCGCCGGCGCAAGCTTCTCGCCCTTGAGAACCAGCCGGATGGCCTCAGCCTGCTCCAGCGTCAGGGCCGAGAGGTTGGCGATGGTCCGCTTCCTGATGCGCTTGCCTTCGCGGATGCTTTCGCGAAGCAGGATGGCCGGTTTAGAGCCGCGATTGGGCACGAGGTCGATGTACATGCGGCGCAATCTAGCCGATTTGCGACGCCGCGCCCTGAGTCACGCTGACGCATTGCATGGGTACATTATAGAGCATCGCCGGGCGTACCGCCTTGAAGTGTCTCACAAATCAGCATTTTGCCCTCAGAACTTCGGCCTAATCGAGGCCGACGTGCAGGCCAAACTGTCGGCCGTGCCTTAGTCGATGGCGGCGGGCGGGCCTTTCGATGTGAAGGCGTTGATCGGCGAAGTGGCCAAGCGCCACCACGTTCTGTTGTCGGAGGACGATCCCGTGCTCGTGACGCTGACCTTGAACGAACTGATCCTGACCCGCGCCATCGCCGAGATCGAGGCCCACATCCAGTCTTGCAAGGAACAGGCGTCGGTCGCCGCCGCGGAGCACATCGCCGCCTCGAAGGCGCTTGCCGAAGGCATCGTGACCGCCGGCGGCCCTCGGTGATTCCGTCGCCCAAAGCCTCGAGCGCCAGCCGGAACGATCAGCGAATCAGGAAATCCCGGCCCGTTGGATGTGGTTCAGCGTTCTCGTTTTGCTGGCGAGCGCTGTCGCGGCAATCGCCACGGGGGCAGTTTGGCGCACCCTTAGCACTCGCATCGGAAATGGCGCCGGGCGTCCCTTAAACGTTCTTGCTGCAGCGCCACGCATGAAAAGCAATGGGAAAGCGCGCGTTTTGGTTTTGCGTTTGGGCGGATGCCAATCCTATGTTTCTCCCATGACGCCCTTGTTCAATCCCAGGCTTGATATCCTGCCAGCCGCGCAACGGCGGCTCTGGGACGAGCTCGGCGGCACGCCTTCAGAGTTCATTCTCTATGGGGGTACGGCTCTTGCTTTGCGGCTTGGACATCGGCAATCCCTCGACTTCGACTTTTTCTGCGGCAAGCCGTTTGATCCGGGCGTTCTTCTTCAGAGGGTTTCCTATCTCAAGAACGCGAAGGTTGTGCAAAGTGAAGCAAACACTTTAAGCGTGACCGTGCGGAGGCGCGGCGCCGTGAAGGTCTCTTTTTCGGCGTGCCGCGGCTGCGGCGGGTGGGCGCAATTGACAAGGCGCCAACCGGCTTGAAGGTCGCGTCGCTTTTGGACCTCGCAGGAACCAAAGCCGCCGTCGTGCAAAGACGGGCGGAAGCGAAGGACTATATCGACATGGCCGCGATCCTGTCCGAAGGCGGCGTGTCCCTCCCGCTCGCCTTGGCCAGCGCCCAGGCCATTTACGGGGCGCAGTTCGATCCTCAAAACACGCTCAAGGCGCTGGTCTTCTTCGAAGAAGGCAATTTGAGACAGCTTACCGAAGCGGTCAGAAAACAGCTTGTCGACGCCGTTCGCGATGTGGAATCTTAGTGATGTGCCGAAACTTGCTGGCAAGAAGCTCGATCCGGGACGAAAGCGATGAGACAAATCCCCTTGACCCCGCAAATGGCGCGGATCGCCAAGCGCATCGTCTGGTTCGAGCCGCCCGCCGCGGCGCTTTCCGATCCTGTCCGCTTCATGGCCTATGCCATGGCGCGCGCTTCCCACAAGGACATGCAGGCTATCCGGCGCCATGTCTCAAGGGACGATTTTCTCGAGGCGCTGAACCTTGCCCCTCCCGGGATCATCGACCCGAGGTCTTGGGCGTACTGGAACCTTGTCGCAGGCCGCTATCCGCCGCCGCCGATGCCTGAAAGAAAGCTGTAGCGCTCAAGCCTACTGCCGCATGCGGGACGAAATGGGTGACGAGGCTGCCTCTGTACAATCTGCTATTTCGCGGGTGCAATATTTACTTCAGCTTCGAGGGGGCCAGCGGACCCTCAAAAATCACTGATGAAACCGCTGTACTTGACCCCTAGCCGACTCATCGCGAGTTGTTAATCAGTTGAATGCGAATGCCCGCTTCGGGATTCCAAATCCGGAAATGCCCATGCCCAGATGCAGATCTCAACGGCGTCGAGACGCGCAGATAACCTCGTGTTGCAGATTGGCGTCATCCCGGCGGTCGACGGGCCGCGTTCAGCACAGCCGGTGCGCTGTAGGCTGAACTCTGCCCGCGGAATAAAGTAAGTTCGGCAGAGAATTCATCGATTGGGTGAATGCCGTGTCAAGGGTTTTTATAAGCCATTCAAGCCGAGACAACGCCCAGGCGATCGCGCTTCGCGATTTCCTTGTTGCCGAGGGCTGGAGCGATCTTTTTCTCGATCTCGATCCAGAGCGCGGGATTGCCGCGGGCGAGCGCTGGGAGCGCGCGCTGAATGAAGCGGCGCGGCGTTGCGAGGCGGTGCTGTTCCTTATTAGCCGGGCGTGGCTGGCGTCGCGCTGGTGCTTGAACGAGATGAACCTCGCGCGCCGTCTCAACAAACGGCTGTTTGGGCTCGTCATCGAAGAGGGTTTGTCCGTCGCCGATCTGCCGCCGGATGTGACGAGCACATGGCAACTCGTCAATCTTGCCGCGGGCCGCGACCATCGGCAGTTTCGCGTTACTTTGCCGGTTACAGGCGAAGAGGTGCATGTCACCTATTCGCAGGAAGGGTTGTCGCGCCTTAAGAGCGGGCTGCAAAAAGCAGGACTTGGCGCCAGCTTTTTTGCCTGGCCGCCGGCCGAAGATCCCAAACGCGCGCCGTATCGGGGCCTGCGGCCGCTTGAAGCCGAAGACGCAGGCATTTTCTTTGGCCGCGAGGGGCCCGTTATCGAAGCCATCGATCGATTGCGCGGGATCAAGGATGCGGCTCCGCCTCGCCTGTTTGTGATCTTGGGCGCATCGGGCGCGGGAAAGTCTTCGTTCATGCGCGCGGGTCTGTTGCCGCGACTTGGCCGGGATGACGCCGCGTTCCTTCCCTTGCCGGTGATCCGGCCCGAGCGGGCGGCGCTCTGGGGCGAAACGGGGCTGCTTGACGCATTGGCCCGTGCATTTGAGGCGGCGCAACTGAAAATCCCGCGCGGCGATCTTCGCGAAGCCATAAACGGCGGCGCGGCGCCCTTGAAGACGAAGCTGAAGGCCCTTGCCGCGCAAAAGGCGCAGATCGACGACACCGATCCAGCTCGGCGCTTGCCCGCCGTGGTCATCGCCATCGACCAGGGGGAAGAGCTGTTCCTGGCTGAAGCCGAAGCGGAGGCGCGCCCGTTTCTCAATCTCTTGCGCGAGCTGTTGTTGAGCGACGATCCCGAAACGATCGCCGTCTTCACAATCCGCTCGGACAATTACGAGCGCTTGCAGTCGGCCCCAGAGCTGGAGGGCTTGCATCAAGAAACCATGAGCCTGCCGCCCATGCCGAAGGGCGCCTATTGCCGACGTGATCCGCGGTCCCATCCGGCGGCTTGAGGGGACGGGCCGGGAATTGAAGATCGACGATAATCTCGTCGAGGCGATTTTGGCCGATATCGAGGAAGGCGGCGCGAAAGATGCGCTGCCGCTTCTCGCCTTCACGATGGAGCGGCTTTACGAGGAATACCACGCGGCCGGGCGCCTGAAGCTCGAACATTACGATAAGCTCGGCCGCATCAAGGGCTCGATCGAGGCGGCGGTGGCGCGCGCCTTCAAGGCGGCGGATGCCGATGCGCGCATCCCGCGCGAAGCCCAAGCGCGGCTCACCCTTTTGCACCGGGGGCTGATCCCCTGGCTTGCGGGCATCGATCCCGACACCGGCGCGCCAAGGCGCCGTGTGGCGCGGCTTTCGGAAATCCCGGCGGATTCGAGACCTTTGATCGATCTTCTTGTCGAGCAACGCTTGCTTTCGACCGACGTTTCGAAAGAAACAGGCGAGACCACCATCGAGCCCGCTCATGAGGCGCTATTGCGCCAATGGGGGCTGTTGCAGGGCTGGCTTGCGGACGACGCGGGCTTCTTGACGGTGCTGGACGGCATCAAGCGGGCCAGCCGCGATTGGGCGGCGAACGCCAAGGCGGCGACCTGGCTTGCCCATTCCGGCGAACGTCTGAAGGCTGCCGAGGAACTACTGGGACGGCGGGACCTTGCAGCAAACTTGGAGCCGGCCGATTACGGCTATCTTAAAGCCTGCCGAAAGCAGGAACTGGCTGGCAAGCGGCGGGCGCGGCGCGTTCAGGCGGCGATTTACTTGTTGCTGTTAGGGGTGATCGCGGGCCTTGGCGGCATCATCGAGAAGGAATGGATCGGCGAACAGGTCCACTGGTACGGAAAGGTGCGTCCCTACCTGACGAAAAACTTTACGCCGCGCGTGCTGAGCGCGGAAAAAGAACGCGCTTTGAAACCGCTTGAGAGCTTTCAGGAGTGCGTGAACGGGCGCTGCCCCGAGATGGTTGCGCTACCGGCGGGGACGTTTGTCATGGGCTCCTCCGACGGCAAGACGCCAGTCATCGGCCTCGACGGCAACCCCGAAGCGGGACCGATCCCCAAAGCCGAAGAGGGCCGTGGCGAGGATGAAGGTCCAAGGCATCGGGTTAAGATCACCCGCTTCGCTATCGGCAAATACGCCGTCACCTTCGACGAATGGGACGAATGCGTGGCCTTGGGCGGCTGCCCGGCCGACTCGGCTCCAGGTATGGGGCAAAGGGCGGCAGCCGGTCATCAACGTCTCTTGGGATGACGCCAAGAAATATGTGGCGTGGCTCTCGCTCATGACAGGCAAGGAGTATCGGCTGCTCTCGGAGGCCGAGTTTGAATATGCGGCTCGCGCAGGCACGCAGACGGCTTACAGCTTTGGCGACGATCCCAAGCAGCTTTGCGAGTACGCCAACTTTCGCTGACTGTCGCTGAAGAGGAGAACGGCGGCAGAACGTCACCGGTTCAGACGTCAGCGATATTTGCGATGACGGGAACGACATCGACAGCAAAGGTCGGATCTTACAAAGCAAACGCCTTTGGTCTTTTCGACATGCATGGCAACGTGTATTCCTGGACCGAGGATTGCTATGAAAAGTCCTATGAAAGCGCGCCAATCGACGGCAAAGCGTCATACAACCGAAGGATGTTCTCTTCGCGTTCTTCGCGGCGGCTCCTGGAGCGACGATCCTCAGATCCTCCGCGCGGCCTACCGCCTCAGGGGCTCGACCGACATCCGGGACAACAGCATCGGGTTTCGGCTTGCCAGAACGCTTACCCCTTGATTCCTAACAACTTTACCTCTTGTAAGTCTTGCCCTTTCCACAAGACGGGACCGGAAGCTGTGGGTCCAGGGAGCGTTAGCTCCCTGGTCGCTATGGAATCGAGTTCATGCTTCGGGCATGAAAGAAAATGCCCGACGCACAGGCCCGGCTCTTGAAGCCCATCAAAAGTTCCTGCTCTGGCTGGTTCCTACGGTGGAGAAATTTCCACGCGCGCAAAAGTTTCTGCTCGGCGACCGTATTCAGGGCACGGCGCTCGATGTGCTTGAGGCTTTAATCGAGGCCACCTACACGCGCGACCGCCGCGCTCATCTCGACCGCGCCAACCTTGGCCTCGAAAAGCTGCGCATCTTCATTCGCATGGCGTGCGAGCTGCGCCATCTCGATCTTCGGCGCTACGAGCACGCGGTTCGCGCCATCGATGAAATCGGCAGGCTGGTCGGCGGCTGGGCAAAAGCCGGCGCAGCCCCACGCCAGGCAGCCTGACTTGAATTTGCGGTTGTTGCTTTGTGACCCATTGGGTGGTACACTGCCTCACGTTGGAGCGGACGCGTGATTGTAAGCTTCCGGGACGATTGGTTGCGCGATTTCTTCGTCGATGACGTCCGGTCGAAGAAAATCCCGCCCGATCTCGAAAGCCGCCTGTTTCGCAAACTCCAGATGCTCGACGACGCGACGGCGGACCAGGATTTGCGGGTTCCGCCCAGCAACCACTTCGAAAAGCTGCGCGGCAATCTTGAAGGCTTCCATTCCATCCGCGTCAACAAGCAATGGCGGCTTATCTTTCAATGGGATGGCGGCCGGGGCGAAGCAACAGGGGTTTATCTGGACGACCACAGTTATCAGTGAGGCATGCCATGTTGATCACAAAGCGCAAGCCGGCGAGCGCCGGCGAAATCCTAACCCAAGAGTTCATGGAGCCCTTGGGGTTGACGCAAAGCGCGCTGGCGGAGGCCATGGGCGTGCAGCGCAAGCATGTGAACGAACTTTGCAATGGCCGCCGCGCCGTCACCGCCCCCACCGCGCTCATTTTGGCCCGCGTGTTCGGCAACAGCCCTGAGTTCTGGCTGAATGTGCAGCGGCGCTGCGATCTGTGGGACGCGATGCACGATCCGCATGAACGGGAGCGGGTCGAGCGAGCCAAGCCGCTTACGGCTGCTGCGTGATGGGCGCCGCTCGCTGCGTTCGGCGATGCGCATGAGACGTCCTCATGGCGAAACGGCTTGATGGCCTTTTTGAGCGCATCGCGAATTTTCGAGCGCTCCGCGCGGCGGCCCGGATAGCCATCAACGGTAAGCGCAAGAAGCCGGGCGCGGCGGCGTTCATGGCGAACTTCGAACGCGAAATTTTAAGGCTTGAGAGAGAATTGCGGGGCGGGTCCTACCGTCCTGGGCGATATGTCGAAATCCTCGTCAAGGATCCAAAAGAGCGGCTCGTTTCCGCCGCCCCGTTTCGCGACCGCGTCGTCCATCACGCGCTTTGCGCCGTTGTCTGCCCGTTGTTCGAGGCGGGCTTCACGGACCACACCTTCGCAAACCGCACCGGCAAAGGGACCCACAAAGCCATCCGGCTTTATGAGCGCTACCGCGATAACCATGCCCATGTCTTGCGCGCCGATATCTTTCGCTATTTCCCTGCCATCGATCATGAAATTCTCAAAGCCGAGTTCCGCCGCAAGATCGCTTGCGAGCGCACGCTTTGGCTCATGGACCTCATTGTCGATTGCTCTAACGCCCAAGAGCCGGTCGAACTGCATTTTCCGGGCGACGATCTTTTCACGCCCTACACGCGGCGGCGCGGGCTGCCGATCGGCAATCTGACCAGCCAGTTCTTTGCGAACCTTTATCTCAACCGCTTCGACCACTGGGTCATCGAAAAGCTGGGCGCTCCCTATGTGAGATACGTGGACGATTTCGCGCTGTTTCACGACGATCCCGGCGTACTGGTAATGTGGCGGGAGAAGATCGGGCGCTTCCTGGAGGGGCGGCGCTTGAAGCTGCATCCCCGCAAGACGCTGATCTTGCCGGTCGCCGAGCCTTCGCCGTTTTTGGGCTTTGAACTGCACCCAGGTCCGCGGCGAACCGCCAAGGGTGGCCGCGGCCGAAGGAAATTGCCGGACGGCAATGTCGCCCGGTTCCGCAACCGGCTGCGCGGTCTCAGAGATCGATGGCGCGCGGGCACTGTCACGCAAGGCGAAGTCGAGGCGCGGGTCAAATCCTGGATCGCGCATGCGAGCCACGCCGACAGCTTCCGGCTGCGTCAGGCGCTGTTCGAAGGGGGCTGGTTCGAAATCGTGCCCGGACTTTATTCGCGGTAACAAGTTGCTCGCGGCGGCCCCTCCGATTTATAGAATGATTAGGCGTATCGAACTCAAGTCAAATTCGGCGGCGCGAAATTTTCCATGGCCAAAGTTTTTCTCAATTACCGGCGTTCCGACGCGGAGGCTTGGGCCGACCGGCTCTATGAGCGGCTCAACCACCAGTTTTCCAGGGGCGATGTCTTCATGGACATCGACGGCAACATCCCTCTCGGCTATCAGTGGGCGGCGTGGCTCGACAGCCAGGTGGCGGCCTGCGATCTCATGCTGGTGCTCATCGGCCGCTCCTGGGCGACCGAGTTTGAGGTGCGCGCCGCGAGCGGACAGCCCGATTACGTCCTTGCGGAGATTGAGAGCGCGCTCGCACGCAAGATCCCGGTGGCGCCGGTCTTTCTGGGCGATGCGCCCGTGCCTCTTGCCGCCCAATTGCCTGCCTCGATCCGTCCCTTGCTTGCGCTCCAAGCCACAAGGTTGCAGCGGGTGAGTTTCGAGGCCGACGCCAAAGCCCTCATCGAGGGCGTCGTGCGATCGATTCAATTGAGGCGCGGCCATTCACCAACTGGATACTCCCGCGCCCGGCTCCGCGCGATGCCAAGGATGGGCGAATTGATGTCGGCGCCCTCAAGGTTCACGGCGCGCCCGGCGGGCGTTTATTGCCCGGCGCGGGCAAGACCGAGTGGTTTCAGGACCATCTGCTGGGCCCCGAAATGGTTGTTATTCCGGCGGGACAATTCGTCATGGGTTCGCCGCCGGGCGAGGCAGGGCGTTCCGATGCCGAAGGTCCGCAGCATCAAGTGACGATCGAAGCGCCGTTCGCGCTCGGCCGCTTCGCGGTGACGCTGCAAGAATTTTCGGCCTTTGTCGAAGCGGAAGCGCACGCCATGCCTGACGAGATGTACACCTTTGAACAGGAGAAGTGGGAAGTGCGAAAGGGCCGCTCTTTTCGCAATCCTGGCTTCTTGCAAACGGCTCGGCATCCCGTGGTCGGGGTGAACTGGGATGATGCCGTTGCCTATTGCAAATGGTTGTCGAAGGCGACAGGCAAGGATTATCGGCTCGCTTCCGAGGCCGAGTGGGAATATGCCTGCCGTGCTCGAACACAAACCGCATATTCATTCGGCAACGAAGCGAAGATGCTCGATGATTATGCCTGGCATTGGGGAAATTCCGGCAAGCGAACCCATCCCGTTGGCGAAAAAAAGGCCAATGATTTTGGCCTCTACGATATGCACGGCAATGTCTGGGAGTGGTGCGCCGATAGCTGGCATGAGAATTATCGCGGCGCGCCTGAGGATGGTTCGGTGTGGCAGGGCGGCGACGCATCTCTTCGCGTTCTTCGCGGCGGCTCCTGGTACGACATTCCACGGGACCTCCGCGCGGCCTACCGCAACGGGTACACGACCGACTACCGGTACGACAACCTCGGGTTTCGGCTTGCCAGAACGCTTACCCCCTGATCCTTTACAACTTTACCCCTTGTGCACTTGCGGTTGCCGAACGCTCGGCCTCAAGCGTCCCGCCGGAGGCGGGCCGCAAAATTTTTGTGGGTGACATTTCATCGTCCTCCGGGCGCGGAGGGAATCAGCCGATAGCTCTCATCGAGCCTTGATGTGACATCACGCTCCCTGAACGGCCCGTTTCTCTTCGCGTTCTTCGCGGCGGCTCCTGGAACAACAATCCACAGAACCTCCGCGCGGCCTACCGCAACAGGAACACGACCGACAACCGGAACAACAACAACGGGTTTCGGCTTGCCAGCACGCTTCGTCGCCAGAGCCGGTGCGATTACGGTCGCGCCGGGCGTGCACGAAGGGGAAAGCTTTACCGCCGCCCCCGATTAAGCGTTCAGGGCCGTTCATGATGATAGGGCTGGGAAATGTCCCGGCCACGGCTGCGCCGGTCTTGGAAGACGCATGAGCTTCGACCGGCGCCGCTGGCCTTTTCACGTCGCTCCGGCAGGCCTCAAACGCATATCGCCGCCCCAAGCTTCGCCTTGGTCCTTCCGCTTCGGTATGACGCAAGCGGCCGCGATGGTCCCGCCAAATTGGCAAAAGCCGCACTTCTCTTATTGGCCCAAGTTCCCATTTCTCGCAGCTGCAGCATTTTCTTCGGCTTCGAGGGCCAAGTGAACGCGACGCGTGCGGGACAGCTGCAAGGCTCGGTAGCACGTTTTCCTAAGTTGCGCGATTTGCTGCTCCCGTTGCCCGCGAGCACGATGGGGGGGCCAAATAACCGTCTCTGACAGAGGACATAGTGCCGATTTAGGCAGCCTCCGCTGGAATTCGCCTCCCTGGCGCCTGCCCGCTGCTCGGATTTCGATTACTGCTTTGCCACGAGCGGACGAGCGGGTGTTCCAACGGGCCTTTCACGGTCGCGAGGCTCAAGCGGATTTTGCTCCGACGAACCCGGCCCCTCGACATGGACGACCTCGGCTGTGAGACCGCGTCCAGCGAGCAGACGGTTGAGCCGCACCAGGTCGTCGCACCAGCTTTGTTCGACCTCAACGTCGCGCCGATTGATGCCTGCGCTGCGCCCAGCGTGTTTGTAGGCGCGAACCTTCGATTGCATAGCGCCGCCCGGCATGGCGCCGAGCTGGATGTCGTAGTTGGGCTCGGAGGGTTTTTGGATCGTAATCCGGCCACCTTCGTCCCACGCCGGCCCTTGCAGGTTAACCTCATAACCAAGCTCCTGTAGCTCCTGCAGCAAAACCGCCCGCACGCGTTCGCCGTCCTGGCGCTTTCCCTCTGCCTCGGCCCAAGCCCTGGCATCGTCTGCCGCGGTTCTTGCGGCGGTGATATCTGCATGAGCCAGCGCCGTCTGCAGGCGCTCGCGAAGGCGCTCGGCGCTCAGCGACTGGAACGGGGAGAGCCACGCCATGCCGTCATCGACGGTTTCCTGCAACTCGCGCCGCCGCCGCATGGCGGCAAGTCTCTCCCCAGCCTCAATTTCGATCGAATTGAGGATAGGCGCCAGTTCCCCGGCCTTGACTTCTGCGAGCTGCCTAACTCTGGCCAGGAGATCATCCACTCGCGCGAGCGCGGGATCGATTTCAGAAAGTTTGCCGGTCAGTTTTTCGATCCGGCTCGTCTCAGCGGACCGGCCGGGATCTGTATCATCATGGAGGGGCAACTGAGGAGGTTCGCCGAACCCACCCTGCGCCCCCTGGGCTTTGGCGGGGGGCATAGCTGCGAGAAGGTCGCGTGCTAGCGCAAACTGCTCCTGCGTTGTCCGGGGTTCGGTAATCTCAAGCGATGTATCGAGGTGCCGCCGGATGAGTTTCGCGACCCTCTCCGTGGCATCCTGGAAGCGGTCGCTGTAGAGGCTTGCGGCACTTGAAGCGATGGAGCTGAGTTCGCGGCGTTCCGCCTCCGTTGTGTGACCCGCCATCAGCGTCGCCGCGGTTAGCGCCAGCCGCAGGCGCTGAGCTTTGGCCTCGGCGACGGCGTTTTCAAGCTGGCGTTGCACATGGGGAAGCTCATCGTAAAGCCGGTTGTAGTCGCCGGTGAACTCGCGCCATTGACTCTTATCGACGAGTTGCTGGTAGCGGACGAGCGTATCGCCCCAATTTTCTCCGGCGGCCGGTTCGAGCGCTCGCAACTCCTGTTGGAGACGTGCGCACCGTTCAAGCATTGCGCGGATCAGCGCAATCTTACGGCGCGTTTCGCGCTCCTGCGCCTCGGAGATGCGGTAGTTCACCACGACAAGCTTGCTCATGCTTTTCCCCCGTTGATGGCTCGGCGGGCAGCCGCGATAAGGCGCTCGCGTTCCCCGTCCCGGTCATGCACCCATTCGGATGTGACGATGCGGTGCAAGCACAAACCAGAACGCTCCAGAAGCTTCGGCCGCCAAACTTCCCGTGCGCGGGCATGTCCCAAGTGGAGATGGCGGGGGCTATCGAGTTCCACCCCGAGCGCGAATTGACCGGTCGCCGGATCTGATACCGCGAGATCGAGACTGAACGCATCTTCCGCCGGCATGAGGGAGACTGCAAAGCCCTCTTGCCCCAGCGCGTCGAATGCTTGCAGCACGAGATCGTCGGGTTCGGGAACCGGCACCGCGCCAGGAGGAGTTGGGTTTCCAAATGCGGCCAAGATGTTGGCAGCGTCGTCGTATTTGCCGTCGTAAATCGCTTCAGCATAATGCATATACGCCTGCAAATAATCCCGCGCCCTGCTAGGGGGTCGTGTCTGCCCAATGAAGCCCGATATTTCGGCTGTCGGCATCGAGGTCACGAGGATGACTTTCAGCTTGGCGCGCGTCACCGCAACGTTCAGCCGCCGCTCGCCGCCTTCCTGATTCAGAACGCCGAAAAAGCGCTGGAAAACGCCATCCGCGTTGCGCCCGAAGGTGGTCGAGAAAATGATCCAGTCCCGCTCGTCTCCTTGCACGTTCTCCAAGTTTTTTACGAAGAAGCCCACGTCTTCGCCTTCCGCCTTGCGCACCCGCTCCCGGTCGAGGGAGCGCGAAAACTTCTTGTTTTCGTCGGCCCGCCGGCGCAAGCGGGCTTCGATCAGATCCGCCTGCTTCATGTTGAAGGTTACGACTCCCACAGTCGGAGGAACTTCGTTCGAACTCCCAGAGACTCATGAGGATATCGACGATGGCGCCGGCTTCTTCTCCGTTTGTTTGGTTCTCATAAAGCCCGTCGATACGGCGGACCTCGATGGGTTTCGCGCGAAGAACTTCTCCTGCCGGGCGGCGGACGGGGATGTTGAGTCTTCCCGCATAATAGGCCGCATTGGAAAATGCTATGAGCTCGCGGTAGGCCGATCTGTAGTGGATGTCGAGACTAGCGGAGGGCAGCCAACCGCCCGACAGTGCCAGCAGGTCTTCGCAATCCCTGATGTGGCGCTCGTGGGCGGCGAGTTCGCGCGGGTCTATAGCTCCCGCCTCCGCATCGTCGCCGGCACCATTCTCTTCAAAATCATCGTCAAGCCAGGGATCGGCGCCATCATCGTCCGCCGCTATGCCCGCACTGTCCGCGCGGGGACCGAAGAAGCTGGTCGGAGGCAGCTGCTTTTCATCGCCACTGACGATGGCGCGCTTGGCCCGGTAAAGCGCCGGTAGCGCGTTCACCACACGCATCTGCGAAGCCTCGTCGAAGATAACCACGTCGAACAAGCCTCGTTCGAGTGGAAGCATCCGGCTTACCACATCGGGATTGACGAGCCAGACCGGCCTCAGAGCGAGCAAGCCGAGCCCGCGGCCTTGTTCGAACACCTGGCGCAGCCGTTTTGCATTTCGGCCGCGCCCCCATAGCTGCTGCCAGCCCTGGTTGCTGATAGAGCCGCGATCGATGTGAGCGAGCAACCCTCTGTTAGCCTCCCGCATCTGACGGTCGAGTGCTTCGAGCTTGGCGATGCGCTGTTCCAGCTCACCTCGAAGCTGGCGCAGTTGCGGGTGACGGCTCTCGATCTCCTCCTTCCAGGCGCTCGCGGCCTCCCGGCGTATGAGCGCCGCCATCTTCTCTTGCGCCTCCGCGAGAGAGGATTCGCGCAGGCCCGCAGCAAACGGGGCCAGCTCTTGGAATACGCCGCGGCCTGCGGCGGAGAGCTGAGCGCATCGCAAGCGGAAGGCTTGGAACGGCATCAGATGCGGCAGGGCAGCCCCGATCTCTCTCCAATCAAACGGCAGCGGTTGATCGCGTTCGACGGCGCGGCCGATCGCTTCGGCGGTTTTGTCGCTCAGGTGAGGAACCAGCCGCCGTGCGCTATGGCTGGCCTGGGCTCTTGCCCTTGCCAGGCGGAGGGCATGCTCAAGGGCAACCAAAACGGGCGCCAAGGCGGAAAAGCCGTCGCTGGGCGCGGGCCTCTCCGCGAGCCTTTGCACATGCGGCCACAGCTTCCCGGCGGGGCAGGAATCAATGATCCTCGCCATAGTCTCGAAAGCATCGAGATCCGATGCAAGCTGGCGGGCGACCCGGGCAAGCTCCCGGCGGTCCGCGAAGGGCTGAATTGCGCACTCGCCAAAAACGCGCAAGATCGCACTGAGCTGCGCCGCGCTCTCACGGACCGCGAGTTCGAACCATGCCGCTTCTGTATGCGAAAGGCAGGTCTCGCGGTCGGAGGCGAGACCGAGTGACCGCAGCACGTCCCGCGCGGCGCGGCGCTTGAGAAGTGCCGGAACTCCTAGAAAAGCGAACAGCCCCGGGGCCTTCTGAAATGCAGGCCAGGCGCGCGCGAGCAGGTTCAAATCCGGTTCGGGCCAGGCGCGGACAGCGGCATGAACCAGCGAGGCGGGACCGGACATCACCAGCCCGTCAAGCCGGCCGATCAGATTCTGCATTGAGGCCCGGGCGGTCTGCCCCGCGTCCCGATGCTGGCCGCCGGCGGCAAGATAGCTGCGCCATCGTTCGGCATGGGCAAGGATGCCGGGCGTGATCGTGCCGAGTGCTGTCTTATGCTCGCCGAGCCAAGCGGCAAGGGCTTCCTCGCCTCGGCATTCGATAGACATCAGTTCGGGGTCCAATTTTGCGCGGTCTGCAAGCATCGCAATCCGAGCCCTATCCGCCTTATAAAGCGCCGCAAAGCCTTGTGCAATTTCTTGAGCTAAGGCTTTGTCGGCCGCGAAGGGCTTCAGGATCGTCAGCGATGTCCCGGCTGCTAAGGCGGCAAGCCATACTTTGGCAAGTCCCACACATTGGCCGATAACGGTTTCCAATTCTCCGCCACTGAGTCCGCCCAAAATCATGCGCAGCCTCGGCGCCGCGAGCTCGCCTGCGCGCGCATCCTGGCGCGCGATCAGAGAAAGCACATTCCGGTAACTGAGCCCAAGACGCCCATCGGCGGTGTGAACCGCGTCGTGATGGGCATCGAGTTCCCTCTCAAGGGAGTCGAGCTGGCTTGCGATGGAATCGCGCTCGCCGCGCACTTTTGCACAAGGGACCTCGGGTGTTTGCAGAAGCTGCAGCACCTGTTGCTGCAACTGCTGCAAGACCGGGCCCCGGTCGCTCTGCGTGTTCTCGATGCGGAAAATCCGATGGTCGAGCTTCTCGGCCGCCAGGCGCTTTTGCACCACGTCAAGAGCTGCTTTCTTCTCGCACACCACCAGCACGCTTTCGCCGCGGCCAAGGCAGTCGGTTATAATATTGACGATGGTTTAAACTCTTGCCGGTTCCGGGTGGGCCTTGCACCACCAGTCCAGGGCTTTGCCGGGCCTTGAAAACCGCTTCCTCTTGGGATGGGTCGGCTTCGAGCGTGGCAAAGCGGTTGAGATAGGAAATTTTTGGCAATTGCGGCGCGTTCTCCACCGCGCGAAGGCGAAGGAGGTACTCCAAAGCGGTGCCTTCCAGCGGCATCTGCTTCAATTGCCTAAGGTCATTTGCAATTTCCCTGGCTGCAAATTCCGCCAGGAAAATCGCTCCGCTGGCATGAATCGCGATTTTGTTTGCATTCCTGATCGACTTGGCCTGAGGCAGCGGCGCAAGTCTTTCCTCGATGGGGCTCTCGGCGAACTCGCCAATGGCCCTAAGCAGTGTTGCGTGGGAATCGAAGCTATCGCGAAGCAGATCTGCGGCCCACACCTGCCAGCGCGCGGCATCGTGCCCAAGGATCGTCTCAATCGCCGGGTTCAGCTGCACTTCGCGGCTCGTATCGAAGCCAATCGCAGCGGTGCCTGTTGCGCCTCTTCGCACATTAAGCGTCACGGGCCACAGAAAGACCGGCGCGATGCGCGTCTTCTCGCCATCGTCGTTATTCAGCTTCAGCGTCAGTATGGGAAAGGCAAGATAGAGCGCTCGCAGGCCCGAGTCTCGATAGTAGCTTTCGGCCTTGCGGTTTAGGGTGTCGAATTTGTCCACGAGCGCCGGCGGGATCGATCCTTCGCGGCCGATTTCGACGGCGGCCCCGGCGCCGGACACAATTGCATCCAGCAATTGCTTTTGCAGCGCAGGATTTCCCATGCCGGTCATGTCCAGCACGCTCGCCGTCGGCCGCATCTGAATGAGCGGCCCGCGCTGAACGCCCGCAAGCACGCGCCTTTCCAGGAAGTCGAGAACCGACCGGACGTAGGGCCGGTCCGCAGGCTCAGCCCACTCGGCCGCTGGGATCGACAGGACCACCAGCAGCCGCGCAAGCGGCATGCGTCTGTTCGCTGCGCGGTAGATATCCATCCAGCCGTCGATGGCAGCGCGACCGCAACGCTCAAAGCCGGGCACCCGCGAATTGAGTTCATCCGTAAGTTCACGGCGCGAGCGTGCCAGCGCCGTCACTGCAGGCTCGCGCGTGAACTCCGGCACTCCGGCCTGCTCCGCCAGTCTCGCGGCCTCCTGGAGGATTTCCTCGGCGGGCTTGAAGTGGCCGATGCTCGCGCTTGCAAGCAAAAGAAGATCCTCGTCGGTAAGCGTCCGCCGGTCGATAAGGCTTGCCAATGTGGGGTGGCCGCTATCCGGAAAAAGCGCGCGCTTTGCGCGCCACCGCGAACTCGAGTGCGGCTGGTGACGGCGCAAGCTGAAGGACGGTGAACTGTTCCTCGTCCAAACCAAGCCGTACGTCCCTGGCCCTTGAGCGCACGCGTGCCGCCCTGTCCGCCAGCTGGATGAGCCAAACGTCGGCGCGCCGTTTGAGCTTGCGCAGATACGCCACCGGCTCGCGCGCGAGCCACTTTGCCCCCGTGCCAGGATCGGCCAGCAGCGCACTCGGCGTCACTAGCTCCCCTTTGACGCAAAGAGGCAGATCGGGGTTGAGCGCGGCCAGCGCCAGTGCCAGCGGAAAATCTGGATGGAGATCTCTGAGCCGTCGATCGGCGTTTATTCTTCTGATGGTGTCCAAAGCAGACGGCGGTTTCCCCATTTCGCTGAGCCAATTGGCGATCCGGCCGCTCGCGAGAGCGGAGAGCGCCTCGGCCCAACTGGCTTCCTCCGCAGCCGCGTAAGCCAGTTCCGCGCAAGATCTTAACTTCCGGCCCGCGAAGACAAACTCCGGACCCGTTTGAGGGACGGGTCTTTGTTTGTACTTTGTTGCGATATGAGTTTCCCCGTCCGCCCACCGGAGCGCCTGGTGCCCAAGCCAACGGTCCTCGTGGTTTTGCGTAAGCAGGCCTTCGAGCAGATTACGCCAGCGCGGCGTCAGCTCTTCCGGAAGCGTGATGCCGCGGGCAACAAGATGTAGAAGAAAAGCGCGCTCATGCACCTGCTCAAAGCAGCGGCCTTCGGTTAGAAGCTCAAGCAGTATGATGCCGAGGCTCCACCAATCGGATGCCGCAGTCGACGCCTCCGCGATAGCTTCCGGCGCCATATAGCGGTTCGTCTGCCCAAGCCGGCTCGCCTCCACGTCGAACTCGGCGATCCGAGCGGTCCCAAAATCGGTGATGCAAAGAGTGAGCGGATCGGTTGCGCGAATCCGGATCACGGAGGGCAGCAGGCTGCCATGCCGCAATCCGCGCTGCTCAAAGATAGCAAGCGTCCGGATGAGCGATACCGCTATAAGTTCGATGCGCTCCCGGTCGCCAATGAGTTCATGGCGAAACTCGCCGAGCGTGCATCCCTCGACGTGTTCCCACACCTCTAGGGCGCGTCCTTCAAAACGGTCATGGCCGATGAGGCGGGCAATTTCCGACCGGTCAAGTTGTTGCAAAACAGGATAGATGCCCGGGTCCGGTTCGAAGCCCGGTTTCAAATATCTGAGCAGCCGGACCTCCCCGGGATCGATGCGCCGGGCAAGAAAGAGCTCCGATTTCAGGAGAAGCCGGCAGTTCCGCCACGATCTGCCAATCGTGAATGCTGCGTGGCTTTGGCGGTGGAGGCGGCCCCGTCCCAATCTTTTCGCCGCAAGCGAGGCAAAAGGCGTCGTCTGGCTCCACGTCGTGACCATTGGGGCAGCGCGGCCCGTTGGGCTCTGGCGGCTGGGGTGCGGGCGGTTCCGGCTCGGGGGGGGGTTGCGTAGGCGGATCCTGTCCGGCAGGAGTAGGATGAATGTCGAACAACGGAAAGGAGCATGGTCCGTCCGCTGTCTGATTCAAGCAGAGGGCATCCTCTTCCTGCGGACGAAGAGTCTGGCACTTGGGGCAGAGGCGAACGTAGGTCATGGGATTCTCCCCAGCCGCCCAGCGGATGTTCCCGCTCGCACTCCCGCCATCCGCAACCGCTCCCCAAGCAGCTCTAGATCGCCGGGGGAGGGGATTCCTGCAATCCATACCGCGCCATCGGCTTCGGCGATCAGATCGAGGCCACCTCCGCCGCCTGTCTCGACAAGCCTCCATAGCGCGGCGCCACTTTCCGAAAGACAGTGCACCTGTTGGTTGGCCGATCCTCTAAGCAAAGACTTCTCCTTCCGGGTCCGGTCGAACGGCCCTGAGATGAGAACGTCAATGGCATCAAATGCCTGGGAGTGTTTTTCCTGGAGGCTTTCGAAAAGATAGCCGGAATAGACCAGGATCGTACGCGCGGACAAGAGCCGGACCTGTGCCAGAAGCGCGCCGAGCGCTGCGGGCTGATCGAATGGCTCACCGCCTGAGATCGTGATCCCGTCCGCTTCCTGAAGCCAAACCCCAATCTTTGCAACCAGCGCCTCAACGGTGGTAAAGCTTCGGGGCGCAACCCAAGTATCGCGGCTCATGCAGCCGGGGCACCGGATGGAACATCCCTGGAACCAGATGCCGATCCGCTGGCCGGGACCCAGCGCCCTTATTGGGAAGTGCACCTTCGAAAGACCAAGCTCGACACCGGCCGCCATAGACACCCGCCCCCGTCCCGCTTGCCTAATTCGATAGGGTTAGTGCCGTAATGCCGCGCTCATGCGTGAGACTTGTAATCGATATGCGGGCACCGGGCTGAGGATCGAACGCAAACAGAGCACGCGCAAGCGGGTTCACGAGATGAACCTCGACCTGGTTGCGAATGCCCCGGCCGCCATTGGAGAGGTCCCGCAGGCAGAGTTCGCAGAGGTTCGCAGCTGCCTCCGGCTTAAAAGAAATTTCCAGCTGCTGCCCGGTCTTTACGTCCTCAAGCACGCGATCGACCATCAAATGCAGGATCTCCTGCGCCACCGGCTGCCGGATGAAGTCGAAGACGATCACGTTCTCGCCGATGCGGTTGAGGATCTCGGGCCTTGCTATTTCAAGCTTAAAATGCCGCTCGATCTCTGCCCGCACCTTCAGGCGGATTTCATCGAGCGGTTCGTTTGGATCTGCATTAGCGACGCGGGAGCCGTCGGGAAGAGCGCGAGTCATCCCCAAATTGGATGTGAAAATGATGAGGCTTTCTGAAAAATAGACCCGCTCGCCACGGCCTGAGGTCAGTACGCCATCGTCCAGAATCTGCAGGAATTTGTCGAGAATCCGGGGATGTGCTTTTTCGATTTCGTCGAACAGCACAACGGAGAACGGCTTCTGCCGGATCGCATTGGTCAACTCGCCGCCCGTGTTGTAGCCGATGTAGCCAGGTGGCGCGCCGATCAGTCTTTGATCCGAGTGCTCAGCTGAGAACTCGCTCATGTCGAAGCGGATATACGCGCTTTCGTCGCCGAACAGCAGACGCGTAACGGTCTTGGCAAGCTCGGTCTTGCCGGTCCCGGTGGGCCCCGCCAAGAAGGCGACGCCTCGCGGACGCCCGCCGCGGGCCCCCCCGATCCCTGTTGCCGCCCGCTTGACGATATCGAGCACATGCTGCACAGCATGGTCCTGGCCCTTAACATGCGCCCGCACGAACTCATCGGCGCCCATCAGCTTTTGGCGGTCAATGCGGCGCCAGACATCCTCTGTTACGCCAAGCTTATAGCGCCGGACGGCCTCCGCCGCGTCGGTTACCGTGAGACGCTCCTCGGGGCTGCGCGAGAGCTGCACGATGTTGATGATATCCACGGCAAGGAGGCCCTCGGTGCCGTCGACAAAGGCATCCTCGGCCTTCTTGATTGCGGCCGGCTCCGCATTGGCAGCCCCCTCGAGCGTTTTCATCAGCTTTGCGGCCACCGCGCGGCGAATGACGTGGTCGGGTTTTGGGATCGGGATGTGGCGCAGCCGGGGATTGTTGATGGCCAGCCAGTCCGGCAGGTCTCCCTCCTTTTCGACGATGAAGATAAGCGGGTTGTAATAGGGTTGGCGCGTTTTAGGATGGAATTTGGGTTCGACCGATAACCCTGATATCAGCGCTCCGGTGAAGCCGCGATGCTCGTTATCGATGAGGCGTTCCGGGTGGACGATCATCCGGGCGGCAAAGTCCACGACCACAGCTGAGGGTTCGGGCGCCGCAGCAATAAGCTTTGCTGTCAGCTCAAAAAAACGCTCGATAGAAGCTGGCGCGGCGCCTGCGCTGTCGAACGCAATCCCTTGGTCTGCGAAATAGGCTTGATCGGATCTCAAGTCACGGCCGGGGACTGGCGGCATACGAAAGCCGCGGGCTGGATCGTAGGCAATGACCCGTTCGATACCAGCTTCAATCAGTTCGGCCCCAAGATAAGCGATGAGGGGCAGTATCGTTAAGTTGCCATTTGCCTCAAGGCGCGGATACCGGTCCCGACTATTGCCAGACAGGATAAATTGGCTCTTGAGAGGCAAAAAGCGCCGAAAGTCCTTCGCCCACCGGGGTTTTTCAAATGGATGTAACAATCAAAATGCCCCGCTCAAATTGAAGGCCATATGCCTTTTCGAAGAAAGTTTCTAGGGGAAATCGGGCCTTCGTCAACTGTCAACGATCATGATGCTTAGGTGCCTAGCCATTTTGCGGCACACGGAAGCGGGTGTGAGCCGCCAGGCAGCCGATAAGCATCCCACCGTTGACCTTGGTCCATAGGCTTGAGGCCGCGCGCCGTCTCGGCCGTGAAGAAATCGATACCTTCCTCTATTGGGAAAACGATATTGACGACGTTCAGGCCGAACTCGGGGAAATCGCGGAGAACCTGCACCGGGCCGAGCTGAACGCACTCGAACGGGAAGAGCAGTTGGCGCGATGGATCCGCCCGGATAACTTTGATGGAGCACCTCAGCCCTGATAGCAACAGAGATGGCTTCGATTAGCACAGCCATGCTTCACTCTTTCCAGTGGCGCATTTTCACGCCTTGGCGAGCGTCATGAATGCGACGGGCATCTCGTCGCCGCTGATAATGAGATCTCATTCGGTCAAGCACTTCACCTGCCCAAGTGCCGTCAAGATTTGAAAAATATGTATCGCCGAAGTTGCGCCACACCTCGTAAAGAACCCACCTCGCACCTTCTTCCAATAGATGAGTCATATTAGCCTGCGGCGCGCAAGCCCTGAGGCCGTCAACCATGGCCTCTGCATAGTCCGGGGTGACCGGCAAAAATCTTGGGGGGCCCAATGGCGACTTGTCCAGAAGACCCAATGCCTGGCGTAGTTGCTCTGAAGCGCAGGTGCCGCAGTTTGTTCGTGTACACCAACGTTCAGCAATCGCGCGTTCCAGCAAATGCTGTAGCCATAAAGGATCAGAATCAGCTGCGGAGGTGATGTCAAAGCGCCTAGCCATGGCGGTTCTCTTAAGTGAGATGCAGCTTAGAGGACTATAGGCAATCCGAACTGACATTCAAATTCGGATTGCGGCGAACCGAGGCTCAACCTTGAGAAATTGCCGGTCGCCCCTTAACAAGGAGGTTCACAATGCCACTCCAAGTGGTAGCAATCGGCCTCTTTCGCCTGTTTGAAGAAATGCTCCTCCGCCCACGCGGAGATCGACCCTGCAGGGTCATCGTGGTAGGCAGCCCGTAGTTTACTCTCGCTGCGGGCAAAACAAGCGGTCGGAGTCACGGCAATTCAGTCTGGTCTGTTTCGGGTCAGGGAAGGTAACTTTCTTAACACAAACTCTGAGGCCGTTTAGCCAGGTTACCAGAATTACCGCAACTGCGAAGCGCCTCGGCCTCAATATCGAGATGGAACTCGCCGAGCAGATTGACATCGAAGCCTGACGCTATCCCGCAATCAGCGGACGCGATTGGCGATGCTTCCCCGTCGGCCTTCGCATAGCGATCGAGGTCTGCTCATGGGATGGACCGACCGCGACTTCAACGAGAGCCGGCTGCTCGTCAGGAGTAGGCGTTGTGCGGGATGATCTTCCAGAACCATAGATGATGAGCCTGAGCCGCCCACGCTGTCGCCCTCTGCTGTAGGCGCCAAGCCGCGTCATCGGTCATTTCCGGCGCCAACGCTTTCACCGCGAGCATCGCAGCCTGTTGAGCGACCTGCGGGCGAACCAGCTTGGCGCCGCCGAGGCGGAGACGCTCATTGCGCTCCGCAAGCCGCCACGCAAGCACCGCGGCGCGATACAAGTGCACATTTTCGGATGTCGGCGGTTCGATAGGCGGCGGCGTGGACACCGCGCCAAGATACCAAATCAAGAACAAAAGAAGAACAAGAATGTGAGCCAAAAGCTGTGACGGGAGAAGTCTCACACGGCTCTATCCACGATGCAGTTCCGCTCCTCCCGCGCACGCGAGAAATCGCCTGGCGGCTGGTTTTCATGCGCTTCGCGATCGAGGCAACGCCCAGTTCGTCCTCATCCAAAAGCCGACCGACTTTGGCTTCCTGCTACGCCGACAAAGACCGGCGCCGGCCGACTTGGCGAGAGGGAGAGGTATGCGGGGAGAGAGCGAAGCGCGGAGACCCAGAGAAGAGGCTGTCCGCGAACCCGCTTCCGGCTAAGCGGCAGGCCCAGCGGGGCCTGCCGCCACAGCTCTCAAAGAGAGCCGTGGCTGCATCGGTTCACCGATCCTCGACAAGACTTGCGACGGGGCGCAGCGCGCGCCCGACGCCGCCCTGGCGCTCTTTCGGGGTGGAGCAAATCCAAGCGTTCCAGCGCTTGGCTCCACCCCGGAGAGATGTGACATGTCGCGATCTATAATTGCTACCAAGGCGCGCTACCTGAAAGAAATCAACCACGCCATCGACCAAGCACAGCGCAAAAAAGACCAAGTGTCAGTCGATGCGGCCGACGGCGTCAACATCTACGCCTTTGCGCCAGATCGCAACGGCGAGGTCGCTTGGGGAGTCGTCGAGCGTGGCAAGAACATTCTGCAGGGGCGACGCCGTCCGAATGGCGAAGATTATGGAATGTGCTGAGTCAATGGGGGGCCGGGCGAAAGCCTGGCTCTTCCCCGAAAGAGCGCGAGAGCGCGGGACTTAGGTCGCTGCGCAAGAATGGCCAAGATCGTCGATGGAGTAATCATTCCGGGGGAGAGTCGGTCCAAGCGTTCCAGCGCTTGGCTCTCCCCTCGATGGAGATGTGACATCCACCGTCTGTGAATACCACAGAACGCCTGACCATCAAATCGAAGAGCACGGTTTCGCGGCGGCTCGTCTCCTGGCCGTCCGCGCCCCTGCGCCCGCCAAGCGCAGGGGCTTCCCCCCTTTCCACGGCTGCAAACCTACCTTCCGGAGCTGGGGCGGCAAGCCCCGGCTTCACCGGCGAGCGCTTTCCTTCAACCGAAAATCTCGTGGCGAGCCCTTCGAGTGAGAGGGCGGCGCCGCCGCGGGCGAGAATAATGAAAGTTAGAGGCGAGAACGCCATGACCCTGATAGAGATTCAAGACGCCTATATCGAGCGGCTCTGGCGCATGCGGCCTTTGGGACCGCGGGCGTCCGGGGTGGAGAGAGACAGGCAAATCCGAGCAGCAAGACGGCAAGCGAAGCTGATGCTTCATAATCTCGGATACTCCGAAACCGCCGCCGCTCAGATCGTCAAAGACGCTCACGACGTGTGGGAGATCGAGGCAAATCCGCCGGACGCGCCTCGCAAGTCAAAGCGAAGAGCGTCGTAGAAGAATTCACAAAACTGATTGCAAGACCGGGTAACGCGCCCGGTTTTTTTGTCCCTTTGCCCACCGCGCAAAGCGGAAACGCCTGCGGCTGCTTCGTACCTACCGCCGGCGCCATTCACCTTTCCCTTCAAGGAGATGAACGATGAGACTCATATCTCATCGGTCAGCGGCTGTCTGCATTGGCGGCGCGGCAGTCGCAATGGCCGTTTGCGGCGCGATCCTCAATTATGGCGCCGCCAAAGTCATGTCGCCCGGCGAGGCCGCCACAACGCTCGCCTGGGCCGCCGCCATCTCGGAAGCGATCAAGCTATCCTGGCTGGCCGGCTTTCGCATCTGTCTGCGGCGGCGCGAAATTCTCGCCGCCGCGGCGCTGCTCGGTGTCGGCGTGCTCTTGCACGGCTACACCATGATCGCGGTCCTCGGCTCCTCGGCCGTCGGACGCGATCAAGTCCAAAGCGAGCGGCAAGGCAAACTCGACGCCCGCGCCCGGGCCGAGGCCGCTGTCGCGGGCGCCAAGGCGCGCGTCGCGACCTACGAAGGCGTCCGGTCTGAGGCTTCAGTTCAGCAGGACATCAACCGCCTGCTGGAAACGCCCGACACGAATGGGTGCAAAAGGCCTTACGGCCAGCCGGCCAAGGCGGCTTGCGAGCAGATCGGCCAGCTCAAAAGCGAACTCGTTGGAGCTCGCAAAGCCGACCAGGCCCGCGAGGACCTCACGAAGGCGCAGGCCGAGCTCAAGAACGCCCCGGATGCGCCCAAAAGCATCGATCCTCAATCGTCGGCGATGGCGGCCTGGTTGCCGCTCTCCGCCGAGAAGATTGGGCAGCTCTTACCTCTGCTGCCTTCCATGCTCCTCGAATTCACTCCAATGGGAGGAATGATGCTCGCATCGATCCTTTGGAGCTTGGGCGAAGAGCATAACGCCAACGGCGAACGCGGATCCTCGTCGGCTGCGTCCAACAACAAGCGCGCGGCTTCAAAACCGCGCAGGATGACCAAAGACGAAGCGCTGGAAGCGCTGCGAACGATGGCTCTGAGCACTACGACAGACGGCAAACTCATCATCGCCTCTGCGAACTCTCTCGCGAAAAAGCTTGGCGTCCACCCCTCCACCTTCCGGGGTTGGGCGAAGCATTGGCAAGAAAAAGGTCTTGTCGAAATCGCCAGGCGCGAGACCAAGCGCAAGCGCGAGCCCGTCGCCAAAGCCGCTTAGGAGAGCCTCGGCCCTCCATTTTTTATCGAGTGGGGCTCAGCTGAAACCAAAGTCTTGTTCCCAAGGCAGCCTCTTTCCGGAGCTGCCGCTCCTTGTGCGACGCACACTGGCGTCTTGGCGCCCAGCCGTTTGCAACAAACACTATCAGATGCTTGTCGATGGCCAGCCCGAACGGCTCCTGGGTCCGCCATTGCTGGCGCCCCACCGCATTGCGGCCCTGTTGCGCTGAGGCTCCTGCCGGAACCCTCCTACCCCGAACCTTCAGGCTCTTGAACGACGCCAAGGCGGCGATCGCCGCCGTCACTGGCGCAAGGCCGGCCTATCTTTTGAAACCCGAAAACGCTAGAGTGACGCCATGGCCGACGAACCGGAAAATCACACCCTTGCCCTGTTGCGCGAGATGCGCGCCGAAATTCGCGACCGCTTCGAGAAAGTGGATGCCGAAGCAGCGGCCACGAAAGCGGAGCTCAAATCCGAGATATTGAAGCTGCGCGCCGAAGTCGCCGAAGGAAACTCTGCGGTCAAAGGCGTCGCTCTTCGCCTTACGCTGATCGAGCAGCGTCTGAAAGATCTGGAGCGCGTCTGATGTCTCTCGTCGGTCTCGCGCCTGGCGAAGAAATCCCGATGAACGAGGTCCTGGTCTGGAAGTTCCCGCTCCCAAGCGAACAACCAAAACCTAGCCTGACGATGCAAGTGCGGCTCGCGCTCGCCGATTGGCTCATGGAAGCGGCAAGACGTATCCAGCCGAAACCCGGGGACGCCGCTTCGTAAGCGAACTCCCACGCCAGAACGACGCATAAGCCGGACGCCGCGAGGCCTGCCGGCTTTATTCATGTTCGCAATTTCACCGAACAGACGGCCGGCGGCGGCGGCTATTGCGACCCTCCCGCCGTCTTATCCAGGGCAATTGTCGAGCCGAAAGGAATCGCCGGAAGCGGCGGTCTTCTTCCCATAAGCCGCCAAGTCTTTTTGCGGGCTGGCTTGTGTACAAGCGCAGCAACTAGAAGAAGCGTTAGAATCACCTTTCAAATCACGGCGCGTAACCGTCCGCCTTCTATTCAAAGAAAACCCCCTAAGGATTCCAGGCCTTAGGGGGCTACGCTTCATCATGACTTGCGTCGTGTGTCTTGTTCTACGTTCCTGACCTCTCTCTCAAATCGAGAATGGTCGGTTGATCCTCGCGAGGGAAGCGACAAGGGATGGTTCTTGTTGCTTCTCGCGTATATCTATTGTACTATCATTGTACGTACATTTCAAGAAGGCGATAGACATACGTTGTGCGTACGTTCACAAAGGGCGTCATGAGAGCCAGAAAACTCACCGCCCGGATCCTCGTTCGCTGCAAGCCAGAGGAGAAAGCCGCCTTCGAGGAGGCGGCTGAACTGGAAGGCACAACTCTGTCTGAATGGTCGCGCGCCCTGCTTCGAAAGGATGCGGAACGCATCCTGAAAAGGCGCGGTCGCCCGATCGCCTTCATTGACGTGACGGTCAAGAGGAAGGCGAAAGATGGAAAGCAAAGTATCGAGCCAGGCGCCCAGCTCGCGCCCGGAGACGACACTCCCCGCGACTGCTGACAGCCTCGCATCCGCATGCTCTTCGGCACAGTGCGGCGGCTGGACCAACGAACGCGTCGCGCTTCTCAAGCAGCTCTGGGCCGACGGCCTGAGCGCAAGTCAGATCGCCACAAAACTCAGGGACGTCAGCCGCAGCGCCGTTATTGGCAAGGTTCATCGCCTAGGGCTCGCGGGCCGCGCGACCACGTCTCGCGTCAGAACCGCCCGCCCGCGCTCGAACGTCGCGCTTTTCCCGGCGCGGTCCCCGCAGGCGCAGTATGGCGCCTTTACCAACACCGCCCCCAAGAAGAAGCCGCAACCGCAAGAGCGTAAAGCGGCGACCATCATACCGCTCCGTGCGATGCCGGACCTTGATGAGCCGGCGCCCGAAGGCCGCCTCAAATTGCTCGACCTCAAGGACGGCATGTGCCTTTGGCCGATCGGCGATCCGAAGGAAGACGGCTTCCACTTCTGCGGGCGCCGCAGGTCCTTAGCCACGCCCTACTGCGAGCACCACGCGGCGATCGCCTACAATCCCGCGGCGCGAAAGAGGAGACGGACCTGATGGTCGATGCTTGCTCTTTCTTCTTCTCTTTCTCGGCGTGCCCGCCGGCGTCACGGCATTGTGTTTCATGACGATGGGGCCGAGTCCGCAAGCAATCGTCATGCCCGTATGGTGCTTGAGGCCGGAAGCGGTCCTGCCGTTTTTTCCGCGCAGCCCAGCTTTTCATGTCGGCTACGGGATCTTGATGCGGCCCATTCAGACATGACCAAATAAGCCATAAGTTGGGGCTATTCTTCAATCTTCTTTAGCCCACTCAGATGGCACACATTGCCATCGAATACGCCGCTTTGTAGGCAGGTTTCATAGGCCGACTCGCAATGAAGACATCTATAGCTGTTGTCGTCGCAGTGACTGCAAAATCTATGGCATCGTTTAAGGCAGTTGGTTTTTGCTTGTGAGCAACTTTTTGCGGGACAAGAGGGCGATTCGGCGGCGCGAAGATTGCTTACGTCCCATCCTAACGCTAAGGACACAAACGCGATCACGCAGAACGATTTCCTGGTTATAAGCACTCGTGGATCAGCCTATCGATTTTGGGAAGAAACCGGCGCTTGCCTGAGATTTGTTTCGCGTGGCGAGCGGCGCCGGCGATTGCATCTGAGGCGGACCGTAGAAGCGCGTCTCGATCTCCTTGATCGCGCCTTCGACTGGCCTGAATTCGAAACGCACCGTGTGGCGACCCGGCGCAACCTGGATCGCCCGGAACAGCACGTTGGCGCGAAGGACCTCCGCCGGCTTGCCGTCGACTTCGCCGAACCACCAGGGATGCCAGATGTCGTTGAGGACCACGAACCCGCCCGCGGGAGCGTTCACGTCTATCTCGATCTCGGTGTTCTCGTATTTCTTCAGAACGACGGTTGGACTGGAAAGCGAGACCGGCGAGACGCGCGAGGTCAGAAGCCGCGAAGGCATCCCGTCGAGAAGCACCGTGCGCGCCGGGTCGAATTTAGGCCATTGCCCATCCTTCATGAGCTTGCCGAAATCGGCCGGAAGCCAGTTCTGGGCGAGCAAGACGCGCGGGAAAGCGCGGGGGTTCTCGTAAATGTAGGCGTCGGAGGTTCGGGCGACGAGCTTGAGATCGCCCGGTTGCAACGCCTTGTCGACGGTCTCAACCGGCTTTTTGATCGCGATATAGCGAAGCCCCAGCATGTCCGCCATGAGCGAGCGATAGGATGGAAAGAGCGCCGTGAAATGCCTCTCCCACAGCTCCGCGATGGTTTCGGAGGCGCCGATGCCGTCAACCGCCGCTTCGAGCCGGACCGGATTGTAACCCATGACGTGATCGAAGTTATGGATGAGGCCGAGATTGGGCCATTCGAAGCCTATCCCCACCATCTCGACACGGTCGCGATGCGCGTCGCCTGCGGGCCGGCTGAGATGGCTTTTCAGGAAGGCGACGGTCTCGTTCGCCGTATCGGCGCGAAGCTCCTCATACTTCGAGGGCGGCTTCGCCGTGGACCGGTTCGGCCCATTGCCGATGGCGAGGTCGAGCGTCACGAAGCCTGCAAGCAGCGCGATTGTCGCGGCGGCGTATTCATCGCGATAGCGCTGCGCGAAAACCAGCACAAGCCAACCGGCGGCGAAAATGGCGGCCGACAGCGCGACCGGCCCAATTGCGGATTGGATATGGCCGTAAGCCGCGGCGATGGCGATGGTCGCAGCGAACAGACCGGCAAGGACAATGAAGACGGCGTAGCTCCGTTTGCCGCCAAGGCTCTCTTTGCCGGTGAGGAGCAGATGCAGGAAGTACCCCGAAGCGATAGCCGTCATTGCGCCGAGCGTATAGGTTGCGTCCGCGGGCCTCCGGAACAGATCGACGCCCGGGATATAGGCGTAGAGCCAAGTGAAAACATAGGAATAACGTCCGAGCGCGTAGATCAGGAGCGCGACCAGGGCGATGGAGAAAAAGCTGATCTCGCGGGACCAAAGCCGCCCTTTGATAAGTCCCACCGCCAACAGAAGCAAAACAGGCAGCGCGCCGATATAGACCTCGAGCATATTCTCGCTCATCGACAGCCACTCCGCCGGCCATTCCAAACTGCCGGGTCCCCAATAGGGGAGTTCTCCCCGGACGGAATAGAGATTGGGCGCAATCGCCGTCAGGAGCGACGCGGGATGCAAAGAGCCGCGGACCGCCTCCGTGACGGGGATTTCAGGCCGGTTCGAACTGAGCACGAACAGAAGGCTGAACAGGATCGGCGCGGCGGCGAGAAGCGTCGTCGTAAGCCCGGCCAAGACAAGCGCCGGAAGCGAGCGCCGCACCGACGTCCAAAATCTCGGCTGGCTGAGCCAATAATGGAGCGCATAGCCCGCGAGCAGGTAGCAGCCGAGCATCGCCACCTGTCCAGGCTCCATGATCATGAAGCCCGCGGCGGCGCCTGAAAGAGCGCCGTAGAAAATGCTTCTGCGTTCGAGCGCGCGCTCCAGAAGCCAAAGCGCCAGGATGAGGAAGGCGAAGGATTCGATCTGCTTGATGTGCTGGATGCGCCAAATCGACGAGCCGCCGAAGGCCGTGGCGAGCCCCGCCACCACGGCGCCGCCAGGATGCCAGCCGCGATCCTTGAAAAACATCACCACGGACAAGCCGGCGATCGCCAACAGGCCGAAGCAATAAAGATCGAGCTCTCGAAAGCTCGGCGCAGGTTCAAGGTAGGCGAGCAAAAGCGCCGGAGAGAAAATGAACGACTGCGGGTCGGCGATCTGAGGCGATCCGGCAAACACGTTATGCGTCCAGAACGGGGATTGCCCGGTGTGGAGCGCATTTGCGAGGAACTGAAGCTGCGCCTGGAAATGCGCCTTCGCGTCGAAGGGTATCGTTACGGCGCCCGAAAGCCACGGCGAAGCGAGAAGCGCCATGCCGGCCGCAAACGCGATCAGCGCCACGCCATAACGCGGTCGATCTTGTGTTGTCATGAATCGCCGGCGTCTCCCCCACAAAGTAATCTTCTTTTTATGCGAACACTAATCTACACGCGAAGAACAACGACGGTTAATGCAACCAAAAGGCCAAGCTGCTGATCGCTCAACCGCTACGTAAAGCTTACAGATGAAGATAACGCAATGAATTTTGTTTAAATTTCGAAAGCGACAGGGATATTTTCGAGGCCGATTGTGGGCATAACGGTTCACTTAAAGAAGCCGCCGGCTCAGCGTCGGCCAAACATTGCGAATTTGTATAGGCCCGGAAAGAATGCCGCATAGCGCTGTGGATCATCCTTTGGAGAGATCACTGCTTCGAACGGACTTGAGGACGCCATGAAATGCCTCTTGATCGAGGATGACCAAGACACCGCAGCGTACATCCGCAAGGGCCTCGGGCAGCTGGGGCATACGGTGGATTGGGTTGCGGATGGTCATCAGGGACTTCTCTTGGCGACCGACCCTGGCTACGGCGTTCTAATCGTCGACCGCATGCTGCCGCGAATGGACGGGCTCTCCGTCGTTAAAACCTTGCGCGCGACCTCGGTGAAAACCCCGGTGCTGTTTTTGACAACTCTCGGCGGCATCGATGATCGGGTCGAAGGTCTCGAAGCTGGGGGCGACGACTATCTCACCAAACCCTTCGCCTTTTCCGAACTCGTAGCGCGGCTCAACGCGCTTGCCCGCCGGCCTCCATTGACGAACACAGAAAACGTCTTGCGCGTCGAAGATCTCGTTCTTGATCGGCTCAAACACCAAGTTGTTCGCGGTCAGATAAAAATTGAGCTCCAGCCAAGAGAATTCAAACTTCTTGAATATTTGATGCTGAACGCGGAGCGTGTCGTTACAAGGACTATGCTTCTTGAAAATGTGTGGGATTTTCATTTCGATCCCAAGACAAACATTGTGGAGACGTTGGTTAGTCGGCTGCGAGCTAAAATTGATCGCGGCCGAAATGGAGAGCTTATCCAGACAATTCGCGGATCGGGATATATGATCGGGAAAGCGCGCTCGCCCCAATAGACGTTGGCATCGTTCGCTTCGGGAATCGAAAATCGAACAGGAGGCCTGGTTTGTTGTCGCAAAGGCTCACCTTTGCGTCGTGAAGGTTGGCAATTGCCTTAACGAGGCTCAGACCTAATCCGCTGCCGGGGCTGGTCCTGCTCGCCTCCGCCCTGTAGAATCGGTCGAAAAGCCTTTCATGCGATTCCATTGGGACGCCTGGCCCATTGTCGGCGACGACAAGACTGATCTCCTCTGACGTGGAGGCCAGCCTCACCTCTATGGTCGTTCCAACCCCTGTGTGGCGGATCCCATTTTCAAGAAGGTTGGCCAGCAGCTGCGTTAGGAGTTCGCGATCGCCAACAAAGGTCACCCCGCCCTCGACAAAGGATTTGAGGAACTTGCCTTCGTCCTGAATAGAGGGGGCGAACGCCTCCGCGACGTCCGCGACGAGGGCCGAAAAATCGAACAAAGCGAACCCCCGGCGCCGCGTTCCAGCTTCGATTTGGGCAATTCTCAACAATGCCCCGAAGGTCTCGAGGATGCCGTCGGTCTCCTCGATGGCATGGCCGATGGCGCTCCGCAGTTCATCCTCCGGGCGCGATACGAGGATCGCCGCCTCCAGGGTCTGGCGCAAGCGCGACAGCGGCGTCCTCAGATCGTGCGCGATGTCGCTCGATACCTGCCTCACGCTTTCCATGAGTTCGTTGATGCGGTCGAGCATTCGATTGAGCGTTTGCGCTAAGAAATCGAGTTCGTCACCGGTTTTGAGGCTGGGAAGCCTATGTTGCAGATTGCCGCCGATGATTTGCTCCGCGGCCTGCGCCATGCCATCCACGCGCGCGAGAAAGCGCAGGCTGATGAACAAGCCTCCGGCGAGCGCCAAAACAACCGTCGCGCCGATCACCCAGGCAAATGCGTTAAGGATTGCGTTTTCCGTGTCTGCAATGTTCGATAGGTCTTTCCCGACAGAGAGAGTGGCGTTGGGCTCAAGATGAATGGTGTAGACGCGTATATTTGTTGTCTCGCCGCTTTCCTCGTCGCGCTTGATCTGAGTGCTCCATCCTGAGGTCGGCGCCTTCATATCCAGTGCGTTCACCCGGCTTTTCAACTCCGAGTCGGAAAAAGAATACAAAAAACCTAGAGATTTTTGAGATTGTTCTCGTTTTTCGAGGTAGCTCAGAAATTGACCCACATCGTTTCTGTTGTACCTACTCTCAAGAAGAGTTGCCTCAACTTGGAGGCGAGACTTAAGTTGCCGCTCTAAGGCTGCATCGGTGATCCAATATACGATCAAACCCAAAAATACTACAGAGGCTCCAAAGACCACGCCGTAGATGGCGGAGAAGCGAAAAGCTGCGGATCGCAGAAGCCTGAGGAAGCGCACGGGACACGATTTCGGTTTGAAGGAGTGGGTCCAAAGACGCTCGCACATTGAGCAGCCGCGCCTGAGATCGCAATCGGTTATTCGCTTTTATTAGCGAAACCTACCGCCCTTGGGAATGACATTGCCAAATTGTATAGCGCCAGCCACGGCCAGGAAAGGCGTCGCGAGCTAGCCTGCAGGTCTCCACTCCTGGAGTCGGCCGGTTGGGGCATATTTCGGCGTGTCGATCTCATGTGATTGATCATGTCGATGGAAAGATCCGTATCTCCCCGCTTCGACCGGCCGATCGAAGATTGGCCTTGGGGGTTGCTGAAATGTCGGCGCTTTATGCAATTCTCGCGCTTTACGGCGTCGTGGCGGCCATGATTATTTTTCTGATCGCCAATTGCGGCGTCACCTCCAGGGAGCCTGTTTTGATATTGCGCCACTGAGCTTCCTCGGCTTTCCTGAGAAGCTTAACGAAAAGCAGTTAGAAGCAACGAAATATCTCGGAGAGACCGATTGCAGACCTGCTCTTTAAGATTATTGCTTTGATGCAGTGTTGATCAAATGCGCCTGAGCGCTTCTCTTACATATCCGCCGCTCAATACGCTCAAGCCCGTAGCCGAGAATCTATGGATCGTGGATGGCCCCACGATTCGGTTTGGCTTGCCGCTCCTCAAGTTTCCGTTCTCAACTCGCATGACCGTCATCAGGGCGGGCGCTCAACTGTTCGTCCATTCGCCGACGCCTCTCACTCAGTCTCTAAAAATGCAAGTCGACGCCATTGGCGCTCCGGCTTGGATCGTTGGTCCAAATCGCATTCATTACTCCTGGCTGTCGGAGTGGGCGTCGGCATACCCGAACGCGATGTTGTATCTGGCGCCGCGCATCCAGGAGCAGGCCCGGAAGCAATTTGTTCTGAATGGCTTGCCCCTGGACAAAGAAAGTGGATATCCATGGGATGCGGAGCTTGCGACGTTGCCGATCGCGGGCGGCTACATGACCGAGGTTGAGTTCTTCCACTACGCCACACGCACGCTGATCCTGACCGACCTCATTGAGAATTTCGAGCCGCACAAGCTTGGGTCTCTCTCTTTGCAACTCCTCGCTCGCGCAGGCGGCGTCTTGGACCCGCACGGCGGAACGCCCCGAGATTTGCGCTTGACCTTTGCGAGCCGGCGGTCGCAGCTCAGAGCGGCCGTGCAAAAGATGCTCTCCTGGAAACCGGAGCGTATTATTCTCGCTCATGGCCGTTGGTACGAGAAACAGGGCGAGGCCGAATTGCGCCGCGCATTCTCTTGGGTTGGAGCGCTTTAAACGCCCCGCGTGTTGACCGGAAACGCAGGCGGCTTTACCTATGCAAAACAAAAGCGGCGATGTGGGTATTTGGAAAATGATTTGGGCCTATCGGGCTGTCGGAGCGGCGATAGCAATCGCCATCATGGAGATACTCGCCCGTTTGACAGGCCAACCGTTGACGAGGGTTCCATTCGTCACCTCCATCGTGCTGGTGATGGCGCTGCCGGATAGCCCAGCTGCGACAGCGCGGGCAATTGTCGGCGGCCATGTGATTTCATGTGCGTGCGGAATACTCTGCTTTTCGATAATCGGTCCCGGCGAAGCGTCGAGCGCCGTGGCCGTCGGCGCCGCTACGTTCCTCATGATCTTCTCTCGCACCATTCACCCGCCCGCGGGCATCGATGCGTTCTTGGTCCCGGTCCACGAACTGCCCACCTCTTGGCTGGTGAATCCGGTGTTCCTCGGTTCGCTTCTGCTTGCAGCGTTCGGACAGTTCTGGCGATTAGGCGAGCGCTATCTCAGCGGTGATCACAAGCTTTCTTGAACCCCTTCGGCAAATACACTTGCTTTGCGTCTGCTTCCGAAGTCGGCGCACGTGTACGCTTCATCGAGCCTTGTCGCTTTCGATGCGAAGTGTGGCGCTGCAAATTGGCCGCTGTCAGATCTGTTAGCAGGCATGTTTTTTTGGGCCAATTTCGACGCGCGACACTTCGGCTTCCGACCCATCTGAGACCAACGCCGCCTGAAGGCGGCGAGCAAGCCGAACGCCTCGCTTGGAGAAGCGAGGCTGCGGATCGCGGGCGGCTCCGCAGGGGCTGCCAGGCGGCAAGTCGCCTTCAACGGCGCAATCGGCGAGACCGGCGCGGCTACAAGGGGATCGTCGAGCGACGGGCAGGAGGTAGTCTCTCCCTGCATCCGAAGCCCGCGCCTAAAACAAGCTCGCTTCCTTAGCTGCCGGTGGGACGCTATCCCCGCCTCACTTCCACGTTCCCCACTTCAGTATTGCTGGTCAAGCACGCGAGGCTCTGTGCTGTTTCGTGCTCCAGAGAGGCGTCCGCATAGCCATTGTCTCCTGCATCGGGGCGATGACGCGCGACCTCGATCTAGCGAATCTGGGCCAAGACCGGCTGCGCCTTGATCGCTTTCCGCAATGACGTGTCCCAGTTTTTTCCGCCGGGCCCCTGCGGGAGCCCTTTGCATCGCCAAGCAAAAAACAGGTCCCTTGTCATCCTCCGCTTTGCTGCGGGCCTCGCCGTGCCGGCGGCCTGCAGGGCGATCATCCCGTCCAGAAAAATCGCCATCGAGGCTGCGATCATCAAAGCCCGATTAGAAACAGGAGACTTCACATGGCTAAGATCGGCGCCTTCTCCAAGACGGAACACGGCTACAAAGGGCGCGTGCGCACCTTGGCCCTCAACACCGAAATGGAGCTCGTGCTGTCCGAAGCCGGCGGAGACGGCGCCCCTCAATACCGCATCTTTTCTGGCGGAAGCGAGCTGGGCGCCGCGTGGGAAAAGACCTCGGATGCAGGGAGAGACTACCTCTCGCTGAAGTTCGACGATCCGGCCCTGCCGGCTCCGATCTACGCTTCGCTCTTCGCCGATGACGAAGGCGACAAGTACAGCCTGGTCTGGCAGCGCCCTACTAAGCGCCACTAACCGGACCCGCCGGGCGCCTCGCTTCTCCAAGCGAGGCGTTCGGCTCACTTGGCGGCGTGCCGCCGCCCCACTACCCCAGCGACGCCACAAGGAGGCCTGTCCCAGCTCTGCAACAAGCGCCGCATGCGCGGCCAGTTCGGCCTCAGACAGGCGGTGGCGGAAGCGGCGCCTGCCGCCGCGCGATAGTCACCACGGCCACCGAGGCGGCCGACGTAGGATCGAACACAACCTGGGACGCCTTGCGGTCAGTCAGATGCGCATAGACTTCGGCGAGAAGCTGAGCGTCCAGTAGCGCGCTGTGATTGTCCCGTTCGTGCCGGTACACTTCAAAGTGATCGCAAAGACCGTCCAGCGTCTTGCGCGCGAGGCAGCTTGCGGCGGGCCAGCTCCAAGGCGTCGATGACGCGAAAAAATGGATCGGGGACCTCAACCATCCTATGGCCCTCTCGGACCTCGAGCCCGGTGGTCTCGGTGTCGATGACAATTTCCCTCACGAGCGCCGTCCGCCGTCCACCCAAGAATGCTTCGAGAACACAGGCGTCCTCTCAAGGGTCAGTTTGCACCCCCTGGCACACCCCCGGACTTGTCGGTTCTTCATATGTTCCAGGACTTTCATTCGCCGGACTAATGCGCGGGAGTCCCTGAAATCAATACGTTTTCTTTGATTTTGGTGATTATTGGGG
>CAVVJJ010000008.1:0-199490 GCA_963748525.1 uncultured Alphaproteobacteria bacterium
CATCAGCGCTTCTCAGGATGGCCGCCGAGCGGGCTTGGCCCGGCGGAACCGCATCACCCGATGAAGACGCGCACCGTCTGCAATTGGCCGCCGCGCTTGATCGTCATGCGCCAGCCGCGGACGCTCTTGGCGACGGCCTTTTCGAGGCTTTTCGTCGAGTTCGACCTTTTCGCCGTTGACCTCCACGATGATATCGCCCGGCTGAACGAAGCGGCGCGCGGTCGAATAGGCTTCGGTCTCCATCACCACGACGCCCGCGGTTTCGCCGATCGAAAGCTCGTCGGCCACGGCCGGAGACAGATTGGCGACCCTGGCGCCGGCGAGCGGGTTGGCGCCCGAAAGTTCGCGCACGTCGCGAGGCGGCGTTTCCGGCGCGACCATCAGCGGCGCCGTCAGCTTGCGGCGCGTACCGGCCCTCAACACCTCTAACGTGACCTCCCCGGACGCGCCCCGCGTGGTGAAGCGATAGGTGAACGCGTTCGGATCGGAAACCTCCTTGCCGTCCACCGCGACGATGATGTCGCCCGCGCGAAGCCCGGCGGATTGCGCAGGCCCGCCTTCGAAAACCTCGTTGACAAGCGCGCCCGCCGCGCGGTCGAGGCCCGCCGCGTTCGCGATCTCGGGGCTCACCTCCGTCAGGCTCGCGCCAAGCCAGGGCCGCCGCACGGTGCCGCCCTGGAGCGCCGATTCCACCACGACGCGCACCATGTTGGCGGGGATCGCGAAGCCGATGCCCTGGCTGCCGCCGCTTTTCGAGAAGATCGCCGTGTTGATGCCGACGAGGCGTCCCTGCATGTCGACGAGCGCGCCGCCCGAATTGCCGGGATTGATCGCTGCGTCCGTCTGGATGAAGAACTGATAATCGGAGATGCCGACGCGCGTGCGCGCCAGCGCCGAGACGATGCCGCTCGTCACCGTCTGGCCGACGCCGAACGGGTTGCCGATGGCGAGCACCTGGTCGCCAACCTCAAGCAGATCCGCATCCGCGAAGCCGACATAGGGGAATTCGATATCCGTGCTCTTGATCTGCAGCACCGCGAGGTCAGTGCGCTCATCCTTGAGCAGAACCTTCGCGTCGAATTCGCGCGTGTCGGCCAGGGCAACCTTAATCTCGGCGCCTGTGTCGCCCTGCACCACGTGATTGTTCGTCACCACGACGCCGCTCGGCGCCACGATCACGCCCGAGCCCAGCGACTGCTGAAGCCGCTCGCTCTGACCGAACTCATGGCCGAAAAACTGCTCGAAGATCGGGTTGTTGAAGGGCGACTCGCGCCGCACGCGCTGGCGCACATAGACGTTGACCACCGCGGGCGCGGCGATCTTCACAATCGGCGCGTAGGAATAGATGACCTGCTCGCGGCTGTCCGGCGCCCTCTTCAGCACCTGCGCCTCGGCGCCTTTGAAGGCGCCGGCAAGCAAACCGAGCGCTAGAACCGCGTGCATGACGTTCATGGGTTGCATCCCCTGTGATCCTCGTTCGCGTGACTTAATCCCGCCCGCGCCCTTGATGCAAGACGCCGCGCGCGCCTGTGGATTTCGCGGGGCGCGCGTGGAACGTCGGCGGCCGAGCAATCCGAACAGGGGCCGCCATTCTGGCCTCGCGGCCCTTCTCGAAAAAGGGGAGCAGCCCCGTCAGAATCTACGGCTTCGAGCCGCGGTCGATCTCCCGGCGATGGCCGCGCTTTTGCCACCCGCTCGAATTATTAGTTGTCCATCATTCAAAACCTCTGGTTGCCGCCGCGCGCCGCCGCTCTTAAAAGGAGCCCGGCGGAGTTCAATCGTCCCCAGGCGTTTTCGGCCCACATCCCGCAAGGAGCATTCCCATGCCCGAGGAAACCATCGAAGCCATCGCTCATCCGACCGACTTTTCCGAGGCGAGCGCCGAAGCCTTCGCGCATGCGCTGCGCCTTGCGATCGAATTCCGCTGCAGGCTCGATCTCATTCATGTCAGGTCTCCTGGCGGCGGCGAGGAATGGGCTTCCTTTCCGCATGTGCGCGAAACGCTTGAGCGCTGGGATCTCCTGCCGCCCGGCGCGGCGCATTCCGGCGTGGAGGAGAGGCTTGGTGTGCGGGTGCGAAAGGTCAAGATCGAGCATGCGGACCCGCTTCGCGGCGTCGCCGACTTTCTCATCACGCATCGTCCCGATCTCGTGGTGATGGCGACGCAGGGCGCCGAGGGCTTGCACCGCTGGCTTTCCGGGTCCGTCTCGGAGGGCATTGCGCAAAAAACGCGCGTGCCAGCGCTGTTCATAGGGCCGAAAGCCCGCCCCTTCGTCGATTCGAAAACGGGCCGGATGCACCTGCAGACCGTGATGATGCCCGTCGCCCGCGACCCGGCGCCTCAGCGCGCGCTTCTGCACATGCGTCATCTCTTGGGGCGGCTGTCCTTCGCCCAACGGTTTGTGCATGTCGGCGAAAGCGCGGTGGAGTTTGCCGGGCCGGCGGGCGAACGGCTGGACGTCGCGCTGCTGCAAGGCCCGGTGGTCGCGGCCATCGTGACGGCGGCGAACACGTATCTCGCCGATCTCCTGGTCATGCCGACCGCCGGGCGCCACGGGTTTCTCGACGCGCTTCGGGGCAGCACCACCGAGCAGGTCATCCAGCGCGCGCCCTGCCCGGTGCTGGCGCTGCCAGCGTGACAGCGCGGAACCGCGCGGCCGCCTCCGCCGCGATCGGCAAAACGCCCCGCTGGATGAAATCCGGCAAGGCGCGACTCGTCTCGATCTACTTCCGCCCCGTGAGCCCCGCCTTGCGGAAGGCGTCGGCGAAGGCGCCGCCGCCCGCGTCGGGCTTGCCGGCCTTCGGCGCGGCGCTCATCGTCTTGGGCGCCGGCCCCTTCGGCGCGCCGCCCTGCGGACGCTCGCCCGCGCCGCCAACCGCATCGTCGAGCCGCAAGCTCAGCGAAATGCGCTTCCGCGGCTGATCCACCTCCATCACCTTCACGCGCACGACGTCGCCGGGCTTCACCACGTCGCGCGGGTCCTTCACGAAGGTCTTCGACAGCGCGGACACATGCACGAGCCCGTCCTGGTGCACGCCGATGTCCACGAAAGCGCCGAACGCCGCCACATTCGTCACCACGCCCTCAAGCACCATGCCGGGCTTCAAGTCGGAAATCTTCTCCACGCCCTCCTGGAAGGTCGCGGTCTTGAACGCGGGGCGCGGGTCGCGGCCGGGCTTCTCCAACTCGCGCAGGATGTCGGTCACGGTCGGCAGACCGAAGGTCTCGTCCACGAAAGCCTTCGGCTGAAGGCCGCGCAGCACGGGCGCGTTGCCGATCAGCTTCTTGATGTCGGTCTTGGCCGCGGCCACGATCTTGCGCACGACGGGGTACGCCTCCGGGTGCACCGACGAGGCGTCGAGCGGGTCGTCGCCGTTCGGAATGCGCAGGAAACCCGCCGCCTGCTCGAAGGCTTTCGGCCCAAGCCGCGGCACCTCCTGAAGCTCGGAGCGCTTCCTGAACGCGCCCTTGGCGTCGCGATGCGCCACGATATTCTTGGCAAGGCTTTCGCTGATGCCGGAAACGCGCGCCAAAAGCGGCGGGGAAGCGGTGTTCACGTCCACGCCCACGGCGTTCACGCAATCCTCCACCACCGCGTCGAGCGAGCGCGACAGCTTCGTCTCGGAAATATCGTGCTGGTACTGGCCGACGCCGATGGACTTCGGGTCGATCTTCACAAGCTCGGCGAGCGGGTCCTGCAGGCGCCGGGCGATGGAGACCGCGCCGCGCAACGACACGTCAAGCTCGGGAAGTTCCGCGCTGGCGTAGGCGCTCGCCGAATAGACCGACGCGCCCGCCTCCGAGACCATGATCTTGGTGAGTTTAAGCTCCGGCGCCAGCGCCACGAGTTCGGCCGCGAGCTTGTCCGTCTCGCGCGAAGCGGTGCCGTTGCCGATGGCGATGAGCTCGACCTTGTGCTCCTTGCAGAGCCGGCCGAGGATGGCGAGCAACTCCGTCCATGCCCGTCTCGGCTCGTGCGGATAGATCGCCGTCGTGGCGGCAACCTTGCCGGTGGCGTCGACCACGGCGACCTTCACCCCGGTGCGAAAGCCTGGATCGAGGCCCATGACGGCGCGCGTGCCGGCGGGCGCGGCAAGCAGAAGGTCGCGCAGATTGCTGGCGAAGACCCTCACGGCTTCTTCCTCCGCCGCCTGCCAGAGCCGCATGCGAAGATCGACCGACAAATGCCCCTGGATGCGCGTGCGCCAGGCCCAACGCACCGTGTCGTTCAGCCACTTATCGGCGGCGCGGCCCCGGTCGGCGATGTTGAATTTGCGCGCGATGCGGTTCTCGTAGAGGCTCGGTCCGCTGGCCGGGGCCTGAGCCGGGTCTTCCGGTTCGAAATTCAGATCGAGCACGCCTTCCTTCTCGCCGCGGAACATCGCCAGGATGCGATGCGCGGGCATTTTCGACAGCGGCTCGGCCTTGTCGAAATAGTCGGCGAACTTGGCGGCGTCCGGCGTGTCTTTCTTCTCGTCCTTCGCCTTCGCGGCGAGACGTCCGCGGCCCCACATTTCCTCGCGCAAGCCGCCGATGAGGTCCGCGTCCTCGCCGAAGCGCTCGACGAGGATCGCGCGCGCGCCTTCGAGCGCGGCGGCGGCGTCGGCAACGCCCTTTTCCGCGTCGATGAAAGTCGCGGCGATGGCGTCCGGCAGCTTCGTTGGATCGGAGAGCAGCGCGTCCGCCAGCGGCTCAAGCCCCGCTTCCTTCGCGATCTGCGCCTTGGTGCGGCGCTTCGGCTTGTAAGGCAGATAGATGTCTTCGAGCCGCGCCTTCGAATCCGCCGCCATGATCTGCGCTTCGAGCGCGTCGTCGAGCTTGCCCTGTTCGCGGATCGAGTCGAGGATCGCGGCGCGCCGCGCCTCCAGCTCGCGCAGATAGCCGAGCCGCTCCTCCAGCATGCGCAGCTGCGCGTCGTCGAGCATGCCGGTCGCTTCCTTGCGGTAGCGCGCAATGAACGGCACCGTCGAGCCGCCGTCCAAAAGCTCGATGGCCGCGTGCACCTGTTGCGCCCTGACGCCAAGCTCTTCCGCAATCCGCTGTTCGATGCTCTTCATTCAACGCTCCGCTTTGATAGCGCCGGCCGTCGAAGGGCCCGGCTCGAATCGAGCGCCGATCATACAGGGGCGGAGCGCCGGGAGACAAATATTGCCAACCGCCAGACATTACGTTTTCGTCATTGCGAGGAATGGGCGCGGGCGGCGCTGCCTGCTAAGTTCCCGTTAGACCTGTCGCCTCTCAATTAGTTTCTACCAAGTTTTGTAGGCTCCGCCGCGAGCAGTCCTTGTTCAGAGAAGGGCGGCAGCGAAGCATCGCGTATTTTCGTGGGTGGCGGCATTTTGCTCGAGCGCCCGCAGCTGCCCCCCAGTTCTTCTGAGGCTTGCCCCTGCGCGCCAAGCTGGCAGCATTCGCCGCGCGACTTTGTGAAGCCAGTTTTTCTGGCATTGCCGCCACTTTTTCATGATTATCCCCACGAGGCCCGCTTAGCCTTTCAAACCGCTATTCGTTGTTGCAGGCCATCGGTAGCGTAGAATCAGAGGAGACCCGCCGGATGGATGCAGCCGAGCGCGCAAGGCCCTATTATCTGCCGTCGGAAATTGCCGCCATCCTTGAGGAAAGCGGCTATCAGGCAGAAATGAAAGTGTTCGGCGACGGGCGTACAGTTATTCTCTCGTCCGCTGGCGGGATTCATTTCTCAATATCCCTTTATGGCTCGGATGATAATCAGGGTCATATCACGAACATGCAGTTCAGCAGTTCGTTTTGCGAGAATGTCACGGCAGAGCAGGTAAACGCCTGGAACAGGAAAAAGAGGTTCATCAAGGCTTATGCCGATGACGATGGCGAACTGTGTCTCGAGTGGGATGTGGTCGTCAGTTTCGTATGCCCCGCCGCCATCAGGGAATGCCTCGAATGGTGGGAGGTCGTGCTGGGAGGGGTGGACGAACTTTAGCGAAGGACGCCGGCGGCGGCGCGGCGTCCTCGCAGCCCGTCAGACCTGGATCGGGTAGAAGTGGTTCACTGCGATGAGGACCGCGAGCAGGAAAATCCCAAGCCCAAGGCTCCAGCCGATCAGCTTCTTCTCCACCGGCAGGAGAGGTTCGACAGGCGCATTCTTCAACTCATCGCGAAGATCGGTCATGCTTTGCTCCCTATTATAAGCCGGCCAGCGGCGGCTTTACGCCGGCGAAGAAAATCCACGAAATGCCAAGGCCCACCCAGATCACGAAGCCGAACAGGCTGACGAAATAGACCGCTGCGAGCTTGCCGAGACCCTCCTGCCAGAGCTTTTTGAAGTTGGACAAGACGCCGATCGAGAAGAACGTCAGGATAAAGAAGATCACGCGGAACACGTTCGCCTCGCCGATGGCGGCTGTCACCTTCGCCGGCTCGAAGCCCGCTCCAAGCGCGAGATAGAGGCCAGCCGCGAAGGTGACGATGAAGCCGAGAATGAATTTCGGGAAGCGCTCCCAGATCTCGGAGGCGCGCGCCTTATCGCCGCCCGCGTCCTTGTTGATGTGGTTCGTCCAGATCCAGCCCAGGATGAAGGCCCAGATGCCGATGAAGATGTCGATGAACACCTTCACGGTGGCCGTCGTGCCGAGGATCCAGCCCGGCTGATAGTGGATGCCTTGTGAGGCGGCCTTGGCGAGGATCAGCGACTCCGTGATGCCGCCGCCCGCCACCGCCGCGCCGTCGGTCTTGATCGCGAGGCCCATCCAGGCGCCGGCCACCAGCGGCTCGTCCGAAAGGAAGGTCTGCGCGAGGAACGGCAGGATCAGGATTTCGACAACCGCGAAGATCACCACGAGCGAGGAGACGAGAATTGGCACCGCGGGTCTGGCGCGGATCGCGCCGCCGGTTGCGATGGCCGCCGCGACGCCGCAAATCGAGATGCCCGACGCGAGCGGCGCCGCCCATTCCCGGCTGAAGCCGAACCACTTTCGGGCCACGAAATAGACGACCGCCCAGTAGATGAGATAGGCCTCGACGATGGCGGCGGCGCCGCGCAGGAGCACCGACGACGCCAGATTGAGCTTGCCCGCCGCGGTCACGGCGAGAAACGCGCCGAGGATCACGATGGCGATCTTGATGTAAAGCTCGGGCCGGATCGCGGCCTTCAGCCATTCCGCAAAGCGCGGGAAGAAGTTTGCAATGATGAGCCCCGCGACGAGCGCGATGATGAAGCCGGCTTCATTGGTGAGCTTCAGCGACCAGCTTACGCCGAATTTCTGCTGGTCGGCGGGCGTCACCACGGCGATGTTCGCGTAGCTTCCCGCGACCCAGCTTGCATAGGCGAGCGCAAACACGAAGGTGAAGCCGATTGCGAAGCGCCAGACGCTAGTGCGAAGCGCAAGGGCTGCGAGCGATAATGTGACAAGAAGCGCGACATAGGTCAGGCCAAGCGCCGTCAGGCCGCCGAGATCGGCGTAGGATTTCGAGGCCGTTTTGAGCGCCTTGGCGATATCGGTCCACACGGCGGTCGTAACGGCCCAGCCGAGGAGATCACGCCCGAACAAGCTCGATACGCCGAGGCCGAAAACGAGAAGCCCGATAAAGACGGCGAGCCAGTCCTCGCCGATCCAGGGCTTCAGCTCGCCCGCATCTGCTTCAAGCGCGGCGTTCCGGTTCACTCGTTCCAACATGCTTTTCTCCAAGCGGCGCTCAATCGCCGGTAAGCGGAGGACAACGCTCTAGGTGTGGCTGGTATTCCCGCCGAAAATAACGAGCGCGAATAAAAGCAGATCCAGGAAGACTCTTCTACTGGCGGGACCTGTTACGGCGAAATAAGAAAAATATGCTTTAAATCGCGGACGCTTCGCATGATTGCGCGCGCGGGGCGGACGCTGCGGCAACCCGGTTCCCCGGAAAGCCGGAGCTGCGCAATGAGGGCCGTGTTACGGGCAGGGCTTCGCCTTCGAAAACTCGATGGCCGACAACTCGCCGTTCAGCGAGAACGTGCCGTAATCGAGCTTCAGCTTGCGGCTGACTCCGTTGGCGTACATGCGGAACGAGATCTCATAGGTCGGCAGCGCGTCCTTCTGCTGGCCGCGCTCGTAATAGCTGACCACGACAGGCCAGGACTGGATCGCATCCAGGGCTTCCGAATTCTTGACCGCCGGAAGCTCGGCGTTGGCCGCAAGTTCGAGCGGCGCGCCGATGACCGTCGTCGTCTCGTAAACCTTCGCGCCCTTTTCGGAGCCGTCGTAAAGATCGGCCTGCAGCCGCGCTTCGCCCGCCAGGGCCGCTTTCAGGATTGCGAGCGAGTGCTGCGCCGGAAACAAAATGTTACCCGTCAGGACGAACTGGCTTCTCCGCGGCTTTTCCAGCTCCACCGACACCGCGTCGCGAGCGCGCCCGGTCCGGACGGCCACGCCCTTCGTGCTCTCGCTGAGCTTGTTGTTGATGTATTGGGAGGTGTTGAACCGCAAACGCCGGCTGTCGCCGTCTTCCTGGCTTTCGGCGCGGATGTCCGTCACGTTCTCCTTGTTGTCCCGGTCGAAAATTTCCGTGACGAGACGCGTATTGAGGGTATAGCCCTCGCATGAAGACCCGGTGAATTCATAGATAAGCTGGCCCCGGATATCGGAGACGTTCGATCCCGCGCCCGTGGCGTCGAGCGACAGATCGTAGACGGCGCGGTGAGCGGCCAGCTCTGCGCCTTTCCCCGGAGCGAGTTGCGCCAGAGCAGACTGCGGCGAGTGCCAAAGCGCGATCGCGGCGAGGATGCACGCCGCCTTGCGCAGGGAAGGATGCTTCATTGAAGAGTCCGCGTTTTTTTGCAAGCCTATTGATAAGCGATTTCGTCGAAAAGAACAGCCGTTATCCCAACTGTGCTTGCTTCTCCCTTACCGGGCCAGCATCGGGAAAGTTACCGCAATGGCCCAGGCGAAAGCGAGCGCATTGGCGGCTCCGCCCGCCAGCGGGTTGCCCGTTCGCCGGTACGCCCAGTTGCTGAACAACCCGTAGATGATGAAGAAGGTCAGCACAATCGGGATGATGAAAATCAGAAAGAACAGCTTGTTCGGGTTGAGCCAGACCGCCAGCGCAAGCGATACGAGGAAGAGGACCTTCGTAATCGCATAGCCGCCCCAAGCGGCGCCTTGGCCGCGGGTGAGCCATTCATCCGCGACGAAGAAGGACATCGTCCCGCAAACGACCGCGAAGAAAAGCGGGATTCGCTCCGGGATGGGGAAGAAGGACAGCGCATAGCTGTTCAGCGCCAGACCGAAAGCGAGGATGCTATAGGCGGCGATCAGCGCGGCCGCTGCGGCGAGCGCTAGATAATTCGTGCGCACCTTGAAAGCGCTGCTGAGATCGCCGCGCGTCCCGATCCAAACAGCCGCGAAGGTCAAAAGCCCATACAGTCCGAAATGCAGGGTGATATAGTCCGCAACCACGGTTTGCAGGAAATTGGTCGGCATTTTCCAGAGGATGAGCGGCGTCAGGATCGCTGGCGCAATCGCAATGGGCAGCAAGCTGCGCCAGCCAAGCCCCGCGCCTTCTGGCGGTTCGGATACGCGCGGCAGAAGCGAAGCGAGAGGCCAGGCGAGCAGCGTCAGACCGAAGAACAAAAGGCCGAGATAGGGGCCGCGCGCATCGGTATAGCCGCCGGCGGCGCTTTGCATGCCGAACGCCCGATCCAGCCAGTCGCGCGCTTGCGCCATGCTTTCCGGGCTGAACAGCACGCCGAGATGTTCCACGCCCGGCGAGTACGTGACGCGGCGCGCCGTGCCGTCGGCGAAGGAGCCATAAATGACGCCGGGGACGGCCTCGCCGCCCGAAACCATGCGGACGACGCGGGCGCCTTCATCCTTGAGCTTGCCGGGCTCGTTGTTGCCCACTATGACGCCAAGGTTCCTCGGGCTTGTGGGCGTTACGACGGGCGAGAACATCGACACCGCGACCGTCGCCGCGACTTCGGGGTGCGCCTGCGCATAGCGGATGACGATGTCGGTCGTCATGGAATGGGCGAGAACCGCGATGCGGCCATCGGCGCCGGGCAGGCTTTTCGCGAAATCGGCGACTCGGCCGAACTGGGCCACGAGCCGCGGCGTCGGCCCCTCTTCGATTTTCGTCACGTCGCCGCGCAGCGGCTCGGGGTTGCGGCCATGGCCGAGGTTATCGTACGTTACCGCGATGAAGCCATTGCGGGCGAGTGTGGTCGCGAAAGGCTGCATGAGCTGCTGTGAGCCGGCGAAACCATGCGCGATGACGACGACCGGCGACGGGCCTGCATTCTCCGCCCGGAAAACGGTGACGGGCGTTTCCCCGACATAGGCATGCGTAATCGTAAGGCCCGCCGTGGCGCTTTCCAGCCGCCATACGCCAACGCCGATGCAGATTAGCGCGACAGGCACGGCGAGGATGCGAAGAAGCGTCATTGATGGACCTGAAATTCGAATGGAGGCCGGAAGGATGGGAGACTTTCGCCTTCGGATCTCCTTTAGTAGAGGAAGACAGCGCCCGGCGCCAGCCGTTCGAACTCCGCGGGCGCTCACGTTTTCTCAAATCGCGACAAACGCCGGCGGCTACGCAGCCACGAGGCCGTGAAAAGCTGCGCAAGACTTGACGGATGCGCGGGGATGAACGAGACAAGCGCCATGTTGCTGCCTGCGAACCATCCCCTGCGCGAGAAACTGAACGACGAGGTGCACGCCCGCCCGCCGGAGGAGCTGCGCGCGCCTTGCTCGATCTCCTTTCTGGCCCTGTACACCGACGAAGCCGCCCGCCAGGAAAGCGGTGCGAAGGCGCGGGAGCTTGCCGAACGCTTCGGCGCCGCGCCGCCGGCCGCCGGGGCCAGTCATTACAGCGCCAATCTCGGCCCCTTTCGCGTGAAGTGGGAACGCCATACCGAGTTCACGCGCTACAAATTCATCATTGAGCGGGAGGAGAACCCGCCCTTTTCGGCGCCGCCCATCGAGGCCGTTCCGCAGGATTGGCTCGCGAGCCTGCCGGGCAAGCTGCTGGTCGCCTCTAACATCATGGTCGTGCGAGGCAATTCCTCGCTGCCCAATCTCGACGACATTTCCGCGCGCTATTTCGAAGGCAATACGCTCGTCGGTTCCTCGGCATCGAGCGGCTCGGCGCGCGCGTTCACCGATTTTCGCATCCATGGCGACGGTTTCAGCCGCATCCTCGTCCAGGATTTGACGCTGACGCCGCGGCAGGCCGGGCGGCTCGTGCAGCGGATTGTGGAGATCGACAGCTATCGCATGATGGCGCTGCTGGCGCTCCCCTTCGCTCGCGAGCTTTCGCCGCTGCTGACCACTTGGGAGAAGAATCTCGCCGATATTTCCTCCTCGATGGTCAACTCGGGCGAGAAGGAAGAGCCGAAGCTTCTCGACCTCCTGACGAGGCTCGAAGCGGAGATCGAAAGCAAGCGCTCCGCCAGCGCTTATCGTTTCAGCGCCGCCGCCGCCTATTACGACATCGTCAAGCGCCGCATCGCCGAGTTGCGCGAGGAGCGCATCCAGGGCTTGCAAACATTCCAGGAGTTCACCGAGCGCCGTCTCGAACCTGCGATGAACACCTGCGCCGCCGTCACCTCTCGCCAGGAGGCTCTGTCGACGCAAGTGTCGCGGGCCACGCATCTGCTTTCGACCAAGGTCGACGTGACGCTCGAACAGCAAAACCAGGCCGTGCTCGCGTCCATGAACAAGCGGGCGAAACTGCAGCTCAGGCTGCAAGAGACCGTGGAAGGTCTTTCCGTGGCCGCCGTGACGTATTACATCGTCGGCCTGGTAGGCTACGCCGCGAAGGGGGCCCACGCGGGCGGACTCGAAGTCAGCCCGGAACTTATCATGGGCTTAAGCATTCCCATAGTTGCGGGCGCCGTCGCCTACGGACTGAGCCGCTTCCGCGCCCGCATCGCAGCGGATTCGAAATAGCAGGCCTGGCGCGGCCGCGATTGCGGGCAGCGCGCGCTGGACAGCTTTCCAGCCTAACGAAAGAGAAAGAATGAGCCATCGCGATTTGGTCTTCCCGACCTACACGCGGCTTGAGAAGATCGCCGATGGTTGCGTTCACGCAGTGGGCGTCGCTTTCAGCATTTTGGCCGCCGCCTTGCTGATGATCGGCGCAATAGGCGTGTTGCCGGCCGCGCTCTTAATTGGCCTCATCGTCTACAGCGTCGGCCTTGTGGGCATGTTCTCGGCTTCCGCGGCGTACAACCTCGCGTCGCGCAGCCGCCTGAAGGCGTTTCTGCGGCGCATGGATCATGTCGCGATCTTTGTCATGATCGCCGGCAGCTATACGCCTTTCGCGCTCGTGGTGGGCGGCGTCGCCGGGCATGGCCTTCTTGCCGCGGTCTGGCTGATCGCCGCCGTCGGCGTGGCCATCCAGATGTTTTTCCCGCGGCGGTTCGAGAAGCTCTATATTCTGCTCTATCTTTGCCAGGGCTGGATCGTAATGCTCGCCTTCGATTCGATCTCGGCCTCCCTGCCAAGCGATGCGCTCGCCATGCTTGTCGCCGGCGGCGTCGTCTACACCGTGGGCGTCTGTTTCCATCTTATGGAGCGGATGCGCTTCCACAACGTGATCTGGCACCTGTTCGTGCTGGCCGGGGCCGCCTGCCAGTTCGTTGCGGTCAAGAGCGCCGTATTGCAGACGTGAAGAGCCCCGGGCGATCGGGGTGAAGCGCCGAAGCGGTCGCGGCTTGAAGGGCCGGCCTAATGATCCGGCGTCCAGCCCGCGCTTTCGGACGGAGCGCGCTCAAGGCTAAGATCGTCGAACCAAACCTCTCCCGACACGAGTTCTTCAGAGGCGGAGCGCGCATCGTGAATCAGCCGGAGCGTCTGGCCGATGCATTCGCTCGATTGCGGAATTTCCGCCTCGAACGAGAAAACCCGCCATTCATCGGTCTTGCCCAGGAGCATTTCGGTCTCGCCAATGACCTGCTGCGGGCCATTGAGGCAGACGAGCCGCCAGCGCAAGCCTCTTTTTCCCAAGACAGCGCCACGAAGCTTGCCTTCGAGACGGTATCGCCCGTGCGGCAGAAGCAGAATTTGCTCCACTTGCGGAAACTTCACCCGTCCGTCGCTGAAGCTGACGTGCAAGACGTTTCGGGCGCCGCCGCCCTCCGACGGAACGATCTCGGCAAGCGCATTGGTTCCGCCCTGGATCAGCCAATCGAAGGGAACGCCGCTCGGCTTGTCCTGGAACTTCGCATTTGTAAGGAATTCCATGCTCGCCGTCTGCGAGGCCGGGAGGGATTGCAGCCACAGATTATAGGCAATATCGACGCGGTTGGTCCGAATGAGGAAATTGAGGTAAGGCAGCAATTCCTTCGGGGAGGGCGGCTTCGTCGAGGTGCGAAGCGCCGCCATAAGCGACAATGGCGCATCCAAGGTTCGTGCGGTTTCGGGAAGCGACGCGAAGAAGGGATACCTCCAGGCTGGGTCGGCTTCGAGCTTCTCGACAAGAAGCGGCCGGGCTTCCGGCGCCTCGGCTATCAAAGAGAGATAATTCAGCACGTAGGTCAGCAGAGGCGGTTGCGTCCGCAGCAAGATGTCCGAGTAATAAACCGCCGACTGGAAATCCTTGCGATACACGCTGTCATTGAGGAGCCAGAAGGCGGCGATAGCCTCGCGCCTTGAGCGCCGGAGCGATTCCTTCATCAGCATACGGGCGGGGTCGGCGCCGTTGGTCACTTCGGCCAGAAGCCGGAAAGCCTGGGCGTTCAGGGGTTCGCTTGCGATCGCGCGCAGGGCCAGGTCGCGAATTTCTCCGCGCAGTTTCTCGCGTTCGCCGACGGCTTCAACCCTCGCGCCATTCGCTTCCGGAAGACGGGACAGCGTGTTCGCGCTTTCATCCGGCGTCCCTCCGCGCCTTACCGCTTTTGCGCTTTCGGCCTCCGCGCCTAGAACTGCGGCGAGTTTCCTTTTGACGGCCTCGGCCTTCGCCACGAGCGCCGCAGGGTTTTTGGGATTCAAAGCAAGAGCGGCGTCCGGCTGCTTCGGCGCCAGCGCATAGGGCAAGCTTTTCGTGAGGACCAGCCACATCGCCGCCAAGCTCAAAACGCCGACAAAGCCCGCCCGCAAGGGATGCTCGATCACGCCGTCGAAAGAAGCCAGCAGGCGCCGAACGGCGGAGCTGCGGCGCGAACGCTTCCTACGCGATTGACGGGCGCTCATCGGCGTCCTCCCAGGAAAAGGCGAAGCCGGCTCCAAAAGCTCTCGGACGCCACCCTTTTCACGACAAGCCGTTTTCGAAGGCGATTGCCTGGACCGGCGGGGCCTCGGCGCGGTTTATGATCGCTTTCGAGCGCGCCATTGTTTGACTCCTCCCGGCTCGCCTTCCTCCGCCTCGCGGCGAGCCCGGCGTCGTAGGCCGACCGGCGCTCCTCCGTTTTGATCGATTCCCACGCCTGGGTGACTCGACTGACGAGAATGCTATTATAATATTGATCCGAAGAGCCGTTCGCCGCCAGATCCGGATGCAGCCATCTCATGATTAGGGCCATATTGCGGCGCAGTTCGCCATTCGACGCTCCCTTATTGCACCCGAGAACGCGATAGCTATCTCCCGCCGCCTCTAAAAGAACTTGCTCGATGAAAAAGCCGGCCGCCTTCCGCAACCTGGCTTCGGGCCGTCCCGTCAGCCGGCGCGCCTGACTCACGGCTTCCGCCTCGCCGGCCGCGATTTCCAAGAGCAATGTCATGCCGTCAGGCAGGCGGGATCGCCGCGCCAGCCTTACGGATTGCGGCCGGTCCAGCATCCCGAGGGCAAAAACAAGGGCATCCGCGCTGTGCATTGGCTTGAAGTCACGCCCGAGCTGATATGCGTCCGACGCTCCCGGCTCCAGGGCGTCGGGGCGCCGTTCGAGGAAACGTTTGCGTAGCCATGTCTAAAACTATCCTTGTGAATATCCGCGAAAGCCGGACCAACGCCCGTGTCGCCGCCAGATGCGCCGGCGCCTCCCGAAGTCCGCGCTGAGCTTCTACATCCAATCTTTAGAAATGGCCAATCTATAAGGAGAGGTTTTTGGCAGCACAAGCCCAAGTGGAAACCTGATGTTGCTTTTTTCCCACTTGGCATAATTGCATTCACGTTTCGGCTAAAGCGCCGCTGCTTTCCGCGGTTTTGCGTAACCATTATACACCGCACATTCAAATGAGGCGGATTTGCCTCACGTCCATAAAAACACTTGAAGCAGGCCCGGCCGCGCTTGCCTGGCGCACAACCTAATGCTAACCAAAATATACATTGTTTACCTTCCGAGGGTTTGGATGTTCAGGACGTTGACCGTTTGCGTGTCATTGCTTGCGATGATCGGGGGAGAAACGCAGGCAGCGGTTCTTCAGGTTGAAGGCCTTGCTTCGGTGGACGCTGGCAAGGGTTACGCGCCGGCGACCAGCAACACGCAAGTGAACCCCGGCGATCGGGTTCGCGCCGCAAAAGGTTGCACTCTGATCGTTTACAGCACGGGCTACAAATCGAAAATCTGTAATGGGCAGCTGGCTGTGGTGGTGTCCGATCCGCCTTCTCCCGCCCCCGGTCGCGCCCTTTCGCTCAAGGACAAGCCAGAACCGGCGCCAGAACAATTCGATACAACTGATCTGGCCCTTCCGGGGTTGTTGGTTGGAGGCGGCGTTGGCTTAGCCATAGCCTTGTCTAATAACCATTCAAGCCCGAACAGCCCGTAAACGCGCGAGGCACGGTGGGGTTGCCAGGCGCGCCCGCCCGGTCTTGCCAGTTATTTATTCAAGATGCTATGACACGGCGTCGGACAAGCGGAGCTCGCTCTCATGTCTCGCGCTGATGGCAGTTCCTAAGCTCGCGGCGAACCATTAACTCCGCGTTGTGGAGCGCCGGGTTCGATTAACATTTTTGGGTTTTCGCAATTGAATGAGGTGTAGTTATGGTGCGCAGAGCGTCGTTTATTCTTCGATCTGTTTTCGTTTCTTTCATCGTCTTGCCGGCGCCAGCATTCGCCGAGCCCTCAAACGAGATCGTCGCTTCAGATGTCTTGGAGCGCATGGCCAAGGAAAAAGAGGATCGCAAAGCCTGCAAGACTGAGATTTGCAAAGCGTTCGCCCAGCCCTCCGACGGTCAAGCTATCAATTGCTCCGTAACGAAGACCTGGCTTGTGTCGGAAATCCAGGCGGGGTTTCTCGGCGATCGGATAAAATGGTTCTGGGGGCCCGCTCAATGTCAGGCCACGATTGACCTTGATCGCGAGGCGATCAAGAAAGCGGCGACACAAGGCAATGCAGTCTTGAAGCTGAAGAAACACGACATCTCATGCAAGCTCGATAGCAAAGAGCCAAAAGAGGGCGTGCTCTACACTCTCAAACTCTCGATCGAGCCGACGGTCACTTTCGCCGGCGGAAAAGCGACGAAGGTCGAGATGGGCTGGGGACCGATCGAGGCGCCCGCCATCGCGAAGGCCGCCATTTGGTCGGCCACGGAAGTCGACGCGAACTTCGGCGTGATTTCGAACGGAGTGGTGCGGGAAATCAACAACTTCCTGTTCGATAAGTGCAAGGAAGTTGGCGTCGAGGTTAAGCCGCAATAACTCTGGCCAAATCGCCGGCCTCATCGGATACGCGGCAGGCGCTGTTTCAGGGATTTCGCCAGCTCTCTTCTTAGGGGGCTGGCGCTCTCGCGGCGCGGCAAAAACATCCCAAGCACTGTGCAGACCTTGGCGCCGCCTGCTCCCTCGACGCTGCGAATAGACCGCCCGCTCCAGGGGCGTCGATCAATACGGCCCCGATTGGGCGGCGCTCCCCGCATGCGCGGCTCACGTCGCCGCTCGGCCCGATGCCGCCAACTGCATCAGCATCGAGTCCGGCGCAAGCGCCTGCATTTCGCCCGCTTCTTGCAGCATACCCCCGAAAAGGCCAAGACGCCGCATGAGGGGGAGCGATGATATTCGAGATCGCCGAAATCGAAGTGAAGCCTGGAGAGGAAAGCGCGTTCGAGGCTGCGGCCGCCAAGGCGGTTCCGCTGTTCCAGCGCTCCAAGGGCTGCCGCGCCATGGAGTTGCAGCGCGGAATCGAGAAGCCGTCGAAATATCGGCTCGTTGTGAAGTGGGAGACGGTGGACGACCATTTGGTGCACTTCCGGGGATCGGAGGAGTTCCAGGAATGGCGCCGCCTCATTGGCTCGCATATCGCCTCTGCCCCTGTCGTCGAGCACACAAGCATCGCAGTCTTTGGCTTTTGAGACATTTTGCGATAAGTTTTGAGAAGTTTTTCTCAGAGAGGCGTCATGGCTCTTCCTTTGATCCCCTTGTTGCTGGCTAAAGTTGCGGGCAAGCTCCTCGTAAAAAAGGCCTTCGCACATCATGCGGCGCATCAGTCGCTTGCGCGAAGCGTCGCGAAGCAGGGCGCGCAAAAGGTCGCGAATACCGCCATCGAGAAAGCGACAGAGCGGAAAGACCGCAAAGACCGGCGCGAAGACTGAACGTCTGGTCACGGCTGGCTGGTTTGGCCAGGCTTGCCTTGGCCGCCCGCGCCGTGATGCAGCCGCTGAGTTTCTTGCTCGCGTATGGGCGCCTCAAGCGACCGTGGCTTCCGGATTAAATCGCCACGTTCGCGGCAATCGCAAGCGCCCGGAAAGCCTCCGAGCCGCCGCGCGTCAAATCCTTGCCGACAAGCGCGTCGCCGCTCAGCGCGCGAATGCCGCCGCCCTTCGCGCCCGCTATCATATTCATGGCGATAAAGGCGTAGCCCGCATCCGAACTTGAAACGCCGATGCCGACCTCGACCCCCTCAATGCGGTTGCCCAACACGGTCATGGTCCCAAGCCGCCACGCGCCGCCGAGCCGCAGGCCGAACCGCCCCGGCCCGCTGATGAGGTTGTTTGTGATAAGCCCGTCGCCCTCCACCCAGATCGCGGCGCCGGCGCAAGACGAGGCCCGGTTGCCGGTCAAGAACAAGCCCGCGCCCGTGCAGACGATCCCGTCGCTGCCGCTCGATAGCGTCTGGCAATCGGCCACCGTGAGGTTATGGCATTCGCGCGCTGCAAGCCCGGCGCCGATAAAGGCGAGGCCGCGCAGGCTGATGTCCTGCTTGTTTTGAAACTCGAAGACCGGCGCGCCCTCGGGCGCGACAAGAATGGAAAGGCCCGGCGCGCCTATGACGGCCGCCCTCGACGGCAGCTTGAGCCTGCCCGCGCGAATGATGCCGGGCGGAATCGCGACGGGTTGACCTGACGGGACGAGTTCGTCGATGGCGCGCTGCATGGCTGCCGACTGATCGCGCTCCGCATTCGGCTCCACCCCGAAATCCGCGACGCTTCTTCCGAGGCTGGCGGCGGGAAAGGCGGCGTCAGCCTGTGACGCTCCAAGCAGCGCGGCGGCCGCCCCGCCCAAGCCAACGAATGCTCTGCGATCCATGAAGTTTGCGTCCCCCGCGCTCGCTTGCGCTCCCTTGCTCCGCGCGTAGCACAGCTTCGGCGGCGGCGCGAACGAGAATCCGCGTGGCGGCTGCTGCTTCGTCCATGGTAAGGCGCGGCTTGACTTCGGTCGCGGCGCCGAGCGCCGGCATGTGAACGAAGCTCACAAGGCGCCCATGCGCCTCCCCATCGGCGAGGCTCCAGTAGAACAAGGCGTTGCAAAGATAGCGGCCCGCATCCGCCGAAAGCGCGGCCGGAAAGCCGTTTGTTCGCAGGGCGCGAAGCAAGTGCAGCGGCGGCAGGGTCGATTCCAGGACCGGCCGGCCCGCATGGATGAGGGGCGCGGACGGGCGGACCACGCCTGCGGAGTCCTCCTTGGGGCCGCTGCGGTTGAAGGCGCGCGTCTCGATCTCGAAGCCGAGCGCTCGCTTCGACACGCCGAAATGCAGAACCGCGTGCGGCTCGAAGCCGGCGATGGCGCGGCGGGCGGCAGCGCGGGCATCGGCCCAGGCCACGGGGATGATGGCGGTGGCGACATCGAGGCGCGGCCTGGACGGGAAGCGCTCCAGCCCGCGAACCAGCGCCTCCGACGCGTTGCGCTCGATGCCAGGGAACGGGCCGAACCCTGTTACGAGCACCCGGACGCGCTTGCCCCGCGCTCCCGTCATGAACGCCCCATGATAACTGCGGCGGCTTCGTCGGCGGCCACCGAGGGCGGCTTCTGGCCCGTCCGCACCTCGCGTTCCAGCCCGGCAATTTTCGCCGCCGCGCTGTCGCCCGCAAGAAACCTCTCGCGGATGTGATCCTCGATCATGGCATGCATCCAGCGCACATCCTGCTCGCGGCGCTTGGCCTCGAACTCGCCCGTCGCTTCGAAGGCGGCGCGATGCGCCGCCACGTTGGCCCAAAGGTCGTCAAGGCCGCACCCGTCGCGCGACGAAATCGCCATCACCGGCGGCTTCCAGGTCGCGCTCGCGGGCGTGAGAATGGAGAGCGCCGAGCGGTAATCGGACGCTGCGGCGCGCGCGGCCGTCTCGTTGCCGCTGTCGGCCTTGGTAATTGCGATCATGTCGGCCAGTTCCACAACTCCCTTCTTGATGCCTTGCAACTCGTCGCCGCCGCCGGCGATCATGAGGAGCAGAAAGAAATCGACCATGCCGGCGACCGCGACTTCCGATTGCCCGACGCCCACCGTCTCCACGAGCACGATGTCGAAACCGCCAGCCTCGCACAGGAGAATGGTTTCGCGGGTGGTGCGGGCCACGCCGCCAAGCGTGCCGGAGGATGGCGATGGCCTTATGAAAGCGTTCGTGTCGGCGGCGAGCCGCGCCATACGGGTTTTGTCGCCAAGAATCGCGCCGCCGGACCGGCTCGACGAGGGATCGACCGCCAGCACGGCGACACGATGGCCGCGCGCCGTCAATAGGCTTCCCAGCGCATCGATGAGGGTCGACTTGCCCGCGCCGGGAACGCCGGTTATGCCGATCCGGTGCGACCGTCCCGCCGCGTCGTTCAGAAGCATCAGAAGCCGCCGCGCCTCGGCGCGATGATCCAGCTTTTTGCTTTCGATGAGGGTGATGGCGCGCGCGATGGCTACGCGTCCGCCCGCGCGAACCTGCGCGGCCAAAGCCTCTGCATCGATTCTGTCGTCCCGGCTGGGGCCTGGCTTCGCGTGTCGCATATAAAAAGAAGTAAAAGAGGGACGGCTTCGAGACAAGCCGCCCGCGCGGGCCTTAGAGCAAAAGGGCGGCGGAGGAGGATGATTCTCGCGGTCGCGGCGAAGAGAGGCCGGCATTTGGCTCGGTTTCTGCATAAATGTATCGCCGAACTCTTCCAAGCCCGAACGGATGCGAAAACATGCCGCTCTATAGCTATCATTGTAAGACATGCGACACGGATGTGGAGTTGCTCGTGAGCTTCGCCGCCGCGCCTGTGTGCCCGCAGTGCGGAGGCAATGACCTGCAGCGGCTGATGTCTCGCCCGGCGCCGCAAGGCAAAAGCGCTGGCATCAAGAAATCCGCGCGCGCGGCGGCATCGCGGGAAGGGCACTTGAGCAATTTCAGCAAGAGCGAACGCCGACGCTGACGGTTCCGTGCACGGCGCTTACGGCGTCGAGGCGGGAGTCAGCGACGGCGCCTTCAGCACGGCCGCGCATTCGGCCGGAAGCTGCGCCAAGGTGAGCGGCGTCCTGCCGTTGCCCCCCTTCGCTTGCGCGGCGGCCGTCTTCGGTCCGGGAGGCGCCGGCGCGACGGGGACCTTCGGCTTCGCCAGCGCTGCGATCCACGTGTCCAGACTCTTGCCGCAGCCCTCGTCCGCTCGCAACACGGGCTGGTTCTGGCAGCCCGCATTGTCGGGCGGGCAGACAAGGCGCACATGGAAGTGATCGTCGTGGCCCATGATGGGCGTGATCTTGCGCAGGAAGGCGCGATCGTCCTTCACATTATCGCACAGCCACTTCTTGATCGCCGGGTTCACGAACACCCGCGCCACTTCGGGATAGGAGACCGAGCGGCGCAGCAGCTTTGCATAATCCGGCGACCACATCTTCGGATTCACATGCGCCGGGTCGAGGAGGAAGCTTTCCATCGGAATTTTCTCGCGCTCCTCCTGGCTGAGCTGCCGATCCGGCATCGGCTTGTACCAGATGTCGACGTCAAGCCCGACCTGATGGCTGGCGTGGCCGAAGGGCATAGGCCCGCCGCGCGGCATGGACATGTCGCCCACGAGAAGACCCGGCCAGCCGTCTTTCTCCCTGGCGTCCTTGGCGAAACGCTCGATATAGGCGATGAGCGAGGGGTGGCCCCACATCCGGTTCCGTGACAGGCGCATCGCCTGCCACGCCGGCCCATCCACCGGCAGCGGCTGGCCGCCCGCGAGGCAGCCCTTCGCATAGAAGCCGATGGAGCGCGTCGCCATATTCGCGGGCTCCTTCGCGGCGCCGAACAGATCTTTGGCGGGCGGCGATTTCGGAACGGGAACCTTCTTCAGGTTCGGGGCCGGCATCAAAGCGGCCCCGGCCGCGCCCGCAACGCCGCGCAGCTTCGGCGAGCCGGGCTGCGCAACCGCTGCGTTGAGCGAGCCCGAGTCGGGCGCATTCTTCGGATCGGGCTTTTCCGCGGACGCCGCCTCGGGCGGGAGCGCAGTCGCCGGCGCCAAGGTCATCTGGGGCGGAAGCGCGGGAGGAGACGCCGGAGCGGGCGTCTCGGCGTCGGACTTGCCGTCAAGGCTCGATCCGCCGTAAACGCCGGTGATCGCGCCGCCAGCCAGCGTGATCGCGCCGAACGCCAGACCCGCAGCAAACCCTGCATTGAGGATAAATCGAAGACCCCGCATTCACGAATCTCCCAGCAGAGTAAGAACTATTTCTGAGGAAAGAGGGATGGGCAAGACCGCATCGGTGGATAGTAAACGAAATTTTTTAACCGCTTCCTTTCACAGTGGGGGGCGAGTGTATACTCAAAGCACCCCAGCCTCGCCGCTTTGCCGCCAAGTTCAAGGTATTCAACTTTGCCGAAGCTGAAGGAGGTAGCGGATCGCGATGGACGACGAGTCGCACGACGGGGAGGAAAGGCGGCTCCGGCTGCTCGAAGAGGCGGCGGAGAAGGCCTATTCCGATATGTACGAGGCCCGCTCCCCAACCGTCGCCGCCGCGCTCTACAGCGACGCCAAGGAATGCCTCCACGACGCAATAGCCTTGGCTCGCAGCCTCGGCAGGCATGGCGAGGCGGAAAGGCTCGGCAAGCGCCTCGCCCACATCAAGGCTGTATTCCGCAGCCAATTCTCCGGGTAGCGGCAGTTGGTCGCGTGCGGTTCCGCCAAAGCTGGCCTGTCATCATCAACTTTTCGCTGGCGCTAAATTTGTTTTGCGGATGTTATGCTGGAGTTTTGAAGCGTGACGGCGCTGAGATTTCCAAGGGGCTTCTATCGGAAGGTGCGACATGACCGTTCGCGTTCTCGTCGTGGAGGATGAGCCGCTCATCGCTTTCGATATCGCTGCTTATTTGACGGAGGCGGGTTTCGAGGTGGTCGGCCCGGCGACGTCGTTAGCGGCAGCGCTGAAGCTATTGGCGTCCCAGGGATGCGACCTCGCCGTTCTGGATGTGAACCTCGGACCCCAGACGGCCGCTCCGATCGCCGCCGCCTTGAGCGCCAGGTCGCTGCCCTTCCTTGCGCTGTCCGGTTATTCAATCGATCAATTGCCGGAAGGCTTCAAGGACGCGCCCATGTTGACGAAGCCGGTCGATCCGAAAAGGCTCGTAGGCGAGCTTCGCCGCCTAAAACGCGCCAGCGCCGGCTGAACGCCGCGCCGTGCCTGTTTCAGGCGGTTGCGCGCGCTTTCACCGCGTGATCGGCCAGGGTCTTGCCGAGCGACCAGACCGCGCTCGGCCTGTGAGCGGCAGAGATGGTCGCGTCGAAGGCCTGCTCGATCCAGGCGCAATCCTCGTCCGTGATGATCAGCGGCGGCAGAAGCTTGATCGTGAGGCTTCCATGACCAGCCACCTGCACCACGATTTTGTGCTCCTTGAACAGCGGGATGGTGATCATCTGGCAGAAAAGCCCGGCATTCGCGGCTTCGAGCGCGTGCCATTGCATCTTCAGCGCAAAGGACTTCGGCGCCCCGAACTCGAGGCCGATGATCGCGCCCTTGCCGCGCACGTCCTTGATCAGTTCGTGCCGCCCCATCATGGCGCGGAAGGAGGCCATGATGCGCTCGCCCTGCCGCGCGGCGTTCTCGATCACGCCCTCCTCGTCCAGGATCGCGAGCGTGGCGAGCGCCGCCGCCATCGCCATGTCGTTCTTGGCGAAGGTCGAGCCGTGCACGACGGCGCGATCCATCCGGTTGAAGAGCTTGTCGAAAATCCATTTGCGGGTCAGCACCGCGCCAACGGGCACATGGCCGCCGGAAAGGGCCTTTGCGATGAGAACGAGGTCGGGCTCGACGCCCCAATGGTCGATGGCGAGAAACTTGCCCGTGCGGCCGAGCCCGACCTGGATCTCATCGGCGACGAACAGCGTCCCGTATTTCCGGCAAAGCTCCTGAACGCCCGCGAGGTAGCCGTCATCGGGAACGTGGACGCCCTTGCCCTGGATCGGCTCCACGAAAAAGCCTGCGATTTTCTTCGTCTTGAGCACGTCCTCCAGGGCGGTCAGGTCATTGAAGGGGATCTGCACGCAATCGGGCAAAAAGCCCTCGAAGCCTTTCCTGAAAATCGCATCGCCGTTCATCGAAAGCGCGCCGAAAGTCAGTCCGTGGAAGGCGTGGCTGCAATAGGCCAGCCCGGCGCGTCCCGTCGCCGCGCGCACGAACTTGATGGCGGCCTCGACGCATTCCGTCCCCGAATTCGCGAAAAAAACCTTCTCAAGGTGGGGAACGCGCTTGAGCAGGCGCTCGGCGACCACGCCGGCCAGCGGCGAAACATCCATCTGCACAAGGTTGGGCAAATCGGCGTCCAGCGCCTGGTGAAGCGCGTCGCGCACCTTGGGATGGTTGCGGCCAAAGGCGAAAACGCCCCAGCCGCTCAGGAGGTCGAGATATTTGGCGCCCTCGCGGTCCCACAAATACTGCCCCTGGCCGCGCACGAACCCGACATTGTAGCCGATCGTCTTCAGCACGCGGACCATCTGCTCGTTCATGTGGCGCGTATGCAGCGCATAGCGCTCAGCCTCATGCTCCTCGAACAAAGACTGAATATTAATGCTCATGCTTGAGACTCCTGCACGCCGGCCACGGAACGGATTACACTTTGCATTTTTGTGGAACTCGTGGAAGTCATCTCACAGGGATGGCGTCGCGGCAACCCGTGTCGATGACCACAGGGAATCCACAATGGCGTACCATGACGCCCGCAGGCAAAAAACGGGAGTGCGAAATCGTGAGAAACTTAATCATCGCAGCCGTGTTGAGCGTGTGTTCGGCCGGCGCAGCCTCCGCTCAGTCGCCGGTCGGCGAATGGGCGGTTGAAAATGGCGCGGCCCATATCCGGATCGTGGCTTGCGGGACGGGACTTTGGGGCGTGATATCCTGGACGAAAGGCCCCCCCGGCACGGACGAGAACAATCCCGACCCGGCAAAGCGCAGCCGCTCCATGCTGGGCATGCCCATCCTCATTAATATGCAGCCGGGCAAGACGCGCTGGGAAGGCCAAGTCTATAACGCGGAGAATGGCGGAACTTACGACTCGAACATCGGCCTTGTGAGCGCCGACCAGCTTCGCATCGAAGGCTGCGTGCTCGGCGGGCTCATCTGCGGCGGCGAAACCTGGACGCGCGTGCCGCCCACGAAGGGCGCCCCCTCCGATCAGGCGGTGTGCTCGGGCGTCGCCAAGTAGGGGGTCGCCTTCGCCTTCTCCCTGTCCTTCGCCTTCTCCTCTTCGGGCTTCTCCACCTCGCGCGGCGGGCCCATGAGGAGAGGCTGGAACAGCACGGCGGCGGCCATGGTGCTGACCAGCGAGAGCGCAAGCAGCTTGCCCATGCTCGATGTGCCGGGGTGGTTCGACAGCCAGAGGCTTCCGAAAGCCACCGCCGTCGTCATGCCGCTGAAGAACACGGCGCGCGTCAGAGGCGACGCCAGCAGACCGCTTCTCCCTTCGCGCCACGCCATGATGTAGTAAATCTTGAACGCCACGCCGACGCCCAGAAGAACCGGCAGAGCGATGATGTTCGCGAAATTGAGCGGCATGTTCAACACAACGCACAGCTCAAGCGTGACGACGCAGGCGAGGAGCAGCGGAAAAAGCGTGAGCGCCACGTCGTAAAGGCGCTTCAACGTGAACCAAAGCAGGAAAGCGATCGACAAAAGCGCCCAGATCGCGGCCTGGATGAAAGCGCTCACGATGGTCTCGCCCGCTTTTTGAATGCCGAGCGCCTCGCCGGTCGCTTGCGGCGCGACCGCGCTTACAGCGTCGACGAAGCGCCGCAAAACGGCGTTGTCGTTCGGATCGCCCCGTGGAGAGACCGAAACGCGCACCATTCCATTGGAGGATTTCCACTCCGACACCAAGTCCGGCGGCAGCGAGGCGAGCGTCACTGTTTCCGGGTTGAGGCTCTGCCGGATGTCGTCGAGCGTGATTTTCAGCGGGTGGACGAGCGCTTCGGAGGCGCGAGCGCGCGCCTCGGGGCTCGCCTTTGCGAGAGCGGCGAGCGCGTTTGAAAGACGCTCGGCGGACTTCACCCCCTGCATTTCCTGGTTTCGCCGCGCGAGAGAGCCGAGATAATTCGAAGCTTGCTCAAGCTTGGCCGCCAGTTCCTGATCGGTCGGCGGAGGCTGCATCTCTTTCGGATTGAGCGCGCCGTTCAGCGCCGTGGCGGCCTCCTTGATCAGCGCGCGCTTCTTGTCCTGATCCTCTGGCACGAAGCTGCTCAAGGTCACGACGCGAGCCACCTCGGGTAGCGCGCCGATCCTCTTGGCGAGCGCGTCGGCGTCCGCTACCGATGGCGTCAACGCCTCCATTGTACGGCCAGCGGTCAGGGGATCTTTCTCCAGGTCAAGATAGGTCGCAACCGATTCGACCTTGGGACTTCTCAGGTTCATCGGATTGAAATCGAAGCGAAGCCAATGGAGCAGAGGCAGCCCGGCGAGCACCAGGCAGAGCGTGCCGACAAGAACGCCCATGCGGTGCCGTTCGAGAAAGGCGTCTACCGGGGCGAGGAAGGCGTAGCCGAGCGGGTGAGGTTCGGCCGGCGGGTTCAGCAGCCGCAGCAAGGCCGGCAGAACGGTGATGCTGGTGAAGAACGCGATGAGCATGCCGACGCCAGCGATCTCGCCCAACTCGGACAGCCCCTTATAGGCCGTGGGCGTGAACGCGAGGAAACCGGCGGCAGTCGCAAGCGCGGCCAGCGCCAGGCGCCCGCCGGTATGGTTCGCGTTTGCGATGAGCGCCGGCACGAGTTCGTTGCGCTCGAAGCGCTCGGCCCGGTAGCCGACGCTGAACTGCAGCCCGAAATCGACGCCGATCCCGACAAAAAGAACGAAGAAGGCGATCGAAATGGGATTGAATGCGCCGACCATCGCCAGCCCGAGCGCCGCCGTGACCGCAAGTCCGATCACAAGCGAGACGAACACGGCGAGAATGATCCGGGCCGAACGGAGCGCGAGCCACAGGATGATCAGAACCGACAGGATTGTCAGCGTTGTGTTCAGCGCCGCTCCTTCCTTCAGCGTTCCAAACTCTTCGTCGGCGATGGCCACCGACCCTGTCAGGCGAACGGTGACGCCATCCTTGGCGAGGCCGAGGTCCGCGGCCGCCTGCCGGACCGCGGCTGTCGCGTCGTCGCCGGGCTGCAGCGAGTTGAAATCGAGGATGGGGTCGATCTGCAGAAACTGGCGCGTCTCCCGCCTCTCGGTTGACGGGCCGCCGCTCAGAAATTCCCGCCAGCTGAACCACGCGGGCCGCCCAGCCGTGGCGTTTTCCACGGCCGTGGACAAAGCGTCGAACGATGGGGCGAGACGTTCGAACGAAATGCGTCGCGCCTGTACCCCGCGCAACGTCAGCTCGATCGCATCCATCACGCCGCGCAAACTCGGATCCGCCGCGAGCGGCTCGATTAGCGAGCGCGACCTCGTCAGCTGCCCGAGCGCATCCGTCAGTTCGCTCTCCGAGAGAAAGAGAAGGCCGTTGCGTGTGAAAAAAGCCCCGCCCGAGGTTTGCTGGACGCTCCGGATGACGTCCTTCTTGTTCGAGAGCCGCTCTGTAAGCTTTTCAGCCGCTTCGCCCGCAAGCTCCGGCGTCGGGGCGTCGACGACCGCAATGATTTCCGTCTCCGTCTTCGGAAACGCCTTGAAGAAGTCAAGCTCCTGCTTGCGCCACGGCAGGTCGTCGGAGATGAGCTTGTTGATGTCGGTGTTGATCTCGAACCGGTCCGCGATGAAGAACGCAGAGGCGACCGCGAGCGCAACGCCCGCGGCCAAAACCGGCCACGGCCTCTCTGCGCTGAATTTGACGATCGATATAATGAGCTTTTTTAGCATCGCCTACCGCTGAAGAATGAGCCGAGATGGGGGTACTCGCGGGAGTAGCAAGAAATCAGATATGACGGCGCCGCACAATCAGGAAGCAGGCCGCCGCCGCCGCTTGCCTCCAGGGTTAACGGCTGAATTAAGGAAAAGAGCGGTCAGATTGACAGCGCTTTACCGTTGCGTCCTTCTCCCGCTCGCAGTGCGCGTTGACGCTGTTATTCCAAGGATCTGTTGCAAATAAGGCGCGCTCTCCGGCCATCCTTATGCCGGCGCGACAGAGGCCATGCGGCGCGATATCGAGAGACTTCGCCTTTCACACGTCACATGCGAACAGCTGCTTTTTGTCGCGGCGCGCTCTTAGGACTTCGTTAGGCGTCGCCTTCCAGTCGCACGCCGCTCGCAACATCCTCGGCGCTCGGAAGGCGTTTAAAGCGAGGATCGCGTTTCCCCGCGCGGCTCCAGCGAGGCGCTTTCGCCCCTTCTGCGCGATCGAACATCGAAGAAGAGCGCCTGACCGATCACCGCCTTCACGGTCTCCGCGTTGAACGGCTTCGCGATCAGGAAGGTGGGTTCGGGTTTCGCGCCCGTCAGCAGCATCTCAGGGTGGCCCGTTATGAAGATGACCGGCGCTTCGAGTTCGCCCAGGATCTCGTTCACGGCCTCCACGCCTGAGCTTCCGTCAGCGAGCTGGATGTCCGACAGGATGAGGCCGGGTTTTCTCTCATGCGCCAGTTTCAGTGCGCCCTCCCGGGTTCTTGCGACGCCGGTCACGGTGTGGCCGAGGCCCTTCACAAGCTGTTCAAGATGGGCAGCCGTGAGCGGCTCGTCTTCGATTATCAGGATTTCCGCCGGCTTAAGCTGGTTCGCAATTTCGTGATCGGCGGCGGCGATCAGGGCAGCCACGTCGGCCGTATCGGTTTCAAGGATCTGGGCGATGGCCTCGGCGTCAAACCCCTCCACGGAGAGGAGAAGGAAGGCCTGCCGCGGTTTCGGCGTCAGGCTCTGCAAGCCCCGCACCGCATCGGATCGTTCGAAGCGGAAGTTCGGGAAGGCGTTGGCGTCGACGGAATTCCAGATCTTCAAGAAAATCCGATAGAGCGCGACCTTCGGATCGAGGTTCGACGGAAAAAACGACGGGTTCTCAACGAGCGCTTCGAGCAGCGCCACCACGTAGGCGTCTCCGCTCTCTTGCGATCCGGAAAGCGCACGCGCGAACCTGCGCAGCGATGGAAGGTGGGGCGCGATTGATTGAGAGACGGACATTTTCTTATCCCGTTTTTTAATTGCTCAGACGCAGTTGACCCCAATTGAAACAAACCGCCGGTCAAGGTGTTCCAGAACCGAAATGATTTGTGAAATTTGCTTCTACGTCGGGCGCACCGGCGATGCCTCCAGACAGTAAGGATCCTCCAATAATGAACGAAGACGAAAAGGGCGAGCTGCCGAGCCGCCTGCTGGCCCGGCAACCTCAGCAGGCTGAACCTGCCTCCGGTTCGATCGATGGGACGCTGGCGACTCTCTCGGAACGCCCGGGAGAGGTCAAGGCGGACGGCGGCGCCCAGGACGACGCGGCGAGCGCGGCGTTGGACGATGCCCGCTTCACCGCCGGCGTCGTCAAGCTATACGAGGCGCTTTTGAAGGAGCCGATCCCGGAGAGGATGCTTCGCCTTGTCGAAGAGTTGGGCAAGCAGGAGCGCACGTAGATGAGCAATCCCGACCACACGGCCTTGCGGGACGAGCTTGTTACATGGATCCCCAACCTTCGCGCGTTCGCGCTGTCGCTGACGCAAAGCGCGCAGCAATCCGACGACCTTGTGCAAGACACCCTCGTCAAGGCCCTGTCAAACCTCGACAAGTTCCAGGAAGGCACCAACTTGCGCGCCTGGCTGTTCACCATCCTGCGCAACAGCTTCTATAACGACATCCGCTACAGAAAATATCACCAGACGGCGCCGCTCGACGACGTCGATCCCGTCGCCATCGAGTACCGGGCAACTCAGGAAAAATACATCGAGTACAAGGATGTGCTGAAAGGCCTGGGCGGTCTGGCCCCCGAGCAACGCGAGGCCATCATCCTGATCGCCGCCGAGGGCCTGTCCTACGAAGAGGCCGCCGCCGTGTGCAACTGCCCGGTCGGCACCGTCAAGAGCCGTCTGAGCCGTGCGAGACAAAGGCTGGAAGAGTATGTCAATGGCGAGAAGGCGCTGCCCGAGCAGGTTAATTGAGGCAGGATCGATTGAGGTTTCTCCTTCCTCATTCCCCCCCAATGCGGAGAGAGCCGCACATTAAAACCGGCTTCTTTTCCGAATTTGCCGCCCTCATTCGGGAGAGCCGCCGGGAGGCGGCGCTGATCGGAGCGGCGGCTGTCGTCCTTCTTCTCCTGACCGGTTTTTCGCTATGGCTTGCCGAGCGCGTTCTGACGGACGCGGAAACGGCGGACGCGCTGAACGCCTACAACGCCAAGCTGACCCAGTTTGTGCAGCTTCTTCGCACCGCCGAGAGCAGCCAGCGCGGCTATGTCATCACTCAAGACCCTTCGTTCTTGCAGCCTTATCTGGAGATAAAAGACCGCCTTCTGCCCATGGCTGAAGAGTTGCGGGACACGGCGCCAAAAACGGTTGCGGCTTCCGGCGCGATGACGGCCATTCTGGAGCCGCTGGCGTCCAAGCTGGCGGAGATGCAGGAAGTTATTACGCTTGAAAACGGCGGCAAACGAACGGAGGCGATAGCACGCATCAAGGACGGCTATGGCCTGAAGCTCACGGAGCAGATCGAAGACCAGGTTCGCGCCGTCCAAGAAAGGCAAACCGCGCTCCTTCACACCAATGAGGCGGCGACCGGCCGGCTGCAGCGCGCCAAGCGTTTCATCGACGCCTTCGGCGCAATTCTCGTGTTGACGTTCTCCTTTCTCTCGCTTTGGCTGTTGATGCGCTCGAAGGCGGCGATCAGGGACGCCCAGGAGGCGCTCTCCAAGGCGAACGCCGATCTTGAGGAGACGGTTGAGAATCGAACGGCGGCGCTGAAGCGCGCCAATGACGAGATCCAGCGCTTCGCCTATATCGTCAGCCACGACCTGCGGTCGCCGCTCATCAACATCATGGGCTTCACCTCAGAGCTGGAAAGCCTGAAACTGGAGCTTTTCGAGAAGCTCGCCGCGGCGCACGCGCTCGCTGGCGCAGAGACGCTCGGCAAGGACTTCGACGAAGCCTTCGCCTTCATCAAGAGCTCCATCTTCCGCATGGACCGCCTCATCGCGGCGATCCTGAAGATATCGCGCGAAGGGTCGAGGCCGCTCAATCCGGAGCCGATCGACGCAAAGGGGCTCGTCGAGGGGCTTCTCGCCGGCATTGCGCATCAGGTTCGGGAGAAAGGGGCGAGCGTCGAGATCGGAACGCTTCCGCCGATTGTGGCGGATCGTCTCGCGCTTGAGCAAATTTTTTCGAACCTCATCGAGAACGCGATCAAGTTCCTGAAACCCGGCGGCGCCGGCAAAATCAAAATCGAGGGGCGACCCCGCGGCGCGGGCGTCTCCTACACCGTTTCAGACAACGGACGCGGCATCGAGCGCAAGGACCATCAAAGGATTTTCGAGCTGTTCAGGCGATCCGGCCCGCAGGACACGCCTGGCGAGGGGATGGGTCTGGCCTATGTCTCCGCCCTCGTGCGCAGGCTCGGGGGATCGGTCTCGGTCGAGTCTACGCCCAGCTGCGGAAGTGCGTTCGAGGTGACGCTTCCGTCCGCCGCGCCGGCCAAAAAGGGGAACCCGGAATGAACAAGCCCGTCACAATTGTCATGATCGAGGACGACAAGGGCCACGCGCTTCTCATCGAACGCAACATTCGCCGCGCGGGCGTGACCAACGAGATCGTCCACTTCGCGGACGGCGCCTCCGCATACGCCTTTTTCGATGCGCTGCAGGCCGAGCCCGCGGGCGCCAAAGCCATCCTCATCCTGCTCGACCTTAATTTGCCGGATGTTTCCGGCATTGATATCCTTGAGTATCTGAAGAATGACGGCCATCTGAAGCTGGCGCCCGTCATCGTCCTGACGACGACCGATGACGAATCGGAAATCCAGCGCTGCTATGATCTAGGATGTAACGTGTACATCACCAAGCCTGTCGATTACGGACAGTTCGCAACAGCAATACGTCAGCTTGGCCTATTCTTTTCCATCATCAAGGTTCCGGACCCCTCTTAATGCCTCATCGAAAGCCGCGCATCCTGATAATCGACGACGACGAAGGCTTCTGCAGGCTTGTCAAGAGTCATCTGGAGCGCATCGGCTTCGAGGTCGTCAGCGCCAACAGCGCGGAGAAGGGGCTTGCATGCGCGCAACAGGACAATGTCGACGTCATCATCCTCGATCACGTCCTGCCCGAGCACGACGGCCTGGCGCTCCTCGCCCCGCTCCAGTCCGCTTCCAGCGCGCCGCCGGTGGTCTATCTCACGGCCAGCCAGGACAGCCGGACCGCCGTTGCGGCGCTTAAGGCGGGGGCCGCCGACTATGTCGTCAAGGATGTGCATGGCGATTTTCTGCTTCTGCTCGAAAACGCCGTCACCAACGCCATGTTTGCGACGTCCATAAAGCGCGACAAGGAGCGGGCGGAGGCGGAAGTCAGGGCGGCGCGCGACCAATTCAAGGCGCTTGCCGAGGAGCGCGCGCTTTTGCTTCGCGAGGTCAACCACAGGGTCAGCAACAGCCTGCAACTGATCGCATCGCTCCTGCATTTCCAGGGCGATCTTTCGGGAAACGCCGATGTGAAGGCTGCGCTGAAGGAGGCGAATGGGCGAGTGCTCGCCGTGGCCAGGGTGCACCGCTCGCTTTACACCTCGTTCGACGTCAGGTGGGTGTCGCTGGCGGACTATCTCTCCACCCTCATCCGGGATTTGGAGAGCGTCAGCGCGGGCTCCGAGAGGCACGAGAATACAATCACGTTTTCTTCCGATCCGATCCAGACCAGCCCGGACGCCGCCGTGGCCATCGGAATCGTGGCGACGGAGCTTGTGCTGAATGCTCTGAAGCACGCCTATCCGAAGGAGCCTGGGCAGGTGCGGGTTACCTTGGCCGCGGCCGACAGGGACATTGCGCTTACGGTCGAGGACGACGGAATAGGGCAAATGGATCAACCCGACCAACGCCGGAGCGGCCTGGGGCAGCGCATTATCTCCGGCATGGCGGAAAAGCTAGAGGGTTCGCTGCATTACGAGAAGCTCAGCCCCGGGACGAGGGCTGTCCTTACATTTCCGATCGGCGGGCATATTCGGGCGACGAGCCCGCCTGCCTCCTCAGGCTCGCCTTAGCGGCCCTCAAGCTTGGCGAAGGCCTCCAACAAGAATTCGGGCACAGGCTCGGAAAGGATATCGGAGCCGATCTTTGCGAGCTGCATCTCGATGACGCGCACGTCCTCGACGGCGCGCGCCAGGGCGGCGTCTTTCGCAAGGAGCGCCTCGAATTCCTCGCGCTCCTTGCCCGGCAGCTGGCCGTCGAGATAGTCCGACACCGTCGCCGCAAGGCGTTCGTCTCTGAGGATTTCTGGACGTTCAGGGTGGGCGCCCATTATATCACCCAGCGGCTTTTGCTTCGTCGTCGCCATTTTTACAATGCAGCCATTGTTAAAGATTTTTGTAACGAGCTAGTCAGCACATCGCAACAACCGGCTCAGGAAACGGTTCCGCAGTTACAATTCGAAATGCGTACTTGGCTGTAGCTTGCGGCAAAATTACCTCGCCCGCAAGCCTCACTATACCGAGCACACGGTGAAAGTTGTGGGATTCTAGGTTGTGCGCTTCTAGGTTGTGCGGTTATCGCGAAGGCGCTTGTCCCGGCTTGGATTCTTGACCCGGCCCTGGCCAGTGGGTCCCGGCCGGTTCTCCGAGAGGCGGCGGTCATGCTTGGGGTCCTTGACCCGCCCCTGTCCTGTCGGTCCCTCGCGGTTGACTGAGAGACGGCGGTCGTGCTCAGGATTCTTCACCCTGCCCTGACCCGTGGGGCCAGGACGATTTTGCGCGAGGCGCCGGTCGCTCGCGGTGTCCTTGACGCGGCCCTGGCCGGTCGGCCCCTGCCGATTCTGGGCGAGACGCTTGTCGCGCTCCGGATCCTTCACGCGTCCTTGGCCGCCCTGCTTCGCCTTGGCGTTCGAAGACGAATTCACCGCGGCCACTTTTTTGACCATGCGTCTGGCGGCTTCCCCGCCATTCTGTTCTTTCCCGGCAGACATGCGGGTAACCACGTCTCCATTTTTTGGCGGGCGGGGACGCTTCCAAGCGGCCCGCTCCACCGAAGGTTGAGAGGTTGTGAAACTACGAAATTCACTATGAGCAATTGCCAGACAGAGGAAAAATCATTCCAGGCAATGATGAACCTATCAATCTTATTAACAAGGACGCAAGGAAACGCCTTTTGTTCCTTCAATGACTTAAATTCATACCTGCCGCAAAGCTTCAGCAAATACAAGCTATAACTTGACCATAAACAGGATTTAGCTTCAATCGGAAATACACATTGATAGGTGTTGAAAAGGTGAATTTATTCTTGTCAAAACTGGAAATAGGGTGCAGCAAAACCTACAACCCAACTTCCGACTCTCATCGCCATTTCTGGCCAGAGATGCAAACGCCTTGTTTGCTATTATGTCGACCGTATGCCAATTCATACCCCTTCTTTTGGCGGAAAACCAGAAGATTTGTTTTTGATTTCAGATCCAAGTGTCGAGCGCAAAGAAAGCCCGCATTATCAGGGGGCGGGCGCCAAAATCTTGCACTTGCACAACGCCTTTCCCCATCGCCTCGGCTCTTTAAAACCCTAAACGCGGGTAGTCCACTGTCCCAAACGCCGCGCTTTTCCGATACCGAAACAGAGTCCGATGCGCCGGGCCGAACGCTGCGAAGCGGCATCCTGGGCTCACCGGATGGCGCCTTTTAGGCGTATAACGGCTTCCGAACAGGAATCGGTCATGCGAGATCCTTCCAGGAAAGCGGCGCCCTGCGGAAAACCAGCAACTTCCTTTTTAAATTTAACAGGTGCGCCTTTGATGCTCCCTTGATATATGTCAATTTTGCTTGCCGCAACCCACAAAAGGAAGGAGGCTGTTGTTCCTCGATGCGTCCTATCCAGAACGCGGCCTCCTGAGGCGTCGTCAGCGAGGAGATGTTTTGTGTCTTATGTTGAAAACATGACGCGCTGCAGCACGTGCACAATTCGCCACAAAGCGATTTGCGACGCGCTCAACGCGGATGAGATCCAAGCCCTTAACCGCCTGTCGAGGCGGAGAACCGTTCGGGCCGGCCAGACGATCCTGGGCGAAGGCGAGGCGCGATCCATTTTCGCAAATATCGTTTCGGGGGTTGTGAAGCTCACGAAAACGCTCGACGACGGCCGCCAGCACATTATCGGCCTCCTATTCGAGTCGGACTTTCTCGGAAGGGCGTATCGCAACGACAATCCCTACTTCGCCGAGGCCGCAACGGACGTGGAGCTCTGCGTCTTTCCGACCGCCGGCTTCGAGAAGATCTTGAACGAGCACCCCGGGCTTGAGCATCGGCTTTTCCAATATACGCTCACCGAACTCGACGCCTGCCAGGAGTGGATGCTTCTGCTCGCGCGCAAAAAGGCAGAGGAGCGCGTCGCAAGCTTCCTTCTCATGATCGCAAAGCGCGTTCCGAACCTCGAAAGCGCCCAACCCGAAAGGCCGAATGAGGTTCGGTTCAACCTGCCGCTATCCCGGACAGAAATCTCCGATTGCCTCGGGCTGACGATCGAGACCGTAAGCCGTCAGATCACGCGCCTTAAGACCAAGGGCGTCATCGAACTCGTCAATTACCGCGAGATCGTCATCCCGGATGTGCACCGCCTGCAGCACGCCGCCCACGAAGGCGCAGGCGCGTAAAAAAAATGCCCGCCGCGAGCGCGGGGTACGACTAGCAGGCGCCCAGGCCCACCGACGCTCGCAAGAGAGCCTCGTGCTGTCCGCGAGCAGCGCCGTTCACCAGCAGTTTCCGCGCGACGGGATAAAGAATGGTCCGCTCCCAGACGCAGTGACGCCGGTAGCTTTCAAAAAATGCGCGGAGCAGATAGCCGAGCGACTGCGCTTCCGGTTCGGCGCGTTCTTCGCGCGAGCCCATGAAAGCGGAGGCGATTTCTACCACGAGGCCGCGATCCGCGGCGTGCTCGAATTCGAGCTGGCGCAGGACATGCTCCACCTGCCCCTTCTTCTCCGCCACCAGGCTTCGAACCAGTGGAAAGAGGCACTTCTCGTGAAGAAAGACGTGTCTCGCGAAAGCCTTGTCGAGAAAGGCCAGGACTTTCGCCGTCTTGCGGAGATGGCGGGCGCCGGGCAGGCCGTCGGCGATCGTCTCAAGCGCAGCGCAAAGCCGCAGCAGACGCATCTGGTCCCGCTCCAAAAGCGCAAGAAACGCCTCGCCCAACGGCTGCGCCCCCTCCCGCTTCAATGCGCTGAAATGCTGATTCACCGTATAATCCACCCTCAATGTCTTATTCCAAGCCTTTCATGCAAAGAATGCGCATTAGCCATTCGTATGCCTTGATCGAGATCAACAGGGCGCCGCGCCGCCTGTTATTGACAAACCCCAATAAAAACAAGGCGCATCTCTCGATCAACACACGCTCGCGTTTCGTATCGTCGCAGCTGCAATTTGATCAATGTCAAAGCTACAGCCCGGTTGCGGGCGCAAAAGGTGACGAAATTCGATGCCAGGTCAAGCTGACGGAATTCGAGGGAGATCGCTATGCAAGTTGCGAGCGCGAAGGGAACGGGCGCCGTTCTCTTCGATTGGGGGGCCTTGATAGCCGCGATTGGCGGCCTAGTCCTGGGGCTGTTCATCGCGGTGAAAGCCGTCAACTCGGTCATGGCGTTCCACGCCATTCTCTTCGCGCTCTTCGCGTTGGCGGCCACTACCTTCATAGCCCGGAAGGCAATCGGCGGCGGCGACGTGGCGGGCGGCTTCTACAACGACAACGTGGTGAAAGCAGCGACGATCGCTGCTGTCTTCTGGGCCGTGATCGGCTTCACGGTCGGCGATCTCGTCGCTTGGGAGCTGGCATTTCCGAAGATCAGCATGAGTTTGCCGTGGCTGAATTTCGGAAGGCTTCGACCCGTCCACACATCGGTGGTGATCTTCGCCTTCGGGGGCAACTCGCTGCTGGCCACGTCTTTATACGTCGTGCAGCGCACGTCGAAGGCTCGCCTGTGGGGTCGGTGGCTGCCCTGGTTCGTGTTCTGGGGCTATCAGCTTTTCCTGCTCATGGCCGCGTCCGGCTATGTGCTCGGCGTCACGCAAGGCAAGGAATACGCCGAGCCAGAGTGGTATGCGGATATCTGGCTTACCGTGGTCTGGGTCGCCTATCTGCTCGTGTTCCTCGGCACCATCACGAGGCGCAAGGAGCCGCATATCTATGTGGCGAACTGGTTCTACCTCGCCTTCATTGTCACCGTGGCGATGCTCCATATCGTGAACAACCTGGCGGTTCCGGTCTCGTTCTTCGGCACGAAGAGCTACAGCGCATTCTCGGGCGTGCAGGACGCCATGACCCAGTGGTGGTATGGCCACAACGCCGTAGGCTTCTTCCTCACGGCGGGCTTTCTCGGCATCATGTACTACTTTGTGCCGAAGCGCGCCGAGCGGCCCGTCTACTCCTATAAGCTCTCCATCCTTCATTTCTGGTCGCTGATCTTCCTCTATATCTGGGCCGGGCCGCACCACCTCCATTACACGGCGCTTCCCGACTGGGTGCAGACGCTCGGCATGACGTTCTCGATCATGCTGTGGATGCCGTCCTGGGGCGGAATGATCAACGGCCTGATGACGCTGTCCGGGGCTTGGGACAAATTGCGCACCGATCCTGTGATCCGCTTCCTGGTCGTCTCGGTGGCGTTCTATGGCATGTCGACGTTTGAAGGACCGCTGATGGCCATCCGCCCGGTCAACTCGCTCTCGCACTACACCGACTGGACCATCGGCCATGTGCATTCGGGCGCGCTGGGCTGGGTCGGCATGGTGTCCTTCGGCGCCCTCTACTGCCTCGTGCCTTGGCTGTGGAAGCGTCAGGGCCTCTACTCGCAGCGGCTTGTGGAATGGCATTTCTGGACGGCCACCATCGGCATCCTGCTCTACATCACCGCCATGTGGGTGTCCGGCATCATGCAGGGCCTGATGTGGAGGGCGACCGACAGCCTCGGCATCCTGCAATACTCCTTCGTGGAAAGCGTCGAGGCCGTGCATCCCTACTACATCATCCGGGCGACGGGCGGCATCCTGTACCTGACGGGCGGTCTGATCATGGCCTACAACGTCTGGCGCACGATCCGCGGCGACGAGCCCGTGGACGTGGCAGAGCAGCCTCGCATTGCGGCGGCGCCCGAGCTGCGGGAGCCGCAACCCCTCACGGCGGCCGAGTAGGAGGCGACCATGAAACTCAGCCATGCTCCTTTCGAGAAGTACTCGCTCGTGCTGCTTCTCGGCATCCTCGTCGTGGTCGCCATCGGCGGCCTCGTCGAGATCGCGCCGCTGTTCTACCTGAGTTCGACCATCGAGAAGGTCGAGGGCATGCGCCCCTATTCGCCGCTCGAACTTGCGGGGCGCGACATCTACCTCCGCGAGGGCTGCTATCTCTGCCATAGCCAGATGATCCGCACGCTCAAGGACGAAGTCGAGCGCTACGGACATTACAGCCTCGCGGCGGAAAGCATGTACGACCATCCGTTCCAGTGGGGATCGAAGCGGACGGGCCCCGACCTCGCCCGCGTCGGCGGCAAATACTCAGACGAATGGCACGCCGCGCACCTGACCGACCCGCGCGCGGTCGTGCCTGAAAGCGTTATGCCGGGCTTTCCCTTCCTCGGCCGGAACAAGCTCGATTTCCACGACATCGACGCGCGCATGAAAACTCTGACCATGGTCGGCGTGCCCTACACGGACGACCAGATCAAGAATGCGAAGCTCGATCTCGTCGCCCAGACGATGCCGGACGCGGATGGCGCGGCGGCCGTCTTGCAACGCTATCCCAAGGCGCAAATCCGCAAATTCGACGGCAAGCCCACTGTCGACGGCAAGCCCAACGATCCGACGGAACTCGACGCAGTGATCGCATACCTGCAAATGCTCGGCACGCTGGTCGACTTTGCGAAGTATGACGCCGCCGGCCCGAACCTGCGCTGAGGATTGGCTCATGACCTACGAAACTGTTCGATCTTTGTCGGCGATGACGGGACTGTTCATGTTCATCGCGCTCTTCATCGGCGTGCTGATATTCGTGTTCTGGCCCGGCAACCAGAAGGGCTTCGAGGAGGCAAGTCGCATTCCCATGGATAAAGACGAATTGAATGGCGGAGGCGGCAATGGCCGGTAAGCGCGAACTCGACGCCCATACAGGCTACGAAACGACGGGCCACGAATGGGATGGCATTCAGGAGCTGAACAGGCCCATGCCGCGATGGTGGCTCCGGGTCTTCTATGCCTGCATCCTCTATGCCTTCGGATATTGGATTTTCTATCCCACATGGCCGCTTGTGTCGGACTACACGAAGGGCGTGCTCGGCTACAGCCAGCGCGCCACGGTCGCCGCCGAAGTGGAGGAGGCGAGGAAGAGCCACGCCAAGGAGAACGAGGCTATCGCGCAGATGAGCCTTGTCGAGATCAAGGCCAATCCCGATCTACTCAACTTCGCGCTGGCCGGCGGAAAGGCCGCCTTCGGCAACAACTGCGCGCCTTGCCACGGCCTCGGCGCAAAAGGTTCTCCCGGCTTTCCGAACCTGAACGACGACAAGTGGCTCTGGGGCGGCAAGCTGGAGGATATCCTGCAAACCATCCAGTATGGCATCCGCAGCGGCAATGAGAAGGCGCGGGAAATGAAAATGCCCAGCTTCGGCCTGGACAAGCTTCTGACCCCGGAGCAGATCAACGACGCGGCGGAGTATGTGCTTTCGCTCTCGAAGCTTCCGCACGACGCGGCGGCGGCCGAGCGCGGCAACGCGGTCTTCCACGGCGACGGCGGCTGCCTCGCCTGCCACGGCGACGAGGGCAAGGGCAATCAGGATATTGGCGCGCCCAACCTGACCGATAACATCTGGCTCAATGCCGGGACCAAGCAAGCGATCCAGCATCAGATCGAGACAGGGCACGGCGGCGTCATGCCGGCCTGGGTCAACCGGCTCGATCCGGCTACGATCAAGAAGCTGGCGCTGTACGTGCATTCGCTCGGCGGCGGGCAGTAACCCCGCCTCCGGGACTTGCGAGGGAGGCTTGAGCCGGCGGCGGGACTACGCGATGCGCCGCTCCGCTCCCCTCGCTCGATCTCCCTCATGAGAGGGCGATCAAGACGCGAGTAGGGCAAGCCCATGAGCTGCTGCGACGCATTCTACGCCCGTGCCTTGGCTTTGGAGTATGACATGACCGAAACGCCAACTGCCGCCTCGGTTGGCAAGGAACCCGCCCCGGACGTCCTCAAGGCCAAAGAAACGCCCGCCCCGCCGAAGCAGTCGGCGCCCCTTTACGCCGACAGGGAGCCGGTCTACCCGAAACTCGTCCACGGCAAGTTCCGGCGGATCAAGTGGGTCGTCATGATTGTGACCCTGGGCCTCTTCTATGGGCTGCCTTGGCTTCGCTGGGACCGCGGGCCGGGGCTGCCCGATCAAGCCGTGCTTCTCGATTTCGACCACCAGCGCCTTTACTTCTTCGGCCTCGAAATCTGGGCGCAGGAATTCTACTACGTCACCGGCATCCTGATCCTGTCGGCGATCGCGCTGTTCCTCGTCACCGCGCTCGCCGGCCGCGTCTGGTGCGGCTATGCCTGCCCGCAGACGGTCTGGACCGATCTCATGATCCTGGTCGAGCGGATGTGGCAGGGCGACCGCAACGCGCGCATCAAGCTCGCCAAGGCGCCGATGTCGTTCAATAAGGCGTGGCGGATCGGCGGCACGCATCTCTCCTGGCTTCTCATCGGCGTCGCGACTGCTGGCGCGCTCGATTTCTACTTCCGCGACGCGCCGACGCTTCTTTCCGAGTTCGCGCATTTCAACGCGCCGCTCCTGGCTTACGTCTTCCTCGGGATTTTCACGGCGACGACCTACATGCTCGGCGGGCTCGCCCGCGAACAGGTCTGCACCTATATGTGCCCCTGGCCGCGCATCCAGGGCGCGATGCTCGACGCGGATTCCCTCCTCATCACCTATCGCGGCTTCCGCGGAGAGCCGCGCGGCGCCCACAAGAAGGGCGAAACCTGGGAGGGCCGCGGCGATTGCGTCGATTGCGGGCAATGCGTCGCCGTCTGCCCAGCCGGCATCGACATCCGCAACGGCTCGCAGCTCGAATGCATCCAATGCGCGCTCTGCATCGACGCCTGCGATGAGATCATGACGAAGGTCGGCCGGCCGAAAAAGCTGATCGCCTACGACGCCTTCCGCAATCTTGAAGCGGAGGCGCATGGCGGCCGCGTTCCCATCAGGCTGATCAGGCCCCGGACGTTGCTCTACGCAGCGCTGTTTTCGGTTGTCAGCGGCATCATGGCGTTCGGGCTTATTCAGAAGACCGTGCTCGACGTGACCGTCGTGCCCGACCGCAATCCCCTCTATGTTCAGTTGCATGACGGCGGCATCCGCAACGGCTACATCATCCGGCTCATGAACAAGAAGCAGGAAACGCGCAGCTTCAAGCTCGGCGTCGCGGGCATGCCCGGAGCGAAAATCGCCATTGTCGGCATCGATGGGGACGATCCCGCCATCGAGGTGAAACCTGACGATGTGCGCTCGCTCAAGGCTTATGTGACAATCCCGCGCGAGAAGGCGGCCGGCCTTCCCGCCTCGGTCGGCATGGCGTTCGTCGTGCGCGATGTGGCGGACGGGACGGAAACCAAGCACGCCACCAATTTCAGAGGACCAGGACAATGAGCGCATCGGCGGCTCAAACGAGGCTCACCGGCAAGCATATCCTGCTGATCCTGCTTACCTCCTTCGCAATTGTCAGCGCGGTGAACGGCGCCTTCATCTACTTCGCGCTGAGCACAGGCCCCGGCGAGGAAAGAGACGCGAGCTACGAAACCGGCCTGAAGTACAACGCCATCCTTTCCGAGGAGAGGAGCCAGGAGGCGCTGCAATGGCGCCATCAATCGCAAATCGAGAACGCGCGTCTGCGTGTCTCGATCAGCGACAAGGGCGGAGCGCCCATCGCGGGGCTCTCCGTCACGGGCCATTTCGGCAGGCCCGCTTCGAACGGCGACGACAGCAAACTCACCTTCAAGGAGGTCGACGCCGGCGTCTATGAGGCGGACCTCTCGAGGGTCGGAGCGGGAAGCTGGGTGCTGGCGTTCGCGGCGGACAAGGCGAGACGGGGCGCCGAGGGGACAACCTATCGCGTGAAGGAACGGCTATGGGTCAGCCAGGGGCGCTAGAACTCGACAAGCCTGCCGCGCCCGCCGCCGCCCCGAAGGCCAAGGCGCAGGCGCGGCCGACCCAAACCGTCACCCTCGCCGTTGAAAACATGACGTGCGGCGGCTGCATGCGGAAGGTGGAAAACGCGCTGAGCGGCGTGCCGGGCGTCGCGTCCGCGCAAGTCAATCTTTCCGCGCGCCGGGCCACCGTTGTGTTCGAGCAGGCTCAGGCGAGCGCCGCGCCTCTGGTGGACGCACTTGGCAAGATCGGCTTCAAGGCGGCGGAACTCGCCCCGGAAGCAGCCATCGACGACGGGCTGAAGGCCGGACGCCAGCTCTTGAGCAGGCTCGCCGTGGCGGGGTTCGCAGCCGCCAACATCATGCTGCTCTCGGTGTCGGTGTGGTCGAGTTCGAACGCCGACCAGTCCACGCGCGACCTGTTCCATTGGCTCTCAGGCGTCATCGCGCTGCCCGTCATCGGCTATGCCGGTCAGCCCTTCTTCAGCTCGGCCTGGCAGGCGCTGAAGCGTCGCCGCCTCAACATGGACGTGCCGATTTCGCTCGCCATCCTCCTGTCGGCGACGATGAGCCTCTACCAGACCGTCAAGGGCAGCGAACAGGTCTATTTCGACGCTTCCGTCACGCTCCTGTTCTTTCTGCTTATCGGACGCTACCTCGACCAGCGCGTGCGCGTCCGGGCGCGGGGCGCCGCCGAGAACTTGCTGGGGCTCAAGGCGCAGTGGGCGCATGTGATCCTGGCCGACGGCTCCATCGAGCGCCTGCCGTCGCGCCTCGTCGAGCCCGGCATGCGCATCGCGGTGGCGGCGGGCGAGCGCTTCCCCGCCGACGGCGTCATCAGCGCGGGCGTCACATCCATCGACGAAAGCCTCATCACCGGCGAGACCCTGCCGCGCGAGGCCGGCGCTGACGCGCTCGTTTACGCAGGCTCGGTGAACCTCGGGGCGCCCATCGAGATGGAGGCGCGCGCAGCCGAGGCCGACACACTGCTTGCTCAAATCGCGCGGCTGATGGAAACGGCCGAGCAGGCGCGCGGCCGCTACGTCCGCCTCGCCGATCGCGCCGCCCGATTCTACGCCCCCGCGGTGCACACGCTGGCGCTGTCCGCCTTCATCGGCTGGATGATCGCGGGCGCGGGCTGGGAAGCCTCCCTTGCCGTCGCCATCTCGGTCCTCATCATCACCTGCCCTTGCGCGCTGGCGCTGGCTGTCCCTGCGGTGCAGGTGGCGGCGTCGGCCCGGCTTTTCGATCGCGGCATCCTCTTGAAGGCGGCCGACGGGCTCGAACGTCTGGCCGAGACCGACATTGCGGTGTTCGACAAGACCGGCACGCTGACGGCTGGCGTGCCCTCGCTCGCCAATGAGACGGCCATCGATGAGGGCGCGCTGAAAGCCGCCGCCGCGCTCGCCGCCGCAAGCCGGCATCCTTACGCGCAGGCGGTGGCGCAAGCGGCCCGGGAAAGGTTCGGCGCGGTCCCGGCGGCAAGCGGCGTGGACGAGACGCCGGGCTTCGGCCTGCGGCGCGTCACGAGCGCGGGCGAGGAACGGCTCGGCTCGGCGGCCTGGTGCGGCTTCGACGCAGAGCGCGCCGCCGACGCTTCCCTCTGGTATGTGCGGCCCGGAGCGGCGCCGGTTGCATTCCAGTTCGAGGACAAGCTCCGCGAGGATGCGCGCGCCACTGTCGAGGCGCTTCGAAAGGCGCAGTTCCAGGTGGCGCTCCTGTCGGGCGACCGCGCCGGAGCCGTTGAGGCGGCGGCGAAAGCGGCTCACATCGAGGAGTGGCGCGCCGGAATGAAGCCGGATGAAAAGATCGCCTACCTTGAAGCGCTGAAAGCGCAAGGCCGCCGCGTCTTGATGATCGGCGACGGCTTGAACGACGCGCCGGCGCTGGCAGCGGCCCATGCCTCCGTCTCGCCATCGACCGCCGCCGATATCAGCCAAACCGCATCCGACGCCGTCTTCCAAGGGGCGAAGCTGATGCCTGTGATCGAGCTTCTGGCGACGGCGCGCATGACGAAGGCGATGGCGTTCCTGAATTTTGCAATCGCGTTCGGATATAATCTTCTGTTCGTGCCGCTGGCGATGGCGGGCTACGTCACCCCGCTTGTCGCGGCGATCGCCATGTCGACGTCGTCCATTCTCGTCACAGTGAATGCGATCCGGCTCCGAACGGCGAAGCTGGAGTTGAGAGCATGACCTCGCTTGCATGGCTGATACCGGCTGCCCTTTTCCTCGGCGGACTCGGCTTGGCCGGGTTCATTTGGGCGCTCAGATCCGGGCAGTTCGAGGATCTCGAGGGCGCGGCCTACCGGGCGCTCGAAGACGATCCGCCGGGCCCCGGCGATAAAAAATAGAAGCATTCCTCGTCCACGGCGCCGACGGTTTTGTTGGCCCCAAGCGCGCGCGCTTGCCCTTTACGCTACCCCATGCGCCACATGGCCTGACCGGCCCCAACGTCATTCCCGCAAGAGCGGGAACCCCATAACGGCGAGCTATGTTATTGTTCTCGCGGGCTTCCCGCCCCGATGCGAGCTATGTTATTGTTCTCGCGGGCTTCCCGCCCCGATGCATGCATGACAGCCGGCGCGGGCGCGAAGCGGGCAAGTCGCATCAGTGGCGCTTCCTATTAAGAGAAATACCCCAGACGCGCACGCCCGCGTTTGCTCTCTCTTTGAGCGAAATCGATCAGAACTTCGCAAGTACAATTGCACCTCAAGCTTTTGACAGCCTGCGATCTGGTGTTTCTTGAGTCCCTTACCCATACGTCCGTGTAGGAGGACAAGATGACGTCAGAAACCAATGCGCCCCATTTTTCGAACTGGGCCAAGGAACGTCTTCATGAAATCGAGGCGACTTTGAAAGCGCTCGAAGAGCGCGCCAGCTCGCTGCAAACGGAAACGAAACATCAGGCCGAGAAGGCGATCTCCGACATCAAAGTCCAGCGCGACGCCTTTCGCGAGACTCTTCAAAAGCATTCGCACGAGCACGAGGACGCGTTGACCAACGCGAAGGCCGGCCTTGAGAAGAATTGGTCTTCGTTCGAGAACCAAGTGCAGAAATACTTGACCGAGACGGGTCACGACGTCAGGCGCCTGCAGGAAACTTTCGCGGCAAGGGCGGAAGCGCAGACAAAGGCCTGGCATGAGGCGCTGGAGGGTCTTCGCGGCAAGGCCGGGTCATTCGCGGCCGCACACAAGCAGGAGGTCGACGAAGCCTTGAACCAGTTGAAGCATGCGGCGGATGCGGCGAAGTCAAAGCTCGAAGCGCAGAAGAAGACCGGCGAGCATTCATGGGAGGCTTTGAAAACGGCGCTTGAGGAGAGCCGGTCGGCCTTCGACAAGGCGAGCCGCAAGGCCCTCGAAATCTTCAAGAAGAAGGCGGCTTGAGTTTACGCCTCGGCGGCGCGCGTCGCGCCGAAGTCTTGCGATCCCGGATGCGGCCCAAGGGCCGTTCCGGGACGGCTTATTCCAGGATCAACTCTGCAGCGACTTGAACGCTCGGTAGAGCACAATCGGGTTGTGGTGCCCCTTGTAAACCGGATGCGCCGCCTTATCGAGCTGAAGCAGCGAATAGACCGCGGTCTGGGCCGAGCGGATCGAATACTCGACCGTGAACACGGTGTCGTCCGGCAACTCGCAGAACTGGCCCGCGAAGGCGAGGTTCCACCAGCCCTTCGGCATGACATGCGGGCGATCCCCCGGCGTGCGGGTCAGGAACTCGCTCATGACGTAAGGCATCATGCGCGGAATGCAGATCGCGCTGTCAAGCACCGCAGGCGCCTGAGCTTGCGCGCCGAGATGGCCAAGCACCTCGGTCATGATCTCGCGCCCCGAACAGTTCGTCATCGGCTTCTTCACGAAATTGCCGGAGTTGTCGACTGAGAGCCCATATCCCCAAAACACGTCGACGCCCTCCGGCTGGCCGATGAAATGCGGCTGCTGGGGCAGGGTGATCGACATGAGCCAGCCTGAATCCGCGAAGGTGACGAGGCCGCCCTCGCCGGGGATGTTCCCGGTAAAGTCCTTCACGATATTGAAGAAGGCGGGGTCGCGCAGCGTGCCGGTGAACGACACCCACTTCGATTGATCCGGGCGGCTATCGAATACGGACGGCCGGCCGAACTCTGGCCTCCCCTCGGAAATCCTTTCCCAAAGCCGCCAGCCCGCGCCCTTCTTTTCAGGCTGGTAAGGCGGAGGCGCGTCCATCGAGCCGAGCGTCGCCGACTCCGCCATGGAGCCGAGCGTCACGATGACATAGTCGGCGGCGTCGAGCGCCACCTCCTCGACGGCGCCTGCGCGCGTGACCACCAGCGCAGCGGGCCGCTGCGCCTCCTTGATGCGCTCGAAGCGGATATCCGACACGACGGTGTCGGTGACGAAGCGGACGCCCCTCTCGTCCAGCCAGCGGGCGAGCGGCCTCACCATGGAGTTCATATTGGTTATAGGTGGTTCGCATGATGCCTTGCAGGCGATTGAAGCCGTGCATCATGTGCACGAAGCGCATCAGATAGCGCTTCATCTCGACCGCGCTGTGCCAGGGCTGGAAGGCGAATGTGGTCGCCCACATGGCCCAGAAGTCGGTTGTGAAGAAAGCCTTGTCGAAATGATCTTCGACGGCGCTCGCGCCCAGCACGCTCTCGGGGCTCAGCGCAAGCTCGATGAGGCCGAGGCGGTGCTGCTCGCTCAATCCAAATTGCGGCGACGAGAGCTTGCGGCCAGCCCGGACAAGGCGCGAATGCGAATAGGTCTTAAGCGCCTCGTTGCAGGCGAAGATCTCCTGCGTGACGGATTTCGCGCGGTCGAGCGCCGGGATCGACGAGAAAAGGTCGTACGTGCACACATAATGCGGTTCGAGCACGCGCCCGCCGCGCGCGATATAGCCCGTCTCCGGGGAGCCCGCCCCTTCCAGGCTGCCGCCGGGCTTCGGCTGGTCCCCGAAAATCGAGATGTTGCGGCCTGCGATTTTCCCGTCGCGGATGAGGAACGCGGCGGCTGCAAGCGAGGCGATGCCGCTGCCGATAAGATGGAAGCGGGCTTCCTGAGGCTCTGGAAAACCTGAGAATTCCGTTTGCGGCTCTATGCTCAAGATCCGGCTCCCTCCCTCATTATGCGACCCACCCTTAGATTGTAGATCAGCGAAGTCCGCGCCTTGATTGAAGTCAAGCCCAGAGGCTTGCTTCTCCCGTGTTATGATCGGAGCGTTCTTCGTTGCGGAGGCTTGGTCCTGAGAGCGGCGGCGTTGCAAGCGCCGTCGCCCGCTTGAGCTTCAGCATCGCGCGATTTGGCGGCAAAGCTGCCGGGCGAGCCCCGTCCGCCGGCCCGTGGTCAAGTCTTCAGACCTGAGCGATCAAGTCGTTTCCTGGTCTATTGATGCGTTTTTTTCGCTCTCCATATTGGCGACAAAAGGGCCAACACACGGGAGCGCCGTAAGAGTGACAGGGAAAAAAGGGATTGGGTCCTACCCGGCGGACGATCCGGAAAGCGGCGGCGAGAGCGGCGGCAAAAACGAGGTGAACCCGGACGAAAGGATGGGCTCGAATAAACCGCGGAAAGAAGGCAAAAGGGATCTGGCTCCTGAACGCATCCAGCGCGATCTCGACCGCTACCGGGACGAGATGGCGGAGGATGCGCCAGGCTCGGGCTCTCCCGAGGACAATCCCTGAGCCCTTCCAGAAGCGTGCGGCGCGCTGCGAGGAATGGCGGAGAACGCCTTTTCGAACGGCGTCCGGAATGGACGAAATTCCGGGCGCGTTTCCACTTGATCCAAATCGACGCTCACTTTATCGTGGCTACTCGCTCGCCCCGTTCGTCTAGCGGTCAGGACGCGGCCCTCTCACGGCTGAAACAGGAGTTCGATTCTCCTACGGGGCGCCAAATTTGGTTTTGGCCGGCTTTCCCACCTTATCTCGCCCGTGCTCGGCGAATCTCATCAATGCGTTAAGCGCGCCTGACGCGGCACGAGCCGACCCGGTCCGCTCTCATAGCTTCCCTCCAGCCAATTGCGCGCCGGCAAGAGCCGCATTGATGGTTCGGTTGCTCCTGTCGTAACACCTTCTTGCAAAAAGAGCCGCCAACGGCTCACATCTGGAACTACGAACGCGCTGCCTTCGGCGTTGCCGCGGTCACGCATATGTGCACGCGCCCATCCTGGGTGAAGTGCTGGTAACAGAAGCGCAGGTCGCGACGTAATAATGAATGGAGCACCTTCGTGCGAAGCGAGGAAGCGCAATGGGCCGGTTGGATGCGGGCTGCGAATGCCGGCGATAGCAGCGCCTACCGGCTTCTGCTTGAAGCTCTGACGCCTTTTTTGCGCATGATCGTTCGCCGGGGATTTGCAGGAGCCGGACTAAGCGGCAGCGATGTGGAAGATGTGGTGCAGGAAACTTTGCTGGCTATTCATTTGAAGCGCCAGACCTGGGATGCGGACCAGATGTTTACGCCGTGGGTGCGAGCGGTGGCGCGCAATAAGTTGATCGATAATCTTCGCCGCCGCGGGAATCGTACGGACCTGCCCATTGAGGATTTCGCCGACATCCTCCCGGCCGAGCCTGCCTCGGAGGAGATATCGCACAGAGAGGCGGAGCGCCTGCTCTCCATTCTCGGCGGGCGCCAGCGAGAGATTGTTCAGGCCATATGCGTGGATGGCGCTTCCATCAAGGAAGCCTCGGCGAAGTTTGGCATTTCGGAGGGCGCGACGCGCGTCGCGCTGCACAGGGGGCTTGGGGCGCTGGCGGCGGCCTACAGGAGCGGCGAGCGATGAGAACGGAAGACCTGATCAACGCGCTCGCCGAAGATCACGCGGCGCGGCCGCAGCCTGGATCGCTACGCCAGACCTTCCTTTCCGCCTTGGCGTTAGGATTGACCATCGCCGTCGTCGTCTTCGCGCTGACGCTCGGCGTTCGCCCCGACCTCGCTCACGCCATGCACACCTGGCGATTTGACTTCAAGCTGGCGATGACGATCACGCTTGCGGCTACATCCGCGCGGCTCACGTGGCGGCTGAGCCGGCCCGCCGCCGACGCATGGTCTGCAGAAATCGCATTGGCTGCTGCGCCCTTGCTGTTGCTCGGCGCGGTCGCTTACGAGCTTTGGCATGTTCCTGAGCCTGAATGGCTGCCGCGCGCCATGGGCTCCAATTCTGTTTCTTGCCTCGTCAGCATAAGCCTGCTCTCGCTTGCCCCGCTCGCCGGCGCGTTTTATGCGCTTCGCCGGGGAGCGCCCCTAAGGCCGGGCTTCGCCGGCGCTGCTGCTGGACTGCTCGCGAGTGCGCTTGCCGCCGCCCTTTATGCGCTCCACTGTCCGGACGACTCGCCCTTGTTCGGCGCCATCTGGTACACGGCCGCCATCGCTCTTGTCACAGGCGTCGGGATGTTTCTTGGGCGCAGATTATTGCGTTGGTGACGCGAGGGAAAAGCGAAGGCTCACACATCAGCAAAGAGCGTTTAAATCGAGCGATCGGCAGCCAGCGCATTCAAGGGCGAAAGACGATTTAAACCAGGAACGCCTTGCAGAGCGGGATGCGGCTAAAAAGTCACCGCGAAACCAACCGTGCCGTAAACGCCCGGGGCGCCTTGGCCGGTAACTCCGCTGGCATAGGAGACCCATTGATATCCGCTCGACGCGCTGACGGCCACGCTCTTGAGCGGGCCAAGTTCGACCGGGAATATTATGAATGCTCCCAGGCGGCGCGTGTCGTAGGCCACGTCGCCAAACCCGACGATTTCCGGACCGATCGTGATTTTGGAGACCAGCGCGCCTTCGTCAATTGTGGGGCCGACGCGCAACCGAACGAAATAGCGGTCGAAAGCCGTCGAATAGCTGGGAACAAACTCGAAGAATACCGGCTGGGTCGGGCCCGAGACGATAATGCCGGAGACTTCGGCGCCGGTTCGCTCGCCGCGCACGTTGTTGTAAGGATCGCTCGGCGATAGACCTATCGACTGAGTATCGACGCCGACATAGACGTTATAAAAGACGTCGTTCGCGACGAACTGGTAACCGAGCGACGCCGTTCCGCGGGACTCCTTCCCCTCTATTCTGGTCGACCAAGCAGGCTGAGTTTCTTGGTAATTGAAGTCGTAAAGAGCGCCTTCGAGCCTGAACAGGGGGCCAGACTTACCGATATCGCCATTTAAAGCGGTGACTATGGTCCCATAGTAATCCGCCTCTTTCGGCATAAAATCGCCTTCTACATAGAAAACAGAAGAAGAGGGTTGAGCCGGATATTGCTCAGCCGAGACTGACGCTGGCAGCAAGACAACCAAAATAACGCCCCTAAAGGCGCGCAGGATGGGCCGCAGCATGAAATTGATCCCTATTTTCTTGCCGATCTCCCAACTGCCGCGATTCGCGAGCGCGCGCAAGTTGTAGTGGCGCCATTAAGCAATAATTCGAATATTGGCATGCGCCCTTTTTCTGCGCTTTGCATTGCTTTGGCTGTCGATGATCGCCACGGTTGGGCTTGTTTCCCGCACCGCTTTTCCTGGCCTTGGCCTATAAAGCGTGGTGGATGCGGTCGAGCGCGCCATTTCAATGGCCGAGACAGCCATGAATTGTGCCGCGAGGCGGGAGATCCTTCATGGCTCCTTGGCATCCGGTGGAAAGCACATTTTAAAGTTCGCGCATTTCTGGCGCGCTTTCCCTGCCTCGCTTCGCGGGCGGGATCGGCGGTTCGATCAGCCGCCATTCCTCATGAGTCGGGCAGTCGCCGAAAATTACAACAGATTATTAAGACTCAGGATGTCCCGGAGAGACGCCAAGACAATGAAAATTACAGCATTAATACCCAAACCGACTCTTTATTCGACTAGCAACATCCGAAACGCTGTCTCCTGAAGCGGCCATACTCTCGTCCCCCTTATAGACTTGACCGACAAGCTCAGGCGACGAACTGCTGACAATCTTTGTCCAATACGCGGCGCCGTCAGTGAACCATTGACTGCATGAGTTGAATTTCACCGGCCGCGCTCTGCGGCGCCCTCGCCAGACAGCGGTCATGCAAAATTCGTTTCCGTTGACGGACCAGGTTCCCGTGGCAAAGCTTTTCGGCGCCCTGCTATAGCCAATCAGCTTATTATCGCCATCGAAGTAATACTTCACAATTTTGAAGTCTATCGTTTTATTGTTATATATATTTTTAGTATCCTCAGCGGTTAACGGCTTGGCGCCGTCCGGGATGGCGATCCTGGGATTGGCCTGGAGCGCGCCGGCGGAGCCCAGGAAAACGAGAGAAGCAAGAGTTAGAACACCAACAGATTGCATGTCGCCCTCCTAGCGCGTTTTGCGATCCGGGCCAGTTAAATCAGCAGATATTTTCGAAGTCGTTAAAGCTCGAATTAGCGCCAAAGCTTAGCCATTTCGGAATAACTCTTGCTACATACATAACCGCTCCCGTTAACGTTAAGTTGGTGAATCACCGATATAAATTCACTCACGCAAATCCATGAGGGAATAAGTCCATGACCTCCGTAGTGTCCTTCCCACGGCGGGGCCGCAAGCGCGCTAACGCCGCTAAAAAGCAGCCGCAAAGTTTTTTCGCGAATTTGTCCAGCTTGCGCATTTTGTTGGACCGGTTTGTCTTCGATGAGCGCAGGGGCACCTTCCATCGGATCAGCGAAACGGCGGCTTTCATCATGACTGAGTTGAAGGCTGGCCGTTCGCCCGGCGAGCTGAGCGAAACCTACGCAAAGCGCTACGGCCTGCTGCGCGCGATCGCGGAGCGCGACGTGGAGCTTCTGCTCAACGACCTCTCGGTCGTCTGGTTCTCCCTCGAAGGCGTTCCCGGGCCCGCGATGCGCTGACTCCAGCGTCGCCGCGAACACTCACCAAAGAAACTTGTCCCATTGCAGGTCCAACTATGCAAAAATTGCCGATAATTGCCGTCAGCGGACTTCATCGCGGAGACAACCCTCAGCCGGGTTCGGCCGTGGTTCGCAGCATCCGGAGGCGCTTTCCCTCTGCACGTGTGGTGGGACTTTCCTACGATCCCCTTGAAAGCGGCCTTTTCACCGTGGGTCTCGACGAAGTCGGCGCCGCCTATTCGATGCCATTCCCCGGCGCTGGCCCCGCAGCGCTCTTGAAGAGGCTGGACGAGATCTGCAAGGTAAGCCCCATTGGCATGATCATCCCCTGCCTCGACGCGGAGATCCCGAACTATCTCTCGTCCGCGAAGGAACTCGCAAAAAGAAACATCAAGGTCGTGTTGCCCTCCGCCAGCGCGTTCGAGCGGCGCGCCAAGGATCGCCTCAATGAACTGGGCGTCGAGGCCCGCGTCTGCGTGCCTCGCACGATAGTCGCGCCGGATTTGTCGGCGGCCTATTACGCGGCAAGCATCATCGGCTATCCCCTCTTCATCAAGGGACGCCTTTACGAAGCGAGAAAAATCTTCACGCCGACCGAGCTTCCAGAAGCCTTCTATCAGATGACCTCCGTTTGGGGCGGCCCCGCCTTGGTGCAGGAGGTCGTGTCGGGCGACGAATACGACGTGATCGGACTGGGCGATGGGGAGGGCGGCATCGTCGCCTCGTGCTCGATTCGGAAACTCCTCGTGACGAAGGCTGGCAAGGCGTTCTCCGGCATCGTCGTTTCCGATCCCGCGTTGCAGGAGGCCGTCGAGCGGATCATCTCCGCGTTGAAATGGAACGGTCCATTCGAACTGGAGTTCATATGCCGCCGCGACGGCTATGCGCTCATCGAAGCCAATCCGCGCTTCCCCGCCTGGTGCGATTTCCCCTCTCAACTGGGCTGCAACCTGCCCGCCGCCATGTTGGAGCGCGCGCTCTTGAACTCCTCCACCCCTATCTCCGCTTGCGAACCGGGACGCCTTTTCGTGCGCCACTGCGTCGATGTCGTGGGCGATATCGCCGAGCTCGCCGCCCTCTCTGTCACGGGGACGCTCGCTCGGAAACCGGCGCAGGTTGAAATGGAGATTGCGTGATGCTGCAAGAATATTCTCCCCCCATCATTACGAGCGAGCTTGGCCGCTTCGCCGACGGGGCCGTCGACCGGAACTCGCTTGCCCGCGGCTTCAATAACGACTTCCGCGATCATATCGACGGCGTCACGGTCGAAGACTTGGTGGAGCGCTTCGGCTCTCCCCTCTTCGTCTTCTCCGAGCGCGCCATTCGCGAGACGGCGAGACGAGCCCGGCGCGCCTTCGAGGCTGTCTACCCGAAAACGGTATTCGCCTGGTCGTATAAGACCAACTATCTCAGCGCGGTCTGCAATATCTTCCACGAAGAGGGCTGGATCGCCGAGGTCGTGTCCGAGTTCGAGTATCAAAAAGCTGAAAGGGCGAACATCCCCGGTCCCGATATCATCTATAATGGACCGCACAAATCCCGTGCGAGCCTGGAGCACGCGATCGGCAGGGGCTCGCTCATTCAAATCGACAACTGGGACGAACTTGGCGTCATAGAAGATATCGTTGCCGGGCTCGGTCGAAAGGTCAACGTCGGCATCCGGATCTGGATGGATACCGGATTGGCGCCGGTTTGGTCGAAGTTTGGGTTTGCGCTCGCGAATGGCGAAGCGGCGCGCGCCGCGCTCCGCATCCTGGCCAATCCCAATCTGACGCTGCACACGCTTCACTGCCACATCGGCACCTATATCCTTCAGCCGGACGCGTATGCCGTTGCGGCGGAGAGATTATTGGCCTTGCGCGAGCTGCTGCGCTACGAAACGAAGCACCTGGTCCCCTGCATCAATCTGGGCGGCGGCTTCCCGTCCAAGGCGCTGCTTCACGGCATGTATGGTCCGCCCGAGATCGCAGTGCCGCCCATAGAGGCATATGCGGAGGCGATTGCGCGCGTGCTGAACAGTCTGCCGCGCAATCAGCGTCCGCAGTTGCGTCTGGAAACCGGGCGCCACCTGATCGATGACGCGGGCTACCTCATCTCCTCCGTCGTTGCGATCAAGGGCGCCGGCGCGACGAGGCACGATTTGGCGGCGGACGCAAAAGCGAGCCTCATCCTGGGCCAGCACGCCCGCGGCGGCTACATCGTCGATGCCGGCGTCAACCTGCTTTACACGGCGGCCTGGTACTCCATCGGGGTAACGCCCGCGCGCCCGTCCAACCAGCAGCCCAACGCCGTCCGCCTCTACGGCTGCCTTTGCATGAATATCGACGTCATTCGGGAGTTCGTGGAGCTTCCGCCCTTGGAAATCGGCGACAAGCTCGTTCTCCACCCGGTCGGCGCCTACAACGTGACGCAGTGGATGCAGTTCATCTCCTACCGGCCCGCCATCGTGCTCATCGGGCTCGATGGAAGCGTGGAAGTCATACGCAAACGCGAAACGCTTGCCGATGTCGATCATGGCGAAGTAACGCCCGAGCGGTTGGCGCGCGCGTAGGAACGACGGGGGGAGCCGGCGGGGCATCGGCGATGCCCTCGTCCCGGCGAATCGTCATGAAAAATCACGACCAATTCGCGCGCTCGCTCGCCGCCATCCTTCTTATGGGCGGAGCGAGGCCAGGCCTTTTGCTCGCGCTGGCCCTTGCGATTGAGCCGGCGCACCTCTTGGGCGCCGCAATAGGTTGGCTTACGGCGTCGGCAATCGTGCACGGAATCGGCATGATCGAAGATTGCCGCGCCGTAAATGTCCGCGCCAATGGCATTCTCGCAGGCATCGCCGCCTCATGGCTCGCGGGGCCGACTCCGATGCCCATCTATTCGGGCTTGATCATGGCCGTGCTCTGCGCCTGCGCCGCTTCGATGCTTGCAGCCTCGCTGAGCCGCGCGATGATCGCTTCCCCGGCGCCTCCGCTTTCGGCGGCTTTCGCTCTCACCTTTGGCGTCCTACTGATGCTGATGCCTCATCTCGCGAGCGCCGCAGTGGCATCCGAGGGGGTTTGGCCTTACCCGTCGGACGCGCTGGGCTGGGTCAACTCGTTCCTGCGATCGATGGGGATGATCTTGTTTTCTCCCCGGCCGGAGACGGGCATCTTCGTTGTAGCCGCTCTCGCGCTTTGGTCCGGCCTGTTCGTGCTGCATGGTCTTGCCGGCTGGATTGCGGGCGTCATCGCCTCGATTGTCCTTGCGAAATTCGGTTTCACCTGGCTTTGGCTGTTTTCGGCGCACAATGGGTTCGTAGCGGCGATGCTGCTTGGCGCTTTCTTCCATCTGCCGGGGCGGGCGAGCCTTCTCCTTTCCGTGCTCGCGGGCGTCAGCGCGGCGATTCTCGCGCTGTTCATTCAAACAGCCTTCACCGGCACAGCCTGGGCTTTCCAGCCCCTGCCGGCGTTGGCGACCGTCTGGATCGCATTGCTCGCGCTGACAGGCCGCAAGCAGGACCATCCCCTCGTAACAAATTTCCGGACCGATGCGCCTCCTGAGCAAGCCTGGCGGGAGCAGCGCGTGATAGAGGCGCGCTTCGGCGAGACCCAGCCGCTGGTCTGCGTGCCGCTCGCTGGCGTGACCGCCATCACTCAGAGCTTCGATGGCCCCGTCAGCCATCGCGGCGATTGGCGGCATGGCCTCGATTTTGAATATCCTTTGCAGCCTTGGGGGCCTGAAGTCACAATCTTCGGCGCTCCCGTCTATTGCCCCGCGCCTGGCGTTGTCGAGTCCGTATGCAGGGATATCGCCGACAATCCCTTGGGCGCCTCGAATTACAGCCTGAACTGGGGCAATCACATCATTCTGCGCATGGACCAGGGCGGCTGGCTGTTGCTCGCCCATCTGGCGCAGTACTCCCCCAACGTCGTGGCGGGTCAGCGGGTTCGGCTGGGCGACATAATCGCCACGGTCGGCAATTCCGGGAGGAGCCCCGTTCCCCACCTGCACATGCATGTCCAGGCGAGCCCAATCCTCGGGGCGCCGACGCGGCCCTTCCGGCTGGCGAACTATATCGTCGGGTCGGGCGAAAACGAGATGTGGGTAAGCGCTGGCGTGCCCTCGACGGGTATGCTTGTCAGCGCCGCTTTGCCAAATGCTCCATGCTTCCAAGCTGCGACGAGCTTTGCGCCGGGAGATGGGCTCTGGCGGCTAGCGGTCACGCAACGGGTCCCGGCGCCATATTCGAACCTGCCCCGGTCCGAGACCTTGAAAACCGCCCTCGACCCGGCCGGAAGGCATGTCCTGTTCGATAGGTCCGGCGGCAAGCTGCAACTCAGCGCCGATCTGGACGCCTTGCGAGCCTACGAGTATCGCGAAGGCGGCAAGTTGCTTCGGCTTCTTCGCCTGGCCCTGCCGCTGTTGCCCTATCGCGCCACGCCCGGACTTGTCTGGAACGATTATGTCGATCCCGGCGCCATGACAGTGCTCGATCATCTGAAGGGGCTGATTGCTCCCTATGAACGGTGGCAGCCGACGCCGCTCCAGATGAGGTGCCTCAAAACTCCGGAGATCGGCGGAGATGAAATGGTGATCGAGACGTCGATGATGGAGGCAGCCCCTTCGGAGCCGTTGAAGCTTGTGACCAGGCTGACAGCCATTAGAGGTCCGATAGGGTTGGAAGCCCATTTCGAAAACGGCTCGATATGCGCAGAACTGGTGGGGTTCGACCCCGGAACTCGTTGACCGTAGCGCATGCGCCGTGAATCGCCTGCTGCTTCAGACGCTTCCGCAAGAAGCGACTCCCCGGCGCCCACCTAGAGGCGCGCGCCGCCGCTTCGGACGAGGAGCCCGGCGCCCCTCCCGCCGCGCATCAACGGCTTCGGGCCTTCGCGGCTTCGATCTCGCCAATCGCCGCCTTGACATGGCCCGCAACGCCGGAGAGCCTCGCGTGTTCGGCCAAAACCTTGATTTCGCCCAACATCGTCGAGATGAAATCCTTGATGTCGTCGTCGGCAAGATCGTAGGTGCGCATAAGGCTATAGGCCTGCGCGTGCTCCGCTGGTATCGAGAATTTTTCCATCATGGCGCGTCCTCTATCTTGAAATTGCGTCTTACTGAACTGACAAGGCGACGCTGCGGCAAAACGCGTCCGCCCGCCCGCATTCTCTCACGCTCACGCTTTTGAAACCACTCGAATGTAATCTTAGGTTGTGCCGCTCTCCGCATCAGAGGCGTCACTTCTTGTCAAGGACCGGCGTCTCCTTTCGTCTCCCTGGAAGGAGACGCTGCCGTCCTTTTGACGGCGAGCCGCGGCGCGGCTTCACGAGGGAAACTCTGGACAGCGCGCCGAGCTGTAGCTAGCGGTTCGGCCTCTTCGCAGCGAAGGAGACGGCGCGTCGGGCGAGGCGGCGACCGCAATTAGGGCGAAGGCGGGAGCGGCGGACGGTATTCCGGCCGCGAGACTGCGGCGCACTTGCGCGCGCGCCTTTTCTGAAGCATGTCTATCGCCGATTAAGCAGCGATTGGATTACGCCATGCCGATTTACGGCTTCAATTGCAACGAATGCGGCCATCAATTCGAGAAGCTGGTTCGCTCTTCCGATAAGCCCTCCTGCCCGAGCTGCCAGAGCGTGGACCTGACGCGCCAGCTCTCGCTTATCGCGCCGCCCGCCAAAGGCGGCGGCGGGGGCGGCGAAGCTCCAGTCTGCGAGGCAGGCGGCTGCGGGAATTGCCCGAACAGGCTCCAATGAGCGCGCGCTTCTCATTGAAATCCATCGTTCCGGCCCCCTATTGAGGGCGGCTCGGGCCGCGCCGCCCGAACGCGAACATCTGCCCCATGAAAGGATTGCGAGTGCCCTCCGATTCGATTCTGCTGCGAGACTGGGATACGCCGTTCGAAACGCCGCCCTTCGCCGCCATCCGCGACGAAGATTTCATGCCGGCCTTCGCGGAGGCGATGCGGCTCAATCTGAAGGAGGCGGAGGCGATTGCCGACGATCCCGCGGCGCCCACATTCGCAAACGTCGTCGAGGCGCTGGAGCGAGCCGGCCGGGGCTTTCAGAAGGTTTGCTCCGTCTTCTTCAATCTCTCGTCCGCCGACACGAACGAGGCGCGGCAGAAGATCGAGCGCGACATCGCGCCGGCGCTGAGCAAGCATGGCATGGCGATCCTGACGAATCCCAAGCTCTTCGGGAAAATCGACGCGCTCCATAAGGCGGCGGACGGGCTTGGCCTCACGCCCGAACAGCGGCAGCTTTTGGAAAAGTACCATCGGCGGTTCGTCCGCGCCGGCGCCGCGCTCGACGAGGCCGCCAAGGCGCGCATGACGGAGATCGGCGCGCGGCTCTCGGAGCTGCACACGGCATTCTCGCAGAATGTGCTCGCCGCCGAGAAGGCCTTTCAGCTTGTGCTGAACGGAGAAGACGATCTGGCGGGCCTTCCCGATTTCCTGCGTCAGGCGGCGGCGAAGGCCGCGGAGGATCGCGGCCTTCCCGGCAAGCATGTCATCACCCTTTCGCGATCGAGCGTCGAGCCGTTCCTGGAATTCTCCGAGCGCCGCGACCTGCGCAAGAAGGCCTATGAGGCCTACATCGCGCGGGGCGAGGAGGCGGGCGCGACCGACAACCGGCCGCTTATCCAGGAGATCCTGGCGCTGCGATCCGAACTCGCGACGCTGCTCGGCTTTAAGACCTACGCCGATTATCAGATCGACGACGCCATGGCGAAGACGCCCGGAGAGGCCCGGCGGCTTCTTGAGCGGGTGTGGCGGCAGGCGAAGCTGAAAGCCGAGAAGGAGCGCGCGGCGCTGGAAGCCTTGGCGCAAGCCGAAGGCGCGAACGAACCGCTCGCCGCCTGGGATTGGCATCGCTATACCGAAAAGCGCCGCAAGTCCGAGTTCAGCATCGACGGCGCGGCGGTGAAGCCCTATTTCGAACTGAACGCCATGATCGCGGCGGCGTTCGACACCGCGAACAAGCTTTTCGGCTTGAGCTTTCGCGAGCGCGGCGACGTTCCCGTCTATCACCCGGACGTCCGCGTGTGGGAAGCGACGAACAGGGAAGGCAAGTCGATCGCGCTTTTCATGGGCGACTACTTCCACCGGCCTTCGAAGCGCAGCGGCGCCTGGATGAGCGCGTTCCGAAAACAGGAGCGGCTCGACGGCGAAACCCTGCCCATCATCGTGAATGTGCTGAATTTCACGAAAGCGGGCGAAGGCGCGCCCACGCTGTTGAGCCTCGACGACGCGCGAACCTTGTTCCATGAGTTCGGCCACGCGCTCCACGGGCTTTTGTCGGACGTGACCTATGGCGGGCTGTCCGGCACAAGCGTCGACCGCGACTTTGTCGAGCTGCCGTCCCAGCTCTTTGAGAACTGGCTGCTTCAGCCCGACGTGCTCAACCGCTTCGCGCGGCACTGGCAAACGGGCGAGCCGATCCCGCAAAGCCTCGTCGCAAAGCTGATCGCGGCCCGGAAATTCAACCAGGGTTTCGCCACGGCGGAATACACGGCGTCGGCGCTGTTCGACCTCGACATCCATGAGATCGGCGCGCCGGGCGAACTCGATCCGGGCGCCTTCGAGGAGGAACTGCGCGCGCGCATCGGCATCCCGGACGCGATTGCGCTCCGGCACCGGCCCGCGCACTTCCAGCACATCTTCGCGGGCAGCGGCTATGCGGCCGGCTACTACACCTATCTCTGGGCGGAGGTGATGGAGGCCGACGCCTTCGAGGCGTTCGAGGAGGCGGGCGACATCTTCGATCCGGGCGTGGCGGAGCGGCTGCTCAGATATGTCTATTCGGCCGGGGGCTCGATGAAGCCGGAGGAAGCCTACCGCGGGTTCCGGGGCCGCGACCCTTCCGTCGAGCCGCTCATGGAGAAGCGCGGGCTTACCGACGCCGCGTGAGCAGAGAGCCTCGCGGCGGGTAAACAGCAAAAAAGCCTGCCTATCATAGACAGGCAGGCTTTCTCAGCAAATTCCGCTGTTATTACCGATGACAGTGACCGTTGCCGTTTGCCTTGGCTGATTCAACTGCCCTTGCGAGTTGATCCAGCGACTGTTTGAGCAGGTCTTCCGCCTTTGCGCCATGCCCATCCATGTCGTAATGGTTGGCGGCGCGGGCGCGGGAAATCTCGCCGATGGCTTCCGACACGTGCGTGCGCACCCTGTCCAGATCGTGCCAATCGCACACGTCCCGGTTCGACTGGGCCTGCGCTGAGCCTGCAAGAAGCGACACAATCGACGCTAGCGCTAAGATTCGTAACATTAGTCCTCCACTGACATTTGAAAAAACTTCTCCTCGGGCTCACGATGCTTGCTGCGGGATTGTGAAAGCGTTTTGGCTGCTTAGCATCCAAATAAAGGCAGCGCCGGAGCGGAGTCGCGGCGCGCAATCCGCTCGGATTGACGCTTGCGCTATCCCGGGACAGGCTTCGGCCGCTCACGCTTGATTTCCGGCGCCCATGTCGATGGCTTCGCATTGCGCCCGTCGCTGCCTGCGGGGCGGCTCGCCCTTGCGGCGGGGCACGCTGACCGCAAGGCAGGCGCATTGTCCGCCGCGTGGCCGGGCTGGACGGCGTAGCGCTTGTCGCAAACCGAGACCTGCGGCGGGATGCGGCTTTCCTCGAACAGGTCGTAGGCCGGTTTCAGGTCGCGCCAGAACTCCGCATTAGGATGCCACGCGAACGCAGCCATCCGCTCCTCCGTCATGCGGAAGGGGAACACATGAAAGCCGGCGCGCTCCTGGCCAGCATCGAGCGCCGCGGTCACGATCTGCCAAAGCTCGTCGATGCCGGCGTCGGTCATGGCGTAGCAGCCGATGGATGCGCAGCCGCCATGCACCATGAGGAGCGCGCCCGTCCGGTTATGCGCCCGGTCGAACAGGTTCGGGTAGCCGAGGTTGAAGGCGCGATGATAATGGCTGTTCGGATTGAGCTGACCCTTGTCGACGGTGTAGAAGCCTTCGGGCGCCTGACCGTCGCCCTCCGCAAGCTTCGGCCCGAGCCGGCCTGACCAGGCGCAGATGGGATAGGCGGCGAACAACTCGAACCGCCCCGCCTTCTTGATCCAAAGCTCGGCTTCGAGGTCGGCCTTGAAGATGCGCACGTAAACGGGATCGCCCCGCTTGAAGCCCTTTTCGGCAAGGCGCCTGTCGACCTCGGCAGGATCGGCGGTCTTGGCCGCTGAGACGCCTCGGAAGAAATCGCGGTGGCCGTTCGGCCAGAACGTCTCCGATTGCAGGTCGATGGTCCGCACGGCGCGCCCGGTCTCGGCGTCCCAAATCCTGATCGTTTTGTCGTCGCTTCCCGAGATGGCCTGGCGCCCGTCATGTGAGAACTGCACGGAGGAGACGGCGCCGGTATGCCCTTCGAGGGTCTTGAGCAGTTCTCCCGTCGCGGCGTCCCAGAGCTGAAGGGCGCCGTCCCGGCCGCCGGAAAGGACGCGGCTGCAATCGGGTGAAAACGCAACGGACAGAACCTCGCCGCCGCGCCCGTCGAAGGTCTTCAGAACCTCGCCGGTGGACGTGTCCCACAGCTTGACCGTCTTATCCTTGCCGCCCGAAACGGCCTGCGCTCGCTCGGGGCAAAGCGCCGCCGAAGTCGTCCCCTCGGCGTGGCCCTGGAAGGTCTTGGCAAGCTCGCCGGTCTCCACGTCCCACAGTCTCAAGCTCGCATCCGCGCTCGCGGACAAAGCGCGGCGTCCATCGGACGAAAAAACCGCCGCCGTGACCTCGCCGGTATGTCCTTCGAGCGTCTTGACAAGCTGGCTCGTCTCCATATCCCAAAGCTTGATGGACTTATCGCTTCCCCCCGACAAGGCCTTCCTGCCGTCGGGCGAAAAGGAAACCGACAGCGCTCCGCCCTCATGGCCGTCCAGCGTTGCGGCGGTGCGCCCGGTAGCGAGCGAGAGAAGGCGCAGCTTCCCATCGGCGCCCGCGGCGAGGATCGATTGGCCATCCGGCGAGAACGCAACCGAGGCGACGCTGCCGGTCTCGACGTCGAATGTCTGCAGCAGAAGCCCCGTCGGAATGTCCCAAAGCCTGACAAGGTTGTCCTGGCCGCCGGAGACAGCCTGCCGCCCGTTGGGGGAAAAAGCTGCCGCGCTGACGGCTTTCGAATAGCCGAAGAAGAGGCCAAGCGCCGGATCGCTCGCGCTCGCATCGGCGGCTGCGGCCAATGACAGCATCAGAACCAGCATCCACAGCCATGCCCGAAGGCCGCGCATCCTTCAATCCCCCCGTTTACGCCCTGGGAACCACTTTTCTTAATGATGGCGCGGCCGCCTGGGAAGCGGCTTGTGGCCCTTGCGGCCGGCTTCGAGGATTATTGGGGAATTGCGGTCGCGGCCGCGCTGCGGAGTTTGCGTTAAGAATTGCCGAAGCTTGCGTGAAGCTTGACGCGAATCGCTTCATAATCGTCGCAAATGAAGTGAAGCGCCCTGGCACTTTCTCCAAACGCATCTGCCAAGCCGCTTTTAAGGGTGGGAGCGATAATGCATCGGCTTTATGAGACCATCACGCAGGCGCTTGCCAGTTGGACCCGGAAATACCTATGCGACGAAGATCCCGATGAGCGCCGGGCGCGTCTTCGCGAGGAAGCATTGAAGGAGATCGACGCTGAACTTCTTCCGCTCGTGCAACTGCGGTTAGCGATGCACGCATGCGTCAGCGAATCGGAAACGCGGCCCGAGCGCGAACTGACAGCAGCCTAGATCACGGCAGCCTCCAAGATAGCGCCGTTCCCTTCTTCTATCAGGGCGATCCGCCCGCGATTGGCCTTCCTTCTCAGCGCGTGTATAAGCTTAGCGGCAAAAGTTCTCGTTAACGTTCGCGGCGCCGTTGGCGGTCGGGTTCTTCTTGACAATCTCGGCACAAGGCACAATGCGAGTGGCGACCTCACCGGCACTCGCCCCAACGGCCGAATTTTCATGAACGCGCCCGCGCCCATCTCTGGAATGCTGCTTTCCGCGGCGGCGTTCCTGCTGTTCACCCTCTTCGACACGGCGAGCAAATACCTTTCCGGCGCCTATTCCATTTTCCAGATCATGGCGGTCGAATTCATGACGGCGACCGTTCTGCTGCTGCTTTACGCGCTCTGGCGGAAGAGGGGGCGTCCGGCGCGCGAAGCGCTGCGCATGCGCAGGCCAGGGCTGCATGTCTTTCGGGGCGCGCTGCAGATTCTCGGCCAGTCGCTCGTCTATCTCGCCATACCGCATCTTTCGCTGGCTGAGTTCTACGTCATCATCTTTTCGATGCCGATTATCGCGGTGGCGAAAGCGAGCCTGTTCTTGAAGGAGCGCGCCGGCGCCGGCGTTTGGATCCTGCTCGCCACGAATTTTGCTGGCGTACTGATCGCGCTCCGCCCGGATCAAGGCGCCAGTTTGTGGGGCTTCGTCGCCCTCGCCGGCGCCTTCGTCCTGGCCGGCTCCATCGTGGTCTTGCGAAAGATGGCGGAAACCGAGACGGCCGAAATGACCAGCCTTACGGCCGCCGCCGCGCTCGCCCTGGGCGCCATCGCCGCGACCCCTTTTGTCTACAAGGCGGCTGCGCCTCAGGACCTCGCGCTGATGATGCTTGCGGGCGCGCTGTTCGCTCCGGCGCAGATCATGCTCGCAACGGCGTTCCGCCTGGCTCCGGCGGCGCTCGCGATTCCGCCGCAGTTCCTGCAACTCGTGTATGGTGCGGCGGCGGGCTATGTCGTTTTCGGCGACGTTCCCGGAAAATGGGTCGTGATCGGCGGCGGCGCCGTCATTGCTTCGAACGCCGTCATGCTGGTTGTGCAGAATAGGGCGGCAGGGCGCCGGAGCCTGGGCCTGCGTTCCGCATGGTTGAGCCGGGGCGGGCGCTGGCGGGGGCTCGGTTTCTAGTAGGCAAACACCTCAGATTTTAGTCGTCGTCTTAGTATTAAACTAATCCCTGATAATCCCTTTTGTCCGGCCTGGTTAAGTGTAGATTTAAGTCATGTCCCGTATTCGAGATGGGTCATGATCGATAGGCGCAGGCGCCGCCCTTAGGCGGCGAACACGCCCGGTGCGAGGAATAGGCTAGGCTATTCGATAGGATTGGCTGTAATGCCGGTTGAAGATTTTAGCGGATTGCTCGGCAAGCTCAAAGACCCAGAAAAGGAAATTCTGTCCGACCGGGACGCCCCCGTCGTGCGCGTATCGAGCAGCGTGGCTGATGTGGTCTGGTCCCTCGCCGCCGGGCGGGCGCCGAATTCTTCGCGCCGCGCCGCTTATGACGAGCACGCCGCCGAACGCTCGCCCGATGCTCAGCCGCCGCCATCGCTCGCCGAGTTGAAAAAGGAAATTGCGGAGGCAAAGTCGATCGGCGATCTCCACCGCCTGAGACGCAGCTTCGCCAGACTGAGCCACCCGGACGGCCGCAAAAGAACCGAGACCGCCTGGGCGACCTATCAAATGGCGGCGGCGAACGAGGCGATCGACGAGGCAATCCTAGCGATGCGCCGCGGCGCGAAAGGCAGCCGGGGCGGTTGACTACGAAACTTCCCGACATTACGGCGCGCGCGCCTGCCGATGCCCCCGCTCAGCTTCCCTCCGCCGCGTCGGCAAGGAGGTCCTCGGAGATCGGCTCTTCGATCGTTATCGTGAAGAATTCCCGCGATTGGCCGAGCCGCCCGCGGAAAAGGCGATCGCCCTCGCATTCGAGAACGATGCTTTGATCGGTGCCGCTAAGCTCGATCATTTTGCCAGGCTCAAGCCGCAGGATCTCGTCGAGCTGCAAGTTCCTGCCCTCGATCACGGCGTTGACCGATATCTCCGCCCTTGAGACGCGGCTGCTGAGCGCGTTGGTCCAGCGGGGATCTTGCGACGGCGGCAGGGCTCTGCGTTCGCGCTCAAGCTTCTGGCGGATGGGGTTCATCGCGCTTTGCGGGATCAGCACGAACATCACGCCTCCCTGATCCAGCACCTGAAAGAGGATCTTGGCCTGAACCATCATCATGCTGCTTTGGCCGAGCGTGGTGAACTCCAGCGTCGTCTCGGTTCTCTCGGGCGTCAGCGAAAGCTCGCAAACCTCGGCGAACGCGTCGACAAGGGCCTTCGCCGCGAATTCGCAGACGATCCGCCCGATGCGCGTTTCCAGGCTCGTGAAGGGCCGCGCTCCCTCGAACGGAAGCTCGCCGCCATCGCCGCCGTACATCGCCTCCAGGATAGCGAACAGGAACCGGCGCTCGATCCCCACCAGGAGGCGGGCGTCCCATTCGCGGCAATAGAAGATGACGGCGACGCAATCCGCGTTCGCCTCAAGAAGGTCCCAGGAGTCCCCTGAAACCACCTGGTTCACGAAAGCGGTGAAGGCGGGCGAGCAATAGTCGCGGAACCTCTCGATGCAGGCGACGGCCATGGTCTCGAAGATGGTGTTCAGCACGGGCAGGCGATCGAGCGAGAGCTTGGCGATCTCCTTAAGCTTTTCGCTGATGCCGGCGGCCTCCGCCTTTCTGGTTTCGTTCGCCACGAGTTCCTCCGGTTCCTATTCTTCCGCGTCAGCGAATGTGAGGGCGATGACGCCCTGATCGGCGAGCTGAAGCGCCAAATCGGCGATCTCGCGGCGGGCGTTCTCGATGTCCTTGGCGCCGAGCGGCGCCGCTGCGGCGAGGTCCTGCTCGATCACGCGCCGCGTTCTCGACGGCACCGAGGACAGAATGAAATCCTTGAAGGCGGCGTCCGCGCCGTTCAGCGCTGGAACGAGACGCTCCGCCTCGATGTTCTCGAACAGCGTCACGCGCGTCTTCGCCGGCAATTTCACGATGTCTTCGAACGTGAAGAGGAGCGCGCGGACGGTTTCGGCAGCCTTCGGCCGGCTCGCGCCAAGGCTTTCGAGCACATCCTCCATGTCCCTCCGGCTCAGCTTGTTGACGATTTTGGCGACGCGTTCGTGGGTGTCCTGGCCGGTCGTTTTCGCAAGCTTGAGCAGAAGCTCGTCGCGCAGAACCTGCTCCAGCAGCCGCAGGGATTGCTGCGTGACAAGCTTGTTGGTCAGCATCCGCCTCATCACTTCGTTTCTGAGATGGTTCGGGAAAAGAGCGACGACTTCCGCCGAAAGCGGGGCCGGCGCCTTCGACAGGACGAAGGTGATGACTTGAGGGTGTTCCTTGTTCAGGAACTGAGCCAGAAGATGGGAGGGAAGCTCCGCAAGGCGCGGCCAGACCGCCTCATTCATCCTCGCGCGGACATCCGCCATGATCTGCTTGACCTGCGGAGCGGGCATGACCTCCTCAAGCAGCCGCTCCACATGCTCGGACGATCCGCGAAGTCCGATGTCGACGGTGACTTGCGTCACGAACTCCTCCGCGACGTGGTCCAGCGTAGACTGAGGAATGACGCCGAGGTCCGAGGCGCTGCGGGCGACCGCGCGGATATCCTCCTCGCTGAGGTGGGTCAGAACCTTCGACGCATTGTCCTTCCCGACCGCCAGCAGCAAGGCGGCGGCCTTCTCCATGCCCGTCAATTTCCTATGTGCTTGCGGCACGGGGATATGCGTTTCAGTCATACTCCCAACCCTGCTTCAATGAGCGGCTTGAGCTAGACGCTGCGATTCGACTTGCGCCAGACTCGCAGGCCCGCGTCCCCATCGAAGCATCCTTCCGCCTCAAAGGAACCCAAGTGCGGCGGCGGAACGCGCCGCGCATTCCGCCGCCGGCTGCTAGCGCAAGCTTCACAAAAGCGTTTCAGGGAAGCTTCAGGAACTCTGACAATCAGCGCAGGAGCCGTATCGTGATCGAGTGCATCCGGGTTCTTGTGGTCGACGATTTCGGCATTCATGCGCAGAGCGCTGTTGCGGGAGATCGGCGCGGATCCGCGATTCGAGGTCGTGGGCGCCGCCTGCGATGGGCGCGAGGGCGTCCAGATGGCGCTGGACCTGCAGCCGGACGTGGTTACGCTCGACGTCGAGATGCCAGTGCAGAGCGGGCTTGCCTCCCTTCAGGACCTTTCGGCGCGCTCGAACGCGGCCGTGATTATGATCAGCTCGGAGACCGAGGCGGGGGCCAAGACGACGCTGGAGGCCTTGGCGCTCGGCGCGATTGATTTCATCCCGAAAAACCAGTGCAAGTCCCTGCTGCATGAGAAGCTGTTCGCGGCTGCAAGCATCCGCCGCAAGCGCATGAACAGCGTCTCGCAGCACGCCGCTCAAAACGGCTCAACCGAAGCGGCGCCGGTCAGCGCGCCAGCCTTGCCGAAGTCGTTTTCACCCCGGGCCATCGTGATTGGGAGCAGCACCGGCGGCCCGCAGGCTCTCGCCGAAGTCTTCGCCAATCTCGCGCATCCCCTGCCGGCGCCGGTCTTCATCGCTCAGCATATGCCAAGGCCGTTTACAGCCGCTCTCGCGCGGCGCCTGCAAGATCAGAGCGGCCACTGCGTGGTCGAAGCGCAGGATGGCGACCTCATTGCGAATGGGGTGGTTTATGTGGCTCCCGGCGGCTTGCAAATGAGAACCGCCGCCGGCGTCATTCGCGTGAGGCCGGATGCGGGGGAAAGCGTCTATCAGCCGAGCGTCGACGTTCTGGCGGCCAGCGTCTCGGAATCCTATTGCGCCAGCGTGCTCGCCATCATGCTCACAGGGCTTGGGCGCGACGGCGTCCGGGAATTCACGAGATTGAAGAACGCCGGGGGATGGACGATCGCGCAAGACGGGTTGAGCTGCACGGTGTTTGGGATGCCCAAGTCTCTCATCGATGCGGGAGGCGCCTGCGAGGTCGTCGCCTTGAAATCCATCGCCTCGCGAGTCGCCGATATTCTCGCAAGGGCGTAGCGCGAAGGCGCGCTGCGCGAGTGATTTGCCGGGGGACGCCGCGCGCCGCAGGCAGCGCCTAAGCGCCAATCATTGCGCAAGCTGCGGTTTTTCGTCAACCGCGCCCGCAACTTGAAGCGCTCGGCATAAGCTTCTGGCGCGGCCCGAGGCCCGGCCAGTCCGGCGCAAGGCTTCCGCGATAGCACAACTTAAAACACGCAAAGGTTGAGAAATTCCCATGGGCTTATATGACCTGCTGACGACAAGCGCATCCGGAATGGCCGCCCAATCGGCGCTGCTTAGCACGGTGAGCGATAACATCGCCAATGTCGATACTGTCGGGTATAAGGACGCAACAGCCCAATTTTCCTCTTTGGTTCTCAGCCAGGGCGCCGTTTCCGGCTACGAATCCGGCAGCGTGCTGGTCGACCCGCAGATCGCCATCGACGGCCAGGGCGCGATAAACTCCACGACGAGCCCGACCGATCTCGCGATCCAGGGGAACGGGTTTTTCGTCGTTCAAGGCCCGAACAACCAGCCCGTGCTGACCCGCGTCGGGTCGTTCACGGAGAACAGCAGCGGCGATCTTGTGAACGCTGCGGGCTACACCCTCCTCGGATACCCGGTGAATGGTTCGGGAGTGGCGAACGGCTTTGCCGGGCTGGTTCCCGTGAACTTGAACAGCATTGCGTTGCAGGCCACGCCGACGACATCGGGCGCGCTCTACCTCAATCTGCCGTCGAATGCGGCGGTCGTGACGAATCCGCCGTCAACCTACACGACAGGGGCGACGCCGCCAGGATACACGGACAAGACCTCCCTCGTCGCCTACGACAATCTCGGCAATCAAGTCACCCTCGACGTCTACACGACCAACCTGGGCAACAATCAGTGGGAGGTCGACGTCTACAACGCGGCGGACGCCACGAACGGCGGCTTTCCCTACACAAGCAACGGCGGCGCCCCGCTCACCTCGGCGACATTGACGTTCAACTCCACGGGACAGCTCGCCTCGACATCGCCGTCGCCCATCGCCGTCGCCATTCCCAACGGACAGTCCATGACGCTGGATATGTCGCAGACGACGCAACTCGCGACGGGCTACACCGTGCTGAACGCCAAGACGGACGGCAACGCTCCAAGCCAGGTCTCCAATGTCACCATCGGCAGCGACGGCACGCTGTCCGCGGTGTATCAGAACGGATCGGTCGTGCCGGCCTATACCGTCGCGCTGGCCAACGTCGCCAGCCCGGACAACATGACGGTCATCACGGGCAACGCTTATGAACCGGGGCTCAAATCCGGCGCTGCCCAGATCGGCGTCGCCGGGACTGCGGGTCTCGGCACTATCCAGTCCAGCGCTCTTGAGGCTTCCACGGTCGACCTCTCCTCCGAGCTTACGACCATGATCGCGGCGCAGAACAACTACCAGGCCAATTCGAAGGTTTTTACGACCGGGTCGCAGCTCCTCCAGGTGCTGATCAACCTCGGCCACTAAGCGAAAGATTGGGTGAAATCCAGTCATGAACCTCAGCTCTGCATACGATGGCGCAGTAGCCGGACTGTCTGTGTCTTCCGCGCAGATTGCCCTGGTATCGCGCAATATCGCCAATCAGAGCAACACGAGCGCCAGTCGCAAGATTGCGAACATCGTCACCGTCAACGGCTTGCCGACGGTCGCGTCGATATCGCGTGCTTCGAGCTCCGCGCTGCTCAGCAGCCTTCTGTCCGCGAATGCCACAAACAGCGAGCAGTCGGCCATTTCGGTCGCGCTGACCCAGTTGCAGACGACGCTTGGAACGTCGGGAAACACCTCCAACTCGCCTGTTGCTCTCCTGGGTCAGTTGAACGACGCGCTGCAAACCTACGCCGCATCGCCGCAAAGCGCCGCGGCCGCGCAATCCGCGGTCGTTGCCGCCCAAAATCTCGCCAGCGGGCTGAACAGCGCCAGCGCCACCGTTGAAAATGTGAGGAATCAGGCCGACGCCGGCATCGCCAGCTCGGTCAACACGATCAACAATCTTCTGAATCAGTTCAGTCAGCTCAACTCCACCATCGTGAGCGGCACGGTGAGCGGCGCGGATGTCACCGACGCGATGGACCAGCGCGACAGCATCCTCCAGCAGCTCAGCCAGCAAATCGGCATTACGACCGTCACGCGCGCGAACAACGACGTCGCCATCTACACGGACAGCGGCGTGACCTTGTTCGATAAGACGCCGCGATCCGTCACGTTTACGCCTACCGCCTCCCTCGCCCCCGGAACGTCGGGCAACGCAGTCTATGCAGACGGCGTTCCTATCACCAATCAGGGCTCGTCGCTTTCCATTCACAGCGGCGCGCTGGTCGGCCTCGTCCAGGTTCGCGATAGCCTCTCAGTCACCTATCAGACGCAGCTCGACGAAATCGCGCGCGGCCTGATTACCGACTTTCAGGAAACCGATCAGAGCGCCACTCCGACGCAACCGCCGCAGGCCGGCCTGTTCACGAATGGCGGCAGCCTGACCGTGCCCCCGTCCGGAACAGCGGTTCCCGGGCTGGCCGCGTCGATCCAAGTCGCCGCTTCGGTCAATCCGACAACCGGAAATCCGTCGCTGCTGCGGGACGGAGGCATCTCCACGAACGGCGGCGGCAGCGTCTACGTCTACAATCCAGACCCCGGCCAGACCGGCTATTCCGCGCGGCTCAACCAGCTCATATCCAACCTGTCGCAGTCTATCGCCTTCGATCCGGCGGCGGGGGCCGGCTCGAATGCGAGCGTGACGGATTTCGCTTCCGCGTCAGCCTCGTGGCTGGGCACGCAAGTCAGTCAAGCCACCGCGGCGGCCAGCTACAGCGCCGCGCTCCAGAGCAACGCGACGACAGCCCTTTCCAACGCAACCGGCGTCAATCTCGACACGGAGATGAGCAACATGCTCGCCCTGGAGCAGTCCTATCAGGCCTCGGCAAAATTGTTGAATAGCATCAATACGATGTACACAGCCCTGTTCGCGGCGGTCTAGGAAAAGGGCGCGCCATGATGGAAGTTTCAACAGCATCCTTGTTCGGGATCCCCCGGAACTCAGTGCTCGACTTGCAGGCTCAGCTTGCAAATGTGGAGACGGAGGTCTCTACCGGGCAAGTCGCGGACCCGGTGGGAGACCTTGGAAGCCAGGCCGGGCTGTACCAGTCGCTTGAGGCCCAATCCGCCACGCTCGACAATATGCAGACCGCGAACGGCATCGCTCAGTCCAACATGACTGCGGCTCAAAATGCGCTGACGTCGATCTCGTCGGATGCACAGAATTTTGTAAATGCGCTTGTTACGGCCCAAAGCTCCGGCGACGTCAGCACGCTGCAATCTCAGGCGCAGGGGTTCCTCGGCGATTTGACCTCCATGCTGAACACGACGTCCGGCGGCGTCTATGTCTTCGGCGGCGTCAACAACACCGTGCAGCCTGTCGTTGACTTGTCGCAGGCGCCGCAAACCGCCACGGCAACGGCTTTCAACACCGCTTTCGGCTTTCCGCAATCGAGTTCGCAGGCGGGCCAGATATCGGCCGCCAGCATGCAGGCATTCCTGACGGGGCCGTTTGCGAACCTCTTCAGCGGCGCAAGTTGGACGACCAACTGGTCCAAAGCGTCGAGCGCGCCGACCTCGGCCCTCATAAACGGGTCGCAGAACGTCACGACGTCCGTGACCGCCAACGATCCGGCGTTCGGCGAGCTTGCGAGCGCCTATGCGAGCATCGCCGATCTCAATATCGCGGGGCTGGGCGCAACAACGCAGCAAGCCCTTCTCGCCAATGCCATCAGCGTGGCCGGCGCCGCGATGGGCGGCATCAGCGCCATGCAAACGACGCTCGGCATCTCCCAGTCGCAGATAACGAACGCCAATAGCCAGCTTCAAACGCAGGCGACCTTCGTGAACAATTGGGCGGCTCAGCTTGGGAACGTCGATGCTTACCAAGCCGCATCTCAACTTTCCAATCTGACAAACCAGCTTGAAACGGCGTACTCCTTGACCGACCGGATCGCGAAGCTTGGTCTAGTCAACTACCTGTCAACGTAAAAGCAGCTGAAATCAGTTGAAGGATGGACATGTATCGATCCTCATACTCAGAAGTCCTTGAAAACGCGCCACAAAATGTCCGCGCCGTTGAGCGTGGAGCCATTCTCCACTCCATTGCGCTGCTGGAGAGGGCGGAAACGGCGGGGCCCGGCTCCAAAGATGGGGTCGAAGCGCTCCACTATGTTCGGCGTCTGTGGGAATTCATGCTCCATGGTCTCGCCAATTCCGAGAACCCGATGCCTGACCGGCTGCGTGCGAATCTGATCTCTGTCGGCATCGGACTGCTGAAGGAGGTCGAAGCGGTGAGAGCCGGCCAGTCGAAAAGTTTTCAGTCGTTGAAAGAGATCTCGCAGATCATCGCCGATGGTCTTTCATGAGCAAGCCCTTCAGCATAAGCCTCAAGGCGGGCGAGAAAATTTTCGTCAATGGCGGAGTCTTGCGCGTCGACCGGAAGGTATCGATCGAGTTCCTGAACGACGTCAGCTTTCTGCTGGAAGCTCACGTGATGCAGCCGGAGCAGACGACGACGCCGCTGCGCCAGCTTTACTTCGTCGTGCAGACCATGCTGATCGATCCGGTCAACGCCGGCGCTACAAAGCAGCTGTTCGACGCGTCCTACTACGGGGTCTTCGACGCCCTGCCGCCTCGCCAGGATTTGCACCGGGCTTTGACCGAGATTCGACAGTCGGTCGAGGCGAAGCGATACTTCGAGGCGCTTAAGATTTTGCGCGGCTGGTTCGTGATCGAGGAAGCAATTATGGGCAAAAACCTGGAAGGAGCACACTCATGACTGTAACGGCAACGACCAGCGCGACGGCCGCGCCGACATCCTCGACCGCGACAACCGGAACAGACAACACGCTCAATTATAACAATTTCCTGCAGCTGCTTGTGGCGCAATTGCAGAACCAGGACCCCACCAATCCTTCGGACCCGACACAATTTGTATCGCAACTGGCGTCGTTCTCCGCCGTCGAGCAGCAGGTCAACACGAACTCAAAGCTCGACGCGTTGCTGGCGCAAACCGCGCTTTCGCAGGCGGCGTCCTTCATCGGGCAGACGGTAACCTCTGCCGATGGCAGCGCGTCGGGGCAGATCGCATCCGTGCAGGTCGCTTCCAGCGGCTTGACGGCGACTCTCACAGACGGTCAGACCCTCAGTCTGGGCGCCGGCATTCAAGTTTCCTAGCGGGCTTGCACGATCATGAATCAGGCTGACGCTCTCGATCTCGTTCGGTCCGCGATTTGGGCCGTCATCATGGCCAGCGGTCCGTCAATCGTCGCGGCCATGATCGTCGGCGTTGCGATTTCCCTGCTGCAGGCCGTTACGCAAATCCAGGAGGCCACTCTCACATTCATCCCGAAGATCATCGTCATCTTCCTGGCGGCGCTGATCACGGCTCCGTTCATCGGCGGCGTTCTCTTCGGCTTCTCGGAGCAGGTGTATTCGCATATCGAGCACGGCTTTTGAGGCGTAAGTGAGCGGTTCGACGGTCAGCGGCATTCGCGCGGATAAGCCGGCGGCGACATCGCTCGTCCCGGCAGGGCAGGGCGCCGCCCAGCGCAGCGGCAATCAGGATGTCGGCTTTGCGGCCATCATTCTGTTCATGCTGACCGTGCTGTTTCTGCCGCTGCCCGCGGTCGTGATCGACATGGGACTGGCGCTTTCGATCTCGCTTTCCGTCCTGATCCTCATGGTCGCCCTGTGGATTCAGAAGCCGCTCGATTTTTCAGCCTTCCCGACGGTGCTTCTGATTGCAACGCTGCTCCGCCTTTCGCTGAACATCGCCACGACGCGGCTGATCCTGTCCAACGGCGCGGAGGGCTATGCCGCCGCCGGCTATGTGATCGAAGGCTTCGCGAATTTCGTCATGAGCGGCGATTTCGTGATCGGCGTGATCGTCTTCCTGATCCTCATCACGGTCAATTTCCTCGTCATCACCAAGGGCGCGACCCGCATTGCGGAGGTGGGCGCAAGGTTCACGCTCGACGCCATCCCAGGCAAGCAGATGGCGATCGACGCCGACCTCGCGGCCGGCGCCATCGACGAAAAGAGGGCGACCGCTCGCCGTCGCGAGCTGGAGGAGGAGAGCGCGTTTTTTGGCGCCATGGACGGCGCATCGAAGTTCGTGCGCGGCGATGCGATCGCCGGCATGATCATAACGGGGATCAATATTTTCGGCGGCATCGTGATCGGCGTCCTTAGGCACGACATGTCGCTCGCGGCCGCCGCCGATGTGTTCATGAAGCTGTCGGTCGGCGACGGGCTTGTGACGCAAATCCCCGCGCTGATCGTATCGCTGGCGGCGGGTCTGCTGGTTTCCAAAGGCGGAACCCGGGGCTCCGCCGAGAAAGCCGTTCTCGGCCAGCTTGGAAACTATCCCCGCGCGCTCTTCGTGGCTGGGCTGGTGTCGTCCGTTCTCGCCCTGGCGCCGGGGCTGCCCTTCTTCCCTTTCGCGCTTCTTGCAGCAACGCTGATGTTCATATCCTACGCGGTTCCGCGCTGGAAGGCGGAGACCTTGGCCAAGGAAGAAGCCAAGGTTGCGCGCGCTCGCGCGGAGGCGGACGACGAGGCCAAGCAGTCGGTCAAGGAATCCCTGAAGCTCGCCGGGATCGAGGTTTGCCTTGGCAAGCAGATCGGAAGCGTACTCCTCCCCACCCATGTCGAACTGGGCCAGCGCGTCGCGAACATGCGCCGCAAGTTCGCCAAGCAGTATGGCTTCATCGTCCCGGAGATCAAGCTCTCCGACGACATCTTCATGCAGCCCAAAACCTACCAGATCAAGATTCACGGAGCCGTGGTCGCAAGCAGCGAATTGCGGATCGGCGAGATGCTCGTCGTCGCGGGCGACGGACCGTTGCCGCGCGTTCCCGGCGACGAAACACGCGAACCCGCTTTTGGGATGAAGGCGGTATGGGTGCCCGAAGTGTTTTCGGCGACGCTCAAGAGCGAAGGCTTCACGCCGGTCGACAATTTGTCGGTGCTGCTGACGCATCTCGGCGAAACCATCCGCAACAATCTTGCGCAGCTTCTTTCCTACAAGGATTTCCGCCGGCTGCTCGATGGCCTCGATCCCGAATACAAGCGGCTGCTCGATGAGATCGTCCCCTCAAGCATCTCCAATTCTGGCTTTCACGCCGTTCTGCGCAAGCTGCTTTCGGAACGCATCTCGATCCGCAATCTCAACCTGATCCTTGAGGCTATCGCCGAAATCGCTCCTCACCTCAGCAGGACGGACCAGATCGCCGAGCATGTCAGGGCGCGGATGTCTCAGCAAATCTGCGCGGATTTTTCGCAAGACGGCGTGCTGAAGATCCTGCGGCTCGGACAGCGCTGGGAGATGGCGCTCCACCAGGCGCTGCGGCGCGACGCCAAGGGCGAGGTGATCGAGTTCGACATCGATCCCGCTTTGATCGAGCAGTTCAGCCAGGAGCTGTCGAAAACCGCCCGCGACCTGATGGACAGGGGCGCCATCTTCGTGCTGGTCGCGGCGCCGGACATCCGGCCCTATGTGCGGATGGTGACGGAGAGGATGTTCCCGAATTTACCGGTTCTGTCCCACCTCGAAATCGCGCGGGGGATGCCGATCAGCCAAGTCGGCTCGGTGTCATGATTTCGTCGGCGCTCCAGGCGTTGCCAGGGCTGGTTCTGTCGGCGTTTCTGGTTTTCTGCCGCGTCGGCAGCTGCCTGATGCTCATCCCCGCTGTCGGAAGCGCGCGAACGCCCGTGCAGGTGCGCCTCATGCTGTGCCTCGGCGCCAGCGCAGCCGTTTCCGCCTCGCTCGGCGAATTCGAGGGATTGCGCGATGGCGCGTCCCATCCGGCCCATCTTGCCAGCCTCATCGCGATCGAAACCGGAAAGGGCTTGTTCATCGGCATCATGGCCCGTTTTTTCTTTGCGAGCCTGCAGTTCCTCGCGTCGGCGGCGGCGGACGCCATCGGGCTCAGTTCTCCGGAGCTGTCGGCGGAAGATGGAGACTCCGAGCCGGCGATCGCATCGCTTGTCACGCTTACGGCTTCAGCGCTTTTCGTCATCGCCGATCAACATCTCGAAGTCTTGCGCGCTTTGGTCCAGTCCTACGGCGTGCTCGCCTTTGGGACGGCCCTGGACAGCGGGGTCGAGATGAGCAACCTGCTTGAGGCGCTTGGCGATGCAAGCCTTGTATCGCTCCAGGTGTGCTCGCCCTTTCTCCTGTACGCGATCACGATCAATTTTCTATTCGGAATTCTGAACAGAATGGCGCCGCAGGTTCCGGTCTACTTCGTTTCGATCCCCTTCGTGGTGGGCGGCGGCTTGATGCTTTTGTATTTCCTGTCCGATGAGATCTTCACGATCTTCATGGAGCGATTTTCCGGCTGGCTGTTCTCAGGGCGATTGCGATGAAGAAGAAGATACAGCGCACGAAAAGGCTCCTTGAGGTTCAGAAAAAACTGCTGCTCGCGGAGCGCCAGGAGTTGCAGGCCCTCAAGGATTCGCTGGGGCAGGCGCAACGAGAAGAGCGCCAGTCTTTTTCGGCGCTGAACGATGAATGCTCCACTGTCATTCCCCCCCATCTGCTGGTTCGCAGGGTTGTGTCGTCCGCACTCAAGATTCGAGACTTTGAAAGCTTGTTGCAAGCCCAAAGGGAAAGGGCGCTGGATCAAGCGCGGCGGGAGCAACTGGTCAGAAAGAAACTGGAGTCCCACTATGCCGATCTTTCAAGAGCGGAATCGAAAGCCGCTCTGCAGTCGACGATCGACGCTTACCTAAGCTCAAGCCAGAAGCAAGATTGATGAAATAGAACAGACGCGTCACCGCCGCTTCTCTCACAGGATCGCCCCAGCCCATGGCAATAAATCCCGGCGCCGATCTCATAAGCGAAGCCCTCCTGGCCGCTGAACCTCAGCGAGCCAGAGCGGCCGAGGATCGGCTCGCCCAGCTCGCGGCCCAGGGCACTCCCGATGCCGCGCCGTTCGACACGCTGCTTGCGCCGCCAGTCTCTCTTGAGAACGCGCCGCTGAGCGTCCCTGCCGCGCCGCCGCGCATGGAAAACTCCGGGATATTCTCCGCCAAGGGCGGGACCCCGTATGAGCAGTTCGAAGTCGCCGTCCTCAAGACGCTCTTTGAAGCGATGCTGCCGGAGAAAGCGAACGCCGTTTTTGGATCGGGGTTTGCGGGCGGAGTTTGGAGATCCATGCTTGCTCAATCGCTGGCCGAAGCAGCCGGACAGGCAGGAGCCGGCGGAATCGCGCGCAGGCTCGAGGCAAGAGCCAAGAAGGCCAAGTCCGGCGCATGACGCGGGAGACTTCGGCGGGGGGAAGCGGGCGCCGCCTGCTCCAGGCTCCGATAATGCTCGACCTCATCCTGACCCTGTCGAAGGATGGCGCCAAAAATCCGGGTTCTTCAGCAGCCTGCTAAAGCGCAGGAAGAAGGAAAAAAGCAGAGATGATGCAGCTCCATCCGCCCGCATTGCCGGAACTCGCCAAAGCCGCCTTGTATCGGCTGGGAAAGACCTTGGATGAGGAAAACGCAGCGCTGACCGCATTCGACTCCCGCAACCTCGCGGAATTCAGCCGCATCAAAACTCAAACCCTTCTCGAACTGCAGCGATCCGCATCTGCGATGAATGGCGAGCCGTCAGCGCCTGGGCTTTCGCAAATCCTTGAGACGTTGCGCCAAAAACTGGAATTGAACCGTTGGCTTCTCCTCCTCCATCTGGAGGCCGCGAGGGAGGTGACGGCGGTGATTACGTCGGCAATCCGGGACGCCGAATCCGATGGGACCTATGCCCGGGTTTCCAGCAAAGCACAGTGAGGCATCGTCTTGCTCCGCAGCCTGGTCGCCTCGATTTGGATAGTGTCCGTGACGCTCGGCGCAGCCTACATGGGCGCGGCCATGCAAGACGGCAAATCCACCGCTGAAACGGCAGCGCCCGCCAAGGCGGCCACGCCGATCAAGTTGAAATCGATCACCGTGCCGGTTATCGCAAAGGGCGCGGTTCAGGGCTTCGTTATCACGCAGATTGCCGTCGCTGTGAAACCCGAACTGCTTAAAGCGCTCCCGCAGCCTCCCGAATACCTGCTGAACGACGAGGCGTTCAAGACGATCTATGCCGAAGAGCAAATAGAATTCACGCGCATAGAGAAAACCGACTTGATCAAACTGTCGAAGAAGATTTGCGACAACATTAATAAGCACGCCGGCGCCCCAGTCGCGGAAGACGTTTTCATTCAGGAACTGCATTATTTGAGCAAGCAGGACGCGAGCGCCGAAGGCCAGTTGCAGCGTTAGCGCGCCGGTCGCCGTCGCCCCGGTTTCGCGCTTGCAAGGCCTTGCGCGGCCGGCATTTCAATCTTGGGTTGTCTTTGAAACCGCCCATTAAGGTCTGCACGCTAGATATAGTCCGGGTTGTCTACCTAAGGCAGAGGCGGCGACAGCGAGGCGCCTGAGAATGATTCTTTCGTCGCGTCAACGGGCAAAGGCCTGCCGCACCGCTGGTCATTACCCTTCCGGTCACTTTGGATATGAGCAGCGCCCAGGGATAATTCGTCAGCTGGATTGGAGGGAGTTCTAGTCCGGGAAGCGTTTGTTCTTAGTGTTAGTAGCGAGTATTGAGTTATGGAACGCGCAAGCCAACAGTCGTCCACCAGTAACGAGTTTCCGTTCACCCCAGCGGATTTTCGGACCATCGTCGGTATCGTTTATGAGCGCAGCGGCATCGTTCTTGCGGCGCACAAGCGGGATATGACGTACTCCCGGCTCGCGCGGCGCGTACGGGCCCTGGGCCTAAGGTCGTTTCGCGATTATTGCGCACTGCTCGAAGGCCGCGATGGCGGAAAGGAAGTCGGGCTGCTTATCAACGCGATCACGACGAACCTTACGAAATTCTTCCGTGAGTCGCATCATTTCGATCACCTGCGCGACCACGTCCTGAGTTCGCCCGCCCCGGCGCCGCGAGGTCTGCGGCCGCGCATCCGGATATGGTCCGCGGGGTGCTCATCGGGGGAGGAGCCCTATTCGATAGCCATGACTGCGCTTGGCCTTCAGCGGGAAGGGGGCGGCGATTGGGACCTTCGCATTCTCGCCACGGATCTCGACACGTCGATGTTGAAAAAGGCGAAGACCGGCTTCTATCCCCGCTCGGCTCTTGAGAGCGTTCCTGCCGGCATGCGGGATCGCTTTTTCTCGGCGCAAGGCGGGGATCGCGAAAACGTCTCCGTGATCCAGCCCGCGCAGGACCTGATCACCTTCAGGCAGCTCAACCTGTTGAGCCCATGGCCAATGACCGGGCGCTTCGACGCGATCTTCTGCCGGAACGTCATGATCTATTTCGACGCCAAGACCAAGGCGGCGCTCATCGACAGATTCCACGGGCAACTCACGGAGGGCGGCTGGCTTTATGTCGGCCACTCCGAGTCTCTTCTCGATCACCAAAGCCGCTTTAAGCTTCGCGGGCGAACGATCTACCAGAAGATAAGCACATGACAGCGCTTGATTGACGGCGGCGCGAGGCGCCAAGCGCGGCATGCCGCCCCGGCGCATCGGATGCCACCCAGCTAGCGGCAAGGTTGCACGTTTATTCCTGAGGGGAACTGGGAACCGCTGCACATCGGGCTCCTCCAACGAAAGACAGAGCCATGACTGGAGCGCTTCAACCCGGCACAGCAAGCGACCTAGGGCTGATCCCCTCAGCGCTCCGCCCAGGAGCGATTGACGCCCTGGCCCAAAAAAGGGCCGTCGAGGAAGGGGTCCAATTCGCCGGAGCGCAGAGCAAAGCCGTCGAAGCGCTGAGGGAAGAACTTTCGCTTACGTCTCAAGACATCGAGAAAAGCGTGCAAGGCCTCGTCAATCGCTTCCTGTCAATGGCGACGACCGCCCAGGCCCAGACAGAGACAGTTCAGTCCCTTATGTCTTCCGTGCAGTCGATTGAGATGCACGGCAAGGCGGTGCCGCTTGCGGACCTGGCGAAGGAGATCGGCGAAACCATTTCCCTGCTGGTCGAAAAGATCATCCACCTCTCCTCTCGAAGCGTCGCCATGGTCTATGCGCTGGATGACGTGCAGACGGAGATCAAGGCGATGCAGGCCTCGATCGCCCAGATCGATAAAATCAACCGCCAGACAAATCTGCTGTCCTTGAATGCGAAGATCGAAGCTGCCCGCGCCGGCGCCGCGGGGCGTGGCTTCGCCGTTGTGGCGACCGAGGTCGGCGAACTGGCCCGCGCCGTGAACACGCTCTCGGACACGGTCAAGAAACAGATGGCTTCGGTGTCCGACGGATTGCGGCGAGGCGACGACCTGCTCCATGAAATCTCGACGATCGACATGTCCCAGGAGAACCTGAAGGCTCAAGAGCGCGTCAAAACGATGATCGAACTGCTTCTTGCTCAGAACGGCGCCATCGCGGGGGCGCTGCGCAAGACGGCGGTCACATCGCAGCAAATGGAGCAGGCGGTCTCCGGAGCCATCATCGACATGCAGTTCCAGGACAGAGTGATGCAGCACATCCATAATGTGAACGGAGGACTGGCCGTGTTAAGCCGCTCCGGCGGGATTCTCGCGGCGAAGTGGCGCTCTCTCTTCGATGGGCCGCCGCCGGATCGCGACGCCGCCATGTTGCTTGAAATAGCCGATCAGTTCACGCTCAGCGAAATGCGGCGCCGGTTCTTGACGGCATTGCAGATCGAAGGACATGCGGCTCGGCCGCGCAGCGGAAACGCCGGAGCCGGCGAGGTGGATCTGTTCTGATGGAGGCACAATGACAATCGAGACAAGGACACGTAACGGACACTTTGAAGTTGAACTCCGGGACACGTTGACATCTTCGGACTTTGCTTCCTTTCGCGAATTTCTATCCCTGATGAAACAGACGAAGTGCAAGACAGCAGTCCTGGGCCTGGGCAGTCTCAACTGGATCGACTCCGCAGGCCTGGGAATGCTCATACTCGCAAAAGAGACGGCGGAGAAATCCGACCTTCAGTTGGTCTTGCGCTCGCCGAGAGGGCACGTGAAATCGCTTCTCGAACTTGGGCGCTTCGACAAGATCTTCACCATTGAGGACTGAATAATTCCAATCGTCATAAGTCGCGGCGTTTTTGCTAGGCGGACTTGTGTGGTATTATAATACCGAAAAAATACACATTTTTGCGAAACGAACCCAATAGCGTTAATCGACGGTATACGCTCGCACGCCTGCGCCCGATATTTCGCCGCTCTAAATCGAGAAATCGAAGAGTTTCTGAACGTCAAGGATCGGGGTCAGCCTCGACTCGAACAAATACAGCGCGCGTGTGAAGAGGGATTGCCTGCCGGTGAAGTGCGGTGGCATCTCGGTGCGCGCCGCGTCGGGCAGGGCCAAGACGTCGCCGACGCGATCGACGAGGAGCGCGAAGTTCTCGTTGGCTGCTTCGAGGCCGATGGCGAATCGCTCGCAATTTGCGTCGGAGACGGGAATTCCAAGCCTGCGCCGCAAGCTCACCGCCACGACAATCTTGCCCCTGAGATTGATGAACCCAGCCACGTCCCTGTGGATCAGCGGAATAGGGGTGATGCCGCTAACCCGGAAGATCGTCTGGGCTTCGGTGACTTCCAGGCCGTACACATGCTTGTCGACAAAGACGGTGAAGAAGTTTGTCTTGCTTGCAACGTCTTCGCGGGCGGCGCTTCCGGCGTTTTCGCGGCCATGGTTTGGCGTCGTGGATTTCATGGTGATTAGCCGAAGCTGGCGTTACGGGATGAGCCATGATTCACGGCGGCCCTATACTTGTCGCGCGGAGAGTTTTCGAGATGGCGCGCGATCGTCCTTAGAAGGCGGCCTCTGTCGAACTTCTTGAGAGCGCTTCCATCGCACCCAGGCTCGGCGCCGCCTTCGGAAGTCTCATCGAATATCAGGCACAGGGCGTCGGACTGGCGGGCCAGCGCAGCCTCCTCCATTTCGGCCGCCAATCTCGAATCCAGGAGAACCACCCCAAACTCCCGCTGATTCAGAAGCTGATTGGCTTGCTCGGCCGTTTCGACGGCGGTGACCTTGTGTCCCGCCGACGCCAGCAAAGGCGTCAGCATGTCGTGGGCTCCAGGCTCGCGATCGACGATCAGCACGTCTGTCTTGCTGTGTTCTGCGGCAAGGCCGGCGTCCTGGAACGCCAAGCGATAATAATACCCGGCATCGATATATTCGACCGCGACTCCGCCCAGGTCCGCCGTGCCGAGCAGCGATTGCGCGCTGCTCATGAGTTGAATTTCCGCTGTGGTCTCAACGATGTCCAAGACGCTGTCGACGCAGAGTCCAAAAATCCGGTCGTAAAGAGACAGCACCAGAATCAGACAGTTGTCCGCGGTCATGCCAGATCCGGCGACGGGAAGAACCGGAATGAGCTTACCCTGATAGCGATAGAGATGAAGCCCGTCGGCCTCCTCAAGCTCTTTTCTGGGAGCCCGGAGAATTCTCGAAACCGCGGATCGGGGCAGAACCTTCGCCGCGCCCGAGCCCGCCTTGAAAAGAATGAGGCTCGACGTCGCTGCGCTCGCGTCCTGCTTGTCTTGCGAGGGCAATACGCCGGAACTCTTTTCCAGGTTCATGACAGCGGCGACGCCAGCGGGATCGATGATCAGGATGACCGAGCCATCGCCCAGGATCGTATTGCCTGAGAATATCTTCAAGCTAGAGAACAAGGCGCCCAGAGGCTTCACGACGATTTCCTGGATGTCGTCTATCTCGTCGACAATGACGCCGAGTTTGTGTCCGCGCAGGCCAAGTACGACCGCGACTTTGTTTTCCAGTGTGCCGGCGGCGTCCAGCTCCAGAACGGATGACAGTTCAACGACGGGGATCAGTTCGTCGCGAAGCTGTAGCAGAAGCGCATCGTCTATCGACTTCAAATTGCCGACGTCCTCGTCCAGATTCACGGCCTCGACGACATATTGCTGCGGCACGGCAAAGCGCTGCTCTCCGACCCGCACGATCAGCGCGGGGGCGATGGCCAGCGTCAGGGGTATTTTCAGGATGAACTTGGAGCCGCGGCCCTTCGTGGATTGTAGCGCGATAGTTCCGCCGATCGCTTCAAGATTGGCGCGAACCACATCCATGCCGACGCCGCGCCCGGACACCGTGGTGACAGCGCTTGCCGTAGAAAAGCCGGGCTCCAGGATAAAGCGGTAAACCTCTTCGTCGCTCATGCCTGCGATAATGGCGGGTTCGCCCAGGCCCCGCTCGACTGCTTTCTCGCGAATGCGCCCGGCATTGAGGCCGCGCCCGTCATCGGCGATCTCGATGTGGACCTGGCCCGATTCATGGAAGGCGGCGATCGATATTTCTCCGGCCTCCGGCTTGCCCGCTGCGATGCGCTCCTGCGGCGTTTCAATCCCATGGTCGGCGCAGTTGCGGATCAGATGAGTCAGCGGATCGCGGATCGCTTCGATCAGCTGGCGATCGAGTTCGGTGTCGCCGCCTTCGATAACGAGATTGTACTTTTTCTTCAGTTCGACCGACAACTCGCGAACCAGTCTCGGGACGCTTGCGAAAAGGCGAGCCATCGGCTGCATGCGGGCGCGCATGACCGCGTCCTGCAGATCGGAGGTGACCGTCGAAAGCCGCTCCAGCGGGCTCTTGATGTGATTGATATTATGCTGGCGGGAGAGGTCCATGATCTGGTTGCGCGTGAGCACAAGCTCGGAAACGAGGTCCATGATCCTTTGGATGGCGGCCACGGATATGCGGATGCTGTCGGGCGCTTTCTCCTTGCTGGACGCTGGCTCCGGCTCCTTTACGCCGCCGGCGCCATCGCACGCCTTGCTCTGGGCGGACGCGTTGGCGGCGGGCGACTGAGCCGCCGCGGCGGACGCACTCTCCGGCTTTTCCGCGTCGGCGCAGGCCGCGGGCGCGTGCAGGATCTGCGGTTCCGCCTCGCTAGCACCTGCCGGCGCGACCGTGGAATTTCCGCTCAAATAGGCCCCGATTTGGCCAACGATGTCGCTATCGTCGCCCGCGGGCTCCTCGCCGGCTTGGCCGATCTTCGCAAGCAGGTCCTTGATGCGGTCGAAGGCTTGCAGCAAAAGCGAGACGGCAAGGGCGGTGGGCGGCGCTCCATCGCGCAGCGTGTCAATGAGAGTCTCCGCAGCGTGCGCAATCGCCTGGAGACGATTCAAGCCGAGAAAGCCTGAAGTTCCCTTTAGCGTGTGGACGAGGCGAAAGATTTGCGTCACCGCATCGGCGTCATCCGGGTTTTGCTCGAACAGGACAAGGTATGACGCAATGCCATCGATATGATCGGCAGTTTCGCTCAGGAAATCGCTCAGCAAGTCGTCCATGGCTTTTTTGCCTGTGACCTATCCCTAATTTCTCATGATGCGATCGGCCATTTCTTGCGGAGTTTCCCGTGCTAAGCTCAACCCGTGGTTCACGAATTCATTGGCCTTCTCGATCTCAGCTCTTAGTATTTTTGACATCTCAGCGCAGAATGCCTCGATATAGTCTTGGCTCAGGTCGGCAGGTCCGTGCTTTTGTTCGCCCAGGACAGCGATAGCTGTATTCGCAAACGCGTTGATGCTTTGGACGTGAGCCTCAAACAGCTGCCTGAAATTCGGATTGAGAGACTGATAGATCTTGATGGCGATTTGGCTTCCGGGCAGCGGAGATGATTCGAAATAGTCTTTATAATTTTTAGGTTTCCAGGATAAAATCTCATCCACCATTTCTGGTATTAGAACTGGTAGGTTCTCTACGAGCAAAAGAATTTCATTGTACTGATTCAAATAATCGTTCGCGATGCCTGAAGCCGGATTGACCAGGTTCGACGCTTGGCGAAGCGTCTCCTCGATCTCTGAAATGTTGCAAGCGAAAATATCGCGAATGGAGTGGCTGTGCGTCATGCAACCTGATCCTTGGTTTGCGGGTCCTGCATCCATAGCGAGCAAATGTTAAATATTCCCGTAACGGTAGAGCAAAAAATCATTTGCAACAGTCGCGGCTCTCGCAGCGGCAGCGACAGCCCTCCAAACTTCCCATGCGACAGTAAGGCCGCCTTAACCTAACGGCCTCATACAAGGGACGGCACAACTTATAGTATAGGACGCTTGCATGCTCGCCCGCCTCAAAATCACAACGCGCATTCAACTGCTTCTCGTTCTGGCGGCGCTCGGTTTTCTGGCTTCGTCGGCCATCGGCCTCTGGTCGCTGCGTTCGCAGATGCTGGAGGATAGGCAAAACCAACTGCGCAATCTGCTCGATTCATCGCTCTCGATCGCCAAAGCGGACATGACGAGTGCGGGAGGGGCGTCTAGCGAGACCGGCCGCGCGGCATTTCTTGCAGCGCTCAGGGCGATGCGGTTCGGCGATGCAAAGGAGCAGAACTATATTTTCGCCTATGACTACGAAGGCAATACGCTGAGCCACATCGATCCGAAAAAGCTCGGACAAAACCGGCTGAACATCGTCTACGCCAACGGCGCGAAGGCAGTCCAGGAGTTCGTCGCCATTGCCAAAAGCCCTGCCGGCTCCGGTTATATGGAGTATGCCAACGAGAAGGGCGCCGGCGGCCCGATCACGCAGAAACTGACGCTGATCCAGAACGTCCCCGAAATCGGAGGGCTGGTGGGCGTCGGAGTTTATCTCGACGATGTGAACGCGGATTTCTACCGGCGGGTGCTTGCAGAGTCGGCCGTGCTCGCCGTGCTTCTGTCCATGATCGCGGTTGCGGGCTTCGGCATCGGGCGATCTATTTCGCGACCGCTTACCGAACTGGCCCGCGAGATGGCGCGGCTGGCGAATGGCGATCTCGACATTTCCTCGACGAGCGCAAGCGAGAATACGGAGCTTGGCGAGATCGCCAGGGCAGTTCATGTGTTCCGCGCAAACGCAGTTGAGCAGAAGGAGCTTCAGGAAGCCCTCAGCGAGGCCAGCAAACGCGATCATGAGCGGCAGCGCAGCTTCGAAGAGCAGGCGCAGACGTTTCAAACGGCGGTCACCTCGGTGGTCGCTTCGCTGAGCAGGCAGATCGAGCAGTTGCGGGCGTCTGCGGGGACGCTTTCGGAGGCGGCGGAGACGGCGACCTTCGAGGCGGCGACGGCGGCGCATGTTTCGGCGAGCGCCGCCGACAACTCGAACGCCGTGGCGGCGGCGACAGAGGAGCTTTCCTGCTCGATCCGCGAAATTTCCGACCAGGCCCATCGCACCAATGCGGTGGTCGAGGCTGCCACCCACGAAGCGAGCCGCACCAACAAGGACGTCTCGGGACTCGCCTGCGCCGCCGAGGAAATCGGCTCCATCGTCGCCGTCATCCGGGGCATCGCCGACCAGACCAACCTTCTTGCGCTGAACGCGACCATTGAGGCGGCGCGGGCCGGCGAGGCGGGGCGAGGCTTCGCGGTGGTGGCGGCTGAGGTGAAGGAGCTTTCGGCGCAGACCGCGAAGGCGACCGACGCCATCGCCGAGCAGATCCAGGCGATCCAAAGCTCGACCTGCGCCGCGGTTGGCGCCATCCAGTCGGTAGTGGGCAAGGTTGCGGAAATCCAGAGCTTTACGGGCGCCATCGCGGCGGCCGTGGAGGAGCAGACGGCGGCGGCGCAGGAGATCGCAAGCAACGTGGCGCTGGCGGCCGAGGGCAGCCAGAAGGCGGCGAAAAGCTCTGGCGAGGTGAGCCAGGTGGCGGGCAAGACCAAGCAGCAGGCGGCGGCGCTGTCGAGCATCTCGCTGCATCTGTCCGAAGCCACCGCGCAGCTCTCCAAGGCGGTTGGCGATTTCGTCGGCTCGATCAGGGGAGATCATGAGGCGGAGGAGACTGCGGCGCCTCACCGCAGCACTGAAGCCTTCAGGCTCGCCGCATGATCGGCGGGCGACGCAGCCTCGCTGAACTCGTCAGCCGCCCAATACGGTTTTGAGCATGCCGTCGATCGTCTCGGCGTGGCTGACCTGTTCCGGCGCCTGAGCCAGAAACTGATAAAGCGCCGGCACGAGGCGCACTGCCTTGTCGAGTTCCAGATCGGCGTTTGGCTTGTAGCCGCCGATCAGCCTGATGTCGCGCGTCTCCTCGAACTTTGCGATCAGCGCTCTTAGACGGCTCACGGCGGCGCGCTGCCCAGGCGACCACACGCGGATCGCGAGCCTCGAAACCGAGCCGAGAATATCGATGGCCGGAAAGCGCCCCTGATCCGCTATCGCCCGGTCGAGGACGATGTGTCCATCGAGGATTCCGCGCAGCGTGTCGGCGATTGGATCGTTATGGTCGTCGCCCTCCACAAGGACGGAGAACACCCCGGTGATGGAGCCGCCCTCGACGTCGCATCCGGCGCGCTCCAGAAGCTTCGGCAGTCCCGTGAAAACGCTCGGCGGAAAGCCCCGCGAGACCGGCGGCTCGCCCGAAGCAAGCGCGATCTCCCGCACCGCCTGGGCGTAACGCGTGATGGAATCGAAGATCAGGAGGACGCGCTCGCCTGAATCCCGAAAATATTCGGCGACGCCGAGCGCGGTTTTGGCCGCGAGACGGCGCATCATCGGACTCTCGTCGCTTGTCGAGACGACCACAATCGCCTTGCCGACGCCCTCGCCGAGCGCATCCTCGATAAACTCCTTGACTTCCCGGCCGCGCTCGCCGATGGCCGCGAAAACGGTCGTATCGAACCGGTTCCCGCGCGCCAGCATCGACAGGAGCGTCGATTTTCCGACGCCCGAGCCGGCGAATATTCCGATGCGCTGCCCGGCGCAGAGCGGCGTGAAGAGATCGATGGCGCGCACTCCGGTCAACACCGGCTCGCTGATCCGCTCGCGGTGAAACGCAGAGGGAGGCGCGCGGTCGAGCGGCATTGGGCGGCTTCCCCGGACGAGCGGAGGGCCTCCGTCGACGGGCCGCGCCAGGGCGTCGATCACGCGGCCTTTCCACGCCCGGTCAGGGCGCAACTCCATCGCGTGCGAAAGCTTTGCCTTTGCGCCGATCGCGGGCCGGTGCATGTCCTCCAGCGGCCGAACAAGGATGGATTCGCTATCGATCCGGATAGCCTCCGCGATTTGGTCGCCCGAGTCGGTTTCTATGGATATCCAATCGCCGAGCTTTGTGAATTTCGACAGCCCCGCGATGCGGACATGGCTGGCGGCGAGTTCCGCCACGCTGCCCCAGATGCTGACCAAAGAGTTGGGTTCAGCTGTTTCGAGGCATTCGGCGAGCCTCCTGAGAGGGTTGTCCCGCGGAGGATCACTCGGCAGAAGAGTTCTGTACGCCATGTCCGGGCGTCCGCCGATCCAGTTACGACCCAAGCGTCTGGATGGCGTCTTTGAGGCTCGAACTCGGCGGATTGCACTGTGGCGCTCACGCCGTCGAAAGCTCTCTGGACGTAAATGAGGCGGGCCATCTCCGTCACGGGATTGACATTTGATTGCTCGGTGAAGCCCTGGACGACCCCGTTCCCGGCGGTATCCACAACTGGGGTTCCGGGGATGCTTGACAGGATGCCGCCGTCGACTCGCGTCAGCTGCGCCTTGTTGTCAAGCCTGAACAAGCCCAGCACGCCGGTTCGCTTGCCTGCCTGCATAATCGTGCCGTCGTTATAGATGGTCGGTTCGCCCAGACTTGGGTCGAGCTGAATGGGCGCTCCGCCTGCATCGAGCACCGGATCGCCCCGCAGCGAAGCAAGTCCGCCGCTAGGGTCCATGCGCATGCGGCCATCTCTGGTGTAGGTCTGGCCCGCGGCGGTCGAAACGGCAAGCCAGCCCGCGCCTTTGACGGCGACGTCGAACGCGTTCCCGGTTTTCACGAAATCCCCTGGGATTTGCCGTATCACCTTGTCGCCGGACGAGACGAATGACACAGGCGCGTCGCCGATCGCGGAAAGGACGCTATCGAATTTCATCTCGGTTGCCCGGTATCCCACCGTGTTTGTGTTCGCCACGTTCTGCGCGATGGCTTCGAGGCGGCTTTGCAACGCCACTTGCGCCGAAAGCGCCACGTAGAGGCTCGATTGCATCGTTATCTCTGACCCGCTTGAAATATGCGCCAGACGGCTCAGCCCGATCGCCGCCGGGGCATGGCCTTACGCCGCCGCTGCGAGCGCCTTATCGATCTTCTCCTTGAGGATGGGCGCGCTGAACGGCTTGACGAGATACTCGTTCGCTCCCTCTTTTTGCGCCGCCGCGACGTTGTCGGGCCTCGACTCGGCGGTGACCAGAATGAAGGGCGTTTTCGCCGTGTCCTGGGCCGCCCGGACGTGCTTCAGCAGCTCGTAGCCGGTCATGGGCTCCATGTTCCAGTCGGAGATGATCAGCCCGTAAGGCTTATCCTTGATCATTTTCAAAGCCATCTCGCCATTCGACGCTTCATCGACATTCTCGTAGCCGATCTGTTTCAGAAGTTTCCTGACGATCCGGACCATCGTGTTGTAATCGTCGACGACAAGAATCTGCAGGTTTGGATCCATAGCTTCGAACTCCCTCAAATGTCAGCGGCGCTGGGAAGCGTTTCCCGCGTCGCCAGAACTTCTCATGTGGCTCTCGGCGAAGTTCCCTTAACGAACTTGCGCGAGACTGGTCGTCCGCCACCCGGATGGCTTTGAGGTTGTGCTGTTGATCTGCCCTTGTCCGCGTTCGCAGAAAGCCGAGCCGCGCGGCGTCCAGGCGCCGAAGCCGCTTTCCGCCAAACGCGCCAGCACTTTGCAGACATAGCGCTTTTGCGCCGGATCGTTATTCTTGCCGGCGTTGTAGCGCGCCACGGCCATGGTCCAGGCGCCTTCGCGAAGCTGGAGTTCTTTCAGAAATCGGGCGGCATAATCGACGTTCTTGCGAGGATCGAGCATGTCCTCGACAGACGTGAAATTCTTGCCGTGAAAATAGTAGTTGAGCTGCATGCATCCCACGTCGATCAGGCGAACGCCGGCCGCTTGCGCGGCATGAAACCTCGCGATTGCCTGCTCTTTGTTCAGCGAATAGACGGTATCGCCCTCGAGATTGAGGGCGTAGGCATGCAAATGGCCGCCCACTCCGGTTTCGGTCAGGCCAACCGCGTAGAGAATGCCAAGCGGGATTGCGTAAGCGTTCGCTGCCCGCGTCATCTCCTTTTCGCAAAGGTCCGCCTCCGCGCTTGCGCACGAGGCGGCGCTAAACGTAAAGAGAGCCGCCGCCGCTAATATCTGCAGTGCGCCCATGTGATGGCCTCTGATCCGAACCTCTGTTCGCTGGCTGATCGTTGGAGCCTTGCCGATTGCCCTGTTCACGGCCGCCCCTGTTGGAGCCGGGGGGATCGGCGGAGCCTTGTCCGGTTTGCCCTGGCTGCGCCGCCTGCGCGGAGACTTGAATGGAAATGCTTTCAACCGAATAGCCCGCAGAATGAAGGAGATTTCCGAGTGCGGCGTCATCGCGCTGGAGCAGCTTCGCCGTTTCTGGTTCTGCGGCCGTAACTTTTACGTCGAGCTTTCCGCTCTTGAGCGAAAGCTCTATCGAGACGCTGCCGAGATTCTGCGGCGCGAGCGCCAGCGCGATGGTCTTGACAGGCTGCTGTGCGTATTGCCCTGCGTCGGCCAATGCCGCCTCGCTGGACGCTTGGGGCGCGGCGCTATCAATCGCTTGGAAGATTTGCGGCGATGGATCTGACGCGCTTGAGGAACCAACCGGAAGGCCAATGCCGGTCGGGGAGGGCGGCGGCGCCGCCGCCGCGCCCGATCGCTCATCTCCGGCCGATCGCTCATGCGAAGATGAGCCGTCCTGTCCGCGCTTATCTGCGCAGGAGAAGTCGGACACGGGGGTCGGCCGGACAGGCGCGGCTGTGTCGCCGGACTCTTGAACAACGGCGCTTTCGCCGTTCTGCGATGCCGGCGCGGCGAAAGCTTTCCGGGCGCTGTCGGCGGATTGCGCCGCCTCGGGAGCGATAGCCTTCAGCGCAGCCGCGACCGAAGGCGCGGCGCTTGGAGCAAGATGCGTCTTAACCGTCACATCGACAGCCGCAAGGGCCGCGTTCTGCTGGCCCGAGCGCAAAGCGGCAGCTTCCTGGCCATCTGGGAGGGCGGAAAAGGCTTGAGGAATACAGGCGGCTTGCGCGCTCGCATTTGAGAGGGCCGAAGCCGAGTCCTTGCCTGCCGAGGGTCTTTCGAGCCTCGCGGCGGCGCCTTTGCTGTGCTCACTTGCCGCGCCGGAAGGGCTGATCGTATCGCCACTTGAAACCGCGAGCGCGAAAAGAACGGGAGCGGCGCCGCAGAAAGCAATGTTTGACGGGTCGGCTTGCGTTTGATCGCGCGCGAAAGCGTCGCTTTCATCGGCGCCAGCGTCCCACGGCTTGGCTTTAAAGCCCGCGGTCTTGCGCGATCCGGCCGTGGTTTGCGCGGCGGAAAGTGGGGCTTTCGTCGCGTTCGCCTGAGCGAGCGTTTCGTCTCCGAGCAATCCGGCGAAGGCTTCTGTATCGGCCTCGGCGTGCTTTTGCGCCTTCAGGCCCATTTGCGTCGCAAGGGGGGCGGGAGGGGCTACTCTCACCGAGGGCATCTCAGGCATCATTTCTTTTGGCTCAGGATTGCGTCCACATTCTCCAACGCCGCCTTCGCTTCGCCGACCTCTTCGCCGGGGAGAAAGGCGCGATTTTGCTTCGGGGTCTCGGACGCCAAAGCCTCAAGCTCAGCTGAAGTCAACATCATGGGAGTTGCCCGAAGCTTGGCTGAAAGGGCGAGCGACGCGCTCAACAGCGCCCTGTCCCTTTCCGACAGGCTTTCCTTTTTCACGGATTGCAACGCAGTCAAACCGCGCTCGTAGTCTTTTGTGACGATAAGCGCGGCCCCATGGTACAAAAGCAGCCGCTGCTTTTCAGCGGAGCCGTCCGCCACAAAGGGTGAAGCCGCAAGCGCCGCGTCGATCGCGAGGCCGGTTTTTCCGAGCAGGATGGCCTGCTCTGCAACGGTTATGAGAAAGCAGGCGAGGCACCGTCCCCATCCCATTGGGTGCGCCTTGAGGATCTCCCTCAAAATGAGACCGCCATTTTGTCCGGAAAACCGCGCCACATGAAACGCGAGCTGGACCTCGAACCCGGCGATGTAGGCGGAACGCCGGAACCGGCCGAGATAGGTCGTCGCGGCCTCGGCGAAACGGTCCTTGTTGCCTGTCCGGGCCGCAAGAACGGCGATTTGGCGCAGCGCCGCCTCCTCCACGATTGTGCCCGGCAGGATAAAGCGCGCCGCGTCGAAATATTGAAACGCTCGCTCCGGATTGATCCGCGATGCGAGAAGAGCTTGCGCGAGCGCGAGGTGGCCTCCGCGCAAGGGGTCGAAACTCCTGGCGTCGAGCGAAAGAAGCGCCAACTCGGCTTCCGTAATGCGGCCTCCACCGTAAGCCATCACGCCATCGAACAGCTTCTCCTCCACGCTGCCGGGGCTGATGCCCTCTTCCCAGGGCGCGAGGACGGCGGCGTCGCCCCCGCTCAAGACGAAGATCTCGGCGTGTCTTCTCAGATCATCCCGATGGGTTTCCAAGCCGGTCAGATCACGCAAGGAGTTGCCATAGTCTTCGCGGGCTTGCTTCAAGTTGACGAGGACGGACGGCTCCCGATTGGCCACCTTGTCGAACTGCTGCGTGATGGCGCGGATGCGGCTGATCGCTTGCGCGTCTCCTTCACCCGCCAGGGCGGGGGTTTGCAGCAGCGACAAGGCTGCAATCGCCGCCCTCGCCGCCGCCATCATGACTCGGCGCCTCTGATCAGAATGTCGATGCGGCGGTTCTCGGCGGCGAGGGGATTGGCCTTGTTTTTCAGGCTACGATCTGCGTAGCCTTCAACGGCGAGGAAGCGCGTGTCCTCCACCTTCGCCCGAAGCAGCATGAAATAGGCCATGTTGGCGCGGTTGACCGACAGGCGCCAGTTGCCATGAGCGTCGCCGGTATATTGGCGTCCGTCCGTATGCCCCCTGACGACGAGCTTGCCTGGCTGTTTGTTGATGAGCATCCCGATTTTCTCCAAAACCAGCACGAGTTGAGGCGAGGGCTCCGCCGACGCGACCTTGAACATGCTGAAGTTCATATCGTCGGTCAGGCTGACAAGGATGCCTTCGGAGGTCGCCTTCGTGGTGACGTTCGGCCGGAAGGAACGAGGCAGAGACTCGATAATTCTGGAAACCTCTTTTGCCAGTTGAGCTGCCGCGTCCTCAACCTCGCGGTTTGCAGGCGGTTCGCTTGGAGCCGGCGGCGTCTTGCCTCCAGCCTGTTTATCCTCCGATGACGTGTCCAGCTTGCTCGACTGGCGCTGGGCGGCAGCAGCTGAATCGAGCTGCGTGACCTCTCGTCCGGGAAGCTGCGCCAGCCGGTTGGGGGGCGGGCTGACAACCTGGTCAGTGACGAAGGGGTCGTGAGATAAGCCGCTAGAGGCCATGCTCCCGGAGTTTATTTGCGACATTACGACGGCCATCTGGCCCTCCGCTTCCGACGCCAATTGGGTCAGTACGCCGAAAGGATTGTGAAAAAGCGCCTCATCCTCGTTTTGATGCTGAGCGCTTTCAGATTTCTTCGCGGTCTTTTCAGGCTTCTGCTCCGCCTTCTCAGATTTTGCTTCAGTTTGCTTTTCGGATTTCTCCGCCTTCTTGGGCGCGGCCTTTTCGGCTCGGGCCGCACCGGCCTCCTCGTCGCGGACGGCTCTTGCGGGAGGCGCCTTGTCGCTCAGCTTGACTGGGTTGAAGTAATTAGCAAGCTGCGTGATCTTCTCCTTTGAGCTTGAGTTGATGAGCCACATCACCAGGAAGAATGTCATCATGGCGGTCATGAAATCGGCGTAGGCAATTTTCCAGACCCCGCCGTGATGGCCGCCTTCGCCATCGGTTATTTTCTTGCGAACGATAATTTTCGCGCCCGCTGCTTCTTTACCCTTCTTGTTCTTCGGCATGGCTGTGTACTCCTAAACGCGCTAGCCATTCGGTCAATCTTGTTTCAATAACTGTTCTATTAGCGAATACAGTCACTTCCGGTTGGTCCCGAGCGATCAATGTTATCGAGGCGTTATCGGGAATGCGCTTGCTCAGCTCAAAGATCAGGTCCGATGGGCCGCAAACCTTCAATCTTATCGCATCGTCGTCTGAAAGGAGTTTTCCGATTTCGACGGCAAGTTTAGCTAAAGCTTCGTCGACCAGCTTCTTTTCCATAAGAGGGGCGAGAATGCGCGCGACGCCGTGTTCGATCTCGGATTTCAAGGCGGCGATGGACCGGTCGATGTGCAGCGCGAGCCCGGCGCTCTCCGCCTCCGACCAAGCCTTCCTGAACTGGTCGATCCTGATCCTGAACTCCTCTTCCTTCTTCGCAATTGCGGCGTCGCACGCCGCTCTGGCCTTCTCCATTCCGTCAGCAAGGCCCTTTTCATACCAAGCTTCCGTGGCCGCGTGGATATCGATCGGATGAGGGATGCCGGACAGGTGTTCGTAATCCCGATCCCGGCGCGCCAGATAAAGGGTTAGTGGAACGGCGTCCATGTCAGCCCTCCCTGATCCATTGCTTCAGAACTTCCGCGGCCTGCTCCTCGTTGTCGGCGATTGCCTGCTCAGCGAGTTTCAGCGGCGATGGCTTTTTCGGCCCCGAAGGAGCGGGGATCGTCGCTTGCGGGGAAGTCTCCAGGACGCCATCGGCGGGCAAGCTGACGAGTTGCGCCTCCGGTGCCAGTTGCGGCCCTGCCAACGCAGGCTTCTTGCTTTCGAGAATGAGGCGCAGCGAGGGGCGCAGGCCGAGCGAGATGAAAAGGATGGTCGAAAGGAGGATCGCGGTTGCGATGAGGTAATTTCCGGTCTGAGCCGCGATCCGATCCCAGACCGTCAGCGGCGCCGGGACCGGCTCGATATCGGCCCCTTGCGCGAAATCGACGGCCACGACGGTCGCTTTATCCCCGCGCGACGGCTGCAGTCCCGCTGCGGAGGCGACAAGTTTTTCGACAGACTTGATTTGTTCGTCGACCGCCTCGGCCTTATCTCCCGCCGCCGCGGCAAGAGGCTTGCGATTGACGACGACCGCGACCGTAATGTTTTCGATCTTGTATCCGTCGCTGACCGTTGTCGTGGTTTTCGAACTGAGTTCGAAGTTCGTCGTCTCGTCCTTCCGCTCGCTCGCTCGCCGGGACTGCTCGGTGGGCTTGTTGCTTCCCTGCTCGGTGGGAATGTTCTGCTCGACGCTGACATTCCACTTCGTGTTGCTATTCTGGGAGTTCGAGGTCTCCTTCATCGTGCGCGTCGAGCGCTCCACCTTGGACTCAGGATCGAAGGCCGTTTCGTTCGTCTCCTTTTTGTCGAGGTTCAAGCGGGCGGAGACGCTGGCTTCGAAGTTCCCCAGCCCGAGGAAAGGAGTGAGCGTCTTTCGTATGTTGTCCGCGATCTCGCGACTCACCTGCTTTTCGAGATCGAGCGTCTTGCCGCTGGTCGCGGCGGCGGCCTCGCCGCCGGCGGCGAGAACGGTTCCGTCGGTGCTGAGCACGGCCACGTTTTCGGGCTTCATGCCGGGGACCGCCGCCGAAACGATTTGCCGGATCGCCGCGGCGGAGGACGCTTGCGACGAGTCCGTGCGGATCACGACCGAGGCGGAAGGCGCCTGGGCCTCGCGCCGGAAGGACCCAGGATCCGGCAGCACAAGATGAACGCGCGCGGCCTTGACGCCTTTCATCGCCTGGATCGTTCGGCCGATTTCGCCCTCAAGCGCCCGGAGCCGCGTGATATTCTGCATGAAGGACGTGAGCCCCATCGATCCAAGCTTGTCGAAAAGCTCGTATCCGGCTGTGGAGCCGTTCGGAAGACCTCGCTCTGCCAGAAGCATTCTCGCCCTCGCGGCCTCCCCACGCTTTACGAAGACCTTCGTGGCCTCGGCATTCATGTCGAACGTGACGCCTGCTTCGTGAAGCACTCCGCCCATTCTGGCCACCTCGGGGGGCGTCAGCCCGACATAGAGGACTTCGAGGTCGGGCCTGCTCAGGTAATAGCTGCCGAGACCCACAATCGCGAAAATCGCAAGCCCGACGCCCGCCAAGGCGGCGAGGCGGCGCGGTCCGAGATTGCTCAGATTCGCCCACAGACGCTCCAGTTGGTCGCCACCCGCCATTTTCCCCTCGAACCTGAATCCGAGGGGATCATTCGCGGTTCACCTTGCGCGTAGCAGGAGGACTAGGTTGTAATCCTCCTGCTCAAGCTGCGCCTACTGGAACAGTTTCAGGATCATTTGCGTCGACTGGTTCGCGATGGACAGCGATTGCACTCCAAGCTGCTGCTGCACCTGCAGAGCCTGAAGCCTTGTCGAGGCCACGTTCAAGTCGGCGTCCACGAGCGAGCCTATGCCGTTGTTGATCGACGTCTGCAAGCTGGAAACGAAGGACGTCTGAGCCTGAATGCGCGATTGCGCCGTACCCAGCGTGGAGGCCGCCGAGGCAACGGCGGAAATCGCGGCATCGACCTGATTTTGATAGGCGTTCAACGTCGCCAAATCCTGGTCGGAATCGGTCAGGTTCGCGATGTTCATGTTGACGATTGAGTTGCTCGTGGTGGCGGTGGTGACTACGCCTGTCGCCTGATCCGTGTATGTTCCCTGGGTTTTCATGTCGACAGAGTTGAGGATGCCGTTGCCCGTGGGAGGCGCGTATCCAGTGAGGACCACCTTGTCATACTCGACATCGCCCGCAGTCGTTGAATCGTTGTCGACGACGTAGAAAGTCAGGGTGTGAGCCCCTGCGTTGTAGGTGGGCGCCGTGACAGCCGCTGGCTCATTGGCGTTTGCTGTGTGTCCTTGCGCTATGCCGCCGAGCGAATCGCCAGCAGCAAGGGTTTGACTGGCCAATCCGGCCGTGCCTTGCGTTACGGCGACGGCCGTAATGGGCGTGCTCGAATTGACGGACACATTATTGACGAAGACGTTGCTGGTATTGTTGGGGTCTGCAGTGGCAATCGTGAAAGTTTGAAGCCCGTTGGGTTGGGTGGTTACAGATGTGGACCCGTAGAACGCGGCCGCGGCAAAGCCTGCGGCGTCGGCGTTAACCGATGCAGTGGTGCTCGACAGGCTCGTGCCGACGCTGGCGGCATAGGAAGAAGTACCCGAATCGAACAGTGCGCTCTTAGACGTGTCGACGTTGATGTATCCGATCGAAATTGCGCCCGTCGAATTGCGCGAGTAGGAGGATACGAAACTCAGCTGGGGATTATAGTTCGGCGTGCTGGAGTTTACGGACAGGAAGTTCTGTCCATTGAAGTTCGCCGAGCTGGCGATGTTTTGCAGCTGAAGCTGATCCTGTGTTATTGACTGCTGGATCACCGACATGTCGGCATTCGGCTGCGACGCCTCGACCAGCAAGCTCTTGATATCGCTGAGCGTGGTCTGAACTTGAGAGAGAGCGGTGCTCGCAACCGAAAGCGACGAGTTGCCCAGGTTCAGTGAATCGGAAACCGTTGAGAGAGCGCTGCTGTCGCTGCGAAGCACAGTTGCAATCGAGAAGTAGGCCGCGTTGTCCGCCGCGCTGCTGACTTTAAGGCCCGTCGAAATTTGGTTCTGAACGTCCTGAAGGTTGGCGACGGTGTTCTCGAGGTTCAGAAGAGCGGTGTTGGCGGCGATGTTGTTCAGGATGGAGGTCATGGGGGGTGTCCCTGGTTGATAACAGCGTTGGGACATTCCGGATTCGAACCGGGATACAGGAACGGCTTCATGCCTGCGACTTGCCGCACAACCTAGGAACCCAATCTAGGCGCGTCTCGCTCCCGTATACAACCATAAGGCGATAAAAGCGTTAATTTATGGTTAATAATTGCTCCGTCCGCCGCCAATGATGAAAGAAGTCTTGATCCGGATCGGGAACCGGCTGCGCGATCAGTGGAAAGATCTCAGCAGTCCCCCCACGAGCAGATTCCATCCGTCGATCAGAATGAAGAACAAGATTTTGAACGGCAGCGAGATCGTCGAGGGCGACAGCATCATCATGCCCATCGACATGGTGAGGGTCGCCGTGATGAGATCGATGACCAGGAAGGGGAGCATGATCAGGAAGCCGATCTCGAAACCCCGGCGCAACTCGGAGATCATAAACGCAGGGATGAGGGTGCGCAGCGGCGTTGGCTCGGCCGACGGGCTCGCGCTTTGCGTGTGCGCCATGGCCGCGAACAGGTCGATGTCTTTCTGACGGACATTGGCGCTCATGAAGTCGCGAAAGGGTTCGCTGACGCGACGGAAAGCCTCGTCCTCCGGCAGCTTGTTGTCCATGAAGGGCTTCACGCCGCCTTCCCATGCCTTGTCGAAGGTCGGCCCCATCGTGAAAAGCGTCATGAACAGCGCCAGGCTTATGAGCACGAGGTTGGCCGGCGTCGAAGGCAGTCCAAGTCCAGACCGCAAGAATGATAGCGCGATGATGAAGCGCGTGAAGCAGGTGACCATGATCAGGATGCCCGGCGCAACGGATAGGACCGTGACGGCCAGGACAAGCTGAATGATACGCGACGACGTCGCGCCCGGCGCTGAAGGCAGGAGCGAGGACAAGTCGGATTGCTGGGCCGCGGCTGGAATCGTGGTCAGGACCAGAACCGCGAAGGCGCAAAAAAGGCGTGGCCGGATCATAAATATTTGCCCGCTCACTGAATGACGAAGGATTGCAAGAGAAGTTCCTTCACTTTTCCTCCGCCGATCTGAGCCGCCCGCTTTTTCAGATCTTCCCGGAAATATTGGAAGCCGGTCGGCCCTTCGATCTCGGAGAGCGACACGGTTCTGAGGTAGGCCACGAGGTCGTCCGCGACCTTCGCTGTCAGACCTGCCCCGTCGGCTCCCGGCTCCAGGATGAGCGCCGCCTCCAACCGGACATACAGGTTGGCGGGTTCGCGCAGATTGACGAGAATCGGCGCCAGGATCCTGACCTCGCTTTGCCGCTGCGCGGGCGGCTTTGAGGACGTCGCCGCAGGCTCGCCCGCCGCGCCGCCATGTGGCTTCACGGCCAAGGCGCCGAAACCGAATCCGCCTCCGATGGCCGCCAGGGTTCCAATCACAACCCCTATCGTCGCTCCTTTCTGCGCCATTCGCGAAGTCGGTCCTAGAACGGGCTGTACCTGTTGATGAGCTGCTGAGCCCAGCCGGGCTGCTGCACCTCCGTGACCCGGCCGCGCCCGCCATAGGAGATGCGGGCCTCGGCGATCTTGTCGTAGGAGATGCTGTTGTCGGTCATGATGTCCCGCGGGCGGACAATGCCCGATATGAGAAGCTCGCGAAGTTCGAAATTGACGAGCACCTCCTGCCTTCCGGCGACGACAAGGTTGCCGTTCGGCAGGACGGCGGTCACGACCGCGCCGACCAATAAAGTGATGGTCTCAGACCGGGAGATGCCGCCCTGGCTCTGCGTCTGAGAGTTGGACTGGATCTTCGGATCGAGCTGCCCCGTGCTCTGGGTGTTGAGGTGCTTCGTATTTCCCGACCAGCTGAGATTGGCGGTGTTGGTGACATTCATTTCCGCCGTCGACTGTCTCGAAGCATTCGTCGAATTGTTCAGCGACGCCTGATCGTTGATCGAGATTTTCACCGTCATCACATCGCCGACCTTGGACGCGCGAGGATCGCGGAACAAGTCCGCTCCGGTGTCCTGCCACAACGACGCCTGGGTGACATAGGAGGACGTTGTCGCCGGCACGTCGGCGATCGCCGGGCGCGCGGGCGCCAACAGCCCCGAACCGACGGGCGAGAGCTTCGGTTGCGTGTTCAGCTCTTCGACGCTTTGAAAGCAGCCGCCGAGCGCAATCCCAGAAAGGCCAATCACGATCACCGCGCGCATCATGATTTCCTGCCATCATTCTGGGGTTGCTCCGCCTCTTTCTTGCTCTCGGGGGGTTCGCTTTGCGCCGGAGCGGAGGACTTATCCGATGACTTCCCCGCGCCGATCATCACCGAAACGAGGCGCGCCGCCTTTGCGCTCTCCATCTGATCGAGAATAGCGCTGGATGCCTTGGGGCTCAGCTTTAGCAGAAGCGCGGCCGCCGCCTCTTCATCCATCGCCGAAAGCTGCGGCGCAGCGGCGTCCGGCTTTATCTTGGAGTAGAGCTTGACGAGACTGCCCTCGGCCTTGTTGATGAACTCGTCCCGCCGCTTGAGCCACTCCTGATATTCGGCCTTCTTCGCTTCGAGCACGGCGGTGCGCCTCGCCAGCTCTTCCTCCAGCCGGGTCAGCTCCGCTTTCTGGGAGAGGAAGCGCGCGTCCAGCGCCTGGTCGGCGATGTTTTCGCAATAGGATTTCACGTTCGCGGGTGCTTCCGGTCGGGTCGCCGGCTCGACGGGAGGCGCCCCCGAATTTTCCGCTTGCCCGGCCTTGGCGGGCGCTGAGGCGACAATCGCAGGAATCCAACCATTCCTTGGAGCGGCGCGCGGCTTTTGGGGCGGGGCGCCGGTTCCTTCGTCGCCCTTCCAGCCCCAGGCGCGAGCGCCCTTCGCGCCTATCGCCAAACAGGCGCAAGCGCCGAGAAGCGCTGCGAAAGCGAAGATGCGCGGCCGGATCATTGCACGACAAGCTCCGCCTGGAGAGCGCCCGCCGACTTGATAGCCTGCAGGATCGCGATAATGCCCTGCGGCTTCAGACCCATCCGGTTCAGCCCTGAAACCAGCGTTTGCAGGTTAGGACCCTGGATGATCGTGAGAGCGCCGCCGGCTTCATCCGCGTTGATCGCGGTTCGAGCTTCGACGGCCGTCACTCCTTTCGAAAAAGGAAGCGGCTGCACGACCTTTGCTGTCTCGGTAACGCGAACCGTGATGGCGCCGTGGGCCACGGCGACCGGGCTGACTCTGACGTCGCGGCCGATCACCACCGTTCCGCTCTTCTCGTCGATCACGATCTTGGCCGGCGTGTCGGGTTCGACGGGAAGCTCGCCAATCTCGCCGATGAAGCGCGCCGCGTCCAGGCGGGGCGGCCTTAGCAGGAGAATGGACCTCAGGTCTTTTGCCCGCGCAGCCCGGCCATCGTAGCGCTCAAGGGTGTAAGCGTTGATGACGTCCGCGGCTCTCGTGGCGGTGGCGAAATCTGGATTGATGAGCTCAAGCGTAAACGATTTTTCGTTTTCGAGCTCAGCCGGAAGCTTGCGCTCGACGAGCGCGCCATTGGCGATCCGGCCCGAGGTGGGCACCCCTTGCGTGAGCTTCTCCGCCTGGCCTGTCGATTGAAAGCCGGAGACGCTGACGGGACCCTGCGCCGCCGCGTAAATGACGCCGTCCGCGCCCGACAGGGGCGTCATCATCAGGATGCCGCCGGAAAGCGAGGTGGCATTGCCGAGCGACGAGACGCTGACGTCGATCCGGGAGCCTTCGCTTGAAAAGGCCGGCAGCTCCGCCGTGACGATCACAGCCGCTGCGTTCTTCGTCTGGACTTGGCTGTTGTTGGTCGAGTTGTTGCGAATGTTCACGCCCATCCGGTCGAGCATCGACTGGATGGACTGGCCAGTGAACGGCGACCCGCGGAGACTGTCCCCGGTCCCATTCAAGCCGACCACAATGCCATAGCCGACGAGCTGGTTCGGGCGCACGTTCTTGATCTGCGCGATGTCCTTTATCCGTGTCGTCGCAAGGGCCGGCGCCAGGCCCGCGAGCAGTGCGGCGAGGATCAGAAGGCGGGTCATCATTGCGCTCGCAAGGCGCCGTCGGATTGAACGACGCCGCGAATGACGACGCCGGAATCCGGGTTTCGGGCGCTGACGATGTCTCCGGCGCTTCCCGATTCCAAAGCTTGCGCGACGCCCGTTATCGTGATCGTCCCGGACTGGAAAACCACGGGCACGGTCTTGCCTTGAAACACGATATACGGCTCCCTGATGGCCGCCTTCGGGATCGGTTGACCCGGCAGCAAGGTCCGGCGGGCGGTCTTTCCGATCACGCTCTGGCTATCGGTCGCGAAGGCGCTCGCCCCTTGAATCGGCGCGGACGGCTTCAAATCGACCATATCAGCGGCGATGATGTCGCCGGGATAGACGGCATGCTTGAGGACCGGCAGCATCGCATCGCCGTCCGCTGCGAACGCGGCGCCGGCCGAAAGCAGCCAAAGCGCGGCCCCGGCCGCCTTGAGCAAGGTTTGCATGAGGCGCCTCGCGCTAAAGACTATTCTTTGTAATGACTTGGTACATCTCGTCTGCGGCCTGGATGACTTTGGAGTTCATCTCGTAGTTTCGCTGGGCCGAAATCAGGTTCGTGATTTCCATCACCGGATCGACGTTCGATCCTTCGAGATAGCCCTGCTGGACCGTGGCGTAGCCTTGCGTGCCGGGGTTCGCGACCTGCGGCGTGCCCGAGGAGGTCGTCTCCTGGTAAAGATTGTTGCCGAGCGCCTGCAGCCCGGCCTCGTTCGGGAAGTTGGCGATCGTGAGCTGGCCGGCTTGGGTCAGCGTGCCGCTGCCCGTGTTCACCCAGATCGAGCCGTCGGAATTGACCTGAACGCTCGTTGTATTTGTTGGAAGGGTGATGTTGGGGACGACGAGCGATCCGTCCTGGGTGACGAGCTGGCCGGTCGCGTTTACGCTGAACGATCCGGCGCGGGTGTACAAGGTGACGTTATTCGGGCCGGAGACCTGAAACCAGCCGCGGCCGTTCAAGGCGAGGTCGAGCTGATTGCCGGTCGAATTGAGCGGACCTTGAATGTTCACGCTGCGAATGGCGATCGGCTGGACGCCGAGGCCGATCTGCATCGCCTCCGGTATCGGCTCGCCGCCGCTGCGGTTCGGCGCGCCCGCGGAGCGCTCGGTCTGATAGAGCAGATCGGCGAACTGCGCCGAGCTGCGCTTGAATCCCGTCGTGTTCGTATTGGCGATGTTATTCGCGATCACTTCGACATTCGTCTGCTGGGCGGACATGCCGCTTGCCGCAATAGAAAGCGCGCGCATAGAAAATCCTTTCCTTAAATCGACATGCTAATCAGACTTTGGTAGGCGGATACCGCCTTGTCCCGCAAAGCCAGCGCGGTTTGCAGGGACGTTTGCGCCCGCATGACGGACTGCACGACATCCTGCAACGGCGCCTGCCCTTGGATGCCTTTTATCGCGGTGTCCTCGCTCGCCTTGAGGGTGGACGCGGTCTGCTTGGCGAGATCGGCCATAACCGTTGCAAAATCCTCCGCCGTGGCGCCGGAAGGATTCGGCTTCTTGGCGCCGCTGACGGCCAGCGAGCCGAAATTCGAAACCGAGCCGAGCGGAGCAATTGTCATGACGAGCCCTTCAGAAGATCGATGGTCGTTGTTGCGAGGTCGCGCGCCTGTTTGATGATTTGCAGGTTTGCTTCATAGGACCGCGTCCCCTCCCGGATGTCGGCGAGTTCGACGAGGAGGTTGACGTTCGGAAGCTTCACGTTGCCGGCCTTATCGGCCGCCGGGTGGCCGGGAATTTTCTCGATGCGATAGGGCGAGCTGTCCGCCTCGATGTCGCCCACCTTGACGAGGTTTGCGCCGGTGGCGCTATCCAACTCGCTCTCGAAGGAGAAAACCTTGCGGGTATACGGATCGGAGCCCGGCGTTTTGCCGGTGGATTCCGCGTTAGCCAGATTTTCGGAAGCGATGCGGATGCGCTCGGACTGGGCGAAAAGGCCGGAGCCGGCGATTGACATTGCGGCGTTCAGATTGTCCATCGCGTCAGACCTTCGCCGCCTGCAGGATCATTCCGTTGAAGGCTTTCGTCACGGCCGCATTCAGCGAATAGGCGCGACTGATCTCGCCGCCCTTAATCATCTCGCGCTCAAGGCTCACATCGTTGCCGGAGAGGTATGTCTCGCTTTTTTCGAGAGAGGCGTCGCCGGGCGCCGGCGCCGGGGCGCCGTCGGCGATGCTGATATGGCCCGGAGATGTCTTGGCGAGCTGCAGCGACGCCTCTTGCAAGGAGGCCTCGAAGGGTTTCAGGTCGGCCGCCCTGTAGCCCGGCGTGTTCGCATTCGCCACATTCTGCGCGACCAAGCTTTCCCTTGCCAGAAGCCAGGATGCCTGGCCAGCCGCAAGATCGAGGACATTGTCGATTCTCATATCAGCATCCATTCGCTGAGTGCGCGCAGGTGTTCCGCAACCGTATTCGTGGCTAGGTTGTTCGACTTGCGCGGGCCTTATCGGCTGGGCGCCCGCGGAGGGGTTTTCCCGTCTCGCGGCGCGCGCCTGCGCCGTCCCGACTTCGATTCCAGGTAGAGGACGATCTCCGCGACCGCCCGGTAAAACTCGGACGGAATGAGCTGGTCGACCTGCGCCGAATCGTAGAGGGAGCGCGCCAAGGTCTTGTTCTCGACAACCGGAATATTATGCTGCGCGGCGATTTCCCTTATCTTGAGCGCAAGGATGTTCTGCCCTTTTGCAAGAACCCTGGGGGCGGCGTCTTCCTTCCGGACATAGCGGAGCGCAACCGCGTAGTGCGTGGGGTTGGCGACGACGACAGTCGCCTTGGGGACGTTCGCCATCATGCGGCGGCGTATCCGCGCTCGCGCGATCGAGCGCAGCCGCGCCTTCAGGGACAGGTCTCCCTCGATCTGTTTCGTCTCCTCCTTGATTTCCTGCTTGGTCATCATGAGGTTGCGAAGCCAATCGCGCCGGGTCACTAAAACGTCGGCCGCCGCCAGCGCACAGGTCATGAGCGCGCAGAAAAATACGATTCGAAAGCATATTTGCCGAAGCAATTCCGGAAGAGCGTCGGGGGCGCTGTGGATGGCGAGCAGCGCCGTGCCCGCGCCGCCGATTGCGGCATCAAGTGCGAAGGCGGCGATGCCTATTTTCGCCGAACCTTTCATGAGCTCTACGACGGAACGAACGTTGAAAAGGCGCCCGAGCCCGGCCGATAGGGAAATGCGAGAGAAATCGGGCATGATGAGGCTTACGATAAATCTCGGGGGGTTCTGGAGAACCGAGGCGGCGATGGCGGCGATGCATAGTGCGGCGATAAAGAGCCCAAGGAAGCGGAAGATCGAGCTGGCGGCCGTCTGCAAGAGGGCGACGGCGTCCTCGCCGTTCTCAAGGCGCCAGTCGCCGGGGTTTTCGATGAAAGCGGCAAGACTCCGCGCAAGGGCGCCGAAAAGCCCGGAAGCGCCTGCCGTCAGGAACAGCGCGATAACGAGAAGACCGACGGCGGAGCCGACCTCCCGCGACGATGGCCCGCCCTTGTTCTCAAGAGTTTCCGATTTTCGCTTTTCGGTGGGCTCTTCTGTCTTGTTGTCGCTCTCAGGATTTTGAGCCAAGAACCTGCCCGCCCAGGATCCTAGACTTGCGTTTTTCCGCCATCCACCATCTCGGTAAGAGTAACGCCGAAGCGAGACCCCTCTTCATCCAGAACCACGATCTCGCCGCGCGCGATGATGCGGCCGTTGATCATCACGTCGACGGGCTCGCCAACCCTACGGTCGAGCGGAATAACGGCGCCGCGGCCGAGCTTTGTGAGCTGGAATATCGGCATCGACGCCGCGCCCAGAAGCACCTTCAGCGTCACAGGAATACGCATGACCCGGTCCAGATTGTCGGCGCCGGCGGCGGAAGCGACGCCTTCCAGGCCAGCAGGCTTTGCGTTCGCTGTTGCGTTTGAGGAAGGGTTTTTGTCCATCTGTCACGGCCTCAGAAAAAGGTGAACGGCATCGGGCCTTGCTTCAGGCCGCCTCTTTTTTGGCCTCGCCGGAACCGCTCAATTTCGACTCGACCTGATCGATGCTCGGCCGTTCGTAGGCGGAAATCATCTTGCGCCCATGCTCGACCGCAACCGTCGCCATCGCGCCGTTCATGAAGGCGAGGATGGACTGTTTGACGAGGAGATAAAGCCGCAGCTTCTTCTCCCTCACGATCTTGATCTTAGCCGCTATCGGAGAGACGACGGCGTAGGAGAGAAAAATCCCGGCGAACGTGCCAACCAGAGCCGATCCGATAAGCTCGCCAAGGACCTCGGGCGGCTGATCGATCGCCGCCATGGCCTTGATGACGCCGAGCACGGCGGCCACGATGCCGAGCGCCGGGAAGGCCTCCGAGATGGTGGACAGAGCATGGTACGACTTCAGGGCGTCGTGCCTGATGGTCTGGATCTCCTCATCCATCAGGGCCTCGATCTCGTCGGGGCGCGCGCTGCCCATGATATGGAGACGGGCATAGTCGCAGATGAACTGGGTGAGGAGCTTGTTCTTCAAGACTTCAGGGAAGCGCGCGAAGATCGTCGATTCGTCGGGCTTCTCGATATGGACTTCGACTTCGTTCTTCGGCTTGCTCTTGAGCTCTCTCATGAGCGAGTAAAGCAAGCCAAGCAAGGCGAGGTAGTCCGCCTCTTTAGGCTCGGCGTTCTTAAGCGCCTCCATGATCCCCTTGCCAGAGTCCTTGATGACCTTGACCGGGTTGGCGACGATGAATGTTCCGATAGCGGCGCCGCAAATGATGACGTATTCCGCGGGTTGCCAGATAACTGCGATATGGCCGCCCATGACGACGAAGCCGCCCAGCATGCAGCCAAGGGTTACGATCAGTCCTAAAGCTATTGTCACAACCGGCCTCCTTGTGCAGTTGTGTGCGTTAACGCGCCCGACTTGCCCGAGGCTGATTGGGGGAAGCGCCCCGGGAGGTTTCTGCCCCTAGTCCCTGCAAACCGGATAGAAAACTGGCCCTCATGAGCGCCGGCGACCGCGGTCAATCATCGCTGGGAGCGGTAGCCGGGAGTGGGGCCTCGCGGCCCAGAAAACCTTCACGTCTTGGCATTGGATAACGCAACTGGAGGTAGAGACAAGTTGCTTCCTAATGGTTAATATCCGGCTCGGGGGGCGCCTTGAAGTCTCAATCGCGGCGCGATTTGGTTGCGAAGCGGAAAAGAATTTGGGCACGGCGGCTGGCGCTATGCTTCGGAGAAAGAAAGCTTTACAGTCCCTGCTTGGAACTCTAATCGTGTGAGGCAGCGTCTGAGAGGCTTGGGGAGTGTCCCCCGTGGATAGAGCTATTAAGGTTATGCCTTTTGCTGAGCTATGCATCGTGAGCTTCGCAGGGATCTCGCCGCACCATATCGCCGTGAGGACCAAACGACGGAACGCAAGGCTAAGGCCGCCAGGCACGGCTTTTGATTAAGAACTTAGGCCAGAAGGCACGATGTGTGACCCGAGCGCATTGCCCCGAGGTAAAAGCGAATTGAGCGAGGGACTAAATGGCTCTGCTTAGACTGTTGGCTCCGGCCGCGGCGGTCTTGCTATGCGCGTGCTCCGTCTCGGCCCTCAATGACGGCGGCGATGACAAGTTAAAAGCGAACGCGGCCTTGCAGCAGCCCGCGCCTGAGAAGTCCAAGGAAGCGCCCAACTCTGAAATGCTAAAAACGGTCGCCATCAACCTGGCTGCTGTCTCCGACCCGGCTAGCAAAGCGTACAAGATCGGCCCTCTCGACGTTTTGGAAGTCACCGTCTTCAAGGTGCCTGATCTTTCGAAGACGTTCCAGGTTTCGGAGACGGGAACCATAAGCTTCCCGCTTATCGGGGAAATTCAGGCGGGAGGCAGGACAGCGCGGGAGGTGGAGCATGCTCTCAGCAAGCGGCTCGGCGAGAAGTATCTGCAAAACCCTCAAGTTGCCGTGCTCGTGAAGGAGCATAACAGTCAGAGAGTCACCGTGGATGGCGCGGTTAGGAAGCCCGGCGTGGTCCCGATAAAGGGCGGGCTGACGTTGCTGCAGGCTATTGCGGAGGCTCAGGGAACGAATGAGCTGGCTGAGGCCACGGCCGTAGTGCTTCGGAAGGTTGACGGGAAACGGCTTGTCGCCAAGTACGATCTCTCTGAAATCCGCTCGGGGCAGTCGGTGGATCCGCTGCTTGAGGCTAACGACGTCGTTATCGTTCCGACGTCGGATGTTAAGGAAGGGATCAATTACGTTATTAAGTTTGTCCCGCTCGCTACGCTCGTCCCCTTGCTCTGAAGCTAGGACTTAGGCCAGAGTGCTGCGATGGTAACACGTGAGCTGTGGGCATGAACGGCCCTGAGGAAGAAACTGTCCCTGGACCGCCCGGCGGCGGGCGGGCTATCGTGCCGGCTGCCGAGCATTCGCCCTCGTCCCTGGGCCAATATGCTTATGGGCCTATCCCCGTCTCGACGCCGGAAATCGACGGGAGCGAACTCGCGGCGGTTTTTCGCCAATGCCTTCACATCGTGGTCAAGCGGCGCTGGATCATCGCGAGCGTCCTTTTAGCCATAACCGCGCTCGGAACGGTCAAGGCGCTCCTTACCACTCCCCTTTACGCGTCAACGGTCAAAGTGCAGATCGACAGGGAGCCTTCGAAGCTGCTCGATAAGGGAATGACCGCGCCTGTAGAGGAAGGCGGCATGGACTTTTTGAGAACACAATTCGAGCTTTTGAAAGGCCGGGGATTAGCTGAGCGTGTCGTTTCCAAGCTTTCGCTTAATGACGAGCAGGACTTTTTCAAAAGCGGCGTTTCACTGACCGGGCTTATTTTCTCGATTTTCGGCGGCGATTTAGGAGAGAAGCCGGCTTCCGTTGCGGAACTTCAGGAAAGAGCCATCTCGATTATTGCCTCGCGTGTTGAAATCAAGCCTGTTCCTGGCGCGCGACTCGTCGATATCACCTATTACGACCCGGTTCCCGTGCGGGCCCAACGGATCGCTTCCGCTTACGCGGAAGCCTATGTGGCGTCGACTGTGGACAAAAGGTTCCAAGCCAACGCCTACGCCAAGACCTTCCTTGAGGACCAGATCAAGCAGCTTAAGCTCAGGCTAGAGGAACTCGGAGAAAGCCTCGCTCGATTTTGCCGAAAAAGAAAAAATCGTCGAAATCAACGACAAGGCGTCAATCTCCGAAAACAACCTTTCGGCAGCGAACACCGCGCTGGGACAGCTTATATCCGAGCGCATCAAGAACGAGCAGCTTTTCAGACAAGTAGAGAACTCGTCCGCGATCAACCTTCCGCAGTTCCTTGCCAACAAGATCGTGGAAGAGCTGAGGACAAAGCGGAAAACGCTTGAAACCGAATATCAGGAAAACCTGGAGAACTTCAAGCCGGGCTATCCTTCGATGATGCAGATCTCAAGCAAAATCAAAGAGATAGACAAGCAGATAACCGCGGAAGTTAACGCTATTCGGGGTTCTCTTAAGGCCGCTTACGAAGCAGCGCTGAACCAAGAAAATGAAATGAAGCGGCGCGTCGATAAGCTGCGAGAGGAAGTTCTCGATCTCCAGAAGAAGAGCATTCAGTACAATATCTTGAAACGTGAGGTCGAGACGAACCGCGGCCTCTACAATAACCTGCTTCAGCGCTTCAAAGAGGTGGATATCGCCGGAGGCTCGGCGGCGAGCAACGTGTTTATCGTCGATCGGGCGCTTCTGCCGATGAGCCCGGCCCTGCCGAATCTGCCTCGGACGTTCATGCTTTCGGTCGTTGTCGGGCTCGTCCTGGGGGTGGGCTTCGCCTACATCATGGAGCTGTTCGACGATTGCATTCGCGCTCCCGAGGAAATCGAGCAAATTTCGGGGCTTCCCACGCTCGGGATCATACCGCGCACCGAGTCCGAGGATGAACTCGCCGACGCCGTCACCGATCCTCACTCTGCGCTGTCGGAAGCCTACCGATCGTTCTCCACCGCTTTGCAATTCGCCACCGAGTTGGGGCTGCCACGATCCATCTCCGTCACAAGCTCGGGGCCGGGGGAGGGCAAGTCGACAACCGTACTTTCCCTCGGCCGTCATTTCGCGCAGATGGGCCTCAAGGTTCTCCTCGTCGATGGGGATTTGAGGAAGCCGTCTCTGCATTCGAAGCAGGGGCTGAGCAATTCGATCGGTCTCAGCAACTATCTTGTCGGGGCTTCGCTACCGCCCGAAGTCATCCAGAAAACACAGTTTAATAACCTCTTCTTCATGGCATCCGGGCCTTTGCCGCCTAACGCGGTGGACATACTCTCCGGCACCCGAATATATTCCCTGATGTCGCTCGGGTCCGAGGTGTTCGATTTGATAATCATCGACGCGCCTCCGCTCCTTGGCCTCGCCGACGCTCAGCTCATCGGAAGCGCGACCGCGGCGACGATATTCGTCGTCGGCGCCGGACAGCAGCGCAAGAGGTCGATCCGATCGGCTCTCCGGCGTCTTCAACTCGGGCGCATCAAGGTGATCGGGACGGTGCTTACCAAATTCAACGCAAAGACTGTCGGCTATGCGTATGCCTACAGCTACAATTATAGCTACAGCTACGACGCCGATGCATACTCGTATAAGCCCGCTCTCTCGGCCAAAAAACAGCAAAAGCTTTCCAAGTCGGCATAGGATCGCCCAATAGGCGCGGGACATGCGCCTTCGGGAGCAAGCGCAAACCGCCTCGCGATCGCAGAGGTGCAATTCGGCCGCGTCGGCTCCCCTTCGGCCGGGGCCGCCCGGCTCAGGGCGACGCCCTAAGCCCCTGACGAAGCGGCGAACACCTATGCCGCCGCTGGCACAGGCGGACATGGCGGGACACCTTTTCTTGCTTCGTAATGGCGCCATATATGAGCGGGTCAATGCTATCGCTCTAAAATTCGCGGCCCAACGCCGCAGCCATCGAGGCGACAATGAATTTCGAGAAACTCACCGATCGTTCCAAGGGCTTCTTTCAAAGCGCGCAGTCGCTCGCCCTTCGCGAAGGACATCAGCGCCTGACGCCCGAACATCTCTTGAAGGTTCTGCTCGAGGACAGCGAAGGTCTGGCCGCCGGGCTGATGACGCGCGCCGGAGGGCGTCCCGGCGACGCTCTCGCCCGCGTCGACCAGGCCCTTGCGAAGATGCCCAAGGTTTCGGGTGGCGGGGCCGGGCAGCTTTATATCGCGCCTCAACTCGCTAAAGTACTCGACCAGGCGGAGAAAATCGCCGAGAAGGCCGGCGACAGCTATGTCACGGTCGAGAGGCTTCTTCTTGCGCTCGCGATGGAGAAGGACGCCGAAACGGCGAAGATCCTCGCCGACGCCGGCGTCACGCCCGTCGGCCTCAACGCGGCGATCAACGATTTGCGGAAGGGGCGCACCGCGGACAGCGCGTCGGCCGAGCAGGCTTACGATGCGCTGAAGCGATATTCGCGGGACCTGACGGACGCGGCGGCCAAGGGCCAGCTCGACCCCGTGATCGGGCGCGACGAGGAAATCCGCCGCACCATCCAGGTTCTCTCGCGGCGCACAAAGAACAATCCCGTCCTCATCGGCGAGCCGGGCGTCGGCAAAACCGCAATCGCCGAAGGGCTGGCGCTTCGCATCGTGAACGGCGACGTGCCGGAGAGCTTGCGCGACAAGAAGCTCCTCGCGCTCGATATGGGCGCGCTGATCGCCGGCGCGAAATATCGCGGCGAGTTCGAGGAACGGCTGAAATCCGTCCTCCAGGAGATCACGGCGGCCGAAGGCGGCATCATCCTCTTCATCGATGAGCTTCACACCCTCGTCGGGGCTGGCAAGGCGGAAGGGGCGATGGACGCTTCCAACTTGCTTAAGCCTGCGCTCGCACGCGGCGAACTCCACTGCGTCGGCGCGACAACGCTCGACGAATACCGCAAATATATCGAGAAGGACGCCGCGCTTGCCCGCCGGTTCCAGCCCGTTTTCATCTCCGAGCCCACAGTGGAGGACACCATCTCGATCCTGCGCGGCCTGAAGGAGAAGTACGAGCTTCACCATGGCGTGCGCATCACGGACTCGGCGCTTGTAGCCGCAGCGACGCTCTCCAACCGCTACATCACCGACCGCTTCCTTCCCGACAAAGCGATCGACCTCATGGACGAGGCGGGAAGCCGGTTGCGCATGCAGGTCGAACTCAAAGCCGGAGGAACTGGACGAACTGGACCGCAGGATCATCCAGCTCAAGATCGAGCGCGAGGCGCTGAAAAAGGAGAACGATCAGGCGTCGAAAGACCGCCTCGCACGGCTGCAGAAGGAAGTCGCCGATCTGGAGGAGCGGTCGTCGTCGCTGGCGCGCCGCTGGAAGGAGGAGAAGGAGAAGCTCGCCTCCGCGCAGAAGGTCAAGGAGGAACTCGAACTCGGCGCGCAATGAGCTGGAGCAGGCGCAGCGCAAAGGCAATCTCGCGCGCGCGGGCGAACTGTCCTACGGCGTGATTCCGGACCTTGAAAAGCGGTTGAAAGCCATGGAGACCGCCGCCGATTCCCATCGAGGCATGGTGGAAGAGGCCGTAACGCCCGATCATATCGCAGGCGTCGTCTCGCGCTGGACGGGCATCCCGGTGGAGAAAATGCTCCAGGGCGAGAAAGACAAGCTGTTGCGGATGGAGGACGAGCTTGGCAAGCGCGTCATTGGGCAAGGCGAAGCGGTGCGCTCCGTCGCCACCGCTGTCAGGCGCGCCCGCGCCGGCCTGCAAGATCCGCACCGGCCAATCGGGTCCTTCATGTTTCTCGGGCCGACGGGCGTCGGCAAGACCGAGCTTTCGAAGGCGCTGGCCGCCTTTCTGTTCGACGACGAGCATGCGATGGTGCGCATCGACATGTCGGAATATATGGAGAAGCACTCGGTCTCAAGGCTCATTGGAGCGCCTCCGGGCTATGTAGGCTATGAGGAGGGCGGGGCGTTGACCGAGGCTGTGCGGCGGCGGCCCTATCAGGTCGTGCTGTTCGACGAGATCGAGAAAGCGCATCCCGATGTGTTCAACGTGCTGTTGCAGGTGCTGGACGACGGCCGCCTGACCGACGGCCAGGGCCGGACCGTCGATTTCCGCAACACCATCATCATCATGACGTCGAATCTCGGCGCCGAATATCTCGCCAACCAGCCGCCCGGCGAGGATGCGAAAGCCGTGCGCGAGCAGGTCATGGCGGTGGTGCGCGCGCATTTCCGACCCGAGTTCCTGAACCGTATCGACGACATTTTGCTGTTCCACCGCCTTCGCCGCGACGAGATGGGCGCGATTGTCGACATTCAGCTCAAGCGGCTGCAGAAGCTCCTCGACGAGCGCAAGATTACGCTCGACATCGACGCCAAGGCGCGCGCTTGGCTCGCGGATCGCGGCTACGATCCGGCCTATGGCGCGCGGCCGTTGAAACGCGTCATCCAGCGTGCGGTCCAGGACCCGCTCTCCGAGCTGATCCTGTCGGGCGCGATCAAGGACGGCGATACGGCGCGCATCACCGCCGGCGCCGATGGCTTGATCATCAACGACAGGGCCTTCAGCCTCGCGGCGTAACCGCGGACGCCATTCCTTTTGCGGGCGAGGGGCTTCTTCGCCGTCTCGCCCGCAAAAGAAAACGCGAGGCGAAAGCGGCGCCGCCTTAAGCGATAAGACGATATGCGGGGAGCGTCAGGAAGGCCTCAAGCTGGGACGAGAGAACGAGCTGGCGAAAAAGCGCGATCGCCTCGCCGAAGCGGCCTTCGTGATAGGCCTCGCCCAGCGCCGCCTCCAGCTTTCGCGTTTCATCCACAAGCACCTCGCCCAGAAGCTCGGGCGTCACCTTGCGGCCATCGTCGAGGGTCGCGCCGTATCGCGCCCACTGCCAATTCTGCGTGCGCGAGATTTCGGCCGTTGCGGCGTCCTCCATGAGATTATAGAGGGGCACGGCGCCGTTCCCGCGCAGCCAAGCCTCGATATATTGCACTGCAACGCGGGTGTTGACGCGAAGCCCTTCTTCCGTGCGGGCGCCCGTATGGGGCTCAAGGAGCTCCTTCTGGCCGACGTTCACGTCCTCACGCAGCTTATCGAGCTGGTTCTTCCGCGGCATGTACTCATTGAAGACATCGAGCGCCGTCGGCACCAGATCGGGATGCGCAACCCATGTGCCGTCATGGCCGTATTGCACTTCGCGGAGCTTGTCGTCGCGAACGGCGGCCAGCGCCTTTTCCGTCACTTCGGGGTCGCGCCGGTTCGGGATGAAGGCCGACATGCCGCCCATGGCGAAGGCGCCGCGCTTGTGGCAGGTCTTGATCAGAAGCTCTGCATACGCCTTGAGGAAGGCCTTGCTCATCACGACCTGCCCGCGATCCGGCAGCACGTATTCAGGCTTCGCGCGCAGCGTCTTGATGTACGAAAAGATATAGTCCCACCGGCCGCAGTTCAGCCCGGCGACGTGATCCCTCAGCTCGTAAAGGATCTCGTGCATCTCGAAGACCGCGGGCAACGTCTCGATCAAGACGGTCGCCTTGATGGTTCCGGTACGAAGCTGCAGCCTCTCCTGCGCGTAAAGGAAAACCTCGTTCCAAAGCCGCGCTTCGAGGTGGCTTTCGAGCTTCGGCAAGTAGAAATACGGACCCGCGCCGCGGCCAAGGATGGCTTTCGCGTTGTGAAAGAAGTAGAGGCCGAAATCGACGAGCGCGCCCGCAACCTTGTCGCCATCGACGGTGATGTGATCCTCAAGCAGATGCCAGCCGCGCGGCCGCACGATGAGCACGGCGGGGTTCGGCCCGACCGCGTAGGATTTGCCGGCCTCGGTGAAGTCGATTTGCCCGAGCCAGTAATCCGCGAGATTGATCTGGCCTTCGATCACGTTCGCCCAAGTCGGCGAGAGCGCATCCTCGAGATCGGCCATGAAGACCTTGGCGCCCGAATTGAGCGCGTTGATGATCATCTTGCGCGTTGTCGGCCCCGTTATCTCAACCCGGCGGTCCAGGAGATCGTCGGGAATTCCGGCGATCTGCCACTCGTTTTCGCGGATCTTGCGTGTTTCGGGAAGGAAGTCGGGCAAGTCGCCGCCGTCCCATCTGGCCTGCCGCTCGGCGCGCGCTTGCAGGAGTTGCCTGCGCCTTGGCTCGAAGCGGCGCGCCAGCGTCGCCACGAATTCAAGCGCATCGGCCGTCAGGATGCGCTCGTAACCCGGCTTCAAAGCGCCCGACACGGCGACGCCATCGGGAAGGTTGAGGTTGATCGATATGTCGTCCGGCATGGCTATCCTCCCCTTGTTGGCCTGCATGCAATTGAGGGCAGGCGCGCCTCGCAGCTTGCCGCCCGCTCAAAAAAAAGCCAGCGCTTTCGGCGCTGGCGTCGAGGTACATGGCAGGAATCTTAGCGAACAGCCGACAGCGCGGGCGAGTTCGAAGCGGCCGCGCCTTTGGGCGTCTCGGCCTTGACGGCGGCCTTTTGAACCGCCTTTTGGACCTTCTCGAACGCGCGCACCTCGATTTGGCGAATCCGCTCGCGGCTCACATTGAACTCCGCCGAAAGCTCTTCCAGCGTGAGGGGGTCGTCCGCAAGGCGGCGAGCCGTGAAAATGCGACGCTCGCGCTCGTTCAAGCTTTCCATGGCGGATTCGAGATATTCGCGGCGCCGGCCCATCTCCTCGGCCTCGACGAGCATCGTCTCCTGGCTCGGCCCTTCGTCGACAAGCCAATCCTGCCACTCGCCGCTTTCCGAATCCGCGCGCAAGGGCGCATTCAGCGAGGCGTCGCCGCCAAGCCGGCGGTTCATGCTGACGACATCTTCCTCCGGCACGCCGAGGTTGGTGGCGATCGTCTTCACCTGATCGGGGCGCAGGTCGCCTTCCTCCAGGGCCTGAAGCTGGCTCTTGGCCTTGCGGAGGTTGAAGAAAAGCTTTTTCTGGCTTGCGGTGGTGCCCATTTTCACGAGGCTCCAGGACCGCAAAATATATTCTTGAATGGCGGCGCGTATCCACCACATAGCGTAGGTGGCGAGGCGGAAGCCCTTGTCGGGATCGAAACGCTTCACCGCCTGCATGAGGCCGACATTGCCCTCAGAGATCACTTCGCCGATGGGAAGGCCATAGCCGCGGTAGCCCATGGCGATGCGAGCCACAAGGCGGAGATGCGAGGTCACGAGTTTCTGGGCGGCTGCGGCATCTTCGTGCTCTTGCCAACGCTTGGCCAGCATGTATTCTTGCTGAGGCTCGAGCATGGGAAAGCGCCGTATCTCTTCAAGATACCGGGCCAGACCCCCGCTTGCGGCGACTGATGGCAATGCACTCATGCTTATAACCTCCGCAACGGGAGATACCGCTGCCGTTAAAAAGCTCGTTCGTCCACCTTACGCCCCCTCCCTGAACTCCGCATCTTAATTCTTGGACAGTTTTGTTTCCAGGCTTTCAAGAGTGTTACACAATTTTGCGATGTCTTTGGGCAATCCAGATTCGAACGCCAGAATCTTGCCGGTGACTGGATGCTTGAACCGTAAGCTAACCGCATGCAACGCCTGTCTTTTAATTCCCGAAAGCGCCTCTGCCGCCTTCTCGGGGAACGCCAGGGCTTTCGTCTTGAAGCCGGCGCCGTACAGCGCGTCCCCCACGATTGGCGAGCCAAGATGGGCCATATGAACGCGAACCTGATGGGTTCGGCCGGTTTCGAGGCTGCATCGAACGAGGCTCAACAATAGCGGGTTGTTCCCTTTTCCCTTAGCCGCGGGGATGCGAAACGTGCGCTCCGTCCCGTAGTTCGTGATGGCGGACCGCCCGCCCTGTGGCAGAACCGCCATCTTGATACGCGAGGCGGGGCTGCGCCCGATCAGCGTCTCAATGCGTCCGGCGCGAGGGCTGGGCTCGCCCCACGCCAGCGCCAGATAGTGCCGGCGCAACTCGCCTTTGCGGCCATGATCGGCGAACTGCGCCGCGAGGCCCTTATGCGCCGCATCGGTCTTGGCGACGACCATGAGGCCGCTTGTGTCCTTGTCGAGCCGATGCACGATGCCGGGACGCGCCACGCCGCCGATGCCTGACAGGCTTTTCCCGCAATGCGCCATCAGCGCATTGACAAGCGTTCCATCCCAATTTCCAGTTCCTGGGTGCACCACAAGCCCCGCTGGCTTATCGATGACGATGAGGCTTTCGTCCTCGTAAACAACGGAAAGCGCGATCGGTTCGGCCGCAACGGCATAGGGTACGGCGGCCGGCGTCTCCACCTCGAAGCAGTCGCCTGCGCGCACCTTGGCGCTCGGATCCGCGATGGGCTCCGCGCGTCCGCCCGCCACATAGCGCAGCACACGGCCGCCGCGAATAAGCTCTTGCAGCCTCGCCCGGCTTAGTGTCTCTATCCGGCTCGCAAGAAAGCGGTCGAGCCTCGCGCCCGCATCGGCGTCTCCGGCGACGAAACACGAGACGCCGGGCGCATTACTCGGCATTGCGCGATCCAACGAGACGCGGTTTCGATGACAAACGGTTCAAGCTCCCTCCCCGGAAACCCATGGACGCCCGGCCGCGTGCGTATTTTGAAGATCGCGGTGGCGATCATGACTGCGCTCTTGATACTCGGGATTTTCGCCCTTGTGTACGGGTTCGCCCAGCAGGCGGCGAAGCTTGGGACAGCGTCGAAGCCCGAGGCGGCGGCGCTGCCGGCGGCTTCGCTTTACGGGCAGACCCTCGCGCTAGGGCAGGGCGAGGTCAAGAGCGTTTCCCTGAGCGAAGGCCTGATCGTGCTGCACTGGAAGGGCGAGGCGGCGGACGCCGTCGTAACCATCGACGCGAGGAGCGGCCGCGAGCTGGGCCGCATTCAAGTCCCGCGCCGCTGAGCGCTGACCTCCGTTGCAAGCCGAAGCGGCGCGGCTCTTCTATCGGCGAAGCGGACTTCGGCGATGCCGGCGACCTGCGGAGGGGGTCTACAGGAAATTGCTTGCTTAGACCGCTCAACGCAGATAGAACTTTGAGGCATATTCTAGGCACATATTTAAGATCAATAGCACAGTATCCCGCATTATGCAGATGTCCAATCGGATCGCCGCGTATAAGAACTGGGGAGGCAAATACTGGGCCGCCGTTCTCACCGGCATGATTCTGCTTCTAATTTCGGCGCTTCTGGCTTTGGCGATTTTGAAGGCGAGGGACGACGCGATCGCTGAGGCAAGGCTCAAAGCTTCCTATCTCTCCGCGGCGTTGCAGCAAGACGCGGAAGGCAGCCTGGATACCCTCGCTCTCGCCTCGGAGTTTGTCAAGCAGCGCATCGAAACGGAAGAAGCTCTTCCTTCACTGGCTGAGATCGAAACGGGGATTGCAAGATATCTACCGGCGATTAAAACTATTTCGGTGATTGGACCCGACGGAAGCCTGCGTGCGACATCTGGAGATGTCTCGTCCGCCCCTGTGAACTTTTCGGATTTTGAGTTCTTCCGTGTCAACAGCGGCGATTCGAGCCTTGGCTTCCGCCTTGGCCAACCCACCACCGGAGTTCTGTCAGATCGTGTAATCATTCCCGCCACTCAACGCCTTCAGAAGAAGGATGGAGAGTTTGCAGGCGTGGTGCTGTTCTCGATCGATCCCGGGCATGCGACGGCCATATATCGCCGGCTCGATCTTGGCAATAGCGGGTCGATCCTGCTTATCGGCGCCGGCGGTGTTGCATACTTCGGCTATACCCTTCCACGCGGCCTTGATCCGTCAGTGATCGGAACCGTGGCTGCCGATGAAAATAGGCTGAGCTCCGGCGCGTCGGGCAGCTATATCGCAACAAGCGCCCTCGATGGCGTCGAGCGCATTTACTCCTGGCGGAGGCTCACAAACTTCCCGGTCGTCGCCCTTGTGGGATTGGGGAAGGCGGAGGCCCTGTCGGCAGCCAACCAGCTAGCGAGACGCTTGCTGGCGCTCGGCGTCCTTTCGGGCGGCCTTCTCCTTGGACTGACGATCATGCTCAGCCGGGAGATTTCGCGCCGCACCCAGCAAGCCCTAGCCCTCGAGCAGACAAATGCAAAGCTCGCGGCAGCCTACTTCGATATTGACGAGCGCGAGCGGCACCAAAAACAGGTCAATGTCCTTCTGCACGAAGTCAACCATCGATCCAAGAATATGCTCGCGGTTGTGCAGGCCATCGCCCGGCAAACCGCCGCGCAAAATCCCGAAGATTTCCTCGAGAGTTTCGGCCGGCGTATTCAGGCGCTCGCGGCTAGCCAGGATCTCCTCATCAAGAGCGAGTGGAAAGGCGTTGATCTCCACGAGCTAGCCCTGTCTCAGCTCGGGCATTACCAAGACCTCGTCGATAAGCGGATTGAACTGTCCGGACCTCCGCTTCTTCTCTCTGCGCGCGCAGCTCAGATCATCGGCGTGGCGCTTCACGAGCTTGCCACCAATGCGGGTAAATACGGAGCGCTGTCCGACGATCATGGCCGCGTCGAGGTGAACTGGTCCCTCGCGCCTCGCGAGGGCGGCGGAGAAACTTTTGTTATTATCTGGCGCGAGCGTGACGGGCCCCCAGTGACGGCGCCGGTCAGGGCGGGCTTCGGCTCGACCATCCTTTCCTGGGTCGCGAAGGAAAGCTGCAATGGCGAGGTTGAGCTGAGCTATGAGCCGACAGGGGTGGTCTGGCGGCTTGAATGCGCTGCCGACCAGATCCTGGATGCTAGCCGAGCTGCGTGAGCGTCTCGCGAGCAGGGCTTGCGAGCTTATGGCGCGAGGCTCGCAACCTAGCTCCGCTAGCCTTCGCTCCCGCACCAGCCGATCTTTTGGCGCAGGAAGGCGAGCCCGATGGCCACGAAAGCGGCGCGCTCTTTGTTGCTCTTTTCGGCGCCGTGGCCGCCGGTTGGCTGCTCGTAGAGATGGGCGTCGTATCCCATGGCCTGCAGCTTCGCGGTCATCTTGCGCGCGTGGCCGGGGTGGACGCGGTCGTCCCTGCGACGCGTGGCGATCAGGATGGGCGGGTACGGCTCGCCGGGCTTTGCCTGATGATAGGCCGAAATCTCTTGCAGGAAGGCCCAGTCGGCGGGAACGTCCGGGTCGCCATATTCGGCGATCCAACTCGCCCCGGCGAGCAGCTTTGTATAGCGCCGCATGTCGATCAGGGGCACGGTGCAGAGCAGCGCGCCAAAGCGCTCCGGATAGCGCACCAGCATATTGGTGATGAGGATGCCGCCGTTCGAGCCGCCCTCCGCCGCGATCCGCTTCGGCGTGGTGACGCCGCGCGCGACAAGGTCGGCGGCCACCGCGGCGAAATCGTGATGCGACAGGGCCTTGCCTTCGCGTCGTCCCGCATCGTGCCAGCCGACGCCGAATTCGCCGCCGCCGCGGATGTTCGCGATCACGCGCGTGCCGCCGCGCTCAAGCCAAAGCTTGCCGAGCCCCGGCTGGTAGTCCGGCACGAAGGAGACGCCGAAACCGCCATAGCCATAAAGGTGGACCGGCGCGTCGCCCGTCTCGCCCTTCGGCCCGAACTGGACGTAGGGAATGCGCGCGCCGTCGACCGAGATCGCCTCGTGCCGGCTCACCACGATCCCGTTGGGTGAAAAAGCTTCCGGCGAGCGGCGCAGCGCCTGCCAGTCTTTGCCGCTCTCCTTGAGCATGAAAGACGGCGGCGTAACCGGACCTTCGACCTTCGCCAGGAGATCGCCATTGCTTTCCCGCGCGTCGGCGTCGAACGGCCAGACGTAAGCGGCGCCGATTTTCGGCAAGCCCTCGATTGGGCTCGAACGCCAGTCCCGCGAGGGCTCGACGGCCTCGAAGATGGGCGTCAGGTTGTCCAGAATAGACAGAATGAGCCTGCCGCCGGCGAAGGCAAAGTTCTGCAGCGCGCGACGCTCGCCCGGCTCGAACAGCACCTTGAAGGCGCGGCTGCCGTCGATGAAAGCGCGCAGGCCGATGCCCAGGAGCGCATCGGCGGGGAACGTCGTCTCGCCGACAGTCCAGTCGCCGCGCCGCTTCACCACGAGCCAGTCCTCATGAATCGCGTAGTCGATGTCGAGCGGCAGATCGAGCGCGGTTTTGGGGCCGGTTCTGTCGCCAATGCGGATCGCGGTTTCGTAGAAACTCGTCCGCTCTACAAATTGGACGGTCTCGGCCGACCCGATGCGATCTACAATCGCCCAAAGCCCCATGCCTTCCCGCGGCATCTCGGCCACGATCTGCGCCTCGGAGATGTCCTGCCCTCTCTTAAGGAGGCGAACCGTGCGCGGATAGCCGGAGGAGGTCGCCATCCCTTCGCCGAGCGCGCTTGAGACGATCAGCGCATCGCGGTCGAGCCAGTCGGCGGCGCCCTTGGCTTCGGGGATGAAAAAGCCGCCCTCAACGAAGGCTTTGGCGCCGAGGTCGAACTCGCGCATCACGGCCGCATCGCCGCCGCCGCGCGAGAGGCGGATGAGCGCGCGCTCATGACGGGGCGGCAGCGTCGTCGCGCCTTGCCAGAACCAGTCCTCATTCTCATCGGCGGCAAGCTGGTCGAGATCGAGGAGAATGTCCCAATCGGGATCGCCCGCGCGGTATTCGTCGAGCGTCGTCGCGCGCCACAGCCCGCGCGGATGGCCGGCGTCCTTCCAGAAATTGAAGACGAGGCCGCCGCGCCTCGCGATGTAGGGGATGTTATCGGGCCGGTCGAGGATCGCCGTCAGCGCGTCGCGATCCTTCTCGAAGCACGCGCCGCCGAACCTTGCCAGCGTCGCTTCGGTCTGGCTATCGGCCCAGGCGGCGGCCTGCCGCCCGTGGATGTCTTCGAGCCATTTCCACGGGTCGTCGTCCGGGGCCTCGATGGTGGGGCGGGCGTCGATGGTCATGGGGCGTTCCCCGCGTTCACGGCGATACTCGGGACTTCATCGCTTATGCACGGGAAAGCCGCCCGATGACAATCACTTTCGCGCCCCGAGGCTGCCGCCGCCTCGAACGGCGGCGGTCAAGCTTTGTGCTGTTCCAGCAACGCGCCCAGCGCCGTTTCCACCCTGGGAAGCAAATCACCTTGCGGGCGTTGCCTGCGGTTTGTACTTTCTTAAAAGCGCATAAAGAATTTCTGCGGCTTTGCGTTCGCGGCGCTGCGGTATTTTGCCAAACAACTTCGGAACTCATGCTCAGTGTGCTGATTTTTCACGCGGTTTTGGAGGAGTTTCAGTGAAACGTCTCTTTCTCAGTGCTTGCTGCCTCCTAACGTTCTCTTTATGCCGCGCGCAAGCCGATGGGATTTCCAACTATTACGCATCGCAGGATTCTTTCGGCAATGCTGAGTTGTTGGGGAGTGGGCGCATCGGATGCACCCCCTCCGATACCGGCTCTTTTGAATATTCATGCGAGAAAACCGAAATTGGCGACATACAAGGCTATTTCAACGCTTCAGATTTCGGCTCCGACCGCTGGGGAACAATTCTCCACCGTTACTGGACGAGCGCGCCCAACGAATTTCTCAAATTCTCAGCCACCGCTTGCGCGCGGGGCAACGAAGACGCCGCGACGCAAGAAGACGCCAGATTTTTTGCGGATCGGGCCTTGCAGGGGGTTGTCCGGAGCTTCAGCTCAAACATCCTTACCGGGCAATATCAGCCTTTGAGCTATTCGAAATACGACGAGAGATATGTCTGCGTTCAGACCAAGAGGCCCGAGGGCTTTCACGTTGGCATCTTGGCGGATAAGCCCATCGATCCTCCCGCCGGCAGTCAAATACCCGCGGCGACCCTGCCGCCTATCCAAGACGCCGGCCCCACGAGTTTAGAGAACCCTGAAACGATGCCGGAGCCCGGCGTCATCAAATTCGATGTGTTAAGCCACTACCACAACACTTTGAATCTCATATTCGAGACCCAGGATAAATCTAGGATCTGGCCCGATTCGTCACAGGCCTACATCCTGCCAACCGAGGACGATAAAAAATTCAGACTGGCCTGCACGGGAGACGAGTACATCTGCTACGGCGCGGTCAACCAGAGCGGTACGTTAACTTTCGGCGCCGGCAATGGCCAGGCGGGCTGCACCGATTGCTGCAGACGCTGCGGCTTCTATTACCATGTCGAATTTAACGACGCGAACGACCCGGTTACGAGCTCGAATGAAACTTCCAACAACTTCGGCGATCTGCTAGGCGCGGCTGCCGGCTTAGGACAGATAGCTGCCGGGATGCGAAATAACGCGCCAGCGCCAACCTATCAGCTACCGAGCCGTCCCCTTGGCGGCGGAGGCGGCTACCAGGCGCCCAGTACCAGCAGCAGCGGCATAAGCTGTGCTCGCGCTGCGCCAAACTGTTAGGCTCCGGACTTGAGCTGAGTGGCGAACGGCGATGGGTGCGTCGCCATGTCGATTATACTAAGATATATAGAAGCGATTAGCGCGGCGAACCATGCGTGTGTTGAAAACGCGAGCGCGGCCTCGCGATCGCCGCCTTGCAAATGCTACTCTCGGAAAAGAGCTTCCATCCGGATGCCCGGCCACTCCGCAGCAAAGACCGACAGTCGCACCTCATGTCAACGACGCCCGCCAAACCGCGCCTTTGCAGCTTCCAAAGCCTCGGCCCCCATGGCTTCCATGAGATCGCCTACACGGAGTGGGGCAATCCCCACAGCCATCGCCTTGTCTTTTGCGTGCACGGCTTCACCCGCAACAGCCGCGATTTCGACGAACTGGCAGCGAGCCTTTCCGAAACCTGCCACGTCGTGTGCATGGACGCGGCCGGGCGCGGCGCGAGCGAATGGCTTGAGCATAAGGGCGACTATAACTTCTCGCTCTATTTGGCGGACGCAGCCGCGCTGCTTGCTCGCGTGACAGCGCCGCTTCCGCCGCCGAGCCGAATCGGGCGGCTGCTGGGCAAGACGACGGCGGGGCCAAAACACATCGACTGGATCGGCACGTCCATGGGCGGGCTTATCGGCATGATGCTGGCGGCCAGGCGCGGATCGCCGATCCGCCGGCTCGTTTTAAACGATGTCGGGCCGCTCGTGCCGTGGGCGGCGCTCATGCGCATGAAGCAGTCGCAGAAGACGCCGAACGCCAATTTTTCGACCTTCGAGGACGTCGAGGCGCATTTGCGCAAAACCTGCGCCGAATTCGGCCCTCTGAGCGACGAGCAATGGCGCCAGGTGGCCCATCATGGCGCAATCCGCGGGGACGACGGCTCGCTGGTACTCGCTTACGATCCGGCCATCATCACCCATATGCGGACAGGCGCCGTGCCGGGCGTCGCCTTCGGCAGCGAGTTTTTGTCGGGCATCGATCTTTGGCCCACCTACGACCTCATCCGGTGCCCAACGCTCGTGCTGCGTGGCGCGGCGTCCGACCTGCTTCTCAAGAAAACCGCCGATGAAATGACGCGGCGCGGGCCGAAGGCCAAAGTTGTGGAGTTCGAGGGCGTGGGTCATGCGCCCTGGCTCATGGCGGACGATCAGATCAAAGTCATCCACGATTTTTTATCCGGCCGGGCGGATGAGTCGCCCGCGCCCGAACCTGCCCAGCCGGCTATCCTGGCTCCCTCTTTCTGAGCTTTGCGCCGCGCGAGGCGTCTCCAGTCCTTTGCGCGTATCGCGAGGACGGTCGCCCCGGAAAGCGCTTGGGCGCGTGGCCGTGGAACTCGGATGCTGTGCCCTGTCCTTAGCGGTCCCGGATGCGGCGCCGACAGCCGTTCCGGGATGGGGGCCGAAAGCCCGACTGGCGCTCCATGGACATGACTAACGCAGCCAGCTTCAGCTGCTCCTGGCGGAGGCGCGCTATTTGGACGCTGGCGTCTCCGCAGGCGAGCCAGGATCGCCCTTCTCTCCCTTTTCGCCAGAATCGCCCTTATCGCCCTTCTCTCCAGGGTCGCCTTTGTCGCCTTTGTCCCCTTTATCGCCCTTGTCTCCGGCATCCCCCTTGTCGCCCTTGTCGCCTTTATCGCCCTTTTCCCCTTTTTCGCCGGGCTCCCCTTTCGGTCCGGGCGTGCGCTTCAGGGTGGCGAGTTCCTGCGAAAGACACTTCAAACGCTCTTTCTCGCTTCCCTTGGCGCAAGGCAGGTCTTCCGCCATCGCTTCGATGGAGCAAAAACCGAACGCGCAAAGAAATGCGAGGGCGCTTAATGAACGCATGCTCATCACGATCTCCTGTTTTTAAATCCGCAGCAATGAAGCGGCTCAAGGCGTCGGACCTGGCGCCTAGACCGAAATTGCCACGATTTTGGGGCGAAGCAACGTCAGCGCGTTTGCGCCGGCTTTCGCGAATGATTCTGCGGAAGATAACTCACGATCATAGCGGCCAAAACCCATGAATACGTTCAAATTAGAAAAAGGTGGAGATTTCTGAAACTCAGCGCGGAGGGGCCCGGCTCGGGAGTAACCTGCACGCAGTTCGCAAGCGAGTTTTAGCGGAGATGGAGCGCGCGCTGCTTTTGTGGCAAAGAGATGCGCCATGAAAGCCAGGACCCACGCGCTTATCGCGTTCGCAATCACGGCCCTACTCGCGTTCGGCGCGGCCGCCGCCGCCGAGCGCTGGAATACGCTGCCGCCTATGCCGTCGATGCCTAGCCCTGTGCAATCCGGCTTCGCGCCGGTGAACGGCATCAGGATGTATTATGCGGAGTTCGGCGAGGGCGACCCCATCCTTCTCATCCATGGCGGGCTTGCGAGTTCCGACTATTGGGCGAACGAAGTCGCCGAGCTTTCCAAGACGCACAGGGTGATCGTGGCAGACAGCCGGGGGCACGGCCGCTCCTCGCGCACGAGCGCGCCGATGGGCTACGATCTCATGGCTGAAGACTACCTCGCGCTGCTCGATTACCTAAAAATTCCGAAGACCGCGATCGTAGGCTGGAGCGACGGCGGCATCATCGGCCTCGACATCGCGATGGCGCATCCCGAGCGGGTGACGAAGCTGTTCGCGAACGCCGCCAACGTGACGACAGACGGCGTGCAGTCCGGCATGTCGAAGGCGCCCGCGTTTGCCGCCTTCATCAGGCGCAGCGCCGGGGAGCACCGCCGCCTCGCGCCGTCGCCGCGCGAAATCAACGCTTTCCTCGCTTCGATCCGGCGCATGTGGGCGACGCAGCCCAACTGGACGAGGGCGCAGCTTTCGCAAATCCATGTCCCCACGGCCATCGTGCTCGGCGACCATGACGAGGCGATCACGCGCGCGCATACCGACTACATGGCGAGCATCATCCCAGGCGCGAAGCTTATCATCCTGAAGGACGCCGGCCATTTCGCGCTCCTGCAAGACCCGGACGCCTATACGAAGGCGATCCTCGACTTCCTCCGCGACCCATGAGCGGGGCGGCCAAGACGGCGGCGGTGATCGGCGCGGGGCCGGCCGGGCTGATGGCGGCCGAGGTTCTGGCGCGCGAAGGCGTCGCCGTCACGGTCTACGATCATATGCCGGCGCCGGGCCGCAAGTTTCTTATGGCGGGGCGCGGCGGCCTCAATCTCACACACAGCGAAGATTTGGCGCGCTTTCTTGCGCGCTATGGCGAGGCGTCGGCGCATCTCGGGCCGGCCATCGAGGCTTTCCCGCCGTCCGCCCTGATCGCGTGGTGCGAGGGCCTCGGCCAGCCGACCTTCACCGGCACGAGCGGGCGCGTGTTTCCGAAGGCGATGAAGGCGTCGCCGCTTTTGCGGGCGTGGCTCGCGCGGCTTTCTTCGCTCAATGTCGCTTTCCGGCCCCGTCATCGCTGGACCGGCTGGGACGCGGACGGGCGACTGCTGTTCGAGACGCCGGAGGGACGCGCCGCTGTCGAAGCCGAGGCTGCGATTTTCGCGCTCGGCGGCGCGAGCTGGCCGCGCCTCGGCTCTGACGGACATTGGACGAGGATTTTCAGCAAGGCGGGCATCGCTGTTGCGCCGCTGAAACCCTCGAACTGCGGGTTCATCGCGGACTTTTCCGATCATTTCCGCGGCCGCTTTGAAGGCGCGCCCATCAACGGCGCCGCGTTCAGCTTCGGCGGCGCGAAGCTTCGCGGGGAGGCGGTCGTCACCCGGCTGGGGCTTGAGGGCGGGGCCATCTATGCGCTCTCGCCGAACCTGCGCGACGCCATCGAGCGCGAGGGCGTCGCCACCCTCTTCGTCGACCTTCGCCCAGCCGCAAGCGCCGCCGAAATCGAGGCCGGGCTTTCCGGGGCGCCCGCCAGGCAATCGCTGTCGAATGTGCTGCGAAAGGCGGCGAAGCTCGCGCCCGTTGGAGTGAGCCTCCTGCATGAAGCCGCGCGCCGCGAAGGAACGCCGCTTTCGGCCGCCGCGCCTGCAAAGCTCGCCGCACTCATCAAAGCCGTGCCGCTGCGCCTCACGGCGCCCGCGCCCATTGAGCGCGCCATTTCAAGCGCGGGCGGCGTCGCTTTCAGCGAGGTGGATGCCCGCTTCATGCTCAAGAACAAGCCGGGCGTGTTCGTCGCGGGTGAAATGCTAGACTGGGAGGCGCCCACCGGCGGCTATCTGCTGCAAGGCTGTTTCTCGACCGGCGCCGCGGCGGCCAAAGGCGCGCTTCAATGGCTTGCGAACGTTGACGCGGCGGCCCGAAACGCCCTATCTATAAGCCTTGATCGAAGGACTTAGGAAGCAGGCCGCGATGTCGAAGAGAACTTATCAGCCAAGCAATCTGCGCCGGAAGCGCCGTCATGGGTTTCGGGAGCGCATGTCGACGAAGGCAGGCCGGCTCGTGCTGTCGCGGCGGCGCGCGCGCGGCCGCAAGAAGCTCTCGGCCTGACGCCGGGCGCGTCCCGCTCGCATGCAATGGAAAGATTGAAGACGCGCGCCGAGTTTCAGCGCGTGCAGAAAGGCCGAAAATGGGTGACGCAGGCTTTTATCCTGCAGGGGCTTGGGCGCCCGGGCGCCGAGGGGGAGCCGCGATTCGGCTTTACGGTTTCAGGCAAGTCGGTCGCCAAGCATAGCGAAAGCGGGAAAAGGAGAGGAAAGGCCGTCGATCGCAATCGGGCGCGCCGGAGGCTGAAGGAGGCGGTGAGGCTTACCTGGGTCGCGCATGCCGCTGCTGGATTCGACTACGTGATAATCGGCCGCGCCTCGGCCTTGACTAGAAATTTCGTGGACCTACTTGCGGACATGCGCGTCGCATTCCATAAAGTGGGCCAGCCGGCGCGCTCCGAGAAGGATGGAAAACTTGCGCCGTGAACGCCGGGCCGGGTTTCGCTTCCATCGCCGGACGGAACCGGCTAAGGCTCTTTTGCCGGCGGTTTGGCTGTCTCGCTTCGCTTAGCGCTTTCCGGCGCCGCGGAAAACTCCCTTGAGCGGGTTATGGAAAACAGAAACGTCATTATCGCCTTCGTGCTGTCGGCTGCCGTGCTTATCGGCTGGCAGTACTTTTGGGTGAGTCCGAAATTGCGGCAGCAGCAGCAAGTTGCTGAGGCCTTGCGCAGGGCGCAACCGCAGCAACCCGCTGGATCGGAAGCGCAGTCGCAAAACCCGCCCGTGACGTCGCCGGTTTCGGAAATGGCTTCCGCCACGGCGCCCGCCTACGCTTCGCGGGCAGCGGCTCTCGCGGCGGCCCCCCGCGTGAAAATCGACAGCCCCGCGCTTATCGGCTCCATAAACCTGAAGGACGGCCGGGTCGACGACGTCGCCTTCCGGGACTACACCGAGACAGTCGATCCAAATAGCGCAAAAGTCGTGCTGTTTTCCCCCTCCGGCAGCCCAGCTCCTTACTTTGCCGTTACCGGGTGGCTGGACAAGGACGGCCGTCCCACCCCAAGCGAATCGACCATCTGGGAGCAGGAGGGCAGCGGTCCGTTGACCGCGCCTCATCCAGTGGTCTTGCGCTACGCCAGCGGCGACGGTCTTGTCTTCAAGCGCACCTTCACGGTCGACGACCGTTACATGTTCACGGTGACGGACGAGGTTGAGAACAAATCAAGCCTCCCCGTAACTCTTACGCCGTGGGGGCAAGTCGCGCGATTTACCGAGCCAAAGACCTCCGGCTATCAGGTCCTTGAGGAGGGGCTCATCGGCTCTGGGGAGAAGGTTGAGCGCGTTACCTACGCCAACGCCCTCAAGAATTACGCCCCAGGACGCGACGTCCCAGAGGAAGTCAAGGACGGCGTTACGATTCCGGCGCATCGCGAGCCGGCGCGCGTCGACAAGGCATTCAACGCCACAGGAGGCTGGGCGGGGTTCAACGATCAATATTGGGCGGCTGTGGTCGTCCCAACCGACGAAAGCCAGCACACCATAAGGCTGTACGGAAACCAGGATAAGAGATTTTACGCAGATATTCAGGGCACGAAGCCTCTTGCGCTCGCGCCGGGCGAGCGTGTCCAGGCTCAGAAGCGTATATTCGCCGGCGCGAAGCAGTATACCCTTCTCAAAGACTACGAAAGCTCGCTGAACATAAACCGGTTCGACTATCTCATCGATTGGGGCTGGTTCGAGTTTGTCGCCAAGCCGATGCTCTTGCTGATGGATTTCCTGTACAAGCACGTCGGCAATTTCGGGGTGGCGATCCTGCTCACGACGGTGCTCGTGAAGCTCCTCTTCTTCCCGCTCGCCAACAAGTCGTTCGAGTCCATGAGCAAGATGAAGAAGCTTCAACCTGAGCTTAAGAAGCTTCAGGAGCGCTTCAAGGACGACAAGCCGCGTCTGCAGCAGGCGATGATGGCGCTGTATAAGAAGGAAAAGGTCAACCCCATGGCGGGGTGCCTTCCCATCTTGATACAAATTCCCGTCTTCTTCGCGCTCTACAAGGTTTTGCTCCTCAATATCGAGATGCGGCATGCGCCGTTCTTCGGCTGGATCAGGGACCTTTCGGCGCCGGACCCGACCACGGTCTTCAACCTGTTTGGGCTGATCCCATGGACGCCGCCGCATTTTCTGCCGATGCTCGGCGCCCTGCCGCTCGTGATGGGCGTGTCGATGTGGGTGCAAATGCGTCTCAATCCCGCGCCGCCTGATCCGGTGCAGCAGCAGATCTTCGCCTGGATGCCGGTCCTCTTCACATTCATGCTGGCGAGTTTCCCTGCTGGGCTGGTGCTTTACTGGACGTGGAACAACATCCTCTCCTTCAGTCAGCAGGCGCTCATCATGAAGCGGCAGGGCGTCGAGATCGACATCATGCACAATGTCGGGATCAAGAAGATGCATGGCAGCGTAAAAAAAGCCGGCGCGAGGTTGAAAAATAATGGCCGGAGCCGCACCCCGGCCGAGTGAGGCGCAGACGGCCGTGGACGACGCCCAAGCGCGTGAAGTCGCCGCCCGCGCCGAGCGCCTGTTCAAGGCGCCCGCCGACTTCGTCCTTGGCGTGGCCGAGGTCGCCGGGCTGCCCGAAAGCGGCCGCGTGGAGATCGCGTTCGCCGGGCGCTCCAATGTCGGCAAGTCGAGCCTCCTGAACGCGGTTCTAGGCCGGAGGAGCCTCGCGCGCGTCTCCAACACCCCCGGCCGCACTCGCGAGCTCAACTACTTCTCGGTCGGCGAAACCCTGTACGTCGTTGACATGCCGGGATACGGCTACGCGAAGGCGCCGAAGTCGCTCGTGAAAGGCTGGACGCTGCTCATCCACGATTACCTTCGCGGGCGCCCTCAATTGAAGCGCGTCATGCTCCTCATCGACAGCCGCCACGGCCTGAAGACCTCCGACCGGGAGATCATGACCATGCTCGACAAGGCGGCCGTGTCCTATCAGGCCGTGCTGACCAAGGCCGATAAGCCAAAGTCGGGCAACCTCGCGCAAGTCCTCCGCGAAACGGAGGAAGTTTTGCAAAAGCATCCCGCCGCCCATCCGAAGGTGCTGGCGACATCGGCGGTCGAAGGGTTGGGCATCGAGGATCTTCGGTTGGCGATAGCAGAACTTTGTTAATCAAAACCTGCGCGGCTGCGCGTGCGCCTGAAGGCGCGCTTCAACGTTTGCGTGTATTATTTGTTGCAAAACTCGCATAGCGGACGCCTTTCGTCTTGAAGTCGCCTTTTCCGGCCGTTAAAACTTTTGCAGGGAGCCAAGGTCCGGGGGAATTGGTGTTCAGGAAGTTTGTGCTGAGCCTTATATGCGCTGTTGCCGCGCTGTTCTTCGGCGGTCCCATTGCCGCCAAAGCAGAGCTGGCGCCGGCTCCTCCGGGCCAGCAACCCTCGGAAGCAGCCATTTCGCCGGACGATCCACGGCTCCTCTTGATGATCCGCAATGCGATCATCGCGCTCAACCAGGCGAATTTGACCGGCAATTATTCGGTTTTGCGGGACATGGGCACGCCCAATTTCCAGATTTCGAACAGTTCGGCCCGCCTGGCGGAGGCGTTCGCAGCGCTGCGATCCCGCAAAATCGACATCTCGCCCATCATGTTTTTCAACCCGAAGCTCTTGTCCGCTCCGTCGATGCAGGATGGGAAGATTTTACGCCTCACTGGGGTATTCCCGACATCGCCCGAACAGGTCAGTTTCGATCTGGCGTTTCAGCTTTATGGCGAACAATGGATGCTGGCGGCCATTGCCGTAAACGTGGCGCCGCCCTCGGAGAACGCGCAGGTCTTCGCCGCGCCGCAGGGCAGGCCCGGGGAGCCCGCCGAACTCGAAGCCCATCCGGATCGACCTCAGCCAGCCCGCGCCGCCGGCGGCCGCCCATCAGGCCGCGACTAAGAAGCCCGCAGCCAAGAAACCCAAGTCCCAGACCGCGGCCGCTCACCAGCCTTCGCCTGCTGCGCCCGCCGCGGAACAGCCGCCAGCGCCAACCGAGCCGGCCGGCGGGCAACCCGCGCCCAGCAGCGAGCGTTCTGATACCGGGGCGAGCTGGAATCCCTTTGGGCGTTAGTAGCGTGAGGGCTTGGCTCGCTTTCATAGCGGCGTGCATCCTTTTGCTTGCCCAAGCGGAGCTGGACGCGAACGCAGAGGAAGCAGCGGCGCCGGACGACAGGGAAGCGAAAAGAGTCTTCGGTCAGGTCAAGGCTTCTGCGGGCGTCCCCGCGCAGGCGATTGGCCAGTACGACCGAGGGTGCGTCGCTGGCGCGCAGCGAATATCGGTCAGTGGAGCGGGCTGGCAGGCAATGCGCCTTTCCCGCAATCGCTTTTGGGGCCACCCTGTGCTCCTTGCTTATATTGCCAAGCTCGCGGCCGATGTCACTCGCCTCGATGGCTGGCCGGGCATCCTCGTCGGCGACATGGCGCAGCCGATTGGCGGCCCGCTGCTCGGCGGGCACGCCAGCCATCAGACCGGGCTGGACGCGGATTTCTGGTATGCGGCGATGCCGGGGCATACGCTTTCGGCCGATGAGCGCGAGCGTTTCGCCGCGCAAAACGTCGTGGATCAGGCGGCGCTGACAGTCGACAAAAATCTTTGGACCGAGGCGCATGTCAAGCTTCTGCGCCGCGCGGCGTCCTATCCCGAGGTTGCGCGGATCTTCGTGCATCCCGCCGTTAAGAAAGCCCTCTGCGACGCCGCTGGCGCTGACCGGGAAGGGCTGCGGAAAATCCGGCCCTGGTACAAGCACGACGACCACTTTCATGTCCGGCTCGTTTGTCCGCCGGGGAGCCCTGCCTGCGCCTCTCAGGCGCCGGTCGGCGCCGACGACGGCTGCGGCAAGGAACTCGACGATTGGTTCAAGAAGCTGAGGGCGCCGCCAACGAAGCCCAAAAAACTGCTGCCCCCGCCCAAGCCGATGCTCGTGTCGGATCTTCCAAAGGAGTGCCAGGCTCTTCTCCGGGCGGCCGAACAGGGCGAGAAGGAAAGCGCCGCGGCGGCGCCTCACTGAACCGCGGCCCATCCCGGAGGCGGCTTGCAGCCATTTGGCATGACACAGCGAAGCGCTCCGTTCTCGGCCGCCGACAGCTTCAGGGCAGATATCGCACGAGGATCTGCATCGAAGCGCGCGGAATTGGGGTCATGCCCCAGCACGCCATTCCCGTGACAGCAGGAATCCATTAGACTAGACTGATCCCAACTATACTGGATCTCGGCCTTCGCGTGGAACGCAAGATGCTCTAAAGGTCGAAGTCCAGCGTGACTGGAACGTGGTCCGATGGCCCCTCCCAGCCGCGCGCGCTCTTCAGGACACGCGCGGTCTTGGCCGCGGACGCGATCGACTCGCTTCCCCAAATATGATCGAGGCGGCGCCCCCGATCCGAGGCTTCCCAATCCCGTGCGCGGTAGCTCCACCATGTGTACAATTTCCGCTCGGGCGGTATCAGACGCCGCACAAGATCGACCCACGGGCCGGCATCGAGGGCCTTCGTAAGCGCTTCCACCTCGACGGGCGTGTGACTCACCACCTTCAAGAGTTGCTTATGAGACCAGACATCGGCTTCTAGCGGCGCCACGTTGAAATCGCCAAGAAGCAGCGCATGCCCTTCGCGCGCGCCGCGCCAAGCCTGCAGCGCGTCGAGATAGGCGAGCTTCTGCTTGAACTTGGGGTTGACGGATGGGTCGGGGACGTCGCCGCCGGCCGGCACGTAAATGTTGTGGATCGAAAGCCGCTCGCCACCTGGCAAGGAAACGGCGCAGCCAAGATGCCTTGCGTCTGCGGTGCCGCAAAAGCTGCGCCTCGGCAATGACGTCAGCGGAAGTTTGGAAAGGGTTGCAACGCCGTGATATCCGGCCTGGCCGCTCACGGCAATGTGAGGGTAGCCAAGCTCGACGAAGCCTTCGCGCGGGAAATCGTCGTCCCGGCATTTGATTTCCTGCAAGCAAAGCACATCGGGCTGCGCCTCCGCGAGGAAGCGGGCGACCAGGCCGAAGCGCAAGCGAACGGAATTGATGTTCCAACTGGAGATACGGAATGTCATGGGGACAAAAAAAAGCGCCCAACTCCGGCGAAGGTTGGGCGCTTTTGCGTTTTCACGCATGCGCCGGGAGGGAAGCCGGCGCTGGAAAACTGATACCTTCGGCTAGACGGGGGGGCACTACCGATGGTGACTGGCATCAGCCTTCCAATGCCATCTAAAATAGCATGTGTGAGGCTGGATGCAAATCAAAAATGCGAAATTCTAACCTTGACAGTTGCGAATCTGTCGCGAGCTTTACCTTATCAGTCTCTGTTTTTGAACCCGATTGTCTTTGAAAACTCAAAAAGCTCGGCGGCCAACTGCTTGTTCTGCTCGAGGTTTCCCACCTGTATGCGCGTGTCGAGCCCCTGAGCGTCGGTGATGATCCATTCCTTGAGAGACATGTCCGCCTTATTGAAAAAGAGGCGAATGCGGCCTGAACCGCCCTTTTTGTCCTCCACTACGATAACGACGTCGGTGTCCCCCTGTTCGACGCTGAGGATGTTCGCGTCGTTCGCCAGATCCACGGTTTGCGACAGCAGCAGCCGGAAGGGCGTCATTTCGATGGGATAGCGGTCCGTCGTATTAAGGTCGTGATCCTCGATGGCGAGATACTGGCCGTCGGATATGATCTGAAGATGGCTCGGGGCCCCATACTCGAAGCGCACCTTGCCCGGACGCGCCATGTAGAACTTTCCGCGCTTCTGCTTGCCGTCCGGATCGGTTTGAAGGAAGGTTCCCGAAAGGTTCGCCATGCCGTTGAAATAGGCATTGATTTTGACGATCGCTTGCATGTCGCCATCGGCGACGGGCGCCCGCGAGGCGCGATCGGCCTCGGGCTGCTGAGCGAGACCTGTTTGCCAGGCCGCCGGGCTTCCCCCCACGGGGCTGGCCGGATTTGCGGAGGCCACCGGTGCGGGCGCCACAGCCGCCGGAGCCTGACTCGACGGTGTGGTCTTCATCACCTCGGTCTGGCCCTCGGCAAGCGCGAGACCCGCCCATCCCGCCGCCAGGAAGGCGCCCATCAGCCCGCACGCCAGCCGCGGGCCGGTTATGGAAAAGCTCGAGTGCTTGCCGCGCTCATGCATCGTTCGGTCGCCCTTTGTGAAAGCTTTGCTCGATTTTGCGGTTATGAGTTTGGAAGAAAGCGTCAAATTCGGGGCGATCCGACGCGGCTTATTCTTATTCCCGGTCTTATGCGCCCGTTGTTTACATAGCCGCCAGCGGTCTGCGTCGCCTAAGCCGGATGAAGCAGATTGCATCGCACCGGTTCGCCGTTCAAGCAAACCATCCTAAATAGACCCCAACCACCAGGAGAAGGCCCATCAAGGCGCGATAAACCACGAAGGGCCAGGCCGAATATCTCTCGAGAATCCGCAACAACGCCCATATGGCGGCGAACGCCGAGAGGCTTGCGACGGCAAGCCCAGCACCCAGAACCGACCACCCATGCGCATCGAGATTTGCGTGCCGCAGTTCCCATAACTCCTTGAAGCCGGCCAGCGTGATCGCCGGAAGGCCCAAGAGAAACGAAAAGCGCGCGGCCTCCGCCCGATCGAAATTGAGAAAAAGGGCCGCCGTCAGCGTCGACCCGGAGCGCGATACTCCCGGTATCAGGGCTCCCACTTGGGCGATGCCGACGATCATGGCATCGAGAAGCGTGCCGCTCGCCAGGGTGCGGCGGTGCCGGCAGAGGATTTCCGCAAGCGCGAGGAGCAAGGACATGCCGAGGCTTGCCCAGCCGATGACCACGAGGCGCCGCAGAGGCGAGTTGCAGGCGTTGAGAACGGGCGCCAAGAGCAGCCCGCCAATGATAATAGGAATAGTCGCCAGCACGATCGCCAGCGCGAACTGGAACGATTTATCGCGCCAATCCCTCCGCGCCACGGCCGACGCCGACCCGAAAACAAGCTTGCGCACATCGCTCCAGAAGTAGCTGACGACGGCCGCCAATGCTGCGAGTTGCATAGCGGCCGAGAAAGCCGAGCCTGGGTCGCGCCAGCCGAAAACGGCGGGCACGAGGCGCATATGCGCTGTTGAGGAAATGGGCATCAATTCGGTGATGCCCTGTACGACGCCCAGCGCCATAACTTTCGCATAGCCGAGGCTAACAAATCCAGTATCGAGACCATTTGTGCATTCTGCGACCATGTTCCCCTCATCCGCGCAATCGGGCGATGGCTAGCAGGCTAAAGGGTGAACCGCAAGCTTTGGGGGGAAGTTATGAGCCGTGCCGCGATGGGGCGCCCCCATTCTGCGAAAGCTGCGCCGGGCGCCACAACAGACGGGGAGCGCGATATTTCCTGCCGGCGCTATCCTGGGCTTGGCGGCGCCCGAAACTCCTCACCCCCTACGGCGGAACCCATCTCGACCATCGCGGCGGGAGGCGTTGTCGCGGGTTGCGGGCCTATTTGACTGTCGCATTCCTGATGCGCCTGCGACTTTTCGGCGCTCAAGCCGTTCGCATTGTGCCGCTTGATCTCTGGCGCCGCCGCTCTCGCTTCCCTCTTAGCCCTTTTCGGCGGATTCACCGATCCGGAGAGAGATCATTGACTAATTAGCAAAAATCCTATTCACCGGATGCAACAGCTTCGGTGGATCGTGCGTTGTCGCGTTCGTTTGAAAAACAATCGATTTTAAGCTCGTCGCGGACCAATCCTCCCGAGGCGACGCTTGCCGAGGGCGCCGCGGCATGGCTTTTGGGCCGCATTCTCGACCTTCGTCCCTTTCCCGCCATCGTGCTGAAGCCTGACCTTACCGTCGCCGTTGTGACCCGCGCGGCGGAGGCGTCGCTTGCCAGCGACGGCCTCGCAATCTCGCCGCGAGGCGGCTTGAGGTTTGCCGAGCCCGGCGCCGACCGGCAACTCGCCAAGGCGCTCAAGGCCATCGCAAATGAGAACGGAGCGGCGCATGCTCCACGGCTTCTCGCGCTCGACCTTGCCGACGGCCGGCAGCGGTTTCTCAAAATAGAGGCGTTTCGTTTGCCCGCCGCCTGCGCGATGGAGCCCGGCAATGACGGCGTGTGGTTTCTGATCTCCTTCCGTAAAAGTCTCCACTGCCCGAAGATCGCCGCGGACCAGATCGGCGCGGCTCTCGACTTAACAGCCGCGGAAGCCAACCTGGCGGTTGCGCTCTGCGAGGGGGTCAGCTTGCGCCGCTACGCGGAGCAGGTGGGCTTGAAAATCACCACCGTGCGCTGGCACCTGCAAAACATTTTCAACCGCACGGGCATGCGGAGCCAGGCCGATCTCGTCAGCATGGTGGTTTCGCTTTTCGGCTAGCGCGCGGCGCAAGCAGCCGGAGGCGGCGCGGAACAGTTTTTGCGCGTGCGACGTTCCCCTTCGTTCTTCACTCTCCAAACCCCGGGTTCATCCAGTATGAAAGCGTCACCAAAATCGTCGCCGAAAGCCATTGTCCGCGCCGTGGAAGCGCAACCGCACCTCGACCTTGACAAGGGGCAGGAGACTCAGCCTTGGGGGACCTTGACCGACCTCCCCATCGCGCTCGACGAAAACACGCGCCTGCAGAGCATAGAGGCTCTCAACCAGCTCCTGGCCGATACGATCTCGCTTCGGGACATGTACAAGAAGCATCATTGGCAGGTCAGCGGCCCGACTTTCTATCAGCTTCACCTGCTTTTTGACGCCCATTATGAGGAGCAGTCCGAACTGGTCGACACGATCGCGGAGCGGATCATGTCGCTGGGAGGCGTTTCAGTCGCGATGTCGCACGACGTGGCCGAGCTTACGATGATCCGCCGTCCCCCCAAGGGACGAGAGAACCCCGCTATGCAAATCACGCGGCTTCTCGAAGCGCATCGCCATATCCTGGCAGAATCGCGTCATGGGGCGAGGGAGGCCGACGAGGCGGGCGACGACGGCACGAACGACCTCCTCGTCAGCGATGTCATCAGGTTGAATGAGAAGCAGGCCTGGTTCCTCGCGGAACATCTGGTCACGACGCGGCTGGAATAGCAGCTTCGAGAGAAGGCGGCGCGGTCAATATCCGGGGCCGCGCCAGGGCAGCAGCTTGTCGGAAGAGTTCAAGCTGTCTTGCCACTTCGTCACAGGTTGAGGCGCTGGCTGATCGTGGCGCTCGACACGACTTCCGATAGGCGTGGGTCCCGGTTGTTCGCCCTCCCTTAGCCAAACCTGCACGGTCTCGGCCCCGCTTCTCAGCCGGGAAAGCAGCGCCGTCATGGTAACGCGCGCGTCCTCACAGACCTCCGGGTTGCGTTTGCAGAAGCCCTTGACGTCGTTCACGGTCTGCTCGGCGGACGAAATCAACCGATGATTGTTTTCGCGCGAGCCCGGCAGTAACAAACAGATCACCGTAATCCAAAACGCCATACGGAGGAAGAAAAGCATAACGCAGCACTCTTAGCCTCGCCTCATCACCATCGTAGAACTGAGAAACAAAATAAAAGAGAAGCCAACTACCTCAATTTTATGGGGTTTTTCTCTACCTTCATCGGGGTTTGATCGCAGTGGGTCCGATGAATACGAAACAGCTTCTAGCGCAGTGTTTCCGCTTGCTTTACAGGCAAGAACGATCTTTCTTTAAATTCGAGTTTGTGCGATTATCCGGCCATGACCCGGTTCCGCGCGCGCCTCAGCTTGTTTGCCATCGTGGCGATCTTCCTCGCCACGGCTAGCAACGCCTTGCTGTTTCAGGACCGGGCGCGCCTGTTCCAGGGAGGCGGCCTGCCAAGCACAGCGGTTTCAGTGACGCAATTCCCGCTGGATCGGACTGCTCCGCTTGCGCCGGAGCCTTCGTTCAAGGGCGCCGGCCAAGTCGAGGAGGCAAAAGGGCCCCGCCTTCACGTGGCGCTTACGCGCGAGCTCGCCCGGCGGGGCTATTCGGATCAGCTTCAGAATCATGCAAACGGCCTTAAACTTGCGGTGCTCGCCTACGAGTTCGACAATGGGCTGCCTCTGACAGGCGAACCGACGGACGCCCTCTTGAAGCGCATCCTGTTCGACATGAACCCTGGACCGCGCGGGGCCTTCGCGGATCGAGCCGAGCTCAATCCGAAGCTCGTGATCGAAGCTCAAAGAATGCTTCTCGGATTGGGGTTCTTCCGGGGCGCGTTCTCGGGTCGCGTGGATGTCTGGACGTCCGACGCGATCAAGGATTTCGAGCGCCACCTGGGACTTCCGCTCACGGGGCGCCTGAGCGACGAGACGCTTCTGGGACTTATCAGCTATTCAGGAAAAAGCATCGTCCTGTCGTCCGGCTGAAACTTCGCCGTGCTGGCGCTAAAAGGGCACACTCCCGCGCCTAAGATAAGAAAGCCGCAAATCGATACACATTTTGCGCTGGCGCGCGCGGCCCGCCACCTCTTAACAGTCACAATTCGAAGCGTTTGCTAGAGCGCGGCGATTCTCTTCGTCTGGGGTGGGAGCGCGCGGTCGACCACATTCGAATTGGGCAAGTATGCAGAGCGCAGTCGCGCGACAGGGCAGGATAACGATGGAGAGGGCGCGCAAAGCCGCATCAGCGGCCTTTGCGGCGCTTTCTCTTTGCGGTTGCACATTGCTCGATCCCCACGTTCCCACGCCGGACATTGAGGTTCCGGACGCCTATATCGGCAAGAACGCAAAGGTGACGAGGCCCGCCGCCTCGCCCTACGACTTCGCCGCCTTCAGATCGCAGAAACTCACAGACCTTATCCTTCTCGGCCGAGGCTTCAACTTCGACGTCGGCGCGGCGATCGCACGCATTCAGGAGGCGGAAGCGCAGGTCCGGATCGCGACGCAGCCGCTCATTCCGCTCATTCAAGCCAACGGCTCAGCAAGCCAAAGCCTGGCCCACGTTCAAGGCAAGGCCGTCACCACGACATCGATTATCGCTCAGCTGACGGCGAGCTACACCATCGATTTCTGGGGGCAGAATCGCGCTCTTCTCTATGCCGCGATGGCCACCCAATACTATCAAAGCTTTGCGGCTGCCACCGTCGCCATTTCGACAGACGCGAGCATCGCCAACACCTATTTCGAAGCCGTCGGCGCGCAAGAGCAGATCGCCATTGCGAAAAGAAACCTGGAAGCGGCCAGGAAAATTCTAAAGGCCATTCGCGACCGCTTCGCCGCGGGAACGGCCAGCGGGCTCGATGTTGCGCAACAGGAAACGCTGGTCGCCAACATCGCGGTTACGATCCCGCCGCTCGAGCGCAACCTTGAGGAATACAAGCACGCCCTCGCGGTTCTGGTCGGAATGGCGCCGGAGTTCTTCACTTACAAGGGTGACAAACTCTTCGCGGTTGCGGTGCCCGCCATCCCGGCCGGCCTGCCGTCCGAGCTTCTCTGCCGCAGGCCTGACATCGCCAGCGCCGAGGCTCAGCTTTCCGCGGCGAAATTCGACGTCTCGTCAGCGCGCGCGGCGATGTTCCCGACAATCACGCTGACCGGCGCCGGCGGCTTCCAGAGCACCGCTCTGGCGGCGCTGTTCCAACCGCAAAGTCTCTTTTACAATGCCGCCGTCGGCATCACGCAGCCTCTGACCAACGAGTACCAACTCAAGGCCATGCTCGACCTCAATCGCGCAACCTATGGCGAGTTGCTTCAAACTTACCGAAAGGCGATCGTTTCCGCGTTCCAAAATGTGGAGGACGCCTTGATTGCCTACACCAAGGACGCCGAGCAGGAACGCCGGCAGTATGAGGCCGTGGTCTCAGCGAGGCGAGCCTTCAAGCTGTCGGAAGATCAATTGAAAGGCGGCATAATCGACGTGACGACCCTTCTGCAGGTTGAACAAACCCTATTCACTGCCGAAATTGCTTACGCTCAGATACGGCAAACCCGCCTTATGGACGCGGTTTCAGTCTACCAAGCTTTGGGCGGCGGGTGGTATAAACCAGGCGACGCCGCCATCGCGGAAGTTGCGTCAGTCATTGAGTTGAAAGCAAGGACGCCATGAAACGGCTTCTGCCATACCTGATTTTTGCGTTGATTACCTGTGGTCTCGTTGCTTTCGTCTACAAGGACCGCCTTTTCCCGCCTGACCCTAACGCGGCCGAGGCGCCCGAGGGCGCGACCGGCGCGCCGGGCGGCCGGCCTCGCGGCAACGGTTTTCGCCGTGGCAATCAAGTTGTCCCTGTGCTCGCAGAAAAGGCGCGAACCGAGAACGTTCCCGTCTATTTAAGCGGCGTCGGAACGGTGCAGGCCTTCAATACGGCAACGGTCCGAACCCAGGTCAGCGGCCGGCTGATAGACGTGCCTTACAAAGAGGGCCAGGATGTAAAGGAAGGCGACGTGCTCGCCGTCGTCGATCCGGCGCTCTATCAGGCCGCCTACGATCAAGCCGTCGCACAAAAAGCGAAGGATGAGGCGCTTCTCGCCAATGCCCGCCTGGACGAGAAGAGATACACGGAACTCGTCAAGACAACCGCCGCCACGCAGCAGCAGGCCGACACGGCGAAATGGACGGCCAAGCAAGACGAAGCCCAGGTGAAGCTCGATCAGGCTTTGATCGACAACGCGCTGACGAACCTCCAGTGGGCTACCATCAAGGCGCCGATTACAGGCAGGACCGGCATCAGGCTTGTCGATAAGGGCAATTTGGTTAGCGCGACGGACGCCACGGGGATCGTGATCATCACTCAATTACGGCCGATCGCCGTCGTCTTTACGCTCCCGGAAAACACTGTGGCGGGCGTTCTCGACGCCCAATCAAAGGGAACCGTGCCGTTGCAGGCTGTCGCAGGCTCCGGCGTGCTCGGCGAAGGCAGTCTCCTCGTCGTCGACAACGAGATCGACCAGACCACGGGCACCGTCAAGATCAAGGGCCTTTTTCCCAATGAGCAGAACCGGCTGTGGCCGGGACAGTTTGTGAATGTCAAGCTGAAGCTGAAGGTGCTCGAAAACGCTATCGTCGTGCCGTCGGTCGCCATTCAGCAGGGCTCAAACGGAAGCTACGTCTATCTCGCCACGCCGGAAAACACCGCGAAGCTCACCAATGTGAAGGTGGTGCAGGAGGGCGAGAAGATTTCGGTGATCGGCAACGGCGTTGCGCCGGGCGACATGGTCATCGTCAGCGGCTTCGCGAATCTGCAGGACGGCGCCAAGATCAAGCTCGACGCAGCGCCGCCGGCCACTGCAGCGCCGTCAGCGAGCGCATCGCCCGCCGCGGAAGACGCCGCGAAGGAAGCCAAGCCGGAGCGCAAGCACCGCCGAAAGGAAGCCGCGGCCGAAAGCGCCGCCTCCGCAGGCGAGCAGGGCGCAGACGCAAAAAGGCCCGATAAAGCCGTCGCCCAGGGCCAAGCTTCGAAGGACGAAGGCTCCCGCAAGCCATGAGCATTTCCGCGCCCTTTATCGCGCGTCCAATCGCGACCTCGCTGCTTGCCGTAGCCGTACTCCTGAGCAGCGCGCTCGCCTATTCCTTCTTGCCGATTTCCTCGCTGCCGCAGGTTGATTTCCCTGTCATCCAGGTGACGACGCAGCTTCCGGGCGCGAACGCCGACACCATGGCGCGGCTTGTCACCGCGCCGCTTGAGCGCCAGCTCGGTCAGATTCCCTCCCTCGAAGGAATGAACTCCACAAGCTCGCAGGGCATCAGCCAGATCACGCTGCAATTCAACCTCGATCGCGACATCAACGCAGCGGGGCAGGACGTGCAGTCGGCCATCAGCGCGGCTGGCGGCGCGCTTCCACAAAATCTGCCGTACCCGCCGGTTTACGCGAAGGTCAACCCATCCGATCCGCCGATCCTCACCATTGCGCTCACCTCCACGGCTCTTTCCATGGAGAGGCTCTCCGACCTCGCCGACACGCTGTTGAGCCCGAGGCTGAGTCAGGTGACGGGCGTCGGCCGCGTCACCGTTCAGGGCAATATCCGGCCCGCTATCCGCATCCAGGCCAACCCGCTGCAGCTCTCATCCTATGGGATCGCGCTCGAAACGCTGCGCGCAGCCATCGGCAACGCCAACGTCAATGGGTCGAAGGGCTTGTTGAGCGGCTCGGACAAGGCCTTTCTCATCGGCGCGAACGACCAGCTCGAAACCGCGAAAGCCTATGAAGATATCGTGATCGCCACGACCAGCAACAGCAACTCGCCGGTGGGCTCGCCCGTGCTCCTGCGCGATGTGGCGACCGTGGTCGCGGGGCTCGAAAACAACAAGGTCGCCGCGCGCTACAATGGCGAGCCGGCCGTCATCATCGACGTGCAGCGCCAGCCGGGCGCGAACATCGTCGGAACCGTCGACCGGCTGAAGAAAATCCTGCCGAAGCTCGCCGCCGCCCTGCCGGCAGGCGTGAAGGCGGAGGTGGTCGCCGACCGCACCGGCACGATCCGCGCGTCCGTGCGAGACGTGCAGTTCACGCTCGTGCTCGCCGTCGCCCTCGTGGTGATGGTGGTGCTGCTGTTCCTGCGCACGCTAAGCGCAACCATCGTCGCGGGCGTGACCCTGCCTCTGTCGCTCATCGCCTCGTTCGGGGTCATGTATTTCGCGGGCTTCAGCCTCGATAATCTCTCGCTGATGGCGCTCACTATTGCGACCGGCTTCGTTGTGGACGACGCCATCGTGATGATCGAGAACATCATGCGCTACATCGAAAAGGGCGAGAAGCCGATGGCCGCCGCCTATAAGGGCGCGGGCGAGATCGGCTTCACCATCGTGTCGCTGACTGTGTCGCTGATCGCGGTGTTCATCCCGCTTCTGTTCATGACGGGCATTGTCGGGCGGCTGTTCCGGGAATTCGCGCTGACGCTGACCATCGCGGTGCTCACGTCGATGATCGTTTCGCTCACGCTGGCGCCGATGATGAGCGCGAGGCTCCTGCGCCTGCCCCGGCACGACCAAGGTGCGCCGTGGTATGCGCGGTTGGCGGAAGCGCCGCTCGCATGGCTCTTCGCGTTCTACCGGACGACCCTCGACGTCGTGCTCAGGTTCCGCGGCCTGACGCTCATTGTGGCGGCGCTGACGCTTGTGCTCACGATCACCATGTATCTCGCGATCCCGAAGGGTTTTCTGCCCGACCAGGACACCGGCTTCCTCACGGCCGCGACGGAAACCGCGTCCGATGTGTCGTTCGACCGCATGAACGCGTTGCAAGCCGCGGTTGAGAGGATCATCCGCAAGGACCCGGACGTGCTGGGCGTCGTTTCGGTCGTCGGCGTCGGCACGACGAACGCCACGACAAACGTCGCTCATTTCGCGCTGACCTTGAAGCCGAAGAATGACCGGTCGGCGAGTGCGTCGGAGATCCTCAAGCGGCTCACGGCGGCGACGCGCGACATTAACGGCATCTCGACGACCTTCCAGGTTGTGCAGGACATCCAGATCGGCACGGCAAGCAGCCGGACGCAATACCAGTATGTGCTTGTGGGCCTCGACCGGCAGGGGTTCTCCGGCTGGGCCAAGAAGCTCGAAGAGGAGCTTAAGCACGACAGGCGGCTCTTTCACGTTTCCTCCGACCTTCAGGAAGACGGCAGCGCTGTGCTGATCAAGACCGACCGCGTGATCGCGGGCCGGCTCGGCGTCACGATGCAGGCGCTCAACGACACGCTTTACGACGCTTTCGGCCAGCGTCAGGTTTCGACCATTTACGGCCAGTCAAACCAATATCGCGTGATCCTGGAAGTGGATCCGAAATTCCAGACCAACGTGGCGGCGCTGGGCTCCATCTATGTTCCCGGAAACGCGATCAGCAATTCGACCTCGGGCAATTCGGTTACGGGCCTTGCGAGCAGCAACGGCGCGACGAGTTCCTCGATCACGGCGGTGCCCGCCATAGGGCAGGGGCGCGGCGCGCAGGTTCCTTTCGTAGCCTTCGCAACCATCGAGCGAACCATCTCGCCGCTTTCGGTGAACCATGTGCAGCAATATCCGGCGGCGACTATCAGCTTCGACGTCGCGCCCGGCGTCTCGCTCGACGCCGCCGTGCAGGCCGTGGCCGACGCCAGCGCCCGCCTTGGCATGCCGAACTCGATCATCGGCAGCTACACGGGCGCCGCGGCCGAGTTCAACGCCTCATTGCAGTCCACGCCCTTCCTCATTCTTGCCGCGGTGGTGACGATCTACATCATCCTCGGCATTCTCTATGAAAGCTTTGTCCATCCTTTCACGATCCTCACGACGCTGCCCTCCGCGGGGATCGGCGCGCTTCTCGCGCTCGAACTTTTCGGCATGGAGTTCTCGTTCATCGCGCTGATCGGCGTCGTCCTCCTGATGGGCATCGTGAAGAAGAATGCGATCATCATGATCGACTTCGCCCTCGACGCCGAGCGCAACCACGGCATGGCGCCCGCTGAGGCGATCCGTGAGGCGTGCCTCTTGCGCTTCAGGCCGATCATGATGACGACGGTTGCGGCGCTCCTGGGCGCGCTTCCGCTCGTGATGGGCAACGGCCCGGGATCGGAACTGCGCACGCCGCTCGGCGTGACCATCATCGGCGGGCTTCTGCTCAGCCAGTTCCTGACGCTCTACACCACGCCCGTGATCTACCTCGCCATGGACGGCTTGAAGCGGCGCGTCGAGCGCCTCCTCGGCGTTGGCGCGGACCACGGCGCGGAAGCGTCGCCTCCTCAGAGCGGCGGAGCGGCCGGGCCGCCGCCCGCGACCGCGCCCACCGCGCCCGAAACGCGGGGCTAGGCTATGAACCCCTCCGCGCTGTTTATCCGCAGACCGATCGGAACCGTGCTGCTCGCGGTTGGGATTCTCCTTGCCGGCGCCGTGGCGTACACTAAGCTGCCCGTGGCGAGCCTGCCGAGCGTCGATATGCCGGCGGTGCGCGTCTCGGCCGCGCTGCCGGGAGCAGACCCCGAAACGGTGGCCGCGACCATCGCCGCGCCGCTGGAGCGCAGAATTGGCGAAATCGCGGGCGTGAATGAGCTGACCTCGACAAGCCAGCTCGGCTCGACCAGCATCCAGGTGCAGTTCGACCTGTCGCGCAATTCGGACGACGCCGCGCGCGACGTGCAGGCGGCCATCAACGCGGCCCAGGCCGACCTTCCCACCACGCTGACGCGCCGGCCGACGCTCAGAAAATCGAACGCCGCCGCAGCCCCGATCATGATCCTCGCCATGACCTCGCCTGTGCGCAGGCCAACCGATCTCTACGATCTTGGCGATCTCATCGTGAACACGCGCATCAGCCAGGTCGACGGCGTCGCCGAAGTGCTGCTCGGCGGCGCGCAGACGCCCTCGGTGCGCGTGGTGGCCGACCCCTTGGAACTCAGTTCCCGCAGCATCGGCTTCGAGGATGTGCGCACGGCCATCACGCAGGCCAACTCACTCGTGCCGATCGGGACCATGAACGGACCCGAGAAATCCACCATTGTGACGGTCAACGGCCAGATCGATCAGCCTTCCGATTACGCGGCTCTGGTCGTCAAAGTGAAGAACGGCGACGTCGTGCGCATCGGCGATGTCGCGAAAGTCAGCACCGGCACGAGCAACAGGCTTGCCGCGGGCTACTACGATAAAGACAACGCCGTCATTTTCATCATCTTCAAGACGCCGGACGCCAACGTTGTCAAGACCGTGGATCAGATCTACTCGCTGATGCCGGAGTTGCGCCGGCTTCTTCCGGCCGACGTTAAGCTGGTGGTCTTGAACGACCGCACCAAAACCATCAAGGCAAGCATCGCGGACATTCAGAAAACGATGCTTGTAAGCATCGCGCTCGTGATGATGGTGGTGCTGATCTTTTTGCGGCGCATCGTCCCGACCCTGGCGGCTGGCGTCGCCGTGCCTCTGTCGCTCGCTGGCACCGTGGGGCTGATGTGGCTGTCCGGCTATAGTCTCGACAACATCTCGCTGCTCGCGCTCACCATCTCCGTCGGCTTCGTCGTGGACGACGCCATCGTCGTCATCGAGAATTGTTACCGCAACATGGAGGCGGGGCTCAGCCCCCGCGAGGCGGCGCTGCAGGGCTCGCGGCAGATCGGGTTCACGATCATATCCATCAGCTTGTCGCTGGTCGCGGCCTTCATTCCGCTTTTGTTCATGGGCGGCCCGATCGGTCGGCTGTTCGGCGAATTCGCCTGGACCCTCACTTTCGCGATCCTGATTTCGGCGGTCGTCTCGCTAACGCTCACGCCCATGATTTGCGGGCAATTCATCCGCCGCCTGCCGCGTTCGCGCGAAACCTGGCTCGACCGCCGCGTGGAGCCGGTTTTCGAAAGCATGATCCGCTTCTACGAGCGCACGCTGACTTACGCGCTTCATCACCGCTGGCTCATGCTGGTCGTGACGCTGACGGCGCTGGCGCTGACCATCCAGCTTTACATCGTCATGCCGAAGGGGCTTGTGCCGGTCGGCGACACGGGGCTTGTGATGGGCTATGCGCGGGCGGCGCCTGAAGTTTCTTTCGACGCGCTCGAAGCCCTTCAAAGGAAGGTCACCGAGGCCATCGACTCCGATCCAGCCGTCGAAGGCGTGGCCGTGTCCATTGGCGGCACGTCGGGATTCGGCCAGAGCAACCAGGCCCGCTTCTACATGGCCCTGAAACCTATCGAGGAGCGCAAAGAGTCCGCGATGGCCGTGATCGGCCGCCTTCGCAAGAAGTTCGCGGCCATCAAGGGCGTGGACGCGACCATGTTTCCGGGGCAGGAAATCCAGTTCGGCGGCAGGCAGTCGCGTTCCCAGTATCAGGTGACGCTGTGGGGCCAGGACCTGAAAGAAATCGCAGAATGGCTTCCAAAGGTGCAAGCGCGCGTGAAGCAGGTTCCCGGCGCCGTCGACGTCAACAACGACCGCGAGTTGGGCGGGCCGCAGGCCACCGTCACGATAGACCGCGTGAAGGCGGCGAAGTTTGGCGTCGCGGTTAAGGATGTGGACGCGGCGCTGAACGACGCCTTTGCGCAGCGCGCGGTCTCCACGATCTACACCTACCGCAACCAATACACTGTGGTCCTTGAAGCCACGCTCGATTACCAGCGCAGCCTGGATGCGTTCCAGAATGTCTATGTGAAAGGCAGCGGGGGGCAGTCCGTGCCCCTCGGCGCCGTGGCGAAAATCAGCGTCGATTCGGTTCCGCTGGTCGTCGCCCACACCGGCCAGTTCCCCGCCGTGACAATCAGCTTCAATACAGCACAGGGCGTCTCGCTCGGCCAGGTCCTGCCGCAAATCCTGCAAATCGCGAAAGACCTGCAGCTCCCCGAGGATCTGCATTTTGAGCTGGCGGGCGAGACGCTGGCCTTGCAGCAAGAGCAAGCCTCGGAGGTTCTCTTGATCGCAGCCGCGCTCATCGCGGTCTATCTGGTGCTCGGCATCCTCTATGAGGACCTGGTGCACCCCTTTACGATCCTTTCGACGCTGCCGTCGGCCGGCTTCGGGGCCGCTCTTACCTTGTTCGCGACGGGTCAAGGGCTGTCGATCATCTCACTCATCGGCATCATTTTGCTGATCGGAATCGTGAAGAAGAACGGCATCATGATGGTGGATTTCGCGCTCGATGCCGAGCGGACGCGAGGGCTTTCGAGCGAGGACGCCATCCGGCAAGCCTGCCTGGAGCGGTTCAGGCCCATCCTGATGACGACGCTCGCGGCCATGTTCGGCGCGCTGCCGCTTGCGCTCGCATCGGGGCCGGGGTCGGAGCTTCGGATGCCGCTCGGCTTCACGATTATCGGCGGGCTCGCCGTCTCGCAGCTTTTGACGATCTATACGACGCCCGTGATCTATCTGTTGCTAGACGGCTTTCGCAATCGGGGCGGACGAAGAGAGTCCGAGCCCGCAGCGGAAGCGCCCACGGTCGCATAGAACGGAAGCCGGCGCCGAAAAACCGGCCTCAGAGGGGCCACCGACCACGTTTCACGCTACTCGCGGGCGCCGCTTCACTTCTTGCCGGTCTTCGCGGACGCCTTTGGCTTTTCTTTCTCTCCCGGCTGGCTGGAGGCGACGAGGCGGCCCATCCGCTCGAGGCGATCCACCTCCGCCAAGCGCGCTTTCACCTCCGCCATGAAACGCCGGATGCGCTGCGCATTCCGCCCAAGGTCGTGAGGGCCGAAACGGGAGGAGGAGCGGATATCGATTTTCGCGGTTTTCACCGAGCCGGTAATCCGAATTGAGATGTCGTCGGTGAAGCCAAAAAAGAAGGTGCGGTCCACGGCTTCGATATGGCCGCTTCGGGTGGACTCCGGCGCCTGCTCGTCGATGATCTTCCAGTTGAGGACCTTGATGACGTCTCGAACCGACGAATAGACGTCGATCAGCGACCGCTGCACGAGCAGCGGCTTGATGTCGGGATAGGCCACAGTCTGCAATGCGCCGAAAGACGGCTCGTAGTGGACGGGGTTTGCCAGCCCCTGGCGGATTTTGGCCACGCGGTCGAAAGCGGGGGGCGCCGCGATGTCCGTCGTCACCTCATAGAGCCGGGGCAGCCGCATCAGCGCCGGAAGCGACCATAGCGGAACCGCAAGCACGAGCGCGCTCAGGAACAGCGCGGCGGATGCGCGTCCCGCCCCGACGTGGCCTTCGTTCCAGATCGAGACAAGCGCCACGGCCGCCAGCGCGAAACCTGCGACTGCGCACGCCGCCGCGCAGCCCATCGCCTTGAGCGCGAGCGGCGTCGGCAGCCCAAAAAACCGGTGCCAGACGAAGACCCCCACAAAGACGAGGACCGAGAGAACCGCGATGCGATAACTCCAGCAGGCCTTTATCGAAACATGCTCGGTGTAGCGCAAGGTCGTCGCTCCGATGGGTTGGCTAAATGTCGGGCACGTGCAATCAGCTTGTAGTTTTCAAAAATGTAATGAAAAATGCGCTTGCAGTGTCGCAATTGAGCCACCGAATCACCTGACGCTGATCGCAATAGGACATTTAGAAGTTTGACGGCAGTTAGTAAATAACGGAGTACGACCGTGAGTGACGATCATCAATGGCGGCAGCTTGGTTCCATTGTCAACGCTGTGCTGATGGACGCGAAGACAAAAGCGATCCGGAAAGGAGCGCTTTCAAAAGTTCCGGAGCGTCCGCTCTCTGGAACCGTCCGCCAGAAAGCAGGGGAGCTTGCGCGGCAAGGGCTTGGAAACGGCTTTCTGAGCGCCGATCGCGCTACACCCGCCGCGGCGCCGCAGCAACTTGAACTTCCCTTTGGGATCGCTCTCGCGCCTCAGGCAGGCCACGGTCCTAGGGCGCAGCGCGCAACTCGCCTGATGTGAGCCCCCCGCGACGGTTTCACATCTTTCCCTTTATTGCGACGGTTGTCCGTCGCTTGATTCGGTGGGCGCCGATGCGCTCAGCTTGCCGCCCTTTCCGGAGCGATTCGGCTTCTGAATCGCATCAGGATCCACGTCCTTCGTCGGCTGCTCGGCCGACGCGGTGGACGGCGACGCGGGAGCGTGCGGCGGCGCATACGGCGCGTTTTGGCTGAAGGTTACGGGCCAGACCGGGTTCCCGCCGACCGAAAGGGCAGACGATGCCGCCGGCGTCGGTGAATTGGGGGCGCTGGCATAGGGCGCGGCGGGGGCCTTACGCCCGCTCGTCAACGCGGGCGCGACCGGAGACTTTGCAGGTTGCGCGCTCGCCAGTTGGCTTGCCGCCGACCGAGTGATAATGGGGGACGCCGACATATCGGCCATGGCGGCGGCGATCGCGTGCGGCGCTTCTGGCTTCGGCGGGCTTGCTGTCGCGGCCATCAGCACCGGCGCTGGAGCCTGCGCTTGCTGAGGCGTCTGCTGCTGAGGCGCCTCGCTTTTCATCAGGCTTGCCAGAACGGTCGGCGGAACGCCATCGATGCCGGTAGGATTGACCTTCGCGTAAAGGGGGCAGGGCGCATCCGGCAAAGGATCCGCCGCCTGGCCAGGGAACTGAACGTTCACCAGATATTGCCTGGCGCACACTTTAATGATCGGCGGTTTCCCTGTCGCCTCGAACGCGTCGTAGCCTTCCTTGAGCTTCACCCAGAACGGGTACCATCGATTGTCGCGATGGCGCTGCATGTTTTCCGCCGTCATCCTGAACGGAAAAGCCTGCACATGAAATTTCGTCTGGCCCGCATTGAAGGCCTCGCGCGCGAGAATGTAGATCTCCTCGATGTAGGCGTCAGTCATGGCGTAGCACCCGGCCGACTTGCAGTCGCCGTGCACCATGAGCGCTGAGCCCGTGTGTCCGTTGGAGTGATCGTAAGCGTTGGGGAAGCCGATGTTGAACGCGAGATGATAAAGGCTGTGCGGATTCATCTGCGCGCGGTTTACGGTATAGAAACCTTCCGGCGCCTGCCGGTCGCCCTGTTGCACTTTCGGACCGAGCTCGCCGGACCAGGCGCAAATGGGATAGGTGCGGAAGTGCTGGAAGCGTCCGTCCTTGAACTTCCAAACTTCGAATTCCGATTCTTCCTTGAAGATGCGGACGAAGATCGGCGATTCCTGCTTCATGCCCTTGATGGCGAGCATCGCCTGCGTGGATGCCGCGAGCTGCCGCTCCGCGGGCGGCACCGAATCGCCGCTGCTGGTTCCCATGAAGTTAAAGCAGCCGGTGAGGCCGAGAAGCAACGGAGCAACCAATGCGAAACGCAGCACAACATTCATGGAACCCAGCCCCGCTTCTAATCTCGCGAGAGAAGATCGGAATTTTGCCTTAAAATTCCGTTGCGTTCCACGTGCAAATTGCAAGGACATCGTCCCCTGGTTGCAAACCTTTGATTCGCCCCACTCATTTTCGCAACTTCAAGGTTTAATAGGGCTAAAATGCGACATGGTTCAAGAGGACTTTCTTAACGGGAAGGCGCGAGCGCTCTCCCGATTGCCAGAAACTTATCCTGACGCTGCTTTCGGATCTCCGCTCCGTCCACGCTTTCGAAATCGGACAGCGCGAGTTCGAGCGCGTCGCCGACCTGCTTGATCGCCGCTTCCGGGTCGCGGTGCGCGCCGCCGACAGGCTCCGGAATAATGGCGTCGATCACGCCGAGCTGCAGCAAGTCCTGCGCCGTGATCTTCATGTTGGTCGCCGCGTCGCGGGCCTTGGCGCTATCCCTCCAAAGGATCGACGCCGCGCCCTCCGGCGAAATGACGCTGTAAATGGAATGCTCCATCATCAAGACGCGGTTCGCCGAAGCTACGGCCACCGCGCCGCCCGAGCCGCCCTCGCCGATGATGATGGCGATCATCGGCACGGTGAGCGAAAGGCAGCAATCGGTCGACCGCGCGATGGCCTCGGCCTGTCCGCGCTCCTCGGCCTCGATTCCCGGATAAGCGCCCGCTGTGTCAACGAGGCTCAACACCGGCAGCCCGAATCTGTCCGCCATCTGCATGAGCCGCACGGCCTTGCGGTAGCCCTCGGGCTTGGCCATGCCGAAATTGTGCCTCAGGCGCCCTTGCGTGTCGGCGCCTTTTTCGTGGCCAAGGACCATAATGGTGCGGCCGTGGAATTGGCCGAGCCCTCCGATGATGGCCAGATCCTCCCCGAAATAGCGGTCTCCGCCCAAGGGGGTGAAATCCACGATCAGTTCGCGAATATAGTCGCAGGTGTGCGGCCTTTGCGGATGTCGCGCGACTTGGGTCTTCTGCCAGGGATCGAGGCTTCCATAGGTTTCTTCGAGCGCGGCTTGCGCCTTCTCCCTAAGCCTTGCGATTTCCTCCTTGATCGAAACCGCAGCGTCGCCTTCGCCGAGGGCGATCAACTCCTCGATCTTGCTTTCGAGTTCGGCAATCGGTTTTTCGAAGTCGAGATAAGTGCGCATGAGGGGAGGGGAGCGTACAGGTCAAGGTTTGAGATGCGATCTATGCCTAGCATGGCCCAAAGCCAAGGGCTAGCGTGCAGTCCCAGCCCGGAAGCGACTTCTTCCCGCAAGGCTAACGCCATTACGCCCTGCTTCGCGGTTTGGCCGCAAGCAGCCGCGCCTGCCGCAATTACCGCTGCAGCGCGACGATTTTCGGGCGAGGCAGTGCCGGCGCCCCCGGCTGCAAATCCCAATCGCGGGCGTTGAGGACGTCGCCGTCCTTGCGCGCCTCGGTTATGAGGTCGAGGTCCAGATCCGCGTAGACCCATTGCGCTTCGTTGAGCGCGCCTTGCGCCAGTACCCCATCGGGGGGAAACCGCGTCTCCGGCGGAGCGAAGAACGCGGCGGCGCCGGCATTGCGCTCCATCGCCGCACACCAGGGCGCGTCGCCCACGGTGGGCGACTGGATGACATAAATTTGATTCTCAAGCGCGCGGGCGGCGCAGGCATGGCGCACCCGGTAATAGCCGGCCAGTGTCTCGGTGCAGGAGGGAACGAGCAGGATTTCGGCTCCGGCTTCCGCGAGCGCGCGAGCGATCAGGGGGAACTCCGCGTCGTAGCAGATTGCGATGCCGATCTTGGCAATACCGATATCGAAGACGCAGAGGCCGCTCGACGGGCTGATGCCCCATTTCTCGGCCTCGAAACGGGTCATGATGTGTTTCTGCTGGAAGCCCGACTCGCCCTTCGGGCTGTAAAGCCGGGCGCGGTTCACGAAACGGCCGTCGGTCAGGCGCACCGGCGCGCTCCCCGCAAGGATGAACACGCCGAAGCGCTTGGCGAGTTCTGCGTAGGCGGCTTCGTAATGGCCGATATGATATTGCAGGGCTTCGGCGGAGCCTTGCAGGTCGCGCGAGACATGACGGCCCGCGATCCGCGCCAGCTCCATGCCGCCATATTCCGGGAAGACGAGGAGCTGAGAGCCGTGGGCCACGGCCTGCTGGACCCACTGCGACAGCTTCTCTTCGAAGGCGCCGATGGAGGTTATCTCGTCGATCGGGTATTGCGCAGCCGCGGCGCGGATTGAGCGCGTCATCGGCAAAGCCCCCGGATCCGGACTTGCATCGGACGATCGGTCTCCAGCGGCTGACCGCTGACTTTCCAGCCCAGCATCGCAAACTCCCTCGCGACTCTCCGGCGCCCGCTTGCTTCCCAAAACGCATGGAGCGGCGAATAGGTTGCCAGCTCGCAGGGATGATCCGCGCGCGACGGTGCAACGCCGCGCGCTTTTGCGCGCAGTCCCCGGCGGATTGCAGCGCTGCCATGGCAGGGCTCGGCGAGTGTGGATGGGCTCATGGCGCGATTCTCCCAAGGCAATGACGAAGGGGCCGCGCCAGAATCGGCTCGCCCCTCAGGATATCATACGCGATAGCGCCCAAAATGCGCCTTTCCGTAGCGAAACGACGTGAGTGCGCAACGCGGCTGGCTTCGCCGCAGTCATTGATCACGTTGACAGTGGCGCGAGGGCAATAGCATTGTGGTTTTCTGTCCAGGTCTCAAGATAAAGAGCATCGCGGTGAACGCAGCGGCGCATGGTTCGGATCTCTTCGGCGTTTGGATTCTCCGGTCATCACATGTTGAGAGCGTTCGAACCGGAGAGCAACTCCCCTCAGTTTCATCGAAGGGCGTTCTTATTTTATGCCCCGACGGCCGCATGATGGTCTTGATTACGCCTGAGCGACAGACGCCGCAGAGCACGGAGCCAGAGATGGCGTCCGCGTTTATGACGACTGTTTCCTATTCCGGTCATTATCGATTAGAGCCGCCGGATCGAATTTTAACAAAAGTTGACTTTTGTCTTTGGGGGTCGTGGGTGGGAACGGAACAAGCCCGCACCTACAAGCTAACCGAAGACCAGCTCTCTATACTCAGTGCAATTGGGCAACCGCCCGGATTTGACGAACCAATTGTCCGTGTTCTCACATGGCATCGCGAATCAGTGCGCCCACTCCCACCACCGGGTTGAAATCGACTGAGGCTGGCTAAGTCTTGGATGCGCCCTGTATTTCCGCTCGTCCCTTGATTACGGACACGGCCGCTCTGCGGCCTTGACGCGGCAGGATTACGAGCGGAAGCGCGGCGCACTATGCCGCCGCGGGCCGCGCCTCCGGGTCCGCGAGCTTAACGATGCCCGCCATGATGCCGTTCAGCTGGAAGTTCTTCGGCGTGTAGATCGCCGCCACGCCGCAGGCCTTCAGCGTCGCTTCGTCCTCCGCGGGGATAATGCCGCCCACCACAACGGGGATCGCGCCGAGCCCGGCCGCGCGCATGCGGTCCATCACGTCGCGCACGAGGGGAACATGGCTGCCCGACAGGATCGAGAGGCCGACGACATGCACGCTTTCCTCAAGCGCGGCGTTCACGATCTGCGCGGGCGTGAGCCGGATGCCTTCGTAGACGACCTCCATGCCGCAGTCGCGCGCGCGCACTGCGATCTGCTCGGCGCCGTTGGAATGGCCGTCGAGGCCGGGCTTGCCGACAAGGAATTTCAGCCGCCGCCCGAGCTTGGCCGAAACGCGCTCGACTGCGGCGCGGACTTCGGCCAGCCCCTCGCCGCCGCTCGCCGCCGCCGCCTTCGAGACGCCCGTCGGCGCGCGGTATTCGCCGAAGGCCTGGCGCAGCGCGTCGCCCCATTCGCCGGTCGTGACGCCGGACTTGGCGCAGGCGATGGACGGCTCCATGATGTTGCGGCCTCCTTGAGCGGCGGAGCGAAGCGCCGAAAGCGCGGCCTCGACGGACTTGGAGTCGCGAGCGGCGCGCCACGCCTTGAGGCTCTCCACGTGCTCGCGCTCGACCCATTCGGGCACGGTCTGGATGGCGCCGCCTTCGCCGCCAGATAGCGGCGAGGGTTCCGTCTCCACAAACTTGTTCACCCCGACGACGATCTGCTCGCCGTCCTCGATCTTCTGGAGCCGCGCCGCGTTGCTCTCGACAAGGCGCTGCTTCATATAGCTCGTATCCACGGCCGCGATCGCGCCGCCCATCGCTTCGATCCGCGCCAGTTCCTCGCGCGCCTCGCGCTTCAGCTCCGCGACCTTCGCCTCGATGACGCGCGACCCGTCGAAAATATCGGCGTATTCGAGAAGATCGGTTTCGAAGGCCACGATCTGCTGCATCCGCAGCGACCATTGCTGATCCCAGGGGCGAGGCAGGCCGAGCGCCTCGTTCCAGGCGGGAAGCTGCACGGCGCGCGCGCGGGCCTTTTTCGACAGCACGACGGCGAGCATCTCAAGCAGGATGCGATAGACGTTATTCTCGGGCTGCTGCTCCGTCAGACCCAGCGAATTCACCTGCACCCCATAGCGGAAGCGCCGAAGCTTCGGGTCGGTCACGCCATAGCGCTTTTTGCAAATCTCGTCCCAGAGATCGACGAAGGCGCGCATCTTGGCGATCTCGGTAATGAAGCGCAGGCCCGCATTCACGAAGAACGAGATTCGCGCCACCGCCTCCCCGAACTCGGCTTCCGATACTTCGCCGCTTTCCTTCACCGTATCGAGCACGGCAATCGCGGTGGCGAGCGCGTAAGCCAGCTCCTGCACAGGCGTCGCGCCCGCCTCCTGCAAATGATAGGAGCAGACATTCGTCGGGTTCCATTTCGGGATTTCGCGGAAAGAGAAGACGACGATGTCCTTGATGAGCCGCATGGAAGGCTGCGGGGGGAAAACATAGGTGCCGCGCGAGAGATATTCCTTGATGATGTCGTTCTGCACCGTGCCGGTGAGCGCGCTCCGGTCCACGCCCTGCTCGTCGGCAATCGCGATATAGAGCGATAAGAGCCACGCCGCCGTCGCGTTGATCGTCATGGAGGTGTTCATCTTGCCGAGCGGAATGCCCGCGAGCAGCGCGCGCATGTCGCCGAGATGGCTGACCGGCACGCCGACCTTCCCTACCTCGCCGCGCGCGAGCGGGTGATCCAAATCGTAACCCGTCTGCGTCGGCAGATCGAAGGCGATGGAAAGGCCGGTCTGCCCCTTGGCCAGGTTCTTGAGATAAAGCTCGTTCGACGCCTTGGGGGTCGAATGCCCCGCATAGGTGCGGAAAATCCAGGGCTGGTCGGGCATGGCGGCCGGTGAACCTTATAAGTAAAAGCCTGTTGGCGCCGCACCATAACACGGGCGCCGCGCCCGCCCAACCCCGCCTCCCGTCGAAGCCGCGCGTGCGCCTGGCGTTCCATGGCAGCCGGCCCTTTCCGGGTTCGGCGCATTAACAACGATTTTCACAAAATTGTTCTTTTCCGAGGGAAAGATGTGAAAATGAGCGGCGTCGCACCGGCGTTCGAGCGGCCGGCAAGTGTGGGACAGGGAGTTGCCCATGAGGTTTCTTTTCAGCCTTTCGACATTCGTACTGACAATGGTCCTGTCCCTGATTTCGTTCACCTACACCGCCATCAACTATCCGACCGCCATGCGCGATCTGCTTGCGGGGGCGCAGCATGTGCGCGATCAGCTCCAGCAGCTTTACCTGCCGGACAGCTATATGGTCTGGGTCGATATCTTCCTGCAGCCGAACCAGATCGTGCTCGTCGGCATCTCCATTGCGGTGCGGATCGTGCTGGGGCTGCTGTTCTCCATCTTCGACCGCGACGGAAGCCGTCGGGATGGACCCAGGCCCGCCGGGCCGCCGGGCTCCGGGTCGCCCTTCGGCCGCTGGGGTTGACGCCGCTTCTTCGGCAATCGAACCCGAAGCCGGCTAATAGCCGTCGCCTTCGAAATAACCCGAGCTGCAGCGCCGCCTTGCGCGTCTAAGCGCTTCCCCTTGTCAGTACCGCAAACTGGTGGGGGCGCGGCTTACCCGATAACTGGTCGAAGTCTGAGCACGGTCGTCACGCAAGTGAGATAGTTGGATCTCAGCTCTCTCGCGCTGTATCGCTCAACGGGTGAAAGTCGAACACCGTTTGCCGCAGCCGGTCCTCCATCACGTGGGTATAAATCTGCGTCGTCGAGATGTCGGCATGGCCGAGCAGCGTTTGCAGCACGCGCAGATCGACGCCCCGGTCGAGCAGATGTGTCGCAAACGCGTGGCGCAGCACATGCGGCGACAACCGCTCCTCGTCCAGCCCGAGCTTTTCGCCAAGCGCCTTCAGATCGCGGGCGAATTTCTGCCGGGTGAAGTGGCCGCCCTCGCCCCACGACGGAAACAGCCATTTCGGCTCGGCGCCGGGCAGCGGAAGATGCAGCTGCTCCTGCGCGAGATGCAGATCGAGGGCATCGCGCGCCTTCTGGTTCAAAGGCAGGATGCGCTCGCGGCCGCCCTTGCCCTTCACGGTGAGCATCATGCGGTCGCCGCGCAGCGCAGCTCGCGGCAGGCTCACCAGCTCCGAGACGCGCAAGCCCGTGGCGTAGAGGAGTTCAAGCAGGCAGGCGAGACGCACCGCGCGCCGCCGCCCGCTACCCTTCGCCGCGCCCGCCCCCTCATGCGCCGCTGTCAGGAGCCCGTCCACCTCCGCAATGGAGAGCGTCATGGGAAGGCTGCGTTTCGCCTTCGCGCCATCGATGAGGCGCGCGGGATCGTCGCTCCGCGCTCCCTCGGCCAGGAGAAACAGCATGAAGCGCTTGAGACAGGATAGCTTGCGCGCCGCCGAGTTTGCCGCGAGTCCGCTTGCGGCGCGGCTTGAGAAATAGGACTCCAGATCCCGCCGCTCGCAAGAGAGGAACGTCTTGCTCTCAGCGGCGATGAAGCCTGAAATCTCACGCAGATCCGCCGTGTAGGCCGAAACCGTGTTGCGCGAGGCGCCGCGCTCGGCCCGCATCATATGCAGGAACGCCTCGATCAGCGTCTCGTCGGGCGCCTGGGCGCGAGCGGCGGCGGGCCGGCCCATCTATTTGACTTTGACGTCCCGGATCGACTTCGTCATCTCGCGCGGCTGCGGCTCGAAGAAGTTCGCGAGCACGAACATGGAGCCATAGAATAACCCGACGAGGATCGCGACAATCGTCAGAAAGCGCAAAAGGGTCGGCATCAAAGCCTCCAGCCAGTTCCGTTTCGAAATGGGCTGCCGTTCTTTGCGCCCGTTGTCAAGGCGGGGATGGCGGCATAAGTTTGAGGATCGGGATTCACGGAAAGTTTCAGCGGGCGATTGTGACGGCGGAGAACGACAGCGGCGCTTTGAAACCCCTGGCTTGCAAAGTGCGCCGAGCGCTCAAAAAGCGGAGCATCATCCTTGTCGGCATGATGGGCTCGGGCAAGTCGTCCATCGGACGCCGGCTCGCGCTTGCGCTCGATCTGCCCTTCGTGGACGCCGACACGGCGATCGAAGAAGCGGCCGGAATGACCGTCGAGGAGATTTTTCGCGATCACGGCGAGCCCTATTTCCGGGAGGGCGAGGAACGCGTCATCCGCCGTCTTTTGCAGGGCGGCCCGCAAATCGTCTCGACCGGCGGCGGCGCCGTGATCTCGGCGCGGACCCGCGGGGCCATCGCCGAGGGCGGCGTTTCGATCTGGCTCGACGCGCCGGTCGATCTCTTGCTGCAACGCGTCTCGCGCCGGGACAATCGCCCGCTTCTGAAAACGGACGATCCTAAAGAGGTGCTCGAGCGTCTGCTCGCCGAACGCGGCAGGTATTACGCAGAGGCGGATTTGAAGTATGAAAGCCGCGACGCCCCGCATGAATCGGTCGTCGATGACATTCTGGCGCTATTGTCTTCTCATCTTGAAGCGGAGCGCCTTCCGGAAACGCCGGACAAGCAACATCAGGAGGGGGCATGACCGCAAACACCATGACACGCGTTGATGTGAAGCTCGATTCGCGAAGCTATCCGATTCTCATCGGCTCAGGGCTTCTCGGCGCGGCAAGCGAGCATTTGGCCAAGGCTTTGCCCAATACGAAATTCGCGATTGTGGCCGACGAAGCGGTAAGGGCCTACGCAATCAAGCTTGAGGCCGGGCTTTCGGCAACCGGTCTTTTGCTCGGCCGGCCCATCTTCGTGCCCTCAGGCGAGGGATCGAAAAGCTTCGCAGAGCTTGAGCGCGTATGCACGGCGCTGCTCGATCTCGGCATGGAGCGCGATCACGCCGTCATCGCGCTCGGCGGCGGCGTGATCGGCGATCTCGCGGGACTTGCCGCGGCCAACGTGAAGCGCGGCGTTCGCTTTGTGCAGGCGCCGACGACGCTTCTTTCGCAGGTCGATTCCTCGGTCGGCGGAAAGACGGGCATCGATACGCGCCACGGCAAGAACCTCATCGGAGCGTTCCACCAGCCTTCGCTCGTGCTCACCGATATCGACACGCTGAAGACGCTGCCGCCGCGCGAGTTCCGCTCCGGCTATGCGGAGGTTGCGAAGTACGGCGCGCTCGGCGACGCGGTGTTCTTCCGCTGGCTCGAACAGAACCGCGAGGCGGTGTTCGACTACGACGAGGAAGCGCTCACATACGCCATCGAGACGAGTTGCCAGATGAAGGCCGAGATCGTGTCGCGTGACGAGCGCGAGACGGGCGACCGCGCGCTCCTCAACTTTGGCCACACCTTCGGGCACGCGATCGAGGCCTGGGCCGGCTATTCGGGCGACGTTTTGCATGGCGAGGCCATCGCCATTGGGATGGTTCTGGCTGCGCGCTATTCGGCGAGCAAGGGGCATTGCGGCGCGAAGATCGCGGCGCGTCTCAAGGAGCATCTGGAGGATGTGGGCCTTCCGGGCGATTTTGCGGCGCTTCGCCAGAAGCTCGGGCGAGCGCCGAGCCTCGACGAGCTGATGACCTACATGGAGCAGGACAAGAAGGTGAAGGCCGGGCAGATCACCCTCATCCTTCTGCGCGGCATCGGCGATGCCTTCGCCTCCCCGAACGAGCCGAAAGACGGCATCCGCGCTTTTCTTCAGTCCGAGCTTTGAGCGGGCCGCCCCGCGGTCTCTTTCTAAGTCTCATGAGAAAACCCTGCCCGGCGCGCCTCGTTTTGCGGCGCGCCATGCTGCATACGAGGTTAAGATTCGCGCAGATCAGCGACGGTTGCAACCCGAATGCAGCCAAGCCAGCCGCGATCGGCATTCGCAATCTCGACGCCGCTGTTTAACTCTCCGTCGGAAGCGCGGGCGCATGTCCAAGGCGAGCAGCGGCCGTTGAAGCCGCTGGCGGCTACGACAGGCTTGCGCAAGGGCGATTACAGCTTAAAAGGTCATACGAAGAGAACAGCTTCGCTGAAGGCGGCGGCAAAGCTGCGCCGACGGGAATGCGAACGCGCCGGCTCTAGGGGATCGCTCGATGCGAATGATTGCTTTTATCGTGCTGTGCGCCTTGCCGTTGCAGCCGGCCTTCGCGAAGGATGCCGCGGGGCTCTTCGAAAAGCCCACCAGCGTCGTGAAAGTCCCGCTCGCGCCCGACCCGCTGAATCCGCAGGCAAAGCCGACGCTGAGCTGCTTCTACTTCGGCAGCTTCGCCGTGAAGCAAGTCGACCGCGGCGAGGTCGGCGCCGACCGGCTGTCCATCGTTCCCGTCTCCGCCGGGAAAGAAAAGCCCGCCTGCCGCGAGGACAAAGCCGACGGCGAGATTGTCCTCGATAGCGCGGCATGGACCGGATATTTCAAGGGAGTCAAGGGGGACTACGCGTTCTTCGACGCCGCCGACGGCATTAACGGCGGCTTGGGCTTTGCGATCTTCGCTGCGTCAGGCGCGAAATTGTTCGATGACGTCGCCAAGGGAATTCACTCGGCGAAGCTCGTGGGGCCGGGCATCGCTCTTAAATATCGCCGCGTTTACGCCGCCAAATGCTCTCTGTTCGCCGACTCGGCGGCCTGCTGGGCCGAGATCAAAAAGGAAACGGGACTCGCGCAGGCGAGCCCGCCCGATTGCGCCGCTGCCTACAAGCGCGAGCAGAAGCGCACGCCCGCGAACGCCCAGCAAGCCGCATCCAACCCCACCGTCATTTATTACGAGGTCGAGACTGTCGTCACGGGCGGCGGCGGCCGCATTTCTCCTGCCGAGGGGAAGGTTTCCTGCGAGCCTGCGGAGTAAGGGTCCGCGCTTAAGGGACGAAGCGGCGACGGCTCTTGGCTCAACATCGGCTTGCAAACGGGAAGCATCGCGACTATTTTGGCGCCAATCCCAACACCTGAGGTTTTCATGGCCCGCGTCACCGTCGAAGATTGCGTAGACAAGGTATCGAACCGGTTCGAGCTTGTGCTGCTTGCGGCGCATCGCGCCCGGGCGGTGTCAGCCGGCGCGCCCATTACCATCGATAGGGATAACGATAAGAACCCTGTCGTCGCCCTTCGCGAAATCGCCGATGAGACGGTATCGCCCGAGGATCTGAAGGAAGACCTGATCCATTCGCTGCAAGCGCATGTCGAGGTGGACGAGCCAGAACCCGAGGCGGCGCCCGCCTTGCCGAGCGCGCGCCCGGTCAATATTCTGGGGCCTGACGATCAGTTTTCCGACGCCCTCATCGACCGCATCACCGAAGAGGAGCTTTTGCAGGGGCTGGCTCGGAGCATCCCGGCCGAGGCGGCAAGCGGCGGCCGCTCCAAAGGCTAAAACCTGTTTGAAAGTTGCGTCTTGACGTTGGTCCGTTAAGGAGATTGATTTAACTTAGCGTTGAAGACCATTTAAAGGCTGACGAGCCCGTGCAGCTTGAAACTCCCGCGAGATCGCAGCCAATTATGCGGCAATACGATCTCGTAGAAAAGGTTCTGAGTTACAATCCCAAGGCGAATGAAGCTCTGCTCAATCGCGCCTATGTGTACGCCATGAAGGCGCACGGCCAGCAAAAGCGCGCTTCGGGAGACCCTTATTTCTCCCACCCCCTTGAAGTGGCGTCGATCCTGACCGGGCTTAAGCTCGACGACGAGACCATCGCCACCGCCCTCCTCCACGACACCATCGAGGACACACAGGCCACCAAGGACGAAATCGAGCGCTTGTTTGGCTCGAATATCGCTTCCCTCGTGGACGGCCTGACCAAGATCGAGAAGCTCAATCTCGTTTCGAAGAAGACGCAGCAGGCGGAGAACTTCCGCAAGCTTCTCATCGCCATTTCGAGCGATGTGCGGGTGTTGCTCGTGAAGCTCGCCGACCGTCTGCACAACATGCGCACGCTGGAGCATATGCGGCCCGAGAAGCGCCGGCTCATCGCGCAGGAGACGATGGACATCTATGCCCCGCTCGCCGGCCGCATGGGCATCCAGGAAATCCGCGACGAGCTTGAGGAGCTGTCGTTCCGCTGGCTGCATCCCGCCGCCTACGAGACGCTGATGTCGCGGCTCAATGTTTTACGCGAGCAAAATCGCGGGCTGACCGAGGAAATTGCGAACGAGTTGAAGACAAGGCTTGAGGCGCAGAATTTCAAAGCGGAAGTATATAGCCGGGAGAAGAAGCCCTACTCGATCTGGCTGAAAATGCAGAACAAGCAGATCGGCCTCGAACAGCTCTCGGATGTCTACGGCTTCCGCGTCATCGTTCCCACGGTGCGCGATTGCTACGCTGCGCTCGGCGTCGTGCACACCACCTGGCGCGTCGTTCCCGGCCGCTTCAAAGACTACATCTCGACGCCCAAATATAACGACTATCAGTCGATCCACACCACGATCGTAGGCCCCCGTCATCAGCGCGTGGAGTTGCAGGTGCGAACGGCCGAGATGCACCAGATTGCGGAGTATGGCGTCGCGGCGCATTCCGGCTACAAGCTTGCGGCGCTCGCCAAGCTGAACGGCGACGGGAAGCGCGCGCTTGGGCCGGCTCCGAGCGAAAGCACGGCGTATCAGTGGCTTCGCAAGCTCGTCGACAATCTTCTTGAAGGCGACAATCCCGAAGAGTTCCTGGAGCACACCAAGCTTGAGCTGTTCCTGGACCAGGTGTTCTGCTTCACGCCGAAGGGCCGCTTGATCGCATTGCCGCACGGCGCGAACGCCATCGATTTCGCCTATGCGGTTCACACCGATGTCGGCAACCATTGCGTCGGAGTGAAGATCAATGGCCGCCACATGCCGCTGTTGAGCGAGCTGAAGAACGGCGACGAAGTCGAGATCATCCTGTCGGAAGCCCAGACGCCGCCAGCCGCCTGGGAGTCGGCCGTCATCACGGGCAAGGCGCGCTCGGCGATCCGGCGCGCGACAAAGGAAGCCGTTCGCAAACAGTATTTTACTCTCGGACGCGATATCGTAAAGGCGGCGCTCGAACGCGCAGGAAAGCCCGGCGACTTGGACCTTGCGAAAGTGCTGCCGCGGCTCGGCCACAAGACCGTCGAGGACCTTCTGACGGCAGTCGGCCGGGGCGAAACGGCGGCGGACCAAGTGCTGACCGCGATCGATCCGGATTTCGTCAAGAACGGCGCTCCCAAACGCCGCACTATGACGCGGAACGAAGAAGGGTGGTTCAATCTCCGCCGGGTAACGGGCTTCAAGTTCCGCTGGCCCGGTATTTTGGCGGCCTCCGAAGCCGATGAGGACGGCAAGGGCATCCCGATCCGCAGCGTGAACGGCGCCTCGATCATCCATTTTGCCGAAGGCGGAGCCGTACCCGGCGAGCGCATCGTCGGCATCCTCGATCCGGGCGGGGGAATAACCATATATCCGATCCATTCGCCCCATTTGCGCGCCTTCGAGGACCAGCTCGACCGCTGGATCGACGTATCCTGGGACATCAAGGAGGGCGCAACGGAGCTGTTCCCCGCCCGCATTCAGGTTACGGCCGTCAACGAGCCGGGCAGCCTCGGCAGGATCGCGAGCGTGATCGGCGCAGCGGGCGCGAACATTGACAAATTGCAAATGGTTAACCGGGAGCGCGACTACACCGAGATGCTCATCGACGTCGAGGTGCTTGACCTTAAGCATTTGACGGACACGCTCAACAAAGTAAAACAGCTCAATGTCGTAAGCGCTGCGAGCCGTGTCTTGACCTAGCGGACTTGTGGCATTGCCGTCGCATCTCCCGCAAGGATGCCGGCATCTAAGCAGTGGGGCAGCCTCCGGGGGTGGCGGCGCCTCAGGTCCTTGGTTTCTGATCCGCGGATGAACGCCATGCTGACAGACGACGCAGTTTTGCAGGAGTTCCGCGACGCGGGCGCTCTTCTCAGCGGCCATTTCATCCTGTCATCGGGCTATCACTCCAGCGCTTATCTCCAATGCGCCCGCGTGCTCATGGATGCGCGCCGCGCCGCAAGGCTCTGCAAATCGCTCGCCGAAAAGATAAGGGAGGCAGGCGTTCACGCCGATCTTATCGTTTCGCCGGCGATGGGTGGGGTTGTGGTAGGCTATGAAATCGGCCGGCAGCTCGGCGTGCCCGCGATTTTCTTCGAGCGAGTCGAAGGCGTCTTCGAGCTTAGGCGCGGATTCCGAATCGAACAGGGGCAGCGGTGTCTACTTGTCGAGGACGTTGTCACGACTGGATTGTCGTCGCGGGAGTGCATGGACGCGGCCCGCGCGCTCGGCGGCGAAGTTGTTGCAGCCGCAGCTCTCGTCGACCGCTCTGCGGGGCGCGCAACCCTGCCTGTGCCGTTTATTCCTCTCATTCGGCTTGACATTCCTCATTTTGCGCCCGATCAACTGCCTGCTTCTCTCAAAGGCGAGCCGCCTGTCAAACCGGGCAGCCGGGGCTTGAAGGGTTGAGGGTGGATATGCCTCCGAGGGAACCGGAAGGGGCGCCTGCGTCTTAGCGTTATGTCGCCTCTGTTAGGGCTGGGAGACATGCTTCTTAAACGCCGAAAACAGCTTCCCCTGCTCAAGCGCCTCCGGAACGCGCTCTGGCCGGCGCGGAGTTTCGATCGATCATTCCGCTATATGGTTCTGCGGCTCTGGCGTATCCAAGCCACGCCCCATAGCGTCGCTCTGGGTTGCGCGGCGGGCGTGTTCGCGATCTTCACTCCGTTCCTCGGCTGCCAGATGATGCTGGCGGCTTTGCTGGCGCTCCTTTTTCGCGGCAATGTCTTCGCCTCGGCCGTCGGCACTTTTGCGGGAAATCCTCTGACTTACCCCGTCATCTGGGTCTCCACCTTCGCGGTTGGCAACCTGTTCCTCGGGGACTTGGCGAATGCGGAAATCAGCAGATTTTCGACCGGCGCCCAAGCGTTGCGGCATAGCATCAGCGAAGCGTCGCCAGACGGCGTAGCCATGGCATTCGAAGGACTGTGGCCTGTTCTGAAGCCCATGGCGCTGGGCGCGCTTCCGCTTGGAGGGCTTACGGCGGCGGCGATTTATATCATCGTTCGCCGCCTGCTCCAGACCCAACATGACAGGCGCGTGCACAGATTGCAGCACGGACAAGCCGCGGCGGCGGCCCGCTGAGCGATGTCCGCGGTTCGCCTCGGTCTGAACATCGATCACGTCGCCACCCTTCGCAATGCGCGGGGCGGTCTTCGTCCCGATCCCATTCGCGCCGCACGCATCGCGATAGAGGCTGGCGCGGACAGCATCACCGCGCATTTGCGCGAGGACCGGCGCCACATTCGCGACGACGACATCCGCCGCATCAAGGCCGAGATCGAAGCCCCGCTCAATCTTGAGATGGCCGCGACCGGAGAGATGACAGCCATCGCCCTAAGGACGAGCCCGCATGCCTGCTGCATCGTCCCCGAGCGCCGCGAGGAGATCACGACAGAGGGCGGGCTTGACGCGGCGGGCGGCCATGCGGCGCTGGCGCCCATTGTGGGCCGGCTCCTGGATGGGGGAATTCGCGTTTCGCTGTTCATCGATCCCGACCCGCGCCAGGTCGACGGCGCGGTGCGCGTGTCCGCGCCCGTGATCGAGCTTCATACCGGCCAATATTGCGAGGCATGGCTTGCGGGCGATGCCGTCGCGGCGGGTCATGAATTGAGAAGGCTGGCGCGGGCGGCGGAGCTTGCGGCGCAGGCCGGGCTTGAAGTTCACGCTGGCCACGGCCTGGACTTCGAGACAGCCGCTCATCTTGCTGCGCTTCCCCAAATCAGGGAATTGAACATCGGGCACGTCATTATCGGCGAGGCTGTCTTCGTGGGACTGCCGGAGGCTATATCGCGGATGCGCGCGGCCATCGGCAAGGGCGTCGCCGCTCGCTCCAATGAGCAAGCAGCGCAGCAGCAATAGCGGCGCAGGCAGGGGGCGCCATTGATCATCGGCATCGGCAGCGATTTGATTGACATCCGCCGCATCGAGAAGACGATCGAGCGCTATGGCGACCGCTTCCTGGACCGCATCTTCACCGAAACAGAGCGCAAAAAATCCGACCGGCGAGCGACCCGCGCCGCGTCCTACGCCAAGCGATTTGCGGCGAAGGAAGCCTGCGCCAAGGCGCTCGGCACGGGGCTATCCCAGGGTGTATTCTGGCGGGACATGGGCGTGGTCAACCTGCCGAGCGGCCAGCCCACCCTGAAGCTGACGGGCGGCGCCGCCAGGCGCCTCGCGAATCTCCTCCCCCCGAGCTGTTCGGCGCACATCCACCTCACCATCACCGACGAATTCCCCACCGCGAGCGCGTTCGTCATCATCTCCGCCGTCCCCTTTTGATCGAGCTGCTGCAGAGCTAGCGCCTGGGCGGTTTGCGCAACTCCGGCTTGGGCGCGGAAGCCTGCGCGGTCTAGCTTGGCCCCAACGGCCGGCGCGGCGCCCAACTTTCGCTCATCTTTTCTGCAACCTGCGCGCGATGATGACTCTCTTATCACGCAGAGGCGTGCTTTCCGCCGCCTTGGGGGGGCTGGCCGCAGGCGTTTGCAGCGGCGGCGTCAGCGCCCAGTCGGCCAGGGTTCCCTTCGCTCAATGGGTTGCGGCCTTTCGCAGACGCGCCGGCGCACACGGCGTATCCGAAGCGACATACTCCCGCGTCATGGCTGAGATCAAGCCGGATACATCGGTTTATGAACTCGACCGCGAGCAGCCCGAATTCAAGGAAGAGCTTTGGCAGTACCTGAACCGGCGGGTGTCGGACTGGCGGGTCACGGCGGGCAAGGCGCGCGCCGCGGAGCATGCGAAGGTTCTGGAGCGGGTGGAGCGGGTCTATGGCGTCGACCGCTACATCATGCTCGGCCTGTGGGGCATGGAGACGGCGTTCGGCGATCTCGTGGTCAACCCCAAGCATATGCGCCCGGTCTTTCCGGCGCTTGCGGCGCTCGCCTGGGGCGAACCGCGGCGGCGCAGCTACTGGGAGCAGGAGCTTCTGAACGCGCTCGTCATCGTGGAGCGCGGCTGGTCCACGCCCGAAGAGATGACCGGCTCCTGGGCCGGGGCCATGGGCCACACGCAGTGGATGCCGGAGGTCTGGCTCAATATGGGCGTCGATTTCAACGGGGACGGCCGCATCTCCCCTTACGGCGCGCCGGACGACGCGCTTGCAGGGACCGCGCGCTATCTCGTCGAGCGCGGGCATTACCGCCGCGGTGAAGGCTGGGGCTACGAGGTTGTCCTGCCGCAAGGAATGAGGGCTGGCGGCGGCGCCCGCGCCATCGCAAGCTGGCGCGCCAGGGGCGTGCGGCGGGCCAATGGGCAGCCCTTCCCCGGGCCTGGCGAGCAGGCGCGCCTCTGGCAGCCCGCGCCCGGCGGCCCCGTCTTCCTGCTGACGCACAATTTCGATGCGATCAAGTCCTACAACCCCGCCAATGCCTACACGCTCGCGGTTGCACATCTCGCAGACCGCATTCGCGGCGAGGGGCCTTTCGTGCAGGCGTTCCCCGGCGGCGAGCGCGTGCCCACGCTGGCCGAGGTGCAGGAGATGCAGCGGCGCCTGACCTCGCTTGGCTTCAATACGGAAGGCACGGACGGGCGCGTCGGCAATGACACCATGCGCGCCATCCGCAACTTCCAGCGGAAAGCGGGCATGCAGCCCGAAGACGGTTACGCGGGCCTCAAGGTGCTGGAACGGCTCCGCGAAATGTAAAAGGCCCGGACAAGTCCGCCACCGGAGAGGCAACCCCCGTGGCCGGCGCCACCGCTCAAATGTCGCCCCGGATACGCTTTTCTCTGCGTATTCGGGCCGCAAAAAGCTTCACGGCTTTTTTTTGCGATCCCGGATAGCCGCGGGAGGCGTCCGGGATGACGGGTCCGCAGCGTTCGCATTGCCGCGAGAGCTTCCTGCACCGGCCCCCCCTTTGCGGCGGCGGCGTGCAACCCCATCATCATGCAAACTTCTGATGCACAAGGGGAAGCCTTTGGACAAGCGGCGCATTGCCAGCATGATGATCGCCGGCGCGCTCGTCTGGCAGTTCGCCACGGACGCCCTCGCGCAAGCGACAATGAGCGTGAAGATTGGCTACCTGCGCGCGTCCGAGCAGAAAACTCCGATTTCGCTCCTGGAGCTGCCGGCCGCCAACGACGGGCTTGCAGGCGCGGAGCTTGGCCTCGACGACGATAACACCACCGGCCAATTCCTAAACCAGGCGTTTTCGCTTGAGGACGTAAAGCTCACGCCGGGCGACGAGCCGGCCGCGGCTGTCGTCGCGCTGGCGGAAAAGGGCGTTTCGCTTGTCATCGCCGATCTTCCGGCCGCGCAACTTCTGAAAGCCGCCGATACGGGTCGGGCGCGAGGCGTGCTCTTTTTCAACGCGGGCGCCGCCGACGACCGGCTCCGCGAAGAGGACTGCCGCGCCAACGTCATCCATGTTGCGCCCACTCGGTCTATGCTCGCGGACGGGCTTGCGCAATATCTCGTCTGGAAGCGGTGGCGGAAGTGGTTTTTCGTCGCCGGTTCGCATGAGAAGGACCGGCTCTGGGCCGGCGCGCTGAAGCGATCCGCGACGCGGTTCGGCGCCAAGATCGTGGAGGAGCGCACCTTTGAGGACACGGGCGGCGCGCGTCAGACCGACACCGGCATCGCCCTAATCCAGCGCCAGATCCCGGCCTTCACGCAGGGCGCTCCGGATTACGATGTGCTCGTGGCCGCGGATGAAAGCGATGTCTTCGCCGCTTACTTGCCCTATCGCACCAGCGATCCGCGCCCCGTGGCGGGCTCCGCCGGGCTTGTTCCCACGAGCTGGGATCCGTCCATGGAGCAATGGGGCGCAACCCAGTTGCAGAACCGCTTCATGAAAAAATTCTCCCGGCGCATGTCCGCGCTCGACATGCAGGCGTGGTCGGCGGCCCGCATGATCGGCGAGGCCGTGACGCGGACGAAGTCCAGCGGCGCCGAAGCCATTCGCGCCTACCTCACGGGACCGGATTTTTCGCTCGCGGCCTTCAAGGGGCAGCGGCTTACCTTGCGCCCCTGGAACCTGCAATTGCGCCAGCCCATCCTGTTGAGCGACGGCCGCAATGTAACTTCCGTGTCGCCGCAGGAAGGCTTCCTGCACCAGGTTTCGGAACTGGATACGCTGGGCTACGACCAGCCGGAAACGAAGTGTCAGTTGACGCGATGATAGGGTGGCGCATGATCGGACATCGCCGTCCCGGCGCCGTTCTCGCCGCCGCCCTTCTGTGCCTCGCCCCGGCGCCGTCGCGCGCCTACGAGGCCTACATCTCGAACGAGAAAAGCAATACCGTGTCGGTCATCGATACTGACAAGCTTGAGGTTGTCCGCACAATCAAGGTCGGGCAGCGGCCCCGCGGCATCGCCATGAGCAAGGATGGCGCGTTCGTCGCTGTAGCCGCCGGCGACAGCGATGCGATCCAGATGATCGACACCGCGAGCAAGGAGATCACGGGAACGCTCCCCTCCGGTCCCGACCCTGAACTGCTCGCCTTCTCCCCCGACGGCAAGACATTGTACGTCGCCAACGAGAACGACAACACGGTCACGATCGTAGACGTTCGGCGGCGCGCGGCCGAGAGCGAAGTGCCCGTCGGCGTCGAGCCCGAGGGGATGGGCGTCAGCCCCGACGGGACGACCGTGGTTTGCACCTCCGAAACGAGCAACATGGCGCATTTCATCGACATCGCGCGCAAGGACGTCGTGGCCAATGTGCTCGTCGGCGCGCGGCCACGCTTCGCCGAGTTCAAGGCCGATGGTTCGGAGCTTTGGGTCTCGGCGGAAGTGGGCGGAACCGTCAGCGTGATCGATCCCGCCAAGCATGTCGTCACGAAGACTATAAATTTTGAAATTCCGGGCCTGCGCCGCGAAGCGATCCAGCCGGTTGGGATTAATATAACGATGGACGGCAAGCTTGGCTTCGTTTCGCTCGGCCCCGCCAATCGGGTCGCCGTCATCGACGGAGGCACGCACGAAGTGCTGAAGTATCTGCTTGTCGGCCAGCGCGTCTGGCATGGCGCATTCACCCCAGACGAGAAATACCTTCTCGTCACGAACGGCGTCTCGAACGATGTCTCGGTGATCGACGTGGCGAGGCTCAAAGTCATCAAAAGCATACAAGTTGGCGAACTTCCCTGGGGCGTGGCGATTTCTCCCCGATGATGGACGCGCTCGCCAACGCCTCGCATGTCGCCGCGCCGGATTCCGCGCTGGAGCCGATTGTTCCGGCGCTTGAGATCGCGGGCCTCAGCCACGCCTACGGCGACCGCAAGGCCCTGGACGAGGTCAGCATAACGGTTCCGCCGGGCGTCTTCGCCGTGCTTCTCGGCCTGAACGGCGCGGGCAAGAGCACGCTGCTTTCGCTCGTGACCCGGCTTTTCAACGCGCAAGCGGGCAGCATCCGCATTTTCGGCCGCGAGCTTGCGCGGGAGCCGGGCGCGGCGCTGAGCCAACTCGGCGTCGTGTTTCAGGCGCGCACGCTCGACCTCGATCTTTCGCTTGAGCAGAACCTTCTCTATCACGCCGCGCTGCACGGCATCGGCGGGCGGGAAGCGCGCGCTCGCGCAAAGGCGCCGCTTGCTCGATTCGGCCTCGCCGAGCGAGCCCACGAGAAGGCCCGGAACCTCTCCGGCGGGCAGATGCGCCGCCTCGAAATCGCGCAAGCGCTGCTGCACAAGCCGAGGCTCCTGTTTCTCGACGAGCCGACCGCGGGCCTCGATGTCGAAGCGCGCGCTGGCATTTTGCGGCATGTGCGCGGCCTCGTTTCCGAGGAAGGGGTGAGCGCGGTTTGGGCCACGCACCTTATCGACGAGGCAGCCGAAAGCGACACAGTGATCGTCCTGCATCGCGGGAAGGTTCTGGCTCAGGGGATTGTGTCGGACCTGGCCAAAGCTGCCGGCGCGGGCGATATCGGCGCAGCGTTCGCCCGCTTGACCGGGACGGCAACGCTTGTGGAGTAGAAAAAAAGCCGGCCCGCGAAGAACGGACCGGCTTCAGGATGATAAGCTCGGAGTTTATTCTTTGAGGGTTTCCTTTGGCGCGGTCGTGAGCGGGATCACGGTTTTGAGCCAGAACTCCTGTATGTGCATCTGCGTGCCATTTATGTTGCGATAATTATCGTCATACACGTCGAACGTGTAACTGGCCTGCACCGAGATGCCCGGAAAATCGTATTCAACCAAGGGGCCGAGCCCGGCGCGGGACTGCTCGCACTTCAGGTATCCGGTGACCGGACGCGCGCTGCACTGCTCTATCTCTCCATAAAAGGGGAGGGCCTCAAGGTCCCTCGTATAGTAGCCAACAAGGCCGACATCCCACTTCCCTATAGTCACATACGCGGTCCCGTTGAGGTTCCAGTAGTCTGGGCGCGTCCTTTGAGAAACCTCAAACTTGTCCTGGGGATAACCTGTGAGGCCGAACACAAATTCGAGGGCGAAAGTCCCCTTGATGGCGTCGCCGCCATCTTTCAAGCCTGCCGGGAAAAGAGAGCCGGTCCAGCCAATCCAGCTGCGGTTGTTGTAGACCCATATGTCCTGGCCGAACAATCTGAACTCGTTGTCAATCGGGGCGTAACCGCCGTTGAAGCTGGAAAAGCCCCAACCTTTACCTAAGTCAAAGGCGAAGCCAGCTTCGGCGAATGGGTTATACATGCCGGTGATATCACGGCCGCCCAATGTGGGTGGCACGCCCAGATTTCCATTGGTCCCGCAAGGGTATCCGGCGGTTGGGAGGGGTGACGCTGGCCGGGATGGGCTGGTGGTGGGGACCGGACCGCAGTAGGGGACGCCAACATTACCGATAATTGGCGTCGCGAGGACCACCTCAAACCGTCCGGTGTAGCCAAGGAGGTTGATTTGCCAGGGCGTCGCCCAGAGGAGGACCGGGACGTCAAAAGTCAGGTTCGATTTTGTGTCGTCAGTAAGCGGCAAGTAATCGCCGCCGCTGCCAAATATGTTAACAAAGTAAACGCCTTCAGGCAGCGGATTAGCGGCGTTCAGGCCGGCCTCCTCACCGGGAGGCGTGATAGGAGTAGCGTAAGCGGACGCGCTGCAAAGCGCTAACGCGCCAAGCGCGATTGATGCGATTTTCTTGTTCATCCCCTCTATAAGGCCCCCGCTCAAGGGAACCCCCCTTTCCTTTTCAACAGATGAGGACTTGCGGAAACTTATGACGCTACGAGCCGATACTTCGGAGCAGGGGCCTGAGCCCGAGCGTGCTGGTTTCGCGTGGCCTGACCGGCGCCGCAAAAGGTAGACTGCGGGTGCGGGCGAGACTCTCGTGCTGGTCGCATACACGAATCAGATGCACGTCTGAAGTGTGCCCAGCGAATGCGCGCGAGCCAATTGGTTGAAGGGAGGAATGGTAACATTTATGAGTATTGTTGCAGTAAAGCAACCAACAAAAGCGAAGTCGACGCTTGTATTTGTTGTTCTGGTTGAATAAGCGTGAGCGTAGCACTCTTAAGAGCCTCTGTAGATTGCAGCGGAGATAAATATAGGTCTATGAACGTCGCCTTGGGAACAAAAACGATCCACCCAGGAGTGATTTTGATATTTAGTTTTAAATATCGCGCGAATGTGGCTAGGTCAGGATAAACAAAATATTAAAACCGGTCGTCAATAACCGCAATGAAACCCACATTATATTTATAGATAATTTCATTTTTAACATGAAAACTACATTGTACGAAGATAAGTGCTAGAGAAGGCCTTGCGATCCTTGGAACGTAAAACCAATATACATTGCGCGCCTCGCTTTGAGACGTTTCTAAAGAGGAGGTAGAGCCCGTTCTTCAGGCTCTTGCGCCAAACCGGCCGCAAGCGCCCCCAATCAAGCAAAAAGTCATGGCTCGGCGAAGTCTCGCCGGTTTCAAGCCCCGCGAGAAATCCCGTGCCTTCCAGGACCGATAGGGAGGTTATCTATGCAAAAAGTTTTTCTTGCCGCGTCGCTTCTAGCGACCGTGGCGGGAGCGGCGCCTGCCAGCGCGAACGAGAATCTTTTGAAGATGGAGCAGGATTCGAAAGAGTGGGTCATGCCAACCGGCAACTACTCCGCTCAGCGCTTTTCGCAACTGGCGCAAATCACCTCGTCCAACGTCAACAAGATAAGCCCCGTCTGGACGTTTTCGACCGGCGTTCTTCGCGGTCATGAGGGTTCGCCCCTCGTCATCGGCGACACCATGTATCTTCACGCGCCGTTCCCGAATACCGTGTTCGCACTCGACCTCAATAATGACGGCAAGATCCTCTGGAAGTATGAGCCGAAGCAGGATCCGAACGTCATTCCGGTGATGTGCTGCGACACCGTGAATCGCGGCCTCGCCTATGCAGACGGCAAACTGTTCCTCCATCAGGCGGACACGACGCTCGTCGCTCTCGACGCCAAGACTGGCAACGTAGTGTGGTCGGTGAAGGACGGGGATCCGACCAAGGGCCAGACCGGCACCTCCGCGCCGATGGTTGTCAAGGACAAGGTGATGGTCGGCATTTCGGGCGGCGAGTTCGGCGTGCGCGGATATGTGACCGCGTACAACATAAAGGATGGCTCCAAAGTCTGGCGCGCCTACTCGACCGGGCCGGACTCCGAAATGCTGCTGGACCCCGAGAAGACGACGGAGCTCGGCAAGCCGATAGGCAAAGACTCGAGCCTGAAGTCTTGGGAAGGCGATCAATGGAAGATCGGCGGCGGGACGACCTGGGGCTGGTATTCCTACGATCCTGAGCTGAACCTCATCTACTACGGCTCAGGCAATCCGTCGACCTGGAACCCCTCCCAGCGGCCGGGCGACAACAAATGGTCGATGACCATCTTCGCGCGCGACGCCGACACCGGCATGGCGAAATGGGTCTATCAGATGACGCCCCACGACGAGTGGGACTATGACGGCGTCAACGAGATGATCCTGGCCGAGATGGATTTCGGAGGCCAGAAGAGAAAGACGCTGACCCATTTCGACCGCAACGGCTTCGGTTACACCCTCGATCGCACGAATGGCGAACTGCTTGTCGCCGAGAAGTACGATCCGGCCGTGAACTGGGCCACGAAGATCGACATGGACAAGTCATCGAAGGACTTTGGCAAGCCTGTTCGCGTCGCAAAATACTCGACCGAAGCGAACGGCGAGGACACGAACACGAAGGGCGTCTGTCCCGCCGCCCTTGGATCGAAGGATGAGCAGCCGGCCGCCTACTCTCCGAAAACCCAGCTGTTCTACGTGCCGACGAACCACGTCTGCATGGACTACGAACCCTTCCGCGTGAGCTATACGGCGGGCCAGCCTTACGTTGGCGCAACGCTGTCCATGTACCCGCCTCCGGGCGAGACCAACATGGGCAACTTCATCGCCTGGGACGGCAAGCACGGCAAGATCGTCTGGTCGATCCCCGAGCAGTTCTCGGTCTGGTCGGGCGCGCTGGCGACAGCGGGCGACGTGGTCTTCTACGGAACGCTTGAAGGCTACCTTAAGGCGATCGATGCAAAGTCGGGCAAAGAACTTTATAAGTTCAAGACCCCGTCCGGCATTATCGGCAACGTCATGACCTATGAGCACAAGGGCAAGCAATACGTTGCGGTGCTCTCGGGCGTGGGCGGCTGGGCCGGCATCGGCCTCGCGGCAGGGCTCACCAAGCCGACCGAAGGACTCGGCGCGGTTGGCGGCTATGCGGCTTTGTCCAACTACACCGCTCTCGGCGGCACCTTGACGGTGTTTGCGCTGCCGGGCAACTCGGCTCAGTAAAGCGAAAACCTCCAGCGCGCGCGAGCGCGCTGGCTATCTTTTTGCATCACCCCGAAGAATGCGAACGATGAGGGCACGTTGACCTATTACGCCAGAGCCTGCGGGCTCTTTGCCGCCGCCTGCATGCTTGTGGGCTCGGCGGTGGCTTTCGGCGCCGACGATCCGACGGCAGTCGCGCAAAGCAACGGCCGCTGGGTCGACAAGAATGGCTTCCCAACTTATAAGATCCAGCCGGATGGAACGGTTGATTGGCCCACATTTTCGGGCTTCCTCCGCTATCACTCAGAATGCCACGTCTGCCACGGGCCGGACGGCGAAGGCTCGTCCTATGCGCCAGCGCTCAAAAATTCCCTGAAAACGATCGACTATCCCCATTTCCTTGCCATCGTTGCGGCCGGGCGGCAGAACGTCAGCAGCTCGCAGGAAAACGTCATGCCCGCCTTCGGGCAGAACAAGAACGTCGTCTGCTACCTCGACAACATCTACACCTATCTGAGAGCCCGCTCGGACGGCGCCATTCCACGCGGGCGCCCTCAGAAACACGAGCCGAAGCCCGACTGGGCCAAGAAATCCGAAAATGAATGCATGGACTAGGAAGGGCGTGGAACAGCGTCCGCGAGGAACGAACATGTCAGGAGTGAGCCGAACCGGCGGCGCAACGGTGCTTGCAATCGTGCTCGCAGCCGCACTGAACGCCGCCGCGCAAGAAACGGAAGAGCCGTCATCCTCGATAGAGCTGGTCGATCCCAAGGTCTTCCGCGTCTGCGCCGATCCGAGGAACCTGCCGTTCTCGAACGAGGCCCAGGAAGGCTTCGAGAACAAGATCGCCGATTTTCTCGCCAAGAAGCTCCGCAAGTCGCTCGCCTACGCCTGGTATCCCGGCGCTACGGGCTTTGTGCGAAACACGCTGAACGCGCATAAATGCGACGTGATCATGGGGTTCCCGCAAGGCAACGACTTCGCCCAGGTCACGAACCCGTATTACCGAACAGCTTACGCGCTGGTGTCGAAGCCGGGAAGCGGGCTCGACTCCGTGGACACGCTGGACGACCCCATCCTCAAGACGAAGCGGATTGGCATCGTGGCCGGAACGCCTCCCGCGTCCCATATGGCGAAGAAGGGGCTTTTCACGTCCGCGAAATCCTACCCGCTCGTTATCGACACGCGCTACAACTCCACCTCCCAGGACATGATGAAGGACATCGCATCGGGCGAGATCGACGCCGGCATCCTGTGGGGGCCGATCGCAGGCTATTACGCGAGCAAAGCCAGCCCGAACCTCATCGTTACGCCGTTGACGAAGGAGAAGGGCGCCCCGAAACTCGCCTATCGCATCGGCATGGCGGTGCGTCCGGCCGATCAGGAGTTCAAGCGCCTCCTCAACCGCCTGATCGAGGAGAACCAGCGCGACATCGACGCCATTCTCCTGAGCTACGGCGTTCCGCTTCTCGACGAGAAGGACAAGCCGATTACTTCGGCGGCGCTGAAGAAAGAGTGAAGCGCGCCTCGAGGTTTGCGAACCTGGCGAGTTCAGAGCGCCGCCTGAATAGCGCGGGCGAGTTCGAACAGGCGCTGCTCGATTGAGATGGGCGCCTCGCAGGCGAACGTCATCGTCTTACGCCGGTCCTCGAAAATGCGGGTCTCCCACTCCACGCGGCGCGCCAAATCGTCGACCTGCGCCGCATCCGCGGTCTTGTCGTCCTGTCGCTCGCGCAACTTTTCGATGTCATCGCGGATGGTCTGGGCGAAGTCCTTCTGCTTGCGCGACGCGCGCTCAAGCCCATTCATCACCTGGGTGCGCTGCGCGTTCAGCGTGTCGAGAAGCCCCGCGAACAGAAGCCTGGCCTTCTCCTGCTTTTCAGCCGCGGTTCCGGTCAGATAGCCGGCGATGGCCTGCTCCGCTTCGGCTATGGGCGTGCGCCTGGCCGCAAGTCGCGCCACGAGTTCGGCCGTTCCCGGCGCTTGCTCCCAGGCGTCGCCGACAGTATCGACGGGCGGTCCCGACCACATCGCCGCCGGTGTGAGGACGGGCACCTTCAGTTGCCGGCAAGGCCAATCCGGGTAGCGTTTGTCGACCGCCAAAGCCGGGGCGGCCATCGCGCCGATGAAGAAAGCGGCAGCGGCTAGCGTTTTCATGCCGCGCCCCGCATTTGGCCTTTCAGCGCCGCAAGTCCCCGCGATGGATCGTAGGCCATGATCGCTCCCGCCATGAAGGCAATCGTGCACCCGGCGACAACACTCAATGACAGCCATTCGATCCGCCCATAGAGCGCGAAGCGGATCAGTTCGACAGCGTGGGTGAAGGGATTGGCCTCGCACATCCGATAGAGAAATAGGCTCGATTCCTTGATGCGCCACAGCGGGTAGAGCGCGGAGGAGGCGAAGAACATCGGGAATATGACGAAGTTCATCACGCCCGCGAAATTCTCAAGCTGCTTGATGAGCGAGGAGAGCAGCATGCCGAGCGCGCCGAACATCATCCCGGAAAGGACGAGCGCCGGCAGCACGGTCAGATACCCGATCGGCGGCGGCTCTATTTCCCAGAACCAGGCGATGGCGAGGAACGCATAAACCTGCAGGATTGAGACGAGGGCGCCCGCGACCAGCTTCGAGGTGAGGAGAAACCACCGGGGAAATGGGCTTACGAGCAAGGTGCGCATGCTGCCCATCTCGCGGTCGTACACCATGGAGAGAGAGGATTGCATGCCGTTGAAAAGCTGGATCATCGCCAGGAGGCCCGGCGTGATATAGACCTCGTAAAGGACGTAGGTTTCGTAGGGCGGGATAATCGAGACGCCGAGCACCTGCCGGAAGCCCGCTGCGAAAATGAAGAGCCAGACCAGCGGGCGCACCAGCGCAGAGATAAAGCGCTCGCGCTGATGGAGGAACCGCAAGGCTTCGCGCCAGACGATGCCCTTGAAGCAGATGAAATATTGCCCGATCGAAAAAGCGGGCGCGGCGCCGAGCGATGGCGCTGCAATGCTCATGGCGCGCCAGCCTGCAAATTTTCGGTCCGCTTTCCGACCAAGAAGACCCCATGCGCTTGGTTCTGACCGCAGCCGGAGATTGTGCTGCGGCGGCGCGAAGTCAAGGCGGGCTGGGGCGATCCACCGGCCTCAGCGGCTGGCGGATTCCACAATTTCTGGTTCGAGGGCGACGACGCTGATATGCGTGGCGTCCGCCGCGCAGCCGATGCCGAGCGCCTTGCCCTGGCCGGCCTTGACCTCTGCGCGATCTCCGGCTGGAAGCAAGAGCTTGTGCCGGCGAGCCCCATCGAGAAGACGGTCATCGCCCACCGATGCGTCGATCACGGTAACCGCGCAGGCTTCGTTCGCCGTAAGGAAGTATCCGACAAAATGACGGCCGCCAACGGTATGGCTGAACCCTTGGATCGGCTTGTAGGTCGAGACGGCGGCTATGCGCGCGGCATGAGGGGGTTTATCTGCGCCAACGGCGGCGAAGGGCGCGAGGGCTGCGGCGGCTAGGACGACAACGAAGCGGCTCATGATGGGTCCTTTCGGCATCCGGGCGAACTGCTCTGCCTTCCCATGCGACGATCTGCAAGGAGGCAGGAGCTTTTGTTGCACTGCAACATATCGCCGCCGGCCACGCGCTGCAACCGGAGCTGGCGTGCATCAGCCATGAGCGTTAAGCATATTCATTTTTATTTAAGGCCGCATTCAGGGAAGATGAGGGCGCTCCGTCCGGCCCGAATTGTCCCGGGCGCCTCGCCACACCACATCTAGAAACGAATTGCGCATGTCAGCGGAGTTCCAAGATGAGGAGGAAGCGATGAAAGTATGGACAAAACCAGTTGCGGCTGCGGTTGAGGCCGGCTTCGAAGTGACGCGCTATCTTCCGTCCGAGCTTGACATTAAAGCTCGCCGCGAGTGCGCGCGATAAGCCCTCTCGCTTCTTGCGGGGCGCAATGATTGACTGAACGGGCGGTTCCGGCGCGGGGGTTTTCTTTCGCGCCGAGCCAGGATCGTTTAAGGAGGCCATCTTGAGTGTATTGGAGGCCGTCTCGCAATCGCGTTGCTTCGGCGGCACGCAAACGACCTACCGCCACAACTCCGAGGAAACGCGCACGCCGATGCGCTTTTCCGTGTTCGCGCCGCCCCAGGCGCAGGGAGGGCGCCGCGTGCCCGTCGTCTGGTGGCTCTCGGGCCTGACCTGCACCGAGGAAAACTTCACCGTCAAGGCCGGCGCCCAGCGCACGGCGTCCGAGCTTGGTTTGCTTGTGATTGCGCCGGACACAAGCCCGCGGGGCGACGGCGTCCCCGACGATCCGGCCTACGATTTCGGCCAGGGCGCCGGCTTTTACGTGGACGCCACGGTCGAGCCATGGGCGCGCAACTTCCGCATGAGATCCTACATCGAGCGCGAACTTCCGGCCATCGTCGAGGCCGAGCTTCCGGCGGATATGTCGAGGCAGGGCATCGCGGGTCATTCCATGGGCGGCCATGGCGCCCTCACCATCTCGCTGCGCAATCCGGGCCGCTTCAGGGCTGTTTCCGCTTTCGCCCCGATCTCTTCGCCGATGCGCTGCCCCTGGGGCGAAAAAGCGCTTGGCGGCTATATCGGCGAAAATCGCGACGCCTGGAAAATCTATGACGCCTGTGCGCTCATCGATGGCGGCGCGCGGCTTCCCGATCTTCTTGTCGACCAAGGGTCGGCGGATGGGTTCCTTAAGACGCAGCTGAAGCCCGAGCTTCTCCAGGAGGCGTGCGGCAAGGCCGGCATTCCGCTGACGCTGCGCATGCAGGAGGGCTACGACCACTCCTATTTTTTCATCGCAACCTTTATCGAAGATCACCTGCGCTGGCACGCGGCGAGACTTGGCGCCTAAAGCAGGCGGCAATGTCCGACGAGCTTCTTCTCTTCGATGGAGATGACCGCATTGTCCTTGATGGCGATGTCTCTCAGCACGCATTCGCGGTGAAGCTTATCGCGAAACTTGAGGTCGTACACGCCGGGCTCGACGTCCGTGACGGTGAGGCGCTTGTTGTAGCCGATGGCGCCGTCGCGGCTTTCAGCGCGCTGGTTCTCGCCCCAAGCCTGCTTGCCGGCGGGCGACAGCTTGAGGCTCGTAATCTCCGACGCTGTGAGATTCAGGAAGCCGACGCCGGTTGCGTCCTGAGCGGTCGCAGAGGCGCATAGCGCTAAAAACGCCAGCGACGCCATTCTCAGCATGATTGCCCTCCCAGCAAAAGCCTAGAACCATAATCGAGGTTTTGTCGGCGCATTCGCCCGGAGAGGCAAGACGATACAGCTGAAACAAATGGGTTTCCACAATTTAAAGCATAGTCTATCGCCTTGTCCGCATCCTCCTCAGTAAGAGTACAATAGCAGCAATGTTCTACCGGTATTCCTGCAAGGGTCGTGTCCACGCCGAAGCATTCGGCTCCGAACATCGATCCCAATAAGGGGAACACTATACCTGGAAACTCAAGTTGAAGGTGAGGCTGATGTTTTGGCGAACGAAACAAACAGAACCGGAGAGGAAAACAACAATGGAGAACCCGATCCACATCCATCCCTCTGTCGACAATGGCGTAAAGCCCGGGTCGAAGGACTTCGCGGGCGGCACGCTCGCCTGCAAGTGCCACGAGAACCCCGTCTCCGTTGCGGTTGGCTCGCAGGTCGCCCACAATCACGCCTGCGGCTGCACAAAGTGCTGGAAGCCCGAAGGTTATCTCTTCTCGGTCGTCGGCGTCGTCCCGCGCGACAAGGTCAGCGTGACCGCGAATGGCAATAAGCTGAAGGTGGTGGATTCCTCCGCAGCAATTCAACGGCACGCCTGCTCCGTCTGCGGCGCTCACATGTATGGGCGCATCGAAAATAGGGCGCATCCCTTCTACGGGCTCGATTTCATCCACACCGAGCTGTCCCCGCAGCAAGGGTGGGCGGGACCTGAGTTCGCCGCCTTCGTGTCGTCGATCATCGAGGCAGGCTTTGACCCGGCGCAGATGGGCGCCGTGCGCGGCAGGCTGAAGGCGCTTGGCCTTGAGCCCTACGATTGCCTGTCTCCGCCCTTGATGGACGCCATTGCGACACATAACGCGAAAGCGTCCGGCGCTCTCAGAACCGCCGCGTAACCGCAGCATTCGATGCCCGGAGGACGCGCCCGCGCGTTCTCCGGCGCCGTCAGATCCCGGACACGACGCTAGCGCCGTTCCGGGTATAACCAGGCGACGCTTCAGTAGACGATCACGGAGCGGATGCTCTCTCCCTTGTGCATCAGGTCGAACGCGTCGTTGATGCGTTCCAGCGGCATCCTGTGGGTGATCATTGGGTCGATCTGAATTTTCTTCTCCATGTACCAGTCGACCATGCGCGGCGTATCGGTGCGGCCGCGCGCGCCGCCGAACGCCGAGCCTTTCCAGACCCGGCCCGTGACGAGCTGGAAGGGCCGCGTCGAGATCTCCTTGCCGGCTTCGGCCACGCCGATGATAATGCTCTGGCCCCAGCCTCGATGGCAGCATTCGAGCGCTGTCCGCATGACGTTCACATTGCCGGTGCAATCGAAGCTGTAGTCCGCGCCTCCGCCTGTGAGCGCAACCAGATGAGCGACAAGGTCGCCCTGCACCTCTTTCGGGTTCACGAAATGGGTCATGCCGAAGCGGCGGCCCCATTCCTCCTTTGCGGGATTGACGTCGACGCCGATGATCTTGTCGGCGCCCACCATCTTCAGCCCCTGGATCACATTGAGCCCGATGCCGCCGAGACCGAATACGACGCAGTTCGCGCCCGGTTCGACCTTCGCGGTGAACACGACCGAGCCGACGCCCGTGGTGACGCCGCACCCGCAGTAGCACGAGGTATCGAAGGGCGCGTCCTCCCGAATTTTCGCGACCGCGATCTCCGGCAGCACCGTGAAGTTCGAAAATGTGGAGCAGCCCATATAATGGTATATGGTCTGCCCCTTGTAGGAGAAGCGGCTGGTGCCGTCGGGCATGAGGCCCTTGCCTTGCGTGGCGCGGATGGCTGTGCAGAGGTTCGTCTTGCGGCTCAGGCAGGATTTGCATTGCCTGCATTCGGGCGTGTAGAGCGGGATCACGTGATCGCCCGGCTTTACGCTTGTCACGCCCGCGCCGACCTCGCGGACGATGCCCGCGCCTTCATGGCCGAGAATGGACGGGAAGATTCCCTCGCTGTCGAAGCCGTCCAGCGTATAGGCGTCGGTATGACAGACGCCGGTGGCCTTGATTTCGACAAGCACTTCGCCCGCCTTTGGCCCTTCCAAGTCAACCTCGACGATTTCGAGCGGCTTTTTCGCCTCAAAAGCAACGGCTGCGCGTGACTTCACGATAGCCTCCTCGGTTTTGCGTTTCCCGCTATTCTTGTTAAACTATAAAGACGTTATCGCAGACGATCTCCGCGTTTAATTTGGGGCGGCTTTCCCCCGCTTGCGAGGGTGAGCGTAGCGCTTGCCTGCTCGATGGCGTTCATTGATTTTGTCGGGAAAAGGGGCGATGGTCGCTCATTTGCGGGCGCTTGGATGCGGCCCGCCGGACGAAAGGCGTCTTCATGGACGATACGAAGACTGAGTCTCTTGGAATCCGGCTTTACGGTCCGGATGATTTCGCGGGCATGCGCCGGGCCGGACGCCTCGCTGCCGAGACTCTCGATTTCATCACGCCCCATGTAAAGCCCGGAGTTACAACTGGTGAATTGGACGGCCTCATGCAGCGGTTTATGGAGGACCGCGGCGCCACCCCTGGGCCGCTTGGCTATCGCGGATTTCCAAAGGCGACCTGCATTTCCATCAACCACGTGGTCTGCCACGGAATACCGGGCGACAAGCGCTTGTCAGAAGGCGATATCGTAAACATCGACGTGACGCCGGTGCTGGACGGCTGGTATGGCGACACGAGCCGCATGTATATTTGCGGCGACCCCGGCGTGAAGGCGAAGAGGCTCGTCGATGTCGCTTACGAGGCTATGATGCTCGGCATTGCGCAGATCAAGCCCGGTGCAAGCTTCGGCGACATCGGCTACGCCATCCAGAGCTTTGCGGAAGCCAATCGCTTTTCGGTGGTGCGCGATTTCTGCGGGCATGGCGTCGGGCGGAAATTCCACGAGGCGCCGAAGGTTCGCCACTATGGCCGCCCCGGCGAAGGCGATACGCTGCAAGAGGGGATGATCTTCACCGTCGAGCCGATGATAAACGCGGGCGGTTACGGCGTGAAGATTTTGTCCGACGGCTGGACGGCGGTCACGCGCGACAAGAGCCTGTCGGCGCAGTTCGAGCACACGGTGGGCGTCAGGAAGGGCGGCTGCGAAATCTTCACATTGTCGCCCGCCGGCTACGCCAGGCCTCCCTATCGCACGCCGTGACGCCGCGCGAACGCCGGCCCAGGCGGAACATTTTGCAACGCCGCGCCTTTGGGGCGTTTATCTAACTCAACCACGATGCAGCGAGCGGGCGCCTAATAGGCGCTGAGAATCGCGCTGACATCGCACTTGGGAAACCGCTTTCATGAAGGACGATGTGAGGATGGAAGTTCTCGCCAATGCGGACGAACTCGCGCTGCGCGTGGCTGATTGGCTCCTGGCGCTTGCGACCGCAAAGGAAGGGGCCTTTGCAATCTGCCTCTCCGGCGGCGCCACGCCGGAACGTCTCTATAAGCATCTCGCGGAAGCGCCCTTCATAGACCGCTTTCCGTGGCCGCGCGCCCACTTCTTTTTTGGCGACGAGCGCTTCGTGCCTCGCCGCGACCCGCTGAGCAATTATGCGATGGTTCATTCGGCGCTCTTTTCGCGCGCGCCCATTCCATCTCAAAATGTCCACGCCGTTCCGGTGGAGGGGAGCCCGCAGGAAGCCGCAGCCGCCTATGAACGCGACCTCAAATCCTTTTATGGAGCGGATGTCATCGATCCGGCGCGGCCGCTGTTCGACGTCACGCTCCTGGGATTGGGGACGGACGGGCACATAGCCTCCCTGTTCCCGAAGGCGCCAGCGCTTTCGGAGCGGAGCCGCTGGGTCGTGGCCGTCGAAGGGGCGAGGCCGGAGCCGCGCATCACGCTGACCTATCCGGCGCTGGAAAGCTGCGCGCAGGCCGCATTTCTTGTATCTGGCGAGGCGAAGCGGGCAATTCTCGGCCGCCTGCGCGGGCGCGACCAAAGCCTTCCCGCGACGCATTTCAGCCCGGCCGGCGCGCTCTCGATTTTCGCGGACGAAGCGGCTGCGGGCGGTCCGGCATAGCAATTCCTCAAAAAATTTCGGCAGTCGAGTATTCGGATATATTCGGCAAGGCAGGCGATCCGCGTCATTGACATGATGGCTGCAGCGTGGTTCCGCTACGCGTTGTATTGGCCGCCCCTTCGCTTGCTGCGCTGGAGTGTAAGAGTAATGGATCGTGCTTTCAGCGCCGCGTCGAGCATTGCGGACGGCGCCAGGAAACAATCCGACGGGTTGCGTCCGCCGCGCAGCGCATGGGCGCCGTTGCCGATAGTGTTCGTTGCTGTCATTGGTCTTTGGTTTGACAACATTCAGACGCCGAGCGAGTCGCCCTCGCTTTTGATTGCGCTAAACCTTTTGCTCGCCACTGCGCCCGGACTCGGCATTGCGTTCCTGTTCCTGCGAAGTTTCTTGATGACGGGGGCGCCGGGCGTGGCGCTGTTCGGATGCGGAGCGGTGCTGTGGAGCGCTTCTGGCTTGGCTCCTTTCGCACTTGCCTCGGCGGAACCCGCCAGCTCCCAGGTCAATAGCGCCGTTACCATTCACAACCTCACGGTTTGGGGCGCGTCCCTCTGCTATCTCGCGGGCGCGGCGCTCCTCCAGCGGGATTGGCCTCCGATAAAAAGCCGCATCTTGGCGATTGCGGCGGCCTACAGCGCGGCGTTGGCTTTGGCGGCGATCATCGGGTTCATGGCTGTGCAAGCTTTGACGCCGGTCTTCTTCGTCCAGGGGAAAGGGGCCAGCATAGAGCGCCAGCTCGTTCTCGCCTCTACCATCTACGCGATCGTGCTGACGCTCCTCTTGTTGCGCAAGGGCGTAAGCCAGCGCTCCGCGTTCCTTGATTGGTTCGCTCTTGCGCTGAAGCTTTTCGCCATCGGCTATATCGGCATTTTGCTGCAAACCACCGTTGGCGGGGTGCTGGGCTGGGCCAGCCGCTTGGCGCAATTTCTCGGCGGCGGCTATATGCTCGCCGCGGCTTATGTCGCGCTCCGCGACGAAAAGCCCGCGTTTGTGCATCTCGCGCCATCTGAGGAAATGGCGCCGCAGCGCAACGCCGTCGCGATCGCCATCGTCCTTATCGCGGCCGTGGGACGGCTCGTGTTTTTGCAGACGCTCGGAACCGCCGTCCCCTTTCTCACCTTTTACCCCGCCGTGATGCTGGCCGCGCTCTACGGCGGTTTGCGCGCTGGCGCCGTGGCCACGCTCTTCGCAGCCACTCTCGCGAATTACCTCTGGTTGGAGCCCGTAGGATCGCTTGCGGTGTGGTCTGCGGCGGATATGCTCTCGATAGCCATCTTTGTCTTTAATTGCCTCCTGGTTTCCTGGATCGTCGAACTCTTGCAAAGAGCGCATCGTCGATTGCAGCGCGCAGATGCGGAGCGCCGCGCCGAACTGGAAAGGAGGGTTGCCGAGCGAACCGCCGAGTTGGGGCTGGCGCGAGATCAAGCCGAGCTGGCGAACGAAGCCATGTCCCGTTCTCTTGCGTCGGCGACGTCCACGGAAGCGGAATTGCAAGCTGTGTTCGATGCGGTGCCGGCCGGCATCTGGATTACTCGCGATCCATCCTGCCTGACCATGCAGGGAAACCGGCTCGGAAATGCGTGGATGCGCATCCCCGATGGCGCCAACGCTTCAAAGTCTGCTCCGGATCCGAGCATCCTTCGCTTCGAAGTTTTCGACAAAGAGGGCGCGCCTGTTCCAAACGACTGGCTTCCCATGCAGAGAGCTGGTCGCGGCGAAGAGGTGATGGATTACGAATTCGAGTGGCGGTTCCCCGATGGCGAACGCCTGAGCCTTTATGGAAACGCCACGCCCTTGCGCGATGAAGCAGGAAACATCGCTGGCGCCGTCGCGGCCTTCATAAACGTTACCGAACGCAAACGGGCCGAAGAAGCGCTGCGCGAAAGCGAGGAGCGGCTTAGCGCGGCGCTTCGCGCCGGCAAGCTCGGTGTCTATGACTACAATCCGCGCACCGGCCAGCTCAATTGGGACCCAGCGGTTTATCGCCTGTTTGGCGTGCCGGAGGACGAACCTGTCACTTACGAGATGTTCGAGGCGGGCATTCACCCCGAGGATTTAGCGGCAGTAAGGGCCGTGATAGAGCGGGCGATCGCCTTTGGCGGCGACCATCACTATGAATGCGAATATCGCGTTGTCAGCCGCGCCGATGGAACAGTTCGCTGGATCTTCAAAGATGGCAATGTGACGTTCGATGCTGAAGGGCCATGCCGGCTGGTGGGCACGGTGCAAGATATCACCGAACGCAAGCGAGCCGAGGCGGCGCTGCGCGAGAGCGAGGAGCGGCTGCGGCATCTCGGCGACAGCCTGCCATACGGAGCCGTTTACCGGTACAGTCACGAGGCGAGCGGCGCGATTCGCTTCCACTATATCAGCGCCGGGATCGAGCGGTTGAATGGCGTGCGTGTTGAGGATGTGCTGCGGGACGCGGGCGCGCTCCACCGCCAGATCCTCCCGGACTATTTCTCCAAGCTTGTCGAAGCGGAACGGCTCAGCGCTCGCGAAATGTCGGATTTCGAGATGGAAGTTCCGATGCGGCGTCCCGACGGCGAATTACGCTGGATGAGATTGCAGTCCCGCCCCCACCGGACAGAAGACGGCAGCGTGATTTGGGACGGCGCGCAAACTGACATCACAGAACGCAAGCGGGCCGAGGCGGCATTGCGCGAAAGCGAGGAGCGTTTCCGGGGGATCTACGAGCACGCGGCTTTCGGCATCTCCATTACGGACCTTCAGTACCGCTTCCTATCCGGCAACGCAGCCTATACCGCAATGCTGGGCTACACCGAGGAGGAGCTTCGCGCCGCCAATTTTCCGAACCTCGTGCATCCAGAGGACATCGAAGAGAATCTGATCGAGCTAAGCCGGCTTATCGCGCAAGAAATACCGAGCTTCGAGCTCGTGAACCGGTACATCGCCAAGGGCGGCAAACCAATATGGGTGCATAAGCGCGTCTCCTTACTGCGAGACGCTGCTGGCGCGCCCACCAACTTGATCGCGCTTGTGACCGACATATCCGAGCGCAAGCGCCAGGAGGAGCAAATCGGCCTTCTCATGCGCGAGGTTAACCATCGCGCCAAGAACATGCTGGCGCTCGTCCAGGCCATCGCCCGGCACACGGCGGCGAAAAATCCGGAAGACTTCGTCGAACGCTTCGGGGAGCGGGTCCGCGCGCTCGCCGCCAGCCAGGATCTTCTCGTCAAGTCGGAGTGGAAGGGCGTCAATCTTCACGATCTTGTCCGCTCTCAGCTCGCGCATTTCAACGATTTGATCGGCGAGCGGATCGCAGTCGACGGGCCCGAGCTTTTCATCTCAGCGTCGGCGGCCCAGACCATAGGCATGGCGTTGCACGAACTGGCGACCAATGCCGGCAAATACGGGGCGCTTTCAAACGCCTCCGGCGTCGTCCGCCTGGGCTGGAGGCTGGAGCCCTGCAATTCAGGCGAGGAACGCTTCACGATAACGTGGCGTGAGAACGGCGGCCCGCCTGTGCAGAAGCCCGCTCAAACCGGCTTCGGCTCGACCGTGATCGACAGGATGGTCCGAATGAGCCTCGAAGCTGTTGTCGATCTCGACTTCGCGCGAGACGGGGCGGTCTGGAGGCTCGATTGCGCAAGCGGCAAAGTCCTTGAGGCGGCCGATTCCTTCGTGTTCGTAAACGGCGGAGAGGACGACGATGGCCCCCGGAAGCTCGACGCCGCCTCGCCCGGACCGTCGCGCCGCGCCGCGGAGCAGCCGGGTTAACCGCGCGCCCTTCGCGAACCCAGCCGGCTATTGCCCGGCGCCAGCGTTAAGCGCCGGCGTCTTGATGCGAGCGAGGCTATCCGCGGTTAGCGAGCCGAAATAAAGATAGCCGTTCGGGTGCTCGCGCGCCGAGGTGATCGGGTAATACGCATCCGCGCCGTCATATTGCAGATTGGCGACGAGTTTGCCGGCCGGATCGAAGCCGAGCGCGAAGGCCTGCGCCTTCACGGGCGCCGGCAGGAAACGAAGCGCGCGCGCCACAGCCTTGCGCAAGCCGGGATAGGGCGCGAGCCTGTCGGCGATGGGCGTGCGCGGGGCGTAGATCGCGACCCAGAAGCGGCCGGCGCCGTTGAAGGCGATATTGTCGGGGAACCCCGGCAGATTGTCCGCGAAGACCTCCGAGGTTCCGGCCTTCTCGCCCTTCAGCCAATAGCGCATGATGCGGTAGCTTCCCGTCTCGTTCACGAGCGCAAACGCTTCCTCGGGGCCGAGCGCCACGCCGTTGGCGAACTGCAGGCCCTTCAGAAGAACGCCGGTTTTTCCCGTGGCGAAGTCGTAGACGAGAAACCGGCCGTGGCCCTGATGCTCGATGATGTCGTCGGTCGAGTGGCTATAGCCGAATTTCGAGGTGGCGTCGGTGAAATAGATCTTCGATCCGTCCTTCGTGATGGCGAGATCGTTGGTAAAGCCGAACGGGACGCCATCGGCGCCCGTCGCCAGCGTCTCGATCTTTCCGCCCTCGCCGATTCTCAAAAGCCCCTTAACCGCGTCGCAGACGATGACGCCGCCATCGGGATGAATGAAGACGCCGAGCGGCCGCCCGCCCGTATTGGCGAGGAGCTTGTAGCCGCCGCCGTCCGCGTCGAAGCGAGCGACGCGCCCGTCGTCGAAGCCGGTGTAAATGCGACCTTGCGCATCGAAGGCGATGGCCTCGGGGCCTCTTCCCACGCCCTTGGCAATGCGCTCTGCGCCCTTCAGGAGGTCGTTTCGCGCATACGGCCCTGCGTCGAGCGACGGCGGCGCGGGCGGCGCCCAGGCAACCGGCTCGACATCGATGGGCGCAAACGAGAGATAGGCCAGGACAACGGCGACGGCGACAAGCACGACGTGCAGGATGCGGCGCATGCGGGCTCTCCCCATTGCCTGGCGGACATTGACGCCCGCCCCGTTTGCGATCACTTTACTCAGTAACTTTCCATCAGCAAACCGGCTTGAGCCAGGGAATAGTCGATGAGTGAGCTACACCGCATCACGTCCGATCCGGCGGTTCTCGGCGGGAAACCGACGATCCGAGGGCTGCGCATCAGCGTCAGCGACATCCTCGATCTGCTCGCTTCGGGCGCCGACCGTGCGGAGATCCTTGAGGATTACCCTTATCTGGAGGACGGCGACATCACGGCCGCGCTCGAATACGCCTCCCGCTCGGCCAGCCATACCGTCATTAAGGCCGCTTAAGGTTATTGGGTTTTGGACTAAACTCCGAGCGCTCTGATGCCAGTTAAGCTTGCGGCGACTCTCGCTGGAGCGTGGGCCTGGAGCGCGCCGCGGATCTCGCGATATGGAAACGCTGCCATCAAGATCGGGCTGTGATCGTGACCAAGGACAAAGACTTCGCGTCACTAGCGATCAGTCAGACTGAGGCTTGCCCGGTTATCGTCGTGCGCTTGGGCAATGTCCGCCGCCGTGCACTGCTTGCCAAGTTCGAGAGCGTGATGCAAAACCTCGTCAACGCGCTTGATAGCGGCGATAAAATCATAGAAATCGTCGCCTAGGCAACTTCCGAAAAAAGGCATCCCATGGCAGGGCATTCCCAGTTCAAGAACATCATGTACCGCAAGGGCGCCCAGGACAAAAAGCGCTCCAAGATGTTTTCCAAGCTCGCGCGCGAGATCACCGCGGCGGCGAAGATCGGATTGCCCGACCCGGCCTTCAATCCGCGTCTGCGCTCGGCGGTGCTGGCGGCGCGCGCGCAGAACATGCCGAAGGACAACATCGAGCGCGCCATCAAGAAGAGCCAGGAGGCGGGCGGCGCGGATTACGTCGAGGTGCGCTATGAGGGCTTTGGCCCCGGCGGCGTCGGCGTCATTGTGGAGGCGCTCACCGATAATCGCAACCGCACGGCGGGCGATGTTCGCTCGATTTTCTCGAAGCATGGCGGCAATCTCGGCGAGACGGGGGCGGTCTCCTTCGGCTTCAGCCGAGTCGGCCAGATCGAGTACGCGCTTTCGGCGGCGACCGCAGAGGCCATGCTGGAGGCCGCCATCGAGGCCGGCGCCGACGATTGTGAGACTGACAGCGAAGCGCACCGGCTCATCACAAGCGTCGAGGCCTATCACGAGGTTTCGGCCGCGCTCGAAAAAAGGTTCGGTCCGGCGAAGGCGGCCTCCATCGTCTGGCGCCCGCAGAACACCGTGGACGTGGACGAGGAGCGGGGCGAGAAACTCCTGAAGCTGATCAACTCGCTGGAGGACTCCGACGACGTGCAGGCCGTTTACGCAAACTTTGAGATGAGCGACAAAGTCTTGGAGAAACTGAGCGCGTGAGCGTTAACACAGCCCCGGATCAAGGCGCCGTCGAGGCGCAGCTTCGAGCCGGTCACTGAAAAGCGCTCTAGGATGCGGCAAAAATGAAGGTATCGACTTTCCGGCAATCTTCCGGCGTGAGCACGACGACGGTCGGGATCTCGATTCGCCTGAAGACCGCCTCGATTCTCGACGAGCCCCAGCCGTTATTGTTGGTGGTTGTGTCGAAGATTGGCTTGAGCTCTTTTACAATGCAGGTTCCGCGCGTATAGGAGCCCGTCAGCCCAACGGTCCGCCGGGCCGAGCCTTTGAGCCCTGGGATCGTCCCTTCGAGCCAGCCGCTCGTGGAAAGCGCATAGGTCTTGGGGTCGGTTTCCGTCGCGAAAAACAACTCAACCTCGAATTCGCACGAGAATGCGCGGCAATAAATGCCGGATTTCACGGCCTCGATCTGGGCCCTGAAAGCGTCCTTGACGAAGGTCTTGATGTCTTTTGGCCCATCGGCGGAGGAGGGCGCGGCGGCCCCGAAACCCACCGCGGCGGCGAGCGCGAGGCGAAAAAGCATGGCCATCGGAGAAACCGGCTTGCGTCGAACCAAAGGGACCCCCATGAATACCGCTTCATTAAGGATCTTGCATGCCGGCGCAAGCGATATCTGCTCCAACAGGCGGCAAAGAGATGGAAAACTGATATGAGAGCGCACCCACGCTCCAACCGGCCAAAGGACCGATATCATGCGCGTTGACTGTATCCCTATCGGCGTCAATCCGCCCTTCGACATCAATGTTATCGTCGAGATTCCCATCGGCGGCGAGCCGATCAAATACGAGCTCGACAAAGCCTCCGGGACCATGTTCGTCGACCGGATGCTCTACACGTCGATGCATTATCCCGGCAATTACGGGTTCATCCCGCATACGCTTTCCAATGACGGCGATCCCCTCGACGTGCTGATCGCCAATTCGAGGCCTATCGTGCCCGGCGCCGTCTGCAACTGCAGGCCGGTGGGCGTGCTTTTCATGCGGGACGAGGCCGGCATGGACGAGAAGATCATCGCGGTGCCTTCGGACAAGGTGTCGCCCATTTACCGCAAGGTTCGGAGCTATTCGGATCTGCCGGAAATGATGCTGTCGCGGATCGCGCATTTCTACGAACATTACAAAGATCTTGAACTTGGGAAGTGGGTGAAAATCGATCGCTGGGGGGATGAGGCGCTGGCCCGCGATTTGATCGAACGATCCATCCAGGCGGCGCAAGAGAAAAAGGCCTAAAAAGCCACGCTTTCGCCCCGCGCGCGCCTATAAGCGGGGGCTTCGATTGGGACGAGCAGCCGCGCGCGCGCGTTGCGCGGGGGCGCATCAAACTGTTTTCTCCGCGCGCGGCCTCTGCTAGGGTCCGCCACGCCGTCCGGTCGTCCGGGCTACGCGGCTAGGGTTCATTTGATCTTAAGATGAAAAATAGGAAGGCACGGTCATGTCACTCTCAGATACCGGGCGTCGCCCAGCCGCCCCCCACGCGGAAGAATGGTTCAGCATCCTTCTTGCCCTGGTCGCGACGATCGGGGGGGCGATTTTTATCGGCAATTACCCGGACTATAAACCTTCAGAGACGGGCGGCGTGGCGTGGGCCGTGCCAGTCTGGATCGGGTTCCTCTACCTCATTCTCCAGATAACGTTCCTCCTGTTCTCCGCGAGCCAGGTCCGCGCGCTGGGCGTGCTCGATTCGGTGCTGGCCATCGCGCCCGTAGTCGCGGGCCTCGTGATCCTCGTTCAGATCATCATCAGCTCCACCTTCAAGGAAAAGATCACTCCGTATCAGATCAATTCTCTGGCGGTTCTTATCGTGGCGGGCGCGTCCGAATTCCTGCTCACGATCTGGATACGCTTCGTCATCAACCGCCGCACCATCGGCTTTGGCGGCGACAACTAGGACCGACGCGGCATTTCCTGGCCGAAGCGCGAGGCGGAAAGAGCAACAGCCTTTCCGCCATGGACGGTGGGCGTCGCGTCCTGTGGAGCGCAGACGGGTATGCTTGCGATCGAGGGGGCATCTAAATCATGCGGTTAGCGGTCATGGGCGCGGCGGGGCGCATGGGGCGGGCTTTGATTCGCACCATTCACGAAGCGCCCCATTGCGGGCTCGCCGGCGCGATCGAGCGCCCCGATTCCCCCTACATAGGCAAGGATGCCGGCGAGGTGGCTGGCGTCGGGATGCTCGGCGTGCCGATCACGGGCGACGCGCTGCCGCTGTTTACGCATGTCGAGGGCGTGCTCGATTTCACGGCGCCGGCGTCAACGGTCGCGACGGCCGGACTCGCCGCGCAGGCGCGCATCGTGCATGTCATCGGCACCACGGGGCTTTCCGCCGAGGACGAGACGAAGATCGAGGCGGCGGCCCGTCACGCGACAATCATCAAATCAGGCAATATGAGCCTCGGCGTCAATCTGCTCGCTGCCCTTGTCGAAGACGCCGCGCGCGCGCTCGACGAGCGGTTCGACATCGAGATCGTGGAAATGCACCACAAGCATAAGGTGGACGCCCCGTCCGGCACCGCGCTGCTCCTCGGCAAAGCCGCCGCCGCTGGGCGCCGCGTCGCGCTCGAACAGCATAGCGTCAGGGGAAGAGACGGGCTCACGGGCGAGCGTCTTCCGGGCGCCATCGGCTTCGCCGCCTTGAGAGGCGGCAGCGTGGTCGGCGATCATACCGTGATTTTCGCGGGCGCTGGCGAAAGGCTCGAACTCACTCACCGAGCCGAGGACCGCCAGATTTTCGCCCGCGGCGCTTTGAGCGCTGCGCTTTGGGGACAGGGCCGCGGTCCCGGCCTCTTTTCAATGCGCAACGTGCTCGGGATCTGATAAACCCGCCTTACGAGAATTTAAGGACAACGGACATGGAAAATGTGCTCGTGCTCGTTCGACACGGCGAGAGCGAATGGAACAAGCTGAACCTGTTTACCGGCTGGCGGGACCCGGACTTGACTGAAACCGGCATCGACGAGGCGCGGCGCGCGGGCGTGCTCTTAAAAGGGCAGGCTTACGCCTTCGACATCGCATTCACGAGCGCATTGAAGCGCGCCCAGCATACGCTCGCGCTCATCCTCCAAGAGCTTGGCCAGAAGCATATCAAGATCGTGGAGGACCAGGCGCTGAACGAGCGCGACTATGGCGACCTCTCCGGCCTCAACAAGGACGACGCGCGCAAACGCTGGGGCGAGGAGCAGGTGCACATCTGGCGGCGCTCCTACGATGTCCCCCCGCCCGGCGGCGAAAGCCTGAAGGACACGGCGGCGCGCGTCCTTCCCTATTACGAGCACTCAATTCTGCCGCAAGTGCTGGCGGGGCGGAATGTGCTTGTCTCCGCGCATGGCAATTCCTTGCGCGCGCTCATCATGAAACTCGACAAACTGTCAACGGAAGAAGTCCTGAAGTTGAACCTGCCGACGGGCGAGCCTTACGTCTATCGCCTGAACGCCGACGGATCGGTAGCGTCGAAAACGACGCTGACGGCCTGAAATGTTGTGGGGGGGAATGAAGAAGAAGCAGTCGAGAAAGTCGCGGACATTGACGCCACGCGGGACGCCTGCGGCCTCTCAAGGGGAGAGGCCGCTGTCAGGCGAGGTCAAGCAGGCGCAGGGAGCGCAGGTCCGGCCCAGGGAAGAAGAGCGGAAGATCGGCGTCGTCAGCGGCACGCCGGCTGATTCCTTCGACGAGACGGCCGAGCTGAAGCACGACAAGAAAGTCGCGGTCTATATCTCGGTGCTCGCCGTGCTGCTCGCGATTGCCGCGACCGGCAGCAACGACGCCATGAAAAACGCGCAGCAGGCCGGCTTCCAGGTCAACGACCAATACGCCTTCTATCAGGCAAAAACCATCCGCCAGTCCCAGATCAAGCTCGCCTCCGATCAGCTGAAAGTGAAGCTCGAAGAGACGAGCAAGCCCGACAGCATCCCCAAATCGGCTCGCAAGCTCATCGAAACCGACATGGCGGAATACGACAAGGAAACCGCGCGTCTCGAAACGAACGGGCGCAACGGCAAGAAGGAGCTTCTGGCGAAGGCGGAATCCTGCGAGAACGAACGCAACATCGCGCTTGCCCAGCATCCTTTCTACGATTACTCGCTGGCTCTTCTGCAGATCGCCATCGTGCTCGCGTCGACCTCCATCGTCATGGCGACGCCCATGCTGCTTTATGTCAGCGGCGCCGTCGGGACCATCGGCATCCTGTTTTTCCTGAATGGCTATACGCTGTTCTTCAGCTCCCCGGAGCTCAAGCACGAGAAAGCCGAGGCGCTTGAAAAGGCGGGAATTCACATGTCGCTAAAGTGCCTGGAGGACTGACCTGAAGCCAGATAGGGGAAAAGCGCGCAGGGCTTGAAACCCGAGGCGGGCCACGCCCGCCAAATCGAAAGGCCAGTTTCGCGGGACTCAGGCCGCCACACGAGCGACAAAGGCCTTGCGCGGCCGTCGGCGATGAGGCAGCAAGGTCGCAGCGGATAAGCCGGCGCCCCGGCTGGAACTTCGTTCTGACGTAAAACTCTGTCAAGCTGACAAACCATGGAAAAGCTAACCGGCGCCAACGCGGTGAGAAAGGCCAAGGCCAAGGCGCCGCGTGCACCGGGCCGGGGAAGGGCCCGCTCGGGCGGCGCGTCGCTGCTTTCGCCCGCCGAGATCCACGAGGTCTTTTCCAGGTTCGCAGCCGCCATGCCCAGCCCGAAAACGGAGCTGGCGCATAAGAACGCCTTCACGCTGCTCGTCGCGGTGGTGCTTTCGGCGCAGGCGACCGATGCGGGCGTGAACAAGGCGACGGCGCCGCTGTTCAAGGTCGCGGACACGCCTGAAAAGATGGCGGCGCTCGGGGAAGAGAAGCTCAAGGACTTCATCAAAACCATCGGCCTTTTCAACACGAAGGCCAAGAACGTGATCGCGCTTTCGAAAGCGCTCGTGCAGGAGTACGGCGGGCAGGTGCCGAAGGATCGCGCCGCGCTTGAGACGCTGCCCGGCGTTGGCCGCAAATCCGCGAATGTGGTCCTGAACGTCGCCTTCGGGCAGCCCGTCATTGCGGTCGACACCCACATCTTCCGCGTCGCGAACCGCACGGGGCTGGCGCCCGGCAAGACCCCGCTCGACGTGGAGCTTGGCCTTGAGAAAATCGCCGGGCCGGAATTCATCCTGAACGTCCACCACTGGCTGATCCTGCACGGCCGCTATGTCTGCAAGGCTAAAAAGCCCGAGTGCTGGCGTTGCCTGATCGCGGACATCTGCCGGTTCGAACCCAAAACCCCGGCCCCGGCCGAAAGCGGCAAAAGCCGCGTCAACTGAAACGGAAGCCGCGCTCCATGACCAAGAACTCTCCACGTGCTCGGGATCGGCCATGCGCTGGTCGATATCATCGCCCCCTGCGAGGAAGGGCTGCTCGCCGAATTCTCGCTTGCCAAGGGCACGATGCGCCTGACCTCCCCCGAAGAAGCCGCCGCCCTTTACGAAAAAATGGGGCCGGCCGTCGAAACGTCGGGCGGGTCGGCGGCGAACACTTGCGCGGGCATCGCATCGCTTGGCGGAAAGGCCGGGTTTGCCGGCAAGGTCGGCCGCGATCAGTTTGCGAGCGTGTTCGCGCACGACATCCGCTCCATCGGCGTCGTGTTCCATGATGGCGCAAGCGACAGCGAAACGCCGACGGGGCGCTGCCTGATCCTGGTCACGCCCGATGGCGAGCGCACCATGAACACGAATCTCGGCGCAGCGGCGGAATTCGCGGAAGGCGACCTCGACCACGAGGCCATCCAGTCGGCGCAAATCGTCTACCTCGAAGGCTACCTTTACGATCCTGAAGCGGCGCGCCGGGCTTTCTTCACCGCGGCGGATTTCGCGCGCGGCAACGGCACGAAAGTCGCCTTCACGCTGTCCGATCCATTCTGCGTCGACCGCCATCGCGACGGCTTCCGCGCCTTCATTCGCGACCGCGTGGACATCGTGTTCGCAAACGAGAAAGAGCTGCTTTCGCTTTATCCCGGCGCTTCCTTCGAGGAGGCCTGCGCGGCGCTGAGAACGGAGTGCGCGCTGGCCGCCGTCACCCGCAGCGAGAAGGGCGCCGTCATCCTGGAAGGCGAACGCACGGTCAATGTTCCCGTCGTGCCAGTCGACAAGGTGGTGGACGCGACAGGCGCGGGCGATCTCTATGCCGCGGGCTTCCTGTTCGGGATCGCCACGGGCAGGGACCTCGAAGCCTGCGGACGGCTCGGCAGCCTTGCGGCGTCGGAGGTGATTTCCCATGTCGGTCCTCGCCCGCTGCGCCCGCTGTCGGCGCTCGCCAAGTCGCACGGGCTGCTTTGAGGCGGACGCCGTTGTCTAGCCTCGCCGCCTCGGCCGGAAACGCAGGAAGAAGGCGCGCAGGGCGCGTTGCGCCCCGTCCCTCCACCGCTCCAGCGTCTGGTAAACGGCGGATGTCTTGATCCAGTGCTTGCCGTAGGCGACGTTGAGCCAGATATATGCGTGCAGCCGGCTGACAAGCCAGATTTTCCGGCTCTGCGGCCGGACGGCGGCCCAGGTCCGCTCGATCAGCACGAAGCTAATGGCCTGCAGGAATAGCCAGAGCAGCACGCCGATTTTGGGCCGCACCGCGATCATGATGGTGGCGACGAATTTCGCCGGCTCCAGCACGGCGAGCGGCAGCGCGATGCTGAATGTCGCCCAGAAGGGCGGCAGTTCCCTCAAATAGGCGAAATAGGGTTCGTAGACAGCGTCGGCGACGCCCCGGAAGGCCGGCTTCACATAGTTCTGGACGAGCGCGGAACGGCCGACGGTGTCGATCAGCCACTTGAACGGGTGCAGGATAATGACCAGGAGAGCGAAAACGACCTGGATCGCGCGCACGACCGTTCTGCTGAGAAGCCTGAACGGCAGCGCAGCGGCGGAGCGCGTCGCGGGCGTCTCCTTCTTCGGCGCGCTTGCGATGGGCCTGCGGTTGGGCATTGGCCTTTGTGTCTTGATGCGGCGGCGTTTCATTCTCTTCAACGCATATGACGTAAATCGGCGCGAGAAGAAAGGGCGTCTTGAGCGCGGCCATCCCATGCGCCAAGGTTTACCACAACGCCGGCGCTATTCCTGCGCGCGCTGGCGGGCCTCGATCTCGGCCGAGGTCCAGTCGAAGGCTTGATCGCGTAGCCTCCTCCATTCCGCCCAGTCCATCGGACTGACGCCTTCGGGGATGGGGACGCCGTAGCTTTGCGCGCAAAAGCGCTGCGCGACGGCGGCGGCGCTTCTCGGGCGAGGCGCGCCAAGAATGGTTTCGAGACGCAGGCGCTTTCCCGGCGCGGCCGGGGCGAAAGTCGTCAGCCAAAAGGAGCCGCCGGAGAGCTGGCGGTATGGCACGTCCGAGACGCCAAGCGCGGGAGCGTCCGCGTAGAGGATAATGAGCGGCGACGCGGAAAGCCTGGCGGCAGCTTCGACGAGCGCCTCGATCTCGTTCTCGCCGCTGACCAGAATGTCTCCGTCCTCCGCTATGAAGGGCGCCAGCATGCCGGGAGGGGCCAGGCCCGCGCGGATTGCGTCTTGAAGCCGGCCCTGCCAATGCGGCCGGGGCGCATTCCTCGACAGGGAAAGCGATATGGCCGCGAAAGGCCGCGCCGGAAGACCGATGTCCAGCGCCGGCAAGGCGGAAGTGAGCGCGTTGTCGGCAGGCGCGGCCTCGTACAAGCCCGCGTCCGCTTTCGCCGCGCGCTTGAAGCTTTGAGGATTGGCGAGTTCGCGGAAAACCGCCTCCGTTTCGGCAAGGCTTGCGCCGCACGCCAGAAGGCCGGCCGGCAGGATCGCGCTGCCCGCGGCCGCGAGGGCGACGGCAGAGGCGCCGCTGGCTTCGAAGGCCTGGAGCGCACCGAGAATCGCTGCGGCGTGGACCCCTCGGCTGGCGGCGGCGATGACATTCCCCTTGCCGCAAAGCGACGACGCGATAAGCGTGGCGGCGGCTGGCGAGGCGAGGTCCGCAAGCTGCGTCGATCGATAGGGCCGGGGCGCGATCCAATCGCTGGCGTGCTTCTGGGAAAATCCGCTGCCCTTGTTGAGAAGCAGCCGGCAGCGGGTCGCGCCGCGGCGCCCCAGCGCGTGCTGTTCGAGCGTCGATAAAGCCGGGCCGCCATTGCATCCGACGAAGAGAATTTCATCGGCCTCCTCGATGGCGCTCTCTGCGAAGTCGTTGTCGGCCGGGTCGCCGAAGATCACGGTCAGGTCGAAATCCAACTCCTGCTCCTGAAGCCAGTGAGCGGCGTCGGGGGCGTCGAGCGCAAGCGAGCCAAAGCTTTCGCGCCTGAGAACCCTGACCTCGGCGAGGTCTTCGAGAGCGGTAAGAAGCGCGGCCTTGACGTCCTCGTCCAAGCGTCCCTTTGCGCCAGCCGGGCACAGGACGAGGCGCGAGGGCTTTTGCGCGGCGTCACGCGGCGCCGTCGCCGCTCCGCTCGCTCCTATCGCCGCGAGAGCGCAGGCGAGAACATCGGGATAGGCATGAAAAGCGGCCGCAAGATCATCCCAGCCAAGCGTCAGCAGCACCGTTTCGCGAAGCGCTATAAGCGTCGCCGCAGCCGGGCCTTGCTCGAAGAACGCCTCGGCTTCCAGCGCGGCGCCCCGGCCGAACTCTGCAGCGTCCGTCGCCTTGCCGCACTCTGCGACTCGCCCGGACAAGATCACGCCAAGTTCGTCCACGACAGCGCCCGCTATCGTGGCGGGCTGGCCCTTTGCGATCACCTTAAGCGCCGTGAAGGCGAACAACCGGTTGAGCTGCGCGGGCCCGAGGCTTGCGAAAGCCGGAACCCCGCCAAGAAACCGGGCGGCGGAAGAAGACGAATCCATTGCGCTGCCTTAGCGCGTATTTTGGCCCGAAAGAATGGCGGCGAGGAAGCCCGCGCGAGATATGCCTTCTCGCCGATGCTCCTGCTATCCGCTGTAATAAATTTCGCGGCGCGCCTTCCAGAACCAGCGCGATGCTGATAAAAAATCACGTGGGGCGAAATGTGGCGCCAGGTGTGGCGCGGACGATGATCGTGGGTCTGCCGTGACCGACAGAAAGAGCGATTGCCGCGGCCGCCTCATAAGGGCGCAATTCCTTTGCGCCTTTATTTTTTGCCTGTTTGCGGCCGCCTGCGCTGCTCAATCCGCTTCGGCGGATGAACCGCAAATCTTGCCCCGCGCCGCCTGGGGCGCACTTCCCGCCAACACAGACCTTATGACAGAGCAGAAGCCCGGCGAAATCATCATTCATCACACCGGCGAGCGCACGCAGCCGAAACTTTCCCTCGAAGTCAAGCTTCGCGGCCTGCAAGGCTTCGCGATGTCGCCAGGCAAAGTCGGCGCCTTATCGAAGCCGGCATGGGGCGACGTTCCCTATCATTACTACATCGACGTTTCAGGCCGAATCGGCGAGGGCCGCGACCCTGGCTTCCAGGGCGACGGCGTAACGAGTTTCGACAACGAGGACCGCATTCAGATCGTCGTCGAAGGCGATTTCGAGCGCGAGGAGCCGTCGAAGGCGGAGCTTGAGTCGCTGACGAAGCTTGTCACATGGCTCGCGCTCAAATACGCCATCGCGCCGGAGAATATTTCCGGCCACGGAGACTATGATCAAACGGATTGCCCAGGCCGCAATTTGAAGCCTTTCCTGGAAGAGTTGCGCAAAGCGGTTCGCGACGAGCTTGACGCGGGCCGCTGAACGGCGTGAGGCAATCCGGACTTGACCCGCGCGGCGCTCGGCGTTACATGATCGGGGCTTAGGCAATGCGCCGATTTCCAATCACTGTTAGGTCCGATCATGTCGCGCCAGTGCGAACTCACAGGCAAGGGTGGCCTCGTCGGTCATCTCGTTAGCCACTCGAATATTAAAACAAAGCGGCGCTACCTGCCGAACCTTTGCGCGGTCACGTTGCTGAGCGATGCGCTTGGACGGGGCGTTCGGCTGAGGATCAGCGCAAATGCGCTGCGCTCGGTCGAGCATCGCGGCGGTCTCGACGCCTTCCTCTTGAAGGCGAAGGAAGAGGAGCTTTCGCTAAAGGCCCGCCGACTGAAGCGCGAGATCGCAAAGGCGCGCGCGAGAACCTCGGGCGCAGCTTAGGCCCGGTCGGGTCGCGCTCGCCGCTGCAAACGCGACGCATTCAAGAGACGCCGCAAGCCTTAGTCGCTGAGTGCTGCGGCAACCTCCTTCGCCGGCATCTTCGAGAGGGCATGGGCGCCGCCCATAGAGCCGTCTCTCAGGCGA
>CAVVJJ010000009.1:0-39679 GCA_963748525.1 uncultured Alphaproteobacteria bacterium
GCTGCGGCGCGTCTGCACGCCCTGTCGCAACCCATAACGGGCACGATCGCCGAGACCTATCTGCGGCGCCGCCGCATCACGGCGAGATTGTCCTGGCCGTCTTTGAGGTTCCACCCAACGTGCTTCTACCGTCCGGAGGCCGATGGACCTTGTGAAGAATGGCCCGCGCTCCTGGGCGTCGTGACCGATGAGCGCGGCAAACTCTTCGGGCTGCAGCGCACCTGCTCGCCCGCGACGGCGGCGGCAAGGCCCCCTGCCGGAACCGCGGCGCGCGATGGGCAATCTGTTGGGCGATGCGGTGCGGTTCGGGGCGGCGGAAAACGTCATGGCGGCCGGCGAGGGCATCGAGACCGTTCTTTCCCTGTTGTCGCTGTTTCCGGCAATGCCCATGGCGGCGGCCCTGTCCGCCGCCCATCTTTCGGCGCTCGTCCTGCCGAAAAGCCTCCGCCGGCTCTACCTCCTTCGCGAAAACGATGCGTCAGGCGCCTTTGCGGGAAAGCAGCTCGGCCAGCGATGCGACGACGCCGGCATCGAGTTGATGGTCCTGACCTCGATCGCCAAGGATCTCAACATCGACCTTTGCGAAGCGCCGGCCCAAATCGTCAAAGCGCGGATCGTCCCGCAAATGGCGCCGGAAGATCGCATCCGGTTCGCAGCATAGCAGCCGCGATCGACGGCGGGTTCGCCTGCCGTCATGCATCGCCATGTCCTCCTGCGAGGAGATCCGCTTCGCGCCTTGAGAGTGGCGAGGAGGCCAGACGCGCCGGCGGCGGGCAACGGCGAGACGGCCGTTATTTTCCGCCGGTCGCCTGCGGCGCCCTTTGCATCGCCAAACAAAATAACGGCCCTACGCCGTCCTCCGCTTCGCTTCGGCCTTGGGCGCTTCCGCGCGCCTTGCGGTGCGGCCTCCGCCCGCGCCTCTGGCGAGAGCCTCGCCAGCAAGGCCGCGAAAGGCGGCCTCCAAGCTCAGGAGGACATCATGGCGAACACTCTTCCCGAAGACGACGAACCCGCCCACGAAAGCTCGGCGACAGCCCGAGCGCTCGAAGAACTGACGCTCTTCAACCGCACTCCCATGGACGAAATCGATCCGCGCCCCCTGCCCGACGGCGATCAGGTCGAATGCGCAATGGCCGCCATCTTCGAAACCTTGGCCGGCATCTTCCAGGACACCTGCCTCGAACCCGACCTCGACGCCACCCTTTGGTCGTTCACCGAACTCTTCCACAAACTCGCCGCGAAGGCGCAACGTCAGCTCGACGAAAACGAAGACCGGCAGAAGCGCTCGGCACAAGAACAAGACGGCTCCGAAATCCGCTCGGTCGAACTTGAGGCGCTCCTCAGCCAAGGCCAGGCCCTGCTCGATCGCCACCAGGCCCTCGAACAGTTCCGCGATCTCGCCGCCTCACACTATGAAGCCGAAACCGGCTCCGCCTGGCGACCCCGCGCCGGAAGCCTCATCAGCCATCGCCATATGACCGCCGCGGTCATCGACAGCCGCGAGTTCCTTGCCGCTCGCCGCCGCTCTCAAAACGAGCTGTTGCTTCCGAAAGGCCCGAAGATCGCCTTCTCCGGCGGCGCCGATTACAACGACCACACGCACATCTGGGCCGTTCTCGACAAGGTCCACGCCAAGCATCCGGACATGGTTCTCATCCACGGCGGAACCTCGAAAGGCGCCGAGAAAATCGCCGCGCTGTGGGCCGACAAACGCAAGGTCTCGCAAATAGCCTTCAAGCCCGATTGGGCCAACGACGGCAAAGCCGCGCCGTTCAAGCGCAACGATCGGATGCTTGAAATCCTGCCCGCCGGCGTCGTCGTCTTCCCGGGCTCCGGCATCACCGGCAACCTCGCGGACAAAGCCAAAAAGCTCGGAATTCCCGTCTTCGATTGCCGATAGTAGCGAGGCCTCCGCGGAAGCTGAGATCAACTCTCAGCTTCCGCATTTTTGCGTGGAAAGAGTCGGCTCGAACATCGTGAGGACCAGGGGCCATCATTGTGGGAAGCCTGCGCTATGCAGAGAAAGCGGAAGTCGCCTCATCTGCGTACGCACGCGTTCAAAAGACAGCGAGCATGTCAGCATATGCTCCTCAAGCGGCCACAGCGACCCGAATGTGGGGCGATCACATGGTGACCCGGCTCTTCCGAAGCAAACACCGAAGAAACAGTTATGCGCATGCGTATTTATATTTTTTTATCGTTTGCTTAAACTATGCTTAAGTACTGTCGATAGCGGTCGCCACCGATTTATTTCGTTTGGTTTGCAGAAGTCGACAACTCTCTCCTTCAGGCGGGGACTGTGTCGTTTTTATCTTATTGGACCGGCGGGGAACACGAAATCTTGTTTGAATTTGTACTCATAGGTAGTTTCCGCTGCTAGCCTTTCGAAGTCCCATCGGCTTAGATCAGGCTGGTATCGAGGGCTGCGATGGATGCGTGCTTGAGATTTTGTATAAAAATCGCTGTGCGGGGTTCGATGACGCCGATCCAGGTACTTGAGTTATTTACACACTTGGTTGCCAGCGGAAGCATGAGGGAAGCGGGACGCGCAATGGGGGTTTCGCCCGCTGTGATAAGCAGGCAGCTCAGCGCTCTTGAAGACCGGTGGGTACTCGGATATTTTTCCGCCCGGTAGCGCGACTGGAGCTTACCGCCAGCGGCAGGGCGTTTCACAAACGCGTAATGGCAATACTACCGGATTTTCAAGCTGCGATGCGGCCCAGCTTGGCCTTCACCCGGGGCAACGACGACGATGTAAATCCCTATCGCCGCCTCCACTAGCGCGTCCACAAGCCAACAGGGTGTTGCGTCCGGGGTCCGGGTAGAACTATATCGCCAACCGCTCAGCTTCTCTGGCGGCCCAGTCGAGCATGATAGTAAGAGCCAGATTTGGCGTAAGCCCCTCCTCCAGGGCTTGCTCGTATCCAGCGATGACCATGCTCTCCAATCTGCTTTCCACTTCGTCGCAGCTCTTGTCCTTCGAAAAACCTTCGCTTGCGTCCTGCAGTTCGGAGTTGAACTTGCGAACAAGTGAAGAGTTAACCATGCCAAGAAGCTCCGCATGATCGTAGGGCTTGCTTAAGTAATAATCAGCGCCGGCCTCAATGCCATGCCGCACTTGCTCAGCAAGAGCAGCCGCTGTTTGCATCACAACCGGTATGCCCCGGAATCTTGGGTCTGCCTTGATAATATTGAGGAATTCTATCCCATCCATTTTCGGCATCATGCGGTCGAGCACAATCACATCGATATCCGGGGTCTCTTCCAGCTTCTGGACGGCGATAACGCCGTCCTGTGCAGGGATGACGTCATAGCCGGCATTGGACAGGTAATGTTGGAGAATATCGAGAGTGAATTCCTCATCTTCGACTGCAAAAATCTTGGCCTGTTAGACATGGCTATTTCCTATTCCCTGATATTCAACTGGGGGATCGAGAAACAAAAAACTGCACCTCCGGTTTTTTCGTTCTCAGCCCATATTTCTCCACCGTGGGCTTCGACAATCTCTTGGCAGATGGCAAGTCCAAGCCCGGTGCCGCCCGCGCCGGTTTTGGTCGTGCTGCTCTGGCTGAATTTATCGAACACGGTTTTGAGTTCGGATTCGGGAATGCCCGGTCCTTCGTCGGTCACGCGGAAACATAAAGCCCGATTGCCGTTTGTCATCTGGCGGTCCAAAAGTTAAATCTGGATCGTCTTCCCTTTCTCGGAAAACTTGATTGCATTGGAAATAATATTAACTAGCACCTGAAATCAGTCGCTGTTTGTCGAATACAGAGATCGTGTTTTCAGCCGTTATTTCCGTAGTTATTGAGAGCGTCTTTTCCACAATGAGAGAATCCAGTTCAATAAGCGATTGTTCGATTAGATCCTTGAAGTCCCCGGATTCCGGTCTAAATTCCATCTTACCGGCTTGAAGCTTAGAAAGATCGAGGAGATTATTTAGTAACCCAATTAGGCGCTTACCTGAGGTTCGAATGTTAGTGATATATTTCTTGATGGTTTTGTGCTCCTCCCTGTCGAGCATGGCAAGGCTCATCTCAGAGTAGCCAAGGATTGCGTGCATCGGCGTTCGCAATTCATGCGACATGTTGTTCAGAAATTCCGATTTGGCTTTGGCGGCCTGTTCGGCTTCCTCGGCGCGCGTCTGGATAACATCAAAGGTGATCCAACGGAGATCGGCGGCGGCCTTGATCTCGAAATCCGCCCATGACTTGGCGCGTCCCTGGATGCTTTCTTTCCACAGCGCGAAAGATCTGCGCGGCATAGGACGGATCGTGCCGTCGCTTGTATCTATGTCGACTGGCTTTTTCGGATCGCCTGCCCAACAGACGGTCTCGGCCTGCTCGGGGCGAAACCACATGACGTATTCCGGCCGCCGGTTTGACAAGCGGATGGCGAGAACGCCGGCAGCCGTTCTGGTGTATGACGCAGCGTGTGGATAGAGTTCCGGCAAGCGATCGGTCGCGAAGACCAGTTCCGGGCTCGCCGAAAGCCAAACGGCAAGGTCCTTCAGATCGGCGCCGGACGGCGTGTCTCCAAGGCGGGTAATAAGCCCCTCAGTTATGATAGCTGCGCCGCCCGCGTCGATATATTGGCTTATGTTCGCTTGGCCGTTCCCGCCGCCAAGGCCAATGTGGAGATCCGGGTGGTCGTTCAGCGACCGCGTCATGCTGTCGAGAGCGGTCTTCATGCGCAAGCGATAGGCGAAACTTTCGGCGTCTTCCTTGGCGGCCATCATAAGCGAGATCATGTGCGCAAGAAACTCGGCGGCAATGCGCGTTTCATGGGGCACATGGCGCGGGGAAGTCTCGTGATTACAGGCAAGCAGGCCCCAAAGCGCACCGTCCTTCATCAAAGGCATGACCATGGACGCCTTTACGCCCATGTTCTTGAGATAGCCGGTGTACATCGCTGAAACGCTGCGGAGCATGGCATAACTCAAATCAAGCGGCTTACCGCTGCCAGGAAGATTTTCCGGCAGAAGCGGAACCGGTTTATAATCGGCATTGGGCAGATGACGGAGCCAGGCCAGCGCAAACAGACGCCGCGCAGGAGCGGGAATGTCGTTGGCCGGATAATGCAGCCCGAGATAGGACTTAAATCCGTCCATTATCAACTCGGCAATGACGTGGCCGCTGCCGTCCTCCAGGAACTTATACGCCATCACCCGCTCGAAGCCGGTAAAACGCCGGATGTGCGACACGGCCAGATCGAAAAACGATTGCAGCGTCTTCTCCGCTTTCAATTGCGCGATCGTTGCACGCAGCTCCGAATAGAGCTCGATTGTGGGCCGAACGCCATCGGGAACGATCTCGAACTCAAGGATAATCACGCCGCTGCTGCGATGGGCGAAAAGGTTCAAGGTGCGCTCCGTACCCATCTCCGCCGGCGTCAGGCACGTAAAATAGACCGGGCCGCCGCCGAGCAATTCACTTTGGAGGCGCTTAGCGATGGAGGCGGTTCGCGCCTTGAGCACGGTTTCCAGCGTGCCAGTGCGCAGTTTGTCAAGGGACAGGCCGAGCATTTCTGGGCAATTGGCGGACATCTGAAGAATGCGCAGCGAGCCGCCCTCAAGCACCAGCATGCAACCATGCGGCTGCACGGCGCCAGAGAACTGGACTTGCTCACGGTCGCAATGGGATAGATCGACAATATTGGCGGTGGCGGATGGGCTCATGTCAGTTCTCCGCGAAGCCAATTTTCGAGCGCTGGAATGGTCTCGCGCGCCGCAGCACCTGCCCGTTGGCGACAATCAAGGCGCTTCGGAACTCATCGAGCGCTTCCGTCAAAGCGGACTGCTCTATGAGACCTTCTAATACATTCACCGGCTCCGGCGTCTGACCATGCCGTGACACGCTGCTGCACTTCCCCGAGATTACTAACTTAATCTTGTTCCTATCAGCATAGGTGTTTCTTGCAAAAAAGACTTGCGATTTTAGTCAAATAACGCAAACCGGGCCGCAACTTGCAATATTGACGCTTTGCAAGCGCAGTATGCGCTTAGGTCATTTACAAACACAATAGCTGTGGCAAATTTTCACAATCGTGACGTCGTCCTGCATCTGGCTGGGGTGACCTGATCGAGAGGCTTTCGTCCGCACGCACTCATGAAACAGGTCAGCCTTTCAACGGTGAAAGATCGGCTCGATGGGATTGAGACGCTCGATGGCTTTTTCAATGCGTTTGTCATCGGCCCTGAGCTGACGATGCTCTCGATGGCCGGCAAGCAAAGGGTTGGGATCGGGGCTTTGTCGCGGGCATGAACCTTTGCTCGGACGACTGGAACCCCCTCATGGAATATGAGGAGGAGGGCGCCATCGCCCTGCGAATTTTGGCGCTCGCGATGGAAGACGGCGCGCTGTTGCCAGACAACTCCCGAGGCGCGATTGAGCATGGCGGATCTGCCATGACCGTAGCATCCTCGATTGCAGACGTGAAATAAGCGACCCTTGAGGCGTTCACCGATGACTTGGGGATGTCGGCTTGTGTATGCAAGTATAAAGATTGGCGTCGAGCGATCGAGCGACAGCCGGAATGATCTCAAAGCTTCCATCAGACATCTGTCAGAGTCGGGTCGTGTGTGGACGGCCCGACGTTGGCAAGGATTTTCTGAAGCGTCTGCATAGCGCTGGTCGGTGCGGTCATGTGTCCGGCCTGTCGTGCGGCCTTTCTATGCGCCGCTGGCCATAATGCCTTTCGCGCGTCTCAGGTCCCAATCAATTCCTCGCACTCGAAGTGCTCGACCCACAGTGGGTTTTCCTGAGCCGGCGGTTTCTACCGGCTTTGTGCATTCACTTCTGTTCGCCCTTCCCAACTCCGATGGCGAGGAGTTCCGCGCCTATTCCTTCTATGCCGCTAACGCGCTCGCAGCTGTCGGTTCGCGATAGCGTTCGCCGCTCGTCATCAACGCCCAGATTGTGCGCGCCATTTTGTTGGCCAGAGCAACCGCCGCCACCTTTGCGGAGCGCCGCTGCATCAGCTGAACAAGCCAAGGGCGCCGCGTTCCATGCCGCTCGGCATAGCGGATCACCGCCATCGCGCCCACCACAAGCATTTGCCTCAGATAGCGGTTTCCGGCCTTGGTAATACTGCCAAGCCGTTCTTTTCCCCCGCTCGAATTTTGTTTCGGAACAAGGCCGATCCATGCAGCCAGGTCACGCCCTGTCTTGGAAGCGGTCGGGTCGGCGACCGTCGCTATGAAGGCGCTCGCCACCAGCGGACCAACGCCTGGAATTTCCATCAGCCGGCGGCCGAGTTCCGTCTGCCGGGCGCTCGCGCGGACGCGCAGGCCGTTTTCGAGGATTTGCTCTTTCACCACCGCGAGCTGCGCCGCCAGCATTTGCAGGCAAAGGCGTGCTTCGGCTGGCACACGAGCATCTTTCTCATCCGCGACGACGGCGAGAAGCTGATCGATGCCGCGCCGCCCGATGGGGGCGACGATGCCGAACTCCGAGAGATGGGCGCGGATGGAGTTGGAGAGCTGGGTGCGCTGGCGGTTGAGCATCAACCGCACCCGATGCAGCATCATCACGCTTTGCTGCTCTGGCGTCTTGACCGCCACAAAGCGCATCGTTGGCCGCGTGACCGCCTCGCAGATCGCCTCGGCATCCGCCGCGTCATTCTTGCCGCGCTTGACATAGGGCTTCACATATGCATGCGCCGGCACGCGCGCCATGAGTTCCCGCGCCCAGTAATGTGAACTGCCGCAAGCCTCTATGCCGACAAGGCACGGCGTCGGCTTCTCGAAAAAGGCCAATACGCGCCCGCGCGTTAAGCGTTGACAAATGACAACCTGCCCGCCAGCATCAACCCCGTGCACCTGAAAAACTGACTTCGCGATATCCAAGCCAATTGCTGCAACCGTTTTCATCGTGGTTCCCCCTTCCGGCTTCCCGCCGAACATACCGCAGTTCGCGGTGGAGGCCGTCCACAGCATCAATTCCGGAAGTGGGGTGGATTTTGACGCACGCCCGCTTAACCGCCAGCTGCGGAATTATTTGACGAAGCCCACACACCGGGCTCGCGGGCTATTGTTCCCAGGGCGCATGGGCAAGGAAGGCTGTCGCAAGAATGGCGGGTAAGGCTATGATGCAACGCCAGTGAGGGGCGGTGGATCGAGATCGATCTCTAACCATGGCCAACGCTGCTGATAACTGTGTGCTTTGTTGAAAAAGAGAGTTTCACGCACGTTCAAGGGATTAGGCCGCAGCACGCCTCGGTACAGTTCCTCAAGCCCAAATCCGGCATAGACCGCGGGGGGCATACCGTGAGAACAGCGAACACCGACGCAGGTGCAGGTCACCAAAAACCGGTCGATGCCGTCGATACTGCAGCTGAGCCGCGGGTATTCGTGACCGAAGCGCGCCTTGTACCACAGATGTACGCGCGCTTGATTGCGCAGTTCCACTTTGACCCCCAGATCACGGCAGGCCGCGTCGAGACGTTTAATTTGCGCGTCTTCAGCTTCGTAACTCAGGTCGGAGGCATCGTAATAGAAGACATCGTAATCCCGGACATGTTCTTCTGGCGGCTGGCCGGCCTGCAAATTCCAGATCGTTTGAAACAAGCACCCCGCCACCAGCCAGCAATCGGGCAAGCCGAGTCCGGGCAGCCGCTTCAGCAGCTCAGCGTTGATCTTATTTGCGCGCACCGCGCTCTCAAAATGAGCGATTGCCAAAGCCAGTAGTCCCCAAACGGTCCCTTTCTCGCACAATCATCTGCTTGAGCTGAAGTCAATAATGCCGCCAAGACGTATAAACGATTTCGCCGCTACGGGCCCATAGTAAGAAAGAAACTTCTCCAGCGGCCATAAACACGTCCCCCCTTCGATGGAAGTCGCATGCCAAATCGCTGCGCCGGCTTTCAGACATCCAATCCCGATAGGAAGCTTGCTCAAAACTTCAGTGGTAATCGCCTGGATGAAAATCGCCGAGTGCAGCGAGACAAGATAGTCTTCCATGCTCGGGAAATCGGCCAAGGTCTTCGCCGCGGGGCGCCCGTCTTTGGTTCGCACTTTTTCCGCGTAGATAACGGCGCCGGTTGGGAGCCCCACAAAAAAATCGTCAGAGGGGCTCTTCTTGAGGAAAATGCCTGTATGAAGGTAGGCTTCGGGATTGAGTACATCGCTTTCCATAAAGATCTTGTCGTGAAAGACAAGAAAGTAGTCCTGCAGGGCTAACCTGCAATTGCCTTTTTGGATGTCCCGCTCAGCGTGACATGGGGGTCTTGGGCCGTCATTGTAAGCATATCGGAAAGATGACAGGCGTTCCTTCGGCATGGGATCGCTAAGCCTCATGGTGCCCAAGGCAACATCGAGGATCGCCGCCAGCTCATCAGGTGGAGAGCTTTACAAAGCGGGGGTTTGTAAAGCTCTCCAACACTGGCCCCACCGGCTACCGCAAGCCCATGTGGAGTGGGTGACGATTTCTTAACGCTTTTGCAATCGCGACGCGGATGCAGCCAACGCCGTGGCGAATTGGTCACGGCCGCGTCGTCGGTTCAATAATCAAGTGCGTTCGGAGCAGTCCGCAAGCCGAAGAAAAATCCGAGCGGCGGAGCCCTAAAGCGTGACAGCGCGAGATCTAACGTAATCCCTGAGGGGCGACGAACCGGCGATGGCCGCAGCACCTTCAGGTGCGGACCTGCGCCCCAAACCGTTTAAAGATGTTCTCTGCGCCGCCTCGACGTCTAATGTATGTACATACATATACAGCCTACCCGGCAGGCTCGAACGACGGCCGGAATGATCCGATAGCTACCGTAACGCCGCCGACGAGATGGGCCAAGAAAAGACATTTGCGTTCAATAAACTCAGCCGGAAAACGGACACGAGGCATGGAAAGGGGTAACGGCGCTGCTGCTTTGTCCCACACGCGCCGGATTGCAACCACATTTTCCGGGCACCGCATTTCTATTCACGAATTGGCGTTGCGGAGAACGGCATGGCCTCAGATATGGTGAAGCGGCGATGGCGCGCGGCGTTTGCGATGGTCTGCGCGCTCGCGATGGCGGCGCCTGCCACGGCCGGGCCCCAGCGAGCGGCGGTGCCCACCCAGCCCGGCTATCTCGGCGTGGAGTTGCGCAACCTCACCCGCGAGGAGGCTCGAACAAGCGGCTTGCCAACCCATGGCGGCGCCGCAATAACCAAAATCGATGCCAATTCTCCCGGCGGCGCCGCCGGCCTCAGGCGCGGCGATATCCTGCTCGAAATCGAAGGCACCCCCGTCGTAAGCGCGGAGCAAGCGCTCAAGCTCATCGCAAGTAAAAAGCCAGGCACCGTTGTCACCGTGCGGCTACTGCGCGATGGCAAGCTCAGGGCTGGACCGGTAAAGCTCGGGGCCAAGCCGGCCGCGCCGCCCGCGATAGCGGCGCTACCCGCCGCGGAGCCATCGAAGCCCGCGCCGCGGGAACAGGATGCGCAGCCCCCGGCCGAATTCAAAGCCCTTGAGAATCAGATCGCAGATCTCAACCGTCAAAGCAAATACGCGGAGGCCCTTCCGCTGGCGGAACGGTACGTTTCCCTCGCCCGGCAGCGCCATGGCGAAGAGGCTCTGGAATTTGCGGACGCCATCTCCTGGCTCGGAAGTTCGTACATAAGCCTCGCCCGTTACGATGAGGCCCGGCCGCTGTTGGGGAGGGCGCTGGAGCTTTACCAGCGTTCGCGCGGCACGGATCACCCCGATACGCTTTCTTGCGCCGTCAGCCTGGCGCAGCTCCTTTTCCGGGAGGGCCGTTATGGCGAGGCCGAACCGCTCTTCAAGCGCGCGCTCGAAGGTAGAGAGCGCGTGCTAGGCCCTGAGGATCGAAGCACGCTAGCGAGCGTGAGCAACTTGGCGGTGCTTTACAAGTTCCAAGGCCGTTATGGCGAGGCCGAGGCGCTGGCGAAACGCGCTTTGGAAGCCCAGGAGCGTGTGCTGGGGCCCGAGCATCCCGATACGCTTGTGAGTCGTAACGTTTTGGCGGCGCTGTATCAGGTTCAGAGCCGCTTGACCGAAGCCGAGCCACTCTTGCGGCGCGTTTTGGAGGCGCGGGAGCGGATCCTCGGTAAGGAGCACCTCGAAACGCTCGTCAGCGTCAATAATCTGGCAGCTCTTTACCAAGCCGAGGGCCGCTGCAGCGAGGCCGAACCGCTCGCGGCGCGGGCTCTTGAGGGGTACAGGCGCACGCTTGGCGAGAACCATCCTCAAACCATCGCCGCCCTTGCCAACCTTGCCACGCTTTATTCGAATTGGGGCGACCGGGCCAAAGCCTTACCGCTCATGACAAGTGCCGCGGAAGCGAGCGTGCGCGTGCTGGGTCCAGACCACCCCCAGACGCTCATGGCGCTTAGCAATCTGGCCGATCTGTACCGTGTCCTGGCCTGGACAGAGCAGGCGGAACCGCTCGTGAAGCATGTGTTGGAAGCCCGCGAGCGGCTGCTGGGCCCGGACCATCCTGAAACGGTTGCAAGCGTCAACTCGCTGGCGACGCTTTATTTGGCCCAGCGGCGTTATGGCGAGGTCGAAGCGCTTATGCGGCGCGCGATGGAGACCGAGGAGCGGACGCTGGGGCCGGACCACCCCGCGACCCTTGGAACTGCCGGCGAGTTGGCGGTGCTTTATTTCCGGCAAGGCGATTGGGTGCATGCCGCACAATTTGGGAGGCGCAGCACGGCTTGGGCCGCCGCGCGCACACAGCTCGGTGCACAGCGGATCGGTCAAGCTGTAACGGCAGGGAATAAAAATAGTGAGGCCGATGAGAATAGCTGGCAGTTCGTGCGCCTCATCAAAGCCCTGTACCGCGGCAAGCCCGAGGGCCAGGCACCGGACGCACAGCTGACGCGCGAGATGTTCGAGGCCGCGCAATGGGCGTTCAGCTCGGAGGCGGCGCAATCGCTCGCGCAGATGGCGGCGCGCGGGGCCAAGGGCGATCCGGCCTTGGCAACGCTTGTCCGCGAGCGCCAGGACTTGGTGGAGGAGTGGCAAAAGCGGGATGCCAAGCGCAACGCGGCCTTGGCCCTGCCGCCGGAAAAACGCGACGCCGCGGCCGAAGCCGCCGATTGGAACCGGCTTAAGGCCATCGAGGCGCGGATTTCCGGGATCGACAAGCAGCTTCTGGCGGACTTCCCGGACTACGCGTCGTTCGCGAGCCCCGCGGCGCTCTCCATCGAAGCGGTTCAAGCCGAGCTTCGGGCGGATGAGGCGCTGGTTCTGCTCCTCGACGCATCGGAGTGGGACGTAACCGTGCACGAGAGTTTCATCTGGGTGGTGACGAAGTACCAAGCGCGCCTGGTTCGCTCCCCGATCGGCGATTTCGTGCTCGGTGACGAAGTCCGCGCCTTGCGCTGCGGGCTCGACGCCGAGCTTTGGAACGAGGAAGCGAGCAGAAAATTTTGCATCGCGCTCACGGGAGAGGAGTATGGCAAGTCTGGTGCCGCCGCCGGGCCGTTGCCCTTCGATACGGCTCGCGCCAACCGGCTTTACGAGACACTGTTCGGGCAGGTGAAGGACCTCATCGAAGGCAAGCAGTTGCTGATCGTGCCCTCCGGCGCGCTCACTCAACTCCCGTTCCAAGTGCTCGTGACGGCGCCGCCCGCGAGCGGCGATCTCAGGTCTGTGGCCTGGCTCATTCGCGAACACGCGCTCACTGTGCTGCCTGCTGTCTCCTCGCTGAAAGCCTTGCGCCGCGTGGCACGCCCGAGTGCCGCGGGCAAGCCCATGATCGGCTTCGGCAATCCGCTGCTCGACGGCGATCCTTCCTATCCCCAGGACCTGGAGGCGGCGGGGCTCGCGCGCGCGTTTGGAACCTGCGAACAGGCCGCTTTGCAACGCATGGCTTCGCTTTCGGGCGTGCGCGGCGTACCGCCGCTTGCTCCGGCTGGCGGGTTGGCGGATGTTTCCCTCATCCGCAGGCAGGTACCACTCCCCGAGACCGCCATCGAGCTTTGCGCCGTTGCGGCGGACTTGGGAGCCGATCCGCGCGAAATCCGGCTCGGCGCCCGCGCCACGGAGCACGAGGTAAAGCGCTTGAGCGAAACGGGAGAGCTTGCGCAATACCGCATCGTGCACTTCGCCACCCATGGCGCACTCGCCGGCCAAGTCGCGGATAACAGCGAGCCGGGCCTGCTTTTGACGCCGCCCGCGACGCCAAGCGAAGAGGACGACGGCTACCTTACCGCCTCGGAGATCGCGGGCCTGAAGCTCGACGCGGATTGGGTGATTCTGTCGGCCTGCAACACCGCGGCCGCCGGCGCGCCAAATGCCGGAGCCCTTTCCGGTCTGGCGCGGGCGTTCTTTTACGCCCAGGCGCGCGCGCTGCTCGTTTCGCATTGGGAGGTGAATTCAGACGCAACCGTGAAGCTCGTCACGGGCGCGATGAGGCGGCTTGCCGCCGATAAGTCAGTGGGCCGGGCCGAGGCAATGCGCCAATCCATGCTTGCGCTCATCGGCAAGGGTGAATCCTACGAGGCGCATCCGGCCTATTGGGCGCCGTTCGTGGTGGTAGGGGAAGGCGGGCGCTAACCACAGGTAAAAAGTCCGGTTTCGGCGCTGCCGCTAAGGGCGGCTTAGGGTCACGAGCGTCGGTACGAAATTCGTGAACGTCTGAAGTGGCCAGAGAGCCGAAAGAAATCTGCTGCGTGGAGATCTCATTGCGTCGGGGTGACGCTCAGCGGGGCAGGCGCGCGTGCCCCGGCTCGACAACGACAGCAGCACCCTCGATTGCGGACGTGCGCCGCGCAGGTTTCAAGGTGTTCGTCGTGCCTACCCCGATGTCGGCTAATGTATGATTGGGTGGAAGGCTGATCGCTGGGTTAACCGTGTTGATCCAGGAAGCGGCGGCAAGCTTGAAAATCCTGCGCGTAGCCGGGAGGGAGCGGCAGCTTTTTCGTCTTGGCAAGCTTCTCCGCATAAGCGACCATGCGAGCGGTCGGAGCCGCGCGCTTGGCGGGGGATGTCTCCGGAGCGCCGCCCATCTGGGTAGCCTTGCTTCTGCGAGGCCGTTTGGGGTTGGCCGAAGCCGCCCTGCTGCGAGAAGATTTCGCGGGGGCTGTCCCATCCTTTCCCGCTGCGGGCTTGCGTGAGCGCCGTTTGCTGGCTTCCGCCTTGGCAGGCGCGGACGCGAGATTGATCGCGCCGCAGGTGCGCTGCTGTAGGACCTCGATCAGCTTTTCCGCCTCAGCGGCGATGGCGTCTATCACCCGGCGATGATTAGCCTTACCGGTCACCACGGCATCGAGTTGCATCTCCCACTCGGCCGTTGTCCCCGGATCGACCAGCGCAGGCGCGGCGTTTCTCAGCGCTTCGAACAATTGCAGGCCCGCGCTGGTCGGGACTACCCATTTACCGTCAGCCGCGAGCAAGTTCTGCTTTTTTAGCCCCTTGATGATCTCGGCGCGCGTGGCCGGAGTGCCGATGCCCTTCGCCTCTTTCAGCCGTTCACGCGCGGCCGGACTTTCCACGAAGCGCCAGGCGTTCTGCATGGCGTCGATCAAGGTGCCTTCGTTGTAGCGCGGCGGCGCTTGCGTGCGCTTGGCGTCGACGCGCGCATCGGCGAGCCGGGCCATCTCGCCGTCGGCAAGCGGCGGCAGGGTCTCTTCGGTTTCATCGACGGCGGCGTCCGGCGCGGCGGCGCTATAGACCGCTTTCCAGCCCTGAACCAGCGGAATACGCCCCACCGCCCGGAATTCGGCGCCATCGCCAGGCGGCGCAGGCACGCGCATGGTGACTGCCGTCTGGCGGTATTCATAGTCCGGCATGACCGCGGCGAGATAGGACCGGCAAATAATGGCGAACAGCCGCTTCTCGTCCTCGCTAAGCCGCGCCAGCCGCTTCTCCAGGTCGTCGTCAAGGACATTGACGTTCGGGACCACGGCATGGTGCGAAACCCCTTCCAGCGCGCGATCGCAAAAATGGCCGGACTTGCCTTTCCGGATGACCGGCTTAGAGAGATCGAGATGGGCGAAGCCGCGCAACCGCGTCAGTGCGGCGGTGATAGACGGCACGTCCGCGATCTGGTTCTCACTCAGATAGCGGGCCTCGGCGCGCGGATAGGTGATCAGCTTTTTGCCGTCGCCGTCATAGAGTTCCTGGGCGATGGCGAGCGTTTTGTCCGCCGTCCAGCCCCAGCGCTGGCCGCAGGTCTTTTGCAGCGACGGCAGGTCGAACAGCTTCGGCGGTCCCTGGCGGCAATGCTCGACCTTGACGCTGAGCGGGCCGCGATAATCATCGGCAGCACGGGCTATTGCCTCGGCGCGTGTGCGGTCCTTGATGCGCTGTTTCGCAGGCGAAGCGTGGCGCATGGCGAAACTGCCGCCCGCCACATGCGCCTGCGCCACCACCTCGAAATAGTCCTCCGGCCGGAAATTGCGGATTTCCAACTCGCGCAGGCAGACGATGCCGAGCGTTGGCGTCTTCACCCGCCCGATGCCGATGACGCCGTGCGCGCCCGGCGCCAAGAGCGTCTTCGTCGCCGTGCGCGTCAGCGACAGGTTGAAGATCTGATCGGCCTGCTGGCGCGCCACCGCCGCTTCGTAGAGAGGGCGCATTTCATGGTTGGGCTTTAGTGTTGCGAAGGCCTGGCGCAGCGTTTTGGGGTCTTGCGCGGTGAACAGCGCGCGCTGCACGGCGCCGCGATAGCGCAGATGCTCCAGGATCTCCTGGCCGATGAGCTGGCCCTCGCGGTCGCAGTCGGTGGCGATGATCACCATCTCGCAGGATTTCAGCGCCACCGCTATGGCCTTCAGCTTGGCGGACTTGTTGCCGCCGGCGGCGGCCCGGGTAGGATAGAGACCATCTGGCTTGAGAAGCGTGCAGGACCAGCGTTTCCAGGCCGGATCGATCTCATCGGGTTCGGCGAGCCGCAGCAAGTGGCCCTCGGCGGGCAAAATCTTCCCGAAACGGCCGCCGAGCGCCGCCGCCAAATCTTTAGCCTGGCTGGTCTTTTCTGTGATGATCAGCGTCGTCATAAGCCGCCGCGAGAAATGATTCCGGTGACGGCAGCGTAACGTCTAAACCGAAGTTCTGAGGGCAAAATGCTGATTTGTGAGACACTTCAAGGCGGTACGCCCGGCGATGCTCTATAATGTACCCATGCAATGCGTCAGCGTGACTTAGGGCGCGGCGTCGCAAATCGGCTAGATTGCGCCGCATGTACATCGACCTCGTGCCCAATCGCGGCTCTAAACCGGCCATCCTGCTTCGCGAAAGCATCCGCGAAGGCAAGCGCATCAGGAAGCGGACCATCGCCAACCTCTCGGCCCTGACGCTGGAGCAGGCTGAGGCCATCCGGCTGGTTCTCAAGGGCGAGAAGCTTGCGCCGGCGGGCGGCGGCCTCGAGTGCATCGCTCGCTCCGCACGGGCACGTGGAGGCCGTGCGCATCGCCATGCGGCGGCTTGGGTTCGAGAAACTGATCGATGGCAAGGCTTCGCGCGAGCGCGGTCTCGTTGTAGCGATGGTCGCGGCCCGCATCGTCGCGCCGCAAGCCAGCAAGCTGGCCATGACGCACGCCTTTTCAGACACAACGCTGGCGGAGGACTTTGGCGTCGCTGACGCCCATGAAGACGAGCTATACGCGGCGATGGACTGGCTGATTGAGCGGCAGGAGAGCATCGAAAAGCGCCTTGCCAGGCGCCATCTGAAAGAGGGCGGCCTTGTTCTGTTCGACCTTACGTCCTCAAGCTTCGAGGGCGCAGCCTGCCCCTTAGCGAGGATCGGCTACAGCCGCGACGGCAAGCCCGGCACGCTGCAGGTGAACTATGGCCTGCTCACGGATGCCCGCGGTTGTCCCGTCGCGGTCTCGGTGTTCGAAGGCAATGCGGCCGATCCAAAAACGCTGTTGCCGCAAGTGGAGAAAGTGCGCGACGGCTTCGGCATCGCCTCGCTGGTCATGGTTGGGGACCGCGGCATGATCTCCAACGTGCAGATTGAAGCGATGCGCGCCATGGCGGGCGTGGACTGGATTACAGCGCTGAAAAGCGGGGCTATCGCCAAGCTCGCGGAGGGCGGCGCATTGCAGTTCGATCTGTTCGATGAGCGCAATCTCATCAGCTTGACCAGCGAGGACTACCCCGGCGAGCGGCTTGTGGCCTGCCGGAACCCGGAGCTTGCCAAGCTGCGCGCGGCGAAACGCAAGGACCTGATCGCGGCCACGGAGCGTGAACTTCAAAAGGTCGCGGACATGGCTTCCGGCGGCACGCTCGCTGGAAAGGATAAGATTGGCCTGCGCATCGGCAAGGTCCTCGGAAAATACAAGGTTGGCAAGCACTTCGACCTTGATATCCAGGACGCTGCCTTCACCTTCAGCGTCAATGAACAGCGCGTCGCCGCCGAAGCTGCGCTGGACGGCATCTATGTCATCCGCACCTCCGCCGCCGAGGCGGATATGAGCGCCGAAGCCGCAGTCCTGAACTACAAGCGCCTCGCCGAAGTGGAGCGCGCTTTCCGCACGCTCAAGGGCGTGGACTTACACGTGCGTCCGATCCGCCACCGGCTTGAGACCCGCGTCAAGGCCCACATCTTCCTCAGCATGCTGGCCTATTACGTGCAATGGCATCTGGCAAAAGCCTGGAAGCCGCTTCTGTTCGCAGACGAGGCGCCGGCAGAGGAGGCGCGCGAACGCGATCCGGTGACGCCGGCCAGCCGCTCCGCCGCCGCGCTCGCCAAGGCGCACACCCGGCGCCTCGCGGATGGGTCGCCCGCCCTGAGCTTTCGTGGCCTGCTGACCCATCTCGCCACCATCGTGCGCAATGTCATGCGCCCCAAAGACGCAAAGCCCGGCATGGGGACCTTCACCCTCACAACCGAGGCCAGCTCCAAGCAGCGGCAGGCCCTCGATCTTGCCGCCGCAATCGCGGCGTAGACAATGCCGCACTGCCCGTTTCAATCGCAAGCGATTGAAACGTCAGGGGAAACTTCAGTTCAACTGCAGGAACTTCGGTCTAAAGCGGGCTGGATAAAGCCCAGCTCTGCGCGACGAGCTGAGCCTGACCTTTCAGGCCTCGCCAAAAATTGGCGATAGCTCGCGGTGCGTGTAGTTGCCTTGAGATTGCGGATTAAATAGCTTCGGCGCCGCGGCTGGGGCCAGCCAGGCGCCGGCCGCCACGCCAATGGCGACTGACAGGATCGCCACCCAGACAAGCGCTCCGATCCAGACGAGACGGCGAGCGTCTCTCGCGAGCGTTTCCGCCCTTACCCGCTCGGCGGCCGCCGCTTGGGACAAAGCGGCGGCGAGTTCCTCGGCCGCCGCTCGCGTCGTCTTGACATGATAGTTGGCGGCGGAGGTGATCAATTGCTCGGCGACCGCCTTCGCGGCCTCGCTCGAGCGATCCAGCGCCTCGAAAGAAACGGCCTGGTGAGCCTGGAACATCCCGTCCAGCCTCGACAGGTAGCGATCGAGGAAAAGCTCAAGAACAGTCAAAACGACGCAAAGGGGGTCGCCAGACCCCAACACGATGCCGTGGCGTTTGGCGACCTCTCCGATGAGACGTTGCGTCTCATCGTCTTTTTCAGGCGGCGTCTCCGAGGAGAACGGCGAATTTTCCATAGAGGTCTTGTTCTACTCTCTTGAGCCGATGCTTCGCCATGAGCGTGAAGTCAGGAGACGCCTGCACTTCCGCGAAGGTGAGGCCCGCCCGCGTCATCTGAGAGACGTCCGCGCCGAAGGTCTGCTTCTCGCCGAAGGTGTGATCGTCGAGCTGAATCACCGCCGCGATCCGGCCATGCGTCATCTTGAAGATCTCAAGCTCTTCAAAGCGCCGGCCGGCGGGAATGACGGGGCCGAAGTGATCGTTGATCCAAACCACGATCTCGACTTCCGGCGGCAGCTGATCGGCGATCGCCTTCAAGTTCGAGCACGTCTCGGCGAAGAGATTGCCCGCCGCGATGATGATGTTGGCGATGAAACGCTTTCCGCCCTCGACCACATGCTGCGGAATTCCGTTCCTCAGGAGGTAGCGATTGAGCTCGACAAAGGAGGATGAGCCGGTGTCGATCACGAAATTCGCGTCCGTCGTCAGAATTTCTTCGACGATGGTGTCGAAGACCCGCGGATTGATGTCGTCGCCCTCCATCAGCGGCACGCGGCGCACTTGCAGCGCCTTGTAGCAGGAGAAGGTGGCCGAGGTTGCGTCCGCGTCGATCGCTGCCACAGGCTGACCGGCCTGCCGGTAGGCCTGCACCATGAAGACGGCATGGTGGCTTTTGCCGACGCCGCCCTTGCTGTTCAGAAAGAAGTTCACAGCTCTCTCGTGTGATCCGTTTTGCATGACAACACCCTCTTCAGTCGAACTTCTTGTCGAACGCTTCCGTTGGGTCCCAATGGAAGGTTTTCTCTTTCCCGGACCGCACGATGAGCGGTCCGGAACTCGGTTTTCGGGGAGCCGCAGGCGGCGCAGAGCGTGGAGCGTCCGCGATTTCTTGATCGAGAGGCGCCTCAAGTGGAGCGAGCAGCGGCGCCTCGCTCTTTTCTTCGTGGACCTTAACCCAGGCGGCGAAGGTGGCATAACTCATACCCAAACGATCTTTGAAATTCTCGTAGACCTCCTTCTTGCTCGCGGAAGTTTTGAGCTCGGCCATGATCTCGCGAGAAAGCACGCGAAAGGCGTGCCGCGCTTGCCCCCAAGCCGCCCGCCCCCCTTTCTTTCCGGCCACGCCCATCCCTCGACAACTGACGGGCTAAACGCTATCACAGCGCGCTCGGCTTCGCCATTCCATCGCTGGAGTTATTCTATGAGTTTCTGGGAGATTTCGCTGAGTTTCTACGAGCTTCTATGAGTTTCTGGGAGATTTGATAACTTTCTGAAAGGTTCTGAAAGATTTGATGAACTTCTCGGAGTTCTCTAGGAGTTTCTGGGAGAATTCTATGAGATGCGGATGGCAAGATGTGTGATGTGGGCCTACATCCGGCTTCGCCGAGGCCCCATCACGCGGTCCTTACTCGCCTTCGGCTCGACGGAGACCGGCGCCATTGCAAGCGATCAGCGATCGGCTTTAGAATAGCAATATGCGAAGAAAAACAGTTCGCTCTCCAGTCGACCGGGAACATCCGCTGAAGACGTTCGTGTCTCCGGAGGAACGCCTCGCCATCGAGAGCAAGGCTCAAGCGGCGGGTCTCACCGTGTCGTCGTATTTGAGGAACGCAGCGCTCAGTCAGCCCATCAGTTCGACCGCGAATCAGCAGGCCTTCCTGGGTCTCCTGAAGGTAAACGCCGATCAGGGGCGTCTTGGCGGACTCCTCAAATTGTGGCTCAGCACAAAGGCGGGGCACGGCGCCAAAGCCATCGATGTTCGCCGCCTGCTGCATGAAATCGAAGAGACTCAGAAACGCATGAGGGCCTTGATAGAGGCCTCGGCAAGCACTCTTAGATCGCCTATAAGCGAATAGACGATTCGGCCTACAATCGAACGCGAGGCTTGGCGCCGAGGGACAAGCGCGCCATCGACGGACAGGAGCGCCAAAACCGGCGGCGGGAGCTCCAGAAAACGCGGAACGAAAATGCGAAAAGATCGCGGCGATGAAGGCCGCCACGAAGAGAAGCGCAGAAAAGCCGTCAAAAAATAGCGCGACTGCCTTTAGCGAGACCGGGCTCTCGACTGCGTTTGCTCCCCGGCAGCGGTTCTTACGTCCTCCTGCAAGGTCCTCACCTTTTCGACCCGCTCCATAAAGGCCTCCGCGACCTCCGCTTTTTCAATGCCGCCCTGCTTCCACGCCATAGTCCGAACCTTCTGCAGCAAGCCCTCGGAGTAAAACTCCGCCAGCTCTCGAAAGGTGGGCCCCACGATGTGCGGAGAAATGTCCGCATCCGGCCTGCCTAAGCCCAGCACATGACTTTTGAGCATGCTGCTCAGCATTTGAGCGGTCGCCCAGACCTCGGCGAAGGAATGCACCTTCGCCGCGTCGCCTTCAAAGCCGGCCGGCAAATTCACGAGCGCCGACAGCGAAACATCCGGATATTGAGCGTGCAATTGTTGGAGACGATCGGTCATCGATCCACCCCCTGATCGAAAAGCTGTCCGGCGCCGTGCTCGCCATCCTCGCTGCGCCACTCGAACGCCGATTGGTCTTGCGCATCGATCACGAAGCAGCGCGGGCGCGCCTCGAACCAGGTCTCCCAGCGAATGCAGATTGAGGATCCCTTGACCCACCAACGGCCTGAATCCCTCGGGCTCTTCTCCCCGAGCGCGGGAACGGCGGTCGAGTTGCCTCGCACCGTGCTGTTAGCGGCGAAACTCAGGGAGAGGGGCCCAAATCTGGTCGAGATGAGCGCAGAGCGGTCTGCAAAAAACGTGAAGAGACGTGGGGGAGAAGCGATGGCGAGAAACACCGGCGTACAGATTGCGGCTGCAACGAAAGCGAAGCGCCAGCCAAACAACACAGGCTTGTAGTGATGGCTCATCCAGTATCCTGGCCCCAGAGGCGAAACACGCGTCGCACACGGATTGTAAGCCTATCGGAAAGCCTCGAAGGAGCTACAATGACCGCTTTTGCACGAACAATCTTCTGTTGCCTTGGCGGTCAATCGTTAACTGATAGCTGGACAGCCGCGAACGGGGCGAAAATGATGAACGCCACGGCGCTCCTTAACCTCGAGGGGCGCTGTGCAGCATCGGACGGAAGCGGCCAAGAAAAAGACTACCGCCCGCGGCCCTTCGGACGCCGATGCTTCTTCTCCTGAACAGGGGGCTCAACCAACTCACAGGGCACGCCTCCTTCCGTGCGCCCCGGATCCCTCTGGCGCACCCTATAGCGCTTGCCGTCGTAGTTGAATTCCTGACCGGCCGAGGCGGGCAAATCCCGGCCGAGGAGGCCCGTTACGACAGTCTCAGGAAGGAAAATCACGGTATCCGCGGGCATGATCGCTTCTCCTTTTACCTACGTGCTCCCCTCGCCTGCTTCTGAGCAGGCTCCTTTCGGGTCCAGGCGTCTCGGTGAAGAGCTTCCTCCGCGGCCGCGCGGTTATTCCAAGACTGCTCGGAAATCTGCGTATAGGCTGCGACGCCGGCTGTTTCGCCAAGCATCGCTACGACGAACCCCTCTTTGGCCGGTACAACGCGCAGAAAGGTCTGTTGAGGGCGCCCGTCAGCGCCCCGGGCGGATACGCGATAAGGAGGCGCGCCGAGCTCGGGATCGGCGATTCGCTCAATCTCCAGCAAGCCGGCTCGTTCATCGAGGGTCAGTTCGCCCGGGCGCGCCGCCAGATCGCCCTTCCAGCGCCGCGCTTGCCGCCAGCGGTCGTTGAAAAGGTCGTAGTAATCGCCGGAAACTCTATCGCGGCGTGCGCCGAGGCGTTCGAGAACGTTATCGAGCCGATAGAGGTCGATCTCACGCGTGTTCAACATGACTTCACCCTCAGAAGCTTCGGAAGCTCGCTCGGATAGGCCCCGGGCGCTTGGCGCGGCGCCCCTCCGCCAAAGGTCCGGACAATTCACGAAATGACTGATCACGAAATTGGCGGCGGCCCGGATGCCCGGCGCTTCGCCGGCTTTCTGGCCATCGATGAGCACTGAGCGCCAGCCTGAGCGCGTTCCGTCTCGCGGCGGTTGCGCAATCTCAACGATGTGCCTGGTGTCGCCGATCTGGAGGACGCCCCAGAGATTGCCCAGTTCGTTTACGCCGCGCCAAGACAGGCGGTTGCGGACGGTGTCCGCTCTTCGCCGCTTGAGCTCAACATCCGCGATCTGGTTATCTTCCCAGGTCTCCCAATCGAAGTTCTCTGGATCGTTCAATGGGTCATTCCCGGTCATCGCGATGAGCGCCTTTCTTTTGCAGTTGGCGCCACGCATGCCGGAGCCGGGGATGATGACATCCGGCCGCGAAATAGGCCGCCGCAAGCGCTTTGGCCGCCTCGAGCGAGGGCTCGCTTCCGATCTGCTCGTCCTCGACAAACACCACGCAAGTCGGGCCAAGCTGGCAAGGCGCGCCGCGCCCGAGCACGGCGATGCCGGCGCGCCAAACAGAATCCCGCTCCTTGTAGAAGCCGTAATGCAAGCCGGAGGCGACGACGCCTTTCCATTGGACAGCAGCCGCGGCGATCGCGGCCGGGCGCTTCTGAGCGACGCTGCGGCGCTTCATCGGCCACGCCCTCTGGCTTGAGCGATCACAGCGTCACGATCGCGCGCGAACTCGGCCGGCGGCGGATTGGCGTGCCGGCGCGCATTCCATTGTCCAAGCTCAAGAGCGACTGTCGCGTCGAGCGGCGCCTTCCAATATTCGGCGCTTTCACGGCTGTAGGGAGCGCCGTCCGAACCAAGTGCGCCAAGGTAATAGCCAGCAGCGCTCTTCAGAACCCGCACAGGAAGAGGCGCCCCCGTTCCGCTTTCGCGGATCATGAGCGGCGGCGCCCGCCGCGCTTTCGGGCCTGTGGCCGCATCCCAGGCTCTCTCGGCGATCGCTGGCTTGCCGCGCCGCGAACACTCGGCCTCGCAGGCCTCCCATTGCCAATGGGAGGCGTGATCCGCGACGCTCGCCGCGTAGCCGGACTGCCAACACTGGTCCGCAGCTTCTCGCTCGATCGCCGCATCGGAAAGCCCGCAGAGCTTTTGAACATAGCGCTTTTCAAGCTCAACGCCGAAGTTCTGAGCGTCAGAAAGCCCGGTGTCGGCCCCGTTCGGCTCGCGGACCGCCCGCAGGATGTTCCACCCATTTTCCGCGGCGTTGACGCCCCAGGCGATGCGCCCCTCCTTTAAGGCATAGGCGTAGATCTGGGCGCCGTCTTTGGCGTCCACATCAATGTGAGAGCGCGTCTGGCGGGCGCACTTAATCGCGGTTTCAATCTCGGTGTGGTAGCGCTGTTTCGTTTCGCTCATCCCGCGCGCCTCCTCGCTTGCTGAGGAGCGGGGTCGATGCAGCGCGTATCCCGACCTTCTTCTTTGGCGATGAGCGCCGCCGCTGCGCGCTTGCCCACCAACTTGTGAAGCCGGGCGAGGTGTTGAGCCGCGGCGTGGCTGTGATGGAAGAAGGGGTTTCCGGCCCGATCGACAGGCGTTCTCGCGCGAGCATTCGCCCGGGCTCGAACAAAAGCGGCGGCCTCGACGGCCGGATCCCTCGAAAGCGGCGGGTTTTCAAGATCGAGGATCATCTCGCAATCCCCATTTTTTTGATGGCAATCAAACGATCAGCACAGAAACGGGGTGTCTTGCCCTCGCGGGCCTGGATCAATGCGGGAGACCTGCCCAAAAAACTTGCCAATTGATCGGTCAAACAGGTTCGACAACGGCGCCCACAAGGGCTCCTCAGAGTCGCCATAATTTCAGGAGAATACGGTGTTTGGAGGAGACTATTTTGCAGGCTTGGTTTTACAAATATGGCCTGAAAGCGATGCAGAGCGTTCAAGCCCTTTGAAGCGCTCGAAAAGAAAAAGCAAGCACGCACACACATCGAATCACGCTCCCACTCATCGCATTTAAACGATCAGAGGAGGCGAAATCAAGCGTGGATCAAACGGAGATTGACAATACAAATGCAGGGTCCGACATAGTTTCTGCCACCGTCAGTTGAGAAGTAGGTCCTATGCCGCTGGTAGGCCTGATTGCTGTATTGATCGCGATCGGCGTCGTGTACGAGGCGCTCGCTGGAAGCAGCGACTTCTACAATCGTCGTTGCAAAGAGCGGTTCGGCGTCGAACCGCTCGCGGCGAACGCTGTGGCATGGTGGGTTGTGCTGATGGCCGCGATTTACATCGGCGACATGTGCCGCCGCTGGACAGCTGCAATCGGACACGACGGATTCCAACGCGCTCCTTCTGATGGGACTGGGCGCCGCGGGCGCTATCGCTTCGCTGGTCTTCAATCTTCGCCGGACCAACGCCGTGTACGGGATAGCCGGGACAGCGCTGAAGATCGCTTGCGCACTACCCATCTTCCTGTTCGCCTACTATACGGTGATCGGGTGGTTTTTGCTGGTGTTCATGCTACGGGGACGTGACGACACTCTATATCGAGGTCGCCCGCGCCGCCCTCTGCCCGGTGAGGCCCATTGGAGTGACTGGCGTTGGAACGATCCCCGTTGGAATGACCCGCGGTGGGCCAACCTGCGTTGGGATGATCCGCGATGGGGAATCCTGCCCTGGCATGACCCGCGTTGGAATGACCCGACTCTGAAGGACCCGCGCTCACCCTAGAGCACCAAAGCGACACTCACGCGCCCGCGCCTATAGTGCGACAAGATCGCAGGCGCGCTTCAAATCGAGGGCCGTCATGCAGGGCTCCTTGTCTGAGGCGATCAGTTCGCCGTGAGGATGGGACGCGCCTCGCCCTCGATCGCGGCGAGCGGCAGAGGACCAAAGTACCGGCTGTCGAAGCTGCGGGGGTGATCGCCAACGAAAATCCCTTCCCCGTCGTGGATCACAAAGCGGCGGCTCGCAAGCGCCGGGAGCGGCCGGCCTTGAGCGTCCGCCTCGAGCGCTTTCGAATGCGGAAGGGCGCGCCCGTTGATGAAGAGCGCCTCGGCGGTTTGCAGCACCTCATCGCCCGGCAGCCCCGCCAGCACCTTCAGCATCGGCTCCAGCGCGCCAGGACAATCCCCGCGCTGGAGATAGTCGCGCCGGCGCGCTTCCAAGAACACGTCCGTCGCCGGCGGGCACAAACTCACCACGCGCCCTCTTTCGAGGACCGCGACGGCCGAGACCCGCCACAGCCCGACCGGAACCGAGGGCGTTTCGTTGAGCCGCAGGCCGAGGCCTCTCGCCAGCAGCATCGAGCAGGAGGCGGCGGCGCCAAGCGCGATCAGGAAGACTGCGGCGCCGCGGCCGTTTCGAATTGAAATGGCGGAACCTCGCTGCGGTGAAGGCTGTCGGTCGTCGGAACGGGCAACTGGGCGCGCTCAAGGAAGACCGGATCGCGGAAATAAAGGCTTTGCGTCCCAAGGATCGGCGCGTGGCCGGCGACGAAGACCAGCATGTCGCCCGGCTCAACGATCAAGTCGCCATCGTCCTTCACGGGCGACCTCAGCCGCATGATCTCGTCCGCGGTGGCGAGCGGCCGGCTGATCTGATGATAGGTCTTCGACACTTGCGTCAGCACCGCGCCGAAGCGGCGCCCGCTCGTGGTCACGTCCTCTTTCACGACGGTGGCGGTCCCGCACATGCGCGAGAGCCACTCCGCGGTCTCAACCCGGTTCGGCGCAAACGCGATCCGCACATGGCAGTTCGAGAGCACGCTCTCGTCCTTGCCATAGGCGCCCCAGAGTTGGCTCATATCCTGATTGATGAGGTAGGCCTTGATGCCGTAGCCCGCGATATAGGCGAGCGCCTCCTGGAACACTTCGAGCTTCCCGTAAGACGGAAACTCATCGAGCATAAGAAGGAGCCGGCGCCTGTGCGGGGGCTGCGGCCGGCCCTTCACGAAGGTAATCTCGGGCTCGGCGCTGTAGGCCTTTCCCTGCGCGATGGCGATGGAGCGCAGCGGCGCCTCGTCCGCCCGCTGGAAGGCAAAAAGAAAACCCGCCGCGTCGCCGACCGCAACGCAGACCGGCTTGTCGTAATCGGCGCCGTCTTTCTCGATGGCCAACCAGATAAGATCGCAGGCGCGCTTCAAATCGAGGGTCGCTCATGCAGGACTCCTTGTGCTGAGGCGATTAGTTCGCTGTGAGGATGGGGCGGGCCTCGCCCTCGATCGCGGCGAGCGGCAGCGGCCCGAAGTACCGGCTGTCGAAGCTGCGGGGATGAGCGCCGACGAACATTCCTTCCCCGGCGCGGATGACGAAGCGGCGGCTCTCAAGCGCCGGGAGCGGACGGCCTTCAGCGTCCGTATCGAGCGCCCTCGAATGCGGAAGGGCGCGGCCGTTGATGAAGAGCGCCTCGGCGGTTTGCAGCACCTCGTCGCCCGGCAACCCCGCCAGCACCTTCAGCATCGGCTCAAGCGCGCCAGGACAAGCCCCGCGCTGGAGATAGCCGCGCCGGCGCGCTTCCAAGAACACGTCCGTCGCCGGCGGGCAGAAACTCACCACACGTCCTCTTTCGAGGGCGGCGACGGGCAAGACACGCCACAGGCCGACCGGAACCGAGGGCGTTTCGTTGAGCCGGAAGCCAAGGCCTCCCGCGAGCAGCATCGAGCAGGAGGCGACGACGCCGAGCACGATCAGGACGACGGGACCGCGGCGGCGGGCGAGTGATTTGGAATGGCGGAACCTCGCTGCGGTGAAGGCTGTCGGTCGTAGGCACGGGCAGCTGGGCGCGATCAAGGAAGACGGGATCGCGGAAGTAAAGGCTCTGCGTGCCGAGGATCGGCGCGTGGCCGGCGACAAAGACCAGCATTTCGCCCGGCTCGACGATCAGATCGCCTTCATCCTTCACGGGCGACCTGAGCCGCATGATCTCGTCCGCGGTGGCGAGCGGCCGGCTGATCTGGTGATAGGTCTTCGACACTTGCGTCAGCACCGCGCCGAAGCGCTTGCCGCTCGTGGTCACATCCTCTTTCACAACGGTCGCGGTCCCGCACATGCGCGACAGCCACTCCGCGGTCTCGACCCGGTTCGGCGCAAACGCAATGCGGACATGGCAGTTCGAGAGCACGCTCTCGTCCTTGCCATAGGCGCCCCAGAGCTGGCTCATGTCCTGGTTGATGAGGTACGCCTTGATGCCGTAGCCCGCGATATAGGCGAGCGCCTCCTGGAACACTTCAAGCTTCCCGTAGGACGGAAACTCGTCGAGCATCAGCAGAAGCCGATGCTTGTGCGGGGGCTGAGGCCGGCCCTTCACGAAGGTGATCTCGGGCCTCAAGAAGCACGCGGACCAGCTGGTTGATGATGAGCCGCATCAGCGGCTTCATGCGGTCCTTGTCCTCGGCCCGCACCACAAGGAAGAGCGTCACGGGCTTCGCGTGGTTCATGAGGTCCATGACCTTGAAGTCCGAGCGCGCCACGTTCTTGGCGACCAAGGGATCGCGGTAGAGCGACAGGAAGGACATGGCCGTGGAGAGAACCGAGCCGCGCTCCTCGTCGGGACGGTTCACCATGTCGCGGGCGGCGCTGGCGATGGTGATGTGAACGGCGCCGTTCGGCCCCCACTTGTTCTGGATCATCTCCAGATAGAGCGACATGACCTTTCTGTCGGGGTCGGAGAGCGCCAGCGCGACATCCGGCAGACAGCCCACCTTGCCCTCCGCCCGCTTCTTGTAGAGCACATGCAAGATCGCGCCGGTGAGAAAGGCGTGGCTCGTCTTCGCCCAATGGTCGACAAGCCCCTTGCCCTCGGGATCGACAAGGATGGTCACGAGGTTCTGCACGTCGCCCACCTCCTGCAGCGTGCCGAGCCTGATCTCCTCGAGCGGGTTGAAGCTCACGCTTCCCGTCTCGGCGCCCGGATCGAATTTCATGACGACGTTGCCGGCCTCGCCCTTCCGCCAGGCGGCGGTCAGGTTCCAAAGCTCGGCCTTCTGATCGTTCACGACGACGCTGTGCGGCCAGGACAGGAGCGTCGGAACGACAAGGCCAACGCCCTTGCCGGAGCGCGTGGGCGCGATCGCCGCGATATGCTCCGGCCCATTGTGGCGGAGATAGTGGAGCCGGCCGCGGCCGTCGCGCCAGCCGCCGACATAAACGCCTTCGCCGCCCTTTCCCTTTTTCGGAAGAAGACCCGTCGCCTTGATCTCTTCGAAGCTCGCCCAATGCGCCGTGCCGTGAATGCCCTCGTGGCGCTCGGGATTGCGCCCGCCGATCGCGAGCAGCCCCAGAACGCCCAGCGCCAAACTCAACGACACACCGATCATGACCGGCTGGAACACCGCTTCCGCGCTGGCGCCGAACCGGCCGTACCACACCACCCACTCCCAGGGCGCATAGACATGCCCATAAAGCGGAGCGCCGAGCGCCGGATGATAGGCGAACTTCGCCGCGACATGCTGCGTGGCGGCGCTGTTGAGCGCGATGACCGCAAAGAGAAAGACGAAGCCGATCGTTCGTCTGCTTTTGGGTTTCGGCGGTTCTGCTCCGATGGGCGTCATGATCGCGTTCTCCCTCGACTTGAGCCTGAGTAGTGAACCGCGGCGTCGACGCGCCAGGCCTTCGCCTGTTCGACCTCATCGGCGCTTGCCGGCCTGACCAGCACTTCCGCTCCCCGTTGCAGAAGCAGCGCGTGATGACCGTCGATAGTCCGCAAGCCTCTATAGATCGCCTCGCCAGCATCCCCCGTGGCCCACAGCCGATAAGCATATCGGCTTGATAGTCTTTGCGCGATGCGATTTTGCGCGGCGACGAAGTCGACAACAGCTTTTGCAGGCGCTGGCGCCGTTTTCTGCGCGATCAGATTCAAGGCGATCCTTCTCCATCTCATCGTCGTCGAAGACGATGTTGAGCCGCAGCGCGGCCGCCACCTCCGCCGCCTGGCGCTTGAAGGATGCGGTTCCATCGAGAGCCAAGGTCTGCCCCGGAAGCGCTTCTCGCCGAGGCTGAGCGCCGTCAGCACCGCCTGATAGGAGAGCCGGTCCACGCGAATGCGCTCCTTTTCGTCGGTCACGACGCCGCCGTCGCCGAGCTGATAGGCGAGGTCTCCGTTCTTCCGCACCGTCGGCCGCAGGTTCTGAAGGATGATCGTCTGCGCCGCGGCCGTGTCCCGAGCGGTGATGAAGTCGGCCGCCGCGCGGGCCGCGGGCTTGCCGCTCGATCTGAGCGCCCGAAGCGCCTCCACATCGCCCCGCGCCGCGCGATCCTGCAGAAAGGCGATCCAGGTGAAGAAGAAGCGCTTGTCGATGTCCTCTTCGGTCGCGCGCAAACGCTTCGCCGATTCGGCCAGCCTTTGGGTGCGCAGCAGCTGGAGCTCGAGGCGGCGCCCGCGCTTTCCCGTGCGCGTCAATCCGGACCTCTTGACCTGGGCCCGATGCTTCGCAAACACTGCAAAAATGTCCTGGCGGTCGCGCGCGCTGGCGTCCCGCGCCTGCTTTCGCGCATCGGCGCCTTGCTGACGCTGGCGCGTGTATTCGGCGAACAGCGCCCTTGTGTTGCCCTGGAGCGGCTTCGCCTGATAGGCGGCTTGCGTCTGGGAGGCGGGCGAAGCCTGGAACGCTCCAAGCTGTGTCGTGAGCGCCTGCATCGAGAAGGCGCGGTTGACGGCCGACGCCCGAACGCCGCGGCCCGTGGCGTCGACCATGACCAATCCGGCGCCGCGCTTTTTGAGCGCGAGACCCTCCTTGCCAAGCAGCGCGTGAACGTCATCCCAGGCGCAGCTGCTCGCGAGAAGAGCGACAAGCGGCGCCTCGATTTTCCCCTTCACCCAGGACGAGAACGAGGCCTGGCCGCTATGGGCCTCGAAATCCGCGGCGCGGCCTTTTGGGCCGCCCTTGACAGACCGGCCATGATTGGTGCGCGCGAGGCCGTGCTTGATCTCAAGCTCGTCGCAGGCCTTCATCAGCTTGCGCTTGTCGTAATAGGGCTCGACGCAGCGCAGCGTGGCGGGATCGACCTTGTTGATCGCGATATGCAGGTGCAGATGCGCGCGGTCGAGATGCAGGGCCGAAATGCGCTGGTGGCTCGACAGCCCGATCGCCGCGCAGAGTTCGTTCTCGATGGCCTCGATTTGCGCGGGCGCCGGCCGTTCGCCGGGCTCGAACGAGACCACAAGATGATAAGTTCTGTCGCCGCGGCTGCGCTTGTTGAGGCTTTGCGTCGCCAGAATCTCCATGATCGCGAGCGCCGGCGTATCGGCGTTGCAGTTCGTGATGCGCACGGCGCCGACGCGGCCGCCCGCCAGATCGGAGAGGATGTAATCGAAGGTTTGATCGGCTGCGGCGGCGCCCTTCGTAGCCTTCTGGCCCTCGCCAAGGATGTAGGCGCTGAGCCTCGCGAAATCGGAGGAAGCCCTGGGACGCATCACACGCTTCGCGATCATCATCCGAATCAGCCAGACGCATAAAAAAAAAGCCGCTGCAGAAAGCGGCGGCGAAAATTAAGGAGCTACGATGACAGCGCCCACGCGGGCTACTGGAAGCAAGCGCCCGCGGGTGACGCGTTCAAAGACAGGAAACGGAAAGCAGAAGCCCAAGCGCCTTTGGCAGGTGGTTTCGGGGAAGGTCTAAGTGCCCCTATCATCCAGCGCGTATGCGTGCTGGGGGTCGATTGCGGCCGTGCCATTTTTTCTCGCTATATCGTGGCCGCCACGGCGGCTTTGGGATCCTAATGCGGTCTTCTCTGAAGAGGCCGAAACAATCCCCGCCCTTGCCCCGTTCCGCTCATTTGGCACGCGCCAAATGCGACCGAAATTGTGATTTACCGCATTCATACATTTCACTATTGCTTTCTTTATAATTGCAATGAGGGGTGATCGCCATGTCAACCAAAGCCGTTTTCGAGAATTCGTTTCGCATTCGCCGGGTATTATCGGTGTGGTGGTTGGCTCTGGCGGCGGGTTGGGCGGCGGCGGCCTTAGCTGGGCCCGCAGAGGACTTGATTAACGCCGTATACCAAGGCGATGCGTCTAAAGTTCAGGCACTGCTCGCCAATGGGGCCGATGTTAATGCCAAGGACAGTGTCGGAGCGACTGCGCTGATTGTGGCGTCCCGGGACGGCCATCGCGACGTGGTGCAGGTGCTGCTTCGGGGAGGCGGTGCATGGTGGAACCCGTTCACCAAGGGCGCCGATGTCGATGTAACGGACCAAGACGGTGCAACCGCGCTAATCTTGGCCTCCCAAAACGGCCACGGTGACGTGGTTCAGGCGTTGCTCGACAAGGGGGCCGGCGTCGATGCAAAGGGAAAGGGGGCCGGCGTCCATGCAAAGGTAAAGGAAAACGAATTGACCGCGCTCATCGCGGCTTCGGGGAACGGCCACCGCGAGGTGGTGCAGATGCTCATCGCCAAAGGGGCCGATGTGAATGCCAAGACGAACAGTGGCTCGACTGCGCTGATTGCAGCCTCTAATAATGGCTACCCCGAAGTGGTGCAGACGCTGCTCGACAAAGGAGCCGATGTCAATGCCAAGACGAACAGTGGCTCGACCGCGCTGATGGCGGCCTCTAGAGGCGGCTACCGAAAGGTGGTGCAGGCGCTGCTAGCCAAGGGGGCCGACGTCAATGCCAAGGAGATAAACGGCGGGACTGCGTTAATGGAGGCCTCCGAGAGCGGCCAAAGCGAGGTAGCGCAGATGCTGCTCGCCAAGGGGGCGGACGTCGATGCCGGATCGAAATTCGGCACTGCGCTGGATTTGGCCTCCCGGAAGGGCCACGTTGAGGTGGTGCAGGTGCTGCTCGCCAAGGGCGCCAAGGGCGCCAACGACGCGCTTGTTTTTGCCTCCCAGGAAGGCCAGCACGGGGTGGTCCAAGCACTCCTTGCCAATGGGGCCAATATCAACGCCAAGGACTTCGCCGGCCGGACCGCGCTGATGGTGGCAGCGGCAAATGGCGATCGCGCGGCGGTGCAAGCGCTGGTTGACAACGGGGCCGATGTCAATGGCAAGGATAGCCGCCATGGCTGGACCGCTCTGATGGTGGCCTCCCAGCGCGGTTACGGTGAGGTGGTGCAGGTGCTGCTCGCCAAGGGAGCCGATGTCAATGCCAGGGCTGAAGACGGCACGACCGCGCTGGCGGTGGCGAGCGGCAATGTCAAAGTCTTATTGGCGCGGGCAGGAGCCAAACCATGATGCCGTCGTAATCGAGCCAACGCGCAAAGCAGCGCGTTGGCTCAAAGATAGGAGGTTACCGAAGGGGCTATCGTTTCCTCACGCTGGGTTTCCTCGCTCTCGGCGGATGCTACTGGAGATTTGCACGTCGTCACGCGTAGCGCGGCATTGGACGAATGGCTCGGCCTCGAAGGGCGGGGCTGGACCAATCTTCCCGAAGCTTGCGCTCCAAAAATTCGCCCGCTTTAAGATCTGAAAGCAAGCAGCGCGGCCTCATCGTTTTTCGAGACCCGCCACTTCCGCAATCGGCCTATTGCCGAGATCAATGCATCCAATTAGGTCGTTACTTCCTCAGCCCCTCGCCTTGCGCCTGCGAGGCGCGCGCTCACGGTTGACGGTGAAGATCGAGGCCGTTTCCGCCATCGCCTTCATTTTTGCCAGCGGCCGGAGAAATTCGAGCTTGCGGTGAGGCTACCGGCTCGACCGGCGAGGGCTCGGCCAGCGTAGCCGGCGGAGGGCCGGCCTCGTCCCCTTTCGGAAGATGCGCCTCAACATAGTCGAGGAACTGCCGCTCCGTTTTGATGACGAAGCGAAGCCCCTGGATAGCCGCGTATTTGACGCCGTGCTTCACGTGTGGCGCGGCGTAAACTACGGCGGCCTGGACATGAGGCTTTGCGGCCTGATACGCGCTGCCGACGTTCCCGGCAGCGCGTTGCGCTACCGGCGTAACCTTCTCCGACGTCACGCGGTGAGCATGGGTCAGCTTGTCGCGAGCGGTGGTGAAACCTTGGTTGAGGTCGCGTCCGGCGGCGCTCAGCCATTCTTTGATCGTTGTCATTCTAGTTCTCCTTCCGGAGGTAAGGCCCGGGTAGCGGAAGTCTGGCCAATTGGCGAAACTGGGCGCCTTTGCGGACAGTCACCCCGATTGTCGTCGTCTTGGTGACGGCGCGCTATGACACCGGTCGAAGTGTGCGGCTCTTCCGGTTTTGTACCTCGGCTTCGGGCAGCCTATCAGAAAAGCAGATGCGAAAAAGCGATAAAAGAATTGCGATTGATGGGTCGGCGCCCATCAGGAACAGCAGTTCAACCTCCAACAGCAGGCGCTCCCCGGAATTGGCGCGCTGGTCCGCACCCGGCCGAGGCTGTGTGAGAAGTCGAGCTTTTCTGAAAACTGATTCTGCCTCAGAATCTTCTCTTCCAAGAGCAGGGAGATGGCATGACCGGCTTTATAATCGGGGCGGATCGCACTCAGGGAACGATGTTTCCGGCTCAGCTGGAAGAAGCGCCGAGGATAATCCGGTGCGGGTGATCGATTTTTTCGTCGATCAGCTCGATCTTGGCGAGCTTGGCTTCTGGCGCGTTCAACCGAAGCTCACGGGAAGGCCCGCTTACGATCCCGCGGTGATGCTGAAGCTCTACATCTATGGATACCTCAACCGCGTTCAGTCCAGCCGCCGGCTTGAGCGGGAATGCCAGCGCAACGTCGAAGTCATGTGGCTGACGGGCTGCCTGACGCCGGACTTCAAGACCATCGCCGATTTCCGCAAGGACAACGGCCCGGCCATCCGCAAAGTCTGTCGCGAATTCATCTAGTGTGCGGGCGCGCGGGCCTGCTCGCGGCCACAATGGTCGCCATCGACGGCAGTAAATTCAAAGCGGTGAACTCCAGGGACCGGAATTTCACGCAAACCAAGGTGGCCAAGCGGCTGGAGCAGATCGAGGCGAGCATCGCGCGGTATTTGTCCGAGCTTGAAACCGCTGACCGCCAGCCCTCCACGCCTGAAATCAAGATCGCCCGGCTGAACGGCAAGATCGCCAAGCTGAAACAAGAAATCGAGCGCATGAAAGCGATCGGGGAGCAACTCGAAAAATCAGAAGACACGCAGATTTCGCTGACAGATCCCGACGCCCGCTCCATGCAGGGGACGGGCAAGGCGACGGGGACTGTTGGCTATAACGTGCAGTGCGCGGTGGAAACGGAGCGCCATCTCATCGTCGCCCATGAAGTCACCAACGCCGTCCATGACCGCCATCAGCTCTCGGGCATGGCCCAGCAGGCCAAGGAAGCCCTTGGCGCCGAAGCCGTCGACGCCCTCGCCGATCGCGGCTACTACGACAGCAAGGAACTTCTGGCGTGCGATCAGGCTGGCGTGACGGCCTATGTCCCAAGTATTTCAACCTCGAACGCGAAGGCCGAAGGGCGTTTTGGCAAGCAGGATTTCGTCTACAACGCCGATGAAGATGTCTATGTTTGCCCCAACGGCGAGCGCTTGATTTACCGTTTTACAAGCGAGGAAGACGGCAAAGTCATGCGCTGTCACTCGACAACGGCCTGCTCAGCCTGCCCGCTGAAAGAACAATGCACGACGGCTGCGGAACGCCGCGTTAAACGCTGGGAGCACGAGGCCGTTCTGGAAGCGGCCCAGGGCCGGCTGGACCGTAATCCTGATATAATGACGGTGCGGCGCAGCACGGTGGAGCACCCCTTCGGAACCCTGAAGTTCTGGATGGGCTCGGCGCACTTCCTGATGAAGACGCTGCACAATGTGAAAACGGAAATGTCGCTCCATGTGCTCGCCTACAACATGAAACGCGTGATAAAGATCCTCGGCGTGCCTGGATTGCTGCGGGTGATGCAGGCTTGGCGCATATTTTGCCATTTTTTATTCGTTTTGACGTGCGCGGCGCGCTCAAACGGCCCAGAACGCAGTCGGAACCGTTCCCGCTCGATTCTGGCCTGCATCGCGAAATCCGCGCCGGTGCAGCAACGTCCCTACGCCGTGGCCTAGCAAATCGGATCGAACCGGACTTCTCACACAGCCTCGGCCTTCTTCTGCCGGAAATGAAGCGCCTTCATCGCCCATTTTGTCGCAGCTAGCGGCGCGTCAGCCTCTGCACGAATTTGCGGCTATGAGAAGAAAAGATTAAGCGGCTTGTCGAGGCGCTGCGCCAATTTCACCATCGTATCGAGCCCGATATTCTGCTTTGCGTTCTCGATATCGGAGACATGAGCCTGCGCGATCCCGGTGGCTGCGGCGAGCTCCCGCTGGCTGAGGCCGGCCTCGACCCGAAACTTCTTAAGATTGCGAGCGAAGATCTCGCGTTCCGGCTGACTGTCCGGAGCGCGCTTTTTCGTCATCACGGGAAGCGCACGCCTCCGTTGACGAGGAGTGTCCCCCGCTGCTTGCGTACGGTCAGGCTTGAGCAACGGTCGGCCTCCTTCGCCTCAAAACAAACTTCGGATCGCCGCTCAAGGGCAACCCACTCCAATCGTTTTTGCACTATATTCACCGGCTGGTAAAGCTTGGCTTTGCGCTGGCTCAAGGGCGCTTCGATGCTGCCCTGGAAAATGAACCGCGATCGATTCAGATGGCGCAAAAGGTATTGAGCGATCCAAAAATATCACACTCTGAGGGAAACGAAGTCTGGGAATTGTTTTTTCCAGGCGGCAATAACAATGCTGTTGAAGTTCGGCCTGAATAGAAGTTCTCGCGTAAATTCGCTGTTAATAATTCACACTATTCTATATTTAAGTTTTAACTCGTCATGGGCTTAGAATGAGGTAATACAACTAGTGTAAACGCCAATGACAAATCGCTTTATTATATAGCACAGAGTCAAAATAGACGCCACATAGCGCTCTCTCGTTTGCTTCCATACAAGGTAAGATCCGAGCGGTTGCTCGTCATTTACTTTGTCCTCGGATCGCATATAAACGACCTCACGCTCAACTTCTGCAGATTGTTCCGGCATGTCCGCCAAAGGTCACGCGTCCGATTATGCCGATCGTATCAAGCAGAAGCTTGAGCGGGAACTGGGCGATCTGGTCCTCAGCAATCTTCGAGACGCGGGCGTCATCGAGATCATGCTGAATCCAGATGGGGGGCTGTGGGTCGAGCGTTTCGGCCACCCAATGGCGCGCCTCGGCGAGATGCCCCCGCATCAAGCCGAGGCCGCTATGGCCACTTTGGCGGCGATCCACCGCACGACGATTACGAGGCAGTCGCCGATCCTCGAATGCGAGCTGCCGGGCGGCAGCCGCTTCGAAGGCCTGATCCCCCCGGTCGTCGCCGGCCCGAGCTTTTGCATCCGCAAGCGCGCCAGCCGCATCTTTACGCTCGACGATTATGTCGCCGCCGGCGCGATGACGCCGCGGCAGCGCGACCTCATCGGCGAAGCCGCGCTCGACCACCAGAACATCCTCATCGTCGGCGGGACCGGCTCCGGAAAGACGACGCTTGTCAACGCCGTCATTCATCTCATCGCCGAGGAACTCGCTCACGAGCGACTCTTGATCCTCGAGGACACCGCCGAAATCCAGTGCGCAGCGCCGAATCACGTCTTTAAGCGCACCACAGACTTCATCGACCTGAGGCGCCTGCTGCGCTCCACCATGCGCTACCGCCCGGACCGCATCATCGTGGGCGAGGTGAGGGGCGGCGAATGCCTCGATCTCTTGAAGGCCTGGAACACGGGCCATCCCGGCGGCGTCGCCACCGTTCACGCCAATGACGCGCTTGGCGGCCTCATCCGGCTTGAAAACCTTGTCGCCGAAGCCACCGCGGCGCCGATGCAGAAGACCATCGCGGCGGCCATCGATCTTATCGTGGTCATCGCCAAGACCACGACCTGCAAGGCTGGCCGGCAGGTCCAAGAGCTTCTCCGCGTCCTCGGTTACGACGGACGCAACTACGTCACCCAAATCAAGGAGTAAGACCATGCCGCGAACTACTTGCGCTCGCCGCCGCGCTCGCTTGCCTCCTTGCGCTCTTCGCCCTTTCGGCGGAGCCCGCGCTGGCGACCACCAGACACGAGCACGGGCGGTCTGCCCTGGGAGAGCCCTCTCAACACGATCCGTGACAGCCTGAAAGGCCCCGTCGCGCTTGCGATCTCCTTGATCGGCATCGTGGTCACAGGCGCCATGCTGATCTTCGGCGGCGAGATCAACGAGTTCGCGCGCCGGGTGATCATGATGGTGCTGGTGGTCGCTCTTCTCGTCCAAGCCAACACCATCTTGACCACGCTTTTCACGACCGGCGCGGTGCTCTGATGAGCGGGCTGCGCCGCACGCCGCTCTATCGCGCGCTCCACCGGCAGAACCTTCTTCTCGGCGGCGAGCGCGAGCCGGTGCTGGCGTCCGCCATCGCCTGCGCCGGGCTGCCCGCGGCGAGCTCCAACCTCGTGGCTCTGACCGTCGGCGTCAGCCTCTGGCTCTTCCTGATCGGCGTCCTTCGCATGATGGCGAAGGCCGATCCCATGATGAGCCAAGTCTATCTGCGCCAGCTTAACCACCCCGCCTACTTCCCGGCCCGCTCGCGGCCGTCACGCGAACGATTGAGGAGGCCTCATGCTGAGCTTGAAGCAGTTTCGGGACCGGGCGAAGGGCGCAGCCGACCTCTTCAATTACGCGAGCCCTCGTCGACGAAGGCATGGTCCTTTGCAAGGACGGCTCGCTTCTCGCAGGCTTCTTCTACCGTGGCCCCGACAGCCAAAGCGCGACGGCGGCCGAACTCAACTACCTCACCCAGCGCATCAACGCCGCGCTCTCGAAGCTTGGCACAGGCTTCGCGCTGTGGATCGACGCGGTGCGTCTGCCCACGGCCGGCTATCCCGAGCCTTCGGCCTCGTTTTTTCCGGACGCGGTGACGCGCGCCATCGACGAAGAGCGCCGGAGCCAATTCCTCGCCGAAGGCGCTCATTTCGAAACCGAGTATGCGCTGCTTGTGGGCTACATGCCGCCGCTTAGGCGCACCGCGCGCCTCGCCGAAATCGTTTATGACGACGATCCGCAAGCTCAAAAGAAAAGTTCCGGCGACCGGCAGATCGAAGCGTTCCAGCGCTCGCTCATCGAAATCGAAGACGGGCTCGCCGACATCTTGAAGCTTCGGCGCATGAAGGGCTTTCGCATCGTCGACGCGTCGGGCCGCGAGCATTTGCGGGACGATCTCCTGAACTATCTCCAGTTCGTCCTCTCGGGCGAGCTTGCGCCCATCAACGTGCCGCCTTGCGCCATGTATCTCGATGCGCTGCTTGGCGGCCAGGAGCTCTGGAGCGGCGATACGCCGAAATACGGCGACAAGTTCATCGCCGCGGTCGCGATCGAAGGCTTTCCGGCGGAATCCTATCCGAACATCCTCGCAGGCCTCGAAAGCCTGCCGATCTCGTTTCGTTTCTCCTCGCGCTTTCTCTTTCTCGACAGCTTCGAGTCCATGGGCCTGTTGCGCAGCTACCGGCGCAAATGGAAACAGTGGTCCCGAGGCTTCTTCGCGCAGGTCTTCCGCACCGAGGGCGGTCCCGTGAACGAGGACGCAGCCCTGATGGCGGCTGAGGCCGAAAGAGCGATGGCGGACGCCAGCTCCAATCTGGTGGCGTTCGGCTATTACACCGCCGTTCTCGTGCTGATGGGCGAGGACCGGGACGAGCTCCTCGAAAATGCCCGCGCGATCGCCAAGGAGCTCCGCCGCGAAGGCTTTTCCAGCCGCGTCGAAACCATCAACACGCTTGAGGCCTGGCTCGGCAGCCTGCCAGGGCACGCGGTCGCCGAATGTGCGCCGCCCCTTGCTCCACAGCCTCAATCTTGCGGACCTGATGCCGGCGTCCTCGACCTGGCCCGGGCTCGCCACATGCCCAAGCCCGCTTTTTCGGCCAGGATCGCCGCCGCTCCTCTATGGGGCGACGACCGGCTCCACCCCCTTCCGGCTCAATCTCCATGTCTCGGACGTCGGCCACACGCTGGTCTTTGGCCCAACCGGCGCCGGCAAATCGACGCTTCTGGCGCTGATCGCCGCGCAATTCCGCCGTTATCGGGCAGCGCGCGTCACCGCCTTCGACAAGGGCCGCTCGCTGTTCACGCTCGCCCACGCCGCCCGCGGCGCGCATTACGATCTCGCCGGCGACACGGGAAGTCCGGGCCTCTGCCCGCTGGCGCGGCTTGAGACGACTTCGGACGTCGCGTTTGCCGAAGAATGGATCGCGGCCTGCTTTCAGCTTCAGCAGGGCGCCGCGCCGTCTCCGCGCCAAAAAGAAGAAATCCGGCGCGCGGTGGGCCTGTTGCGCCAGCAGACAGGCGGCCGCAGCCTTACCGATTTCGTGGCGACCGTTCAGGATTTCGACATCCGTGCGGCGCTCGGCCCCTACACCATTGAGGGCTCGCTTGGCCAT
>CAVVJJ010000010.1:0-17972 GCA_963748525.1 uncultured Alphaproteobacteria bacterium
CCATTGGAAGCGGCGCTTGCGCCGCAAACCGCGGGCGCTTCGCCGTCCAGCCATTCGGGGGCGTCGCCGGACGCATCGTCGTCGCTCGCTGAAAGGGCGGCTTGGTCCTCACGGCGAACATAACCGCGTTCGATCTGCAAGAAGCCGTCATCGCTGAGGCTGACGAAGGCGCCGGCGATGGCTTTTTGATTTCCTGCGAAGACCGCGGATTTGTTCCGCAGCTCGGCGATCTGGCGTTTGAGCGTTTCGATGCGGTCCTCATCCTCGGCGCTGAGCTCGTCTTGGCATTCGAGATCCTCGAGCGCCGCCTCCATCTCCCCAAGCTTCGCTTCGTCTTCAGCCGATAGAGCGGGCTCGATCGGTTGGAGCATCCGGTAGTCGCGCTTGTGGTTCCAGGGGAAGTCGTTCGCGGCTTCGACCCACTTCCAGCCTTCCAGCCGGATGGCGGCCGCTTCTGCTTCGAGCTTTTCAGCGACGAGGCGATCGAGAAGCGCCGGATCCTGAAGCCATCCGGCGGAGTCTTCGTCGAACAGATCGCGCAGAACAAAGCCGCCCGCGGCTTCGTAAGCGTCCAGGCCCACGAAAAGCGCGCGCCGATCCTCCGCATCCACGGACGTCTCGGTGATCATGCGCTTGATCGTATCAGGGGCCTTGTTCCAATGGCGGCCTATCGCCTCTAGGACCTGCTCCTGTCGCTCGTGATCCTCGGTCAGGCAAAACGCCGTCAGCTGCTCGAGCGTGATTTCGTCCTCCCGATAGGCTGTGAGCAGCACGGGGCTCGCCTTGGCGAGGCGAAGACGCTGCTTGACGACGGCCGGCGTCACACGGAAGGCGGCGGCGATCGTTTCCTCACCCTGGCCTTGATCCGCAAGCGCCTTGAAGGCGCGGAATTGATCGAGGGGGTGCAGCGCTTCGCGCTCGACATTCTCGGCAAGGCTATCGGCTTCGACAAAACCGCCGGTCCGGACGATGCAGGGGATCGGCGCGTCTTTCGCAAGCTTCTTCTGCTTCACGAGCAGCTGCAGGGCATGCAAGCGGCGGCCGCCAGCCTGGACGCCGTATTCGCCCGTCTCTTCGCCGCCCTCGTTGCACATGGCGCGCACGCTCAAGCTTTGCAGGAGGCCTCGGGTCTCAATATCGGCGGCGAGGCTCGCGATGGACGCGGCGTCCGCCTCGACATGGCGGACATTGCCTTCATGCAAGACGAGCTTATCGAGGGGAATGCCGATGGGCTGGGTCAGCCCGATTTTCTTCTTAGCCTTAGCCATAACGATGCTCCGTTGATTGAAGGATCAGGGGCTCAGCCGAGCGCTCTCGCTCTAGGGCTTGGCCCTTCGCTTTCCGCTCTCAGCTCTCTCCCTCTCCGCCTCGCGCCTTCCGGGACGCCATCAAGGTCGCCGGGGGGCGCTTCTTGCGTGGAGCGTTTCGTTCTTTGGCAGTCGCGCCGGTAAACTCACGCTCGAAATCAAGGCGCGGAGTTGCTGGCGTCCAAGTCCGCATCCCAGGGCGGCCAAATCCTGATTTGTTTTGGCGCCGATCGCGGTTGCGATGAGCTCGACTCCCTCTAACGCGGGATTGAGGAACCGGACAGAAAGCCGGCTGTCAGGCAGCCGTTTTGCTGCTGGAGGTTCAAAGTGCTCGGTGTAGTCGCCGGCCCGCCAGTGAAACGCAATCCGTTGGGGTAAGGCCGGCTTGCCGCGGAGCGTCCAAAGAACCCGAAGTTCGTTTTCTGTGAGGAGCCTCTTTTTCTTCAGCCGCCCTTGGAGCGCCCCCGTCAACGCCATCGCTGGGATATTCACGCCGGCCCAATAAAGGCGGACGAGCGCTAAGGCGACGTCTTCAATTCTGTAAACGTCTTCGCCATCGGCGTCGCGCCGCGGACCTGGATTAGCGTAGAGAGTGAATTTCTCCGCGCCAGCCACTTCGGCAACCGGGAGTAGCAATTGAAGTTTTAGATCTTGGGTAAGATCGTCGAGCTTGGCGCTCTCAAAACTTTCGTTGGCGGCGAAATAGCGTTGCCATTTGACAAGATGCCTGTGGTCTAAATGGCGCGGTCTATGCCGCCTCAGCCTATCGAGGAGGGCGGGATCGAGGTTTATTCGATAGCTTTCCACTCTCACGCATCTCTCCTTATGGTTGTGCCGCGGCTCGGCGAATGCATTGGCGACGCTCTTCTTGGCTCAGAGCATGCCGGGGCGCTTATTTTCCGGTGCAACGAGGTGTCACGGTGCAACACATTGAAAGTATTGATGAATTCTGTTGCACCGGAAAATGGCGGGGTGCAACGGGTGCAACAACTGCTCCGTCCAATGCAGCGGCTGCTCCGCTCGGCGCAACAGGCGCAACGGGTGCTACAAAGCCGTCGCTTCTGCTGTAAGGCTTTGCGCCAGCACGCAATTTGTCGTTCGAGCGGTTTGCTCACGTTGGGCCGTGATTTCCTCCGATGGGGGCGGGAGTCTCTCGCGGACCTGTAAAGAGCTGGCGCCGCATCCCTGCCGGCTCCGTTCGCGGCGTCTGCCGCTTTTCGACTTTGGGTTGCCCCAGGGCTCAGGACCTTGCCCACCCTGTTGGGCAGGCGTCGACCGCACAGCGGCTCCCGATCTCTTCTCATCGATACCTTAGCGCTACAGTCGGATGTTGCACCGGTTGCACCTGTCCATTTTCCGGTGCAACGGAATTCATGTTTATTTTCAATGTGTTGCACCGTGACACCTTGTTGCACCGGAAAATAAGCATCCCCCGGCATGCTCTGAGCCCAAAGCGGTTCAAACCGGCCGGTCTCATGCTGCGAAGAACCCGTTCAGGTTGTGTCCGTCGATGAGGGCGAGAGGCTCGTCCTCATCGAAGAGGAGGGACGCGTTGAGTTCATAGCAGCGGCGCACCCCCATGCCGGGCAAGCGGACCCTCCTTTGGAATTTTCCATCGTTGTCGGGGTTGATGACGCCGCGGCTCACCAGGTGGCTCGCGATGAGCTTCGGATCGCAGCCCCGGAGGATTTCCTTCCAGCCTTCCGGAAGGATGTAATAGGCGACGCGCTCCGTTTCGGCGCCGGGTTCGAGCAGCCGGCGAAAGCCGACCCGGTTGATCGTCGGCGCGCTCGGCGTTTCCCAGTCGGTGAAGCGGGAGGAGCCATGGAGTTCGATGAAGGCCTTGAGCTGGGCGAAGCCGTTTTGAATCTCGATCGGTCCCGTCGTTCCGCGGGCGCCCACCCATTCGTTGAAGAGCCTTTTGCACGCCTCGCGAACCTCGCCCTTGTCCCAAGGGACGATGCCGGCCACGATCGCAAGCTCGCCGGCGGCGGCGATGAGGGCAAAGCGGCTGCAGACGCGGCGAACCTGGCCATCGGCGTCTTTTCGGCAGGTCTGGTCGGCGAAACGGGCCAGGAAAGCCTTGGTCCCTTCGACGATGGCGCCGAGGTCCTGTGTGATGTGCTTCAGGAACGCCGGCGCCGCGTGCCCGTAATGCTTGAGGCCCGCGGCCGTGAGGGCTTCGGCGAACTGCTTCGGTCCCTCAAATCCATGAAAGGCCTGAAAGGCTCCGAGCCCGCCGCCGGCGTCGGCCGGGATTTCGACAAGCCGCACGGTCTGGCCGCCCGTCGCGCGCATGCGGTCCTCCGACAGTTTCTCCGCCATGCCGATTTCGCCCGTCGACATGAAGAGAAGCCGCCAGGTGGTCCCGGCTCTAAGGTCGATGCTCTTTCCCATGCGCTCCTTTTGGCGCCCGTTGGCGAGCGCATAGGCGGCCCTGAAGAGCGCTTTCGACTCGATTTCGGCGATCTCGTCGAGGGCGAGGAAGGCGTTGTTGTGGGCGGCCGCGACCGCTTCGAGCGCGTTGTCCGTCGCCCGCCAGGTGCGGATATAGCCGTACTGGCCGCCGCCGCCCCAGACCGTGCCCGCCGCGCGCAGGATCGTCGTTTTGCCAGCCGTTGAGCTGCCGCGAAGGTGGACGCCGCCGCCTTCCATGCCGAGCGGCTCGAGGAGCGGCGGCGCAAAGGCGGTCGAGATGGCGAACATGAGGCGGTCGTTTCCGCGCGCGAGCTTCGCCACGCCTTCTTGCCAGCCCTTCAGCGTTCCGGATTGGCGATAATAGTGCTCGATCGGCTTGGTGGGCTGGAACACGACGGTGCGGCCCTTCGCATCGCCGATCGCCTGGTTAGGCAGAATGAAGACGCCGTCGTGGAAGCCGATCTTGGGCACGCAAAGGGCGTAGGACCTCGGGCGAATGCGCGTCAAGCAGCTCCTTGAGTTTGTTCTTGCCGCGCGGAGAGATGTTGAATTCAAGGCCTTGATAGGCGAGGTGCTTGAAGATGTCCTCGGACGAGGTGACGAGTTCGGTCTTCGGTATTGCGGCCTTGTGCCAAATGCCGTTTCGCGTCTTGATTTTCAGCCAAAGGCCCCAGTCCTTGCTGTCCGGGTTCAGCGTTGTGGCCATGAACTCGACGGGCGCGCACAGCCACTCCCAAACTTCGTCCTCCACCGTGCCGTCGAGCTTGACCTTCTCCTCGCGCGCCAAGAACTCGATGCCGCCGCCGCCCTCCCGCCAGCGAAAGCCGGGCGGCAAATCCTCCCACGGCTCGCTTTGAGCGAGGCGCTCGCGAACGGCGTCGAGGCCATCGTTCTTCAACAGGTCGTTCCAGTCTTCCCATTTGCCGTTCGCGTTGGGACGGGCCGGCGGATAGGTCAGGGCGACGCCGAAGCCTCTCTTCTTGTCGGCGAGCGCCGCATCTTCGGCGTAATCCTCGCCGGCCTTTCTGCCGTCGGCGCCGCGGCCCCGGTCGCCGGCGATGAGGACCGCTTTGACGGTCGAGGGCGGCTCGATATTTTTCAGATTGGCGGCGCCGATGGCGGAAACGACGAAGGGGCGATCGGCCATGAAGCAGACGAGCGCGTTCTCTGGCCCCTCCGCCTTGACGAGAGTCCCGCCCTCAATCGGCTTTCCGAACCAGATGCCGCCGCCCTTGTAATCGCTGTAGGCCTTCTTCGGCTTCGCGATCTTGGCCTTGTCGCCGTCTTCGCCGAGATAGAGGCGGTGAACCGTCATGGTTTCGCCGTCGTGAGAAGCGGAGACGCGAAACAGGATCGCGGGGAAATGCCCTTCGCGCTCCGAGCACCACAGTTTCGGATGGAAGCGCACCGCGCTGTGGACGGCGGCCCAGTCGATAACGATGCCGCGATGCTGTTCGAAATAGACCTGGGCAATCGTACCTTGGATCGCCTGGGCTTCGGTCCAAAGCTGGAAAGCCCTTTCTCGCTTTCGCTTGAGCGCCGCTTCGTGGTCTTCGTCTGTATCTTCTTCTTCGACAGCTGGAAGAGCGTTCTTCGTGGGGCGGGCTTTCGCCCGCGCATCCCCGAAGCCGAGAAAACCGGCGATCAGCTCCATCGCGCCTGGGAAATCGACGCCCTCGACCTCTTGGACGAGCTTGATGATGTCGCCGCCGCCGCAGGTGCAGATCCAGAGGCGTTTATCCTCGTTCCAGCGCCAGGACGGATCCTCGTCCCTGTGTCCGGGGATCGGGCAGTGGATATGAATGGCTCGTCTCTGCGGCGGCCAGCCTATGCCGAGCCAGCGCAGAAGCTCGATTTCCCGGCCCCGCAGGCCGGACTTCGCCTCATCAACCGAAAGTCGGGACTTTCCGTTGCTCAAGGCAATAGAGTTCTCATCGGCGTTCTTGACAACGCCGGCAAACTTCCCGTTCATAGGATCACCGATCTTCTTTCGATGACCCCGGGCCTCTGCCAAGGCTCGGGGTTTTTATTTCAGCCTCTTCTGCTTGCTATGGACGCCTCCGCTGAGGGGGATGCGGCGTTCGGCAAGGCGCGGTCTGTTTAAGCCGGCGCATGGCAAAACCGGTTTTCGTCATCAGATGCTCGCCTGAGCGCGTTCGCCGCGGCCGGTCCTTGAGCCGAGCGCTATTCCGCTGTGTTGGATGACTTCCTCCATCGCCGGGCATAGGCCCGCTTCGTGGAAGTCGGTCAGCGTCAGATGGCCCCCGGTTCCTTTGCAAAAACGAAGCGCCGCCTCGATGCCAAGCCGCCTTGGCGTGGCTTTCGGATTGATTGGAAAGACATGCGAGAGCCAGGGGCCGGTGACGCCAAGCCGCTCAGCGAACTGCGCGCGGGTTTCCTTTTGGCTTTCAAGGTAGGCCTCGAATTTCCGGGTGAGCGGCGTCATGTCTTCGGGCGCAACATAATTGGTCTGATGCCGTTTTGTTGGGATGTAGGGACGGGCCAGACTGGTGAGGTCGTGCCAACTGATATGTCCCTCAGTTGCGCGGCAGATCGCCTGCAACGTCCGCCTGGAAAAGAACTCCCGTCTGCGATTGGAGCGCTTCGGAAACAAGCGGCTCAGCGTGTAAGGGGCGACGCCCGCTCGCCTCGCGAACCGCCTGCGGTTTTCTCTTCGGCCTTTGAGATAAGCCTCGAACTTCTGGGTGAGCGTCGGCAAGGGAACCGGGAGCTTATCGACCGACTCGACGCTGCCGCGCAAAGCGGCTGCCCTCGGCGTTACGCCCTGTGTTTCGGATCGCCTTAGCTGTCGACAAGACGTTTTCGATAGTGCGCTCATACGTGACTCCTCTTAATGCGCACCATCCTGCGTATGTACTTACCTTTTCGTCAAGTCTGACAAGGAAAGATTCTTCAGGAAGCGGTGGACTGCTGCAAAAAAAAGGGGCAAATATCGGCGATGGCAAACGCTCGAATTAAGCAGCTCAGGCTCGAACGGGGGTGGTCGCTCAAGGAGCTGGCCGCGGAACTCGAGATTACCGAGAGTCATCTCTCCCGGGTTGAGGCGGGCAAAAGAGGGTTGCAGGTCAAGAAGCTCGAAGTGGCCGCGCGGCTCTTCAAAGTGCCGGTCGCGGATTTGATGAATCTCGGGAGCGGCGCGGCCCTGCCCGACTTGACGCCTTACGCGCCGCCAAAGGGTTCGTTTTTCGAGAAGGCGTACACCTCGAGCACGCAGAGGATGTTCAAGGTCACGAGCAATTGTCTGAATGAGCTCGGCATCACGGAAGGCGACCCCATCGTTGTTGAGACGACCCCTCTAACGCAATCGGACCTAAAGATGGGCGACATCGTTGTCGTTGAGGTCGGGGGCGATCGCGGCGAGCCGGGCGCTTTGGTGTTGCGTCAATTCCTCGGCCCCAATTTGCTGGTGACAAACAGCTCGGAGAATAATGCGGCGCCGATTCATATGGTTAAAGCGAGGGTTAAGTTCATCGGCCGCGTCCTGCAGTGAGCGCCATCCAAAAACTATTCGCCGTTGGGCGCCTGGATTTGGTCAGCCGAGTTATTCCAGAAGACTTGCTTGGAGCGGGCTAGACGTGCGGCGCGGGCACATTGTGGAGATTATACAATCTTTTCGGCTTCAAAGGTGTGACATAAGTGCTTGAACTGTTTGGAGTTTCTGACGGTCAAACGGCTACGCCCGCGCGGAGAAAGATATTCAATTGCTCGAATAATATGCAGACCTTTGGCTCTATCCTGATTTAAGCCATGGAAATCTAACGGTGTTTTTCTTGCTTGTTGCGCCCGCGCTCCAGTTGCGCTCTCCCGCTCCGGAATAACTTCTGTGTAATTTGCGACAAGATTCAATGAATTAGATGAAAATGCATCTCGTTCGTCGCGGCATATAGGAATGTATGCAACGCTTCTCGGGACAAAAGAGTGAGCGGTTATAGGCTAGATCGTTGCGACTTATGGGTAATCCGAGTTAGTAATCTTCCTTCTGAAGACTGGATTTTTGTGTTGCGTGTGGAAGGCGTGATGTCTCAACCTGAGAATAGGGCTAGTGTACCGAGGTTCGTGTCTAGTTACTTGACCGATGATTTGGTCATTCTCGGAGACGAAAGCAGAAGCGAAACCTCCAGAACTTCGTTCGCAATCTTTCAGGTCCTGTCCTATTCTCTCTCAAAACTAGATATTCTTCCTGGCGACATCCTGAGATTGCAACTGCTCCACAAAGGCGAAATTCCAACAAAAATCTCAATCGTGGCTGTCAAAGTGCATCAGCATGGCGAGTGGGCGCTCCTATTGCGCTTCTTTTTGCCGCCACGTCAGCTTTTCCAGAACACCGATCGGGTGTCTCGGCCCCTGTTTCTGAGTTCCTGCACCGAGATCATCGCCGCAGCCGCCTGGCAAGAGGGCGAGCCTTATTGGCGAGCCAATCTCTCCTAAAATTATCCCCAGCTGAAAAAAGGCAATTTTTGGTTGCTTGGCCCCAATTGTGCGGGAGCCCTGGGCGCCTGGGCGGCGTTCTGATGATGACTACAGTTGCGCCGAAGAGACAAAAATAGTACGCCTATTGGAATATATTTTTGCTTGCCTAGTGGGCAAGTGTCAGCAATCCTTAAAACAGAGGATTTCTTGTTGCTCCAGTGGGAGACCCTTATGCAACTCGCGCCGCCGAAATCGAGGTTCCCGCGCCGCCGGTTTGAGCCAAGGGAAATACAAGCTGGCTCGTGCTTCGGAGCGACCAAGCAACTTGGCGTGGAAGACAAATTGCGCTGCGTCGTCTGCGGGAAAGTTGCTTCCGTTCGTCACCGCCTGAAGATTTCCACGAAAGCTTCCCGGTGGACCGTGCGCCTCTGCTCGGAATGCGACGATGAGATCGCGCCACTTTCGGCTGTCACGGAGCTTCTGTGGTTTCAGGCGCGGCGCATCGACGTTCTCGCCTTGGCTTCGGCGTCGCTGTGCAAGAGCGGGAGGTCGTTGATGGCTGTCTCAGCTCAAAAGAGAGACCGGCCAGACAGACCCGCTCACAACGAGGGGCTGCCGGCCGAGATCGATCCGCCAACTGAACCGGAAAGGAAAGGAAGCTGAGGCGAGCGCCGCCTCTTGTACCGCCACCACGGGTGGCTGGCCGCGGCATGTGGGGCGCCTCGGCGATGTTCAAACCGCGCAGCTCCAATCTAACGCTGCGTTCGTCGCCTTAAGCGTCTAACTCTTGGAAAGTCAGTGAGCATGCGTATTCCAGCGTCCGGTGACCCTGAGCGCCCCCAAGGTTCTCGATCGATCTCTCATGCAGTTTGGATGGAGCGGTATCGCGGCGCGAGCGATGCGAGCGTCGAAGAAACCTGGCGGCGCGTGGCGGCGGCCGTGGCCGCCGCGGAGGCTTCGCCCTTCATGCGCCGCCGATGGGCGCAGGTGTTCTATCAGGCGATGACCGGCTTCAAGTTTGTGCCGGGCGGCCGCACGCTTGCGGGCGCAGGCGCCGGCTCGGACGCGATCTTGTTCGACTGCTTCATCAATAGGCTGCTCCCGGCCGACGCCAGCTCGATTTTAACGAACCTTCATGGGGCCGCTTGGACGATGCGGCGGGGCGGCCGGATCGCGCAGGATTTTACAACCATTCCTCCGAAAGGCCGCGCCATCCTCGATGGCGGCGCACGGCCGTCGGGTCCACTCGCGATCATCGATGTCTGGCGCGCGATCGCCGCCAACATCGTGGAGACGGACGTCTCCTTGATTGCCGCTCTATCTTGCAGCCATCCGGACATCGAGGGTTTCGTTGGCGATGCGCACGCCGGCCATCCCGGTTGTTTCAATCGGCTCGTCTTGATCCCTGACCCGTTTATGGCGGCTGTTGAAGCCGATGGCGGCTGGCCTCTCGTCTTCGGCGAGGAGACTTTCAGCACGATAAGCGCACGGGCGCTATGGCGCGGGATGCTGCTGAGGGCCCATGATCGCGCTGGCCTCGGGCTCATCTTCGCCGACCGGGAGAACGCTTCGCTTCGCGCCGAGCGCTCGCATCGGAGCGGCGCCGCGGCGAACGACAATGTCTTCGGTCACGACGCCTGCCTATTGGGTTCGATCAACCTCGCGGCGCTGGTGGAGGACGCTTTCACGCCGGCGGCGCACATCCCGGAATACAAGCTGGCCGGGCTCGCCGCCGTGGCGGTGCGCTTTCTGGACAATGTGATCGACGTTTCTGGTTACGCCATGCCTGAACAGGAAGCGGCGGCCAAAACCAGGCGCAGGTTGGGGCTCGGCGTCACTGGGCTTGCGGACGCGCTTATCATGTGCGGCGTCCATTATGGCGGCGACGACGGCCGGCGCCTGGCCGAGCGCTGGGTGGCCCACATTTGCCGCAGCGCCTATTTGGCGAGCGCGGGTCTTGCAAGGCTGAAGGGCTGCTTCCCGCTCTTCGATATGGATGAGCAACTCTCTCGTGCTCTTGTCGCCGGACTCGATGCCGAAGTGTCTGATGCGATCCGGAAGCACGGCCTTCGCAACGATGCTCTGATGACTATCGCGCCGACGGTCGCGACATCGCTACTGGCGGACAACGTCTCGGGCGGAATCGAGCCGGTCAGCAACTTCGCAGGTTCTGAGGGCGCGCCTCCAAGCTATGCGGAACGTCGCTTCAGGGAACTGCGCGGCCCTGGCGCGTTGCCGAGCTTCTTTGTCTCCGGCCGGGATATAGCGCCGCAAGCGCGCCTGCAAATGCAGGCGGCGATCCAGCGCCATGTCGATGGCCCGCTTGGGAGCGTCATCAACTGCGCGCCCGGTCTATTGTTCGAGGATTTCGAAGAACTTTGCAGGGGCGCTTACACAATCGGCGCCTCAGGTTGCGCCTTCTTCGGATCCAGTCGGCAGGACGGACTTCGCCGCCTGGCGGCGTCGCCCGCAGCCTGATGCGCCAAGCCCATAATCAGGAGGAGTCCGCGATGCCAATCGTTTTTCAAGATCGAATTACCCGTTCGATGGTCCGCGAACATCCAGGTTGGCTATTCGAGTTTGACGACACTTGGCCGGTAGAGGATTGGGTGGTCTGGCGAGGGAACACCGGGGCGAACCGCATGCGGTCGGGTTTCCAACCAAGCACGCACCGACCATGACTACAGTGGCGAGATCGCGAAGGACGAGGAGCGCCTCGTCAGCCTCCCCGCTTGATTATCTTCGCAGCGCTTACGCTGAAAGCGAAGCCGAGCTTGAACGACACTATGGGCTGAAATGGTACGGCATGCGCCATTACTCAGACCCTTGGGAAGATCACATTCAGGAACGCAAATGACCGGCGTCGAAGACTAAGGGGCACGGCGAGAATGAGCGGGCAAATCGCGTCAGGAAGAGCATCAAACAATAAGTTCATGCCCTTATCCGAGGTGCAAGAGCACTTTCCGAACAACCCATCTATTAAGTGGCTTAGCAGACGGGCGAAACTCACGAAAACAAAGGTCAGGTCCGGAAAAAACGTCTATATTTTCCGCGACAGGCTTGATTTTTTGCTTGAGGGACGAATATGGCCAAGCGGAGAGATGATAGAGGATCGTTCCGAGAGAAAAGCGGTTCGCTCTACTGGCGCGGGCAACTCCCAGAAAAAACTGAAGACAGTGAAGTCTTCTGGCGACCCTGTGAGCGCAGCACGCGAACTCTTGATGTCCAAAAGGCGCGTCAGGTCGTAGAGGCATGGCGCCGGGAAGCATTTGCGGCGCTTTCCAAGCCTGTCGAAAAAAAGCCCGTCGTCGGGATGCTTTTCTCGGAAGCGGTTCAACGCTACGCCCAGCAACATGACGGGAATGTCGAATACCTCCTCAAGATCAACGAAGAAATTGGCATGATGCCAGTTTCAGAAATTGACCAGGAGTTGATAGACGGGCTCGCGGCGACGATGTACCCGGGCCGAACAGCGGCGACACTCAACCGTCACGTCTATACCCCAATTACTGCCGTTCTGAATGCGGTGGCGTCGAAAGGATACACGCCTCCACGCGTCAAGCGTCCCAAGGGGCATCTGGCGCCATCGAACTTCCAGCGCCCGCCGAAGGATTGGTTCGTGCGTGTTCTTGATGAGTGCGCACCGCACCTCGCCGCCTTTATATTGTTTTGCCGTCTTCATGGGCGGCGAACATCTGAGGCGTTGGGGCTGACGCGGCCGACATCGATGCCGAAAAGTGGCGCGTCACCATCCGCGACACGAAGGTCGGGCAAGACATCGTTCTAACGCTTGCTGATCCCGTTATTGAACAGCTTGAGTGCTATCCGTGGCGATTAGAAGAGCGAGTGTTCAAGTACGCTTCGCGCTGGAGCATTTACAAGCCGCTCAAGAAAGCCTGTAAGCGCGCTGGCGTTCCGTATCACCGACCGAAAGACGCCGGGCGGCATTCCTGGGCGACTTGGCTTCTCGAAGATGAAGGCATGACATTGAAGGAGGTCCAGGATGCCGGGAGATGGAAAACAATAAAGATGCCTGCTTTGCATTACGGGCATCTTGAGCGCAACCGGGTTGACGATCACGCGCGCGCGGCGGGTGAAAAATGGGCTCAAAAAACGCTCCGAAAAGCGGACGTAATCTCCCCTCTTAAGTGGGCAAATGCTGGGCAAGGAAAGGATGACGGGAGCAAATGATTGAATTTGTTGAAAAATGCCCTGTTTCCTCCGGCCTTGGTAAGGGAGAGGTCGAGAGTTCAATCCTCTCTTGCAGCACCAGCAAAATCCCCAGCGCCATCAGGGTTTAACCCGCCGTCATCCGCACAACGCGGGCGCGTATCAGCGCGAACACGCCGCGTTCGAGCCTGCCCGTGTGCGGACGAGCTTTCCCTCGGCGCCGAGACAATTCGCGGCTTCCCGATCAAGGCGCTCGCATCGCATGCAAAGATACTGAAATGAGGCGGTCTACCGGATAGGGAGAATCCTTGCCGCATGACTCGCGGCCAGTTTCTTTCTAGGCGGATTGATAGAAACCCGACTGCTCGTCTTCCGGCTCGGCCTGCTTTTCAGGCGTCACGCCGCCGCCGAAAAAGGAGAACAGCCGCCGGCGCCGCTGGTCCTTCTGCGCGCGCTCCTGCTTCCGCAAGTGCTGCACCAGCGCAGTAAACGGGTTCGCGATGGCGCGGTCGTCGGTGGCGCCCTTCGTCACGCGGTAGAGGATGACGCCGAGCGGGCGGCGGGTGCGCACCTCGATGGCGCCGATTGCAAGCACCGCGATGAACGGAAACAGCTTCTGGAGGGTCACGGGATCGATCGGCAAAACCCGGGCGCGGTTCTCGACGATCTTATGGACGCGGGACTCCCGCTCGAACAGGAAATCGAGAACGCGCTGCCCTTCCTTGGCGATCTGCGCGTGGCCGAAAATCCTTGGGTCGTCGAGGAACCGGTCGTAGCGCCGCGACCCGAGGAATTCCAGCACCGAAAGCAAGCCTTCGGGCGTTTGCGAACGCTTCTCGATGGCTTTCGTGATCGGGGGTATGAAGTAGCGCACGGTTTGCGCCATCAGTTCATCGCCAAAGCCGAACGCCTGGCCCATGTTCGAGAAGATGCGTGCGCCCTGCGCGCTTGCGATGATCTGAAAGAGCTTCATTCCGCCTCGCTCCGCCGATGTTAGCTTAGAGGCGGCGTGGCGCCCCTTAAGCCGGTCTCCTATGGAAACTCACACAACGCTACGACGCCACTCTTCCGGCTACCAGAGGTAGCAACCAAATCATTGCTCCTAAAGAAATTGTAAATTCAATCTGGCGAGCAGCGAAGACGCGGCAAGCCTTCCATCCGGGGAGAATGCCTGATTAAGCACAGTCGTTGTATTAATGCATCAGCCTCGGCGTGCAGGACAGGGCCGCGCACCTGAGACCATCCGGGGTTGTCAGGCCGTTTGCAGGACGGAGAAGCCGTAGGCGCCGCGCCGCCTTCCTCGACGATGGCCACCTCTTCGACGAGCGCGGGGGCAGGCCCCTCCCAGCAGCGCTTCAGCATTTCGAAGACGGCTTCGTCCGCGCCCGAAAACAGCGCCTCCACCGCGCCGTCGCGCCTGTTGCGGACCCAGCCATCAAGGCCGAGCGCGGCGGCGTTGCGTTCGGTCCAATACCGGTAAGAGACGCCTTGCACCCTGCCTGTAATGCGCACCCGAACCGTGCGCCGCTCCGTGTTCTCGCCGCTCATGAGATGCAAATCCGTCCTCGGCTACCCGTTCCTTGAAAAGCCGGCGAGCCTCCGCGGCCACGCGGTCGGCGACTTCCGCCGCGGCCGCCGCAACTTCCGGCGTCATGGCCGCGCCCACATCGAAAGCGCGGCCCGCGATGGCATACACAATGACGGTTTTTGGTGCGAGGCTCAAGGCGCGGGCGAGCGCGATGGCTTCCGGCAGGCCGAAGGCGTGGCTCGACGTGAAGGCGAGGTCTGGCGGCAAATCGTCCGTCGAAAGATCGAAGCGATGGATGCGGCCCGGCTCGGCGCCGGGCGCGGCGGCGGCGTCGATGCAGATCAGCGCGCCGAAACCGTCCCAATCCTCGATCAGCGAGAGCATGTCGCCGCGCCGCGTCAGCATGCGGACGCCCGGCGAAGCCGGCCTTCGAGCAGCCGCGCCACCTCCGCCCCAGCGCCGTCATCGCCGCGATCCGGGTTGCCGAGAGCGGCCACGAGCACGGTTCGCGCCGCATGCGCGCCCGTCATGAGCGGCGGATGGAGAGCTTCAGAAAATGCGTCGAGCATGAGATGCAGGGATCGTAATTGCGGATCGTCTGCTCGCAGCGGTGGCGGATGGCGTCGTCGGGCTGGTCGATGATCGCCGTGGCCACGGCCGAAAGATCGGCCTCGATGCTAGGCTGGTTCTGCGAGGTTGGCGGCACGATGCGCGCCGTCTTGACCGCGCCGTCCGGCTCGAACTCGTAGCGATGCCAGCAAATGCCGCGCGGCGCCTCGGTGCAGCCGAAGCCGACGCCCGCGCGCGGCTCAATGGCGACCGACGCAGCCGCGGGCCGCTCGTATTCGGCGATGATGCGCAGCGCCTCCTCAAGCGCGTAGACGATCTCGACCGCGCGCACGACGATGCTGCGGAACGGGTTCTTGCACACAGGCCCGAGACCGGAATCGCGGGCGAGCCCCTGCACGGATGCAGGCAAGCGGTCGAAATTCAGCGCATAGCGGGCGAGCGGGCCGACAAGATACGCGCCGCGCTTCTTCAGCACCGAATGCAGCGCCGTCGAATGGGCGACGTGCTGCTCCTCGAATTCGCTGTCGTAATCCGCGATGTCGATATCGAGGCCGCGGCTCGATACGAGACGGCCCTCGTTGAAGGGGTATTCGTCCGGATGGCGCAGCGCCACGAACTCGTAATCCCGCTCGATATCCGGAAACGTAAACGTCGCCACCCAGCGCGCTTGCCCAACGGCGAGGTCGCGCGCGCGCTTCAATGTCTCAGCCAGCGCATTGAGTTCGGCCTTGGTGGGGACGCGGTGAAAGCCGCCGTCCTTGACGCTCACGGGATGGATTTCGCGCCCGCCGAGCACCTGCATGATTTCGTTGCGCCTTCTTGATCGCGAGGCCGTTCTTGACCATCGCGCCGTGGTCCTTCGCCATTGCGATTCCGTCGGGGAAGCCGAGGAAGTCCGGCGCGTGCAGCATGACGACATGCAAGCCGTGGCTCTCGATCCATTCGCCGCAATAGATGAGCCGGCGCAGCGCACGGAGCTGCCCCTCCACCTTCGCGCCGAAAGCATGCTCGATGGCGTGCATCGCGCTCATCTGGTAGGCGATGGGGCAAATGCCGCAAATGCGCGCGACGATGTCGGCGACTTCCTGATAGCCGCGGCCGCGGATGAAAGCCTCGAAGAAGCGCGGCGGCTCGAAGATGCGAAGCTGCGCCGAGGTTACGCGCCCGTCCGAGATTTGCAGGTCGAGCGCACCTTCGCCTTCGACGCGGGCGAGGTAATCGACGAGGATGGATTTAGTCGCCATGTGCGTCGCTTTCTTTGCGGAACGGCTCCGCGGCGGCATTGAAGGTGCGGAACGCGCGATGGATGTCGCGCGGAGTCGCGCCGAGCAGCGTCCACTCGCGGGCGAGCGCGGGCGTGTTCGGCGTCTCCATCGGGCCGTAGCAGCCATAGCATCCGCGCCGGAAGGTCGGGCAAATCGCGCCGCAGCCGGCATGCGTCACCGGGCCGAGGCAGGGGGTCCCTTGCACCATCACGCACGGGTTGCCTTGCAGCTTGCAATCCACGCACACGCTATAAGAGGATCTGCGGCCTTCGCCCCGCCAGATACGCGGAGACCACCTCGGCGAGTTGCAGCTTGTTGATGGGGCAGCCCTGCAGCTCGTAGTCCACCTTCACGTGAGCCGAGATCGGCGTCGAGGTCGCAAGCGTGTGGATGTATTGCGGCGAGGCGTAAACGGCGGAGATGTAGTCGTTCACATCCGCGAAGTTCCGGAGCGCCTGGATGCCGCCCGATGTGGCGCAGGCGCCGATGGTGACGAGAAACTTCGACTGCTCGCGCACCGTCTTGATGCGCTCGGCGTCGTGCGCCGTCGTGACCGACCCCTCCACCAGCGAAAGATCGTAAGGCCCGCCGGATATCGCGCTCGAAGCCTCGGGGAAATTCGCGATCTCGATTTCCGCCGCCAGCATCAGGATTTCGTCCTCCAGGTCGAGCAGCGAAAGCTGGCATCCATCGCAGGAGGCAAACTTCCAGACCGCAAGCCTGGGGCGGGTTCGTTCGCCCATGTCAAATCTCCCGGACGGCGAGGATGCGCGAGATCTTGTCGAAGCGCAGCACGGGGCCGTCCTTGCAGGTGAATTCGGGGCCGAACTGGCAACGGCCGCACAGCCCCAGCGCGCATTTCATATTGCGCTCCATCGAGAAGTAGATGCGGTTCCCGGGCACGCCCGCATCGCGAAGCGACGACGCCATGTAGCGCATCTTGGTTTCCGTACCGCACACCATGGCGAGCGTTTCGTTCGGATCGAAATTCGCGCGCTTGATGAACTGCAGGGCCTGCACGCCGCCGACGTTGCCACGCCAAGAGCGGTCCGCGTGGTTGACGGTGACGAGGAGATCGATGTCGAGGCGCTGGCGCCACTGTTCGAACTCCTGCCTGAAAAGCAAATCCTCCGGGCTGTGGAAGCCGAGCAGGATCGAAAACGCGTCCATAACGGTCGCGATTGGAAAGAACGTGGTAGATGGCGGGCCGCAGCGGCGCGAGGCCCAGGCCGCTCGAAACCATCACCACGTCCAGGCCTTCCGCCTCGTGAACCGGCCAGCCCGTTCCGAACGGGCCGCGCACGCCGAGCACATCGCCTTCCTTCAGCCGCGTGAGCGCGCTGCTCAGCCTTGCCGACATCGCGGATGGTGTGCACGAAGCGGCTGTCGTCCGCCGGATCGCCGCTCATGCTGATCGCCACCTCGCCGATGCCGAAGACGTAGAGCATGTTGAACTGCCCGGCTTCGTCGGCTGGACCTAGTTTGTCCCGTCACCGGAACGATGTCGATGGTTACGAGTGGCTCGCGGGAATTTCCGCCGCGGCGCGCGTCACGCGATAGAGCTGCGGCAGAAATGGATCGGCGAGCGCGTCGTCAATGCTTGTGGTATGCATCAAGGAATCTGAAGTCTTGTTGCATGAAGCCGTCCTGCTAGGATGGGGAGGAAGCGCTTCATCATCTCGTAGCCGAGATGATGATCCGCCTCGCATTTCCCGCGAAGACATGCGGCGTCCAAGCCGATGGCGCGGGTCAGGTCGACGGCCCGGGCGTCGAACATCCACCCGGTAAGGCGGAACGAGCCAGGACGCGCCGACGATATCGCCGTCTTGCAAAGTTCGGGAGTTCGATGCGTTGCCGGCCCGGCGCCACGATCTCGAGCGCGATCTTGCCGTGCCGGATCAGGTAGAACTCGTTGGCGGCGTCGCCTTCGTGAAACACGAATTGCCCGGCGTTGAAGCGATGGTTCTTCGCGCAGCCCGCGAGCAGCTCGCGATGCTCCTTCGGGAAGGCTGCGAAAAACAGGTGCTCGCTCAGAATGCGCTCAAGTCCCTCCATTGTGCTCCTCCATGACCGCTTGCGGGGCTTTTCTGATCGCCGCAGCTTCTTCTGTGATGTCGATGCCCACGGGACACCAGGTTATGCAGCGGCCACAGCCCACGCAGCCTGACGTCCCGAACTGATCATACCAGCTTGCAAGCTTGTGGGTCATCCATTGGCTGGTCGCGCGCGCTTACCCACTATGCCGCACGCTGCCGCCGTGGATGTAGGAGAAGTCGAGGGTGA
>CAVVJJ010000011.1:0-164613 GCA_963748525.1 uncultured Alphaproteobacteria bacterium
ACTCCTGCTCGCGCGTCAGATCCTGCGCCTCGAAGGCAAGCTTCTTGAGCCGCCTGAACTTCGCTGATGCGTCCGGGTCCGCGCTAACCTTGAAGAGCTTGAAGAACGGCCCCCTCGGGTCGGAAACGCCCGCCTGCTTCCATTTGTGAAATCGCTTGAGCGGGTCGGAGACCGACATGTTGTCGACGCGCGGAGGCTCGTGGAAACTTGCCTCAAGAAAGCTCGGCACATTCTTGAAGTCCGCATTCGCAAGCACGAAGGCGACCTTGCTCTGGAGGGCGGAAAAGTCCGCGTCCGCGTTGAATTGAGCACGAGAGAAGGAGACGGGGGCCTCGAAGTGAGCTTCCCGGAAAACCGCGTTTCCCTGAAACTGGGTGTCCTTGAAGGACGAATTCCTCGCCAGCGTCAAACCCGAGAATTCGGCGCTGTTCAGAAAGCGGCAGGTCGCCCACGAGCCGCCGTGATCGAAGCGAGCGAAACGGAAGTCGGAGGCGCCTCCGAAATCCGCAGCCGTGAAGTCGGCGTATCCGCCGAAGCGGGCTTCGATAAAGTTGGTTTCCAAAGCGAATTTCGCGCCCCGGAACCTGGACGCGCCCTCCACGCGCATGTCGGCGAAGGACGCAGTCTTGTCGAAGCGCGCTTCCCTAAACGAGACGTCGCCCCAGAATTGACTGCGCTCCAGCTGGCACTCGCCCTTGAAGGAGGCCTCGGCAAATCGGGCTTCGCCGGTGAATTGGGTTTCCTTGAACGCCGCGGTCCCGAAAAACTGACAGGCGTTGAAGCCGGCCGGCGCCGAAAAAACCGCGCCCTCAAACACCGCGTCGGCCGTGAAGCGCGCTTCATCGAACCGAGCAGTGCTCCCGAATTGAGACTTTGAGAAGTCGGCGCTGCCAATCAGCACGGAGGAGCGGAAATCCGCCTTGCCAGTGAACCTTGTGCGCTGGAACTTGACCCCGTGAGTGAGCGGGCCGTTTTTTTCCTTCAGGAACTCGCAGCGCTCGAAATCGGCTACGCCTTCGAAGACGGCGTCGTCGAAGATGGTTTGCCCTGAGAACTTCGCTCCCTTGAAGCTTGCGTCGGCCTGAAAATGGGCGCGGCTGAAATTTGCGGGAAGCTGGAACTGGGCGCCGGCGAAGGAAACAGGTCGCTCGAACGTCGCGCCGGAAAGGTTTACCGGGCCGGGGAAAATGTATCCGTCGAAATCGATCTCGTCCTCGAAATGCTCATTCGTGAAATCCGCATTTGCGACCTTCAGCCAGAGCCGCGTCTCGTCGTTATCGGCCTCGCCATACCAGTTCAGCGCGAACGCGCCAGCGTCCTGGAAACTGGCTCTCGACTTCAGAATCTGCGAAGCCCATTCATTCCAGGCGTCGCGCCCCATCTCGCGCAGCGCCCGCGTTTCCTGCCCGTTCATTTTGGCACAAGTCCCTACCCGTCTTCAGCCCTGTCATAAACGACCCGGCAATGGAGGCAACCCGATAACGGTCTTTTGACGACGCTTCATTTGGGCGAGTATGGCAATGCAATTTTCCTTTTGATGACCTGTGAAAAACTCTGACGCCTCTTCCTGGGGAGCCGCCGTGGTCGATTGGATCGCCGTTCTTGTCGTTTGCCAGCTCGCCGGCGAGGTCGCCGTCGCTCTGGCCCATCTGCCGATACCGGGGCCAGTCGTTGGCATGGCCCTGCTGTTCGCCTTCCTCGTTTGGAACGGCCGAGTTCCCGACGGCCTCGGCAAGGTCGCCGAAGGCCTTCTGTCGAACCTTGCGCTCTTGTTCGTGCCCGCGGGCGCCGGGATCATGCTGCATTTCAGGCTCCTGGCGGACGAATGGCTTCCGCTGGGGACTGCGCTGATCGTAAGCACGCTGCTCACCATCGCGGTCACAGCGCTGCTGATGTCGATGCTGACGCGGCGCTCCAGACATACGCCAAGGGAGGGACGCGTTGACTGAGTTTCGCGACATCTGGGTCTACCTCGCCGCGAGTCCGCTGCTGCACCTTGCGCTGACCCTTGTCGCCTTCAAGGCGGGCGTCATGATTTACAGTCGGCTGGGCGCCAATCCGCTCTTTAATCCGGTTCTCATCGCCGTTGCGATCGTCGTGTCCGTTCTGCTCGCGACCGGGACGACCTATCAAACCTACTTCCAAGGCGCGCAGTTCGTCCATTTTCTGCTCGGACCCGCGACCGTAGCGCTCGCCGTGCCGCTTTACCGCCAGCTCGAAAGAGTGAGGCGATCCGGCCCCGCCATCATCGCGAGCATCCTTCTCGGCTCGCTGACGGCGGCGGCGAGCGCGGTCGCCATAGCGTGGCTCCTTGGCGGCCATCACGAAGCGCTCGCATCCATCGCTCCGAAATCCGCGACGGCGCCCGTGGCGATGGGCATCGCCGAGCAGCTTGGGGGCTTGCCGTCGCTCACGGCGGTGCTTGTCATCCTGACCGGCGTGCTTGGCGCGATGCTGGGGCCGCCGCTTTTGAACAGGCTCGGCGTGAAGGACGGGGCCGCCCGCGGACTTGCCCTGGGCGTTGCGTCTCATGGAATCGGCACTGCGCAGGCGCTCCAGGCAAGCGAGGTCGCGGGCGCTTTCGCGGGGCTCGCCATGGGCTTGAACGCCCTCGCAACAGCGGTTCTCGTCCCGATCCTGTGGCGGATCGTTTTCGGAGGCGGGTAGCGGCCGGAGATTCAGGTTGCGACAGGGGCGGTCCCGCCGGCGCGTTCGAGAGGACTCTTTTCTCGTTGTCAGTTTTTCGCTAAATAGTGCACTCTGCGCCGTACCATTGCCGGGCGTGTAGCTCAATGGTCAGAGCCGACGGCTCATAACCGTCTGGTTGCAGGTTCGAGTCCTGCCGCGCCCACCACATCGGCCGCCCCAAGGCGACCTAAAACATATAGCCGTGACGGTTGCCCCAGCCGTCTACATACCAATCTTCTCGCGGATAGGTTGGCGCATACTGACTTCCGGTCCCCGACCCCTGTTTCTCCCAATAGTCGAGCGATTGCTTTCGAAGGATGTACTCGCAGGAAAATTCGCAAGCGACCCAAACCCCGCCGGGGAGTTGCACCTCATCGCCCTGCGCCCCGCGCCTAACCGGCGCTACGGCTTTTCTATTGCCGTACCAGCTCTCGCCGTAAACATACCGGTAGGGTTCGCAGCAATCCGGCTGAGGCGCGCGGTTCACGGCGTGCTTACGCTTTGGATGCGCAAGCGCAGCCGCAGTCGAGTTATCCTGTCCCGGCTGGGAGCCAGCCTCTTCGGCAAGCGCCGCGGCCACGAAACTAAGCGCTGCGGCGCCAATCCCGATTGAGCGAAGAAGCATCCCGATTTCCCTCGAAGCGACGCCAGTCGCATAATCGTGTTCGCAAGGTCCGTCCACCGAGCGCGCACATTCTCCCCAGCCGATGCCCCCAATATAGCGCACCAATTTTTTTAGAACGGCAAGCCGAAAACCACGCCAAAGGCCGAAACACGCTCAGATCCTGCTCTGCATCCGGGGCTGAGAAAAAGCTCGCCGCTTAACGATTAGCTTGAAAAAAGCCGGCGACAAAGTCGCCAGCCTCACAATTTGCGCAGTCTTGAAGACCCGCCTCCTTATTCGCAATGCTCCCTTGCGACACATTCGCGATATTCCCTCTCGTGGTCGCCGTGACGGTCGCGACACTCGCGGCGCACGCGTTCGCAGCGCTCGTGATCTCGCTCATCGACCTTCGTGATGCCTCCCTTCACGATTGGGGAAATCGCCGGCGCCTCGAAAGCCGAAACCGGCATGCTTGCCAGCGCAAGGACCGACGCTGAGAGCGCAAGTCCAAGAACAGCGGATGCGATCATTCTCATAAAGATTTACTCCCGGGCCAAAGGACTTCTTAACCTACACATAACCGCTGCCGGCGCAATAAGTTCCGCTCTCCGGGCATCCGCGCCGCCTGCGAACGCGATTGGCATCGCAGAGTGTCTTGGCTAGCGCTCCATTGCGTGAGCGTCGAGCGCCCTTCTTCATGAATGGGGCCGCTCACACGACGGCGATGACCTTTCCAATGCACGCCGAAAGTTCGGATCATCTTGAGCGCTTCCGCAGCCGTAGGTCAAACCGCCCCTCCTTGAAAGAGTTGCTGAGCGCCAGCGTTGAGCCAGGATATTTTTCTGATAAGTTTGTCGCGTGAATCGGCGTATATTGGAATTCGGGAACAGCCTGATGGACTGGGATCGGTTTGATTTGCGCCGGCTGCGTGGCGCCGGAGCTTTCGCACTCAGGTTGACGGCTGCGGCATTTCTTGCCCTTTGGCTTTCCTACCGTCTTGGGGTTACTTTGCCGCTTTGGGCGGTCCTGACTTCCCTTGTCGTAACGCAGATCAGCCTGGGACGCTCGCTGAAGGCAACCCTGGATTATTTCGCTGCGACCATCGGCGGGGTTCTGTGGGGCGGTCTCATTGCGCTCCTCGTGCCGCACTCAAGCGAAACCGCACTTCTCTTCGTACTTGCGCTTGCAATTGCGCCCCTTGCCTTTGCCGCGGCCCTGTATCCCCAGCTCAGCGTTGGCCCGGTCACCGCCGCCATTGTGGTTCTCATCCCGCAAATGCTGCACACAACGCCGGTTGCATCGGCGCTTGACCGGATTATCGAGGTGTCGCTGGGCGGCCTGACCGGGCTGCTCGTCTCATTCGTGTTTATCCCACTGAGCGCCTTCCAGCACACCCGCGAGATCGCCGCCCAAGCGCTCCAGGGCATGGCTCAAGCTATTCCTCAACTCATGACCGGCTTCGAGCATGGCCTTGGCGATTTGGAGGCTCACAGCATCCAAGATGGCATCGGCCAGCGGCTAAACGAGCTCTTATCCGTTGCCGCGGAGGCCGAGCGTGAGCGCCCCTTGCGGCTTGCATCAGATCCCCTGACAGGACCCCTCTCCCGCACGCTGCTGAGATTGCGCCATGACCTGGTGATTATGGGCCGGGCGGCGCAATCGCCGCTGCCGGAATCCCTGAAGGCGGCGTTGCATGCGCCGCTAACAGCCATTGGAAATGAGGCGAAAGGCCATTTGCAGGCATGCGCTGCCGCACTTTTGTCCATGCAGCGGGCGCCTTCGCGCGAGCGCTTGGATTCCGCGCTCGCCAGCTACATGGCCGAGATCGAAACTCTGAGGTGCGCGGGTGAGCTTCGCAAGTTGCCCGTTGATGAGGTTGAGCGGGTGTTCGCCACCGCTTTCGCGCTGGAGCAAATACGGCGGGATCTCCAAGACCTCGACCTTTGCGTTGAAGAATGGGCGGCGCGCCGGGCATAGCGTTTGTGTTCTCCCGGTCATCCCCGGCATTTGGCTGAAGAAGAGGCCTTCCTCAACGCGATGCCGGACGTTCTGGGGCGACGCGCCATGGCGAGCCTGGAGGGTATCCGCGACGTCCTTGGCCTTGACTATGGCGGCGCCGACTTCAGTCTGAATGAGAACGGAGAAGTGCTCTTGTTCGAAGCCAACGCCACCATGCTCGCGCCATTGCCCGAACCGCACGATCAAAGGGCTTACCGGCGCCCCGCCACGGAACGAATCCTTCAAGCCATACGTGCGATGCTGGCCAGGACGGCGGCCTCGCCTCCAGCGCGCGGCGCTTCGGGAAAGGCTGCATAGGTTGATTGCGCCTATTTCGGCGCCTTCCGCCAAAAGCTAACGCGGGAGGTCGCATGATCGAGGCATTCCAGTCGGCGCTTGCTGCCGGAGACCGCCTGCGTTGGGTCTTTGCGCGTGGGAAATTGTCCCAGAGCTGCTTTCTTTGGCGCTTCGGTTACAATTTTCCGGGACGGGTCGCTTTCCTTGCCCTTCCTTTTGCCGTGTTTAAGCTGGCTTGTACCCATAGGACTGGCAAAAAAGCGAACAGCCGTCTGAGGCCGACGTTAGAGCGTGCTGGAATTGGATTTCGGGGTAGCCGCGTCAGAGTTGGAGCCATCCTGACCGCCATGGGAAGAGGCAATATTAGGTATGCGTTTCGTAGCGTGGCCGGCATGGATAGGCTGCGCATTGCCGCGCGCCAGGGCGTCAGGCTTGTCTGCGTGATCGCGCTTTGCGAAGGATTGCTGGCTTGCGCCGAGGATCGAACTTTCCCGAGCCTCTCCAAAATCACGGATACGGGGAGCACTTTGTCTCCCGAACAGCGCGACAAGGCCATCCAGGACTTACAAAAGCAGAGCCAGACCAACACCAGCGCCGCCTCAAAAACGGCTGATTAGCGGGAATGGCGCTGCCGGGCCCGCTGCCGATTTCGCGCGCTTTGCTCTAGTTTGAGCGTTTGCCGAAACGGAGGTTGGGACGCCGCTAGATCCGCGTTAACGTAATCTCCACATGGGCAATTTCGGTTGCTCCGGTGGGATTGATCGTGATCGATTGACGATTGGCGTCAGTCAAAATGTCCATGCCCGCTGTGAATCCGATGCCGTCGATCATGGCTCGAATTCCTGTGCTGGTGATCGTCCCGGAGATATTGCCGATCGAATCGCGCGTGATCTCATTCCATTTGCCGGTGAGCTTGGTTCCCGTCGCGGCGACCTTGCTTCTGACCTCGAGTTTGTAGCTGTCGCTCGCACAACGCATTTTCTGCTCGAGCGACGCGCCGTCCGACGCCACGGTGTAATGCACCTTGCAGCGGATCCGTTCGCTACCCGCCGTCGTCTTAACGGTGCCTTCGCCGGACCAATCGCCGGCAAATTGAGAAAAAGCGCCGCCCGCCTGCTGTTGCGCGGACGCGGAGACTGGCAGGAGAAACAGGCCGGCCGCCAGCGCAATTCGCTGCGCCTGGAAGATGCCGCGTTGTTGAAATTTCATTGACATTTCTTCTCCAATTTCGCGTCGCAAGGATCACAAAACCTTATGCCTGCGCTAGCCCGTTCGTGCAAGGCGTTGCGTTCGTTGCCCACCGAAAGACGCTTCGGGGTCTGTCTCAATCGAGGGGAGCTTCGTCGCCGCCCACGTCGTCGTGCAGGCGAACTCGCCCGACCTTGCCTTCCTCGACGTGCTTCGCCCGCAACTGCGCTTTGATGAGACGGATCGACGCATAAAGGTCTTGCGAGCTCTTCTCCAGCGCGTCCGTATTCGGCAGAAATTTCGCGCGGTAGTCGACGTCTTCCACGGCGGTCGAGCCGAGCTGAGTGTAGGATACAGCGTTTCCGACCGCGCCCTGCAGAGCGAAGGTGCTGGCGATGCTCGTCGCCCCCAGCCCGAACGCATCGCGAAGATTGGAGGGACCGAGAAGCGGAATTTGTACAATGGGTCCGGGCCCTACTCCCCACACGCCAAGAGTCTGCCCGAGATCCGCATAGTGGTACTCCCGGCCCCACTTCTCGGCCACATCGATAAAACCGGCGACGCCAATGGTGGAGTTGACGGCGAAGCGCTGCGTCGTATTCCAGGCCCGTTCGACATTGCCTTGCAAGATATCGTTGATGAAGGTGACAGGCTCTCCGACGTTGTTGGTGAAATTGCGAATGCCCTGACGCACATCCGAGGACAACCCCTCGACATAGGCCCGCGCGACCGGCTTCACGATGGTGTCGTCTAAAAACTTGTTTGCCCTGAAGATCTCGCGATTGATCGGTTCCGCCGGGTCGTTGGCGGCGTCGATCTTGCCTTGCTCGATCGGATCGACCGGCGCTCGATTGAACGGGTTCCAAGCCTCTTGAGCGCAGGCGGGGAAGGCAAGGACCGAGACAAGCAACCCTGCCCCTATCCAATGGGCCGGCGAAAGAAACCGCCTGATCGGTCGAACAAGCAGCGCCCCGCCCTGGCCCTCCACCCACCCTTGGCCGAGCGCCTGCACTTCGAACACGGTCGTGTCGTGAATTGCAGTTGATATGGCTATCATGGATAGGGGACCAGACTCCTGAATCGCGGCTGCTTTTTTTTCACAGGTGATCTCCTAATCGGCAAGTATCAAAATGGTAGCAAACTGTAACGGGAGCGTTTGAGCCACACTGCATCGGATTCGCTTATGCCACAACCAAGTATGCGGTTAGATGAAGGCGCGAGCAAGGCATCGGCGCCGCGGCGTCCTGCGCCCTGGGCGCCGATGCTATGCCGCGATTACCAGGCGGGTCGCATCTCTCAGGCGTGACTTGTTTACCGCCATTCGTTGCAATAGATAAGACCGAAGCGCAGCAACGCGCACGGAAAGAACGCTCGCGCGGGGGAAACGGGAAGAATGGCGGCAAAAGTTTCGGTCTTGTTTGTTTGTCTTGGGAACATTTGCCGCTCGCCGCTCGCTGAAGGGGCATTCCGGCGCGAAATTCAGGCGGTGGGCCTTGACGCTGACATCGATTCCGCCGGCACCGGCGACTGGCACGTAGGCGAAGCGCCGGACCGGCGCGCGCAGGCGGTCGCGAAACGCAACGGCGTGGACATTGGGGGCTATCGCGCCCGGCTGGTGAGCAAGGACGATTTCCATCGCTTCGACCACATCGTTGCGCTCGATCGCAAGAACCTTGCTGTGTTGAAAGCCATGAGGCCGGCGGACGCCACCGCCGAGCTGAGCCTGCTTCTCGACCACGTGGACGGGCGCGAAGGCCAGGCCGTGGCCGACCCTTATTACGGGGAGGAGGACGGCTTCGACGTCACCTGGGCGGATGTGACCGCCGGCGCAAGGGCGCTTGCGCGCCGCATCGCGGACGGGCGATGAAGTCCGCCGCCGAAGCCGGCGCCGCGCTCCTTGGCGGCGTTCTTCGCGATGCAAAACGGGTTCACGGCGGCTGCCTTTCCGAAATCGTACTGATTAGGCTTGACGATGGCCGCGAGGCGATCGTGAAAAGCAGCGCCGCCGCGCGGATCGAGGCGGCCATGCAGAAGGCGATCGCGGCAAGCGGCGCGCCCGCGCCCCGGCTCTTTGCGGTAAGCGACAGCCTGCTCGTCATGGAGGCGATGGCGGCGGATGGCGGCCTTGGCGGCGCGTGGGAGAGCCTCGGCGCGGCGTTGGCGACGCTGCACGCCGCGCGAGGGCGCGAGAGCGGCTGGGCTGAAGATTACGCCTTCGGCGCCGTCGCGATCCCGAACGGCTTCATGGCGAGTTGGCCCGGCTTCTTCGCGGAGCGCCGGCTCCTGCCGAGCTGCGCCCATGTCGCGCCCGCGCTCGCGCGCCGTATCGAGACGCTGGCGGCGGACCTCGGCAACCGGCTCCCGGAGCTATCGGCGCCGTCGCTTCTGCATGGCGACCTGTGGGGCGGCAATATCCTCGCTGCGCGCGGCCACGTTACGGCGCTTATCGACCCGGCCTGCTATTTCGGCCATGGCGAAGTCGACATCGCGATGCTGACGCTGTTCGACAGCCCCTCGCCCGCATTCTACGAAGCCTATGGCGGGCTTTCGCCGGGGCATGGCGAGCGCTTGTATCTCTATCAGCTTTGGCCGGCGCTGGTCCACTTGCGGCTGTTCGGCGCGAGCTATCGCGGCATGGTGGAGCGGCTCTTATCGCGCGCGGGCGTTTAGCAGGACGCGCTGAAAAAGGCGGAAATCCAGGCTTCATCCTTCGACAGGCTCAGGATGAGGTCGGCAAAACGGCCATGGACGCCATGGCGACCTTGTCGCGGTTCGGCGAGCACGCCATAAGCCACGGGCAGCATCGTTTTTGCTAATTCGCCAGCGTTGCGCCTTCGAGCTGCAACCCCGCGAGCCGGGCGTAGACGCCGCCGGCATTAACGAGCGAGGCGTGCGTGCCTTCCTCGACGAGCCGGCCGCCGTCGATCACAAGGATGCGGTCGGCGTTAATAACGGTGGCGAGCCGGTGCGCGATCACAAGCGTCGTGCGCCCGCGCATCACGCGCTCCAGCGCCGTCTGCACGAGTTTCTCGCTCTCCTGGTCGAGCGCGCTCGTCGCCTCGTCGAGAAGCAGGATCGGCGCATTCTTCAGAATTGCGCGCGCAATCGCGATGCGCTGCCGCTGTCCGCCCGAAAGCACCACGCCGCGCTCGCCGAGCAGCGTATTGTAGCCCTCGGGCAGCTGTTCGATGAACGTGCTGGCGAGCGCCGCCTTCGCCGCCTCCCTCACCTGTTCGTCCGTCGCGTCCGGGGTCCCGTAGCGGATGTTCTCCAGGACGGACTCGGCGAAGATGATGGTGTCTTGCGAGACGAGCGAAATGCGCTTGCGCAAAGCAGCCAGATCGGCCTTTTCCACCGGAACGCGGTCCACGAAAATCTTGCCGCGGCTCACGTCGTAGAAGCGCAGGATCAGGTTGAAGATGGTGCTCTTGCCGGCGCCGGACGGGCCTACGATGGCGACGCGCTCGCCGGGTCGCACCACGAAGGAGACATCGTGAAGCGCGCGCGAGTCCGGCCGCAGTGGGTAGGTAAAGGAGACGGACTCGAACGAGACCTCGCCCTTCGCGTGCTCGGGGAAGGGACGCGGATCGCGCGGCGATACAATTTCACTTTTGATCGACATCAGCTCGGACAGGCGCTCGGCCGCGCCGGCCGCGGATTGCATCTCGCCGAACACTTCCGAGAATTCGCCAATGGCGGCGGCGGCGAGAACGGCGTAGAGCACGAACTGCGCAAGCACGCCGCCCGTGGTCAGCCCCGCCATCACGTCATGCGCGCCATACCACAGCACGCCGACGACGCTGCCGAAAATCAGGAATATCGCCGACGCGGTCAGCATTGCGCGACGCTGCGTGCGCGAGACGGCCGCATCGAAGGAGCGCCGCACGGCGGCAGCGTAGCGGTTCGAGACGATATCCTCTGACGTGAAGGCCTGCATGGTGCGCGTCGCGGCGAGGTTCTCGCTCGCGAAAGCCGAAGAGGCCGCGATCTCGTCCTGCGCCACGCGGCTGTAGCGGCGAACGGTGCGCCCGTAAAGGATGAGCGGCACGATGATCAGCGGGATGACCACGATCACAAGCAGGCTCAGCTTCAAGCTGGTGACCATCATCAGGGCGACCGCGCCCACGAACATCACCGCGTTGCGCAGCACTTGGCTGACCGAGGTCGAGACGGCGGCCTTGATCTGCGTCGTATCAGCGTTGAGCCGCGACATGATCTCGCCGGAATGCGTCTTCTCGTAGAAGGAGGGGCTGAGCTTCGTCAAATGGCGGAAAACGTCCGCCCGCACGTCCGCGATCACGCGCTCCCCGAGCCAGGAAACGCAATAGAACCGCGTCGCGCTCGAGAAGGCGAGCAGGGCGCCGACGGCGAAAAGGCCCGCGAAATAGATATTGATGAGGCTTTCCTTCTCCGCCGAGAAGCCGCGGTCGATCATCTCGCGGACCGCAAAGGGCAGCATGAGCGTAGAGGCGGACGACATAAGCAGCGCGATGAAGGCTGCGACCGCGACGCTCTTGTATCGGAGGACGTAGGGCCTCAGGAGAGCAAGCGGCTTCAGGCTCCTGCGGGGACTTTTTTCGGGTGTCGCCGGCGCGCTCGCCTCCGCGCTTTTATTGGCCGCAGGAAGGCTGGAGCTGCGCTCCGCTATGTCTTGGAAAGTCACAGGTTACACTCGCCGCGCATGCCGCCACTAAATTTCCTGAAGGAAAGCAGCGGGATGACGCTTGATCTTGTCATGATCCAACTTCCTCCTGTATAGCAACGATGATGGAACAAATACAAGGCGCATCTCGATACGCCAAGAGGAACAGATCATGAAAAAGGACATCCATCCCGATTATCACAAAATCACGGTTGTGATGACGGATGGCTCACAATTTGAGACATATTCGACGTATGGGTCGCCGGGGCAGAAGCTCAACCTCGATATCGACCCGAAGACGCACCCGGCCTGGACGGGCGGCGGCCACACTCTCGTCGACCGCGGCGGCCGCGTCAGCAAGTTCAAGAAGAAGTTCGAAGGCTTCTTGAAGTAGGCTGGCGCGCATCGCGTCTCGGGATTGGCGCAGGCGCTGTCCGCTTGCCAAACTATCGCTTGAGAAGCGCGGCGGCACGCGTTATGTAGAGGCATGGCGATGCGCTTGCGCGCGCCAGCCCTGGTTGGGGGTGTAGCTCAGTCGGTTAGAGCGCCGGCCTGTCACGCCGGAGGCCGCGGGTTCGAGTCCCGTCACTCCCGCCATCCACTTTTGAGTTTCCTACACAATCCAAGCGCCTGCAGCGCAAATTGTCTGACATGCCCCGGGGCGTCCACAAGGGAGGCCCTATCAATTGTGGGGCCCGCGGGAAAAACGTGAGAGCAATTATTTCTTCGCTGCTGTGCCGACGCCGGGCTTTTCTTTTGAAAACGAGGGGGACGCTGCCGCGGGCTTCGGCTTCGCTGCTTTTAATTTCTTGGGCTCGCGGTTGCTTCTCTTTTGACCTTTAGCCATGATTGCCTCATTTGTTAACGTCGAAGATCTTATAGGTTTAAAGACGGCGGTTTTAAAGTGCCGCAAAATGCGAAGGGACACCGTATGACGACAGGCACAGTGAAATTTTACAACGTCGCAAAAGGCTACGGCTTTATCCAGCCCGACGACGGTGGAAAGGATGTTTTCGTTCATGCGTCCGCTCTGGAACGAGCTGGTATACGAAATCTCGTCGAAGGTCAGAAAGTTTCGTTCGACGTCGAGGCTGACCGGCGCACAGGGAAGTCATCCGCGACGAACGTCCGGGAGGAATGATCTGCGCGGTTCGTTGGAGCGCGAGCTAGGAAAACGCCGCTTAAGCCCAAACGCCGGCCATCGCGACACGGTTCGAAAAGCATGACGCCAATTACCTCGCGAAACTAGCCACCGGCCGGCCGCCTTCAATATGGCGGCAGCTTGCGCTGGCGTTGGAACTTCGCCGCTTCCGTCCACCATGCAAGATCATCCGCGAAACGCGAGAACGACGCCTCCAGAAACTTGCCTGCTTCGCCGATCGGTTCGCCGGCTTCGTTGAGCGCCTGCGCAATCGGACCGACGGTCACGGTGCTTGAGATCACAACCATGCCCATTTCTGCGAGCGTGGCATGCCAAGCCGAGTTTGAGCGCGCCCCGGCAAGTCTTCCGCCCGAGTAACTCGCTATCGCGGCCGGGCGCCAGAACCACTCTTCAAGGAAGTGGTCCGTCAGGTTCTTGAGCCCTGGCTGAACGCCCCAATTGTATTCGCCGGTCACGAAGATAAAAGCGTCGGCTGAGCGGATTTTTCCGGCCAGGTCCTCCATTGCGGGCGGCGCTTTGCTCCTGGGATATTCCTTGTACATGCGATCCAGCATGGGCAGGCCCACCGCCTTCGCGTCGATGAGCTCTGGCTTCTCGCCGCGTTTCTCAAGACCCTTTACGATGTAAGTCGCCAGCCGGATTCCCATCCGGTCCGACCTGTAGGAGCCATAGAGCACAAGGATGCTCATAAGCCCTCACTGCGGGGCTCGCTATTACAGCGATCTTGATTGACGTGTTTTCGAATGAAGGCCCCGGCGCTCTCCAATGCCGCTCGGCCCTCCTCAAGGCGTGCGTTCCAGATCGGCCACGCATGGATCATATGCGGCCAGATCTCCAATCTCGCCGCTACGTCGGCGGCGCCCGCCGCGCCCGCAAATCGCACGGCGTCATCGAGGAGCGTCTCGGCCGATCCCACCTGGATCAGCATTGGCGGAAAGCCCTTCAGATCCGCAAAAAGCGGGGAGACGCGCGCGTCTCTCGCGTCGACCTTTCCGCCAAGATAAGCGCTTGCAAGCTCGTTCAGGTAGGCTTTGTGGATGAGAGGGTCTACGGGGTCCTTGAAGTCCATCGATGGGCTGGACATTGTGAGATCGGTCCAGGGAGACACGAGCCACGCGCAAGCTGGCAGTTCTTTTCCTGCGTCTCGCAAGGACGCGATGAGGGCGGCCGTCAAGCCGCCGCCGGCGCTGTCGCCGCCGACAGAGACGCGGTCCGCGCTTATGCCCTGCTCCTCCAAGAAGCGCCAAGCCGCAAGCGCATCCTCAAGCGCCGCCGGGAACGGATTCTCTGGCGCCAGTCGATAGGCCACGGCGAGCGTTCGAACGCGGGCGGCGCGTCCAGCTTCCGTCACCAATCGCCGGTGGCTCAGAAGAGATCCGGAGCAATAGCCTCCCCCGTGAAAAAAGAGCAGCACGCGGGATGGATCGCTTCCCGGGGCCAAGGACCACTCAGCCGCCACGCCGCCGAGGTCTATAGTGTCGAGCGTCACGTCATCCGCTGAAGGCCAGATAGAGCCGACCTCGTCCAAACGCTGGCGGCGCTCTCTCCAGTGCGCAGGCCGGGGTTTCGAAGACAGAAGGGCTCGAACAGCCTCGATTTCACTGCGCGCCATGCATCGCCTCTCGGCAAACCGAACGCACTCTCAAACAGGGAGATCCAAGAGTTGTTTCCGTCTGGTCTCGGGAGGCGCGGGCGCTCGCGCCAAGACCTATTCCGAGTCTGTCTGCTGCGAAGGGTGGGCAGCCTGGAAGGCTGGCAGGTTGGCGCACGCTGCTTCGACGGCCAGGATCTTGGGAAACCGATCCAGCGCGAGTCCGGCCCGCCGCGCATTGAAGACTTGCGGCGCGAGACACACGTCTGCGAGCGTCGGAACGGGGCTGAGCGAATAGGGAGCCGGCTCGATCATAGTCTCGATCGCTGCAAGCCCCTTGAGCAGCCAGTGGCGCACCCAGGCGTCAACGTTGTCCTGACCCTGCGCAAGCTCGGTCCTGAGATAATTTTGAACGCGGAGATTGTTGAGGGGATGAATGTCGCACGCGATGGCGAGCGCGACGGACCGAACGCGGGCGGCGAGGATCGGGTCTGCGGGGACCAGCCTCGGCTCGGGCTGGATCGACTCCAAATACTCGATGATTGCAAGCGATTGCGTCAGTATGGTTCCGTCATCGAGCTCGAGCGCCGGGACGAGCCCTTGCGGATTTTTTGCCAAATAAGCAGGCGAGAGATGCTCGCCGCCGCAGCGCAGGAGATGAAGCGCCGCATGCTCCACCGCAATCTCTTTAAGGTTGAGCGCAATCCGCACCCGGTAAGCGGCCGAGGAGCGGAAGTAGCCGTAAAGCTTCATCTTGGTCGTTCCTGCAGGATACATGGATACGCCGGGGAGGAGCGCGCGCCAGCGAAACTTATCCTTTAAACGCGCGCGCGCCACCCAATATTTTGTTTCTAATGCAGGAGGGGGACTGCGAGCGAGGTTTTTGCCATGAGGCCCTTCCCGCACGATGCGTCCAAAGCCGTCATCTCGGACGAAAATCCGATGGGCACCGACGGCTTCGAGTTTGTCGAATTCGCACATCCCGAGCCCGCAAGACTTGCGGCGCTGTTCGAGCGGATGGGGTTCGCCGCCGTCGCGCGGCGCCGCTCGAAGGACGTCACTCTCTACAGGCAGGGCGGCGTCAATTATGTGGTCAACGCCGAGCCGGACAGCTTTGCCGCCGGCTTCGCCAGGAGCCACGGGCCATGCGCCTGCGCCATGGGGTTCCGCGTGGCGGACGCGGGCCATGCCTACGCCCGTGCAATCAGGCTCGGGGCAAAACCCGCGCAAACGCCGATTGCACCCATGGAGCTCAATATTCCGGCCATCGAGGGCATCGGCGGCGCGCCGATCTACCTCGTGGACCGTTACGGCGAAAACGGCTCGATCTGGGACGTGGATTTCCGCTGGACCGGCGCCCGCGAGGCTTCGCCGGAAGGCGCCGGGCTCTATTACATCGACCACCTGACGCACAACGTTGAGCGCGGGCGCATGGACTGGTGGGCGGACTGGTACCGGCGCTTTTTCAATTTCCGCCAGATCCGCTATTTCGATATCGAAGGCAAGCTCACAGGACTGCACTCGCGCGCCATGACAAGCCCTTGCGGCAAAATCCGGATTCCGATCAACGAGAGCGCGGACGAAAAGAGCCAGATCGAGGAATTTCTGCGCGACTATCGGGGCGAGGGCATCCAGCACATCGCTTGCGGCTGCCGGAACATTTTCGAAACCGTCGCGACCTTGCGCGCGGCAGGGCTTGAGTTCATGCCGCCGCCGCCGGCCTCTTATTACGCCGGAATAGACAAACGCCTGCCCCAGCATGGCGAGCCCATCGAAAAGTTGAAAGAGCTTGGCATTCTGATCGACGGCGAAGCTGTCGCCGGAGGCCGTCAGATCAAGACGCTCCTGCAAATCTTCTCCAAGACCATGATCGGCCCGATCTTCTTCGAGTTCATCGAGCGGAAGGGCGATGAGGGATTTGGCGAAGGCAATTTCCGCGCCCTCTTCGAGTCCATCGAGGAGGATCAGATCGAGCGCGGGGTGTTGAAACCAAGCGCCGTGGAGTAGCGCCATGCCCGCCACGCCAGACGGCTACATGCCAGGTTTCGGCAACACGTTTGAGACCGAGGCGCTGCCGGGCGCTTTGCCGGTTGGGCAGAACTCGCCGCAGCGTTGCGCCTACGGGCTTTACGCTGAGCAGCTGTCCGGCTCGCCTTTTACCGCCCCGCGCGGCGCGAATGAGCGCTCGTGGCTCTATCGCATCCGGCCGTCGGTGCGCCATGCGGGCCGCTTTAGGAAAAGCGCGGCGCCCTATTGGACGACCGCGCCTGCGATGGGTGAGGCGGAGCGCCCTATCGGCCAGCTCCGTTGGGGCCCGGTTCCGATCCCTGCGGGGAAGCTGACCTTCGTCGATGGCGTCCGGACGATAAGCACGGCAGGCGATGCGAACACGCAAACCGGCATGGCGGCCGGCATTTATTTCGCCACGCAGTCCATGGAGGACGATGTTTTCTACAATGCCGATGGGGAGCTGCTCGTCGTGCCGCAGCAAGGCGAGCTGCATTTCTTCACGGAGTTCGGCAGGATCGCGCTCGCGCCCGGCGAAATCTGCGTCATCCCGCGCGGCGTGAAATTCAAGGTCGCGATCGATGGCGCGCCGGCGCGCGGCTATTTCTGTGAGAATTACGGCGCGAAATTCACCCTGCCCGAGCGCGGACCCATCGGCGCCAATTGCCTGGCGAACACCCGCGATTTCAAGACCCCGGTCGCCGCCTTCGAGGATAGGGAGGCGCCGTGCCGGCTGACCGTGAAATGGTGCGGCGGCTTCTATGCTTGCGATCTCGATCATTCCCCGCTGGATGTGGTCGCCTGGCATGGCGAGTACGCGCCCTACAAATACGATCTGCGAACCTTCGCCCCGGTTGGCGCGCTGCTGTTCGATCACCCCGATCCATCGATCTTCTCAGTCCTGACCGCGCCCTCGGGCGAGCCGGGAACCGCCAATATCGACTTCCTGATCTTTCCCGAGCGCTGGACCGTCGCCGAGCATTCCTTCCGGCCGCCCTGGTATCACATGAATATCATGAGCGAATTCATGGGCCTTATCTATGGGGAGTACGAGGCCAAGCCCCATGGCTTCCGCCCCGGGGGCATGTCGCTGCACAATTGCATGCTCCCGCACGGGCCTGACGCGGAGTCATTCGAAAAGGCCTCCACAATGGCGCTTGAGCCCGTCAAGCTCGCCAACACGCTGGCCTTCATGTTCGAGACGCGGTTTCCACAGCACCTGACCCGCTACGCCGCAAGCCTTGAGACTCTTGACGAAGATTATCCCGGTTGCTGGGCCGGGCTCGAAAAGCGCTTCAACGGCAAGCCATGAGGCCGCGAATGAAACTCGCTTCGCTCAAAGGCGGCCGGGACGGCCAGCTCGCGGTAGTTTCGCGCGATCTTACCCGCGCCGTCCATGCCGGCGGCATCGCGCAGACTCTGCAAGAGGCGCTCGACGACTGGCAGGATTTGGGCCCGCAACTCGCCGCGCTCGCCGCCGAGCTGGAGCTTGGCGTCGTTGCAGGAGTCCGCTTCCGCGCCGAAGATTGCGCCGCGCCTTTGCCGCGCGCGTTTCAATGGGCGGACGGCTCGGCCTATGTGAACCACGTGCAACTCGTGCGCAAAGCGCGCGGCGCAGAAATGCCGGCCTCATTCTGGACCGATCCGCTCCTATACCAGGGCGGGTCGGACGGGTTCCTCGGCCCCCGCGACGTCATTTCCCTGCCGGGCGGCGAAAGCCTGGGGCTCGATCTCGAAGCCGAGATCGCGGTTATCACGGATGACGCGCCGATGGGAATCACGCCCGACGATGCACGCGGGCTCATCCGCCTCGTGATGCTCGCCAACGACGTCACGCTGCGCGGGCTCGTCGCGCCCGAACTCGCCAAGGGCTTTGGCTTCTTCCAATCCAAACCGCCCACCGCCTTTTCGCCTGTGGCCGTCACGCCTGACGAACTCGGCCCCGCCTGGCTTGGCGGCAAACTGCATTTGCCGCTCCTCTCCTCGGTCAATGGCGTCCCGCTCGGCCGTCCGAACGCAGGCGAGGACATGACCTTCGATTTCGGCGTCCTCATCGCGCACGCCGCGCGCACGCGGCCGCTTTCAGCCGGTTCGATTATCGGCTCGGGCACTGTCTCGAACCGCGGCAGCGATGGCGGCCCCGGCAAGCCCATCGCCGAGGGTGGCGCAGGCTACTCTTGCCTTGCCGAGCAGCGTGTTGTCGAAACGCTCCTGCTTGGCGCCCCGCGCACCGCTTTTCTCAAGCGCGGCGACAGGGTCCGCATCGAGATGCTCGACGAGAGCGGAGCATCGATCTTCGGCGCAATCGACCAATTGGTCTTGGCGTGAGCCTCAGCCCGCCGGCGCCGCCGCGCCACGCGCCTTCGCCTCGAAATAATGGAAATCGCCTCGGGTCAAAATGACGTCGGCTTCGGTCAGTGCGTGAGCCGCAATATCGGCCGCGCCGCGCAACCTGTCGTAAACCGGCCCGAAATCCCGATAGCAGTCCCGCAGCAGCTGCTCGAAACTCTCGATCACAAAATAAGTCTGCTGGAGGTCGTCGATGATGTAGCTGGTGCGCATGACGCGCTCAAGATCGAAGGCGATCCGGTTTGGGGAGCTGTCCTCAAGCGAAAAAACGGTCTCGGCTGGCGAAGAGAGGATGCCGGCGCCGAAAATGCGCAAGCCTTGCCGAGCGCGAACAAGGCCGAACTCGACCGTGTACCAGTAGAGGCGGGCGAGGTTGTGAAGCTGGCCGCGCTCGAGCGCGCGGCGCCCGGCCTTGCCATAGGCTTCCATAAACTCGGCGTATGCCGGGTTGGCAAGCAGAGGGACGTGACCGAAGACGTCATGGAAGATATCGGGCTCTTGAAGATAATCGAACTCGTGCTCCGGCCGGATAAAGGCGCCCGCCGGGAAGCAGCGGTTGGCGAGGTGGTTGAAAAAAACGCCGTCGGGGATCAGCCCTGCAACGGGCACGACGCGCCAGCCAGTGATGGCGGCAAGCTTCTCGCTAAGATCGGCGAATTCGGGGAGGCCGGAATGGGAAAGTTCAAGCCTGTCTATGGCGTCGAGCGCTTCGTCGCAGGCCCGTCCCGGCAAGAGGTGTAATTGACGCGCGAAGAGCCTGTTCCAGCGGCTGTGTTCTTCCTCGGTATAGGACGGCCAATTCTGATCGATCGTCCAGTCCTCGTTGCGATGGGCGCTAGCGTAGCGGTTCTTGGAAGGCCGCTCATCCAATTCAGGACATGGCGCTGCAAGCATAGCCAACCTCGGCAAAACAGCCCCCGCAAAATACGCCGGGCGCGAGCCGGACACGCCGTCAAACTAGAATATGGGTGGCGGATCTGCCTCTTGAAGACCGGCCAGGACCGACGAGCATCTCATCTCGGCGCACCGGTGCTCGCGCCGGCGCAAATAATTTGTTGCCGCCGGCGTAGCAGGTTAGCGAGCCGCGTTTCAAATGGCCGGGGATGAGCCCGGCCATGACCTTTATGCGCCTACGCCAACCCTTCGAAGAGCGCGGTCGACAGGTAGCGCTCGGCGAAGGACGGAACGATGATTACGATATTCTTGCGCTCGGACGAGGGACGCAGGCCGACCTCGATGGCGGCGGCGATGGCCGCGCCCGACGAAATGCCGACCGGAATGCCTTCGAGGCGAGCGACGTGGCGCGCGGTCTCCAGGGCCGTCGCGCTGTTTACTTTCACCACCTCGTCGATGACGCCTGTGTCGAGCACGCCCGGCACGAAACCCGCGCCGATGCCCTGAATCTTGTGCGGCCCAGGCGCGCCGCCCGAAAGGACCGGCAACTCCTCCGGCTCGACCGCGATGACCTTGAGGCTCGGCTTGCGCGGCTTCAGAACCTGGCCGACGCCTGTGATCGTGCCGCCGGTGCCCACGCCCGAGATGATGATGTCCACCGTGTGGCCGGTATCGTTCCAGATTTCCTCGGCTGTCGTGCGGCGGTGGATTTCCGGGTTGGCGGGGTTCTCGAATTGCTGCGGGATGATGGCGTTTGGATATTCGGCAAGTAGCTCGTTGGCCCTCGCTATGGCGCCCTTCATGCCAAGCGGCCCCGGCGTCAGCACAAGCTCGGCGCCGAGCAGCGCCAGCATCTTGCGGCGTTCGATGGACATTGTTTCAGGCATGGTGAGGATGAGGCGGTAGCCCTTTGCGGCGGCCACGAAGGCGAGCGCGATGCCGGTGTTGCCGGACGTCGGCTCCACAAGAATGGTCTTCCCGGGCGAGATTTTGCCCGCCTGCTCAAGCGCGCTGATCATCGCGACGCCGATGCGATCCTTCACGCTCGCAATGGGGTTGAAAAATTCGAGCTTCGCGAGCAGGTTCGCGTGCACGCCCTTCTCCTTCGCGAGCTTGTCGAGCCGCACGATCGGGGTGTCGCCAATGGTCTCGGTGATGGAGCCGTAGATGCGGCCGCGGCCTGGAACGTGGGTTTTGCCTTGGGTATTCTCAGCCATGACAGCCTCCGGTTGATGTTGTTCGGGCCGGTTTGCGCCGATCCCTGAAATCTATCGAATGGTTTTCTTACCGCCCGCCAACAAAGGACGCGCCAGCCCCCCGCAACCGATCCGGCGATTAATGAAGAAATTACGCTGTCGGCGGGGAGCGCGCTAGATGCCAAGGCTTTGCAAAGAATGAAAAGAATAAGTCTGTTAGCGACATTCCCGTTCTGCGTTAGGCTTCACGGAAACACCGGGTGGGCGGAGAGGATTATTGCATTTTTGGCGATTGACGCAGCAATTTATCCTGTATGGTGGCCGCAAGCTCTTTCTCCGGCTCGACCGCTAGGGGGTCGCGCCGTTTCCTCTCCCGTGCGCTGCCGCCCAGCCCCCCTCTTGGGAGAGAGGGTGACGCGGCCAGTGGGACGCCGGCGTTAAGGCAAGACAGCGGATCGAGCCGCAATCTCAACCTCACGGAAGGATGACATGGACAAAGAGGTTCTGAAAGCCCTCCAGGCCCCGATCAAGGAGCGCTATCGGCAAACGCCCGAAGCGGCGTTTATCACGCTTAGGGCTCAAGGCGCGATCGACGAGGCCGCGATCGCCTGCAAGGTCGAGACGGGGCGCGGCCTGGCCCTCGCCGGGCTTCATCCCGCCACGGGGGGCGGCGGGCTTGAACTCTGTTCCGGCGACATGCTGCTCGAAGCACTGGTCGCGTGCGCCGGAGTGACGCTGAAGGCGGTCGCGACGGCGCTCGGCGTTCCGCTGCGCAGAGGCGTGGTGCGAGCCGAGGGCGATCTCGACTTCCGGGGCACGCTTGGCGTCGATAAGGAAGCCACGGTTGGCTTCAAAGCCATCCGGCTTTCCTTCGACCTTGATACCGATGCCTCGGAGGAGGCGGTCGCCCAGCTCGTCAAGCTCACGGAGCGCTATTGCGTGGTCTATCAGACCTTGAACAGGCGCCCCGAGCTTTCCGTCGCCGTCAATCGCGCGCCAGATCAGATGTGCGCGCCGTAGAGCCAGTCGTTTCGCTCCAGCAGGGCGGAACCCGACGCCGCCTTCAGGGCAAGGTCCCGGACCGTGTCGAAGGGCTGCGGGCAGTGATAGATCCGGCCCAAAAGCGCAGAGCGCTCGGCGACGTGCCAGACGCGCGGCCCCCGCCTTTCGCGGAAGCGCTGCAAGCCTTCTTCGATGCCGTCGGCGCCGCTGAGGCTCGATGCGAGCGCCGCGCCGTCTTCGATGGCCATGACGCCGCCGGAAGCGAGGAAGGGCTGCATCGCATGCCAGGCGTCCCCGATGGTCTGTATGCGGCCGGCGCCGCCATCCCACTTCTCGACGCCGTAAAGCCGCCAGGGCTGCCAGGCGTTCGAGGTGGCGATCACGCTGCGGGGAATTTCGGACCAGCCGGAGATCCGCTCAAGAAGGTAGGGACGCGGGTCGCCATCCGGTGCGTCGCGGCCGTTCTTGTAGCCGTCCTCGAGCACGAGCACGCCGTTAAGCGCCGAGCCGCCCGAAACGGGGTAATGCACGAAGTGGCCGCCAGACGCCATCCAGAGCACGACGCTGGACCTGAACTCAGCCGGGACCGAGCTTATCGGCACCACGCCCCGCCAAGCGACAGCCTGAGCCGAGAACGGCGCCGACGGGCGCCCGGCAAGCTTACGGACGGCCGAATTGAGGCCGTCGGCGCCGATGAGCGCGCCTGCGTGGACGGTTCTGCCGCCCGCCTTGATTTCAACCCCCGTCGCCGACTTCGTCACGTCGGAGATTGGGCTGCTATATCTTATCTGGATGCCGAGGTCGCGCGCGCGAATGAGCGCCGCGTTCTGCAGGTCCTTGCGCAGCAGGGTGAAGTAGGGCGCGCCATAACGAGCGCGAACCGTGCCCTTGAGCGGAATGGTGTTCAAGAGCGTTCCCGTGCGCGCGCTGTGAAGTTCGATGGCTTCCGGCTCGAATGAGGCGCCGCCGAGAGAAAGCTGCCAGCTTTCCAGGATGCGCGAGGCGTTGGGGCCGATCTGGATCCCGGCCCCGATGGGTTGAAGCGATTGCTCGCGCTCGAGGATCTCAACCGGATAGCCGGCAAGCTTCAGCGCGATCGCGGCGCTTAAACCCGCGATGCCAGCGCCTGCGATCGCGATTGTTTCTTTGGGTGCGCTGTTTGTCATCGCGCGTCGGCCTCCTGTGGCTCGAAAAGGCAATAGGGTGGATCGGTCTGGTCGGGCCGCAGATTGCCGTCGTAGACGAAGAGCGTTGAGCAATATGGACAGACGATCTGATCGTCGGCGCCCATATCCAGGTAGACGTGCGGATGATCCATCGGGGGGCGCGCGCCCATGCATTGAAACTCTTTTGCGCCAATGTGGATTTTCTCGACCCCAATATCGTTATGGAAATGGGGAACGCCGATTTTCGCCATGAACGACCGCCTGTCTACTGCGCGGCGGAACGATACCCTAAAGATCGCACCGCGCAAGGGGCGACTTGCCCGCTCCGTCAAAACGCCGCGCCTGAGCCTATCCTGCTTGTCGCCGTTGAGCTTTTTCAACCGAGCCGGAGACGCCTTCTCCAGCCGCGCATGACATCGCGCGCGCATCCTCGCCCCTCCCCATGCGGCCTATTAGCCTTTTGTTATATGCAAGCACACGCTTCTACTGCATTAACAGGGAAAGAGCAAAGAAAACGCGCAATCAAAAGCGTCGCGAGGTCGCGCCTCTTCGAAAAAGGCGCACTTAAAGCTCCTGGTCGTTCTCGAAAGGACGCCCAGCCCTATCGCCCTTCCCGATACCACGTCAGGGACAGGAGACCGAGGGCGAGCCCGAGCGCGGCGAAGCCGGCGATGAGCGGAGTATAGGAAACGGCCGTCACCTCGAACGCGTCGCGCGCCTTCAGGCCGAGCCACGTCGAGCCCGCGAAGCGGTGGCTCGACCGCATCATCGAGACCGCCGGCGTATCCAAGGCTGGCGCTCCGGCCGTCCCGCCGAGGAAGAAAGAACCGCCGCCCGACTTATCCAAGACGGCGCGCAAAGGCTCGTCCGTCGCCACCACGCGCTGGAACTCGGGCGCGTTCAGGTCGCCCGCAACCGCGATGGCGTTCAATCCATCCATCGCGATGCGATGCACGCCAGGCTCGTCCGTTGAAATCGTTTTGGCGTATCTGCCCGGCGCCTGCTGATCGAGCGCAACCTTGACCTCCTTGCCCGAAGGCATGGTTACGACCGCCTCGCCCGGCTGGCTCTTGACGGTGCGGCGCTCGATCGTGATGTCTCGCCTCCCCGCGCGCGCCGACAGCGCCTCCTCTTCGAGGTCGGGCTCTTTCATGAGCCAGTGCGCGAGCCGCCGCAAGAGGTCCACATGCGGGCCGCCTCCTTCATAGCCGCGCGCCCAGAGCCATGCGTGATCGGAGAGGAGCAGCGCAACCCGGCCGCTTCCCTGGCGGTCGAGGATCAGCAAGGGCTTGTTCTCCGCCCCGCTCATGACGACTTCGCCCCGCTCCGCCTCTGAATCGACCACCCGGAACCAATGCCCCCAGGTCGGCTTTTCTCCCTCCTTGCGGGGCGCGCCGGGAAGGCCGGCCGTAACGGGGTGCTTCTCGCCTTCTTTCGTGATGGCGGGCTGGAAGGGCTCCTCCACGACGCGCCCGGTAGGGCGGGCGGGCAGGATGGCGCCGAGCGGCGTGCGCGCGAGACTGACCGGCGAGGCGTAATCGGCGCCGGCGGCGACCAGCACGGCGCCGCCCTGCTCAACATAGCGGGCGACATTGTCGAGATAGATCATAGGCAGCACGGCGCGGCGCTGATAGCGGTCGAAGATGATCAAATCGAACTGGCTGAGCTTCTCCGAGAACAGCTCGCGCGTCGGAAAGGCGATCAGCGAAAGCTGGTCGATGGGCGTTCCATCGTGCTTCTCGGGGGGGCGCAGGATCGTGAAGTGAACGAGGTCGACGGCGGCGTCGGAGCGCAAGAGATTGCGCCACGTTCGCTCGCCCGCGTGAGGCTCGCCCGAGACCAGCAGGACCTTCAGGTTTTCGCGCACGCCCTGCGCCTGGATCACGGTCTTGTTGTTCACTGTGGTGAGTTCGCCCGGTTCGGGCTTCAGCTCCACCTCGATGATATTGGGCCCGGGACGGTCGAACCTGAGCCGGATGGGGACCGGCCGGCCATACGGCGCCTGGATTGTCTCGACGGGTCCGGACGCGCGGCGCACGAGAAGCGTGGCGAGCGCATCGCCGCCGGCCTTGCCGCTTCTTTCCGCTTTCACTTCCGCGATCTGCTCCGATCCGACGAGCCCGAAACGAGGCGCGGAAACAACCTCGATCCGGTTGTCCTTTTCGTCGGGCGAGCCCGTGATCAGCGCGTGCAGCGGCGCATCGAAGCCAAGCCGGCCGGCGTCTTTCGGCGCGTCGTGGATCTGGCCGTCAGTGATGAAAATCGCGCCCGCCATGCGGCTGGGCGGGATGTCGGCCATGGCCTTGTCGAGCAACTCGAACAGGTTCGTGGCCTCGCCGCCGGGCTGGTCGGCGCCGGGCGCGTGAACCCAGCGCACTTCGAGATTCGGGATCGCCGCGAGCCTTTCCTTCAGCTGCGCCTCGATCTGGCGCGCGCGCTCGCCGCGGCCGGCGAACTGCATGCTTGAGCTTTCGTCGACGACGGCGACCGCGATGTTGGAAAGCGTCTGCCGCTCCTCGTTCTTGAGATTCGGGTTTGTCAGGGCGAACAGAAAGCAGGCGAGGCTTAATCCCCTCAGGAAAAGGCCGGCGCGGCTCCTCCAGGCGGAAAGGACGAGCGCCGCCAGGCACAGCGCCGCGCAAGCCGCGAGGAGTTCGCGGGAGAAGAAGGGAAAGAACTCGACGGACCAGTTCATGGCTCACGCTTTTCGTTGGCCGCTATCGCGACTTTTTCGTCATCGCGACGGCCTTGGCCGCCGTGGAGATCTTTGTCGCCCCGGAAAGCGCTTTGACGCTTGCCGTCGCTCTTAACGGTCCCGGATACGACCTTGCCGGGCCGGCTCATGTCTCGGCCTAATGCCCAAGCCGTTCCAGGATCGCGGGCACATGCACCTGGTCGGCTTTGTAGTTGCCCGTCAGCGCATACATCACGATATTGACGCCGACGCGATAAGACATCTCCCTCTGATCCTCGCCTCCGGGCACCGTCGCGAACATCGGGCGGTCGTTGTCGTCGAGCGCCCAGGCGGCGGCAAGGTCGTTCGAGGTGACGATGATGGAGCTGACGCCGTCGGACTTAACCGCCCGTTTAGCCGCATCCCCGGCGTCGAGCCGCGCCTCCACCCAGGGGTCGCCATTATCCCAGCGGCCCGGAAACGACTGCAGCAGATAGAAGGATCGCGTCAGCACGTGGTCGTCCGGCATGCGTTGCAGAGGCGGCAGATCGAGCTTGCCGAGGAGCTGTGCAAGAGGCGTCGTCGCGCCCGATGACATCAGCGCGCCCGCATTTGCGTCATCGGCCTTGGTGTCGAAGACGATCAGGCCGCCCTGCTTCATATAGGCGTCCACTTTCGCCAGCACTGCGTCCGGCAGCGGCTCGGCGTTCGGAAGGACAGGCCAGTAAAGCAGCGGAAAGAACACAAGCTCATCGCGGGCCGGGTCGACCGCCATCGGCTCGCCCGGTTCGACGGCGGTCCGCGCCGCCAATATTTTCGATAGTCCCGAAAGCCCGGCCTGACTGACCCGGTCGGCCTCCGCATTGCCGGTCACGACATAAGCGAGATGCGTTTCGAGGGACGCTTGCAGGGCGAATGCCGCGGCGCCGCCAGGGGCAGCTTGCCGTGCGTCATCGGCGCGGCTTTCGCCGGCCGAGAGGCCAAGGAGGAGTCCGAACGCCAAGCCCGCCGTGGCCATCTTACGGCGCCGCACGGAGCCGCCCTTGAGAAGCAGGGCGCAAATCATGGTGTCGAGCAACAACAGCGCGAGCCCCGCCAGAAAAAGCCACGGCGCCAGCGCGATCGCCTTCGCCTCCGGGAAAACGCTGGCATGCGCGCCAGCCGGCAGCCCAAGCGGGGCGAGCGTATCTCCCTCCAAGACGGCGTTGAGCGCTCTCGTCGCGTTCTGGGGGCCGTACAAGCCTGCCGGATTTGCGCCGTTCACGCGCGCCTTGTCGATCATGGCGGCCGGTATCGCCTGCGCTCGCTCGCCCGGCTCGGAAAGTTTGCCGAAGCCGTCGAGAACGCGCCACGGCTTCAGCGAGGCGTCCCGGTTGACGCTGGCGGAAGCCGCATCCGGCGGCGGCGCGGCATTGGCGCTACGAGAGAGCTGCAGCGGCGCCATTTCCAAAGTCTTCCGCATCATTTCGACGAACAGGCCGGAAATCGGAAGGTTAGACCAATCCGGGTTCGCGGTGATATGAAAAAATACAAGCGTTCCGGCGCCGCGTTTCGCGGCCGTGACGAGCGGCGTTCCGTCGGCGAGCCGCGCCCAAACCTGCGTGTCTCTCGGCATCGCCGCCGGGTCGGCCAGCACCTGCCGGGAGATCGAGACATCTTTCGGAACGGCCAGCCCCTCGAAGGGCGAGGCTTGCTCGAACGGCGACGGCGTTTGCGGCGATGTCCACGTCATCGCGCCGCCAAGCGTCCGGCCGCCTTCCCGAAGCGGCGCAGGCAGGAGATTGTCGCCGCCCTGCTCGAGCCTCGGCCCGGCGAAGCGGATCAGCATCCCTCCCTTTTCCACGAAAGCGCTCAGGCGCTCGCGCACATTGCCGGAGATGCGCCCGACATCGCTCAGGATGATCGCCGAAGGCGAGCCGTTGATGAGGTCTTCCGTCGCCTGGTCGAGGTTGACGGTCGGCGCCTTCGTCACTTCGGCGAAAGGGGCCAACGCGCGCTCAAGGTAATAGGTGGGCGAAAGGAGCGGCTGCGCCTGGTCCACGCCTTCGCTCGCGACAAGCCCCACGCGACGGCGCTGGGAGCGTCCGTCGAGGAGGAAGACGCCGCCCGCCGAAGCCTCGCCCAGGATCTCAAGGCGCGCCGCCTGATTGCGAAGATCGAGAGGCAAATCAAGCGAGACGTTTGCGCTCGACTCCCCGCCGCCAATGCCGAAAGGCGCGACCGCCAGCCGTTCTCCGCGCGCGGTGACGGCGGCCACCTGCCCGGCGCGGGCGACTGTTTCGGACTTCAGCACCCGCACGCGAATGGGGCCGGCGCCAGGGGACGGCGCCTGCGTCAGCGCGAGCGCGCCCGATCCCGGCGCATCGCCATAGACCTCGATCGAGCCGTCGGCGGCAAGACCGGCAAGAACCTTCCCCAACGCGTCGGCGCCGGCGTCGCCGACGCCATCCGCGAGCCACGCAATGCGAAAAGCGCCGCGCTTGGCGCCAAGCTCCTTTTCAAGCTGCTGAGCAAGCGCCGCCCGGTCGCCGGGATAAGGCTGAGGGGCGAGCGAGGCAAAGCGCTGGCGAAACTCGGCCGGCGTCATGGGCGAAAGCGGCGACGCGGAACCAGCGGACGGAGCGAGAAAAAGCGTCTGCCGGTTGTCTTCGGCGGCAGACGCAAGCTGATCGGCGAAGGCCCGCCGCGCGCCCCAGCGGCTGCCGGCGGCCCAGCCATTATCCACAACGACGACCAGCGGCTTGGAAGGCGTGATCGCCGCGCTTGCGGGAGGCTTCAGCACCGGCCCTGCGAGCGCCGCGATCACGGCGATGAGCACGAGCATCCGAAGCAGCGTCAGCCACCAGGGGCTTCTCACCGGCGTCCTTTCGCGAGCCTTGAGGCCGAAAAGCAGCGACGTCGGCGGGAAGGCCACCGGCTCGGGCTGCGGCGGCGTCAATCGCAACAGCCACCAGACCACGGGCAGGACCGCGAGCCCCGTCAGCATCCAAGGCGCGGAAAAACTCAACGCTCCAAGAAGCTCCGCCATCATGCCGCGCCATTCCTCTCAGCGGCCCGCCCTCTGATCAGCCCCTTGGCGCGGTATGCTTTTTCGAGCCCGGACAAGTGCATATGGAGGGGCAGGAGCGCCTCCACGGCGGGATGGTCGGTATGATGCAGGAACGGCGTCCACGCCACGCTCGATGCGAGGAGCGCGATCGCCGCCTTGTGCGCGGCGAGCTTCCGCCGGTAATCCTCGCGAAGCGTCTCCGCCCGCTCCGCAATGTAGCGCGCGCCATTCTCGGCGTCGATGAACTCCACGCGGCCGTGATAGGGAAGGCTTTCCTCGGCGGGATCGAGGATCTGCATGACGCACCCGCGCACGCCTTGGACGGCAAAGCCGTTGAAGAGTTCGGCGAGCGTGGCTTCCGGTTCGAGAAAGTCGCTGAAAACGACGATTTCAGAATGGCGGGTGAGCCGGGTTTTTGGGTTTGGCGCGCCGTCGAAGCTCGAAATGGAGCGCGCCAGCGTCTCCATCATAAGGCTCGCCGTGTTGCGCCTCGATTTCGGCTCCATGAGGCCAGGAATGCCCACGCGCTCGCCGGCGTCCGACAAAAGCGTCGCCAGCGCCAGCGCCAGGACGACGGCGCGTTCCGCCTTGGAGCTTTGCGACAGCCGCGAGCGGAAATGCATCGACGCCGACAGGTCGATCCAAATCCAGACGGTGTGAGCCGCCTCCCACTCGCGTTCTCGCACGAAAAGATGGCTCGATCCGCCGGAGCGGCGCCAATCGATAAGCGACGACGAATCCCCAGGCGCGAAACTGCGGTATTGCCAGAAGGTTTCGCCGGGACCCGCCCGCCGCCTGCCGTGAGTGCCTTGCGCCACAGTGACAGCCACGCGCCGCGCCTCCAGCAGAAGCGCAGGCAGCTTGCCCACGAGGTCCTGAGAGGCGCCTTCGAGGGCGGGAGCCGATTCCCGGGATAGGAACTTCAATGGCATCGCGTCCGGCCGCCTATCGCAAGCGGGTCAGAAGATCGTCGATGACCTGATCGACGGAGACATTTTCGGTCCGAGCCGTAAAGGTGAGCGCCATGCGGTGCCGGAGCACGGGCTTCGCCAGCGCGATCACGTCGTCGATGGAGGGCGCAAAGCGCCCTTCGAGAAGCGCGCGGGCGCGCACGGTCAGCATCAGCGCCTGGCTGGCCCGCGGCCCAGGTCCCCAGGCGACGAGTTCGTTCACGCGCTTGGCGGATTCGCCCGTATTCGGCCGCGCCGAGCGCACGAGCGACAGGATCGCGTCGACGACGCTGTCGCCGGCCGGGATCTGCCGCACGAGGCGCTGCGCGGCGATGACCTCGGCCGCCGTCAGCACAGGCTGCACCGTCCTGCTCTCGACGCCCGTGGTGGAGTAGAGCATGCGGCGCTCGGCGGCGGCGTCGGGATAGGTCACATCGATCTGCAAGAGAAAGCGGTCGAGCTGCGCCTCGGGCAGCGGATAAGTGCCTTCCTGCTCCAGCGGGTTCTGCGTCGCGAGGACGAAAAACGGCGAAGGCAGCGCATAGGTTTGGCCCGCATAGGTCACCTGCTGCTCTTGCATCGCCTGCAACAGCGCCGATTGCGTTTTCGGGCTCGCGCGATTGATCTCGTCCGCCATCAGGAGCTGGGCGAAAACCGGCCCTTCGATAAAGCGGAAGGCGCGCGAACCCGCTTTTTCCTCAAGCACCTCGGTGCCGACGATGTCGGAGGGCATCAGATCGGGCGTAAACTGGATGCGCTTTGCGTGAAGCCCAAGCGCCGCGCCCAGAGCCTCGACAAGGGAGGTTTTGGCGAGGCCGGGGACGCCGATCAGAAGCGCGTGGCCGCCGGAAAGAATGTTAACGAGGACCAGCTCGATAACCGTGTCTTGTCCGAAGATCACCCTGGAAATCGAGTCCTTGACGCGAGCCACCTTCGAGCGGATGTCATCGACGCGCGATACGATATCTGGCTCGGCTGGATGATGCATTTATTGGCAACCTCTTGGCGGCATGGCCGGATTCCAGATCGATTATATGCTGATGCTTTCTGGCGATACAACGTCGCGGGCGCAAGGTATATGTCTAAGCGTGGTTTCTATTGGGCGGCTGAACGAAGCGAGCAAAGCGGCGCCATCCCGCCGGCGGCGCGGAGAAAGATTGAATGTCGCGGCCTCTTAAGCTGACGCCCGATGAAACGCTAAGCCCTTTCTCGCCCGAGGGTTTCGCCGAAAGAGCGCGGAGTTTCGGCTTGAGCCTCGATCGAGCGTCCTGGATGGCTTCGCAGCCTGCTTCGTACGGAATCGAGGCAGGACAGAGGCTCGACGAAGACGGAAACGCTAACGAAAATTTAAGGCTGGAGAGCCTCGTTGCGCCGGGCGGGTGGCGAAACGCGGCGGTGCTGGCGCCGGTTGTGGCGCGGCGGCCGGAAGTCACCGTGCTCTTCACGCAACGGACCGCGCATTTGCCCGCCCATAGCGGCCAGATCTCTTTTCCGGGCGGCAAAATCGAGGAAAGCGACGCAACCCCCGTCGATGCCGCGCTTCGGGAAGCGCAAGAAGAGATCGGCCTGCCGCCCGACCTGGTGACGCCCTTGAGCCTGCTCGATCTTCACAATACCGGAACGGGCTTCCGCATCATTCCCGTTCTCGGCCTTGTCGATCCAGGCTTCACGCCCGCGCCAGACCCGAACGAAGTCGCCGACGTGTTCGAGGTCCCGCTCTCCTTTCTCATGCAGGAGCAAAATCACACAAGGCACTTACGCGAGTGGAAGGACAGGCGCATCCTGTTCTACGCCATGGAATACCAGCGCCGTTTCATCTGGGGCGCCACGGCGGCGATGCTGCGCAATCTCTACGAACGGCTTTATGCGGGCGAGGCCCGGTTGCTTGAGGCAGAGCGCGATGGACGGCTTGAACGTCGCGGCGGCTGACTGGTTCAGGAGGCCGGAAACGCAGGCCGTCTTCGCGTGTCTCAACCGCGACGGCTTCGAGGCCCGCGTGGTCGGCGGCGCCGTGCGCAACGCGCTTTTGAACGCCCCCGTTACGGAGGTGGATTTCGCAACCACGGCTCGGCCCGAGGATATGCTTCGCCTCGCCCAGGAGGCGGGACTGAAAACCGCGCCAACCGGGATCGCCCACGGCACCGTGACCCTCATCGCCGGCGGAACGCCCTTCGAGGCGACGACGCTTCGCCGCGACGTCGAGACCGACGGGCGCCGCGCCATTGTCGCCTTCGGCGAGGATTGGGCTGAGGACGCGCGCCGCCGCGACTTCACGATGAACGCGCTCTACGCGGGCGCGAGCGGCGAGATTTACGATCCTCTCGGCGGCCTGCCCGATCTGCTTTCGCGCCGCGTCCGCTTCGTGGGCGACGCGCGCGCCCGGATCCGCGAGGATTACCTTCGAATCCTGCGCTTCTTCCGGTTCAGCGCGGACTATGCCGAAGGCGAGTTCGATCGCGAAGGCGTCGCCGCGTCCGTGCGCGAGCGCCTCGGCTTGGAGCGGCTCTCGCGAGAACGGGTGCGCGCCGAGCTGCTTCGCATTCTCGTTGCGCGGCGCGCGGCCGACGCCATCGAGATCATGGACGAAAGCGGGCTTCTGCTTCTTATTCTTGGCGGCGTCGCGCGGCGAAAGCGCTTCGAGCGGCTTTGCGGCGCCGAGGCGGCGCTGGGGCTGACGCCCGACCCGCTCTACCGGCTGGCGGCGCTCGGCGCGTTCGTCGCGGAGGATGCGGCGCGGCTTTCGGAAAAGCTGCGGCTGTCGTCGCAAGAGGCGAACGAGATTGCGAGCCTTTCGTCGCGGGCGCCGCCGGTGTCGGGCGATATGGAGGAGAATGTGCTGCTGGCGGCTCTCTACCGTCTCGGCCCGCGCCTCTTTCTCGGCCGCCTACTTCTTTCCTTCGCCGAATCGGAGGCGGCGGCGGACGATCCGGCCTTGAAGCGCGCGGCGGATCTGGCGCGGACGTGGACCCGCCCCAAATGCCCTGTCAGCGGCGGCGATCTTCTCATGCGAGGATGGGCGCCGGGCGCTGCGCTCGGCGAGCGGCTCAAACAGCTCGAACAGCGATGGATCGAAAGCCGGTTCACCCTCAGCCGCGAGGCGCTGCTCGATCATTGCGAGGATTAGCCGCCGTAAAGGCGCGAACGCCAGATTTCGACAGCGAAAAGCTTGCGCCGCTCCGTAATATTTGACGATTCTTCCCATCGAAGCTATATGCATTCGTGGTTGCCGCCCAAGTGGCGAAGCGGGCGTTTTTTCTTCCCAGAACGAGCTTGGATCGCGGGTCGCCCGCCTGCGAAAGGACTTTGTGAACATGGCGAATACGAAATCGGCGAAAAAGGCCGCGCGTCAGGCGGAGCGCCGCACCCTCATGAATAAGGCTCGCCGCAGCCGGATGAGGACATTTGTAAAGAAGGTCGAGGAGGCGATCGCCTCCGGCGACAAGCAAGCCGCGAACGTGGCTTTGCAGGAAGCGCAACCGGAGATTATGCGCTCTGCCTCGAAAGGGATCATCCATAAGAACACGGCGTCCCGAAAAATCTCGCGTCTTTCGGCCCGCATCAAGGCTCTCGGCGCGGCGGCCTAGATTCCCCGGCACTGATGCAAATTCGCATCAGTGCGCCGGCGCGCTTCCAGAATGGCTGGAAGAAAAGCGCATAAAACGGTGCTAATTCAATGCCTTAGATGACCGTGTCATCTGGGGTTTTTTGTGTTCTGCGGTTGAAACCGCGACCGTCAATAAAATTATGCAATTCAAGGGCGATAAAAGCGGCGGCTGCAACGCCCGCTTGTTCTCAATGCGACTGTTAATGAATCGTTAAATTTCTCAGCATCTTAGCCGAAAAATGGGGCTAAAGCTCCACTGAAATCGCCTTTGGGTTGCATTCGACGCGCCGCCAGCCCCAAACTTCGAGCGCTCTTGCGTGCGCTCCGTGGCCTTTGTATGGTGTTGCTTCCGAACGGGGAGTTTTCCCCTCCTGATTTGTAACCTTGTAATGCGTACCGAGCCCGGAATGTGGGGTGGCCCCTGCATGCGGGCGTGTAAGTCCACGGTCAAGCGATGGATGGATGGTGCGCGCCGGGGTTTTCGTCGGCTCACCTCTCTGTCCGCAAGGCATTGGGCAGGAGGAATAAGAATGCGAAGTGAATGCATGGCGGCTGCGCCGCAATTAGCGTGTTGTTACACGTGGAAGTTGCCGGTCACGCCACATTTGCGTCCGGTTTTGTTCGATCAAGCCCACGAAGGCCGCTCCCGCGCTAGCGCCAGGCTGCGCAAGGGAAACTGCCGGGCTGAACACCCTTCCATGTCATGGAAGGCGTATCTCGCATCGCGAGAGTTCCAGAACCTAGCATCGGATCTCGCCGACGCAGTCTTTGCGCCGGACTTCGCCAGCCAGCCGTCCCCGGATGCCGCACGCCCCGCGAGCTTGACCTTCGGCTCCCGCGGAGAAAATGGCTACGCCTCTGCTGGTTTGATGGCGCCGGTCCTGCGAAGCGCAGCCGGCGCACCGCCGGAAAACGCAAAGACGCAGTCGCCGCGTTTCGCTTTGGCGGCGTAGCGCCTGCATAGCCGCTGAAAAGACTATTAGATCCGATGAAACGCTGATGCCCGAAGAGGCAGCGAGGAATATTAAAATGGAAGCGTTGGACCTATCGACATCTTCGATCGAACATAAGTGGCGGCGCATTCAAAGCCGGCTTCGGGCGGAACTCGGCGAGGACGTTTTTACAAGCTGGTTCGGAAGGGTCGAGCTGGACAGCTACGACGGACGAGTCGTGCAGGTGTCGGTGCCCACGAAATTCTTGCGAAATTGGCTGCAATCCCATTACTCCGAAAAACTTCTTACCTGCTGCGGGACCGAGCTCACGGGCGCAAATCGCCTCGAATTCCGGGTCCGGCAGCCGCATCTGTCGCCGGTCGAGAAGCTGAAGCCGTCGCTGGCCGCAAAAGACGACGCCGCGCCGCGCCCGCAAGCGGCGCCCGTCTCAATGATCCCGCTTCGCGTCGTCCCGTCCCCTGCCCGCGACGGCAGGACAGGCCTCGACGGCTTCGAGGGATCGCCTCTCGATCAGCGCTACACGTTTCAGTCCTTCGTAGTCGGGGCGCCGAACAGACTCGCCCACGCCGCCGCGCTCCAAGTCGCCGAAAGCACGCCCGAGCAGCCGCTCAAATATAACCCTCTTTACATTCATGCGCGCGTAGGCATGGGCAAGACGCACCTCCTGCATGCGATTGCGTGGGAGACGAAGGCGCGCAATGCCAACGCCAAGGTGCTGTACCTGACGGCGGAACGCTTCATGTACAGCTTCGCCGAGGCTCTCCAAACCCGCGACGCCCCGGCATTCAAGGAAAAGCTTCGCACGATCGATCTTCTGCTCATCGACGACATGGAGTTCCTCCAGGGCCGCACCTTCCAGCAGGAGTTTTGTCATACGCTCAATTCGCTCATCGACGGCGGCAAGCAGGTTGTCGTGGCGGCGGACTGCGCGCCGCTTCTGCTCGAAAGCTTCGACGCCAGAATGCGCTCGCGGCTTTCAGGCGGCCTCGTCGCGGAATTATCCGCCCTCGATTATGACCTTCGCTTGAAGATCCTGCAGAGGAGAGCCGCGGAGAAAATGGCGGCTTCCTCCGGTTTCGACGTTCCGGCGGACGTTCTCGAATACCTCGCGTCGCAGCTCACGGAAAATGGCCGCGAATTGGAGGGCGCCATCACGCGCCTTCACGCGACTTTCCAGCTGACGGGCGAGCGCGTCACTGTTGAAGCCGCCGAAACCACGATTGGCGATTTGATCCGCTCGAAGGAGCCGAAGCGCGTCAAGATCGACGACATCCTTCGCATCGTCGCCAAGCACTATGGCGTTCAGCGCGGCGACCTTCTGTCGAGCCGCCGGAACCAATCGATCGTCCGGCCGCGCCAGATCGGCATGTATCTCGCCAAAACGCTGACCTCCCGGTCGCTTCCGGAAATCGGACGGCGCTTCGGCGGAAGAGACCATACGACGGTGCTTCACGCCATCCGCAAGATCGAGGCGCTGAAGCAAAACGATGGAGCGCTGAAGGAGGAACTGGACGCGCTCGCTCGCATGCTGAAGGATGGGGCGATCTAGGCGAAGTTCGCTCTTCCCGATGTCAGCCCCGGCAGGGGTTGACAGGAGCAGCCGGCAGTGAAAACTTCTTTAACAATCATGGCGCCGCAAAAGCGGGGTGACAGGCATTATGCGCTTCGTTGTCGACCGGAATGCGATGGTCCGCGCCCTTGGCCACATCACGGGCATTGTTGAGCGGCGCAACACCATCCCGATACTCAGCAATATCCTGATCGGCGCCGATGGCGAGGGAACCCTCACCTTCAAGGCGACCGACCTCGACATGGAAGCGATTGAAAGCGCGCCGGCCAGGGTGGAGACGCCGGGCGCGGTGACGGTGCCCGCGCATACGCTTCACGACATCGCGCGCAAGCTCCCCGAGGGAGCGGAGATCAAGATCGAAGGAAAGGGCGGCGAAGGCCGGTTAAGGGTCGCATCCGGACGCGCAAGCTTCGAACTGGCGATACTTCCCGCTGACGACTTTCCCGACATGGGGCAGACCGAGACCCCCTTTCGTTTCACGATTGAGAGCGGCGAGCTGAAGCGCCTGTTCGAGAAGGCTCGCTTCGCCATCTCGACAGAGGAAACGCGCTATTACCTCAACGGCATTTATCTTCACGCCGTCGAAAGCGAAGGAACGTTGCGCGCGGTTGCGACCGACGGCCACAGGCTCGCGCAAGTGCAGACGGAATGCCCGGCGGGCGCAGCGGGAATGCCGGGCGTGATCGTGCCGCGAAAAGCCGTCAGCGAGGTCATCAAGCTTCTCGAAAGCGACCAGGCCCCTGTCGAGATCGCTCTTTCGCAAGCGAAAATCCGTTTCACGGTGGGGAACGTGGTCCTCACCTCCAAGCTGATCGACGGCTCCTTCCCGGATTACGCAAGGGTCATTCCCACCACGAACAAGAAAGCTCTTCTGCTTGAAACCGCCGATCTTGTGAAGGCGGTGGACCGGGTTTCGACGCTGTCGTCCGAAAAGGGGCGCGCCGTTAAGCTCAATGCGAGCGAGGGTCGCCTCGTGGTCTCCGCCAACAACCCGGAATTGGGGTCGGCGACCGAGGAGATCTCAGCCGACTATAGCAACGAGCCTCTCGAAATCGGCTTCAACGCGCGCTATCTCCTCGACATCGCTGCGCAGATCGACGGCCCACAGGCGCTTTTCAAATTGGCGGACGGCTCATCGCCAACGCTGATATCGGACGAAAGCGATACGAGAGCCCTGTACGTGCTGATGCCCATGCGCGTTTAGCCTCAGGCGTTATAAACAGAGTGCAATCCTCGCCGCAGGAAGCAAATCCCTCATCCAAAATCTGGATCGGCAAGCTGACGCTGACCGATTTTCGGAACTATCGAGCCGCGACGATGTCCCCGCGCGCGGGCGCCGTCGTGCTGACCGGGGCGAATGGAGCGGGCAAGACGAATTGCCTCGAGGCCGTTTCGCTTCTGACCGCGGGACGCGGGCTTAGGTCCCTACCCTTCGCCGAACTCGCCCGGGCGGGCGGATCGGGAGGATGGGCCATCGCCGCCCGCGTTTCGGCGGCGGGCGAGGAGATCGAGATCGGGACCGGGGTGCAGCCCTCCGCCGACGGCGTGGTGAGCGCCCGCGCCGCGCGCATCGTAAAGATCGATCACGCCATCGCCAAGGGATCGGGGACGCTCGCCCGCATCCGCATGCTCTGGCTCACGCCCGCGATGGATGGCCTGTTCACCGGGCCGGCGAGCGAGCGGCGCCGCTTTCTCGACCGCCTCGCGCTCAGCATCGATCCTGCCTATGCCGACGCCGCCGCCGTCTTCGACCGCGCCATGCGCCAGCGCAACAAGGCGCTCGAGACCTTCAGCCCGGCCCAACTCCTCGATGGCATCGAGGCGCAAATGGCCGAAGCCGCCGTCGGCATGGCCGCCGCCCGCGCCCGCGCGGTCCAGCGCCTCGCCGCCGAAATCGCCGCCGAGCGCGAACGCGATCCCGACTCTCTCTTTCCTTGGGCTTCGCTTGCGCTGCAGGGCCACCTTGAGGGAGAGATCGGGACGGCGGACGAAGCGAGCTTGACCGATGCCTATCGCCGCCTTCTGGCGCAGGCCCGCGACCGCGACCGCGCCGCTGGCCGGACGCTGACCGGCCCCCATCGCAGCGACCTTGACGTCGTCCACGGACCGAAGCAAACGCCCGCCAAAATGTGCTCGACCGGCGAGCAAAAGGCGCTGCTCATTGGCCTCGTGCTGGCGCAGGCGCAACTCGTGAAGCGGATTTGCGACAGCGTTGCGCCCGTTGTCCTGCTCGACGAAATCGCAGCCCATCTCGATTTCGGCCGCCGCCTCGCGCTTTTCTCTCGCCTCGCCGGGCTCAATGCGCAAGTGTGGATGACGGGCACGGACGAGGACATCTTTACGCCCCTTAAGAATGTCACTGAAACGCAACTTTTCCTTGTTTCGAACGGGGCTATCATGCCCGCAAACGATGCAAAATCCGCTTTGACGCACTAAATAATAGATTACAAAAAGCCGAGCGGACGGCCGGCAATCAGGTGCATTTATGGAAGCAGCAAGACGCTTGGACGAAGCGGCCGAAGCCTACGGCGCGGACAGCATCAAGGTTCTGAAGGGCCTCGACGCGGTTCGAAAACGGCCCGGTATGTATATCGGCGATACCGACGACGGGTCCGGCCTTCATCACATGGTCTATGAGGTCGTCGACAACGCCATCGACGAGGCGCTCGCGGGCTACGCCAATCTTGTGACGGTGGCGCTCAACGCCGACGGCTCGGTCACGGTGGAGGATAACGGGCGCGGCATCCCGACGGAGATCCATGCGCAGGAAGGAGTTTCCGCCGCCGAAGTCATCATGACCCAGCTTCACGCCGGCGGAAAATTCGACCAGAATTCATATAAGGTGTCGGGCGGCCTGCACGGCGTCGGCGTTTCCGTGGTGAACGCGCTTTCGACGCGGCTTGAGCTGACCATCTGGCGCGCCGGCCAGGAGCATTTCATGGCGTTCGCCGATGGCGTGCCGGAGGCGCCGCTCAAGGCGGTCGGCAAGACGCCGGGCCGGACCGGCACGCGCGTCACCTTCACGCCGAGCCCCGCCACTTTCACCATGGTCGAGTTCGACTTCGCGACTCTGGAACACCGAATCCGTGAACTCGCCTTTCTGAACTCGGGCGTGAACATCGTGCTCTCGGATCTGCGCGGCGTGGAGCCGATCCGGCACGAATTCATGTATGAAGGCGGCCTGAAAGCGTTCGTCGAATATCTCGACCGCGCGCGCACGCCGCTCTTCGCGGAGCCGATCTTCATCAAGACCGAGCGCGAGGGCGTGACCGTCGAGGCCGCGCTGTGGTGGAACGACGGCTATCACGAAAGCGTCTTCTGCTTCACCAACAACATCCCGCAGCGCGACGGCGGCACGCACCTCGCGGGCTTCCGCGCGGCGCTGACGCGCACCATCAACACCTTCGCCACGTCCACCGGCATCGCGAAAAAGGAGAAGGTTCAGCTCACCGGCGACGACGCGCGCGAGGGACTGACCTGCGTCCTGTCCGTGAAGGTGGCGGACCCCAAATTTTCGAGCCAGACCAAGGACAAGCTCGTCTCATCCGAAGTGCGCCCCGCCGTGGAAGGCGCAGTGGCGGAAACACTCGGCGCCTGGTTCGAGGAGCACCCCGTCGAAAGCAAGCTCGTCATCCTTAAGGTCGCCGAAGCCGCCGCCGCGCGCGAAGCCGCCCGCAAGGCGCGCGAGCTGACGCGCCGCAAGGGCGTTCTCGATGTCGCGAACCTGCCCGGCAAGCTCGCCGACTGTCAGGAGCGCGATCCCGCCAAGTCCGAAGTGTTCCTCGTCGAGGGCGACAGCGCGGGCGGCTCGGCCAAGCAGGGCCGCGACCGCTCAAACCAGGCCGTGCTCCCCCTGCGCGGCAAAATCCTGAACGTGGAGCGCGCCCGCTTCGACAAGATGCTGGGCAGCCAGGAGATCGGCACGCTCATCACGGCGCTTGGCACCGGCATCGGCCGCGACGACTTCGACATTTCGAAGCTGCGCTACCACCGCATCATCATCATGACGGACGCCGACGTCGACGGCGCCCACATCCGCACGCTGTTGCTCACCTTCTTCTATCGCCAGATGCCCGCGCTCATCGAGGCGGGGCATATCTACATCGCACAGCCGCCGCTCTACAAGGTGAAGCGCGGAAATTCGGAAAGCTATCTCAAGGACGAGCGCGCTTTCGAGGATTTCCTGATCGACGGCGGGCTGGACGGCACCGTTCTTGTGATGAGCAGCGGCGAACGGCGAACCGGCCGCGATCTGCGCGCCGCCATCGAGCGGGCGCGCTCGTTCGGGCATGTGCTTGACGCGCTCCACATGCGCTATGACCGCAAGTTGGTTGAGCAGGCCGCCGTCTCCGGGCTTCTCAATCTCAAGCTCGCCGACAACGAGGCCGAGGGCGAGCGGCTCGCCGCAATCGTGGTGGAGCGGCTCAAGGCCTTGTCCGAGGAGACCGAGCAGGGCTGGAGCTTCAGCCGCAGCGCCGATGGCGGATTCACCTTCGCCCGCGAGGTGCGCGGCGTGAGGGAGGCGCACAGCATCGATTGGGCGCTGATCCAGTCCGCCGACGCAAGGAAGCTTCACAGCTACCATGCCGAGTTTGCGGAGCTGTTTCGCGGCAAATCGGCGCTGGAGCGGAAAGGGACCGAAACCCCGGTGTTTGGGCCGCGCAGCCTGCTCCAAGCCGTGTTCGCCGCGGGCCGCGCTGGGCTTACCATGCAGCGGTACAAAGGCCTGGGCGAAATGAACCCCGAGCAGCTTCGCGAGACCACGCTCGATCCGACCGTCCGGACGTTGTTGCAGGTCAAGGTTGGCGAGTTGAACGACGCCGACGAGATTTTTTCGAAGCTCATGGGCGACGTGGTCGAGCCCCGCCGCGAGTTCATCCAGCAGAACGCGCTGTCGGTGGCGAACCTCGATATTTAGAGCGACGTCATGCGTGAGCGAACGCGCGATGGCCGCAAACACGCCGGCCATCGCAGGTTCGTGAGACTAGCTTTTCTTCGCGGGCGGCGTTTTCTTGCACTTGCCGGCGGCCTGCGTGCCGGTCGGCGCAACCCACGTGCAGTCGGTGCGGGCGCCGCAAGCGGCTTCATCTTTAAGCGTCCGGCACTTGGGCGGCCCGGCCGGCTTGGCGGGGGCGGGCGTGGTCGGCTGGGCGGGAGGAGTTTGAGCCAGGACCGACAACGATCCGGCCGCTAAGGATGCCGCAACGGCGGCAGCTAAGAGAATGCGCATGAAATCCATGCCTCCTGAAAAGATCCGTGACGATCCCAACTTAGGACCGCGCAACACCCTAGAGCACTTTTAATAGGTTTCAAGAGAAGCAATGCACTTATCTCCTGCTCCATGAGAGAGCCTGCTCCAAACGGTCATCGCCCCAGAAAACTTCACCGCTTTCGGTTGTAAAACTCGGGGCGCCGAACAGGCCTTTCGCCTGAGCTTCGCCGGTATGCAATCGCAGCGCCTGCTTGACTTCGGGCGATCCTGCGCGCGCGAACGCCTGATCGACGTGAGCGCCTGCGGCGTCCAGCGCTGTTGCAAGCGTGGCGGGGTCGGCGATGTCCAGGCCTTGCGCAAATTCCAACAGGTAGACCTCTTTCACGAAAGCGGGCGCCCATCCTCCCTCCAGCCCCGCAATCGCAAGGCGCGCGGCCATGAGCCCGTTCTGTGGAAAAGGCTGCGGCAGCCTGAACGCGAGGCCGCGGTCGGCCGCGATGCGCTCAATGTCCCGCACCATGTAGCGCCCCTTTTCCGGATAGACATTGAACGGCGACGTTTCCCACCCTTGCGCCTTGAAGATCGGGCCGAGCAAAAACGGCTTCCAAACGAGGCGCGCGTTCGCAGCGTTGGCCAGTTCCCCGATGCGCATCGCCGACAGGTAGCTGTAGGTCGACGCAAAATCGAACCAGAAAGTAAGCTCGGCCATCCGTTCGTTCCTCTTGCCGCCCATCGCCGCGTCCGCTATGCGAACGCTAATCCTTGCATCGAGAGGCTGCCATGTCCGAGAAGAAAAGCATCAAGAAGGTCGTCCTCGCCTATTCCGGCGGCCTCGATACGTCCATCATCCTGAAATGGCTGCAAGTCACCTACGGCTGCGAGGTCGTGACGTTCACCGCGGATTTGGGCCAGGGCGAGGAGCTTGAGCCCGCCCGCCGCAAGGCCGAGCTGCTCGGCATCACTCAGATCTATATCGAGGATTTGCGCGAGGATTTCGTCCGCGACTACGTGTTCCCGATGTTCCGCGCCAACGCGGTGTATGAGGGGCTTTATCTGCTGGGCACGTCCATCGCACGTCCGCTTATCGCCAAGCGGCAGATCGAGATCGCGCGCGAGACCGGCGCCGACGCCGTCTGCCATGGCGCGACCGGCAAGGGCAACGACCAGGTGCGCTTCGAGCTTGCCTATTACGCGCTCGAGCCGAACATCACGGTGATTGCGCCCTGGCGCGAATGGGAGTTCAAGTCGCGCGCGGCGCTGCTCGATTTCGCTGAGAAAAACCAGATCCTGGTGACGAAGGACAAGCGCGGCGACGCGCCGTTCTCGGTGGATGCGAACCTGCTGCACACCTCGTCCGAAGGCAAGCTGCTCGAAGACCCGGCCGTCGAGGCGCCGGATTATGTCTACCAGCGCACGGTTTCGCCCGAGGATGCGCCGAACGAGCCCGAGATCATTGAGATCGGCTTCGAGCGGGGCGACGCGGTGTCGATCGACGGCGTGGCGCTTTCTCCCGCGGCGCTCCTGACCAGGCTCAACGAATACGGCCGGAAGCACGGCATCGGGCGGCTCGACCTCGTCGAGAACCGCTTCGTCGGCATGAAATCGCGCGGCATCTACGAAACGCCGGGGGCGCCATCCTGCTCGCGGCGCATCGCGGCATCGAAAGCATCACGCTCGACCGCGGCGCGGCGCATCTGAAGGACGAACTGATGCCACGCTACGCCGAGCTGATCTATAACGGCTTCTGGTTCGCGCCCGAGCGCGAGATGCTGCAGGCGGCGATCGACAAGAGCCAGGAGTTCGTCGCCGGCTCGGTGCGCCTAAAGCTCTACAAGGGCGCCGCGCATGTCATCGGCCGCGAAAGCCCGTATTCGCTCTATAATCAGGATCTCGTGACCTTCGAGGAAGGCGCCGTCGCCTACGATCAGCGCGACGCGGCAGGGTTCATCAAGCTGAACGCGCTGCGCTTGCGCCTCACCGGCGGGCGGCGCCAGCGCCTCTAGATCAACCTGCCTTTAATCGAACGGGCTTGGCCGGTTAGTGGCCTTCCCGCTTGCTCGTGGCGACGTCCTTGAGCTGGCGGCGGGCGGCCTTGAAGGCGTCGCGGATCGTCACATACATGTCTTCATGCGCGGCATCGGCCCCAGGCTCGCGGCTGACCACGATATCGGGCGCGTCGGGGACCACGAGATGAATCCGCACCTGGTAGAAATCGCCCTTGTGATGGCGATGCTGCGGCCGGGCGACAACAACGCGCGCGCTTACGATGTGGTCGAAGAACTGCTCGAGCTTACCTGCTTCCTCGCGGATGCGCGCCTCGATGGCGTCGGAATGGTCGATGCCTTCAAATGAGACTTTCAGGGGACTGTCCATGGGAAACCTTCAAGAAATAGCTCGCGGGGCTATATCACGTCCGCCGCTAATAGCCAATGAGTTCAGCGGCGTCGATCTCAATCGGCCCGGCGAGGCGCCACTTTGCCATCCTTATCCAACATGCTTAGCGCACGAAAGGCGCCGATGGGCTTGGTTTCGTCCAGGCGGCGCAAAAGCCGCACCGGCGAAGGGCTAAGGCCGGGGCGCGAAGCTCACCGCCTTGATGTTGCTGTTCAGGAAGCGAGCGAGCTGCTTCGCTTCTTCGAGGCTCGCGCCGCGATAGAGTTCGAGGCCGAGTTCGGCCTTCAAATCTTCGAAGCCTGCGCCCTTCGGCTGCAGCGCCACAAAGGGCGCCCCATCCTCGCGCATCCGCACCACGAAAACGAACTCAGCGATTTTTTCCCTCATATGCGCCTCATGACTAGAACAAAACAAGAACAAGTTAGCCGCTCGGACTGCTCGGCGCAAGCCCTTTCCTTAAACTGCCGCCGCGTTCGCGTTAACCATATTCGTGCACGGCCGCTTAACGCAGTCCGGCTTATTTTTCTAAAATGCGGGGTGCTGAAGAGGGAGCGTGGCATGACATCGGCCGATCTCATGCGATTTTTCATTATAGTCGGTCTTGGGGTGTTGTCTTTTATCACATTTCTCGTGGCGGGCACTTTGATCGGGCTGATGTGGCTCGATAGCTGGAGCTGCGGAAACTGCGCGCGCTATCCCGCCGGCATTTATATCCTGGGTGTGCTCGGCCTCCTCCTCCTGTCCACGATCGGCGGCGAGGCGGGCGAAGCCTCAAAACATTGGGAACAGCACGCCCCGGCGGCGCAGGCCCGCGCGAAGGAAGCGGCCAAATGGATGCGCAAGCACTGGCCCATTCCCGTCGCCGTCGCGATGAGCATCGCGACGTTTTTCATCGTCATCAATTGGTGGGCGATCGCTCGGTGGTGGTACTGCCTGTTTTAGAGCGGCGCACGGCGCCGGGACGGCAGCTAGACCTTGATGCCGGAATGCAATGCGGCAATGCCGCCCGAGAGATTGCGGTACTGCACGCGCGAGAAGCCGGCCTTCTCCATCATGCCCGCGAAGCGCCGCTGGTCGGGAAACTTGCGGATGCTGTCCACGAGGTAGCGATAGGGCTCCGCGTCGCCTGCGACGAAGCGGCCGAGCGTGGGGATGACCGCGTCCGAAAAAGTGCTGTAGATCGAGTTGAGGAGCGGGACTTCCACCCGGGAGAATTCCAGGCAGAGAAAGCGGCCGCCCGGCTTAAGAACGCGGAAAGCCTCGTTCAGGGCCGCCTGAATTCCTGGCACATTCCGGATGCCGAACGAGATCGTGTAGAATTCCGACGTGTTGTCCTTTACCGGCAGATGCTCGGCGTTTGCCTGTACGAAACGGACTCGCCCCGCGGCGTGCTCAGCGGCAAGCCGGCGCTCGCCTTCCTCCATCATCTCGCCGCTGATATCGCAAACGATGGACCTCGAACCGGGGCCGGCCGCGCGCAGGAAGCGCCGCGTGATGTCGCCCGTGCCGCCCGCCACGTCGATAAGAAGCGACGGCGTCGAGCGAGAGGGCGCCAGCCAATTGATGGCCGCATCCTTCCAAATCCGATGCACGCCGCCCGACATCAGGTCGTTCATAAGGTCATACCGGGAGGCCACCCGGCCGAAAACGGTGTTGACGAAGCCCTGGAAGCCGAGGTCTTCGATTTTATGATCGTAGGATGACATTCGCGCTCCGAAAGCGATAGATCGGAACAAGTTGTGACGCAGCGCCGCGCGATTGTAAACGCGGCATTGTGCTTGAGCCGTTCCGCAGGCCCATTGGCGCAAAGGATATTTGCCCTGCACGGGAGATAAGTCTATCGTTGCGCGCATGCTCGATATCGTAAAACATTGAATGAACGGACTTCCGAATACGTCGATTACAAGGGTGCGTGAAATTTGGCCTCGCGGCGGAAGCGAGGCGAGGGCGCGGCTCGGCGCCGAGGCTGGCTTCAGCGTAGCCGTTCCGGCGGAAAAGGCGGCGAACCATGGGTGAGGTTCGGCATAAAATTCAGATCGTTGACCCGACAAACTGCGATCGGGAGCCGATCCATATTCCTGGCTTCATCCAGCCGCATGGCGTTCTGCTCGCGGCGGATCGCAAGGGCGCCGTCGTTCAAGTCGCGGGCGACGTCAAGAGCTTGCTTGGCCGCGCTCCCGAAGAGGCGCTTGGGATGAGCCTTGGCGCGCTCATCGGGGAGGGCGCGGCCAAACGCCTGCGCGAACCCTCGATGCAAGACGCAACGCTCTCGCGCACGGGCCTGCCGCTCGAAACGGAGGTCCTGAATCGGGACCGCCCGCTGGACGCCGTCGCCCATATGAGCGAAGGCGTTCTAATCGTCGAGCTTGAGCCGCGCTGGAGCGAAAACCACGGCTATCCCTTGATGCTCGTTCAGGGCATGATCAACCGCGTTCAGCAGGAATCGAAGCCGCTCGGCTTCCTGGAGGCGGTGACGCGCGAAGTCCGCGCTATCACCGGCCTCGACAGGGTCATGATCTATCGATTCGAGCCCGACGAAAGCGGCGCCGTGATCGCGGAGGCCAAGGCGGAGAAACTGAAGACGTATCTGGGATTGCATTACCCGGCTTCCGACATCCCGAAGCAGGCCAGAGACCTTTATCTTCGCAACAGGATTCGTCTCATTCCGGACGTGGATTACGCACCTGCGCCGTTGATCCCGGCGCTCAACCCTCTTACCGGGCGGCCCCTCGATCTGACCTTTTCGACGCTGCGGTCGGTATCGCCGCTGCACATCGAATATCTTAGGAACATGGGCGTCGCCGCGTCGATGTCGCTCTCCCTTGTCGTCGAAGGCAAGCTGTGGGGCCTGATCGCGTGCCACCACTCCAAGCCGCGATATATCGACCAGGCGGTGCGGTCGGCCTGCGATCTGTTTGCGCAGATGGTCTCCTTGCAGCTCGGCGAGAAGCTCGCCACCGAAGCGCAGACAGAGCGCCTGCGCATGAGGCAGATGCACGCGGGCCTGGTCGAGACGATGGTCGGTCATGAGCCTTTGGGCGAGACCTTGATCCGCAGCCGTCCGAACCTCCTGGATTACATTCCAGCGGCGGGCGTCGCCGTGTGGTGGGAAGGGCGCGCAACGAAGCTCGGACAGACGCCCACCGATGAGCAGCTTGAGCTCTTGCTAACGTGGCTCAGCTCGACGGCGTCCGAGGGCGTGTTCCTGACGGATTGCCTTTCCGAGCATTTTCCTCCCGCGAAGGAATACGCGAAGACAGCAAGCGGTCTTCTGGCGATTTCGGTGTCGCGGACGCCGCGCGACTATGTGCTCTGGTTCAGGCCCGAAGTGTCGCGGACCGTGAAGTGGGCTGGAAATCCCGATAAGGCCTTGGGCCTCAGCGACGACGGCTTCCGCATCGGTCCGCGAAAATCCTTCGCGGCGTGGAAGGAGATCGTGAAAGAGCATTCGCAGCCCTGGGGACCGCATGTCGAGGAGGCGGCGCAGGCGCTGCGCGTGTCGATTCTGGACGTCGTGCTCAAGCATCAGGACCGCGTCATGCGCGAACGCGAGAAAGTTCGCATGCACCAGGATTTTCTCATGGCCGAGCTCGACCACAGGGTCAAGAACGCCATAGCCTCCATCCAGGCTCTGGTGAAATACTCCTCCGCCGGCGCCGAAAGCCTTGAGGCGTACACGCGGAGCATTCAGGAGCGCCTGCACGCCATGGCGAGCGCCCATAGCCTCCTGGCGCAAAGCCGGTGGCAAGGGGTGAACCTGCAGAATATCGTCGCCGAGCAGGTCGCGCCATTCGGCGACCGGATAACCGTCACGGGCGCGGAGCTGACGCTGAAGCCGAAGGCCGCGCTCAGCGTCGCCCTTGCGCTTCACGAGCTGATCACGAACGCGGCGAAGTATGGCGCGCTCTCCTCGGCCAAGGGCCGGGCGCTCATCAGCTGGACCGCGCAAACCCGCAAAGGCGAGCGGTGGCTGGTTTTCCGGTGGGTCGAGCAGGACGGCCCCAAGGTTGCGCCTCCGACCCGGACAGGATTTGGACGGATGTTGCTGGAGCGCAGCCTTGCCTACGATGTCGATGGCGAGGTCGACCTCGACTTCCGGCCGGACGGACTCGTCTGCACGGCCATGATTCCTTTCGACCACTTCATCGAACGGCAGGAGTAGCCATGGTTTTCCCGAGCGCCTGGAATGAACAAAGCGCGCTTCTTAAGGGCCGGCGGATTCTGGTCGTCGAAGACCAGTCGCTCATCGCCATGGAAGTGCAGGATTGCCTGAGCCGGGCGGGCGCCGATGTGGTCGGGCCGGTTGGTCGGCTGGACCGCGCCCTGATAGAGGCGGAGAAGCAGACGCTCGACGCCGCGCTTCTCGATGTTGACCTCAACGGAGCGCGGTGCTGGCCCATCGCCGAAGTGCTGGCCGCGCGCGCCATTCCCTTCGCCCTCACCACGGGCTTTGCCGCAAACATCGTGACGCCGGAACGCTTCGCAGACTGCCCCGTCCTGACGAAACCCTACCGCGAGGAGGACGTGCTGGCGATCTTGCGCAAAATGCTGGCGGCGTGACGCCCCGGCATAGCCGCCGCCGAGCCCTGAGCTTGGGATGCCACTTGCCCAGGCTCACCATGAGGTGGAGCGGCCTCCGGGATGACGAGGCTGGGGTGTGGTATTTTGATACCGTAAAAAACACTGTTTTTGCGAAACGAACCCAATAGGGTTAACTGGCCGTATCCGCGCACGCTTGCGCCCGAGGCGCTCGCTCGGCGAACGGCAGCGCGCGCCTAAAGCGGGATGTTGCCGTGCTTCTTCCAGGGCATTTCCTGCTGCTTGTTGCGCAGCATGTTCAGCGCGCGGGCCACGCGGTAGCGCGTATTCCACGGCATGATGACCTCGTCGATATAGCCGCGCTCCGCCGCGATGAACGGGTTCTCGAAGCGGTCCTGGTATTCCTTGATGCGCGCGGCGATCTTCGCCTTGTCGCCGAGCTCGGCGCGATAGAGGATTTCGACCGCGCCCTTCGAGCCCATCACCGCGATTTCGGCCGAGGGCCAGGCGTAGTTCACGTCGCCGCGGATGTGCTTCGACGACATGACGTCGTAGGCGCCGCCATAGGCCTTGCGGGTGATCAGCGTCACCTTCGGCACGGTCGCCTCGGCGAAGGCGAACAGCAGCTTGGCGCCGTGCTTGATGAGGCCGCCATATTCCTGCGCCGTACCGGGCAGGAAGCCGGGCACGTCCACGAAGGTCACGAGCGGGATGTTGAAGCAATCGCAGAAGCGCACGAAGCGCGCCGCCTTCCGGCTCGCGTCGCTGTCGAGCACGCCGGCCAGCACCATCGGCTGGTTCGCCACGATGCCGACGGGATAGCCGCCAAGGCGCGCGAAGCCCGTGATGATGTTCCTCGCAAACGCCTCCTGGATCTCGAAGAAGTCGCCCTCGTCGGCGATCTTCGCGATCAGCTCCTTCATGTCGTAGGGCTTGTGCGGATCGTTCGGGATCAGCGTATCGAGCGAATACTCCGCGCGGTGGATGTCGTCGCGCGTGGGCAGGTGGGGCGCCGGATCGCGATTGTTCTGGGGCAGGAAGTCCATCAGCCGGCGCATCTGCAGGAGGCATTCCACGTCGTTGTCGTAGCCGCGGTCGGCGATGGAGGAGCGCGTCGTGTGCACGCTGGCGCCGCCAAGCTCCTCGGCGGTCACCTCCTCGTTGGTGACGGTCTTCACCACGTCGGGGCCGGTCACGAACAGATAGGAGGTGTCGCGCACCATGAAGATGAAGTCGGTCATGGCGGGCGAATACACGTCGCCGCCCGCGCACGGCCCCATGATGATGGAGATCTGCGGGATCACGCCGCTTGCGAGCACGTTGCGCTGGAATACCTCGCCATAGCCGCCAAGCGCCGCCACGCCCTCCTGGATGCGCGCTCCGCCCGCGTCGAACAGCCCGATGATCGGCGCTCGATTGCGCAGCGCCATGTCCTGCACCTTGGTGATCTTCTGGGCGTGCGCCTCGGAGAGCGAGCCGCCGAACACGGTGAAGTCCTTCGCGAAGAGGTAGACGATGCGGCCGTTGATCGTGCCCCAGCCCGTCACCACGCCGTCGCCTGGGATGCGCGTTTCGCCCATGCCGAAATCGGTGCAGCGATGCTCCACGAACAGGTCGTATTCCTCGAAGGAGCCATCGTCGAGCAGGAGCTGGATGCGCTCGCGGGCGGTGAGCTTGCCGCGGGCGTGCTGGGCGTCGATGCGTTTCTGGCCTCCGCCCAGGCGGGCGTTCCGGCGGCGGCGGTCGAGTTCGGCGATGATTTCTTTCATGGGAATCCCAAGGAACATCCGCAAATCGAGCCCACACTACCGGTTAAGCCCGGCGCCCGCAATTTCGCAAAACGCATAAGTCGGCAGCGGGTTGTGCGAGGCCAAATCTTTTGTTAGACAAAACGCGCCGCGCGATTATGTTACGCAGCATGCGGTCGTGGCGGAACGGTAGACGCGCTAGCTTGAGGTGCTAGTGGGGCAACCCGTGGAAGTTCGAGTCTTCTCGACCGCACCATCTGCCCTGTGCTTACGGTCATCGCCGCGAGTTCTATCGGCTGCGATGGCGCAGCACTTATTCCGGTCTGGATGTGGCGACGAAATTCGCCCAGTCCGGTCAAGGATAGTGCAGGTTTTGCCCGCCAATAAGACTTCCAAGACGAGAGAGACGAGAAAAGCCGCCGCCGGGAAGCGCGCCGGGGCCATGCCCCTTGCGGTAAACCTGAGCCGCGTGCATGCTGGGCTCATGAATGCGGACGACCTTTACGCTGCGCTTATGGAGGCCCGCTCGCCCGCCAGCGACGAATTCGATGCTCACGCCGTCGCATCGATCCTTGCGATCTCCTTCAGGGAGGCAACCGCGGAAGGGCGCTCTCTCATATGCGCAACCGGCCTGCCCTATGAGCGCCTCGGCAGCCTGATCCAAGACGTTTTCCCGGGGGCGGCGTCGCTCGGCTTTTTCGCTCCGGGCGCCGGCGCCGAGCGCAGCGCTGATGAAGATTGCCTGCTCGACCTCCTCAGTCGCTGCACGACGTCCGGCGCCGAATTCGAGGCGCTGCTTGCCGTCATGATCGCGCGGCGAGCGCAGCGGCCCAATCACCTCTGGCAGGATTTGGGCCTGCGCGACCGGCGAGACCTGAGCGAGCTGATGAGGCGCCATTTCAGGCCGCTGGCGATGCGCAACTCGCAGGACATGAAGTGGAAGAAGTTCCTCTACCGCATCATCTGCAGCGACGCCGCCTACACGCTGTGCACAGCTCCAAGCTGCGCCGAGTGCGACGACTTCGACGGCTGTTTCGGCGAGGAGACGGGCATATCGCTGCTCGCCCGCACACGCCGCGCTGCGGAGGTTTAAGCCCTGCCGCCTGCGCTTTGCTAAGATTTCATTCGCATCGTCATAAAATCGCGCAGCGCCCGTTCCCAGATAGCCGCGAAGGCGGCCTCCCAGTCTGACGGCGGCGCCTTGGCTTGCCTAATCAGCGCTACCATCCAAAGAAGAAGGGCTGGTTATAGGCGTAGCGCTCGCGGCCGTAACGCCGCCTGTACCCGGCGATGCGACGGCGTTGAGGCTGCGCCGCCGCGCCATAGCTTTTCGGCTGTGCGCTGGCGTAGCGGCTTGTCTGGGCTTGCGCCGGTTTGTTCAGCGGCGGCTCCGCCTTGCCTTGCATAGACTTCGGGGGGAGATACGACTTGTCATCCTCTTGCGCGTTCACGGCGGTAAACGCTGCGCATGTAATCAATATCGCTAATGCCCCTACTCCCAGACCGGAAGAACGCATCGCAACCTCCCTATGTCTTGCCACGGCGGACTAGATTTTGGGCCTACCTTTATGGATAAGCCTCAGTCGTCTGCATCCATGGTACGGTATTGCGTTCCACTGGCACGTTCAAAACACGGAATGAGTTAGCTTTGTTTCAAAATGATTCAAGCAATCGGTTTCCTTTGCTTTGATCATGCCGACATTACTTGTTTTTTCGAGATTTTCTTGAACGGCGCTCCGCGACAGGAAAAGCGCGCGACCGCCGTCACGGATGCGGTACGCTTTGCGCATTTGGCCCAGTCTTCGGCCTCCCCGATGCAAGCCCGTTCGTCACGAAGACCGCGGTGCTGCTGAAGATGGCCGGGCTGCGGACACAAAGGCTTCAACGGCGCGCCAACTCCACGCTCATCCGCATCCATCTGGAGCGCCGCTACGGAATCGACTTCGACGCGGGGCTGACGCCAGAGGAGCGTGGCGTCGCCTGGGCCCTCGACAAGACGTGCGAGGACCATCTCTATTGGTTCATCCTGCATGCCCGCTGGATGGACGACGGGAATTTCGAGCGAGGCCCGGCAAGGTTCTTCGAGGCGGCGCCCCCTCGTCAAAGCGCTGATCCGCCGCAACATCCGCAAGGCGCTTCATGGCCAGGGCGCGGGCCGCTACACCGAAGCTGAACGCGCGCTTCTCGCCGACCGGAGCTTGGCGGCGGGTTCAGCCATTCTTGGCGAGAAGCCCTATCTCATGGCGACAAGCCTTGCGGGGCGGACGCCACCGATTCGGCGACTTATGGCGAGCGGCATCAAAAGAACTGGCGGATGATGAGAAATAAGTGCGGACGTCGCCGTTTGATGCGCAGTCCGAGAAAAACTTCTTACTGTCATGGGAAGGCGCTAGGCTTTCTCTCTTAAAATGGTACGGATCCGGCAAAATTATCAATAGTTAGCCCATTAGGCTGACCTTGCTCGCACTATGATGGTGCTTGAAATTATATCTCCATTTTATCTATTCATTTGAACCTCTATGCTGGCGCGTCGTACAAAAGGCGTAACTATTCCTTCAGAAGTCTCCCTGATTAGTATCAGGTTTTATTCTGAACCTCCGCCTTTCGAGAAACGTACTCTATCGACGCGCCGGGCTTCTGCGTATATAGACCATTCCTGCAATTAGTCTTATTTTGGCGGGTGTGGGATGACTTCAGTTTTTACGCGTCGATCTTTCTTGCAGACTGCCGCCGGCGCCGCTGCTGCGACCTCGGCTTCGGCATTTGCGGCCTACCCGGCGCCTGCGCCAGCTCTTGAAGTTCTCGGAGCAGTCAACGGCTCCAGTGTGGTTCTGGCGCGACTGATCGAGGCTGGAGGGCTTTCACAGGCCGCTCCGGGCGCTACATTCAAGCTTTGGCGAACAGCCGATGAATTGCGTGCGGGCATCGAGTCCGGGCGGACACGCCTGTTCACGACTCCGACTCATGTCGCCGCCAAACTTTACAACAGCGGACAGCCCATCAGACTGCTTTCTATTCTGAGCACGGGGCATATCTCAGTCGTGACAGGCGATGAGAGCATTCGAAGCTTCGCCGACCTGAAGGGCAAATCGGTGCTCGGTTTCAGCCAGAACGACCTGCCGGATATTCTGTTTCGCGCCATCGCCCGCGCGGAAGGGATTGATCCCGACCGCGACATCACATTGCGCTATGCGCAAACGCCGATAGAGGCTGCGCAGAAGCTGGGCCTGGGAGAAGTCGACATAGCAATCCTGCCAGAGCCGCCCGCGACGGGCGTCGTCATCATGGCGGCTCTCGTGGGTCGATCGCTGAGCCGCGCTTTCAGCCTGCAAGATGTCTGGCGGAAGCACAAGGGAACACGCATTCCCCAGACAGGCATCGCCGTTCACGCGAGCCTTCTTAAAGAAACCCCTGAACTGATACCGGCGCTCAAGGAAGGGTTGCCGAAAGCTAAAGACTGGCTTTTCGCGAACAGGGACGACGCCGGCGAACTGGGCGCGCGGACGATTGGAGCGAGATCGCAGATTTTTGCTCAAGCCCTTGATCGCCTTAACATCGAGATCCTCTCCGCTAAAGCCGCGAAAGGCGAGCTTGAAGTGCTTTACAAGTCGCTCCTGGATTTTTCTCCAGATGCCATCGGCGGGAAGTTGCCCGGCGACGACTTCTACCTCGATCTTTGAGGCAGCCAAGGCGACGGGGAATCAACTGGTCTGCTCTTGCGGCTGGACGGAAAGCTGGGACCGTGCAGAAAGCTATTGACTATAAGTCTAGTAGGGTGAAGATTGTAAAGGGGTGGCGACGGCGATTTCCACCCTCGATCGGCGCGTAGGGGGTATCCAAACTTTTCCGATCGCGCCGCTCTGATTCAAATAAGTTCCGTTTCTGGAGATGAGGGTCCATGAGTCAATTCACCGTCTGGCGGGCAACCGCCGGAGCCGCCATCCTGGCTGGCTTAACAGTCAATGCGCTGGCGGCGGAAGTCTTGCCGAAGCCTGAGGCGCCATTCGCGGGCGTCATTGACGCCGATCGCAACAAATCCAAACCCGACTGGCCGAAACCTGCCACGGCCCCGAAAAGCGCTCCAAATATTGTGCTGATCCTGCTTGACGATGTCGGCTTCGGCGCGACCTCCGCGATAGGCGGACCGGTATCGACGCCAGCACTTGAAAAGCTTGCCGGCGAAGGGCTTCGCTACAATCAGTTTCACGTCAACGCCTTGTGCTCGCCGACCCGCGCTGCGCTCTTGTCGGGGCGAAACGATCATGAGATCGGTTTCGGCACCGTTTCAGAAATATCGTCCGGTTTCCCGGGCTACAATTCCATCTGGCCGAAAACCGCTGTTCCGTTGCCTGAGGTTTTGCGCCGAAACGGATATTCCACCGCAGCCTTCGGTAAATGGCACAACACGCCCAACCGCGAAATCAATCCGACCGGCCCCTTCGACCATTGGCCGACCAGCCTCGGCTTTGAATACTTCTACGGCTTCCAAGGCGGTAAATCCAGTCAATGGGAGCCGCGGCTCTGGCGCGGAACCACGCCGGTTGAGCCAGCGGCCACGCCGAAGCAGGGCTATCACCTGACCACCGACCTCGCCAACGACGCCATTACATGGTTGCACCAGCACGACGCCGTGGCTCATGACAAGCCCTTTTTCCTCTATTTCGCGACGGGCGCCACCCACACGCCCCATCATGTGTCGCAGGAGTGGATCGATAAATACAAGGGCAAGTTCGACCAGGGCTGGGACAAACTCCGGGAAGAAACATTCGCCCGCGAAAAGGCGCTCGGCGTGATACCGGCCAACACGGAACTGACGCCGCGCCCGGCTGAGTTGCCGGCTTGGGATTCGCTGACGCCCGAAGAGAGGAAGCTCCTTGCTCATCAGGCAGAGGTCTATGCCGGGTTCCTCGCGCAGACAGACTACGAGGTTGGCCGTCTGCTCGACGCCATACGCCAAGAGGGCCAGGCCGACAATACGCTCGTGCTCTATATTGTCGGCGACAACGGGGCCAGCGGCGAGGGCGGTCTGCAGGGCATCGATGGCCGTAGAACCGATGGCAAGCCGCTCAGCGTGAGCGAGCGCCTCGCCCGCTCGGGGGAGCTTGGCAGCGAATTTTTCCAGAACCACTATTCTGCGGCTTGGGCCTGGGGTTTCGACGCGCCGTTCCAATGGACGAAGCAAGTTGCCTCGCATCTTGGCGGCACCCGCGATCCCTTGTTTGTGTCGTGGCCTAGCAAGATCAAGGACAAAGGCGCCATCCGCGGCGGGTTCCACCACGTCACCGATATAGCGCCGACGATCTACGAGGTGACCGGCATCGCCTTCCCCGAAGTCGTCGATGGCGTCAAGCAGTTGCCGCTGGAGGGCAAAAGCTTCGCCGACAGCTTCACGGACGCCACTGCGAAAAGCCGCCACACCGTCCAATATTTCGAGATGGTCGGCAACAGGGGCATCTATAAGGATGGCTGGTGGGCCGGCGCGCGCCATCTCGCGCCGTGGCTTCTGCTTACCGGCGATCTCTGGATTGGCAAGGAGATCGGCCAGCACCCCTGGGAACTCTATAACCTCGATCAGGATTACAGCCAGGCCCACGATCTCGCGGCGAAGAACCCCGAGAAGCTGAAGGAACTCGTCGAACTTTTCGACGCGGAGGCGAAGCGCAACAACGTTTACCCCTTGGTGCCGGTCCCTGCTTTGTTTGCGGCTCTCACGAACGGCAAGACCCACTTCGTCTACCGTGAAGGGGCGAGGCGCATTCCGTTCCAGGCCACGGCTTTTCTAACGGGGCGGTCGCATACGATCTCTGCCGAAATAGACATTCCGCAGGAGGGGGCCAAGGGCGTCATCATAGCGCAAGGCGGCCGCCTGGGGGGTTTCACGCTCTATATCGATGAAGCTGGCCACGCCGTCTATGAGGCCAACGCCTTCGGAAATCCCACCGGGCGCATTGTGTCAGCCTCCCCCGTGAAGCCGGGCAAGGCGACCGTTACCGTAGATGTTGCCGTGGATCCGGACGAAAGCGGATCCATAGGTGTGGCAAGGGCACTGGCCTCAGGCGGTTTGCCAAGCACTGTCCGCCTTTCAGTCAACGGACAGGAGGCCGCAACGGGCAGGGTAGCGAATATCGCTCCCGATCATCACGAAACTCTGGATATCGGCGTCGATCTCGGAACCGCGGTGACGGCCAATTATACGGTTCCATTCGCATTCACCGGACGCATCCAAACAGTCACACTCGACCTGAAGTGAACCGATGGACATGCGCGGCTGTGACGGCCGCGCATGTCCGTCCCGACCAGCCAGCCTCCAGCTGCTTGAGCCTTACGCGGGGGGATTTCGGACTTTAGCGTTGCCTGTCGATCATCAACTAAGGGCCAGCTGAAGCTGTGCTTCGAGCAGCGTCCCCCTTTTACACAGCCAGGGTCCAGACTCGAAATACTCGCACTTAGCATCCCTTCAGTCCGAAGCTGTTCCGTGAACCTGATAAAGCACCCAGGGGCGCGGCCCGCCTATCCATCATGCCGCCTCATCGTCCGGGGGCGCGCCCCGGTCTCTGCCGGCGCCCTTCGTCAGGAACGCATAGGCGAGGCCGCAATAAACGAGCGCGGGGGTGAGCCGCAAGGCCTGCCACCATCCCTCGAAGGGAACAAGCGTCTCGATGGCCCAGGCCGCGGCGAGGAGAAGAGCGGCGAGCATGCCGAAAATGATCGCCTGATGCCCACCCTCTTCTTTCTGTTCTTCCAGAAGCCAAGATGCCGCCATGCAAGCCGGGCAAATCCAGAGCCCAAGCTTGCGGAGCGTCGTGACGAACTCATGCCCTGCGCCAATGACGTTCCAATGCAGCAACGCCGTCTCGGCCGTCGATGGCAAGAAGACGAGCGCGGCCGAAAGCACCGCGAGCACGAGCAGGAGCCTGTCGATGCCTGAGCTTTTCGCCGGTGGGATCGCGCGGTCCGGCCCGTTTTCCTCGTCTGGCGCTGGCGCAAAAGGCTCGTCTGTCGGGTCCATTCATCTTTGCCGCAAACTCAACGCTACCCGGCGCATTCGCACGCGCGGCCATGGCTTACAAGCGTCGGCAGCGCAAAGCCCGAAACAAATGGCGCCAGATCGTCAACACCGCTCAAAAAACAGATTGCGCGCCAGAACAAATCATGAACAAGCTAGATCAGACGCTAAACGGGAGACACTTCCATGCTCGACCTCACATCCTTCAGCCTCGGCTTCGCGGTGGCGCCCGTGGCTTATGTCATAGTCGGCGCTGCGGCTTACAGCTCTTTTTGTGCCGGAAAGCGGCTCGCGGCTCTCATGTGGGCTCAAAAATCATTTGAATTCCGAAACGGGGCCGACTGCCCGGCTAGATAGCGGTCCATTTCAGCGGGACGTGTCCTAACTGGTTTGCCGCATGGCGAAAATGGAAGCCGAGAGCGCCCTTCCCGGCCTCCAGTCAAAGCGTGTTAATCTGCCTTGGAATATGAGCCTGAGAATATGGCTTGTGGCGCTCGCCCCTAGCTGCAGCGTGGGGCGCCTGGGCTAGGGGCTTTGGTGCATCCTTGTAATGCATTTTCAACTTATCGTTGAAAATGTGCTCCGTCAAGCTTCGCGCGCGCTCTGGCGATTCTGACGTAGAAGCGCAGCCGCCGTGCGCTCGCCAGCGATACGCCGGCTTCAGATTATTCTTTGCCGCGGCACTGACGGCGCTCACCTATACAACTCACATGCGGCGGCTGACGTCCCGGATTTATTTTTCATGAGGATTTAGCGCACTAGGCCCATGAGGTTGCGGCCGTTATTCTTCCCGTTATGGAGGAGAAATGAAGCGCCCAGGGGCCGACCGCTTCCGCCATGTCAGCATTGCGCCGCGCCGCCAAATTGGTTGGCTCGCAGCGATCCGCGTCGCCACGGCCTTCGCTCTTTTTTTGAGCGCGATACTCGTCTCCTCGCATCATGCGCGCGCCAAAGAGGCGGCCTCAGGCGACCTCGCTGAGTTGGGTCTGCTTTTGGGCGTGACGCTTGACGATCTGCAATCGTCAATTTGCCGTCAAGGCGACGAGACCTCCTCCGAGTTTCCCGGCGATGACGATACAAAGCTTTGCAAGCATTGCCCCCTTTGCCTTGCTTTGCAGCACTTTGCGGCGATAAATCCTCCGAACGATCTTGTGCGCGTGGCCTACAGGCCATCTACCGTGGCCGCGTTCCTTCCCTATCGCCTAGGCCTCATAGCGGGCCGCGAGACGGACAGCCAGGCGAAGCCGCGCGCGCCTCCGCTCGCTTGAGACCCCCAGGCTCTTAACGTCGCCACTCAGCCGTAGCGTGCGATTTCCGGGTTGGATGTCGCGTCGCCGCGAGCAATCCTTCAATCAATTCGAGACGTGGCCGCGCTTGCGCGTCACCGGGAGTTTTAAGTCGTGTCCCCCAAATCCTTAAGTTTTGCGTATGCCCTTGGGAATAGCTGCGCCGCCGCCGGCGTCGTCATCATCTCGCTCGCACTGGCGCCGGCCGAGGCGCTCGCCTGCGCCTGCGGATGCAGCGTGTTCGACGTCGGGTCGACTGCGCTCCTGCCGAAGGAAGGCGACCATGGCGGCGCCGTCTATTTCGAGTGGGATCAATCCAACCAGAATACCAATTGGAGCGGAACCTCAAAGGCGCCCGCCTCGGACAACAGCGATAAGCACATCCAAACCGATTGGTATGTCGTCGGGCTGAATTATATGGTGAACCGCGATTGGGGCTTTAATGTCCGAATCCCCACAGTGGACAGGTCGTTCTTGACGGACAACGGTCCTCCTCCCGCGCCGGCAGGGCTTGCTCCAGGGCTCCAGACCTACCACGTCTCAACTCTTGGCGACATTGAGCTCACGGGCATGTACGCCGGCTTCTCGGACGACATGTCGAAGGGGCTGATGTTCGGCCTGAAACTGCCTACCGCGGATTGGAGAGCCTACGGCTTCGACCGCGACAGCAATGTTGGCACTGGAAGCACCGATCTCATCCTCGGCGGCTTCTGGAGAGGAATGATCACCGGAGATAATGCCTGGCAGTATTTCGCACAGACAAAACTCCTGCTGCCAATTTGGACGCATGGCGAAGCAGACGCGACCCCAGGCGCGGATGCGGGAGACTACCGGCCGGGCTGGCAATTGGACTCAGCCTTCGGCATTATCTACAACAACTGGTATCATGTCGGTCCCTTCGATAAGGTGGCGCCAGTCCTGCAGGTCATCGTTTCCCATCGCCAGCCCGATAGCGGCGCCGCCGCCGACCCCGCCGATTCAGGCTTCGATCGCCTTTTTATCTCGCCGGGCATCGACTTCACAAAGGTGCTCGACGATCCCAACAACAGGACATTCAAGCTTTATGGCGACATCGAGATCCCGGTCTACCAGCGCATGAACGGAAACCAGCTCGTGTCGCCCTTCTTGTCCAAGATCGTCTTGGCCTACACATTCTGAGCATGAGTCGAATGATTGGAAAAAAAGCAGCGCGGTTCGTGGTTATGGCGGCTGCGCTGCTCACGCTGGCGAGGGCGGACGCGGAGCCGCTTTTGCGCGAGCCGGCGCCGCCGCTGACGATAACAACCAACGACGGACGCGTCTTCGATCTCGGCGCCGCACGAGGGCGTGTTGTGCTTGTTGCGTTCTGGGCGACGTGGTGCGGCCCGTGCCTCGAGGAAATGCCCGTGCTCGCAAGATATTACCGCGAACATCACGCGGAGGGATTCGACGTGATCGCGCTTTCGACCGACCGCCCGCCGCAACGCCAAAAAGCGCTGAGCGTGCTGGCGCGGTTTCCCTTTCCGGGAGCGCTCTTGAGCGACGCCGCCCGCAATGGCTTCGGCCATCCTGACGCGGTGCCCGTGAGCTTTGTCGTCGACGCCCAAGGCTTAGTAAGAGACACGTTCATCGAGCTCGATGCCGCGCTGTTGGACGAGGCCGTCTCTCCGCTGCTCAAAGAGGCTGCCGTCACGCCGATATCCTCGGAGACGTCCAAATGAGACGCGCCCACGCCCTTCAGCGCTCAGCCATTGCGATTGCCTTCGCTTTCCTTTCGGCGACTGGCGCAGGCGCGGGAGTATGGGCCGAGGCGCAGGAGGGATGCAAGGTTTGGGATCCCAATCCAACGCCGGGCGAGACCGCGCATTGGACGGGCGCTTGCAAGGGCGGTTTCGTGGAAGGCGCGGGCGTTCTGGAGTGGCGGCGAGGCGGCAAACCCTATGAGCGCGACGAAGGGCAGTGGCGCGGCGGCCGTCAGATCGACGATGGCTCGCAGACTTGGCCGGGCGGTCAATTCAAAGGCCATCTCGCCGATAGCATGCCCGATGGTCAAGGCGTCCTGGTCCTGGGCGACGCGCGCTACAATGGCGGTTTCCTGAGCGGAAAACCGAACGGTCGCGGCGTGCTGACGAATACGTCCGGCGTTTTCGACGGCGCTTGGCGCGACGGGTGCTTCAATGACGGCAAGCGCAGAGCCGCTTTTGGAGTATCTTTACAATCCTGCCCTTAGAAATGAGCGCGGCCGCGATCGAAGGAGACGGACATGAAAACCCTCTTAGCCCTTGGGCTCATCGTGGCAGTTGGCGCCGCCGCCTTTGGCGCGACGGCCTCCGCGGAGCCGCGCTGCCGGATGGAAAAGCAATGCCGGTGGGTGAATTTCAAGAAGGTCTGCACCTACGTCCGAGTGTGCAGGTGACAGCCGCACCACGCCCGGCGACTAGCCATTAACAACCGCTCTCGCCGATAACAGCGCAACCCTTCAATGGTCGGGGCGGAGAGATTCGAACTCCCGACCCTCTGGTCCCAAACCAGATGCGCTACCAGGCTGCGCTACGCCCCGACTGACCCCCGTTTCCTATCCCTTTTGCGGCGGTTCCGCAATCCCATCCGTGCGATGGGGCCGCAGGCCGCGGCGCTGGCGGACCGAATCTGGTATTTGAGGGTCGCCCAGCCGGAATTTCGCGAGCGAAGACGGCGAACCGCATGGGGGATGGAGCGCTCGTCGATTTGGAGCGAGAATAGCCGAAAACAGGATCGTCGGCCTCGCCCATGTCCGCGTCCGCCCTATATTGTCATGCGGAGCCGCTTGGCTCTGTTTCCGCCACCCCTCACGGAGGCCCGCATGTGCGGACGGTTTACGCAAGCCTTTAGCTGGGCGGAGCTTATCGCGTTCTACCGCCTCGTGGACGAGATCGCGCTGCATCTCTCCGCCTCGTGGAACGTCGCGCCGACCCACAGCGCGGGCGTGATCGTGCTGGGCGCCGGCGGCCTTCGCTTCAAGCCCATGCGCTGGGGCCTTGTGCCGTCCTGGGCGAAAGACCCGGCCATCGGCTCGAAGCTCATCAATGCGCGCGCGGAGACTTTGGCGGAAAAGCCCGCCTTCAGGCAGGCGCTGAAATCGCGCCGCTGCGTGGTGCCGATTTCGGGCTTCTACGAATGGCGGCGCGAGGCGCGGGGCAAGCAGCCCTATTTCATCGCCGCCGCCGATGGCAAGCCGCTGTCGCTCGCAGGCCTGTGGGAGGACTGGAACGGGCTTCTCACCTTTACGATCGTCACGGCGCCCGCGAATGAAATGCTTGCGCCGATCCACGACCGCATGCCGGCCATCCTTGCGCAGGACGAAGCGCTCGCGTGGCTGAAAACCGGCGACGCGGCGCTGCTGAAGCCCTGCCCCTCCGAAGCGCTGACCGCGTGGCCCGTCTCGGCGCGCGTCAACTCCCCCGCGAATAATGATCCCCGTCTCGTCGAGGCCGCTGCGCCTAATCTTATGGCCGAGAATACGCAAGCACAAATTGCGCAGCAGGCGGATCAGTTGACGCTCTTTTAAATCGCGATGGGGCCGCATTCGCCCGGCGAGAGCCGGTGGCGGCCGTCAGTGGTGCGGGTAAAGGCCGGCAGCGTCCTGCTGAGGGATAAGCGGCTATGTCTGTCCAGTTTGAAATCTTGCTAAAGGATTGGGGCGGCCGAATTTCCCTCGGCTGCAGTTGATACGGACAATGTGGAAGGGGCTTTTGTTATGAAGTGGCAGCACTATCTAGCTTATTTTTTCGGAGGAGCCTTCCTCACAAACGCCATCCCTCATTTCGTGATGGGGGTGACCGGGCATCCTTTTCAAAGTCCATTCGCAACCCCGCCGGGAGAAGGGCTATCAAGCGCGGTGGTGAACGTGCTTTGGGGTTTTTTTAACGCCCTTATTGCTTATGTGCTGCTGGCGCGTGTCGGAAACTTTGAGCTGCGCAAGAGCCTGTGCGTGCTTCCCGCGGGGCTAGGCGTGCTGCTTATGGGCATTATGCTGGCTGCGGCCTTTGGAAGATTCTACGGGGGCGTCTGAAGAGGGATCACGAACGCGGCTATGCGTTTGTGCCGCCGTCAACGGTCAGGTTTGCGCCCGTGATGTAGGATGCCTCCGGACCTGCGACGAACGCGACCAGCGAGGCGACATCGTCTACGCTTCCGTAGCGATTAAGCGCTGTGACCGCCTTCTGCGGGACGGCCCATTCGCTTGCGGCGGGATTGAGCTCCGTATCGATCGGGCCGGGCTGAATGTTGTTGACCGTGATGCCCCGGTCTCCAACCTCCCTCGCCAACCCTTGCGTGAACATCCGCACAGCCGCCTTGGTGGCCGCATACGGCGCAAGTCCAGGCGTCAACAGTCGCTCGCCGACACAAGAACCGATCGTTATGATACGGCCATCGTTGTTCATGTGCTTCAGGGCCGCCTGTGTCGTGACGAAGACGCCTCGGAGGTTGATGCCGAGCATGCGGTCCAACTCCTCTAACGTGGTTTCCTCGAACTTCTTGGGAATGGCGGTTCCTGCATTATTCACCAGAACGTCGAGTTTGCCGAAGGAGTTGACTGTTTTCTCGACGGCAGCCTTGATGGCTTGGGCATCGGTCGCGTCCGCCTGGACCGCGATCGCGCTTCCGCCGGCGGATTCAATGGCTTTCACCACCGATGCCGCGGCATCCGATCCCTTGGCGTAGGTGATGGCGACCGTGGCTCCGTCAGCCGCCAGGCGTTTGGCGATCGCCGCGCCGATGCCCCGCGATCCGCCGGTGACGAGTGCAATCTTTCCTTCGAGTTTCTTTGACACAAGGGATCTCCTCGCTCCGGTCGCTTGCTGTGATGAGAGGGGTCGGTGTCAGACGTCGTGATGCGTTCAACGTGACGCGCTAGCCCGGCATCTCGTCCTTCTGAAATCCGCGTCCGCAACCTTTGTTCCTCAAGCGCCGCACCCTCGTTTAGCGCCGCGCCATAGTTATAATCGGCCCAAGTTAACGGCGGCCGGAGCGGCGGCGTTGCGCGCGATGTTCCTCGAAAGTTCCTGCGGAGGCGCAAAAAACGCGGATTCGAGGCGAATAAGCCTAGTTAACTGTTGGAGAGTATGCGCGGGGTTACCGTAAATCCCATCTTGAGGTTGCGCGGACAAGGCTGGCGCACTCAAAGGCTGTCAACGAAGCGCGACACGCCGTCTTTCAGCGCTGGCCAGAAATCCGGCTCCGAATGAGTCTCCGATCCGCCTGCCCCGTATACGTAGAAAATCATGAGAGCGAGAAAGACCGGGATGAAACCGACGTGCAGAACGGCGAGCGCCCGCCTCAAATGTAGTGTGCCCGAGACAAATTTATTCACGCGCAATATTGAAATGCCGATCATGAGGCTGAACATCATGTAGTTGAACACAAAGATGCGGTCGAGCATGGTCGCCGTGTCGGAATCGACTTTCGTTGTGGTGATGTAGAGTGCGACTGCGGATAAGAGCGCAGTAACCTGAATGGTGACGATCGCCTCGAAATGGTGGTTGGTCGAGATGAAGATGGCGAGATAGGCGACGATGGCGATGAAGAACAAGGGTATGACAACCCTCAAATAGAAATCGGTCGCGCTCCTCTTCAGCACCCACACGAAACTGCTCTTGAAAAAGGGTACGACGCTCGGTTCGAGCTTCTTCGTATCGAAAATGGGAACGACGTCCTCATCGTAGCTGACATAGGAGTCTAAGCTGTCCCACCCGTCGGCGTCGAACGCGGTCGCCCGCAGCTCCCGTTGAAGCGGCTGAACGATGAAGGGAAATTCCCCGCGCGCCGGACGCAGGTCGATGGCGAAGCGCTGGACGTCGAAAGGGTAGCTTCTGTAGTCGGGATCGAGCATGAACTTGCCCGAGACCATGTAGATTTTCATGTTGGCTGGGTATGTGTCGCTTTCCTCGCCCTCATGAAGCGGGTGGATCGTGAGTTGCTTGGCGTTCGTCTTGTAATCGAGAAAGGCGTTTGCGAAGTCGATCATGTCCGGAGAAGGATTGTTCTCCGTGTTCATCGATAGATAGAAATCCGCGCTGAAACTTTTCTCCGTATCGTCGATGCGATAAATGCGGATCAGGTCGATGTCCAGGTAGAAAGTCGGGATCTTGCGCAGCTTCTCGTCCTTCAGCGGCGCGTATTGCATGGCTGCGAGCTGCTGCCGTTTGAGGTCTTTCGGACGCGCGATAATGAAGGGCGCGCGCACGGTGCTGCGGGACGCGGTCCGGAACGACCAGTCTTCGAGCGAGCCTTTATAAATCCCCTTGCCGGCCGTGAAGAAGGCAGGGATCGCCTTGAGAATGGTCTTGCGAAGCGCAGACGCGTCATCGGGATCCGCTGGTGGTTTCGCCGAGTTCAACGCATCGGCGATCATGGCGATCATGTCCCTGAACTCCAGGCCGATGCCGATGGCTCTCAGGTTCGAGCGCGACAGAACATCGAGCGCCGCTTTGGGCGAACGCTCCTCGCAGCCGTTCTCCTTGCGCTCGAAGGCGTCCTGGTTGCGCGCTCCGCCGCTGAAGGTCCATGCTTCGGGCCGTTCTCGAAACAGGCGCTTGCGCACCCTGCTGTTATAGAGGTCGGGCAGTTCGTCCCTGGCGATTTGATAGACGTCGCCCGAATACGAGACGTCGGGGGAGCGGAAGATATCCTCAAGGCGGCCGCTCACAAACAGCGGCGCGGCGATCCCGGCCTTTTCAAGCTCCTTGAGGACTGCGGGAACCCTCCAGCCGCTCACGCTCAAGAAGATGAGATCGGGATCGGCGGCCTTGAGTTCTTCGACGGCTTTTGCGATTTCGGCCGGGTCGAGATGGGCGTTCAGCCTTGTCTTGCTGTCGGCGCCGGCCATCGCAAAGAGATGCTTGTCGACGAAAGCGGGAAAGCCTTTTCTCTCTTCCAAGCCCTTCTGCAAAGCCTCGACGCCCGACTGGCCCTGAATGCCGAGGAAAGCCGGGCGGGAGAATTTCCTCTCCTTCACGAACTCCGCGATCACCGGAATGCTTTCTTCCTCCTGGGAGCCGCGCATCGTGAAGACATTGGGATATTTGGCGAAAAGGCTCGTCGTCGAAATGCTGGAAATCCATGGCAGTCCGCTTGCTGCGATCTTCGGGCCAAGCTCCTTGAAGACCTCCTTCGCGCGGTCCGAGCCCTGCAGGCCGATCAGGGCGATGGAATTCGGATCGGCGAGCGCCTCGTCAACGATTGAAACCGCCTTGCCCGCATCCCCCTCGTCATCGCGGATTCGAATGTCGATCGGGCGGCCGCCAATTCCGCCGGCCTTGTTGATTTGATCGCGCACGCCTTTTGCGAGCTTCTCGATGGCTTCGATATGGTCCGAATAACAGAAATCGTTCCGCGGTCCGACGAGAAGCGTCAGCTTCAAGGAAGGGCGGCCGAGCGTGAAAGCTTCGGCGGAGGCGGCGGACGCTGGCGAGGCGGATGCGAGGCAACAGAGCTGAACGAGAAGGGAAGCGAGCAGCAAAACGGCGCCCCCTCCCAGGCGGAGGGCAATCCCTGCGTCGGCGACTCGTGGATGTGCACGCACTGATCTCTCGCTGCGCTGACCTGCGGGGTACACTGCAGGAGCGGCAGCTTAGCGCTACCCGTGGCGAAATCCAGTCCGATTTCAAATCGCTCGCTCACTTCGGGGTGAGCCGAGCGCGCCGCTTACGCCTGCGCCGCCATGCGCGCGCCGGGCTCGGCGGTCCGGGATCAGAAGCTGCGCCGGTCATGCAATGATGAGCGTAAGTTCAGGCACATAGCGGCCATGCGCCGCCCGGCAGATGCGGCAGGCGATTCCTCTTTAAGCTCAGGCTTCCGACATCGCCCGAATACGAAGACAGATAATGTCGTGAGAAAGCTTATTATACTGCTCGAAACCGCCGCGCTGCAACGGATTGCACAATAATTGTAAACTTGTCATCTCTTGTATCAGGTTTCTGTCTGAATGCAGAGTCAATCAAGATTACGAGAGAAATGCAGTTACTTATTGTAATTACAAAATGCCTTGAAGTCGCCTCCTCATTGCCAAAGTTCCGGTGTCGACTGAGATCCAGTAACGCGTTACAACACCAAAGCAACACTGATGTAAATATGTCAGTGGCACGATCCATGAGAGGGGTAAGCTTGGGATGTACATCAAGTCTTGTAAACTTGCCTGTATCGCTGTTCTGAGCGCCGTCGCGGCGCCAATGGCGGCGGACGCCGCGGACCTCTATCGTAATCCGCCGGCGCAGCCGCCGGTCAGCTATGCGCCGCCCGTCTCCGCGCCCAACACATGGGCGGGCTTTTATGTCGGCATCAATGGCGGCTATGGCTGGGGAGGCGGAGGCGATACCTTCACCGAAGGCGGGAATCCATTCACGCGCGCCACGCCCGAAGGCGGCTTCGGCGGCGGCCAGGTCGGCTACAACTTCCAGAGCGGATCCATCGTCTATGGCGTCGAAACCGATTTCCAGGGCGGCGACATCAGCGACAGCGTGACGGGCGCCAACAATACGAGCCGCGAACGCCTGGACTGGTTCGGCACGGCGCGAGGCCGCCTCGGCTTCGCCCTTGATCGCGTGCTGATCTACGGCACGGGCGGCTTCGCCTATGGCGACGTCAGACAGCATGCGATTCTCGGAGCGGACACCTTCGACAACGCCGGCACGCGGACAGGCTACACCCTTGGCGGCGGCGTCGAATACAAGCTGACGCCCTCATGGTCGCTTAAAGCCGAATATCAGTACGTCGATTTCGGCAGCGAAAAGCTCAGCGACGGCGCCGGAAACTTCACGAGCGATCTCGACACGAATTTTCAAACCGCGCGCATCGGCCTGAATTACCGCTTCGGCGGCGCAGCATATGAGCCGCTAAAATAGGGCCGCTCCGGACTCATCCCGGAAACGCCGCGGGCGATATGCGGGATTGCGAAAACCGCATCCCGGATGTGCAACGATCCGGCATGGCGCTCCGGGATGACACAAAGGATCGACGCGGCGCCCCGGGGCGCCGTCTTCGTATCTGAGCTTGACGCTTCGACGGCCAGACCGATGTGAAGGAACCCGCGCGCGAGCGCCCAGCGCGTGAGGGGCTCTCCTGATGCGAAGGCAATGCGGCGCTCGCTTGGAGGTCAGTTCTCAGGCGCGAGCAAGTTTGCGACCGGCCTGGGCTTGACATCCGGGTTGTCGACCATGTTTGTATTCCTCAGGGTGACGGCGAGGCGGGCAGCCCCGCGATCCAAGAGAGATGGCATCGAGCGTAAGGGGCATTTCGGTGGCGGCAGCGAGAGTTATTGCCGGAATTCTATTCTCTGTGGCCGCCGGCCTGGCGCTTGCAGTGGCCTCGGCGGCAAAATTGCTGCCCGCAGCCCCTGACAAGTTCACCTATGACTGGCGCACCTACTTCCTGGCCGAGCAAGCGGATCGTCCCCGCGACGATATCGCCCTCGTCTTGATCAATGAAAAGAGCCTTGAAGGCTATGATTACCTTTCGCCCATTGACCGCGGGCTTGTCGCCGACCTTGTGAAAGCGGTCGACGCCGCCGCGCCGAAAGCAATCGGTCTCGACCTGATCATCGACCGCCACACCGACGCGGGAAAGGACGACGCCCTGGCTGAGGCGCTGCGCAAGGCCCAGGCGCCCGTCGTTCTGGGCGCGATTGACGGCCGTCGGGGGGAAGGCGCCAGCAGCCTCGCCTTTCAGGAGAAGTTCATTGAGAGAACGGGTCGCGCTGCCGGCCATGTTTACTTCGGCGCCGAAAAAAACCTCCTGACCCTTGGGGATCAAGCCGTGCGCTTTATGCTGCCGCCATCGGCGCAGCCGCCCGGTCGCCTGGCTTTCGCACGATTGCTGGCCGAAGTTGACGGCAAGAAGCCAGAGCCGGATTCGGCGTTGATTTACTGGCGGCATCCGCCTGCGGGCGGCGGGGGCGAACTGTTCCCGACCTTCTTCGTGCCAACTCACAGGGACGAAGCGGGCGTTATGAAAGGATCGGTTCTTCCGGAATCATGGAAGAGCGCGCTAACGGGGAAGATCGTCCTGATCGGCGGGGCTTTCGCGGACCGCGATCTTCATCTGACGCCTCTCACCGTGGCTTCCAAAACGCCGGGTCATGGCGTCGAGATCCACGCTCAAATATTGGCGCAGCTGCGCGACGGCCGCAGCATGCACGATACGCCTTTCTGGGCCGACTTCCTGCTGGCCGCCGTCATAACGGGCATCGGCATTCTTGCGGCCAGGCGTTGGACGTTATCGGGGGGCGGATTGATCTCCACCGCGATCGCATTTTTTGCTATTGTGGCGGCAGGGGCCGTCATGTTCCGGGCGGGGCACGTGGTTCTACCGTCGGCAACACTGTTCCTGGCCTGGGCTATCGGCCTTTTCGCAGGCAACTGGGCCGACGAGGCCGAGGTATGGATTCACAGGCTTCTTGGCGACAAAAGCCTATCGACGTCGGGAGGGTGATAGATGCGTAATTTCTGGCTCCTAGCCGTAACTGCAGCGGTATCGATCTCAATCATTGCTTCCGGCGCTCAGGCCGAGCTTCTTGTCATCGAGTCGACAGCGCCCGGCATAGTCAAGGACGCCGGCTTCCCGGACACCGCCATTTTCGATGTTCCCGCCGGAAAAAAAATCAGGCTGTTGAAAAAGCCGCAGAACTCCACCCACGAAATCGTCGGTCCGTACAGGGGCGCTTTGGACGCTTATCAACCTCATTGCGGGTGGTGGTCGCGCCTCATAGGGAAATGCTCCAAGGAGCAGGCGAGCGACAGCAGCGCCCCCGACGCTGCGCCAGTTGTGGGAGCAACCAGAAGTCTTAACGCCCCAACCGACAGCGGCGCCTCCGACGCCGCTCCCGTTATGGGCGCAACAAGAAGTCTTGGCGGCCCAAAAAGGGACGCGCCGTGAAAGAGGCTGAGCGGCCCGTCCTCTCGGCTGACCTCGGCAAGCGAGGCTAACCCGCGATCTCGAAACTCTGCGGGCCGCTCGGACGCCAAACTCGACCATCTGCGGCACAATTACGCTCTAGGCATCACGGCCGAGTGTAGGCAGGCGACCCGAATGATGCATCCCAGTCCAGGGCTTCGACGATCCGGCAGAGCAAGGAGAAAAATTTGATCCGGCTCGACTGGCGTCCTCTTGCGCGGCTCACCGAACGGCCGTTTTTCGAACAGGGCTCAGGACGGCGCTCGTGCAGCTCGGTCTCGTTGAACGATGCATCTCTGTGGGATGGTTTTGCGCGCGGTCTCGCGTTCTGTCAGCGGTCTTCGCATCGATTTCTTGAGTTGAGAGGAAATTGAACAAGAGGCCCGTTCCATTTTTGGCGGATCATTTCCTCGACGAGCACGGCGCGCGAGGCCAAATGCATTCGCTGCGCATCTCCCGGCAACTCTCGCAACCCATTGTTAGCGCGGCCCTTGTATAGCTCGCTGAGCGCGAGCACATAAGTGCATGCCAATCCAACCCCGATGAACTGCCACCCGCAGGTCAGCGAAATTGTCGCTCACAGAATAGGAAATAACTATGGCAAGTAACGGTACAACATACCAGGCGGTAGCGCTGCAGGACGGAACGTCCGCCGTAGTGCGCGCCGATCCGGGCAAACCTCAGATCTTCGAGATCGTGGCCACATTCTACGACGCTGCAAACGCGCGGGAGTACGCGGCTCGCGAGAATGCGGGCCACGAAGCGCCGCGGCATTTCCCGAGGCCGGTAAAGACGCGGCCAGAGCCTGAGCCGGCAACCATTCGCAAAGCCGCCCCCAAAAAGCGCGCCATCGAGAAAACCAAAGTCGAGCTGGAAACTCCGTCGGACCTCACAGAACGGCAGAGCGCCGTTTTGAGAGCGCTTCGCTTGAAGATGGACGACGCGCAGCTTGTCGCGGCAAAAGCCGCCGTTCTCGCGGACGCCGCGAACATCCCGCTCGGCTCGCTCCACTCGGTGCTTCAGTCGCTGGAAAAACGGCGTCTCATCCGAAACGAGCGCTCCGGCAGCGCGAAGGCGCCCGCCGTCTATCAAGTCCTATAGTAGCGATCTCGCGAGCCCGGTGGCCAAGGCCACGGCTCGCGTTGCGATCATCCATGGGACGCAAGAATGAGGGAAGTGTCGGTTAAGCCCTAGGAGTGGGGGTTTCGTCAATTTGTTCAAGGATTGGCGTAGGGCGCGCGACGCAATTGACACGTTCTACGCAATATCGGCAGTTCGCGCAGGCAAGTGGGCATAAGCTGATGGCGATGCTCCGAGCGGCGCGCCATTTATAGCGCAAGACTGCTCAAGAAATTTGGCCGCGAGCGAAGCCTGGAGCTGCTAAAAGCTCAAAATCGCGCGGGTGCTGTCGCATCTCCAAAACGTGTTGTCAAAAACAGCGGATTAGGGGAGGAATGGTGGACACGACAGGGATTGAACCTGTGACCCTTCGCGTGTGAAGCGAATGCTCTACCGCTGAGCTACGTGTCCGATCCGCGCACTGTAAGAGCTTGCCCGAGTCGCTGTCAATAAGCGGTCGAGGCGTAGCCCCGCTCTCGCCCAACCATGACAATCTTCAAGGAGGGACGGCAGTGCGTCCGATTCATGCGCTGGCGGCCGAGCCGGGCGATGCGGGCGAGCGGCTCCGACTCCATGGCGGGGCGCGCGCGCCGCAATCTGAAGTAAACGGCTATAAAGCAGAGAAGCGACCCCCTACTTACGCCAGTTTCATCGCGAGCTTCCACAAACTGTTAATGTCAATTCGCGAACCCAATAATGCCGATCATCATCTTTGCTATGCTTGGGCGCACGGCATCTGAAGCTGCACTTCTATCGAGACCTCTCTAATCCCGAGTTGTAGGCAGGAAGGCGGACGGCATGTTTGAGAACAAGCACAATCCTGTGGCGCCAAACGATCATGACTTGCAACCCGTCCGTGGCGATTGGGGCGCTCCCATCATGGGGCCGCGCAACGCAGCGTTAGAGGCGGAGAACCCCGACCTTCTGGCTTCGCCCTACACCGACGCCGGAACCATTCCCAACCTCAAATTCTCTTTTGCCGCCGCACACAATCGCCTCGCCAAGGGCGGCTGGGCGCGCGAAGTTACGGTGCGCGAACTGCCGGTGGCCACAACCCTGGCCGGGGTCGACATGCGCCTGATGCCGGGCGCCATCCGGGAGATGCACTGGCACAAGGAGGCGGAATGGGGCTACATGCTGGCCGGAAGCGCCAGGATCGCGGTCGTCGATCCGCAAGGGCGCAACTTCATGGACGATGTCGGCGCCGGCGACATCTGGAATTTCCCGGCCGGAATTCCTCATTCAATTCAAGGACTTCAGGACGGCTGCGAATTCCTGCTGGTGTTCGACGACGGGAATTTCTCGGAAAACGAGACCTTCCTCCTCAGCGACTGGTTCGCTCACACGCCGCGCTCGACGCTCGCCAAGAATTTCGGCCAGCCTGCAGCGGCCTTCGACAAGCTCCCGCAAGACGTCGAGCATACGCGGTGGATCTTCGCGGGAAGCACGCCGGGCCCGCTGGCTTCGGACATGGTCGAATCCCCGCAGGGCATTACGCCAATCTCGTACAGCTACCGCCTGTCCCGGCAGCAGCCGCTGAAGGTCGCAGGCGGACAGGTCCGCATCGTGGATTCCTCGAATTTTCCCGCCGCGAGCACGATTGCAGCGGCTCTTGTTGAAATTGAACCCGGCGGGATGCGGGAAATGCACTGGCACCCGAACAACGACGAATGGCAGTATTACGTCAGCGGGCGCGGGCGCATGACCGTGTTCGCGTCCGGCGGCAAGGCTCGCACTTTTGATTATCAGGCGGGCGATGTAGGCTACGTGCCGTTCGCCATGGGCCACTACGTGGAAAACACCGGGGACGAGACGCTCCGCTTCCTGGAACTCTTCCGCAGCCCCTACTTCGCCGATATCTCGCTAAACCAGTGGATGGCGCTGACGCCGCCGGAGCTGGTCCGCGCGCATCTGAACTTGGATCAGGCGACGATTGCCGCCCTCAGCAAGGTGAAGCCGGTCATCGTCCGCTCCAAGGCTTGAGCGGGCGCCGTCGGGGCGATGCGCCGCTCAAACTTTCAGCAGCGCAGCCACGGCGGCCGAATCCAGATCGAGGGTCACTTTCATGACGGACGCGTCATCGGGGTCGCGCTCAACGTCAAAGCCGAGTTCGCGGCACATCTGCAGCATATGCGTATTCTCGCGCAGCACGCTGCCGTGGAGGACCTTGAGCCCCTCGGATTTGGCGTAGCGGATGAGCTGTAGCATGAGCGCCCAGCCAAGGCCCTGGCCCTGGAAGTCGGAGCGCACTATCGCGGCATATTCCCCTTTCTCGTAGTCAGGGTCGGCGAAGAAGCGGGCGACGCCCAGCATCTCCTCCGAGCCGTCCGCGAGCGGTCGCAGCGCGATGAACGCCATCTCGCGCGCGTAGTCGATCTGCGTCATGCGCGCCAGAAAACTGTGGGAGAACTCGCGGACCGGCAGGAACAGCCTGAGGCGAACGTCCTCCGGCGTCAATAGCTCCATGAACCGGTTGTAGAACCGCTCGTCGTCGGGCCGGATGGGGCGAACCAGGATTTCGCTTCCGTCCTTGAGCGCATGCTTCCTCTCCCACTCGGTGGGATAAGGCCTGATGGCGCAGGGCACGGGCGGGTGGATCGCCGGGTCCTCGACCTTGATGCGAGCGTCGAGCGCGATCATGCCTTTCTCGTCGATGAGAAGCGGGTTGATGTCGAGTTCGCGAATGGCACGGTGCTGCACGGCGAGGGCGCTCAGCTTGACGAGGCAGAGCGCAAGCCCGTCAAGGTCGACCGGCGGCCGGTCCCGGAACCCTTTCAACAGCTTGTAGATGCGCGTCGACGCGATGAGATCGCGCGCAAGCTTCATGTCGAGCGGCGTAAGCGACATGGCCGTATCGCCGATGGCCTCGACGCCGGTGCCGCCCGCGCCGAATAGGATAACTGGCCCGAAGGTGTGGTCGGTCGTGATCCCGAGGATCAACTCATAGGCGCGCGGGCGCTGGATCATCGGCTGCACGGTGACGCCATAGAGAATGGCGCCGGGCGCGGCCGACTTGATGTCCGCGAGCATCTGCCGCGCGGCCTTTTCCGCCAGCTCCGCGGATGCGAGGTCGAGGCGGACGCCGCCGATATCGGACTTGTGGGTGAGATTCGGCGACAGGATCTTCACCACCACGGACGTGCAGCCGCGCAACAGATCGGACGCCGCCCTGCCCGCTTCCTCCGGCGTCGCCGCAACGCGCGTCGGCACGGTCGGAATGCCGTAGGCGATCAGCGCCGCCTTCGCCTCCGGCTCCGTCATGAGGGTCCGCCCTCCCGCAAGGGTATGCGCAATGGCCGCTTCCACCGCCTCGCTGTTGAAATGGCTGCGCGGCAGGGCCGGCGGCGTTTGCATCAGCTCGTCCTGGGCGCGGCTGTAGCGCGCAAGCTGCATGACGCCTTCCACGGCGTCCCTGGGAGTCTCGAAATCGGGGATGCCGGCGCTTGCGAAAAGCGGACGGACTTCCCGCGCTTCGCTTTGCGCGAGCCAGACTGCGATGACAGGCTTGGCGTAGCCCTGGCGGCGCTTGTTCCCGACCGCCTCAACGGTCGCCTTCGCTGCGTCGACGGAGGAGGCGAGCGCAGTCGGGCAATTCATGACAAGCACGGCGTCCGTGTTTGCATCCTTGAGCACCGCTTCCATCGTCGCGCGGTAGCGGTCCGGCCCGGCGTCGCCGATAATATCGATCGGGTTGCCATGCGACCAGGTGGGAGGCAGTACGGCGTTCAGCGCTTCGAGCGTGGCCGGCTCAAGGTTCGCGAGCGTTCCTCTCGTATCCGCGAGAGTGTCGGCGGCGAGCACGCCCGCTCCGCCTCCGTTCGTGACGATGGCGAGGCGGCTTCCCGCAAGACGCTTCACGCGGGCCAGCACCTCGGCCGCGTCGAACATCTCGTCGAGATCGAGGACGCGAAGAACGCCGGCGCGGCGAAGGGCGGCGTCATAGACGCTGTCGGAGCCCGCCAGCGCTCCGGTATGCGACGCGGCCGCCTTCGCGCCTTCGGGGTGACGGCCGGCCTTGATCGCGATCACGGGCTTGGCGCGCGCGCAGCGCCTCGCGGCGGACATGAACTTTGCGGCATGGGCGACGAACTCGATATACAGGAAGACGGCGCGGCTTGTGATGTCCCCTGCGAGGTAATCGAGCATATCGCCGAGATCGACGTCCGCCGCGTCGCCGATAGAAACCACGTGGCTGAAGCCGACGCCTTCGACCGCTGCCCAGTCGAGCATGGCGAGCGCAATAGCGCCGGATTGCGACACGAGCGCAATGTCTCCCGGCTTCGCAAGCGTGTGTGCGAAGCTTGCGTCGAGCTTCAAGCCCGGCATCTGGACGCCGAGGCAATTCGGACCGACGATGCGCAACAGGTAGGGCTTGGCCGCGTGGAGCATGGCTTGCGCAAGCTCGCCCGTGACCCCTGCCGTTATGACGACGGCGGCGCGGCAGCCTTTGCGGCCCAATTCGTCGATGACGCCGGGCACGGTATTCGGCGGCGTCGCCACCACCGCAAGGCCCGGCGTGAAGGGCAAGGAGCCGATGTCATGGAAGCAGGGCCTGCCCAGAACGGTGCGATGGCCCGGATTGACAAAGCCGATTTCGCCGGCAAATCCGCCGTGCAAGAGGTTTTTGGCGACGTGCAAGCCGATCGACCCCGGGCGCTCGCTTGCGCCGATCAGGACTACGCTTTTCGGCTGGAACATAAGGTCGAGGTTGCGAATGGTCATTTCGCGCTCCGTGGCTGCGTAACGTGTGCAGCGCTCCGGCGGCGATGGCCCAGCGCCTCGCCCTTATTGCATATTTTCGCGAGAGACGCATGCCTTGACTTGGGGGTCAAGTCCTCGGCGCACCCCTCGCATGCAAGGCGCGGAAAGGTCTCACAACTGAACGTGGTTCACAACCCAAGCCCCGGCGGCGGCGGCGAGGCCTGCGATCAGGATGGGAGGCACGGTCTTCACGACGACTGTCAGCAACGTCAGGCATGCGGCGAAGGCCTTTTCGGCCGCCGCGAACAGCTCGCGCGCTGCGCGGAAGAGAAAATAGGCGACAAGCCCAACGCATCCGATCAGCAACAACACCTTGGACCCCGGCAGGGACCCGACCCGATCCCAAGGAACGGCGACGATTTGGTCCAGGCACCACTGCCAGACATCATGGATATAACTAAACAGGCCGGCGAGCGCCTGCTGCAGCAGTTGCTGCAATTGTACGAGTGTGTCCATGTGTTGGTCCTCTCAACGCCGCACTTTTTGTTATTTTGCCTCGAAAAACCTACGGAGAGCTTGCCGCGCCGCGGCATCGGAGCGGCGGCGTTCGCGGAAACCCTCGGCGGACCGCCCCGGCGAGGCTGCGCCCTGGAACCTGCGCGGGCTTTTTCCGGTTCTCGGAGCAGGAACAAGCAGCGTAAATCACGGGCGAGCGTACAAATAACTACGCGATCGCACTTCACAAGACGCCGACAGAGGCGCTACCATTAGCGGATGCCAAGGAGACTTTCGAACGCCGGCTCATTGAAAACCGACGGCTACCTCGACGGGCAGCTTCTTATCGCGATGCCGTCGATGACCGATCCCCGCTTTCATCGCGCCGTGATTTATATGTGCGCGCATTCTGCGGAAGGCGCCATGGGGCTCGTGATCAATCAGCGGGCGCCGCACATTACCTTGCCGCGGCTTTTGGAGCAGCTCGAAATTAGCGCGGAAGACTCCCGCGCCAGCGCAACGGGGGCCGGCTCGATGACGGTGCAAGTGGGCGGCCCGGTCGAGACGAGCCGGGGTTTCGTCCTCCACAGCTCCGATTATTTCACGGCGGACAGCACGCTTCCGATCAACGAAGGCGTGTGCCTAACCGCAACCGTCGACATTTTGAAAGCGATCGTGAAGGGAAGCGGGCCGAACAAGGCCATTCTCGTACTCGGATACGCCGGCTGGGCGCCGGGCCAGCTGGAGCGCGAAATTCAGTCGAATGGCTGGCTCACATGCCCCGCTGATCCCGATATCGTTTTCGGCGGCGACATCGAAAGCAAGTATAACCGCGCCCTCGATAGCCTGGGGATCGATCCTTCGCATCTCGTCGGGGCGGCGGGCAGGGCGTAAGCCGCTTTCGTCACAGCCGGCAGGAGTTTTAGTCCTCGCTTCTGCCGAACGGGAAACCCCGGTTTGACGGCGGAGGCGGCGGTTTGCGAAAGGCTTCGCCGGGACCGGGCGGCAAGGGAATTTCGGCATCCGCAGCGCCATTTGACGGCGCCTCGCCATTGACGGGCTTGGCATCTCCGTTCGCATCGGAAGCGGTCCTCAACCGGCGCCGTCCGCTTCTGCCGGACTTTCTGTCGGGCGAGTCGACGGCGCGGGCCCCCGTCCTCGTCTCGGCGTCGGCAAGCGCCAGCGCCTTTTCGCGCTCTTTCTCCTCGCGTTCCTTGTCCTTCTCGGCCCTGCGCTCGGCGCGCTTTTCCTCGCGCTCCTGCTCCTTGGCGTCGCGCCGCGTCGAGCGGGCCAACGCATTGAGGAGGTTCACGACCTCCTTCTCCGTCATGAGGTCGGCGTAGTAGAAGCCCTGGCCGAAATCGCAACCAAGCGCGCGAACATAGGCGAGGTCCTCAACGCTATCGACGCCCACCGCGATGACGTCCTTGCCGAGTTCGTGAGCGACCGTCAGCACCGCCTTCAGCACCATCGCGCTCGATCGCTCCTTGTCGGAGAGCGTCACGAGCGAACGGTCGATCTTGATGGCGTCTATCGAAAGCCGGTGCCAATAGGTGAGCGACGAGAAGCTGACGCCGAATTCGTCGAGCGCCACGCTGACGTTCAAGCTCTTGAGCCAATCGAGGATTTCGATGGCCTGCTCGGGATTCGCGTTGATGAGCGTTTCCGCGATTTCCAGCCTGAGCGCGCCCTTCGGCAAAGTCTCGCGCCCAATGATAAGCCGCAGGTTCTGCACCAGATCGTGGTGGAAGAGCTGGTGGCTCGACATGTTGATGCTGATGTAAATCGGGTCGTCCCGCTGGAGGATGCGATGCCAGCGCGCGCCCTGCCGGATGCAACGCTCGAATACATACGCCCACAGCTCGCCGGAAAGGCCCGCCGCTTCGGCGGACGCCTCGAATTCGGGCAGGCTCAGCCGCCCAAGCGTCGGGTGCTCCCAGAGTACGAAAGCCTCCATGCCGGCAAGGCGCTCATCGCCGATCCGCATAATAGGCTGATAAAGAATGCGAATTTGGCGGCGTTCGATCGCGTGCTTCAAATCGGACTGGACAATGGACCGCTCGTCGGCCGTTCCCCTCATCTCCGGCTTGAACAGCTCGATCCTGTCGGCGCCGGCGCGCTTGGCGCGATACATGGCGCTTTCGCCTTCGCGTAACAGGTCTTCGGCATGCTCCTGCACGCCGTCGTACATCGCGATGCCGATGCTGCCAGTCAGAACGAGATCCCGGCCGCCGACCTTCATCGGCGTGCGCAGCGACCGGCGGACGCGCTCGGCGAGCATCGCGATGTGGCGCGGTTCGGTGTCGTCGGCGATGAGGATCGCAAATTGCAGCGGGCCGATGCGCGCGAGAGTATCCTGGGGCGAGATATGCCGGGTGAGCCGGCGCGCGATGGTGAGCAGCACGCCGTCATTCGTCGCGAAATCGGGCGAGCGCGCCTGGTTCTTCAGCGCATCGAGGTCGATGAAGAACACGGTCGGCTTTATGTTCTCGTGCCTGGCGCGCGCCACTGCGGTCTCAAGCCGGTCGATGAAGAGCTCCCGGTTCGGCAAGCCGGTGAGACCGTCGCGGATGGCGTTGTGAAGAAGGCGCTCCTGCGCGCGCTTCTGAGCGTTGACATTGCGCAGCAGGCCGACGCCCCGCAACGTCCTTGTGGCTCGCTGCTGCGTCACCGTTCCCCTAAGCTCGTACCAGAGATAGCCTCCCTCGGCTCGCTTCATGCGGAATTCCAGGTTGATGTCTCCGCCCTGCCGCTCCCGCAAGGTCCAGAGAGTGAGCCGCATCCGTTCTCTGTCGGAGGCATGAAGATGCTGGAGCCAGTTGTCCGCCGCGCATCGAAGGGCGCCCGGCGTCAGGCCAAGCGCATGCTCCACCTCCGGCCCGGTGAAGATCTCGTTGCGGCGTCCATCCCATTCCCAGACGCTTGCGCCGGATGCTTCGAGCGCCATGACGCGGAGCTTGAATTGGCCCGCCTCTTCGCTTGAGCCGCCTGCTTCGACGGATTGGAAGGCGTATTGGGTAACGGTCACGCCAATCAGCATGAGAAAGACGACGAGACCCGCAGACAGCGCGGAAACCACGATGTCGCCAGAGACCCTTCCCGTTACGGTCACGGCCGCCGCGAACAGCCAGACCATGAAAAGCATCCAGGACGGCACCAGCGAAAGCGCGCGCTCTTGCCCGCGCAGGGCGAGGAAACCGATCATCGCGCTGCCGATCGCGGCGATCGGGACGAAGGAAAGCCGCGCCAAAGCGGCAGTCATCTGCGCGTCGATAAGCGCAAAGAAGATCAAGCCGAACTGCGCCGCGATCCAGCCAAAGAACGCCACGGAAATCCAGGAATGCCACAGTCTCAAATTTAAGTAGATGTAAAGAAAGAACACAATGCTCGCCGCAAACGCGGCTTCCGAGGCTGCGCGGTACGTGCCGTTGTCCTCCGACGAGAGCTGGAACAGCTTATGCCAGAAGCCGAAATCGACGCAGAAATAGGCGAGCGCCGCCCATGCGACGAGCGCGGTGGCGGGAAAGACGAGCTTGTGATTGGCGGCGAATATGGCGGTGAGGAAGATCGCGAGAATGCCCGTAATGCCGAGCAGGATGCCGTGGAACAGCGCTGAATCCCGCTGGCGCTTGCCGAAACTCGCGGGCGACGAAAGGTAGAGCCTTGGGACGGAGGCCGACGCCAGTTCGACGATAAAGGTGACGGTGGAGCCCGGTTCGATCGAAATGCGATAGATGTCGAGATGATCGTAATCCTCGTTCCGTTCCGGGCGGAAGCCGAGCGAGGGCGTCACATTGGTGATGCGCGGCGCGTCGAGGTCGGGCTTGGTCGCCCGCGACGCCACGATGTCGTAGCGCTGAGCCGTCAGGAAGCGCGCGACGGGTTTGTCCGTCGGGTTCGAGAGCGCGAACACGATCCAGCTTGGATTCGTACCCGGCGTCTTGGCCGGCACGGTCATGCGCCCCGCGATGCCGTCGGCGCTTTGCGCCGTTTCGACGCTCAGCTTGTCGCCGCGCCGCTCGTAAAACTCGCCGAGGAACGTGATGTCGATCTTGTCGTCATCTGAACCAATAACGATCGGCTCGACCGCGCTCGCCGGCGCGACAAGCAACGCCGTCGCGACGACAAACGCCGCGAGCAAAGCGAGAAACGCCCTCGAGCAGGCCGCTCCCAGAACCCCGGGACGTACCGCTTTCCGAACGCGATGCGTGATGACCTGCGCCATCAGCGATCCCGCCAGCCGCTTCGGTCAAGGCAGCGGATCGTCATTGAGGAGCGCAAAGAGCCAGTGATCTTGCCATATGCCATTAATTTTCAGATACCGCCGGGCCAAGCCCTCATATTGAAACCCCGTCCGGGTCAGGAGCGCCGCCGACGCCTTGTTCTCAGGCAGGCAGGCCGCCTCCAACCTATGAAGATGCAAAACATCGAAAACGAACCAAATAGCCGCCCGCACCCCTTTCGTCATGTAGCCCTGCCGGGCGTGAGGTTCGCCTATCCAATATCCGAGCGAACAACTTTGGCTGACCCCTCGCCTGATATTGCTGAGCGTTACGCCGCCAATTAATGCGTTATCAGAGGTTCTGAACAGAAAAAAGGCATAACCGAGATCCTGGCGTGCATCCTTATAATAATAGCGGATGCGGCGGCGGTAGGTGTCGCGCGTGAGCTCGTCCCTCGTCCACCGCGGCTCCCAAGGCTCCAGGAAGCCGCGGCTTTCAGCGCGCAGCGCCGCCCAGGCCTTGTAGTCGGACATTTGCGGTTCGCGCAGATAAACGCCCTCGCCCTCGACGTGGGGTCTCGCGTCGGAGAAGAACATCCGTGCGCCGCCGAGCATGCCCAGCCCTTCAAGCGGCGAGAGCGCCGGTAAGGAACGCCTCGGCCGCGTCGGCCGCCGCGGCCGCCGAGCCCCGCGCTCCGACTACGGCCGAAACCATCTCGGGCCTCGACCGCATGCTGATTCCGATGGCCTGCACGTCAGCGCATGTGACGCCCTCGATCCTGCCGATCAACTCCTCGTTGGAGATCGGCCTGCCGAACACCATGAGATCCCAGGCGAGCTGACCAGCTCGCGCCTCGCAGCTTTCGAGGCTCATGAACAGGCCGGCCTTGATCTGCGCCTTGGCTCGGGCAAGCTCCCGCTCCGTCGGCCCATGCTCGGCAAGGTCGGCGAAAATTCCAAGCGCAAGCCCGCTCAGCTCGCGCAATTGCTGCGGGCTCGTCGCGGCATGGATGCCGATGACGCCGCTGTCGACATAGCCCCAATCGAAGGCGTGAATGTCGTAGCAGAGCCCGCGCTTCTCGCGCACCTCCTGGAACAGCCTCGACGCCATGCCTCCGCCCGCGATGCCTGCAAAGATGCGCCCCGCGAAAGAGGCGTCGTCGCCATTCGCATAGCCTTCGAAGGCATACAGTACGTGGCATTGCTCGAAGCGCTTTTCCGAAACAGCGTGCCCACCCTCGAACTTCGCCTTCTTCATCTGGCGCGGCGCGTCCGAGGGCAGGCCGCCGAAAAGGCGGTCGGAGAGCCGGTGCAGGGCGTCGTGATCGACGGCGCCCGCCGCGGACAGAATCATGCGCGACGCACAGTAATTCTCCCTGCGGAAACGCTTGAGGTCGGCCGCGGAATGCCGGGAGATGGTCCGCTCCGTTCCAAGGATCGAGCGGCCGAGCGCCTGGCCTGGGTAGGCTTCCGCAAGCGCGAGATCGAAAACGATATCGTCCGGGCTGTCCTGGGTCGCGGCGATTTCCTGGAGGATCACCTCGCGCTCCCGGTCAATCTCGTCGTCGGTGAAAGACGGGTTGAGAAGCAGGTCGCCGATCAGGTTCAGCCCTAGCTCTACGTCGCTCTTGAGCACGCGTGCGTAATAATTGGTCGCCTCCGAGGAGGTGACGGCGTTCAGCGCTCCGCCCGCGCCTTCGATCTCCTCGGCGATCTGCATCGGGGAGCGCGTCGGCGTGCCCTTGAAAGCCATATGTTCGAGAAAATGCGCGACGCCATGCTCGCTATCGGTCTCGGCGCGCGCGCCCGCTGCCACGAAAACGCCGATGGTGGCCGTTTCGAGCCCCGCCATCCGGTGGGTCACGATCCGCATTCCGTTCGCAAGCTGGCTTGTCAGCACCGTCATAAAGGCAACCTCAGTTCGTAGCGGCCGCATGCGCGGCGATTATATCGGCGACAGCTTTCGGCGAATTCGGCGCGCGCTCGAAACGCTCCTGCCCGGTCAGGCGCTCCCTGAGCCGGTCGGGGATCTCGGCCGTGCGCCCCGTCGCGCGTTTCACCGCTTCGGGGAACTTCGCTGGATGAGCCGTGGCGAGCGCGACCATCGGGCCGCCCGTGCGCTCTTGCTCCCGAAGGGCCGCCGCCACGCCCACCGCCGTATGCGGATCGATGAGCTGGCCCGTGTCCTTCAAAACCTTGCGCATGGCGGCGCCGGCCTCGTCGCGGCTGACGCGATGAGCCGAGAACCGTTCGCGAATCGGACCGAGCACGGAAGCCGGGATCTCGAACGCGCCATCCTCGCGCAGCTCTGTCATCGCGCGGGTTACAAAAGACGCGTCGCGCCCGCTCTCCTCGAACAATAGGCGCTCGAAATTGCTTGAGATTTGGATATCCATGCTCGGACTGTCGGTCGGCGTCACGCCTCGCGGCTCGTAGCGGCCCGTTTCCAGAGCGCGCGCCAGAATATCGTTCTCATTCGTGGCGATCACAAGTTTTCCCATGGGCAGGCCCATTCTACTGGCCGCGAAGCCCGCAAAGATGTCGCCGAAATTCCCGGTCGGCACAGTGAAGCCCGGTCGCGCGTCCGGCCCGAGCGTCGCGCTCGCCGTGTAATAATACACGGCCTGCGCAATGATGCGCGCCCAATTGATCGAGTTGATCGCCGACAGCGCATGGCGCTCGCGAAACGCCGCGTCGCCGAACAGCGTCTTCACAATGGTCTGGCAATCGTCGAAGGTTCCGTCGATGGCGACGGCGTGGACGTTCTCCTCCTGCGCGGACGTCATCTGACGGCGCTGCACGTCGCTGATGCGGCCGTGCGGGAATAGGATAAAAAGCTCGATGTCCTGCCGCCCGCGGAACGCCTCGACGGCGGCGGCGCCGGTGTCGCCCGAGGTTGCGCCGAGAATGGTGGTTCGCGCGCTGCGCCGCTTCAGCGCCCGCTCCATGAGGCGCGAGAGCGCCTGCATCGCGAAATCCTTGAAGGCGAGCGTCGGCCCATGGAACAGTTCAAGCAGGAACAGGTCCGCCCCGATCTGCCGCACCGGCGCCGCGTCGCGATGGCTGAACCCGGCATAAGCGTCCGCAAGCAGCGGGAAAAGTTCCCCGTGGTCTGGATTGCCGCCGGTAAAGGGGGTCATGATATGGGCGGCGGCGGCGGCGTAATGCGCGGTCGGCAGCGCGGGCAGGGAGGTCAGCTCGGGCCAGGCGTCCGGCATAAAGAGGCCGCCGTCCGGGGCCAGACCTGCAAGCAGCGCCTCCTCGAAATCGGCTTGAGGCGCGGCTCCTCGTGTCGAGACGTACATCATAGATCGTTATCTGGTTGCGGCCCAAGCGGCCTGCTTCGTGGCACAATAGGATGGAGTTGAGGCGATGTCATCTCCGCGAACCCGCTTCAAGCCGCTTTCCCTTACGGAAACTCAGTCCGAATTCAAGGGCGGGCGATGAGAAAGCCATAAACGCAGGCGAGGGCGGCGGCGAGGCCGAACCAGGTGAGGGCATATTCGAGATGGCGATTCGGGATCCCCGCGAGCAACTCGTGCGGGTCACGGGGCCTGGGCCAGCCCCGCTCGCCCGGCGAAGGCTCGGCCTCGATATATTCGCCAAGCACGGCGCCTTTGACCCCCGCCGCTTCCGCCATGGCCGGAATGTCCGCCGCAAAGAACAGCCGCTTTGCCATGTCCGGCGCCGGCGTGAACGGCCCCGGCTTCTCCGGCAGGCGCAGGATGCCCGCGACGCTCGCCGTCCCGCCCTTCACGCCGCCCGCGTCCACGATGTTTCTCGGTGCGAAACCGCGGTTCACGAATACCGTCGCGCCGGCGGTCTTCAGCGGCGTGAACACGAGATAGGCGAACCCGTCTTCGGTTTCCGCGCGCATGGCCTCGGGCGCGGGGACCAGCATCTTCACGGTTTGCGCATCGAGAAACTCGCCGCTCACGCTGATGCGTTCGAATTCGCGGCCCTCTTCGTTCGCGTTCGGCGGCGGCGGCTCATATGCGGCTGGAGGCCTCGTCAGCGCCTGGCTGAAGCGGGCGAGGAGATCGTTCTTCCATTCGCGGCGCTGAAGCTGCCAGACGCCGAGCGCGATCAGGACCGCAAAAGCGCCGAGCGCAAGAAGCGTAAGCGCAACGCGGCTTCTGGCGCGGTTCGCCCTTCGCTCCGGCTCGAACGCTGGCGCAAGGTCTCTCATCGCAAACGGCCTTCCGCCGCCTTGTTCGCATATTGCAGAGCGATCAGCGTCGCCTTGAACGGACGCAGGATGAGAAGCGGCAGTCCGACGATAAGCGGGACCCACAAGACGGCGTGCACCCAATAAGGCGGCGCGTACTCCGCTTCCACGATGAGCGCGGCGCCCGTAACGACGAAGCCGACGAAAAGCACGATGAAGACGGCAGGCCCATCGCCCGAGTCGACGAAGCTGTAATCGAGGCCGCAATTGGGGCAGCGCTCGGCGACGCGCAGGAAGCCGGAAAACAGCCGCCCTTTCCCGCAGCGTGGACAACGGCACGTTACTCCCGCAATCCAAGGCGAAACCGCTGGCGCCGCCATCGAAGCCTTCCCGACGTTTATCGAAAGGCGGATCTGACCGCCGTAACGATCCACTTTTTCGTCATCCCCTAACGATTGCCCCAAGCCGCTCCGGGATGACGGGTCTCTAGGCGCCCGCGGCAGCCGGCCCCGCGCCCCAGACATAGATGCTCGCGAACAGGAACAGCCACACCACGTCGACGAAATGCCAGTACCAGGCCGCCGCCTCGAAGCCGAAATGCCGCTGTGGCGTGAAGTGCCCGGCCCAGGCTTGATAGAGGATCACGGATAGAAAAATCGTGCCGATGATCACATGCGCGCCGTGGAAGCCCGTCGCCATGAAGAAGGTCGAGCCATAGACGTGTCCGGCGAAGGTGAAGCCCGCATGCAGGTATTCGTAGGCCTGGCACGCTGTGAACAGGAGGCCGAGGCAGATCGTCAGGATGAGCCCCCTGATGAGGCCCTTGCGGTTTCCGTTCAGCAAGGACTGATGGGCTGCCGTCACCGTTGTCGCCGAGGTGAGCAGCACGAGCGTGTTGAACAGCGGCAGCTCCCAGGGGTCGAAGGTGTGTTTGAACGTCCCGTCCGCGGTCGGGACCGGAGGCCATTTGCCGCCGAGCGCTTGATCTCGGCCGATCACGCCGACCTGCAAGCCGTCGGCAATCTTGTGCACGTCGGCGGGGAACAGCGACACATCAAAATACGCCCAGAACCACGCCACGAAGAACATCGCCTCGGACGCAATGAAAAGGAGCATGCCGTAGCGCAGCGAGAGCTGCACTGCCGCCGTGTGGTCGCCCTTGAAAACGCCCTCGATGATGACGTCGCGCCACCACAGGAACATCGTCAGCGCTACGCCCGCCGCGCCCGCCGCGAAGATCCAGGGTCCCTTCACGCCGAAGACGCCGTCTCCGCCCGACTTCATCCAGACGATCGCGCCGAATGCCAGCACAAGCGCCGAGATCGAGCCCGCGATGGGCCACGGGCTTGGATCGACCAGATGAAAATCGCGATGCTTGGCGTGTTCCTCGGCCATGGCTTGCTCCGAATGACCTAACCCGGATTGCGCGTGCGCGGCGTCGAACTCGCCGGGTTCGCCTCAGCCGTCCGCACTCTGTAGAAGGTGTAGGAGAGCGTCATATCCTTCACCGTTTTTCCGTCGCGGTCCTTCAGGATCGCCGGATCGATGAAGAAGGAGACGGGCATCTCGACCGCCTCGCCGGGCCGCAGCGTCTGCTCCGTGAAGCAGAAGCACTGCACCTTGGTGAAATACTGGCCCATCATGTCGGGGCTGACGTTGAAGACCGCGGAGCCCGTGACCGCCTCCTTCGAGCGGTTCATGGCCCGGAAGTAGGCGAGTTTGTTCTCGCCGATGTGCAGCGTCAGCTCGGGCTGGACTGGCTCGAAGGTCCAGGGCAGGTTTGGCGCAACGTTGGCGTCGAAGCGAACGGTGACGGTTTCCGGCGCGACCGTTTCCGGCGCCCGAGCGGCGCGCTGCGGCGTGCCCGCCCAGCCTGTCTTCGCGCAGAAAATCCGGTAAAGCGGCACGGCGGCGAAGGACAGCCCGACCATCACGGCGACGACAGCGAAAAGCCGCGTGGCGAGCCGTCCGTTGGCGGCGGCTGCCGGAGCCTCGCCCTGAGGAGCCGCCAAAGGCGGCGTCTCGAAGGCAGAGGCTTGGCCCGATGCTTCGAGGCGGCCTTCGGCCTCCTCGGCATGAGGGCTTCTAGAGGGGCCGGTTTGCGACATTGGCGCCGAGCCTCACAATTGTGACGAGAAAAAACATGATCGCCATGGCGGCGAGGCCCCACGCGATCGCGAGCGAGCGAAGCCGCTGCCGGCGCTTCGCCTCCTCCGCGTCGAGCCTCGCAAGTTTGCGGGCGATCTGCTCGCGCGTTTCGTCGGCATTTTGCTCAAATCCCATGGTCCACCCAAAGTGCGCCGAACAGCGCGAAGAGATAGAGGATCGAAAAACTGAAGAGCTGGCGGGCCGCCCTGTCGGCGGCGAAGCCTTCGCGGCTGCGGAAGACCCGCCAGGCGAGGAACAGGAAGCCCGCGCCGAGGCCCGCCGCCGCCGCCGCATAGCCAGGCCCAGCAAATCCGAGCGCCAGCGGAAGGAAGCTCGCGAGCGCCGTCGCCGCCGTATAGACGAGGATCTCAAGGCGCGTGCGGCCCGGGCCGAGAACATTCGGCATCATCGGCACGCCCGCCCGGGCATAGTCGCGCGACCGCGTGAGCGCCAGCGACCAGAAATGCGGCGGCGTCCAGAGGAACACAATCAAGAACAGGGAAAAGCTCTCCCAGGAGACGCCGCCTGTGGCCGCCGCCCAGCCGATCATAGGCGGCAGCGCGCCCGCCGCTCCGCCGATCACGATGTTCTGCGGCGTCCGCCGCTTCAGCCAATGCGTGTAGACCACAAGGTAGAAGGCGATGCTGCCCGCGAGGAGCGCGGCCGCGACCCAATTGACGAGGAGGCCGAGAGAGAGGACGGAAAACGCCGCCAGGAACACGCCGAAGGCCGCCGCTTCCTCGCGAGCGATCAGCCCGCGCGGGATGGGCCGTTTCGCCGTCCGCTGCATGAGGCCGTCGATATCGGCGTCGTACCACATGTTGAGCGCGCCAGCGGCCCCGGCGCCTATCGCGATCAGCACCAGCGCCGCGACCTGGAGCACCGGGTGCAGCCGCACCGGCGCGACCGCCATGCCGGCCGCCGCCGTGAACACCGCGAGCGACATCACCGTGGGCTTCAGAAGCGCAACGTAGTTTCCAACGGTCGCAGCGCTGGCCAGTTGAGGGGGGCCGGCCTTCGCAGAGACTTGGATGTCGCTCATGGGATCTCTCCTCTAAAGAATGCGCGGCGGCGTCTCGAAGGAGTGGAACGGCGGAGGCGACGGCAGCGACCATTCCAGTGTCGTCGCGCCCGCGCCCCACGGATTGGCGCCGGCTTTTCGCTTATCGGAGAAGGCCCGGTAAAGCGTGAAGAGGAAGACGAGCAGAGCCACGCCGCTGATGTATGAGCCGATGGACGAAACGAAATTCCAGCCCCAATAGGCGTCGGGGTAGTCGGCGTAGCGTCGCGGCATGCCGGCCGCGCCGAGAAAGTGCTGCGGGAAAAACGTAAGGTTCACGCCGACGAAGGTGAGCCAGAAATGCAGCTTTCCGAGCGGCTCCGAATAGAGATAGCCGGTCATCTTTGGGAACCAATAGTAGAAGCCTGCGAAAATCGCGAACACCGCGCCGAGCGACAGCACATAGTGGAAGTGGGCTACGACGTAATAGGTCTGGTGGAGCTGGCGGTCGATCGCCGCATTGGCGAGCACCACGCCCGTAACGCCCCCGATGGTGAACAGGAAGATGAAGCCGATCGCCCACAGCATCGGCGTCTTGAACTGTATCGAGCCGCCCCACATGGTCGCGATCCACGAGAAGACCTTGATGCCCGTGGGCACGGCGATCACCATGGTCGCGAACACGAAATAGGCCTGCGTCCAAACGCCGATTCCGGTCGTGTACATGTGATGCGCCCACACGATGAAGCCGATGGCGCCGATGGCGACCATCGCGTAGGCCATGCCCAGATAGCCGAACACCGGCTTTTTCGAGAAGGTCGAAACCACCTGGCTGACCATGCCGAAGCCCGGCAGAATCAGGATGTAAACTTCCGGATGGCCGAAGAACCAGAACAGGTGCAGGAAAAGCTGCGGGTCGCCGCCTCCTTGCGGATCGAAGAATGTCGTGCCGAAATTCCGGTCGGTGAGAAGCATGGTGACCGCGCCCGCCAGCACCGGAAGCGACAGAAGAAGCAGGAACGCCGTCACGAGAATCGACCACACGAACAGCGGCATCTTATGCAGCGTCATGCCGGGCGCGCGCATGTTGAAGATCGTCGTGATGAAATTGATCGCGCCGAGGATCGAGGATGCGCCGGCAAGATGGATGGACAGGATTACGAAATCCATGGCCGGTCCCGGATGGCCGGTCGTGCTGAGAGGCGGGTAGAGCGTCCAGCCTCCGCCAAAGCCATTCGAGCCGGGCGCGCCTTCCACGAACAGCGACAGGATGAGAAGCGTGAACGAGGCGGGCAGGAGCCAGAACGACACATTGTTCATGCGCGGAAAGGCCATGTCCGGCGCCCCGATCATCAACGGCACGAGCCAGTTGCCGAAGCCGCCGATCATCGCGGGCATGACCATGAAGAAGATCATGATAAGGCCGTGGCCGGTGACCGCGACGTTGTAGGCTTGCGCGCTCGCAAAGATTTGCAGGCCGGGGAACGCGAGCTCCATCCGGACGAGTATCGACAGGACGCCCCCCACGATGCCCGCGCCCAAGGCGAAAATCAGATAAAGTGTGCCGATGTCCTTGTGGTTTGTGGAAAACAGCCATCGGGTGACAAAGCCCGCGGGGCGACCCTCGTGGTCCTTTGCTGTCGCTAGTTTTTGCATCGCGCGGCCTCAAACCGTACTAACGCTTATCCGGCGCGGCGGGGTCCGCTTCCCCCGTTTGGTTTTTCTGCAAACTTTCGCTTTTCTTATCGCTCACCCAAGTCCTGTAGTCGTCGTCGCTGACGACCCTCACCGCGATGGGCATGTAGGAATGGCCCTGTCCGCATAGGGCGGAGCATTCGCCGTAATAGACGCCCGTCTCCTTCGCGATGAACCAGGTCCGGTTGATGCGGCCGGGGATGCCGTCCGCGCGGCTGCCGAACGAGGGCACGACCCATTGGTGGATCACGTCGCCTCCCGTGATCAGGACTTGCACGACCTTGTTCGCGGGCACGACCATCTCGTTATCGACGGAGAGGTTACGGATTTGGCCCGGCTTCAGATCTTTTTCCTCGACGGGATAGGAATCGAAGGAGATTTTCGCGTCGGGGTATTCGTAGGACCAGTACCATTGCTTGCCGGTCGCCTTCACCACCACGTCGGGCTTGGGGAAATCGAACTGGCGGAAGAGCAGCCTGAAAGAGGGGATCGCGATCACGACGAGAATGAGCACCGGCACGATCGTCCACAGAACCTCGATCGTCGTGTTATGCGACAGTCGGGACGGGACGGGGTTCGCGCTTTCTCTATAGCGCACGATCACCCAGAGCAGCAGCCCCATGACCAGAAGCACGACGGCGACGATGATAAAGAGCAGCAGTTCGTTGAAGCCCTTCATCGAATCGAGCATCGGCGTGACCGAGTCCGGGAGACCTATCTGCCACGGCTCGGGGGCGCCGACCCTTGCGAGGCATCGCTCGACGCCGGACAGGGTAGCGATGCACAGCAAGCCTGCAAAAAGAAGGGGACGCGCCTTCATGGGTCAACCTGAAGCTTGTTCGCGTGCGAGCGAGGCCGGAGGCGCTCGCACTTTCCTTGTACGCCAGAACCCCGTCAGGCGGATTTAGGTTCAAACCGCGCGCCCGCCATGGCCTGCGCGATGCCGGCGCGCGGAAATCGGCGTCGCCGCAGTCTCAATTTAGCCCCGATTCCTTGCCGAGTAGCGGGGCGGTTAGGCTTTCATATCGATATGGTGCGCAATGTTTCTAAGACCGGCCAAGCTCCTCGCCGCTTGCCTCTTCCTCGCGCTGGGTTGCCAGGCAGCTCAGGCGCAGTCGGAGGACGGGTCTGAGCAGCTCAAGGCGGTCTACGGCGCCTGGAAACTGAAATGCGGCCAGCCCCTTGGCTCAAAGCGCGAAAAATGCGTGCTCGTTCAAGACCTCGCGCTCGAAGACCGCAAGAACATGTTCTTGAGAGTCATCCTTATCAAAAGAACGTCCGACGGCGGGGACCGGAAAATCCTGCGCGTCGTCGCCCCTCTCCAGATCCTCATGCCGCCCGGCCTCGGCCTCAAGGTGGACGGCGTGGATGTGGGACACGTGCCGTTCATCAAGTGCTACCATTTCGGCTGCGTCGCCGAAGTCGTCGCGAACGACGAACTCCTCACGAAATTCGCGACCGGCCAGACGGCGAGTTTCATCGTGTTCCCGACGCAGGAATCCGGGATCGGCTTTCCGGCGCCGCTGGCCGGGTTTGCCGAGGGAATCAAGGGACTGAACTAGCCTGCCATCGAGCGCCGTCGCCCTCTGGAAAGCTCCCTGGCGCTCATCCGGGGCCAAGGGCGCGCTTGTCTTGTGCGATCCCCTATGGCCGCCAGCCGCTTCCGCGATGACGCGGCGGGCGGCGGCCGCGATCTAAGTTTACAGTTCAAAAATGAGCGAGCCGGCGCGCGGCGCGGCGCGGGTCAAATTTGGCGGGCGTTCTATCAAGGTTTTTTATGTGGGCGCTTGTCATGACCCATGTTTTAGCTCAAGTTGCAGCTTGCTTCGATACGCCTGCCGCCCGGCGCGCTCATCCGCCGAGCTTTCTTGTCCGAGATCAAAGCCTCCGGATGGCCAGCGTCGTATGCAGTCCGGAATCAAGAAACTGGAGTACACCCATGGCGCCAAAAAGTCCGCCGCCCGGCTATTCGCTTTCGCAAATTCTGCTTCACTGGACCATCGCATTACTGGTCATCTACCAGCTTATTTTCGGCGAGGCCATCGAGCACGCCTATAAAGCGCTGTCGAAGGGCAAGGAGGCGAACCCCGAGGATCTCTCCGCCGCCAACATCCATGTCTATATCGGCATCTCCATTTTCGTCCTTGCGGTGCTGCGCGTCATCGTCCGCGCGAAGAACGGCGTGCCATCCGCGCCTCCGGGAACGACCGGCGTGAAGAAATGGGTCGCCGCGGGCACCCAGCACCTCCTCTACCTCGTGATCTTCCTGATGCCGGTCACGGGCGCGGTTGCTTGGTTCGGGGGCGTTCAGGCGGCGGGGGTCATTCACACATACGGCAAGCCGCTCATCTTCCTCCTCGTTCTCCTTCATATTGCGGGCGCGCTGGTTCAGCATTTCATCGCGAAGACCGACGTGCTTGTGAGGATCGTGCGGCCGGCCGCCTAAAGCAGAGTTCCAAAAGTGGCTTTTCCGGTTTCGGGAAAGAATTCTGCGAAAACAAAATTCTCCAAGCGGACATTCCTGGGCTGGCCGGGGAATGTCCGCTTGGAGCGCTGCAGGGCAAGGCGGCCCGCGGTTGCATGAAGGACATCGTCCTCCTTGGCGCGGGCCACGCCCATATCGAGGTTCTTCGATCGTTCGGCGCGAAGCCTGAGCCCGGCGTGCGTCTGACGCTCGTCACGCGGCGGGCGTGGACGCCTTATTCCGGCATGCTGCCTGGGCTGATCGCGGGGCTTTACTCTTTCGAAGAGGCTCATATCGACGTGCGGCCCCTGTGCGGCTTCGCGGGCGCGCGCTTCGTCGAGGAGGCGGCGGCTGGGATCGATCTGGCTGCAAAGCGCATTCTTGGCGCCGCCGGCGCGCGCGTCCCTTTCGACGTCTTGTCCATCGACATCGGCTCGACGCCGAACACGAGAGATACGCCGGGCGCGGCCGAGCATGCGGTCGCGGTCAAGCCCATCGACGGCTTTCTCGGCCGCTTCGAAGAAGCGCGGCGTCGCGTGCTTCAGCGGGAAGGGAAGGCGCGCATCTGCGTCGTTGGCGCCGGCGCGGGCGGCGTCGAATTGATGCTTGCGCTGGAGCGGCGTTTGCGGCGTGACATCGAGGCGGCGGGCGGCGATGCGCGCGGCGCCTCGTTTGCGCTGATTTCGGCAGAGCCGGACATCCTCATGGCGTTCCCCCGCCGCCTGCGCGCGCGCTTTCGCTCGATCGCGGCCGCTCGCGGCATCGCCGTGATCGCGGGGAGGGCCGCGGACCGCGTCGCGGACGGCGCCGTTCATCTGGACAGCGGCGAGGCGCTGGCCTTTGACGAGATATTCTGGGCGGCGCAAGCGTCCGCTGCGCCGTGGCTCGCCGCGACCGGACTGAAGCTCGACGCCAAAGGCTTCATCGAAGTGGAGCCCACACTTCAAAGCGCCTCGCACGCCGGCGTCTTCGCGGCGGGCGACGTGGCGTCGTTCAACCGCCGGGCGCTCCCGAAGTCGGGCGTCTACGCGGTGCGCGAAGGGCCGCCGCTCGCCGAGAACCTTCGCCGCGCCGCTTCAGGCGAACCGCTGAAGCCCTACAAGCCGCAAACCCGTCATCTCTCGCTCATCTCGACCGGCGAACGCTACGCCATCGGCGCGCGCAACGGCTTCACCTTCGAAGGCGCCTGGGTCTGGCGATGGAAGGACTGGATCGACCGGCGCTTCATGCGCAAGTACAAAAGCTTTCCGACGCTGTCTTCGGCGCGGTAACGACATATTGAGCGAGGCTTTGATGTACCGGCGCATGCGCCTTATGCGATGAATATGAACTGATTTTAGCTTGTCGGGAATGTCATGCTGCACGCCACGGAGAACGGCCGGGCCAGCCGCCTTATTAATATGCCTTTCCTGGACCCGGCTTGGACGGCGCGCGGAGAAAAGCGCGCGGCCGTGTCGCTCGCGCGTCTGGAAACCCTTTGGTTCAATACCGGAACGCTCTGCAATATCGCCTGCGCCCATTGCTATATCGAAAGCTCGCCGAAAAACGACCGCCTCGCCTATCTCACCCTCGCCGACGTCCGCCCATACTTGAATGAGATCGAGGAACTGGCGCTGCCCGTTTCCCTCATCGGGTTCACGGGCGGCGAGCCGTTCATGAACCCGGCTTTTGTTGCGATTCTGGAAGAAACGTTGCGGCGCGGCTTCGAGACGCTCACGCTGACAAACGCGCTGAAGCCGATGGAGCGTTGGAAGCCGGACATTGTGCGGCTTGCCGGCGCTTACGGCGGGCGCATGCGCGTCCGCGTCTCGCTCGACGACTTCCGGCCCGAGACGCACGACGCGGAAAGGGGCGAGGGCGCTTTTGCACAGGCGCTCGACGGGCTCGTCTGGCTATCCCGCGCCGGCATTCATGTCGAGGTAGCGGCGCGGTTGCTCGCCGGCGACAGCGAGGGTTTTCTGCGCCGCGGGTTTGCCCGGCTTTTTCAAAGCTGCGGCGCGGGCGTCAATTGCGACGACGCTCAGGCGCTCGTCCTTCTTCCCGAAATGAGAGAGGGCGCGTCGCCGCCCGAGATAACCGAAGCCTGCTGGGGCATTCTTGGCATGTCTCCCGAAGACGTGATGTGCTCGAACGCGCGCATGGTCATCAAACGCCAGGATGCGGCCGCGCCGGCGGTCGCCGCGTGCACGCTCTTGCCCTACGATCTTCGTTTCGAGCTTGGCGCCACGCTGGCGGAGGCGAGCAAGCCCGTGCCGCTGCTCCACCCCTATTGCGCCACGTTCTGCGTTCTGGGAGGGGGTTCATGCGGATCGGTGCGCCATGCAGGTTGAGTCCCTGGCCGCGGAGTTTTCTATGCCTCGGATCCTGAGAGACCGCCGCTTGTGGCTCGGGGCGCTGGCGCTCGGGATCATCGTCGCCATCCATGCGTCGGGGCTTCCCCGTTGGCTGACGCTCGATATGCTTCGCGCCAACCGGCAGGAGCTTGTGAGCTTCGTCGCCGAGCACCGCGCGCTGTCGGCGATCGGCTTCGTCGCGGTCTATGTGGTCGCGGTCGCGCTTTCCCTGCCTTCCTCCCTGATACTCACTCTCTCGGGAGGCTTCCTATTCGGAGCCGCGACCGGCGCCGCTCTCACCGTGACCGGCGCGACGCTCGGCGCCACGATCCTCTTCGTATTCGCCCGGGCGATGATGGGCGAGAACGCGCTGGCGCATTTCGGCCCCGCTGGCGCAAGGCTCGCCTGCGCAATCCGGTCGAACGCCTGGTCCTATCTGCTTGTGCTTCGGCTTATGCCGCTGTTTCCGTTCTTTCTCGTGAATGTCATCCCGGCTCTCGCCGGCGTCCGGTTGAGCACTTACGTGTTGACAACGTTTTTCGGCATCATCCCCGCAACGGCCGTCTTCTCCCTCTCGGGAGCAGGCCTTGGCGATTTGCTGGATCAAGGGGGCGCGATCTCACCCGGCTCGATTCTCACGCCGCAAATCCTGGCGGCGCTTGGGGGACTGGCGCTTCTGGCCTTGGCCGCGATCCCCTTGAAGCGAAAGTTCGGACAAGAGGCGGACCGCGCCGCCGACGGCTTGGATGGCGTTTGCGCTTCGCCGCCTAATCAGAAAATCAACCCTAATACAACTTCAAGTTAGTCGCGCGCCCCCCGAAAAAATCTTAATTATTTCTGTAAGGCTGCTTTTCAGTTGAGTGAGTTTGACGTGTGGGGCGTCGACGCAGGGGCGGTTCCTATCAGGTTGCAGGCGAGTCCCCCTGCGCCAACGGCATCAAGGTCTCTTCGATGGATTTGCCCCAATTCGCCCTAGCAGACGACCAGGCGGCGACTGACGACGCCGGGAGGCTGCTGGAGCGGGCGATGGCGCACAGCATCATGTTGCGGCGGGCGTTCGGCATGGCGCTCTCTCGCCGGCATGATGCCGCGGAATGGGAGCTTCTGGAGCGCGAGACTGGAAGAATACTTGAGCAAAACGGACTCCGTCGAGACGTAGACTGGTTCATCGACGCCGACGAGCGTTTGACGGACAGCGTCACGAAGCTGTTCAAGAACCGTTCTTCAAAGAGCAGGCGCCCGGTGCATTTCCGGCGCGCCGCGAGCCAAGTTTACGAGAGCGCCGCGCTCTGGGGCAAAAATCTCGATGAAAAGTCGGGAACTTACTGGCGGCACAGCGCGCTTGTCTGGATGACGCTGTGGCATCTGGCGGATGTGGCGGATGTTACAGCGAGCCAGGCGAGGAAGTGCCTCCTTCATTGCTTCGAGGGAACGGCTTCTTCGATTGAGCCGCCGCCGGAACTTCCGCAGCAGGAAAGGGCGCACAATCGACTTTCCACGGCGGTCGCCTTTCTGGCCGATGCTTTCCGCAAGAAGACCTGAACGGACCCGCCAGCGCCCGCGCCCATTCGCTGAGATCCATTGCGCCGCCCGAAGCCGTCGCTGGCGGAATCGGGCTTGTCCGCTGTGAACCTGCAAGCGATGGCCCATTGACGCGCGCCCTCCTTTGCCTCACATCTAAACGCAAATCCCGCATCGCAACACGGCTTCAAGAAAGGCGCGGCTCGGCATGAACTTGCGCAACATCGCCATCATTGCCCACGTCGACCACGGCAAGACGACGCTCATCGACGTGCTTCTGAAACAATCCGGGTCGTTCCGCGACAACCAGCGCGTGGCCGAGCGCGCCATGGATTCGAACGACCTGGAGCGCGAGCGCGGCATCACCATCCTGGCGAAGGTCACGTCGATCCAGTGGAAGACGACGCGCATCAACATCGTCGACACGCCGGGCCATGCGGATTTCGGCGGTGAGGTGGAGCGCATCCTGAACATGGTGGATGGCGCGATTGTGCTCGTCGACGCGTCGGAAGGGCCGATGCCGCAGACGAAGTTCGTCGTCTCCAAGGCGCTGAAAATCGGCCTTCGCCCCATCGTCGCGATCAACAAGATCGACAAGCCGGACGAGCGCCATGTCGAGGTCGTGAACGAGGTCTTCGATCTTTTCGCCAACCTCGACGCGACCGAAGAGCAGCTCGATTTTCCGATCCTGTACGGCTCCGCCAAGCAGGGCTGGATGGCGCTCGATCCAAGCGGCCCGAAGGAGAATATGGAGCCTTTGTTCGACCTCGTGCTGCGCCATGTTCCGCTGCCGCGCGTCGGAGGCGGCCCGTTCCGCATGCTGGCGACAACCATCGAGGCGGACCCTTTCCTCGGCCGCATCCTCACGGGGCGCGTCTCCAACGGCGTCGCGAAGCCGAACATGGCCGTGAAGGCGCTGAGCCGCGATGGCAAGCTCATCGACCAGGGCCGCGTGTCGAAGGTGCTGGGCTTCCGTGGACTTGAGCGCATATCGATCGATGAAGGAAAGGCGGGCGACATCATCGCCATCGCCGGCCTGACCAAGGCCACCGTCGCCGACACCATTTGCGATCCGCAAGTGTCGGACGCGCTGCCCGCGCAGCCCATCGATCCGCCGACCCTGACCATGACCTTCCGCATCAACGACGGGCCGTTCGCAGGGCAGGAAGGCGACAAGGTCCAGAGCCGCGTCATCCGCGAGCGTCTTTTCCGCGAAGCCGAAGGCAATGTTGCGCTGCGCATTGCCGAGGCGCGGGATTCGGACGCCTTCGAGGTATCCGGGCGAGGCGAGTTGCAGCTCGGCATCCTGATCGAGACCATGCGGCGCGAAGGCTTCGAGCTGACGGTATCGCGCCCGCGCGTCGTCTTCGACGTCGATCCGCAAACGCAGCAGCGGCTTGAGCCCATCGAGGAAGTCATCATCGATGTGGACGAGGAACATACCGGCGCCGTCGTCTCGAAGCTTTCGGAGCGCAGGGGCGATCTGATCGAAATGCGGCCATCGGGCGGCGGTCGCCAGCGGCTCATCTTCTATGTTCCGACGCGTGGCCTGATCGGCTATCAGGGCGAGCTTTTGACCGACACGCGCGGCACCGCGATCATGAACCGCCTCTTTCACGAATATGCACCCTACAAGGGCGAAATCCAGGGGCGCCGCAACGGCGTCTTGATCTCCAACAGCACGGGCGAGGCTGTCGCCTATGCGCTGTGGAACCTGGAAGATCGCGGCCCGATGATGATCGACCCGCAGACGAGGGTCTATCCGGGCATGATCGTCGGCGAGCACACGCGCGACAACGACCTTGAAGTGAATGTGCTCAAGGGCAAGCAGCTCACCAATATCCGCACGACGAGCAAGGACGAGGCGGTGCGCCTCACGCCGCCGATCAGGATGACGCTGGAGAAGGCGCTCGCCTATATCCAGGACGACGAGCTGGTCGAAATCACACCGAAGTCGATCCGGCTCCGCAAGCGCTATCTCGATTCGAACGAACGCAAGCGCATGGAGCGCGCCGCCGCCTCGCTTGCGGGTTAGGGTTGCGGACCTGTTCTAAAGCCTTCCAGACGGGAAAAACGACACGCCGAAGCTCAGCTCATTCGCGAGCAAATGAGGACGCAAAGCCCGGCTGCGTGCCCGACGCTATCGCAACCTCAAGGTTCGCGTGACCAGCCTCGAAGAGAACGCGCAGCATGCATCTGCGGCTCGACCGCATCGATCACCGGCTGGATCGCTTGGAAAAAGGCGCTTCGCCCCTCGTGGAAGACCAAAGGGCGCGATCAGAGCGCAATACCGCGATTCTTAAGCTCCTTGCGCACCTCTTCCTCAATCTCCCTCCCGATCTTCCGGCCCCAAGCCTGCCCGATGGCCAAGGTTTTCTGAGCGATGACCGTCTGCGACTGGATTAGCTTGGCGCCGACCGGGGTCTTATAGAATGCCACGATTTCCTTCAGTTCCGCAGCTGTGAAAAGCTCCGCGAAAACGACAGCGACCTGATCGAAAGCCTCCTGCTTCTTTTCCGAAAATTTCGCGGAAGCCATCTTGAAGGATTCCCGGATGGCATCCGCATGCTCGGGCTTCAGCTGCACGAAGGCGTTCTCCATTTGCGACATGATCAGCGGCAGGAGGACTTCGAACTGCTTCGCGGCTCCGGTCACTTCGATGAGGTCCTTCGCCCCGGCAAGGCGGTCCGGATCGATATCGGCCTGGGATTGCGCGGCGCGCGCCTCCCCCTGCTGAAGGACCGGAATGGGCGACGCGAACGACAATGCGGCGGCCCCCAAAAATACGAGGACGCGCGTCCTCAATTCTCTCTGGCGTGTCAAGCGCTGGCCCTTCCCTTGTTGATGTCTCCGTCCTTCCTATTGGCAAAGGAAACGGCGCGCACCGAATTTCGCACGCCATCGCCAAACTTCGTGTGGATGTGCGAAAGCACGATCGGAGCTTTCGATGGCGAAATACGGCAATTCCTGCATGCGGCGCGGCGCTAAACTAGGGTTGATTATAATTCTGAGCATCGACGCCTGGGCTGTTTCAACAGCCCAAAGCTCGAACGAGCGGGCTTTCCATAAGGGACTTGCGCCTTACCGCCTGCTATGGCACGGTCATCCGCGCCGGCGTCGCTGCAGTAGCTCAGTGGTAGAGCACCCCCTTGGTAAGGGGGAGGTCGAGAGTTCAATCCTCTCTTGCAGCACCAGCAAAATCAACAAAATCGCTTCGCCGGATCAATCTCTTATTGCTCCCGCCATCCAATTCTCAATCGCGCTTCAGGTCCATCAGACCTAACCATATCGCCTTATTTTTTTGCATCAGCGCGCCACCGATTTGCATCAAGATAATTGTCTAGAACGAGTTGCCCACGCCTCATCCCTTCAGCTTCGCCCCCCTCTTCTCTCGACCATCGCCCTCCTGTATCTAACTAGAATTCTTTCTCTCTCAAAGCGGAGGCAGGTACGGGCGCCGGTTACAAGGGGGTATCCACCGGGTCGAGCGCCCACACATCACCGCCAAAAAATTTCGAGTGATAACCACACGCGATGATCTTCGTCCGCGCTTCCACAAACCTTCTTCGGCCCCATGTGGCTTAGTTCTTGCTTGAGATCGGGAGATCAAAGGGCCGCCGAGACCCAGAATGCATAGCGGTCAAGACGAACACGGGCGCATCATAGCAAAGACCATGATCGATCGGGCGGCTTCCGGTGAGGGGATGACGGGGAGCGATCCATCGCAAGGCGGGGACGGCCGTGCCGGCGAAGCAGAATCCCGTGCCGGCGAAGCAGAATCCAAAGAGCATCCAGCACAATTGCCGGCGAGGCGCGCGAAACGCAAGCTGGGCACAATCCGCCGTGTGCCAAAACCGAAGTCGGCTGGGCTGCTGGACTCGCCAGGCCGCAATCTCACCGTCGGAGTTGCCTATGTCATTGTGGTGATGGTCCTCGCAACCGCAGCCTATATGAAGGTCGGCTGGAGTTTCCGTGACGCCTTCTACATGGTTGTCATCACCATTTATACGGTCGGTTTCAACGAGGTTCGGCCGATCGATACCCCAACCTTGAGCGTCATTACCATTGCGCTGATCGTATTTGGCTGTACCGGCGTTATTTTTCTCACTGGCGCGCTGGTGCAGTTCATCACTCTCAGCCAGCTCAATAAGGTCATAGGTTTAAAGCGCATGAACACTGCAATCGGCCAGCTCAAGGGACATGTCATTGTCTGCGGTTTCGGACAGCTTGGCGCGGAACTCGCGCGGACGCTGACGGCTAGCAGCGCCGGGCTCGTCATCCTGGAAGAGAACGAGGCGCGCGCCTTGCAGGCCCGCGGGCAGGGCTATCTCTGCATCCAAGGCGACGCGACCACTGAGGCAACCTTGCTCGCCGCTGGCATAACGCGAGCGCACGCGCTGGCAACTGTGCTCGCGAGCGACGCTCTTAATGTTTTCATCACGCTGAGCGCACGGGCGCTCAATCCTGCGCTGTCAATCATCGCACGGGGCGAAGCCGCAAGCACCGAGCAGAAATTGCTCCAAGCCGGCGCCGACAAAGTGGTGCTGCCCACCCATATCGGCGCCGAACGCATCGCTGAGCTTCTTCTTTATGAGGAATCGGCGCGCATCATCGATAGTCTCGAACGCTCCCACGGATTTCAGCGCGTGTTGCACAATTTCGGCATCGAACTCGAAGTGGTCACCGTCGCGCCGGAAAGCCCGGCGGTCCGCATGAGCGTCGCCGCCATCGAGCGGCAGGCAAAGGGCGCCTTCTTCATCATCCAGATCAACCGTCGCGACGGCGACGTGCACATGAGCCCTCCCCCCGCGACCGTCGTTGGCGAGGGCGACGGCGTCGTTTTGTTCGGACGTCCTAACCGGGCAGCGATCATAACTTCGCTTTTCGAGCCGAAGATTCGTGTCGGCCCAAGAGGGTGAAGCTGCGGCGGCAAGCCGATGGCTCAGTTGCGAGCAGACCTCGAAGCCTTCAGGTGTGGCGCCAATGAATGTCGGCGATCCACACCGCCCTTTCCGGGCCTTTAGCCAAATCGAAGCCGCTTGGGCATCAAATTGCTAAAGTGAAAGCCTCGCTTCTCTATGCGGCCGCGCTCACTGACGCCCCTAAAGGGACAGAAGCAATCGTCTTCAATATTTGCGAAGCGATTTGGTAGGGGTCGCCTTGCGAATTCGGCCGCCGGTCTTCGAGATAACCCCTGTAGCCGCTGTTCACGAAGCTATGCGGCACGCGGATCGATGCGCCGCGGTCAGCCACGCCGTAGCTGAATTGGTGGATTGACTGGGTCTCGTGCTTGCCGGTGAGGCGCAGATGGTTATCCGGTCCGTAGACGGCGATGTGATCTTCGCGTGCGTTCTCGAAAGCCTTCATCAGCGCTTCGAAATATTCCTTTCCGCCCTTCTCGCGCATAAACGTGGTCGAGAAATTGGCGTGCATGCCGGAGCCGTTCCAGTCCGTGTCGCCGAGGGGCTTGCAGTGATATTCGACGTCGATCCCGTATTTCTCGGTGAGCCGCTGCAAGAGATAGCGGGCCATCCACATTTCGTCGGCAGCCCTTTTGGAGCCCTTGCCGAAAATCTGGAATTCCCACTGGCCCTTCGCCACCTCGGCGTTAATGCCTTCGTGGTTGATGCCAGCGGCCAAACACAGGTCGAGATGCTCCTCCACGATCTGGCGGGCGACCGAGCCGACATTCTTATAGCCTACGCCGGTGTAATAGGGGCCCTGCGGCGCCGGATAGCCGTGCTCGGGGAAGCCGAGCGGGCGGCCGCCCTCGTAAAAGAAATACTCCTGCTCGAAGCCGAACCACGCCCCCTCGTCGTCGAGAATGGTCGCGCGCTTGTTCGAGGGGTGCGGAGTTTTGCCGTCGGGCATCATGACTTCGCACAGAACGAGCACACCGTTCGTGCGTGCGCCGTCCGTGAAGACGCGGATGGGTTTCAAGACACAGTCCGAACTTCTGCCTTCGGCCTGCATGGTTGAGCTTCCGTCGAAGCCCCATAAGGGAAGTTCTTCTAGCTTTGGGAAGCTGGCAAATTCCTTGATCTGCGTTTTGCCACGCAAATTAGGAACCGGGGCGTACCCGTCGAGCCATATATATTCAAGCTTATACTTCGTCATTTTGGGGCTCTCACGAATGGTGTGCGAAGTGGGAAGCAATCTGCAAGTTTACTGGGCAGCCCGGGGCCAGCTTGGCCGGAACAGCCCGCGTCTCATAAGCATTTTATATGCCAATCAGCTTGGCTGTTTTGGCTCCATGCGTTTGAGGAAGGGCGCCGCGCCCTCGTTGCGCCTTCGCAGACGGCGAATGCCTATTTATGGAGCAAAAGCCACCAGGCTTATTATAAAAGTAAGTATTATATTGGTGAAAATTACACTAAAAGCTTCGCATCACAATTATGCATGCTTCTGAGCAAGCTATATTGGAAGCGAATGGCAACTCTATTTTAAAGATATATTATAGATTCAGTAATATCTTGTTAATATTTAATATCTGGTTATACACCAAAGTTATGTTATCGGGGAAATTGCGTGGGATATGTACAGTTTCAACGGAATAATACTCCATAAATCAGCCTGTTGAAACTTGATCTAGAGCAATATGTCATCAATCTGTAATATTGGTTCCATAGATTTGCGCTTCACTGCTGTTTGGAGTTGCATCTATGGCCGATGTTGCTGCGCCTGCATCGCCGAGGCCCGAGCTTGACGCAAAAGTTGCTCCCGTAACAGCGATCCTCTTCATCTTGCTGCTGGCGGCAGGGCTCCTCGTCACTGTCTACGGCCTTTACACCGATATCCGCGACAGCGGCGTCCCGGTGACGACGTATCTGCCGTTCCTGCTCTTGGGCGTCGCGCTCCTGATCGCCCTTGGCTTCGAGTTCGTGAACGGCTTTCACGATACAGCCAACGCTGTTGCAACCGTTATATACACCCATTCTCTGCCAGCGCAGTTGGCTGTGGTCTGGTCGGGTTTCTTCAACTTCCTGGGCGTGCTGTGGTCGACTGGCGCCGTCGCCTTCGCCATTGTTTCCTTGCTGCCGGTGGAATTGATTTTGCAGGTCGGTTCGGAAGCCGGCTTCGCAATGGTTTTCGCCTTGCTGTTTGCCGCAATCATTTGGAACCTCGGGACATGGTGGCTCGGTTTGCCAGCCTCGTCGTCGCACACGCTGATCGGGTCGATCATCGGGGTCGGCGTGGCGAATGCGCTTATGCGCGGCCGCGACGGCACAGCGGGCGTGGATTGGTCGAAGGCGATAGAGATTGGATATTCGCTGCTGCTTTCGCCTCTCGTCGGCTTTTTTGCCGCGGCGCTTCTTCTCCTTGTTCTGAAGGTTATTGTTCGCAACCCGAGCCTTTATGCAGAACCGAGGAGCAATCAGCCGCCGCCATGGTGGATTCGCGGCCTCCTGGTCTTGACCTGCACCGGCGTTTCGTTCGCGCATGGCTCCAATGACGGCCAGAAGGGCATGGGTCTGATCATGCTCATCCTGATCGGCACCGTGCCAACCACCTACGCGCTCAACAAAACGCCGAGCGCGACCAGCATGAAGGAATTTCGGATAAACTCGGCCGCGGCCGCGAATGTCATCGACAGAATTACGCGGAACCGTCAGGTCGGCGGCGATCCGCGTCCGCTGATCTCATCGGCAATCGCCGTGCATGAAATCGACAACAATACGCTGCCAGCCGTCGGCGATCTCGTCCGCCTCATCTCGCAGCAGGTTGAGCAATATGGCTCGGTCGCCAAAGTCCCGCCTGCCGCCGTCGGAAACGTCAGAAATGACATGTATCTCGCTTCGGAGGCCATCCGCTTCCTTTTGAAGGATAACAAGCTCGGTTTTTCGAGCGAGGAAGTCTCGAAGCTGAAAGCCTATAAGGCATCCCTCGACGACGCCACCCGCTTCATCCCGCTTTGGGTGAAGATGGCGACCGCCATAGCGCTTGGCCTTGGCACCATGATCGGCTGGAAGCGGATTGTGGTCACGGTTGGCGAGAAAATCGGCAAGCAGCATCTTACCTACGCGCAAGGCGCCTCGGCCGAGCTTGTGGCGATGGGCACAATCTTCGCGGCCGACGCTTACGGATTGCCGGTTTCCACGACCCATGTGCTGTCCTCGGGCGTCGCGGGGACGATGGCGGCAAACGGCTCGGGCTTGCAGATGGCGACCGTCCGCAATCTCCTGATGGCGTGGGTGCTTACGCTTCCCATGGCCATGCTGATTTCAGGCGGTCTCTTCGTCCTGTTCAACAGGATTTTCTAGGCGCATCCGCATATTTATCCGAGCGCGGAGTCACAAACGCTTCGGCTCCGCTTGTTGGCGGCTTCGTGTCCGAAGTGGCCGACGCTACGCTCGTCTCGAAATCCGGCGGCCGGCGCCAAAGCTCGCATTGCCAAGGTCTTCCTGACATTCTCAGGCGGATCAGGGGCGCGCCTTCATATCCGGAATCTGAAAGGACGAGCGCTTTCCCGATGCGCGTCTTGCATGGGATCCGGCCAACTTCGGAAGGGCGTCTTGGCCAGCTTGGCGTTCGAGTAGCGCGGGTCGGAGGTGACTTCCCGGCCTAGCCAATCAGGCTTTTCGAAAATCCTGTCTTCGTGAGGAAGCTCAATTTCCGCGATGATCAGACCGCGATTTTCCCCCTGAAACACGTCGATCTCCCAAAGCAAGTCCTGCCATGGAAGCCTGTGCCGGAGCTTCTCGACAATTCCGCTCTCTCTCAAGGCGAGCAGAGCAAACCCGTCTTTAATCGGGATCTCGTATTCGAACTCAAGCCGCCGAATGTGTGACACAGGGGATTTGATCGTCAGTGTGGCTCGATCCTCATCGACAAGCCGGACACGAAGCGATGTGGACCCATTAGCGGTGAGATAGCCCTGCCGGATGGATATGGCCGGGCCAGCGGACGCACGCCAGCCATCATCCCGCACCAGGAATTTCCGTTCGATCTCGTATGGCATCGTCGCGCCGCCGCTTTCAGTAAAACACACCGCTTGTTCAGGGACTCGCGGCAGAGATCGTTTCCTGGCGAGACGTCGTTTTAAATCATCAACCGCTTCGACGATGCTTCTTTTACAGATGTAATATGCCCAGAACGGCGGGCGATTTCAACTCATGCTATAGTTCAGGGGATCACCTCAGAAGTTTTGACCGCCGGCCAGGAGCGCGAATTGCGCAGGTTTGCGCATCGCGTCGTCCTGACCAAGCGAGCAGTCGGCTAGCTGCAGTCGAAGCGACTACCGGCGCGCCGTCGCGTTGCTGGCGCCGAGGTTTTGCGCCATTTGGTAATGCTCCTTGACCTCGGGCAGAAGCGTTTCCGCGAGTTTCTTGAGGTCCGCGTTGTCGCCATGCATCCCATAGTTTTCAAGAAGCTCGATGGCTTCCCGGGACGCCTCGGTCACACCCTGAATGTAGAGCCGATCAAACCGCGCTCCGTGCTCGGGGTCCAACTGCTGGGCCAGTTCGCCATCCTCTTCGTTCATCGCGTATTCCGGCTCGGGCAACTTCGCCTGCTTCAGCGTATCGTCAAGCTTTTGATCCGCAGCTTTTTGATCGTCGAGTATCTTTTGCGCGAATTTCTTGACCGCTTCGTTGTCCGACCTCTGGAGGGCCAGCGTGCTCGCGACATACTCGAAGTGGCCGCTCGATTTCAGCTCCTGAACGAACTCCCCGGCGTCCGTAAACGCCCGGGCTCTCGATCGCGCTTCCAAACCGGTCACGCACGTCGCGAGAACGAAGATCGCAGCCGCGGCTATCGCGAGATATTTCATGGCCGTCTCCATAAACTTAGTCGCAATCGCGCGACAGGTTGTGGGGTGGAGAACAGCTAGGCAACCGGTTCGTTCCTGCGGCTCAGGCTTCGCCCTTCGCGAGTTTCGATCAGCTTCGTTCCCGCTCCGCGGGCTGGCTTGCGTCCTGCTTCTGGCCGACCTTCAGGAACTCGGACACGAACTCGCGAAGGCGCGGCTGCTTCGCCTCGATATAGGGCAGCGGCCGCAGCACCTCGACGGCGGCGATGCCGATGCGGATCGTGAAGCCGCCATTGATGAGGCCCTCGCCAAGCCGCCGCGACAGGCGCGAAGTCATGCCGTGGCCGACGAACTGGCCGAGAATGTCGTCGGTGAATGCGATGCCGCCCGTCACCGCGAGATGGCCCGCGATGAGCCGCAAAAGCCGAAGGATGGCGAGAAGTCCCGGCCGGCCGCCATAGATGCCGGCGAGATTGCGCAGCATCCTGAAATTCTCGTAGGCCACGAAGCCAACGGCGAAGACAGCGGCGGGGCTGAGCGCGGTCACCATCGACACCCTGCGGCCCGACGTGCCGATGGTGGTGCGCGCGATCTTGTCGAGCGGCAGCAGCAGTTCCCGCTCGGCGAGCGTCAGAACCTGTCTCGCGTCCATGATGTCGCGCTCATGCTTGGCGAGGCGGGCGACGCCGTCCGCCAGTTCGCGCCGCTCCTGCAGCATGCCCTTGATCTCGCCGGCGGAAGCGCGCGCTTCGGATGCGTTCTCCGAAGCCAGGGCGGCGTCGGCGCGCTTGCGGGTGGCCGTGATCGCCGCCAGCCGGTAGAGGCCCGCAATTTCCCGCGCGAGGATCATGGCGAAAGCGAACACCGCGACCGCAAGCAGGATGGTGGCCGCCCAGCCGAGCCAGTCCTTCCGCCCGAGCAAGGTCAGGAAGGCGTCCTGAATCCAAAGCATGGCCGACAGCACAAGAAGGCCCGCGACAGCGCTGAGGAAGATGCTGCCCCAGCTTCGGCCCACGCGGATGATCTCGGGCACGACGCTGGTCTCGCGAGGAGCGGCCGCCTCGGGAAGCTCCGCGCCCGCCGCTTCTGAAACTCCCGGCTTGGCCCTTTGGGGTTCTGGCTTGGCCTTGAGAGCATCCGGCTTGCTTTTCGGCGCTTCCGCCTTGCTCCTCGCCGTCTCTTCCTCCGGGAGCTGAGGAAGCGGGCCATCCACCTTCAAACGCGGGTCGTCCAGGCTGAAGGCGGCGGGCGCGCGGCTTTTCGGGGGACCGTTCATGACAGTTTGTCGCCTATCAGGAAGTTCAAGGCCCGGTCGAGCCGGATATGCTGAAGGAGCGCGCTTTGCCCGAATTCGAGCGAGGATTGCCGCTGAGGGCGAAAGCGCACGAAATGCGCCGACGCGGCGCCGGAGTTGAGCCATTCGGGCGAAAGAGCGAGCGCCGGGTCTTCCGGCAGGTCGCCGGGGAAGATGGCAAGCTGCTCCTTGCCGTTGAAGACGCGGGCGCCGAGGCGTTCGCCCTTCAGCGGTACGCCGACAATGCAGGGCAGCTTCTCATTGCCTTGGCGAACTTCCGCCTCGGTCGTGACGCGCACGCTTGCGAGCGCAAACGCCCGCACCTCGGCGCCGACGAAAGAGGCGCGCTCGATGCTCTTGGACGCGATGAGCTGCAGGATTGCCTCCAGCCGGTCGTGATTGGTGTGATGGAGATGATCCGCCTTTGTCGCCGCGAACACGATGCGGTCGATCTTGCGCCCGCTGAACAGCGAGTGCCACGCATTCTGCCCCTGCCGGAAACAGCGCAGGATATCGGACAGCGCGCGTTCCAGATCGGCGACCGCCTCCGCGCCCGCGTTCACGACGGTGAGCACGTCGGCCAGCACGATCTGGCGGTCGAGCCTTGCGAAGCAATCGCGGAAAAATGGCTGAACCACAAAGGTTTTGTAGGCGCGATACCGCCGCTCCATCATCGCCCACAGGCTGTTCCGCGGGGCCATCGCGGCGTCGGGCGTCTCAACTGGAAAAAAGGTGAAGGCAGGCGAGCCCGCGAGATCGCCCGGCATCAGGAAGCGGCCGGGCGGCAGGCAGGAAAGCGACAGCGATTCATCCCGGCACTTGCGCAGATATTGGGTGAAAATTTCGGCGCCCTTGCGCGCCGCCTGCTCGTCCTCCTTTGCGACCGCGTTCGTGGAGGCGAGAAAGGCCAGCCACTCCTTCGCGGCGGGGGCGCGGACAGGCTCGCGCGCCTGCGCAATCGAGTCCCGCGACCACTCTTCGTAGCTCAGGTTCAACAGCGGCAGGTCGAGCAGCCACTCGCCGGGATAATCGACGATGTCGAGATGCATCGTCTTCGTGCCGAGCGCGCGGCGCATCATGGCGTTCGGCGAGAATTCGAGGGTGAGGCGCAGCTCGCTGATGTGCCGCGTGCCTTCGGGCCACTCGGGCGAGGCGCCGGCGAGCTTGGCGAGATTGCCCTCGTAATCGAAGCGGGGCACCTGGTCGTCCGGCTGCGGTTCGAGATAAGCCTTCACGATGCGATTTTGCGCAAACGGCTCGAAAAACGGCAGCGCGTTGCCCGCGAGCAAATTGTGAACGAGCGATGTGATGAAGACCGTCTTGCCGGATCGCGACAGCCCCGTTACGCCAAGCCGCACCGAAGGCACGAGCAACTGCGCCGCCGCATCCTGCGCGCGCGCCCACGTTTCGGCCGCTGAGTTCGACAGGCGTTCCAGCAATCCCGCTTCCTCTGGCGATGAAAGAAATGTGACATTGCTTGTATCAGCAGACGGGCTTGAACGGAACCCAAGCGGTTGCGGCGCCGCGACGCTTCCGCCCTGCGCGATGGCGAAGATCAGGCTGCGGCTTGGGCTTTGTTAAGCGACGCATCGACGAGCTTCTGGCTTTCGGCCCAAAGGCGGCTCGCGATCGCCGGATCTTCGGCGATTGGGTTGGGCGCCGCCGGGCGCTCCTTCACGAAGTATGCGCCGCTGACGCCTTCGATGGAGGGCGAGGTCGCCACATAGAGCGAGTTCCGCGCGCCTCGCTCGGGTGAGAGAAACACGGGCTTCAGCACCGACCATGCCGCGCCGAATACGCCGCCCTTGTTGCCGATATTCGTGGCGACGACGCCCGGATGCAGGCAATTCGCGGAAATGGGGCGCGGCGGCAGGCGGCGCGCCAGCTCCTTCGTGAACAGGATGTTTGCGAGCTTCGACTGGGCATAGGCGGCCATCATGCTATAGCGGCGGGACAGCATCAGGTCGCCGAGGTCGATGGATGCGCGGCGGGCCGCCTCCGACGCGACGGTCACGATGCGCGCGCGCCGGCCCGGCTCGCCCGCGCGTTCGAGCGCCGGCAGAAGCGTATTTGTGAGGAGAAACGGCGCGAGGTGATTGACGGCGATGGTCATCTCATAGCCGTCGGCGGAAAGCTCGTAGCGCGGCGAAAACAGGCCGGCGTTGTTCACGAGGATGTGAACCCGCGGAAAGCGGTCGAGAATTTTCGCGGCGGCGTCTCGGACAGTCTTCAGGCTCGCGAAATCGGCGATGACAAGATCCGGCTTGCGGCCGCTGGCCCCAGCAACAAGGTTCCTCGCGTCCTCGCCGCGGTGGGGGTCGCGGCAGATCATGACGACGTGAGCGCCCGCTTTCGCGAGACCGAGCGCGGTCCAAAGGCCGATGCCGGCGTTAGCGCCCGTTACGATCGCCGTTCGCCCTTCCTGGCTCGGTCCAAGCGGTTCTGGCATATGTGGCTCCCAAGCGTCTGTTTAATTTGCGCACTTGAGATGGTGATCGCCGGAAAAATAAGGAAGCGGCGAGATCCCGCGGCTTTTCAGGTCCGGCAGCTGTCTCGCTTCAAACTGCCGTTGTCAGGGCCTTGGGCGTCGCTATCGCGCTTCCTTATAGTGGTCCTGGCACTGCGGAAGCAGGTCTTTCTCGTGCTTCGCAAGACATTCCCTCAGTTGGGGCCAACTCTTATACGGAATGTCCTTGCAATACTGTTCTTTGTCGAACCTGCATACAACTAACAGCTTATATACGACGGGCGCGGCTTGAGCCCCCGAAGTCAGGGCGAAGGCAAGCGCCAAGGCGGCGATGAACCTCATCGGAATTCCTCTTGGATGCAGCTTATCCGGGGCTAAAGTCTAGGGGTTAGCTTGGGCGGAAATTGGACCCGCGCCCTACTTCTTTTCGTCCTGCCCCTGCTGGGCCTTTTCGGTTTGACGCGCCTCTTCCTCGGCCGCGGTCACGGCGGTCTGAAACTCGCTCATCAGGGTGGGCGCGACTTCTGTCTGGTAGCTCTGCATTTTGGCCATCGCCGATTTGCCGAGCGCCGATCCGTAGAAGTCCGCGAGAGCCTGCAGCTCGTCGGCCGTGAAGGTTTTCGCCATCGCCGCCTTGATCGCCTCCGCGATTTTCGGGCGGTCGAGGTACTTCGCCACCAGGGTCTTGAATTGATCCTGCTGCTCCGGGGGGAGCGTGTCGGCCGTCCTGCCGAGCAACTCCTCGATCATGCCCTGCGGCGGGACGGCATCGAGATAGCGGGTCGCCTGCTGCACGCGATTCTGCGGCGTGTCTTCGAGCGCGAGCGCGGGGAGCGAGAACGGCAGCAGAAGCGCAAGAAACACGAACCGGGCCGCCATGGCGCGCATTTGGAATCCTCCTTCGGTTGAGACCGCCTCGCGGACTATTTGTTCCCCGCGGGGGCGGTAAGCTGCGGCTGATATGACATAAAGTGATCTTTATGTCTTTATTGCTTTTTGCTTGCGCACAGGGTACCACTGGGCAACTTCATCGCACTCCCGGAAAATAAAGTCAGGAGAATTCCGTGTCCGCAGCAGCAGTCAAGAACGATTTTTATGTGAAGGATCTTAGCCTTGCGGAATGGGGCCGCAAGGAGATGGACATCGCCGAAACCGAGATGCCGGGGCTTATGGCCGTTCGCGAGCAGTTCGGCAAGCAGCAGCCGCTTAAGGGCGCGCGCATTGCAGGCTGCCTGCATATGACGATCCAGACGGCCGTGCTGATCGAGAGCCTGCAAGCGCTCGGCGCCGAAGTGCGCTGGTCTTCCTGCAACATCTTCTCGACGCAGGACCACGCCGCCGCCGCCATCGCCGCGCGCGGCACGCCGGTCTTCGCATTCAAGGGCGAGAACCTCGACGAATATTGGCATTTCGTGGACCGCATCCTCGAATGGCCGGGGGGCGTTCCCGCGAACATGATCCTCGACGACGGCGGCGACGCAACGCTCATCGTGCAGCTTGGCGCGGAGGCCGAGAAAAACCCGGCCGTGCTTTCCGACCCGAAAAGCGAGGAAGAAGCGAGCTTGTTCAAGACCATCAGGGCGCGCCTGGAGCGCACGCCCGGCTGGTATTCCAAGGTCAAGGCAGCCATCAAGGGCGTGTCCGAGGAAACGACCACGGGCGTGCTGCGCCTCTACCAGATGGAAAAGAAGGGCACGCTTTCCTTTCCCTGCATCAACGTGAACGATAGCGTCACGAAATCGAAGTTCGACAACCGCTATGGCTGCCGCGAAAGCCTCGTGGACGGCATCCGCCGCGCCACCGACGTGATGATGGCGGGCAAGGTTGCGGTGGTCTGCGGCTATGGCGACGTGGGCAAGGGCTCGGCGCAGAGCTTGCGCGGCGCGGGTGCGCGCGTGGTGGTGACCGAGATCGATCCGATCTGCGCGCTTCAAGCGGCGATGGACGGCCATGAGGTGCTGACGCTCGACGACGTGGTCGGCTACGCGGACATTTTCGTCACCGCCACCGGCAACCGCGACGTGATCACCATCGAGCATATGCGGCGCATGAAGGACATGGCCATCGTCTGCAACATCGGCCACTTCGACAACGAGATCCAGGTCGCGAACCTGAAAAACCTGAAGTGGACGAATGTGAAGCCGCAGGTCGATCTGATCGAGTTCCCCGGCGGCAACCGCCTCCTTCTCCTGTCGGAAGGCCGGCTCGTGAACCTCGGCAACGCCACGGGCCATCCGAGCTTCGTGATGAGCGCGTCGTTTACGAACCAGGTGCTCGCGCAGATCGAGCTCTGGACGAACTCCGGCAAAGGCAAGTACGAGAATAAGGTCTACACGCTGCCGAAGCACCTCGACGAGGGCGTGGCGCGGCTGCATCTGGCGAAGCTCGGCGTGAAGCTCACGCAACTCACCGAGGACCAGGCGCATTATATCGGCGTGCCGGTGGACGGGCCGTACAAGTCGGAGCTGTATAAATACTAAGCCGGTAAGATCGCGGATAGCCGCAAGCGGCTTCCGCGATGACATTGGGAGGCTAGCGGCTAATCGGGGCGCGAGCGCGTCTCCCGCGATGACATTAAGGCCACATGCGGCTCCCGCGACGACATTGGGGCGCGAGCGCGTCTCCGTGATGACATTGGGGCCACGTGCGGCGCCCGCGATGACATTGGGGCGACGTGCGGCTTCCTCGATGACGTTGGGGGCACGTGCGGCTCCCGCGATGACAATGGGAGGCTAGCGGCTCCGCGATGACATGGGGGCGCGAGCGCGGCTCCCGCGATGACATTGGGGCGCGAGCGCGTTTCCGCGATGACATTAAGGCCACATGCGGCGCCCGCGATGACATTGGGGCCACGTGCGGCTTCCGCGATGACATTGGGAGGCTAGCGGCTCCGCGATGACATTGGGGCGACGTGCGGCTTCCTCGATGACATTGGGGGCACGTGCGGCTTCCGCGACGACAGCGAGAGGCGCACCGTGTTGTCATGCCGGAAACGCCAGCGGCGTTATCCGGCATCTTCGTTTCCGCAGCGCTTTTCTCGCGCGGCCGCGCCTGCGGCGGCCCGACGCGCTCAGGCCCACCGGCGTTCAGGGCGCGGGGATATCCGGCATCTTCCTCGATCTGATGCGGAGTACGCTTGAACCGCTTTGCAAAGTTTACCCCGATTCGACGGCTTTGTTCGAAGCCGCGCTCGATAGTCATGGGCGCTACAAACACAGCTTCTACGATTCCCTTATTATCGCGGCGGCGCTCGATGCGCGTTGCGAGTTGCTTTACAGCGAGGATTTGCAGCACGGACAGCAAATCCGCCGGTTGCGGATCGTGAACCCATTCGTTTCTTGAAGCGCGCGAAACAGTCGCAGCCCACGCTGCGCGCTTCGCCGGCAAGCGAAACCCTTACAGGGCGAGATTGCAACCCTTAGTTGACTTTGGTTAGTGGCGCTGCCCCTGATTTTTTCTAAGGTGCTGTCCTCAGCTTTTGAAGGCGGGATTATTATGCGTATTTTTTACGGGAAAGTTGCACAGGCGCTTGGCGCGCTCTCACGGAAGTGGATTTGCGACGAACACCCCGATGAACGCCGCGCGCGTCTCCGGGAAGAAGCTTTGGAAGAAATCGACGCTCAGGTGCTCCCGATCGTCCACAGGCGGTTAGCAACGCAGTTGGCGTTGTGGGACTGCGGCTCGGAGGAGGACGAGACGTCCGCCGCTTTGCCGCCCGGTAAGCGCGGCCACGAAAGCAGCGCCTGCAGCACCGCCCAAACGGATTCGGCAGTTGCGCTGACCCCAAGGCGAGCTGCTCGAACATAAGGCGGCGGCCGATTTCCAGTTGGCCACCTTTCGCCTTGAAGATCGGCGTATGGCTCCTCCGCCCGCCTCTTGCTCATCGTTATCTGCTATCGTCCTGCCTGCGTCTGAGCAGTGGTTGCGAAAAATAAATTTTTGGATTGAGTTGATCGCTTTCGACCAATCATATCACCCTTGCAGCCGATTCGATTGTGGCGCCCATAGCATTTTGCGCTTCGCATGGTATCCAATGCCATCGCGACGCAAGATAACAGAGACACGCCCAGGACCGACGAAAAGGCGCAGAATATGGCAGAAGACAACCGCTCGCCTCGATTTGCCGTTCTCATCGATGCCGACAACACGTCGCCGCGCATCGCCGCCGGACTTTTTGAAGAGGTCGCCAAATTCGGCGAGGCGAGCGTCCGGCGCATCTACGGAGATTTCTCGGGCCAACGCCTGAAGTCATGGGCAGATATCCTTCCGAAATTCGCCATCGATCCGTACCAGCAATTCGCCTACACGACGGGCAAGAATGCCTCCGACATCGCGCTCGTGATCGACGCCATGGATCTTTTGCATAGCGGGCGGCTGGACGGTTTCTGCCTCGTCTCATCGGACAGCGACTTCACGCGTCTCGCATCGCGTCTGCGGGAACAGGGCGCCGATGTCTACGGGTTCGGCGAACAGAAGACCCCGGAAAGCTTCCGTCAGGCGTGCCGCAGGTTCATCTATACTGAGAACCTGCTGCCGGAGTCGCAGGTTGCAGCCCTTGAGGGAGGGGTCTCGCCCAAGGCTCTCGAACTGCCGAGCGCGGCCATTCCCATCTTGAACAAAGCCATCGCTCAGATGGAGACGGAGGACGGCTGGGTGGGTTTGGGGGTGGTGGGGCAACGCCTTGCCAACATTGCCTCCGACTTCGATCCGAGGACTTATGGGTTTCGCAAACTCAGCGATCTGGTCAGGAAGACGGGCGCTTTCGATGTCGATCAGCCGGAAGGCCGGGCCATGCGGATCAGGGCCAGACCGGCGCCAGCGCAAAGGGGCGCCGGCTTGAAGGAAGCGGAGCCGACGACCAGGGAAAACCCGAAAAGGCGACCCGGCAATGAGCCGTCCTGATCCGGGAAGCCGCTCGCTAACGCGATGCCATTGACATAGCTCGCCGTTGACGGGTTTCCGCTTCGCAGGAACGATGTCGAGCCGGGGCAGGACTTGCGGCGGCTGGTATTATTGCGCTTGTTTCAAAAGGTCGGTCGCGATTTTTTCGCATGCTTTATCATCGAGATCTTGGCGGAGTTTAGTCTTCTGAATCAAGCCCAGCTGATATTTCAGATTGTCATGTGAGTACTTTTGGCCGATCAGAACGTTGATTCTGCCCGCCTGCTCCTGCAGCTTTGCACGACTTAAATCGGCCGGAATTTGCCAATGCTGGCGCAAGATCGCTTCAACTTTATCGATATCAAGTGACATGCCATTATCCGATCATTGGAGACATCAAGGTAGCACAAAAGGCGAGGCTAGTCGAGGCGCGGAACTTTTTATGTTTCCTCTTCCTCGATATTACGCTCTCTTCTGTATGCTTGGGCTTCATGAATGACTTGCGTTCGGCTCTTGCCGAATATGAAAGCAACGGCATCGACAAATCCCAACATGTAAGCATCAGGTTTATGTGGAATGTTATCGTCATATGCCCTGACGCACTCCTGGAATGTTTTCATTCGATCCCCGTTATTTGGCAGGTTCTAGTATCCTGCCCGTTCCAATCAAATGTATGGCGCTGTGGTGGTGGAAAAAGTTTCCCACAATGCGAAGCGCTAACGACACTCATCCTGCTCTTGTCGGCGCCGGCCCGGCGAGTCCCTCACTTCACCCTGAACCCCTCGCCGTTGTGCGCCCGTCGTCAAAGGCGCGTCGAGCCCATGGTTTCCGATCTTCGGTATTTGTGAAAGGAGCACTTAGAAGATCTGGCGCGATTTGTCATTGCGTATTTGCACGTGCAGACGAATAGTAATCAGTCGTTTCCGAGGCTCTGTGGCAAAATCGCCCACCTCGAAACAGGTGTCGACTTAAAAATATTTTTTCTTAACACTTGTTTTGTCTGGATACGTTTCCAATATACTTTTGATGATGGAATCAAAATGCGCAGTATTCTCGGACGGATCGCTCCAGAAATTGGAGGGCGACACGTGGGACCGAGGGCGCAGGGTCGTCGCTCGACCGAACCGCAGGCTTGCCGGTGAATAACCGGCGGGTTCCGAATTCGAGGCATCGAACGGCGTCATTCATGCTATACACGGTGTGCTCATGCCTCGACGGGCATAAGCGGCAGAAAGACGCGGCCGTCCCGCTGCGCCCGTTTCTCGCCGGCTCCGGGCAGAAGTCGTCCTTTTCTATCGCGGAGGGCTCTGTGCAACCCAACATGGAGGAGGCAGGTCGTGTCTCATAAATTCGCCATCGGTCAGACAGTGCATCTTGTCCCAAGCAACGCGAATAACGGCGTTGCGGGGAGCTACGAGATCCGCCAGCTCATGCCAGTATCTGACTATCAAACAGAGCCGCGTTATCGCGTCAGAAACGTGACGGAACGGCACGAGCGCATCGTGGCCGAAAGCGATTTGAAGCCGCGGCAAAAGATTGCGAACGGCTGAGGCGCCTCGGCCGGCGGTCTTGCCCGGTGGGCTCGGCGCATGGCGAGGCTCGGCTGGACCGTGCCTGAACGCGCCCGCTTGGCGCGCCGCAAAATCTTCGGAATTTACATTCGAGGAGAGAGCGGAACGGGCAGAACTATTCCTGAGCAAACACGTCAGGAGACTTTGCTGCGGATTCGCAGACGTCGCCGCGGTCTAAACCGAAGCGGCATCACATGGATTAACCGCAGAGTAGAGTACTTTCCGTGTCTAGCCGTCGAGCTGTTTATGCTATAAGCTAATTATCAAATTCTAATTATGTACCTACGTTGTTAATGAATAGAGGCAGCCAATGTCTTCCCAGCCCTTTCTTAGAGTGGTCGACGATGGGACTTACGAACTTCTTGTCCCGTCCAGAGGTTCGGTGCACATTCTTCCGTATTGCTTCCATACGGAGGAAGACGCGGCGAGTTGGCTCGCCACCCGGAAGGGCCGGGAGCATATTGAGCAAATCCGAAATCTGAAAAATCGGAAGCGCGCTTCGGCTGTCGTTATGCAGCCTCAAACGCTGCCAGCCATGTGCTGAGAGCAGCGAGTCCTTAGCGCGGCGATCCGGTCGGTTTTATTGGAGATGTCCGCTCGCCCCTCCGCGCCAGTATCATATTCGTATGCCCGGCAGGGATCGGCAAATCGCAGCGACGATTGCATTCAGAACAACGGACTAAAGCGCAGTTACGAACGTATTTTCGTAGCGCCCCTGCTCGTCTGCGAGCCACTTTGCTATAACATCAAAAGCTTCTCCGGGCTCCAGCCCTGCCTCTAAGGCGGTTTCATAGGCTATCACCAGTATTTCTTCAAGACAGCTTTCCACACTATTCGCGCCGTATCGAGTTACGGACGAGAAATCGTCAGCGGAAATAGACCTCACGTTCATTTTTCTTCCTTCTCGAGTCCACAAGACCGCTTGCTGGAGCATATAGGCTTGCCGCCTCAGCGATCGCACTTCGCTAAATTCCTAAAATCGGGATCGCGACGGCGCGCCTCCCCGGAACTCCAAAAGTCTTTTCCGATGGCGCCCCATTCCTGGTCGCGCCAGCGCCATTCGAATGCCAGAAGCATCGCCGCTGAGGATTCCGGCGGAAAAATCCTATTTGCGAACGTTAAGCGCGTCGCTTCGAATAAATAAAAAGCGCGCCATTTAATATATCATATGGTGTTCATAGAAAAACCTTCGGATTTTACTCAGACGGGCCGGCGAAGAGGGCGTGATATGAAGCATGACGGGACCGGCGCGTGGTTTGCCGGTTTACTCCCGGAAGAGCCGCTTGTTGCCGACTGTCATGAAATCTTCATCTTGCCGGCGCGTCTCACCCCCGGCTCGGCTTGACGCCGCGATCAAGACTGGCGGTGCGGAAATCCGGGGCGGAACCCAGTCGGCCGCTCGCCGGCGCGCGCAACCAAACGAAAGGAAAAGACATGACCGCTTCAAACAAGAAGAAGTTCCTCGCCTTATACCTCGTGCCCGCAGCGGTGATCGAAGACTGGTCGAAAACCGAGCCTGAAAAGAGGAAGGCGCCCGAAGAGAAGATGCGCGCAGAGTGGAACAAATGGATGCAGGATCATGCAGACATGATCATCAGCACGGAGGCTGGCGGCAAGACCAAACGGGTCTCGCGAGACGGAACCTCCGACGTTCGAAATGATATTATGCTGTACGCGCTCGTTGAGGCTGAATCGCATGAAGCCGCGACGAAGGCTTTCGAAAATCACCCTCACCTGCAAATTCCACAAGCGACCATTGAGATCATGGAAGTCAGGCCGATGGGGGGGAAGTAGCGGACGCTCTGGCAAACGTCGCCCGGCGCTAAACCGCATAGCGCCGGGCGAAAACTTCAAAAGTACGGGGTGACGCGCTTCGGCGCCCCGCAGCCGCGGGCCAATTACCTAGTGATGGTGGTGGTGGCCGTATCCGCCATGGTGAAATCCGCGATAACCGCGATATCCGCGATAGTAACGGCGACCGTAGCCATACCCACCATAGCCGTAGCCATAGCCATCGTAATAATATGGATCGTAATAAGGCCATGGCAGGTACGGCCCGCCATAGAAACCTCCAAAGCCGCCGCCCCAACGGCCCCAGCCGCGGCCGCCGCCAAAGCCGCCGCCATGATGATGCGCCAGGACGAGGGCGCCGCCATTCTGTTCAACAGCCTGCGAAGCTACGCTTGCACTTGGCGCGCCGACGGGGGCCGCGGAAGCAGAGAGCATCTGCGCGCCCAAAGCCAAACCGACAATAGCAGAGATAGTAGCGATAGAGCGTCTTAACTGCATCTGGAATCCTTCCATCCGATGAGTTCCTACTTCCCAGCCCGGAGCGGCAATATGGAGTTCGGCAGCCCAAGCCGGAGCTTAATATATTGGCACGGGGAAAGCTTGATCCAGACCGAATTTGTATCCTGATTTGTAAAAGGTAGAATAGGCTAGCGAGGTTTTCCCTGACGCGAATTTTTTCGGCGTACTTGGCAGCCTTAGAAAAAAAATTCTCTTCGATGCGATTCCGAACGGGAAAGGCGCGTCGTCATCGAGACGGCGGCGTTGGCTGGCGATCGAGCCTTAAAGGGCAATCAGTCTGCCCAACGCGGCTGCGTCACATTTCGCTCTTTACACGGCTTGTCCAACTGCAAGGACGGAGTGGATCTGCGCCACGACGGCGGCGCCCTCTCCCACCGCAGCCGCAACGCGCTTGGTCGAACCCGCCCGCACGTCGCCGATCGCGAAAACGCCCGGGCGGCTCGTCTCAAGCGGCAGGAGAGGCCGGGAACCCGGGCGGCTCCCGTCAGCGCAAGCCGATCCCGTAATCACGAACCCTTTTGTGTCCACCGCAACGCAGTGATTGAGCCAGGACGCATTCGGCTCGGCGCCGATGAAGAGGAAGAGATGACGCAGGGGACAGGTGCGCGTTTCCCCAGTCGCCCGGTCGCGAAACCCCGCTGCAACGAGGCCGCTAACCTCGTCGCCTTCCAGCGCAGCGACCTCGGTTCCCGTGTGCAGCTCCACATTGGGCAAGGCGGCGATGCGGTCGATAAGATAGCGCGACATCGAGGCTTCCAGGCTCGGGCCGCGCACCACAAGATGGAGGCGTTTTACGCGCGGCGCGAGGAATGCCACCGCCTGTCCCGCGGAATTTCCCCCTCCGACCAGCGCGACCTCCTCCCCTTCGCACAGCTTCGCCTCCACGGGCGAAGCCCAGTAGGAAATGCCTCTGCCCTCGAAGGCGGCGAGGTTCGCAATCGGCGGCCTGCGGTAACGGGCGCCCGACGCGATAACGACAGTTCGCGCCCGCACCTCATTGCCGTTTGTGAATTCCAACCGCATGGGCGCCTCGGAATTCGGCGCGGCGTCGTCGCAGTGCAGCTGCGCAACTTCCAGCGGAATGGCGATTTCCGCGCCGAACTTCAGCGCCTGATTGAAGGCCCGTCCGGCGAGCGCCATGCCGGAGATGCCGCTCGGGAACCCAAGATAGTTTTCGATGCGCGCCGACGCGCCCGCCTGCCCGCCGAAGGCGCGCTCATCGAGCACGAGCGCCGACAACCCCTCGGACGCGGCATAGACCGCCGCCGCCAGCCCCGCGGGTCCCGCGCCCACAATGGCTACGTCATAGACGATGTCCGGATCCAGCTCGGGGATCATGCCAAGGCATAGACCGGCTTCGGCGTTGGTGGGGCGCCGCAGAACCGTGCCGTTCGGGCATAGCATCAAGGGCAGTTCGTCTGGAAGGACGCCAAAGCGCTCGACGATGGCGCGGCCGTCTGGATCGCTGGCAGCGTCAAGCACAGTATGAGGATAGCCGTTGCGACCGAGAAAGCCTTGCAGCCTGACGAGATCGGACGCGCCCGGATTGCCGACGAGCACGGAGCCGGCCCCGCCGTCTTCGATCAGCCCCACGCGGCGCAGGATGAAGGCCCGCATCATGATCTCGCCCACTTCGGCGGAGCCCACCATGAGGGCGCGGACATGCGCTGCGTCGAACGGAAGCGCGGTGCATCCCTCAGGCCCGGCGCGTCCGCTGGCGAGCGATTCCCGTCCCGAGAGTTGGCTGACCTCGCCCGAGAATTGTCCCACGCCATGGCTCGTGATCGCCGCCGTGCGGTTGAGGCCGTCGCGGCGCTGGACCTCGATCGAGCCCTTCAGCACTAGCCAAGCGGGCGCATGACGCTCGCCCGCATCGAACACCACCTGGCCGGGCGCAAAGTCCATCGCGGGGCCGCTTGCGAAGCGCTTTGCCATTTCGACTTGCGCCGCGTCGAGGACGGGGAATATCTGGTGGGCGCGGGTTGCGATAAGGGTCATCGGACTTCCTTCCGCCAGTGTGGGCTTCATTCGAACATCGGGGCAAGCCAGTCCCCTTTAAAGAGGCGGCATAAAAAGCGCGAGGGGATGAACTCGCCGCTGTGTCAGGAAGCCAATCCGGCGTTGGAGCTGTTTCATTTCGATAGCTGCTCAAAGGGATAGGCATGACGGCCATGATGGGAATGTTCCTGACGCTCCTCGCGGTTCTGGCGGCGATCGCCATCCTCGCCCGGCGGCTAAAGATTGCGCCTTCCATCCTTATGGTAATTGCGGGATTGGTCCTTGCCCTCATTCCAGGGCTTCCGAGCCTCGAATTGGCCCCGGACCTCGTCTTGTTCGGCATCCTGCCGCCGTTGATCTACATATCGGGCGTGGCGATGAGCTGGCGCGAATTTCGTTTCAATCTGCGCCCGATCATCCTTTTCGCGTTCGGCGGCGTGATCTTCACGGCTTGTGCGATCGCCGCGGCGGCGCACTGGCTGCTCGGAATGCCGCTTGCGGTCGCCTTCGTTCTCGGCGCAATCGTGGCGCCTCCCGACACCGTGGCCCCGCTCGCAATTGCGCGCCTCTTGGGAATCCCGCGCCGGCTGCTCGTGATACTGGAGGGCGAAGGCCTCGCCAACGACGCCACGGCGCTGATCCTCTATCGGTTTGCGGTCGCGGCGGTGAGCACCGGCCTGTTCAATCTCCCGCAAGCGCTCGGCTCGTTCGCGCTCATTGTGGTCGGAGAGATCGCCTACGGAATCGCGCTTGGCTGGGCGAGCCTTCGCCTCCGCCGCTGGGTCCGCGATCCGCGCGTGGAAATCACGCTGGCGCTGATGACCCCCTATGCCGCCTTCTGGGTTCCTGCGGAATACGGCGGATCGGGCGTGCTCGCGACCGTCGCCGCAGGCTTGTATGTCAGCTGGAATGGACCTCTGCTCATTCCGGCGGCGACGCGGCTGCAAGGCATTTTCTTTTGGGACCTGGTCGTCTACCTCCTGGAGGGGTTCATCTTTCTGGTCATGGGCTTGCAGGCGCGGACGATCCTCTATCATCGGGACGGGCTTGTCCTTGGCGATCTTGCGCTCAGCACGCTGCTGATTGTAGCCGTCGCGATCGTCGCCCGGTTCGTATGGGTGTTTCCCGCCGTCTACGTGCCCCGCAGGCTGAGTTCCTCGCTTGCGCGCCGGGACCCGACTCCGCGCTGGCAGTGGAGCTTTATTCTGGGGTTTATCGGGGTGCGGGGCGTGGTCTCTCTCGCCGCGGCGCTTGCCATTCCGCTGACCACAGCGACAGGCGCCCCATTTCCCTATCGGGATTTCATTCTCGCCGTGACCTTCGGCGTCATCGTGATAACGCTGGTTGGCCAGGGCGCCATGTTGCCGAGCGTGGTCCGGTGGCTCGGGCTTGCGGATGATAGCGCCGCCGAGCGGAAGCGAGAACGTGAAGCGGAAATCGGCGCGCGCTGGAAAGCCCTGGATGTCGCCCGCCGCCGCCTTTGCGAACTTGAAACCGGGGGCCGCATCCCTCGGGAGATCCTCGACGCCTTGCGGGTGCGGCACGAATTCCGCGCCGCCCGCCTGCCGGCAAATTCGGAACGGGACCACGAGCGCCTCTCCCTCACCGCCGATCTGAGAACGGACTTGATCGGCGCCGAACGCGAGTTCATCTATTGCCTCCTGCGGGACGGGCAGATTACCGATAAATCGCGGCGGCGCATCGAACGCGAACTCGACCTGGAGGAAGCCAGCATCGCTTGCAGGAAGGAAGGCGGGGTTGACTTGCCCCTTTAGGCTCGCAGCCCGGCAGCAACGCTGGCGTTGGCCGCGCGCCCGTAAAATGCGCGCGTGTGATCGCCAGTCAAAAGGCGGCCGGCGGACGCTCGCCCCGCAGCAAAGCTAGCCAGCCGACGCAAACGCCTCGACGCCGTCACGGCGGTAGATATCCCGGCGGAATTGCACCGTGCCGTCCTGCGTCGCCCAGCCCGTGACGTAAACCCAGAACAGCGGCGTCTTTTTCTTGAGCCGGACATTGAGCTTTTCGCCGGTCTCCCTCATGCGCAGCACCTGCTGCACCGTCCAGCCATTATCCTCCAGAAGCCACGCGACGAGCCGGTGAATGCCCTGCACGCGGACGCAGCCGGAGCTTTCGGCCCGGAAGCTTTGGGAGAAAACGCTGGGGGCCGCGGTATCGTGCATGTAGACGTGATGCGGGCTTGCGAAGTTCAGCTTGACAAACCCGAGGGGATTCTCGGGGCCGCCATTTTGCACGTAAAACAGATGCAGCGGCACGTCTGAATTCCAATCGACGGTGTCCGGATCGATGCGCAGGCCCTTCTGGTAACTCGCGAAATCCGCATACACGTCGATCTTGTGCGCCGTCAGCGCATCCTTGCCCTTTTTATGCGAGTCCCCCAACAAGTCCGATTTCAAAACGGTTGGCGGGACGAACCAGTCCTTATTGAAATTAACCTCTTCGATAGCCGAATTGACCAAGGGGGACGGCCGGTCCGGCTTGCCGACAACGCCCCTGTGGCGCGAGACGACCTCATTATTGTTGATAGCCTCGATTTGCGCCGAGGGAATATTCACAACTACATATTTGCCGGCGGGCGTCGCGGCGGACGAAGTTTGCAAGCGGGGCAGATTGGTGCGCAACTGGCGCAGACGCGCGGCGGCTGGCACATTCAGCTCCAGGATGGTCTCCTTGTCGAGGAACCCCGTGGCGGGCAGGCCGTGGCGCGCTTGCGCCTTCTTCACTGCATGTTCGACATAGGAATCGTAAATCTCGGGATAGCCGCCAAAGGCTTGCAAGTCGCCGGTCGCCTGCAGGCGCTTGCGGAGCTGAACCACGGCGGGGTGCCTCATGCCGGTCCGCAGCTCGATGGGCGGGAGTTGCGCCCACCCGCCTCGCTCCACAATCTCTTCATACTGCTTGATGGCGGTCCTGGTAGCCGTGACGTTTTCTTTTGCAAGCGTGGGGAACCCCTGCTCCGGCTGCGCTTCCGTTTCTCTCGCCGAGGAGCGGTCGCCCGCGGGCTGATCCGGAGGATCGCCGGATTGATCGAATCCCAGCCAGTCGTCGACCCTGCTTTGCTGCGCGCTCGCCTCGAACGCGTTCGCCGTAATCATGAATGTCGCCGCTGCAAGCGCAGCCAGCCATTTCCGGGTCATGATTCCCATCGTGCCTTCTAACTCAATCGGATCGCGCCGCCAAAGGAGCAAGCGCCGTGCCCGGCTTTTGATGACGGTCAATTATGGCCAGAACGGGGTTTGTCTCAAATTGGAGAAAAGCAAATGTCGTCGCGCAAGCGGCGCAAGTATACCGAATGACCTGGCGTTTTGCTGTCAAGTCTAAGCTTGAAAAAGCGATTGAGCATTGCCGCGACGGCTACTCTGAAAGCGGATACCAGAGTCGAACGAAAAGCCTTTGCTTTTATAGCGATTTTTTAGAGTAATTGGTGGAGGGGGTTTCCGCCAACATGGATTTTGGGAGATACTTCTGGACGCTCGCAAGCCATTAATATCTTGATAAGATTTAGGGCGTCGTCCTTGACGATCCATCTAGTTCCATGCTAATCCGTCAAAAAATGATGGGACAAAGGATGGTAAGCAAAGGATGGGACAGCGGCTTGCGAACAGGCTTATCCCGATCAACGTGGAGAGGCTGAAGCGCCCCGGCATGCACGCCGATGGCAGAGGCCTTTATCTGCGCGTCGGACCGAACGGCGCCAAATCCTGGATTTTCCGCTTCAAGGCGGACGGCAAACGCCGGGACATGGGCCTAGGCGGCTATCCTGACGTAGGCCTTGCCGAGGCCCGCGAAAAAGCCGAGGCGCTGCGCAAGACGCGGTCCGGCGGCCACGACCCTTTGGAACTTCGCCGCGCGGAACAGCAGGCAGCACGGCTCAATGCCGCTAAGACGCTGACGTTCCGGCAGTGCGCGGAAGCATATATCGAGACGCATTCCACGGGCTGGAAGAACGCCAAGCATGCGTGGCAGTGGCCTCAATCGCTCGGAACGTTCGTTTATCCCGTGTTCGGCGACTGTCCCGTTCAGGACGTTGACGTGGCGCTTGTGGTTCAAGCTCTCAAGCCGATCTGGCCCACAAAAACAGAAACGGCAATCCGCACGCGCGGCCGGATTGAGCGCATTCTCGATTGGGCGCGCGTCTCCGGTTTCAGGACCGGCGACAATCCTGCCCGATGGCGCGGCCACCTTGACCAGCTCCTGCCACGACCTTCCAGGATCGCGAAGGTTGAGCACCACGCCGCGCTGCCCTACGCGGAGATCGGAGCGTTCATGCGCCTGCTTCGCGAGCAGAAAGGCGTGGCGGCGCGTGCGCTCGAGTTCACGATCCTCACGGCGGCGCGCACGGTCGAAGCGCTGGGCACGCGTTGGGATGAAATCGATTTCGTGGCGAAGCTGTGGAGCGTTCCGGGCGAGCGCATGAAGGCGGCCAAGCCTCACCGCGTTCCACTGGCGCCGGCCGCGCTGCAAAGCATTCGATGCCTGCAGGGCGCTTCGGACAGCGCTTTTGTGTTTCCAGGAGCCCGGCGCGGCAAGCCCCTGTCCAACATGGCAATGCTGCAGCTATTGCGCAGGATGGGCCGCGGCGATCTGACGGCGCATGGTTTCCGCTCAACCTTTCGCGATTGGGCAGCCGAGCAAACGAACTTTCCGCGCGAGGTTTGCGAGGGCGCGCTCGCACACACAATCGAGAGTAAGGTTGAAGCCGCCTATAGGCGCGGCGAATTGCTTGAGAAGCGCCGCACACTGATGGCGGCATGGGCTGCGTATTGCGACCGGCCCGCAGCCGATACTGGCAAGGTCATCGAGCTGGCGCGGCGCGTGTAGCTTGTGGCCTGAGGGCAACTGTACACTCGGAAATCGAACGGCCGCGTCTGGTCAGGAGCATCCGCGGACCAGAAGTCCTTGTGCCATTTTTTCCAGCACCAACGGCATTCATGCGTGCGTTGCTTGTAAGCTAAGTCGTTAAAATTGAAACCAATTCCGCATAACTCGCCTTTGCCGGGCTGGCGCTGTTCTAGTATTGTTCCCGCTACATCCACTAACCAGCGGGGGAATGCTCCAATGTCTGAAGACCGAATCTTAAGGTTGCCTGAAGTCAGGGCTCACACTGGCCTAGGGCGCAGCCGCATCTATTCGCTCATTAATGAAAAGCGATTTCCAGCGCCAGTCGCGCTCGGCGCTCGTGCAAGAGGCTGGCGTCTTTCTGAAATCCAGAAATGGATGGAGAGCCTTCAACGCGCGAAGAAATGGACGGCGCCGGGCGTCAAGCGCAAGGTGGCCTGACATGGCCTACCGTATGACCCCGGGAAGCGTCGCGCATCACAGCGCTTCCCGCAACACCTTCCAGGCTGTTGAAGCGGCGCTAGGCCGCCCGCTCTCCGAAGACGCGCGGCTAGCCCTCCCGGCGCTTCTCGAAGGCATCCGGCGAAGCCATGACGACTGGCGCGCCATAGGCAGGAACCGGAACGTAAGGGCGCGCGTGGCGAGCGTCGCCAAGACGCTCGATGCGGCGTTGAAGACCATCCGGGATATTCAGGCCATGAGCGGCGGCGCCGACGCCCGCTGTGCGGCGGTCCACATTAAGTTCGCCTACGCCATCGCGAGTGGCCAGGCGCGGACAGACTTCAACCCTTTGATCGAAGAGTTATCGAGCCTGCTTGCAGCCGCTCGAACGGCTGAGGCTGATCTGCAGCGGGAGAACGCCAAGAGGCTGCCAGGCGTCGTGCATGCGCACGTGGGACGGCTCCACGCCTTCTTTGTGGAATTCATCAATCCACGTGCGTCTGGCAAGCCTTCAGGCCCGTTCGCCCGCTTCTGCGAGGCGGCGTTCGAGGAGTTGCAGCTCAAAGGCGTCTCGCTGGGCAGCATAGGCTACGCGGTGGAGAACTACTTCAAGGCGCGGAAAAAGGCAGGCAAATCCCCACTGCAAAAATCGCGGGATTTGCCCTGCGAAGGCTTATAGCGGTTCTGCGACAGTCCAAGGCGTTCGCCAACGCAATGCGGGGATCGCAAATGACTGAAAAAATTGAACGCCTTACCGCAGTGATGCACCGCACAGGACTGTGCAAAACTCAGCTATACGAGTTAATTAACGCGCGTGAGTTTCCAGCTCCTGTCCATCTCACGACGCGGGCGCGCGGCTGGCTTGCCTCGGAAGTGGATCAATGGATCGCTGGCCGCAAGGCTGAGCGCGATGCGCGGAGGGCCGCGTCATGCTGAACGGCGCCTGTCAGCTATCGAATTGGCGCCCCTTAGCGCGCACGCTCAAAATGCTGAGGCAGCGCGGCCTCGACGCCGCGTTGCGCGACGAGCTTCGCAGCCAGGACCTGGCCTATAGCGCTTTTGTCGATATGGACGGAACAGTTTGGCTGCACAATCGAGCCTACGAGCCGATTTTGCAGCGATCGACTGACGGCGCTTGGAAGGCAGCCAATCGAGGCCAGTGGGTTAAGCGCATCGTGTACGAGCCCAGCGTTTTCTACTTCGACGACGACCCGCCTAGAACTAAGCTGCGCCGCGCCTTGCGCGCGATGCTTTGGCTGGGGGCAGTCGGCAAGGTTGACTACGAGGCAATCATGGCCGCGACGCCGCTGGAATTGCGGGATACCGATGAAGTCGGCCACGTATTCCTAAATGAAGCCGGCCGGGGATTCCGATTTCAATCCGGCCACCGTTCCTGTCTGAAGCCGGCCATTCCTATCGGCGCCCCTTCGGGTCAGAGTGGATGATGGGTTTCTTCCTTTCCGGCGTCAATCGTCGGCTTCGGGGGCTTTCTCTTTGCGCTTGGTTCCGCCTTTAAGAGCGATGCGATAGGCGTTGTGGACGAGGCGGTCGAGAATGGCGTCGGCAAGGGTGGGGTTGCCGATCATGTCGTGCCACTGGTCCACCGGAACCTGGCTGGTGACAAGCGTCGAACTCGCGTCGAAGCGGTCCTCCAGGATTTCCAGGAGATCGCGGGCCTGTTCCGGGGTCAACGCCTCCGGTCCCCAATCGTCGAGAATGAGCAGTTTCACCCGGCTGAGCGATTGCAACACCTTGGCGTAACGGCCGTCGGCGCGGGCGAGGGCCAAGGCGCCGAAGAGACGGGGCATGCGATGGTAGAGGACGGAGATGTCCTCCCTGCAAGCCTTCTGGCCAAGAGCGCACGCCAGCCAGCTCTTGCCGACGCCGCAAGCGCCGGTGACGAGAAGATTGCGTTTGTCGCGCACCCAGTCGCACGTGGCGAGCTTGAGGAAGAACGTTCGGTCGAGGTTGCGGGCGGCGCGGTAATCGACGTCTTCGACGCTTGCATTCTGGCGAAGCCGCGCGGAGCGCGCCCGCATTTCGAAGCGCTTTTGCGCGCGCAGCGTCGTCTCGTATTCGAGAAGCAGGCCGAGCCATTCGGCTTGTTCGAAGCTTCTGGCTTCAGGATTGGCGGCAAGCTCCTTGAAGCCTTTGGCCATGCCATGCAAGTTAAGGGCGTGCAGCCGGTCGAGCGTTGGATGGGTCAGCACGATACTCTCCTTTCTGAAGAGGAAGGTTGGCGGAACGCCGGACTGGTCCGGCGTTCCGATATCTCGGGCTCAGTTGAAGTAGCGGGGGCCACGGATATTGGGATGGTCCAACAGCAACGAGGGCTGCTGGCTCTGACGCGCGCCTGCCTTGTCGAGGTTGTTGGCGAGGATCGAAGCGAGGGAGCGGTAATTCAGAGCGCCGATCTCGACGGCCCTGGCCGAGACCGCTTCCGCGCGCTGCGCTGTGACGCCTCGATACAGTTTGAAAATGCCAAGACAGGTTCGGAACCCCTGCTCGGGATGCGGCCGGCTGGCGAGGACAGCGACGATCAGCCCTTCGGTCTCCGGTCCGATGGCGCGCGCCCAGCGCCGGAAGCGCTCGGGGCTCCATTCCGCGTAACGCCGATGGGAACTCGGCATATGATCGGGATCGGTTCCATGCCGCGGACCGCCATAGCGGCGCGGGTGAGCCCCGACGCGATGACCGCGATGGAAAATCTCGATCGTCCGCGCCGTGATGCGCACGTCGACCTCGGCGCGCAGCAGCGCATGCGGAACCGAGTAGTAAAAGCCATCGAGTTCAACATGGTAGTCGAGGTTGACGCGAGCCCGCCGCCATTCGGCGTACTCCCAATCCGTCTCGGGCAACGGCCGCAGCGCCGGGCGCTCAAGCGTTTCGAACAGCTCTCGCCGGCTGACGCCGAGACGGCGCATCGGCTGGCCGTTCATGCGATCGAGCGCCTTCCCGATCGCGCTGTTGCACTCGGCCAAAGAGAAGAAGGTCAGATGGCGCAGCCGGCCGAGAATATAGCTTTGGGCAAAACGAACCCCGGCCTCGACTTTGGCTTTGTCCTTCGGCTTTCTCGGCCGGGCCGGAAGAACGCCGACGTCGTAATGGGCCGCCATCATTGCGTAGCTGCGATTGATCTCGGGATCGTAGAACGACGGCTTGTGGACGCCGCTCTTCAGGTTGTCGGGCACGAAAAGCCGGGCGCCCCGCCTAAAAAGCGCAGCATCCGCACATGCGCGCCAATCCAGTCGGGCAAGGCTTGCGTGAGCGTCGCCTCCGCGTAGGTGTAGTTCGAGGCGCCGAGCACGCCGACGAAAATCTCCGCCTCGCGCAGTTCCCCGGTCGCCGGATCGGCGATCGCGATCTTCTTGCCGGAATAATCCACGAACAGCTTGTCGCCGGCGGCGTGATGCTGGCGCATGACCGGAGACAGCCGCCGCTCGAACTCGCGGAACAGGTCACAAAAACGGCTGTAGCTGTAGCCATCCGGATGGGCGTCGCGATATTCCTCCCACAAAATCAGAAGATTGACGCCGGGACGCTTCATCTCCCGCGCCAGCGCCGGCCACTCCGGCTCGACGCGCCGCCGCCGCCCCGGCAGGATGCCCTGCTTGCTGAACAGCCGCTCTTCGAGAACGCTGTCCGTGATCTCGGGCGCCAAAGGCCAGCCAAGACCGGCCTGTTGCGCCCGCTTGAGATTGTCTTGAATGGTGCTTCGCGCAGCCCCGAGCGTCCGCCCGATCTCTCTTGCGCTTACGCCCTCGTGATGCAGACGAAGCATCTGCCGTAGTTGCCGCATGGTCAGCTCTCTTCTTGCCGGCATTGCGCCCTCCTCGTTGTCGAAGAGGGCAGTCGAATGCCTCATTGGCTGACCCTGGGGGAGCCGCTTGGAAGCCGCTCAGATGGCCGGCTTCACGTCGGAATGGCGGCCGCCTTCATCTCGGAACGACGGCCGACTTCAAATCGGAATGGTGGCCGGCTTCGCGTCGGAATCCCTGGCCGGAATAAATCGGAATCCGCACTGGAATTCGGAGAGTAAAGCCTCAGATGCAGTTATTTCGCAGTTGAAGCCTTGGAACGAAAGCCGAACATTCTTATGTTCCCGGCTGCACAAAAACGGGCGCTGCGTTAGCAGCGCAGCGCCCAATAGCAAGCAAAATCAGGGTCTCAGCAATCCCTAGCCGATATGTAGAGCAATATTCTACGCTTTTCAAGTCGGCACTGCTGCCCGCCCTGAATTTCAAGAAAGGGGCGCAGCTATGCGCAGCACAGACAAAAATCACGACTGGTCCGTGGACCTTGATGCCGAGCTGGCGCTTACCGCGCTTGCTGCGCCGCAGTGGGCGGTTAAGTTTCTGGAAGAGTTCAGGCCAGGCGGCCCTTGGGTCGTGACCGCGATTAATGACGCCGGAAGGACTACCGCGCGCACCTTCCTGGCCGGCCAACATGCAGAACTGCTTTCGTGGGTCGAAACGATGCAGCGGCAGTTTTTCAATTTATACTTCAACCCGGTTGAAACCCGGCGCGCCGTCGCGAAGAAGACCTCGAAAAGCGATATGGGCTCCACAAATTGGTTGTGGGCGGAAATAGATTTGCCTCGCGGCATCGATCACGCGGATGCGCATGCGGTCGAAGCAGCCAAGATGGCCGTTCTGGCGCGCGTGAGGGCCTTCCCTGTACAGCCGGCCGTCATCGTCGACAGCGGCGGCGGTGTTCACGCCTATTGGCGTCTCGCGGCTGCCTGCAGCCTTCTGAGCGAAGCGGAACGAGACGACTTTGAAGCAGTGAACGCAGCTCTGGGCCCGGCGCTCGATGCAGACCACTGCTTCGATTGCAGCCGCGTTTTGAGGCTTCCTTGGACGGTCAACTTTCCAAACGCGGGGAAGCGCGCCAAGGGCCGCGGCGTTACAGTTTCCAGCCTAATCGAGTTCAGCGCGGAGCGCGCATGCACCTTCGAAGAGATGCGCGCCGCGGTCGAGCCGTTCATCGGCGCGGCAAAGCAGGCAGACGCCCAGAAAGCGGTTGCCGAGCTCAACGGCTGGGCCGAAATCGATGCGGCTGCGCTGATCGAAAGCTTGCCCGGCTTCTTGAAGGAGTGGCTCGAAGAATCCCCGCCGGAAGGCTCGAAGCAGCGCAGTTCTCACTTCTTCAGAACGGTCTTTGCGCTGTTTGAACACGGTCTCAATCCCAAAGAGGCCCGCGCGATAGTTGAGGGAAGCGGCTGCGCGGCGCGGTTCCAGGCTGAGGACAGGCTTGACGGCGAGACGGTTCGAGTTTGGAAGAGATGGCAGGCCGAAGGCGCCCCGAAAGCCTTCCACAGCGCGCCCAGCGACGATTTCCAGGCTCTTGAGGATGACCCCGAAGCGGAGACCAAGAGCGGCGGCGAGAATGCAAAGGACCCGAAGCGGTTCGCTCCTCCACCCATCATCCATCTCGGTAACCTTCTCAGAAACCCAGCGCCTGATCGTGACTGGCTTATTCGGAACTGGTTTCCAGATAAGGAAGTCACGCTCTTTGCTGGCGACGGCGGAATTGGAAAATCGACGTTGGCGGCGCAACTCGCAATCGCGGCGGCGACAGGCAAGCCTTGGTTAGGCTTCGAAGTTAAGCCCACGAAAACCTTCATCCTCAGCGCTGAAGACTGCCTTGCCGAATTCCATTGGCGAGCCCAGCAGTTTACGCAGGCGCTGCTTGATGATGAGCGGGAGCGCGTGCTGGAACAGCTTAACGGCGTCGGCTTTATCGACGCCACGCGCGATGCGGACCCGACGCTTGCGACGTTCGATGAGAGAACGAAGGCGGTAAGCCCCACAACCATGTTCAGTTGGCTCAAGGCGAAAATCGCCGCAGAAGGGATTGGGCTCCTCATACTCGACAGCACGGCGGATGTTTTCGGCGAAGAGATAAACCGCCATGCCGTCCGCTCATTTATCCGGCTGCTGCGAACAATTGGCTGCACAGTGGTCTTGCTCGCGCATCCTTCCGCAGAGGGCATGAAGTCACAGCGCGGGTACTCCGGCTCCACCCACTGGAATAATGCCGTGCGGTCACGGCTCTACCTCGAAAGCGCCAAAGCGGCCGATGGCGTCGAGCCCGATCAGGATTTGCGCACGCTCAGCGTCAAGAAGGCGAACAGGGCGCGAGCGGGAGCGACAGTAACGCTTCGATGGACGCCGGCCGGTTTCGTCCGAGATGAACGGGCTGGCAGCTCGCTGAACGAAATGGCCGCTGAGCAGAAAGCCGAAGAAAAATTCATGGAGCTGCTGAAACTGCACATCGAACAAGGGCAACGTGTGAGCCCACATCGCAGCCCGACGTTCGCGCCAACGCTTTTTGCAAAACACCCTGACTGCGGAGGCGTGTCGAAGAGGGCATTCGAGAGCGCAATGAGCAAGTTGCTGACAACAGGCCGCGTCAAGATTGAAAAAAGCGGATCAGCCTCTAAGGAAAGGTCAACGCTGGCGCCGGGCGAAGAGCCCCAAGGGGAAAATACCGATGCGCAATAATATTGCTTCCAACGGGGGTTCCAACTATATAAAATTATCCTTCCAACGGTACTCCAACGGGGGTGCCAACGCCCTTCCAACGGTATTCCAACGCCCTTCCAACGGGGGTGCGCACATACCCCCCTTATACCCCCCGAGCGTTGGAAGGGGGCGTTCGGACGCCCTCCCTTCAAACGCCGCAACCAACATCGCGCATTCCTTGTGGACCGATTTCGTCCAAACCAGCGTGGCGCACCGCGGCTGAATGGCGTCGCGCGCCGATCTGCCATTTTTTATTAATTTTCATCGGAGGCTTCTTTCCAGCGTATCGTGAGCTGAGTATCCCCACTCACAGCCACGGCCGCGGGGGGCTTGCCAAACGCGCGGTCGAGAATTTCGCGGGCGGCGCTAAGCCTTACCGCTTCGCTCTCGCCAAATTCCATTATGAAAGCAACCGTATCGAACGCGGCTTCGGCGAGCGCTTCAGCCTGATCTCTCGCCGACGCTGTTCGCCGGTTTAACGCCCCAACGGGCCGCCCCACTTTTCGCCCCACGTTCCGCCTCCTCTCAGTTCAGTTTTCGCCACGCTGCAGCGCTGGTCAGCTCGACGGCCTTGGCCATGATCTTATCATTGCGGCGTGCGCCTTCCTCTACGCCATCGCGCAGCCTCTGCTCTAGCTTAAGCATGCCGTGTGCGAATACCGCGAAGACCATGGCGCTTTCGCCCGGCGCGCCATCGTGCCAAAGGGTGTTTTCAAGCACAGTTTGCATGTCCGCAGTCAGCGGCGTTTCGCAGTCGGCGTCATCAAACAACTTGAGCAGATCGTGAACGCGAACGCTGGCGCCGTCTACAGTCACGTTCTCAGCGTTTAGCTTGATAATTGCGAGCGGGTTCTCGAGTTCCTCATCAAGCCAGCGAGTTGCGACCGCTTCCAAGGCCCGTTTCTTCTGGCTGCTTAGGCAATGCTGGCACATTTTTATTCCCCTATTCCATGCCGCTTCCAAATCCGATCGATGGCGACGTGGCTGAGTTTGTGGCCATCGGCCGCCATAGCCTCCTGAATGGCGCGCAACGGCGTCCTCGCCTTCCTCAGCTCGACAATCTTGCGAATAGCGGCTTGCTCACGCTCGTCTTCAACCAGGCCGCCGTCCTTGTCGATCTGAAAGCCGAAGGGCCTCTTGCCACCCAAATGGCGCCCGCGCTTCCGCTGATCTTGCTTCACATCAAGGACGCGCTGCGCGATGCGGTCGCGCTCGGCTTCGGCCACTGCGGAAACAATCGTGAAAAACATTTTCGAGATGCCGTTGCCGGTGACATCGCCGCCAAGGTCGATTAAGTGCAGAGAGACGCCCTTTTCCTTGATCACCTCGGCTGTTTTGAGCGCGTCGAGCGCTGAGCGGAACATGCGGTCGAGCTTGGCGCAGATAATCACGTCGCCGCGCTGAAGCCGGTCCAATAACTCTTTTCCGGCGGGCCGCTCTTTCAGGGGCTTTGTGCCGCTGACGCCTTCCTCCACGAAAAACTCAGGCGCATCGACGCCGATCATGGTCGCATAGCCGCCGATCTGCCGTTGTTGGACGGCGAGGCTTTCGCCTTCGTCGGCTTGGCGCTGCGTGCTCACCCTTGCGTATCCGTAAGTGGCCATTTCAATTTCCCTTAGGCTGTTACATTGGTTATCTGAGATGCAATGTAACAAGCACGGAGGGCTTTGTAAAGTCGTTTTAGCAATGTAACATAAGCCGTGGCAGCATAGTGCAAACGTGGAAAGCCCGGCGCAAGCCCGGGACTACTGCCGATCAGCGTCTGCGCTCCACTCGATGCCATTGGGAACGAACTTGAGGCCGGCGCCCTCGAACAGTTGCTGCAGCCGTGCGAGCGCTTCAGCGCTAAGCCTTACGTGCTGGCCTTTTTCGAGCCGGTGCAGCGTTTGATGCGAAGCGCCGCAGTGCATGGCGGCTTCGCGAAGGGTCAACCCGGTCACGGCGCGGGCCGCGATGATCTGGCGTGGAGTTAGCATGCTCAATCCCCCTTTCAGTTTAGCGGCGCGCCTGGCGTCTGCTCCATCTCATCTAGGCTCAGGACCCATTAATTTTAGGGGTTCCCGAAAGGTTGCAAATCAGATTCAAGGGCTTGGCAGGAGGACCTGTCATGACGGATCTGTTTTGGCTTTCGCACGAGCAGCTTGATCGCATCAAAGCTTATTTTCCGCGGTCGCATGGCGTTGCGCGGGCGGACGATCGCAAAGTGATCAGCGGGATCGTGTTCGTCATCAAGAATGGGTTGCGCTGGCGCGATGCGCCCAAGGACTACGGCCCGCACAAGACCCTGTACAACCGCTTCATCCGCTGGAGCCGCATGGGCGTATTCGACCGGATCTTCGCCGAGCTTGCGGGCGAGCTGGGCCTGCCTAAGCGGCTCATTATCGATTCCACCCATCTTAAAGCCCATCGCACGGCCGCGAGCCTTTTTAAAAAGGGGATGAGCCTCGCTGCATTGGGCGCACGAAAGGCGGCTTGAACTCCAAGCTGCACGCCGTCACGGATCAAGACGGCAAGCCTTTGATCTTACTGCTTACTCCAGGTCAGATGAGCGATCACAAAGGGGCGGCCCTCCTGTTGCCTGCGCTGCCTCCCGCCAAGTCTTTGACCGGCGACAAGGGCTACGACAGCGACGCCTTTCGCGAGGCCCTGATCGAAAAGGGCATCGAGCCCTGCATCCCGCCGAAGAAGAACCGCAAGACCCAACACGCTTACGACCAGGCCCTCTACAAAAAGCGCCACAAGATCGAAAACAGCTTCGGCTGGCTCAAGGACTGGCGGCGCATCGCGATGCGCTACGACCGCTGCGCGCACACCTTCTTCTCGGCAATATGCATTGCGGCCGCCTTCATCTTCTATCTGCGTTAATGAGTCCTGAGCCTAGAGCCGCGCGTTGTCGCCAATCGAGGCGGTTAAGCGCGTCTAACAGAAGCTCCGCCCATTCGCTGTACGAACGGGGCTCGCGAAAGTTCAGATAGCGCGCTGGCGCGTTGCGGATGTACTGCGGCAGCGGCGCATCCACTTCGCAGAGGGCGCGCAGCACAAATTCAGCCGTGATCGGCTGGCCTTCCTCGTCGATAAGCAGGACTTCACGCAACAGTGCCGGCAACGTGTGTGGCGAGCGCGCTTCAAGCTGCAGGTATCGGCGGGCCACATAATCGAGCGCCAGGCATAAGGGCGTCTTCGTGGACAGCGGCGGCTTCATTTCGTCAGCTCGTCCCAGCTCGCGAGCCCATCTTGCGCAAACCACAGATCGAGCGCTTGCCGGAATATTTCTTGCTGGGAGATGCGCTTTTCGTGGGCGGCGTCTCTGATCTGATCGTGAACAGCGCGCGGCAGGTACAGCGTTTGCCGGACCTTCGCTTTTTCGTCGCCGATCGCTTGCTCGATTTCGGCCTTGACCACCCGTTGCGGGAGCCGTGCCACCGCGCCCTTGATGCCTGTTTCAGCCATTTGCCTTGACCTCCAATTGCGTCTTGATCCATGCCCAAAGCGCGGCGACTTCCGCGGCGCCCTTGCCCTTGGGCTCGATTTCAAAGGCTGTTTTCCCCCTCGCCACGGCGTCAACGAACACTTGCCGCCGCGCGATCTCGCCACAGGCCACAGGATGCCCCGCTTCCTCAAGAGCCTTCCGAGCCTCTTTCGCGTCTTTCGCGCCGCCCTGCTCGGTGAAAGTCAAAACGTAGGCGTAAGCCTTATCGAGCCTGTGGGCCGCGGCCAGCGTTTCGGCGCTCGCCGCAATGTCGATCTCATTCGCACGTGCGGGGATAAGCACCAGATCAGCCGCCTTGATCGCGGGCGTGATAGCTGGCGAGTGCGCGCCCGGCAGATCGAGGATTGCCAGATCGGCGTTCTTCTCGCGGAGCGCGCGCAGACATTTCGCGAGTGCTCTGCTTTCAACCCGCACGACTTGCGGCGGCGTCTCGCTTCCGCGCCGGTCTTCCCACAGGCTGGCGGTTCCCTGCTTATCAAGCTCCAGGATGAAGGCCGTAAGACCGTCTCGCGCGGCTTCTCCGGCCAGGAGGATTGCAAGCGTGCTCTTGCCCACGCCTCCTTTTTGCTGCGCTACCGCTATGACCTTCATGTGTGATCGTCCTATGACGTTATAACGCTATCGCGCAACCTACCGCTCCACCGGCAGAGTGTCAATTCGTAGTAACGTCATAGCGGTATACCGCCTTGACGCAATACAATCCTAACGTGATAGTGCTAATCGTCCTTGCGCAGGATCGTCCTGCCTCAAGGGGGGAAATCGGCATGCACGCGGCGCGTATCGTCATAGTCGGCGGCCTTTCACTGGCGCTCTCTGGCATTTCGGTCCTGTGCTGTTTCGTCTTCGGCACGCATCTCGCGGCCGGCAACGAAGGCCAGCTCTACGGCGTGCTGGGCGGCGTGGCCGATGCGCTGAAGGCCGTTTTGCCGCTCGCCATCGCAGCAGCCCTTGCCGCCGGGCAGAAGCCGCGCGCCGCGGCTGGCGCCGCAATGTTCGCCGTCTTCACGCTCTACAGCTTCACAAGCGAGATCGGCCTGTACGCTCGCTCGCGCTCTGCCGTGGCGAGCGACGCGCAAGCAGGAAAGGAAGGTTATGAGGCCGTCAAAGCGGAACGCGCCCGCATCGCCGCCCGGCTCAAAGAGCTTGGCGCGCAACGCCCTGCAGGCGCGGTGCGAGGCGATATTGCCGCCGCGAAGCAGCAACGCCTGTGGGAAACATCGCGCCAATGCGAAGCGCCGGCATGGTCAGCCGAGCGCACATTCTGCGCCGCCGCCGAAAAGCTTCAGGGCGAGCTGGCGGGCGCGGAGGAAGCCGAGCGCCTTCGTGGGCAAGACGGCGCGCTGGCGCAAAAGCAGGCCGGGTTCGATCTGGCGGCTGTCATGCGCTCAACCGATCCTCAGAGTGAAGCGCTTGCCCGGTTCACCGGCTTCTCTGCGGCGTCGGTGCGCGATGCGCTGGCCGTCCTGGTCGCAGTGCTGATAGAGCTGGGCTCTGGGCTCGGCTTGTGGGTAGCGGCCTCTGGCGCTGACCACAGCGCCGCTAAGCAGATGCAGGGCGATGGCAAGGAGCGGCCATCGGAAACGGCCGCTACGGGGCTTCCTGTGGCTTCAGGCGATGATGGGATTTGCATCGAAGGGCCGGGCCGTGATCCCGTGGCTGCGTTCGTGCGGGCTTGCTGTCAGAAACGCGCGGCGGGCGAAGCGACTGCGGCCGATCTTCACGCCGCGTTTCGGCTGTGGGCTGCTGGCGAGGGCGCTGAAGCGATATCAGCAAAAGCCCTTGGCCAGCGCCTTGCCAATCTTGGGTTTCAGCGGTGCAAGCGCGGCGGCGTCGTGAGATATTCCGGGCTCGCCATTCGAGGCGCTTAAGGTCTTACGCAAGACGATGCCAAGCCGATAGCCAGCAGGGCCAAAGACCACACGCCGCTTCGACTTGTGGCCAGCCGCGCATAAGCTTCCAATCAACTTACACTCCACTTGAGCATAACAGCCTAAGTAGTTGGCTGGCCTGCTTGTTCATGGTATGTTCTCACCGCTAGCAAATCACAGGGAACCCAATTCCATGTCTAAAAACTCGCCTTCGCCTCCTACGCCTCCTAACCCAACTGCGACCGCTGCGCAGCAGGCGCAGTACAATCAGGCAGCCGCGACGCAGACCGCTGAATTGAACCGCGTCAACCAGGCGAACGCCTATGGCTCGTCCGATTACCAGATTACGGGCTACAATTCGGACGGCACGCCGATTTACAGCCAAAGCACGTCGTTCAGCCCCGGCCAGCAGCAGCTTTACAACTCGCAGCTCGGCAACCAGATCGCACAGGGAAACGCCGCGACAGGCTTTCAGTCTTCGCTCGCCAATCTGCCGAACAACATCAACAATAATATCGTCTATGGCGTCACGAACGGTTCAGCCAACCCGGGCGCGGTCAATCAGGCTGAGCAGGCGGCGTTCAACACGCAAGAGCAATTCCTGCAGCCCATTCAGCAGCAGCAGTCACAGCAGCTGCAGGACCAGCTTGTGAACCAGGGCTTGCAGCCCGGCACGCAGGCTTACAACAATGCCATGCAGGTCCTGCAGACCGGCCAGAACCAGCAGACGCAAGCGGCCCTTAACTCGGCTGTCACAGCCGGCCAGCAGGAGCAAAACACGCTCTATGGCCAAGGCATCCAGGGCGCGAACCTGCAGAACACGGCGCAAGCGCAGCAGCTTGGCGAACTGCTTGGCTCTTACAATTCCCTGGAAAGCACTGCCGCGCCCACAACCCCGACGTTTTCGAGCGTGCCAACTTCGACAGTGGCCGCGCCAAACTACGAAAACGACGTCAGCAACGAGTATCAGGGCGAGTTGAACACTTACGACGCGCAGATGGGCGCGCAGAATTCGCTGACTTCAGGGCTGTTCGGGCTAGGCGGAGCGGCAATTCAGGGGCTCGCCACTTATCTGAAGCCCACGCCCACGCCCGCGCCCCCGCCCGGCTCGGATAGGCGTATCAAAAAGAACATCGAAGACCTTGGCGTCAAGACGCCTGGCGGACATAAGGTTTACGCCTTCGATTACAAGAAAGGCTACGAGGACAAGGCCTTTAAGCCCTTTGGCTTTGGCAGTGCGGCGCCGGGCGAAGCGGGCTTCAAACTTTTCGCCCTTGGAGGGCGGACGCACGACGGCAAGCACATTGGCGTCATGGCGCAAGAGGTTGAGAAAACACAGCCTGAAGCCGTGATGCGCGACGCCAAGGGCATCCGCCACGTCGATTACGCAAAGGTGGCATGATGGGCGCTGCAGGCGGCGGCCTTTACGCAAACACGCAGTTGTCCTATCCGGGCGCCGTGGACGGCATCACGATCATCCCGCCCGAGGGGGCGTCACCACTGCTGGCAGGCGAAGGCTATGACCCGCAATGGCACAGCACGCGGATTGAACCGGCAGACGATCCTTGGGCGCATTTCCCCGTCGTGCAGGCCGCCATGCGATCTCCGCAGCCTCAGCAGGCAGCGGCGAGCGACCCGTGGGCGCAGTTCCCCTTGGCACAGCCTCAGCAGGCAGCGGCAAACGATCCGTGGGCACAGTTCCCCGTCGTGCAGGCTGCCGGCAAGACGTTCACGCCCGTAACCGGTCAGGCGACACGGGCGCCACAGCAGCAGGCAACCGGGCGGCAGGGTCCCTCAAGCTTCGATCCTGAAGGAACCAGCCCCGAAAACTACGATGCTTCCGTGAACGAAGCCCGACAGGGCGCTGTGCGTTCGGGCCTCTGGCAAGGCGCGATCGCTGACCCAATCCATGGCATCGGCCAGCTCGAAAGCCACGCCGTGCGCTGGGCTACCCACAAGCTTTATGGAGATGACAGCCCGGAAGCCAAATACCAGGATGCAAACGCCGCCAAGGTTGACAAGTACCTGAACGCCGATGAAGCGGACTATCAGGCGAAGCGCGCAGCTCAAGGGCTGCAGCCGGGAGACACGGACTGGTATCGCGTAGGCGGCGCGGTGGCTTCGCCCATCAACTACATGGGCGGTGTGGGCGCTGGCGCTGCGGCTGAAAACGTGCCGACGCTGCTTGGACGCATCCTTGCGCGCGGAGCAGGCACAGGCGCCTTTATGGGCGCCGCAGAGCCTGTCACGGGCTCGGATGACTACGCGGGCAGCAAGGCCGGACAGGTAGGAACCGGCGCCGTGATGGGCGCGGCGTTTGAACCTGTGGGCGCTGCGATGGGCCGGGCGCTTCTTGGCGTGCAGGACCCTGCCAAGCGGGCGCTTCTTGATGAAGGCGTCACGCTTACGCCCGGCCAGCTTCTCGGCACAGTACAGCCCGGCAAGCCGCTTGGCGGGTTTTGGAAGAGCGCTGAAGACCTGAGCGCATCTATTCCGTTTGCCGGGCCGCAGATCAAGGAAGCGCAGCAGGGCGCCACGCTGAGCCTGAACCGCGCCGCGATCAACCGGATGCTTGGCGAAATTGGCGAGGAGCTTCCCCATGACATGCCCATGGGCCACGACGCAATGGCGCATGCCCTCGACCTTTGGCAGCAGAATCGCGAACAGCTCGTTGCGCAAGCCGAGGGGCGCGTGGATCAACCGCTTGTTCGCGATATGTTCGAGCTGCGCCGTGGGAACAATCCCGTCAGCGGCGCGCCGCGCTACCTTCGCCCGGAAGAGCAGACCCGCGTCAATCAGTGGCTAGACACGCTTAACGATCTAAACCAGCGCTATCCGGCCGGCGTTCCCGGCCACGAGCTGACCGGGTTTTCGTCAGCTCTTGGCAACGAGGTGCGCGGCTTGGCCCGTGACCCGAGCCACTACAATCGGCAACTCGGGCAGGCCCTTGGCGACCTGGATCAGTCTGTTAACCGAATGGTGACGCGGCAGAACCCCGCTGTCGCGCCCGATCTGGCGGCGAGCGACAGGGCCTACGCGAATTGGGCTCGTATCCGCGACGCGGCGAATTCTGCAGGGTCCATTGACGGCGTATTCTCGCCACAGGGACTTGACGCGGCCGTGCGGCGCAACGCGGCTACGAAGAACCAAGCCGCGACCGGCAACGCACTCATGCAGGACCTGTCCGGCAATGCGCGCGCCGTCTTGCAGCCGGGCGTGCCGAACAGCGGAACGCAGGATAGGCACGCGTGGGGCGAATTGCTCGCCGGATTGGCGGCCGGCGCTGGCCATCTCCCATCGCGCGCTGTCCTTGGCGGCGCGGCTCTCATGGGCGGTTACAGCGATGCGGGCCTTGATGCTTTTCGGCGCCTTGCGGCCGGTTCTCCGCAGACGCGCGCCCTTGCCGCCGAACTGCTTCGCTATATGCCGCAGCGCCCCATTGCGAACTGGCAGCTGACGCCAGACGGCGGCCAGCCTGCGCGCTAGCAGCTGGCGCCATGCTGACTAACTGGAATCGATTTGCCACAGTCGCATGCATCCACATCCGCGCTCGTGGCTTGTTAAGGAGTTAGCAACCAGAAATGGCGCTTTGGTGATTCTCGCAACCAGAAGAGGGAATTAGCCCATGGCCATCCAAGAAGAAATCAAGAAAGCCGCCGAAAAGGGCGACTTCCACAAAGCACTGCGGAAGCATCCACAAGGCGCCTTCGCCGTGCCTGTCGAAGACAAGGCCAATGAGCCTGTGTTGTGGAAAGGGGATATTGTTGTCGTGCATCCAGGCGCTGAAATCGAGCCCGGCGATTTCGTCTACATAGAGGTACAGAAGCGCGGCAAGCGTATGCGCGGTATTCGGCGTTATGTTGAAGGCGACGCCGGGGGGCTGTTTCTGCCCTTTGGCCGAAACTACGTGCATTACTCGTTCAATGATAACGTCGCCATTCTCGGCAAAGTGGCTGAGCTGAGCAGATCGCTATTAGGCGCCCCGTGCCTGGACGACGCCCACGCCTACGGGATTGAGCACGAAAGAGCCTTCTTCCGCCGCGTCGTGGAGATGCGGCACAAAGAGACGGTGGCGCAGCTCAAGCGCGAAGTCGAAGCGCTCAAGAAAGAGAAGGCGCAGCTTGCGGAGGCTCGGCGGGCAAAGCCTGCAAAGCGCGCGAAGACGCAAGAGGCCGCTGTCACGGCTCTGAAGCCCGTGCGCGCCAAGAAGCCTCGGAAGGGCAAGGAAGCCGCGCCTGAGAAGCTGGCCGCGTGATCGGCGCGCCGCGCTTGTGGACTGAGGAAAACGCCTCGGCTGAACGCCGGGGCTTTTTCATGTGGGTTGGGGATTGATCGGAGCGGGCTGCCTTGGCGCAAGGTTCAGGGGCGATGCGTTGCCCGCGCATGAGGATAGGAGCAGCCGATGCGGAAGGCGGTAATCGTTCTATGCGCTACGGCGCTGATCACAGGACTGGCGTGGGCGCAGGACAGGCTTCTCAACTCCGAAACCGACTATTTCGTCAGCACCGTCGACGGCCGAACGGTGGCGTGCGGCATGGACCTGCGGCTGGTATTTCTCGACAACACTTATCGGCAAGGCTCCATGTCTGCCATCTCGGCTTCGCTGACGTGGGCCGAAAATCGAGGAAACCTAGGCGTCCTCCTGAAGGTGGTAGGCGTAGATTTCGACGGCCTTATGCAGCCTAACCTTTTCAAAGTTCAAAAAGCGTACCTAGCAGTTAAAGGAACGGCCGCCCCGCTGCAGATGCCATTGCAGTGCGAGAATTCGCTTAATTTCTGCGGCTCGTACTGGCTACCTCTTTCAGCGCTCATATACGGCATGCTTCCGAAAGATCAGGTCTCAATTGGCTTCAACCGCCAACAAGGTGGTATAGACATAGTTTTTCCTATTTCCGGTACGGTTGATAAGGCAATGGATGCAGGTAGATACTTCGCGTTTCATGGCTGCATCAAGGAATTGACCGGGCGACTAAGCGCTGCCCAATAACGCCTTCGGCGCGCGGACCCTTCACGGAACGAAGGCCGCCGCGCCACGGCGGCTCAAGAAGGATGGGCTAAAGGATGGGACAAACCGCGGCTTCTCGAATAACTGCCTGATTTTACATCGATTTTTTAGAGTAATTGGTGGAGGGGGTTGAACTGTCCCAAGCCTGCCAAATCAATCGCTTGCGACGTGCAAACGCCCTTCAACGTCGCATAGAAACGTATAGCGAATTTTCCAGAAGTGCAAACACTAAAGAAGCGCCGACGTCCTCAGGCGCGCCCGCGACTTATCGAATTCAAAGAATGCCGCGACACTGAACTAGCTAATACTTGTGTATTAAAAGCGGCCGATTTGCCGTATTCTTCGCAGCGAGAAAGCGTCTTTGTGGAAAAGCTTAAAAGGACTAGAGCACTCCTTCAACAACCTCTTGCTTTATTTATCCGGCGCACCTATCTGCAGTTGCAGAGGAGGAGACGCCATGCACGAATTGACCCCCAGACAGCGTGAAGTTTTTGATGCTGTGAACGCGCTATCCGCCGCCGGCCGTGGGCCAACGCTCGACGAGCTAGGCAACGCGATAGGCCTAGCCTCGTCCTTCGCGGTACGTCGACACCTACAGATCCTTGAGCGGAAGGGCTATCTGCGCCCGCGCCGATATCGCCGTCATCGCGATATCGCGCCAATGGAAAACCAGGCGGCATAAACAAAACGCCCCGCTTGCCGGCGGGGCGTTTGATTTCGTGTGTGGTGTGTCGAGTTATGCGTCAGTTGTCTTGCGTGATCCGGATCGCAGTCTGCTTGGCTTGCTGAAGCGATCCTGGTGATAACCTTGTACTGACGAAAACGCTTTGCCGAGCAACTCGAAATGCCGAAACAATTGCAACTGAAATATAGGCGTTCAGGGCTGTCACCGCAAGGCTTTTTCGCAAATGGTGACAGTGATGCACACGTTTGCAGATCACGCCGTGGCGCTCAGACGGGCCGGCTGGGCGGTATTGCCGGCGAACGGGAAAAAGCCGGCGTTAGCGGGCTTCCCGAGCTGGAGGCGAGCGCCGGGCCCAGAAATTATCAGTGGATGGGCGCAAGCTCATCCTGACGCCAATATTGCCTACGTCGCTGGCTGTTGCTCCGGAAAGCCTGGACAACAGGGCATAATAGCCGTCGACGCCGATGATGAAGAGGCAATGGGTCAGGCAGAGGAAATCTTTGGCCAGACGCCCGGAAAAATTCAAACGCGCCGCGGCGCTCATTTTCTTTATGCCGCCGGCGACATCACCCTTGGAAACGTTTCGAGCCTTCGCTCTTTAGGCCTGAACATCGATCTTAAGCACGGTCAACACGGCTCTGCGATTGGTATCCTCCCGCCATCGGTCCACGAGAAAGAGGCGTCATTTCACTATTCGTGGCTGGGATGCGATGAAACGGTGCTTCGGCACCTTCCGCTGTTCCAAGTCCACCGGTTGCTGCAAAAGTCCCTCAGTGAGGGCGCAGCGACAAAGGGCGCTCCAACCAAGCGTGCGGGCAAACCTCGGGAATGGTCGGATCAAAGCGGGTTTCGAGGTGGCTCGAGGGGTCTTGGTCTAAACGATCATTTAGTTAGTCAGGTGCCCTCTTGCGATACCTTCGATGACCTGCTCGATGCCGCTCGCACATGGAACGGCAACTTGATCGACCATTGCCGTGGGCACCTCGAAGACGATGAGGTCGTTCGGTGGGCGAAGTCGGTATGGAAAGATCATGGGGAGCGGCCCTTTCTGCACATGATCGCACAAGGCGGCGTCGCTCTCATAACCCGAGCCGAGATGGCAGTTTTAGATGGTCACAAGGGCGACGGCGACGCTCTGAGACTGCTACTCAAGCTTAAGCTAGAGCACTCTGCACGTTGTCGCCGCGGCGAAACGTTTGCTCTTGACGTGACTGCGATGGTCGAAGCGGAAGTCCTGCCCGGATGGAAATGGGAACGCTACCAGAAAGCGAAAAAATTGCTGCTTTCCATCGGCTTGCTGAAATGCGTCTCCGAATTTCAAGACACGAAAGGAGGGCGCCGTGCAGCTCAGTTCACCCTCGGTTGACACAGCAGAACGGCGCAAAAAGCCCAACTTGAATTTTTCCCCCCAATGTAACTTACTGCCCCCCCTGCTCCCCGCGCGCCAAAAAAACCCACACTGCCCCGCGAACGAGGAAATCGCACATGACTGACCGTGAGCGCATCGACGACAAGGCCCTCAAATTCGCCATTCTCAAGGGAGCATCAGGCGACATGGACAAACGATTATTCGATCCGGCTGAGCTTCGAAAAGCCAAACGCGTTGTCGCTGACGACATTCGAGCCGGCTTGACCCCGAAGGAGGCTCTTCAAAGTCTCGCCGACAAAATCAAAAATGCAAAGGCGTGGAGAGGGCACCGGCTGGAAGATTGGAGCGACCTCGATTAGACGTCATGCCGACAGAGACTCCATATTTGACCGCACACGGGCGAAAGCGTCGGCCAGTCTCACCCACGGTTTTTTTCGGAAACACGGCCAGAGAACTCGTCTGCGCCTTCAGGATCGACGGAAATATAGCGTGGTGCTGATAATACGCCTTGCTGCGCACCGCTTCTTCGCTGAATGCGCTCTCTGCCGGATACGGCTTTTCAGGAAGTGGCTACCCGCGCAAACGCGCCGCTGGTCGCGCTTCTCACCAGCGCCTGAATTTCCAGGCCGTGGTCAACCAGGGCGCGGTGGCAAGCGCCACATTTTCAGGGGCCCTGGTTTTGGGGGCCTTGCCACCGGCCCCTCGTCTTCCACCAGCAAAAAGCCCTCATTCCCGCAGCGCCACACGGGCGCGCGAGAGTGTGTGCGTGCTTCATGTGAAGCAGCTTACATTTTTCATAATTCCCGCGTTTGATGTTTGGATTTTTCACAAACCCTGCTTTCGATCGCCTCGTATGAGAATGACTTTCCGCCACCATCAAGCCCGGCTTGATCGCCTCCAATCCCCCCTCACCGTGACACCCCCTTACCAGACACCGTCCTTAGCTGACACGGTGACAGGGGGGTGGGTCATCTGCCGACCCATGGGGTCAAACCAGCGGCGCATCTGGCAGCCGCGCCTGCAATCTCGCTTTTTCTCCTGCCGAGCCTCTTGGTGAGTCTCGCGCTGAGACCCTCCCCCCCCGTCTCAACTTGAGACCCCCCTGTCAGGCTGACACCCTCCCCGACTTACCCGACAGGGTGTCTGCTAACCCCCTTATTAGACAGCATGTTGGGTAACCCGCCCGTCACCAATCCCGCGCTGCCTCACCCCGTTCTGCTTGCGCTCGGGTCTCAGCAAGCCTATATTACCCAAGCGCTTTGGTTTTGCGTTGGATGAGCGCGAGCGACTTCAACGCGGGCAAACGCATGCCGACAGTCTTGCGGGTTCTCGGGGCAAGGGTGAGCATCAGGACGAACGATCACGGTCCGGCTCACGTTCATGTTGTCCGCGGCGGCAGTGAGGCGCTGTTTTACTTGAATTGCCCCGGCGGCCCGCCGACGCTTCGAGAAAACTACCGTTTCAGCAGGTCCGAGTTGAACGAGTTGCAGGCGGAACTTGAAGCGGTCATTGGCCATTTGTGCAACGAGTGGAGGAAAATCCATGGTGATCTCTGAGGCCGAGTTTGAGGCCGCCAATCAGCGGATGACTGAGCGCCTCGAGCGCGAGCCCCGCGCCGTGTCCGCCCGTTACGATCACGAGCGCGGCCGGATTGCGATCGACCTCAGCACCGGCGCCGATGTTAGCTTTCCTCCTGACAAGCTGCAGGGCCTTGCGGGCGCGACGGCTGCCGAGCTTGCCGAGATTGAAATCAGCCCGGCCGGCTTCGATCTGCATTTTCCAAGGCTCGATGTCGATTTCACGCTGGCAGGTTTGCTCGCCGGCGCCTTCGGCTCGCGCAAATGGATGGCCGCGCAACTCGGCGCCCAAGGCGGCAAGTCGGTGAGTGAACGAAAGCTTCAAGCCGCTCGAAACAACGGCCGCCTCGGCGGAAGGCCGAAAGCCGCCGCCAAGGGGACGGAATCGGATCACGGCAAGGGCAACGCCAAGCGTGCGCCGCGCTCCACTCGTCAGGCAAGCTCCCCGCGCAATCCCCGCCGGTCCTCATCGAAATGACCGTCGCTGAACGCCATGACAGAGAGCTATTGGGAGCGTCCGGCGCGGCCTTAGACGCCAAAGCGTCTGAGGTGGTAGTGTGCGCTGTCGAGTTGTTTGCTTTTTGTTCAGGTGGATATGCGGATTTCAACACCACTTGCAAGCTCAAGGTAAAGCCATGTTCCCTTGGGCGATTTTGCGAGAGGCGGCTTGGCTATAACCCCAGTTATAACCCGGCCAAATGGTGTGGATCGACTGGCTTTCACGACCACGGCGAATAATCGCTGCTCCGTGACTCACAGGCATAGGCTACGCAGGCGAAGTGAGGCGGCCCGCTACTCCCGTAGCCGATTTTAGGAATGTGCCTTCCTTGGGCTCCTGCGAGTCGCTGGAGAGGTATTTCGATTTGCCGCCTCGCTCTTTTTAAAAGCTAATTAGATGCCAACTTGCGCTCAAGCTTGTGTTGCATTAATTGATAGATAATTCCTTGCCGGTGAGGGGCGCAAGCATGGACCAAAAAATGATCGAATTTCGAATGGCTCAATTTCGGAAGATGCGCGCGGAGTGGGAGGAAAAACTGCGCGGCGTTCCGCCGGGAGAGCGCTGGGTGTGTTCGCGCGTGCTTCAGCTTGGCTACCAGATCGCTCGCTGGGAGCCCGATCCGGAAAAGCAAAAGGCCTTTCGGGATTGGATGGACTGGCCATCGCGCGACAGCTGAGCTTAGTTCGTGACAGCCAAAATAGTTAACGAGATAATTGGCGAAGTAGATCATACGATACTTGTGATCGGATGGACCCTTCTGACTGGTTTTGTTGGGTATTGGTTCCTAAGATTACTTGTATACACGAAGCTAATATTTCCTTTTATCTTGATTGTCGTGGCATCACTAATTGGCTGGATGATCAATACATCTCCAAAAGCTACGTTCATGATATTCGCCGATTTGAGCGTGGCAGTCGCTTGCGCTTATGTAGCGTCGCGCTTTCGTTCGGGAGATCCAATGGAGCAAGGAATGATCGGCTTCATAGTCGGATTGCTTGTTGGCGGAGCGCTGGCCGGGCCTATGGCGGATTATCTATTCTAGCGCTTGCCGAATCTATCTAAGCATCACTTTGAGGTTGCATAATGTCAAAACTTGAAGGGTTTGGCGTTCTCGCCCTTAAATTTGTGGTTATCTTTTTGATTAGTCAATCTCCCGCGCTTGCAGCGCTTAACGATTACTATCCGCAAGACAACTATCGCCTGCTCGATACTGACATCCCAGTCTCAAGTTCGCGCTACCTTGGCGAGGCGGCTCGCGGCGGCCTGGAAAACCTGACATCATCTCGTGCGTCCGCGGTCGCGCTCGCGCAGAACCAAACGGGCGAAATGGTCAGCGTCGAGGAGGCGAACAAGGAAGGCGAGCCTTATGGCCTGCACTTTTCGGAGCCACAAACTCGCGCCCTGGTCGATTACTTGATCGACCGCAAGCGCAAACAACTTCGTTCGCAGGAGATCCTTTCACACGCGCCAAGAGACTTTTTTAGCTCTACTGCCATTGCTCTAGCTAAGCTTTTGGTCGCTGCGATAGACCCAGTGCACATTGTTCCCGCGATCGCAATCGCGCTGAGTTTGTCGTCGTGGATCTGGCGCATGGTCGCTGTTGCCGTCCTGGAAGTGGCCCTTTCTGCTTTGAGCTATGGCCTGTCGATCCAATTGCAGGATGACGTCGGCAAGCAAGTGTTTCAGGAGATCGCTTTTGGCACGCCATCAACGCTTTTGCTGATCATCATCACGAGCATGGTCGCCCGGCGCTGGAAAAGCCGAAGACCCAAATTTGCGGACGTTCCGGCTTTTGTGAGCGCCGGTGGAGAACCGCGTCTTGAACCTCAAGCTGAAAGTTTGAAGCCCGTGCCTGATACGCCAGCTCCATCATCCCCAGCAAGCGCTGTGACTGATCCCAGGAAGTGGAAACCTGAGCATCGGGCCGGCCTAATCGCTTTGCTGATTGTGGGCGCCGCTTTTGGGCTCATCGTCGGTTTTTTTGCTCACCCGCTGCATCGCGGGACGTCTGGCCTGGTGGAGTGGGCGACCTACTATCCGCTCGAGGCGCTGGCGTGGCCACTCTTGTGCGCCCTGATCACCGGCGGCACAGCGTATGTATGGCGGCAGTTCAGGACCTGAAACGGTTCTGCTTGGCGCCAAAGGGGAGGAGTCTGTAGAGAAGGGGTGGCGGGCAGAAGAGGCCGGCTCGGCTTGCATGTGGGTCCTTCATACGGTGAGCGCCCCCCTGCGCGGCGTGAGAGTTCGGAGGGCGCGCTGTGCGCCCGAGCCTTGGGATCTGCATGGGGGGGGTGGGGGTCTTCCCGAAATCCAAGCCCGGCTTTGGAGGCGGGCCAGGCAGCGCCTGCCAGCCCCTTGACGGCGACATGAAAAAAGTTCATACGAAGTATTATGGACACAACGCCGCACATATTGCCAGACGATCTTCTCGAGCTTCGGCAAGAGCTTGGGCTTACGCAAGCTCAAATGGCTGAGAAGCTAGGCATGACTTGGCGCAACTACCAGTCCCTTGAGACTGGGAAGCGACCAGCGACGAAAACTGTGGCGCTGTTGCTTGGCTACATCAGAAGAGAATTTGAGAGGGGCGGCGAGCTTCTCTGATTTATACTTGAACTGCACTTGACACATGAAATTATTTCATATAGCGTTGGGTCATGGGATGGCCCAACCGAACTCGCTCTCCATGGGAACCGCCAAGCAATGGCACGGCACCGGAAGGCGAGGGAGCCCGCAAAGCTAGGGTAAGCAGAACATCCCTCAACGCAGCTTCCGGGCGGAGCTGGTCTCGCCGTTCCCGCGGTGAGGCTCCGCCATTGGGAGTGTGACATGGAAGACGATTTTGCTGAGATAACGGTGGCCATCGTTGTGGATCAAGACGGCGACTTCGCAATTGCCGAGGAAGCCGAGGACGCAACGGAAAGGTACGGCGAGAATTATGGAGGCGGCTTGGCGACAAGCCTGTTCAAGCTGACGCTCAAAGTACCGAAGCCGAAGGCCATCGAGATCGTCGCCGCCTTGCCGAAAAGCGAGGACGGCTCCTACAGCCTAGTAATCCAATCCTAATGCAATCCAGGGGCCGGGATCATTTCCCGGCTCCGCCCGCAAGCTGCGTAAGCGCCCTTCCGGGGCGGAGTTGTTCCAGGCGTTCCCGCGCCCGGCTCCGCCCTCGATGGAGTGTGCATGTCCACTAAAGCAAAGTACCAAAAGGAAATCGAGGAAGCCATAAGCAAGGCGCAACGGTCGCAGATTCAGAAAAGCGTCGAAGCGATCGATGGCGCTGAGATCTACGCTTACCCGCGCAGCGAAGGCCGCATCGCATGGGGCGTCAATCGCGCCGGCGACGGCTTCAACATCTTGCGAGGCGTTCGGCGCCCTGACGGTACGGATGAGGCGGAAATGTAACAACCTGCGGGGGGCCGGACTTCTGTCCGGCTTCGCCCCGAAAGAGCGCTTGCCGGTGCAGCCGATCCGCGACACTCGTTGCGGAGCTGCATCTGGAGTGTGTAAGTCATGGATGTTCGTTCTAAAGCCGAGCTGTTTCAAGCCATTCGGGATACTCTCGAAATCCGCGCCGCTTCCTGGAATCAGAAAACCTGTAGCTACAGTCTCAGCTGGGCACAGGCTTTCCAGCGCTCCGGGCATAGCCCGGACTTGGAAGCCATGGTTGGCCTTGCCATTGTGAGCGGTTGCCACAGGCAGGGGATCGACAATCTCGGCAATGTAGCCAAAGCAGCATGACACTTTCCAGCGGCCGGGGGCTATCCCCGGCTGCGCCGGCAAGCTCTCTTCGAATAGGGGCGACGCTCCCAATGCCGCGCGGCCGCTTGCCCCTTATCACACAGCCGCGCGGCGTTTCCCCCATCCTTAAGGCCGCCGCGTCGCCCCAATCCCTTGCACTCGGCAGACCTTCCCAGCCGCATTGCCAGCGTCCCAATAGACCTTGCCCTAGTGAGTCAATGAGGCAGTGCCCGGAAACTGTCTCACATAAATGGGTCTTGACTTTTTGAGACATTTTTATCATTATGTCTATAACATCATTGAGACGAAAGGGGCATGCAATGGAAATTGGATATGCACGAACGTCCACGCTTGAGCAGACTGCCGGTCTTGAGGCGCAACTCCGCGACCTCAATGCGGCCGGCGTGGCGAAGGTGTTCAGCGAGCAGCTCAGTTCGGTCGACGCCGAACGTCCGCAGCTCGCCGCTGCGCTCGACTTCGCCCGCGAAGGCGACGTGCTTGTAATAACAAAGATAGATCGCGTTGCGCGGTCTGTCGCGAACCTTTGCGAGATCGAGGCGCGGCTTCACGCCAAGGGCGCGAGCGCTCAAGGTGTTGATTCCGGCGCTCGACACGTCAACGCCCTATGGGCCGCCTGGTCTTCAACATGGTCGGCGCCATTGCCCAATTCGAGCGCGAGATCATGCTCGAGCGCCAGCGCGAAGGTATCGCCAAGGCGAAAGTTGAAGGCAAATACAGGGGACGCGCGCCGACGGCGATGGCCAAGGCTGACGACGTGTTGACGCTCCTCAAGAATGGCGTCGGCGCTACCGAGGTCGCCCGCCGGCTTGGCATCGGTCGGGCGTCGGTTTATCGAATCCTTGAGGACGCGACGGCAAAATGAGCGCCACCCTTGAACGGCTTCGCGCCGACGCGGAGAGAGACGGCATCGCCAAGCTGGTCGTCGGCGCCCTCATCGAACGCAGCGGCGCTTTCCTCATTCTGCACCGCGCCCCCGGCGAAGACTTTGCAGGCCTCCACGAAGTGCCAAGCGGCACGGTGGACGCCGGCGAGGGGCTGATCGAAGCTCTTGCGCGCGAGGTGCGAGAGGAAACCGGCCTCGCCGTCGTGCGCGTCCTCAGCTACGTGAGCGCGTTCGATTACGTGTCAGGATCGGGAAAGAGAACGAGGCAGTTTAACTTTGCGGTGGAGGCCAGCGAGGGCGCCGTCGTGCTCAACCCGGCGGAGCACGATCAGGCTTTGTGGGCTAACCCGGGAACGCCGCTGTTCGCCGGGCTGAACCTCTCTCAAGAGACGCGGGCCGCTATCGTGGAGGCCGCCGGGGGTTAGGCGTCGATTAGGCCGATTCGCCTTTCGATGTGCGCGAGCCTCTTCTCGAATCCGTCAAGGCGCCCATCGATGCGGGCTATGTCTGTGCCAATATGGGCGACTTTTTGCTCGAGCGACCCAAGGCGCAGCGTCGCCGTCTCCTGCAGCTCGAGAAGACGGTCGAGCTTCGCATCGATCCGGTTGAAACGCTCCCGCGTGAGGTCTATGGCGTCGTTCGACATTCTGGTCTCCTGATACGAATATCGCTTTAAATGGTCGATCGGGCAAGGTGGCGCGCCATTTTCAGGCGGCGCGCCTGGCAGGATGGCTCATCACGCAACCGCCCGAAGGCCTGCGGCGGCCGGGAAGTCCCCCTTCTCGGCATCGGCAGCCAGCTCGGCAAGCTTCTCCTCGAGGTCCGCCACAAGCTTCCTGTGCGCGTCGGCGAGGAAGGCAAGCGCGCCATTCTCGCGGCGGAAGGCGGCGAGCGCATCGTCTGCCGACGTTCCGGCCGGAGAAGCCTTGACGGCGAAGGCGAGTTCGGCGGCGGCTATCATTGCGCCGACGCCGGCGAGCTTTACGGCTATGTCGTTCACGTCTTCGATATGGTCGTCGATCATGTTTCACTCCCCACATTTCAACTTTTGAATGCAACCGACTTCGCCACTCCGGCGAAAGTGCTCTGAGGACACGCCCGAAAGAAATCAGGCTTTATCCGCATCTCGTTCTGCCGCTTTTAACCGGCCCTCGATCTCGGTCTGCACGTCGCGGGCTCTTGCCAGAAGCGGCTTGATCGCCCTTTGCACGGCCACGTCCGCAGCGCCCTCGGCGATGGAGAGCGCCTCTTCCACGAATTGCCGGGCGCTCGAAAGCAGAGCCGCCGCTCGTTTCAGCTCCAAAATATTCAAAACCATCGTCACAACTCCGACTTACCGTGCCTGCATTTTTCATGGTGCAATCTTAAAATTTGCGACTGCATCAATAAAAATGCTTGCCCGATCCTACATTCGGCGTTTACGAAAGGTCAACTTTTTTTATTGGAAGGACGGAAAACTCATGTCACACAGGGACATGCTCACTGCCGCACAAATCCGAGCCGCCCGCGCCCTCTTGGGCTGGAACCGCCACAAACTTTCCGAGCATAGCGGGGTGGCGCATTCGACCATTGCGGATTACGAGACCGAGCGCACCTCCAGCATGCTTAGTCAGAACTTGCGGAAAATCGCGGAGGCCTTCGACGCTCACGGCGTCGTCTTCATCGGCATGCGAGGCGTCACCTTCAAAGAGGAGCCCAAGTGACAGCGCTCTGGCGTTCGCGCCCAATCCGCGGCAAAATAGCGATGCGGCGTTGGCAAACCGGGCGCGCCGCTGGGCCTTGTGGCGTTCGCCCGGGGTAAAAGCATGGACACCACAATGACCCCAAAAGAGAAAAAGCTGGAGGCCGCCGCGGCGCGCTTTCGGGCAGAGCGGCGTTTCGAGGACGTTTTGAGCGTAAAGCCGGGCTTTTATCGCGGCACGGACGGCCGGATTGCCTACAAGCACCCGTTGTACGAAATCGTAAACGCAAAAAACATGAAGCACAGTTCAGGGTAGTGGGTACTTTTGAAATTTGAGCGTGATCAATCGAAAATCTGCGAACTGAACGGAAGCGTCATTATGTAATGCTCCATAAACAACCAGTCTGATTCCCATCTTCGGCAACTGGCAAATTGATGGCCGAGCTCTTCATTCTCTCCAAGTGCCACTTTCTTCCGTAGCTAAATCGGTACTTCTCTTTGCGAATCACCGTAGCGATAAAGAGGGCTATTGCTGGAGTTAGAGCAAAGCGTGGATAAAGAACGTTTACATCGTCCGAAGCCCAAAACGGCGAGGATTGATAGAAAGCGTCAGCGACACCAGCACCGTTATAGTTAACCGTTATCGTATTCCCATCATGAATGGCGCATGCAACGTAATTGGAAACCCCGTTGTTTGAAGTCGATTGCGCCTATGAAGGGTATATCACCGCGAACCATATTGGCTTTTGTAAGCCTGCGCCCCTTTTTGAGATCGAATAAAGAACCAAGCATGAAGGGCTTCCACCTGTCCGTAGAGAGAGCCGGGATATCATCTGAAGATCCAGGCTTATCCGCGCCTGCGTACATCTCAACATTGAATTCGTTCACCCACAAAGGGAGTGATTCGATATCTGGGACAATTATGTCTCTGAGAGTGCGGTTTGCCTGACGGCCGTAACTGTAACGAAATCTATTTGCTTTAATGCAAAGGCAGTAGAACAATATTTGAGCTTTGCTCAATGCCATTAATGGCCGCAGCAACGCCACGTCTCGGCCAACGTAGAATGGCTGCTCCTGAAGATGGGTCGTAAGAACGCCATTCCCTCCGAGAGCGCAGGAAATATCGCCAGCCGGAGCCGGGTCAAGATCGGGGATCGTAGCCACATAAGCGGATATCCCATTATCGCCCATTTTGCGAGATACAAAGGCAACGCCGTCACTAGGATTTACTATCTTAAGCCGATTAAGTTCAAGGGAATGACCGTATCTAACATCAAAGATATCGCTAACTTTGGTCATTGGCAGAGCCCCCGTTCGCATCCTCCATTTCTTCAACCGCAGTTTGCAACTGTCCTCCTAGTAACCTGTAAACGGCATAATCCTTTACTACCCTTGCAAAATCGTCCTGCGTAATCTTTGAATAGTCCGTTTCCATATAAGCTTCCGCACACCACTCGTCGGAATGGCTTACTTTCTGTAAAACGCTTTCGCCAGCGTGCACTTCGCGGTTGCGAAACATTTCAACCCAGCGATCTCTAATGCTATTCCACTTTCCGTTCAGGTCAATCCGGCCCCTATGCTTCGTCTTCACGAAGCCATCATCTTTCCAGTACCCGAACCATGTCTTGCGATCTGAGGTAGCGTGAGGCGTCCCAACGGTCCAGACCATGATGCATGTTATTACGCCAACGGGGTAGAACAGTTCGTCTGGCATAGACATAACCGCCTCTAGCGTATGGGACCGCATCAGTTCTTCCCGTAATGAGTTAGAAGATATCGCGCACGACATGGGAACTATCGCAATTCCTGTTCCGCCGTGCCTGAGGCTATCAAGCATCTGCTTTATGAAAACGAGTTCATGCAAATCCTCATCACCTTGGGAGTAAGGGGGATTTAGCATTCCAATGTTGCAATCATGCTTTCTGACAGCTGCGACAATTCCCGGATCAAAACAGCTTCCTTGGTGGAGGTTGGCCTTGCCGTCGCCCCTAAGGATCATATTGCTTGCCGCAAGGGCGTACATGTTCGGCAAATGTTCAACGCCGATGAGGCCGTGCGGCTGATTCTGTCTTTCTCCTCCTTTGTAACGGCCTGCCTCGTCATGTGAAACATTGCGGACACTAGGAAACCACCTGTGCCAGCGCAAATATCTAATACATTGCTGTTTTTGGTGACGTTCGCCAACCTGGCGAACAAATCTGTAATATGGCGAGGCGTCAAAACGATCCCGAGAGCCTTCTTATCCCCGCCGGTATATTTTAGGAATTCTCCGTAAAATTGCCCGACAACATCAAAGTCATGATAAATACTTATAAACGGCCAGACCTTTTCATTCAAATCTTTAATAAGCTCAAAAAGCACGCCTTTCGGAAATTTCTCCGCTGTTTTTGCGTCAGTAGGTTTGCCTAGCGCAGGAGCTACAGCGATGGTCGAGTAGGGTTGCGTCATGTTATATTTTTTTGCTTGCGGCAATTCGGCCTTATCGATTTGATCCCTAATGACCTTTAGCCACTCTCTTTGGATATCTTCGGGTTTGTAAACGTCGAAGGTTTTGGCAAACGCCTGGTTTTGTAGGGCGATTAATGTCCCGCTCACTAGGAGAGGTTTTTCGCTTTCGGTCAGTTTCGCGTGATCCCTCATGAAGTCATGAAGTTCCCGAGAAAACGCCATCAGTTCATCGTGCCGCAGCAGTTGTACGGCTGGATCAAACGTTCCATGCTCAATATAATCGTCCCAAGGTATTATAGATTGGATGGATGCCCCGTCCTTGGTCTTTAACTCCTTCGAGTCGCCGCTTTGGGTGGAGGAAAGTTGATATCTTCAACTGCGATTTTGTTTGCCGCTAACCGCAACCGCAATTACGTTGAACTCCTTAGATAGGTGACTGGCGTAATGCAGGATTCCGTCCACAGCGTATGTAACAGGGTCGCTCCTGGCAGCGCTTTCGTGGTGTTTTACGTCAGCCTTGCATTCTATCACGACGAGAAAGTCAGGGATGGAAGCATCGCTTATGTGAATTCAGGAGCGCCCTTGCCACCGTTGCCAGTCTTGCTGGCGGATTTTAACAGTCGTTTGGCTCAATTCAATTTCGCTTTTTTGCTCCTCTACTCGCGTAGAATTGTCTTCATCGTAATATCCCAATTCTCGCAATGCGTCCCGTACAAGATTTTCAGTATTGCGCTCATTTCCCATTTCAATACTCCCTTGGTCGCCGGAGAGAGCGATGTGTAACGCTAGCTAAGCACTTTCAATTTGTCATCGACAATCGATGCGGCCAAAGGCCTATGCCCTAGCGGTGTGGAAAGCTTAGATTAAGCCGTTTTCTTTTTGTAAGGCCCGCGCTTGCCGGACTTAGGCTCCGCATCCTCAACAAGTTTAACGATATCGACCACATCCCAGACCCGATCTGAAACGCCAGCTGCATCGCTGGCGTAACTCGAAGGGTTTTGTGGATCTTGCAGAAATTGTAATACATGGCAAACAGGGCCACGGAATAGGCGTGGTTTTCGAGCTTCTTCGAGAAGCCATTTGTGAGCCGGGTGAAGCGCCGGTTATGCATGCGCACGGTCAAATTCGAGCGCTCAACGTAGCTGGTCGAGATGTGCTTGGGATCAGGATCGCCCTCGATGCGGGCTTTTGATGCCTGTGCATTCGGCTGGTGAGTACCGGCCCTTTGAACTCTCCGGCGAAGCGCCGTACATTTTCACGAGCTGGGCATAATCAACGTCTGCGCCAAAAGCCCCTTCCACGGCTTCGAGGTAGGCGCGGTGCCCGTCGCTCGTCAGTTGCACACGGTTCCCAAGCCGGCTGGCAACGTTATCCATAAAGGTTGAGGCGCTTTCGCTGTCGCGAGCGCCAACGAAGTAAGCCAGCAGAAGCTTGGAGTCAGCATCAAGCGCGGTCCATGTCCAAGCATCGCCCGCATCTTCGGGAGCGGCTTTCGCTTTGGCAACGTTCTTTTCCTTCGCATAAACGAAGGACCAGACTTCATCGACCTGAACGCGCTTGGATTTGAGGTTGACAACGTGCTCGTCATGATAGGCCGCGCATGCCTTCCCCGCGTCCGCCATCAGTTTAAGGATGGCGTTCTTTGCGGAGCCGGTTATGCGGCTCACGGCACGCACCGACGATCCCTCGCAAAGAAGGTGCAGGATCTGGGTGCGTTGCTCTCTGGTCATCTTGTTCATGACCTAAAAATAGTACCTTTTATTCGTAGCGTCAAGCAAAAAAGGTACATTTGCGTTTTTGCGCAAATCAGCTTATAGCTGAACCATGGACGAAGAGAATGCCAAATTTCGAACGCCGGGCCATTTAATCCAAGCGCTTTTGGACGAGCGCGGCTGGACCAAACGGACGCTTGCCGTAGTCCTTTCTGTGGGCAAATCCACCATCACGCGGATCGTCGGCGGCAAGCAGCCGGTTGACGCGGAATTCGCAATCATTCTCGAAGAAGTCTTTCAAGTTCCCGCAGAGCGGTTTCTGGAATTGCAGAAGAAGTTCGATCTGGCGCAGGCCAGGATTATTGTTCAACCTGATCCCGGACGCGCAACAAGAGCGCTCCTTTATGGAGACCTTCCAGTTGCGGACATGATCAAACGCGGATGGATAAACGCCGAAAGCGTCCGAGACACGAAAAAGGTTGAAATCCGAATTGATACGATTTTTCGGAGTTAATCGGCCTGAAGATATCGAGATGTTCCCACGCAGCAAAAAAAACTGCAGTGAACGAAGAAGCGTCGCCAGCGCAATTAGCTTGGCTTTATCGCGTGAAGCAAATTGCCAAAGACATGCTTGTGGCACCATATTCTCCACAAACAGCCGTGGCGGTGATTAGCAAGCTACGAACGTTGCTTTCCTCTGCGGAGGGAGTGGCGAAAGTTCCTCGTTTGATGGCCGAAAGCGGCATCCGCTTCGTATTAGTGGAATCGCTACCGAGAGCAAAAATCGACGGGGTTTGTTTCTGGCTAGACAATAGATCACCAGTCATCGGGATGTCTTTGCGCTTTGATCGCGTTGACAATTTTTGGTTTGTTCTACGCCATGAGATGGAACACGTGATCCGTCTTCACGGTCTGAATAAAGCTATGCTCGACGCCGAGCTTGAGGGCGACCGCGCTGGAACCGGGCCAGATATTGACGATGACGAGCGCCTCGCAAATGAGGCTGCGCAAGAGTTTTGTGTGCCAGCAGTATCCTTAGACGCTTTCATAGCTCGTAAGGCGCCGTTTTTTTCTGAACGTGACCTGATCGGGTTCGCTCGCATACTTAAGGTGCATCCCGGCATCCTTGCAGGACAACTGCAAAGGCGAACCGGAAGATATGACCGCTTCCGCGAGCATCTCGCCAAAGTTCGTGAAATCATCTTTCCAAATGCGATCAAAGACGGCTGGGGTGACGTAGCCCCCGTCGAGCCTTAAAAGGAGATCTCGAATGAGCACCACGCAGCAGAGGCAGCGGTTTATCCGTTTCTATAAGGAACAGACGGGCGAAACCGAAATTGACATGCACAAGGTCGCTAAGTTCGCGAAGGAGCAAGGCTGGAATATGCCTACCCCTCCATCGGATATCGACCGTTGGCCAAGAAGTTCACAGAGGCCGCACGCAATGAGACGGATTACAACGCGAAAACCGGAAAACCCTTCCGAGTTTATCATGCCATTCCAGAAAAGACCGGGCAGCTAAACCTTTTTGTTTACGTCGATATTCATGACGCTTCGCGTTATCAGATGCTTAAGTCCTGCGTTAACCGCCGCGAACAGATGGTAAGCGATGGATTGCAATTGACGCTCGATATGGATCACTGGAACAGCATAAACCCAGAGGAAGAACCGCTAGCATTGCCGATGGATTTGACGCTTGATATTGAAATACGAAAGGCGGCTGACGACTACGAGGACGACAAGAAGGCCGCTTAAGATTTTTTCCAGCGCGCCTGTGCCGCTGCTTGCGCGATCTCTGCTCGCTGCCTAGGAGTTAGGATTTTTGCCCGTGCCTTTCCGCCTCGCTTGCCCATTGAAAAGCTGCGGCGGCGTCTTTGCCTTGTTCCTCTGGCGTAGGCTCCCGGTCTTCTATTTCGCCTGTCGCCACATCGACAACGAACTTGGCGAGCTGGGCCGGATCGCGCGGGCGCTTCTTGCGTGGTGTTTCCTGTGTCATGCCCTTAAATATGGCACGGTCGATTCCCGTTTGCTAGCGTATGTCAAACAGGGAAAATTTAAATACCCACTACCCGAGTTCAGGCTTGCTTGGATGAAGCAAGCCTCTCGCCTCGATCCTCTTGCCGTCCTCATCGCCCTTGCGGCGGCCGTGGAGGCCTTTACAGGCCGCTACGGCGCTGCGGCGGGGCTGGCGCTCCTTCGGGCGTGTCTGCAGCTCCAGGGGCTCCTGATGGCCCGCCTTCCCCTTCGCGTTCCCGACTGGGTCGCCTTCGCGATCCCTGCCGCCGCGGCCGGCCTGGCGCTCTTGTCGCTTGCGTAACCTCGCCGGCGGCTCGCGGCCTACTCTTCCGCTGCGATCTTCTCTCTGGCGGCGCTCGACAGGAAAGCGGAACGTGTTATGCCGCGGGCCGCTGCGGCATCGTCAATCGCGGCGAGAAGCCAAGCGTCAAGAGAGAGGTTCGCCTTAACGGAGCGCCCCGCTTCCAGGAGGAGCGGCACAATCGCCAGCACGGCGCCCTGCTTTAGGGCTTCCGCTACGTCGGGCTCCTTGGCGATTTCCTCGAAGCTTCGCGGCGCTGGCAGGGCTTCGCCATCGGCGAGCGCATCTTCAGCCCATAAGCGCAATGCTTCCGGCGCGCGGCGCATGAGTGCGTCAAGCGTTGCGCCCGCGGATGTGCAGCCGGGCATATCTGGAACCCAAAGGCCGAAAGAGCCGGGCTCACCGTCTATCACCACAACGAACCGAGTTTTCGCTTTGACCATGTTACTCCTCACTCCATCCGGCTTGCTTGGCGATCTGCCGGGCGACGCCGGGCGATAGCTCGCGATGACGCGGCACGATGATGCGGCCCCTGCGGTGTGGGTGCTTGAACTTGTCGTGCTCCCCGCCGTGCTCTTCCTGCCAACCCTCGCGCTTGAGGCGCGAGACGATCTTCTGGCGATTGGTTTCAGGCGCGGCCATCGTCTCTCCATGCGCAAATATTTACGCACGAAAGGAGACGGTTTTCAAGGTGTCTCTTGCGGCAACACAGAGAGTCTACATCGCACTGCAAGAGACTCTCCCGAGATATCCCCGGCGCGCGGGAGACTCTCCCCTCCCTACGCCGTCATACGCGAGCGCTTTCGAGGCGCTTTCACCGGAGCGTCCGCAGCGCTTGGCGCAGGGAGCGCTTTGCGGCGGGGCTTGCGCGGACGGCTGGCCAGCGCTTTGGCGGCGGCGGAGATGTCCGTCTCGGCAACTGCCGTGAGCGTCAAGACCGGTGGCTGCGTAGCGCTGGGCGTAGCGCTTTGCGGTAGAGGCGCGGCGTGCGCGACCGCGAAGAAGCCGAGTGAGCTTACCAGCTCCATGACGACGGCGACCGCAACGGCAAGGCCGGTCGAGACTGACGCCGTTTCCAGGCCCGTGAGCCGCGCCAGCGTCTCGGCTTGCGGGTCCACGGAGGCCGGGCGGCCTGCGTCCATATCGCGCTTCGCGGCTTTGATCTCCGCCTCCTTGGCTTTCACCTCGGCGCAGAAATCGGCTTGCCGGGCGCGCGCATCGGCGCATCCGGCGGCGGCCTGGTATTTCGGGCTGGCTTTCATGGCCGCCAGCTCGCCCGTAAGCCGCTCGCGATCCGCCTTCGCGGTCGCGTAGCGCTCGGCTTGAATTTGCCGATCCGCGCCATTCTCGGCCCTGTGGAGGGCGGAGAAGCCGACGCTCGACAGGAGCGTGTAGGCTGCACAGATAAGCCATAGGCCGATGCAGGCGGCTTGCTGCAATTTTGCCTTGCGCGAAGCCGCGAAGGCCGCCGCGCCCGGCATGATCCAATTCAGGGCTACCAGGGCGACGCCGAGCGCTCCGAAGAGATATCCGTCGAGTTCGGTGTGGCCCAAGGTTTGGCCGAACCGCCAGTTCATCGCCGCCGCGATGGCGCCGATGACAACTACGGCCGGCAAGCCGAGTGCGATTTGAGCCCAAGGGCGCGAAGGTGACATGGCTGCAAGTCCTATCGAAGGTGGTCCTGCATGTTCATAGGCCCAGATGGTCCTAACGTCAACCCGTATGGTCCTAATTTGAGCGATAGAAAGCGCTTTTTGACGTTAAATCGGTCCTATGTTATCCATCAAAGATGGATTCGAAGGGGAAAGCGATGCGGGAGAGGATGCAGGCGCTCGGTATCGGGCAAACCGAATTGAGCCGCTGGCTTGGGGAAACTGATCGAACGATCCGGCGCTACCTGTCAGGCGAAAGAGGCGTACCGCCGTCCCTCGATTTGCTGCTTGAGTACCTCAGCGAGCGCCCGGAGTCGGTTCAATGGTTTCGGGAGCGGGCCGCCAAGAGGGCGTCGATCAAGCAGCAGAAGGTGCCGGACTGCTAAAACTAAAACGGCATCCAGTTTGGATCTTGATCATAGTTAGATTGCATCCGAGCCCTGACTTCCGCAAGCGTACGCTCGAATTCTTTGTCGTCAAAAGGATCGAACGGAACGCTTTTGCGTAGCATCAACGGCGGTTCGATGCGCTCATACGTGGGAGACTCGCCCCGCCCCTTGGCGGCCATCCAAGCTAAGACTTCGCTTTCGCGAATAAGCCTTGCGCTTCCGGCCAAAAAGCCGCCCGGAAACTCTCCAGCGTCGATCATTTTGTAAATCATCGCGCGGCTCAACCCGGTCATCGCGACTATTTGTTTAATTCTCAAAGTTCGATCTGACATTCAAACCCGTGAACTGTGATGGACGGATGAAGACACCAATGGTGTACCAGAAGAGCAAATTGGAGCTAGGCCGCAAAAATCTTGTTCACAGTTTTTCGCCAGTCTCGCGAGCCCGATCAAGATAATCGCCCCACCATTGCATCATCAGGACGCGCGTCTTGATGTACTCTGACCGATTGTACGGCCGCCGCGAATTGTTGCGCTCAACGTGATCCAGCTGGCGCTCTATCACGTCGGCGCTGAAGTCGTGATGACCTCGTTCTCGCTCTTCGTTCAAGATCGTCGACGCGACGGCACGGAAGCCATGCACGCACATTCGGCCCTTCCACCCCATCCGATAGATGGCATAAAGCGGCGTTTGCACGCTAAGGTAGCCTTGGCGGTTTTCCATCGCGAAAACGAAGCGACGCTCGCCATTTAGGGCGCGGAGCCGTTCAAAGATCGGTAGCGTCTGGGAAGCGAGCGGCACGAGGTGGCCCTGCTCGTTCTTGACCTTCATCCGATGGCCTGGAATGGTCCACATGCCCTTCGAAAGGTCGACTTCATCCCATGCCGCGCCGACAAGCTCTTCAATGCGGACGAACGTGAGGCTGAGAAGTTCAAGCGCGGCCCGCGTCACAGGATCACCGCGATAGCCGTCAATATGACGGAGGAGCGTCGGCAGCTCGCTTTCGCTGACCGCTGGGTGCGGTTTGCCCTTATGCGGAATGAGCGCGCCCTTGAGATCGGCCGCGACGTCGCGGCTCGCCCGCCCGGTCGATATGGCGTAGCGAAAGACCTGTCCGCAAATCACGCGGACACGGTGCGCCATCTCTGAAGCGCCGCGGGCCTCGATTTTGCGCAGTGCGTCAAGCAATTCCGGCGGCTCAATTTCGGCGATAGGCCGGGCCCCAAGCGCAGGGAACACGTCGTTCTGAAGCCGGCGAAGAGTGTAGCCTTCATATTCCTCGGCTCGCCGGGCGGCGCGGTTTGCAACGAATTCGCGGGCGATGGCCTCGAATGTGTTCTCGGCTCGCAAGAGCCGCTTGCGCTTCTCGACCTTCTTCGCCTCGCCGGGATCGCAGCCTTGCGTGACCAGCTTGCGCGCTTCATCCGCGAACGTGCGCGCCTCCTTGAGGCTGACACGGGGATAGGCCCCAAGCGAGAGGTCGCGCTGCCTTCCTGCAAAGCTGTAACGGAAGCGGAACAGCCGCGAGCCGTTCGGTCTCACCAGGAGAAACAATCCCCGTCCATCCAGGAGCTTGAACGGCTTTGGCCGGCGAGGCGTTGCGAATTTGGAGTTCGGTGAGGGGCATAGGGACCTTTTTCCAGGGGACCTTTCTTGAGGCCCTCAGAAGTACCCTAAATTTTGGCGGCTTTATGGGGACGCCGATAGACGCTTGTGGACGTGTTTTCGGCAAAAGTCGCCGAGAAATCAAGACTTCGATGGAGGGTGATAAATCGCTGTAGAAGGGTAAGTGGTGGGCGCGGCAGGACTCGAACCTGCAACCAGACGGTTATGAGCCGTCGGCTCTGACCATTGAGCTACACGCCCGGCAATGGTACGGCGCAGAGTGCACTATTTAGCGAAAAACTGACAACGAGAAAAGAGTCCTCTCGAACACGCCGGCGGGACCGCCCCTGTCGCAACCTGAATCTCCGGCCGCTACCCGCCTCCGAAAACGATCCGCCACAGGATCGGGACGAGAACCGCTGTTGCGAGGGCGTTCAAGCCCATGGCGAGCCCCGCGAAAGCGCCCGCGACCTCGCTTGCCTGGAGCGCCTGCGCAGTGCCGATTCCATGAGACGCAACGCCCAGGGCAAGTCCGCGGGCGGCCCCGTCCTTCACGCCGAGCCTGTTCAAAAGCGGCGGCCCCAGCATCGCGCCAAGCACGCCGGTCAGGATGACAAGCACCGCCGTGAGCGACGGCAAGCCCCCAAGCTGCTCGGCGATGCCCATCGCCACGGGCGCCGTCGCGGATTTCGGAGCGATGGATGCGAGCGCTTCGCGATGGCCGCCAAGGAGCCACGCTATGGCGACCGCGCTCGCCGCCGCCGTCAGCGAGCCGAGAAGGATGCTCGCGATGATGGCGGGGCCGGATCGCCTCACTCTTTCGAGCTGGCGGTAAAGCGGCACGGCGAGCGCTACGGTCGCGGGTCCGAGCAGAAAATGGACGAACTGCGCGCCTTGGAAGTAGGTTTGATAGGTCGTCCCGGTCGCGAGCAGAACGGACACGACGATCGCAACGCCGATGAGAACCGGATTAAAGAGCGGATTGGCGCCCAGCCGACTATAAATCATGACGCCCGCCTTGAAGGCGACAAGGGTCAGGGCAAGGTGCAGCAGCGGACTCGCGGCGAGGTAGACCCAGATGTCGCGAAACTCAGTCAACGCGTCCCTCCCTTGGCGTATGTCTGGAGCGCCGCGTCAGCATCGACATCAGCAGCGCTGTGACCGCGATGGTGAGCAGCGTGCTTACGATCAGCGCAGTCCCCAGCGGAAGCCATTCGTCCGCCAGCAGCCTGAAATGCAGCATGATCCCGGCGCCCGCGGGCACGAACAAGAGTGCAAGGTTCGACAGAAGGCCTTCGGCGACCTTGCCGAGGCCGTCGGGAACGCGGCCGTTCCAAACGAGGAAGGCGAACAGCAGGGCCATGCCAACGACTGGCCCCGGTATCGGCAGATGGGCCAGAGCGACGGCGACCTCGCCGGCGAGTTGGCAAACGACAAGAACGGCGATCCAATCGACCACGGCGGCTCCCCAGGCAGAGGCGTCAGAGTTTTTCACAGGTCATCAAAAGGAAAATTGCATTGCCATACTCGCCCAAATGAAGCGTCGTCAAAAGACCGTTATCGGGTTGCCTCCATTGCCGGGTCGTTTATGACAGGGCTGAAGACGGGTAGGGACTTGTGCCAAAATGAACGGGCAGGAAACGCGGGCGCTGCGCGAGATGGGGCGCGACGCCTGGAATGAATGGGCTTCGCAGATTCTGAAGTCGAGGGCCAGTTTCCAGGACGCTGGCGCGTTCGCGCTGAACTGGTATGGCGAGGCCGATAACGACGAGACGCGGCTCTGGCTGAAGGTCGCAAATGCGGATTTCACGAATGAGCATTTCGAGGACGAGATCGATTTCGACGGATACATTTTCCCCGGCCCGGTAAACCTTTCCGGCGCGACGTTCGAGCGACCTGTTTCCTTCGCCGGCGCCCAGTTCCAGCTTCCCGCAAATTTCAGCCGCGCCCATTTTCAGGCCGACGCAAGCTTCAAGGGAGCGAAGTTCTCAGGGCAAACCATCTTCGACGACGCCGTCTTCGAGGGCGTAGCCGATTTCGAGCGCTGCGAGTTCCTGAAGGAAAAGAACGGCCCGCTCACTCACGGGGTCAAGTTCCAGCGCACAAGGTTCACTGGCAAGGCGGATTTCCGCTCCTCCGTGCTGATTGGCAGCGCCGACTTTTCAAAGTCTCAATTCGGGAGCACTGCTCGTTTCGAGAAGCGCGCTTCACGGCCGACGCGGTGTTTGAGGGCGCGGTTTTTTCGGCGCAGGCCGCTTCAACGCCTGTCAGTTTTTCGGGACCGCGGCGTTCAAGGAAACCCAATTCACCGGCGAAGCCCGATTTGCCGAGGCCTCCTTCAAGGGCGAGTGCCAGCTGGAGCGCAGTCAATTCTGGGGCGACGTCTCGTTTAGGGAAGCGCGCTTCGACAAGACTGCGTCCTTCGCCGACATGCGCGTGGAGGGCGCGTCCAGGTTCCGGGGCGCGAAATTCGCCTTGGAAACCAACTTTATCGAAGCCCGCTTCGGCGGATACGCCGACTTCACGGCTGCGGATTTCGGAGGCGCCTCCGACTTCCGTTTCGCTCGCTTCGATCACGGCGGCTCGTGGGCGACCTGCCGCTTTCTGAACAGCGCCGAATTCTCGGGTTTGACGCTGGCGAGGAATTCGTCCTTCAAGGACACCCAGTTTCAGGGAAACGCGGTTTTCCGGGAAGCTCACTTCGAGGCCCCCGTCTCCTTCTCTCGTGCTCAATTCAACGCGGACGCGGACTTTTCCGCCCTCCAGAGCAAGGTCGCCTTCGTGCTTGCGAATGCGGACTTCAAGAATGTGCCGAGCTTTCTTGAGGCAAGTTTCCACGAGCCTCCGCGCGTCGACAACATGTCGGTCTCCGACCCGCTCAAGCGATTTCACAAATGGAAGCAGGCGGGCGTTTCCGACCCGAGGGGGCCGTTCTTCAAGCTCTTCAAGGTTAGCGCGGACCCGGACGCATCAGCGAAGTTCAGGCGGCTCAAGAAGCTTGCCTTCGAGGCGCAGGATCTGACGCGCGAGCAGGAGT
>CAVVJJ010000012.1:0-157591 GCA_963748525.1 uncultured Alphaproteobacteria bacterium
ACACAAGCGTGGCCTGGCATTACATCGAACCCGGAAAGCCAACGCAGAACGCCTTTATCGAGAGTTTCAACGGCCGGCTCCGGGACGAGTTCTTGAACGAGACCTTATTCCGGTCTTTGCCGCAAGCCCGGACGGCTTTGGAAAGCTGGCGGGCCGATTACAACAACCAGCGGCCGCACTCGCGGCTGAACTGGTTGACGCCACAAGCTTACGCAGCATCGCAAAGGGGTTTTGCGCCGAGCCAGTCGGAAAGCTCCACGCAAAACCCCTTTGCGTTCACCGCCCAACTGGGCAATATGAACCGCCAAGCTCTCCTCAACGCTGGATAAAAGTTGGGGGCAGGGTCATCGATGATGGCGGATCTGACAATATCAAAAAAAGAGATTCCGTTATTGCAGCCGATTCGGCGATGCAGAGGAGGATGCAGTAATGTCACGTTCTCTATCCGAGCGTCAGATGCGGCGCGAAGTCGGGCTTATCGGCGCAATTTTAGTCTTCGCCTGGGCGGGGCAGCCTTGCGCCGCCGGGCTTGAGTGCCCGCAGACTGGCAAGGGAGCGGCGCCCGCGCTTATGTCCCCGTCACAGGCAAGGATCCTTGCTGCCAGCGGCGGCGTCGACATGGCAAATGAGATCGGCGAGCTGATCGCAAGGCTGAGAGCCGAACGCCCGGAAATTTCATATGGCGATCTAACCAACGCGCTCATCGCGGCCTACTGTCCCGTGGTCTCAGCAGAGGCGTCGCTCAGTTCGCAGGAGAAGCAGGCCCGCCTGCAAAAATTCGTTGCGCTTGTCCGTGAACGGCTCAGCTCCGAACTCATGCCGCCGGCGTCCTCCATCCTCGCAAACGTGCTTCTTTCGCCTGGAGTTTACAGCGCGCTGCGCGATAAAGCGGCGCAGGCAGGCCAAACACCTTCGGAGTTCATGGCCGCACTTCTCACCAAGGCGGCGGCGAATGGTGTGCCAGAGCGATGATTGGGGCGTTCTGTTGAGATGGCGGGACTAAGCAGGGCAACGCTTGGTTCCCCGGCACTCTCGCGGTGCAGGGGTCAGGAATTTTGGACACTCTCTTTGGATAAAATGGTTCACCTCACGCACGAGGTCCTTCTCGAACAGGCCAAAATGCCGCTCGAGCTTGGCCGCGGTCCAAACGACGCCTTGAATCAAAGGTGCGCCGTCAATATCCTCGACATGAAGCGAGGCTTCCGTGTCTGAGCCATTGCGAAATTTCAGCTCGGGCGCGGCCGTCGCTCTGATCGGATAACGGCTCTCGCCAATTTCGCACGCGACTTGCTGCTTGCTCATCTTGAGCTTCCCTTCCGGGCTCGACAAAGCAGCCGCGATATCAGCTCTTTTGACGTTGACTTTGAAATGACAGCTAACCGAGCCAAGACCCCACCCCATATTTTTCAACTCAGCCCCCTTTTCGACCTGTTTCGCATCCCACGTCTTGGTCACGTCGCAGCTGAGGTCAGGGCCTTTAGGATTCTTGGAGACGATGATAGAACAGATATCCGTCGCGCACTTCCACAGCTTCTTTTTATCGTCCTCGCTGTCGGCCGAAGCGCGGGGACTTAATAAAAACGAAACGAGAATTGCCCCCAAAAATACCCTTCGCCATTTGAGCTTTGTCATGAACCGCATAACTCCAGGCCAGCTTGGCGCCTAGCTTTGACCCAGTGGCCTCGAATTGCGGCGCCGCAAAGGCTTCCAGAGATAGACGTACGAAACCGAAAAAAGAGCGAGCGCGTGAGGTCGAGTCGACGTCGTCATGCGTATGGTATTTCAGATCTCCTCGTCTCTGGAGCCGCTTATGGGCAAACGAAAAGGCGGCGAAGAAGCCGCCGCCTTCGAGTTTCCATGGGGATGCAGGGCTTTGCGGCTACCACCGGATCTTGATGCCGCCCGTGCCGGCGTAAATGTCGCCGCGCGCGGAGAATTCACCGTCGAAGGAGGCGAACACCGCGACATTGGGCGACACGTCGAGCTTGAAGCCGGCGTTGAGGCGCGCCGCGTCGGCCGCGGCGGAAGCGCCGTCGATGGTGAAGGCCGAGCCGGGCAGCGACAGGAAATAGGCCGTGTCGCGCCGATCCGTGCTGAACTCATGCTCCCACGACAGGCGCGCGTAAGGCGTCAGCAGCCAGCCATTATAGAGTGAAGTTTTGGTATCGAACTGGACGCCGACGAAGGTCTTTTCGGAGTCGACCGTCTGGGCATCGACGTGCAAGCCGGCGACGCCCGTGCTGGCCTCGTTGAAGGCGTCATTGGAGAGCTGCGCAAACTGGGCGCCAACGAACGGCGTGACGTTCCAATTGGGCGTCCGGTACTTGTAGCCAGCCTCATAACTGGAGATCCACTCGTCGCTCGAAAAGCGGCCCCGCTCCGTTTCAACCCCTCCGAGGGCCGTGACGGACCGGTCGGTGGTGTTTTCGTAATTGGCATAGCTGGTCGTGCTGGCCGCATAGAAATCGCCGTAATGCGCGACGCCATAGACGGCGAAATGGCCGCCTTCGAGCGAGCCGGTCGTGGCGCGGTCGGAGACGGTGAAGTTCGAGTTCGAATAGCCGGCCGCGATGCCGCCAATCAAGTTCCGGGTCAGCTCGTAGTCTGCGCCGGTTGCGACGCCCGAATTGCGGCTCGTAAGGCTCGCGCTGCCGGTCGAGGCTTGACCGTCGAGCGAAGCATATTCGCCGAAACCCGACGCCCAGAACCGGCCGCGTGCGACAAGCGCGCAGTCGGAGCCGTCCTTCAGCGAGCAAGCCGGGCCGTCCTTCAGGCCGAAGATGTTGTTCTCGCGGCCATCCCAGTAGGTGACTTGGCCGAGAACCGTGCTCACGAACACGTTGCCGGCGTTGAGCGCGGTCTGCTGCTGGCCGGTGAGCCCTTCGCCGCCGAGCGAGTTGAAAGCCGCGGGCGCGGTCGTCGCCGTGTTGTTGGCGATGAGGCCGGCGAGCAGAGTAATGCCGTTGCCCGTCGGCGTGTTGGTGTTGACGAACGTATCGATTGCCGTCGCCACCGCCGACTGGTTCGGCGTTTTGGCGGCCGCGGCGAAGTTCGCCGTAACTGTCAGCACAACGGCCGGATCGTTCTGAATGCTGAGAGACGGGTTCAGATAGGAATTGAGGGAGGTCGAGAACCAGGCATTATCGAAATTAACGCCCGCGAAGGTCTGGTTGATGGCGCCGGTTGCGGTAATCAGCCTATAGGCGACGCCCGGAATGAAAATCCCTTCGAGCGTCACATTCGTGGGATTTGTCGTGCTGGTGTTGACGGTGAGGTTGCCGTTGATGGCGAGCTGGTCCGCGTTGGCCGTGACGGCGCCGCCCGCGTTATTCACGTGACCGGTCGTAATGAATTGCGACCCGGCGTCGAACTGAACATTGCCGTTTACCGTGAGCGTCTGGCCCGTCGTGCCGATCGCAGCTTTCGGCGAGGTTGTGCCGGCATTGCCTGGCTGGATCGTGCCGCCAGCCTGAGCCTCGACATTGCCGTTGACTGTGCCCGCGCCCGCCAGCACGCCAGGGTTGCCCACTGTCCCGGTGATGGTCACGTTGGTGTTCACGATGTCCGTTGAAGCAAGCTGGATCGTGCCCTGGACGTTGGAGAAGTAAGCGGCGGCATCGTAAAGGTCGATGCGCGACCAGTAACTGAGCTGGGTGCCGTAGAAGGCTTGCAGCGCTTGGCCTTCCGTGTTGTAGATGATCTCGTTGATCGTGGCAGTCGAGAGACTGCCATAGATGCCGGCGCCAGTCGTGCCGCCGGTGACCGCGTTCGCAAGGTTCTTTGCCTGTTGGTTGTCGCTGCCGCCATAGAGGGTCGCGAGCAGGATCGCAGCGGTGTTTCCTTGCGTATCGGTGAGTTCACGCTCCGCTTGAGCGTAGCTATAGGTGGGGAGGCCATAAGTCAGGCGATACTGGTAAATCGCCGAGTCTGTCGCGCTCGTGCTCGCATTCGTCACGCCTTGGGCCGCGGCTTGATAGGCATAGGTCTGCGCGGAATAGGTGTTGTAGGCGTTGTTCGAGGCGCAGTTCGCGAGCGAATTGCAGCCGAGCGTGGCCGAATTCGTCGTAATGTAGTTGCCCAAATAGCCGGTGAGCGACTGTGCCGCCGAAACGAACTGGGCGTTCAGGTTTTGCCCGGTTGTGCCCTGGACCGTACTCGTCGTATACACCGGGTTGGCGGCGGTCAGAAGCTCCATGAGATTGTATTGCACAAAGGAGCGGCTCGCGATGATGTCGAGCGGATAGTGCACGCCGAGGTCGATGCGGCTATTGCCATATTCAGACGCGCTGAGAAGCATCGATTGGAAGTACTGCGGCGTCAACATGCCGATCAGGATCGAGTCCGTGAAGGCATAGGTGGTGTGGCCACTCGGAAATGCGGGGTTGCCTGTCAGGCCGGTAATAGCATTTGGATCGTACTGAACCATGCTATTAGGCGCCACTTGCACGGGACGGGAATCGCCGTACTCGTTTTGCTGCGACTGCGTGTTGTTCACGCCGTAGGCCGTGTCATACACGCTCGTCGTAAGATTGGGCAGCGTTACCGTTTGACCGTTGGCGGTGTAGGTGTAGGTGGGTAGCGTGTAGCCAGTTGGCGCAACGGCGTTGCTCGTTCCATTGGCCGTGCCGTTCGCGAAGTAATATTTCGCAACGCCGAGATCCGTGGAGTTGAAAGCGTAGGCGTTGGTCAGGAGATTAACAACGTTCTGCGTATTATACGTACCGGTCAATGCAGTATTGACGCTGGTGCTGGTCGAAAGCACGTAATTCGTAGTCCCTGCCACTGGCGTCGTCGTGAACGGACTGACCGCGGTCTGGTAAGCGCCGCCAAGGTTTCCAAGGCCGCCGACGGCCTGGTAGGCATTAATGGTGCCAGCGACAGGAGTTGTAACGTTAAGGTTGCCGTTGCCGCTGCTGCTGAAGGATTGGCCGCTCTGAAGCGCCTGCTGGGGCAAGCCGCCGGCCAAGTTCGCGCCGGGACCATAGTACGAAGCCGTACCATTCTGCAGCGTGATAGAGGTCTGGGTGGCCGGGTTGCCGGTGTTGGCGCTAAAGATTGTCTTTTCGCTGATCAACTCGGCCTCGATGACGGTCGATTGCGACGCGGCGTTGTTGGTGGCGATCGCTTGGGTCAAGTTCGCCGACAGCGTGTTCTGACCGATTGTGGTCGAGTTCAGGCTAAGGAATGGAGAGAGAAGATCGAGGACGTTCACTTCATCGACTGTGAGCGTCGTCGAGCCGGCCATCGCTGGCGCGGCGAACGCGGCGGCTGCGATGGCCGCGGCGGCTGCGCCGCACGCGTAGTACTTACGCAACTGTACAAGACTCATACTCATTGGCCCCCCTTGGCCCAAAACTGATACAGAACTGACTCAATGCCCACATTCAAAACTTCGCATATTGCCGGATATACGCCGTCCATAACTGACGTGTGACAGGCCGATGACGGGAGTTAATTAAGCGAAGCCGTTGCTGGTAGGACACTCATGCGTGATGGCGCGAAGCGTCCACGTTCTGATGGAGTGCGTGCTGCAAAGGGGGGAGCGCGCTTTTACGAACCTCAATCAAAAGTGGCGGCGTGCTGCGGACCTCGTGAAGTCAGAATCATCCGTCCGACATCACACAGAGAGACGCCTGACGCCAAGGGCTTGACGCTCGATACCAAAGGCGGCGCGCCATAGCCGCCATGGCGGCAGAAGGCGGTTAAGAGACATTCCATTCAAAATCGGCCTCCCTGCAATGGAAGGCAGAGCGGAAATCAATTCCAGGATGAGAGCCTTAGTCCGCGCCGGGGCCAATTGCTGCCGTTCTTCCTATTTACGTTGCAAGGTCTCCCCCTGCTTAAGCCCCTTCTTCCTGCTGCGAAGGCTGTTCAATGATAATGGGAACGTGACGTTAGTCCTTATGAGCGAGTATGTTGGCGACGGGTGAGTGGATCTAAATGTCGTGATCTGATACCTGATCGACACAAGCGTTGACTGGCATTTCAACCGGGGTAAGGCATGGCAATTCGATTTGGGATGGCGCATTCCGCCGTGACAATACGGCGTTGGAGGCCTCCTGTCATAGCAACGATCGCGGCCGTTGCCGCGCTGACAGCGCTGCCCGCCGGCGCCGAAACGAGACAGGTGCGCCTTGCGCCCCCAACCGAGGCGACGGCGCCGCGCCATGCAGGCGAGCCGATCATGGCGATCGTGTCGATCAAGTCCCAGCAAGTTACCTTCTACGACGGGGAGGGATGGATCCTGCGGGCGCCGGTGTCGACCGGCACCAAGGGACGTGAGACGCCAGCCGGCGTCTTTGCCGTCCTGGAGAAGGACGTGGATCACCATTCCAGCCTCTATGACGATGCCTCGATGCCGCACATGCAGCGCATCACCTGGAACGGCCTCGCGATGCACGGCGGCCCGCTGCCCGGTTATGCGGCCTCGCACGGCTGCGTGCGGATGCCCTTCGGCTTTGCGGAGAGGCTGTTCGACAAGACGCGGATCGGGATGCGGGTGATCATCTCGCCGGACGACGCAGCCCCGGCCGAGTTTTCCCACCCGGCGCTGTTCATGCCGAACCCGGCTGCGGTCGCCGCTGCGCCGGCGCGCGCCGAAAAGCTCGCCCGCGAGGCCGAGGAGGCCGCCATGACGGCTGACCAGACGAAAAAAGCCGCCGCGATATCGGCCCGCGAGACGGCATCTCTCACGGCGTCGCTTCGCAAGCTCGAAATGCTCAAGACGCGCGCCGACGCCGAACTCGCCCAAGCCGAAAAGGCGCTTGCCGCCGCAAAGACGGACCAGGCCAAGGCGCGCGCCGAGGAACTGAGGCTCAAGGCGGCCGCCAGGGCTGAGGAAGCGGGGACCCGCCTTGGCGCCGCAAGAGCCGATGCGAAATCAAGGCTCGACGCCGACGCCGGCGCAAGGGACGCCGCCAAGGCGGCCGCGAAGAGGCAGGCTGAGGCGGCAAAGGCAGCGGCTGATGCGAAGCTCGCGCTCGAGCCTGTCTCGATCTACATCAGTCGCGCGACGAAAAAGCTCTACGTGAAGCGCAACACGCATAAGCCGTGGGTGGACGGAGGCGAGGTGTTCGATTCGACCATTGAGGTTCCGGTTACGATCCGCGATCCCGACAGGCCGATCGGCACGCATGTGTTCACGGCGATGGCGCGCACCGACGCGGGCCTGCGATGGACCGTGGTGACGATCGACAACGGGGACGACGCCAAGGCCGCCCTCGACCGCATCTCCATCCCCCAGGACGTGCTTGATCGCATCGCGCCGACGGCTTTGCCGCGATCCTCGATCGTCGTCTCGGACGAACCGCTGAGCCGCGAGACCAACTTCCGCACCGAGTTCGTCGCGGTGCTGAACAACCAGCCCCAGGGCGGCTTCCTCACGCGCCGGCCCACTCCCTCATTCGCACGCGGCGACTGGTGGGGCGGCGGCGGCTTCTTCGACTTTTTTGGCGGCGATGAGAGACCGCGAATGCGGCGGCGCAGCGAGCCACAGGGCTGGGGGTGGTAAGGCAAGGCGCGCCGCGCGAATGCGCCAAAGGAGCGGGTGCGGGCAGGTTTTCAGCGGATGCATGCAAGGCGAAGGATCGTTGGCGAAACTGCACACTCCCGCCTATCGTGGCGACAGGGTAAAACTGCGGTCCAGTGAAGCGGTCTCCTGCGGCAGCATGCCGGCCTGCTGGAACCAGACGATGGCATCCGCCACGCCCTCTTCATAGGGCCGCGGCGCATAGCCCAGTTCGCGCCTCGCCTTGGCGTCGTCGAAGAACATGTATTCGCGCGCCATCTTAAGGCTGTCCCGCGTGGCGAACGGCGCCTTCCCGGTGACATTGGCAAAAAATTCGCTCATGGCGGCGAACGGATAGATCGCAGCGATGGGAAGCTCGACGAGCGGCGGACGGCGGCCCGCCTGGCGGGCGATCTCAGTCAGAAGCTCCCGAAGGCGAACGTTTCGTCCGCCGAGGATATAGCGCTCGCCGACGACGCCATGTTTCAGCGCGAGAAGGTGGCCCTCCGCAACGTCGTCGACGTGAACAAGATTGAGGCCCGTGTCGACATAGGCGGGCATACGCCCCGCGGCGCACTCGACGACGATGCGGCCCGTCGGCGTGGGCTTGATGTCGCGCGGCCCGACCGGCGCGGATGGGTTCACAATGACAGCGGGAAGGCCGGCCTTCTCGATAAGCCCGCGAACGGCTTCTTCCGCGAGAATCTTGCTCTTCTTGTAGGGGTTGTAGGCTTTCGCGGCGTCGAGAGATTGCGTTTCATCGGCTACCGCGCGCGGGGTGGAGTGGGCAAGCGTGCAGACGCTGCTCGTATAAACAATCTTTTCGACGCCGGCTTTCAACGCCTCTTCCATGACGTTGGCTGTGCCGAGCACATTGGCCGCCATAAGTTCGGAGGGGTTTCTGGTCCAAAGACGGTAGTCGGCCGCCGCGTGAACGACAAACCTGACGTTTTGCAACGCGCTCGCGATGGACGGCTTATCGGAGATATCGCCTTCCGCGATCTCCACCGGCAGCCCGAGAAGATTCAAGCGCGGGCTTTCGCGCCGGACAAGGGCGCGGACAGCAAAGCCTCTGCTCAGGAAGGTGCGGACGATGGCGGAGCCGATGAAACCGCTGGCGCCGGTGACAAGGACACGATCTCTGCCTTTGTGACTCACGATCCCTCTCCATAAGGTTGCGGCAAACGGCGCCATGCTCGGGGAGCGATTATTCTCCGCCGTCTGACGAAGGTAATTGCCATCGCGGACAGAGGTTCCTTTTTCAAGTGCGATTTCTCAAAATTCTTATGGAACTGTGGCCGGAGCTGGGCTTGGACGCAAAAGGAGGCGCATCGGCCCCAGGGACGACAAGCTCGCCATAAGGTCCAGGCCATTGAAATTGCACAGCCTCGCCCTGAGCAGGCGCTGCAAGGGCCGTCTCGAAGGATGAGCCTGTCGAATGGCGAAGCCCAATCGCTTCCTTTTCAGCATCCTGTTCAAGAGTTTGGGGGTACGCATAAGGCGCGCATGCCCTTATATTGCGACGGGAATGCGCCTTTGCCGGCGCTCACGGGTGCGATCCACAGGGCTTTTTCATGGACGGGCTTGAAATCAGACGCAAGCGCGCGCTCTATCGCGCGCATCATCGGGGCACGAAAGAACTCGATCTGATCCTTGGGCGTTATGCTGCGGAGCGCGTCAACGGCATGGATGAGGAGCGGCTCGGCGTCTTCGAGCAGCTTCTTTCCTCGCCCGATCCCGACATCGACCAGTGGATCAGGGGGCCCGCGGCGCCCGATGGCGTTCGAAGCGTGGTGGACGACGTCCGCGCTTTCTACTCGCTTGAAAAGTAGCGGTTCGCCGCGGGATTTGATGAGGCAGTCAAGGCGTAACGCGGCATGGCGGGCGAAGCCAGCACTCTAGACAAGAAGACAGCGGCGCCAGGAAAGCCGGGCGCGCCGTCGGCGCTCGACAAGCTCGCGGGCGGCGAGGGCGCCATCGTGGCCGCAGGCGTGCCGGAAGGCTACGATGCTTTTCTTCTGGCAGCAATCGCGCGGCGGCTTCCCGCGGACACGAGTTTCCAGCAAGCGGTGCTGCATATTGCGCGCGACGGCCAGAGGCTGCAGGCCCTTCGCAGCCAGCTCGAATTTTTCTCACCCAACACCGAAGTCACGACCTTTCCCGCATGGGATTGCGTGCCTTACGACCGCGTCTCGCCCGACAGCGATATCGAGTCCCGGCGCATCGCGACGCTGGCCAGGCTCGCCCATGCGAAGGGCGGCAAACCCGCGATCATTGTGCTGACCACGGTGAACGCCTTGCTGCAGCGCGTGCCCCCGCTCGAGTGGATCAGGAAATCGGCGGTGCGTCTTGCGACCGGCGCGCAAACCGGCATGGATCAGGTGACGCAGCGCCTCGAAGCGTCGGGCTTCCACCGCACGGGCACGGTGATGGAGCCCGGCGAATACGCGGTGCGCGGCGGCATCCTCGATCTGTTCGCCCCCGGCCATGCGCGCCCGGTGCGTCTCGATTTCTTCGGCGATACGCTCGAAAGCATCCGGCAGTTCGATCCCGTGACGCAGCGCACCCAAGCGGCGCGCGAGCAGATCACGCTTCTGCCAATTAGCGAGGCGCCCTCGGGCGAGGCGGCGATCAAGCGCTTCCGCCAGCGCTATGTCGAACTGTTCGGCCCCGCCAAGAGCGACGACGCGCTTTATGAGGCCGTCTCGGCGGGCAGCCGCTATCCTGGCCAGGAGCATTGGCTGCCGCTGTTCTATGAGCGCATGGATACGCTGTTCGACTACCTGCCTAACGCGGTCGTCACGCTCGACCATCTGGCCGCGGACGCCAAGACGCGGCGCCTTGAAACCGTGGCGGACCATTACGAGGCGCGAAAAGAAGGGCTGGAGCAGCGCTCGTTCGGCGCGCCGCCCTATAAGCCGCTCTCTCCGGATGCGCTCTATTTAACGGGCCAGGAATGGGATGAGCGGCTGCAAGCGCACAAGCTCCGCAACTTCGAGCCCTTCCCGCTGCCGGAGCCGCGCGGCCCTATACAGATCGACTTCAAGGGCAAGCAGGGCCGCAGCTTTGCGCTGGAGCGCGCCGAATCCTCGGACAAGCTCATTCCGGCCGTGGTCGAGCATATCCGCACGCTGCAGGGCTTGGGAAAACGCGCCATCGTCGCCTGCTGGACCAACGGCGCGCGCGAGCGGCTTGGGGCGATGATCGCGGCGCATGGCGCGGCGCGCATCGAGAAGGTGGCCAATATCGCCGAGGCGCGCAAGGCCGACAAATCGGCGGTGAGCTTCGCGCTGCTCGGCCTCGAAAGCGGTTTCGAAACGCCGGATCTCGCCATCATCGCGGAGCAGGACATCCTCGGCGACAGGCTCATCCGCCGCCGCAAGGCCAAGAAGGCGAGCGATGTGCTGATCGAGGCGTCAAGCCTCGCGCCGGGGGACTTGATGGTGCACGCCGATCACGGCATCGGCCGCTTCATCGGGCTCAAGACCATCGATGCGGCGGGCGCGCCGCACGACTGCGTCGAGCTTGAATATCAGGGCGGCGACAAGCTGTTCCTCCCCATCGAGAACATGGAGCTTCTGACGCGCTACGGCTCGGACGAGGCGGACGCGTCGCTCGACAAGCTCGGCGGCGCCTCGTGGCAGGGCCGCAAGGCGCGGATGAAGAAGCGCATCCGCGAGATGGCCGGGGAGCTGATCAAGATCGCGGCCGCGCGCGAGACGAAGGCCGCGCCGATTTTCGCGGTCCCTGAGGGCGCCTATAACGAGTTCGTGACGCGCTTCCCCTACGAGGAAACGGACGACCAGCTCTCAAGCATCGAGGCTGTTGCCGAGGATCTCGCCAAGGGCAAGCCGATGGACCGGCTTATCTGCGGCGATGTCGGCTTCGGGAAAACGGAAGTGGCGTTGCGCGCGGCCTTCCTGGCGGTGATGGAGGGCAAGCAGGTGGCCGTGGTCGTGCCGACGACGCTGCTCGCGCGCCAGCATTACCAGACCTTTGCCGAGCGCTTCCGCGGCTTTCCCGTGAAGATCGCGCGCGCGTCGCGGCTCGTGCCGGCAAAGGAGCTGGCGCAAACGCGCGAGGAGCTTAAGGCCGGCCAGGTCGACATCGTGGTGGGCACGCATGCGCTGCTGGCGAAGAGCATCGGCTTCAAGGATCTGGGCCTTCTCATCATTGACGAGGAGCAGCATTTCGGCGTGGCGCATAAGGAACGGCTGAAGGCGCTGCGCGAAGAGGTGCATGTGCTGACGCTGACGGCGACGCCGATCCCGCGCACGCTGCAACTTGCGCTCACGGGCGTGCGCGAGATGTCGGTTATTGCGACGCCGCCCGTGGACCGGCTCACGGTGCGGACCTTCATCTCGCCGTTCGATCCGGTCATACTGCGCGAGGCGCTTCTGCGCGAGCGCTATCGCGGCGGCCAGAGCTTCTATGTCGTCCCGCGCATCTCGGACCTTGACGAGGTCGCGACGTTCCTGCGCGAGCAGGTTCCCGAGGTGCGCTTCATGCAGGCGCATGGGCAAATCGGCGCGACGCAACTCGAAGACATCATGTCGGCCTTCTACGACAAGCAGTTCGACGTGCTGCTCTCGACCACCATCGTGGAATCCGGCCTCGACATCCCGAACGCGAACACGCTCATCGTGCACCGCGCCGACATGTTCGGCCTCGCGCAGCTGTATCAGCTCCGCGGGCGCGTGGGCCGCTCCAAGACGCGCGCCTACGCCATGTTCACCATTCCACCGAACGGCAAGATAACGATCCAGGCGGAAAAGCGGCTCAAGGTGCTGCATTCGCTCGATAGCCTCGGCGCGGGCTTCACGCTGGCGAGCCACGACCTCGATTTGCGCGGCGCGGGCAACCTCCTGGGCGACGAGCAGTCCGGCCACATCAAGGAAGTGGGCTATGAGCTTTATCAGTCCATGCTGGAAGAGGCCGTGCACGCGCTGAAGGAGCAGGGCGGCGCAGGCGACCAGGAGGAGCAGTGGTCGCCGACCATCAATGTCGGGCTGCCAGTGCTTCTGCCGGAAAGCTACGTGCCCGACTTGCAGGTGCGGCTCGGTCTATACCGGCGGCTTTCCGGCCTGCATGAAAGCGCGGACCTCGAGAACTTCTCCGCCGAACTCGCCGATCGCTTCGGCGCGCTGCCCGAGGAGGTGAAGCACCTGCTCACCGTGGTGCAGATCAAGAATTACTGCCGCCGAGCTGGCATCGCTCAGGTGGACGCCGGGCCGAAGGGCGCGCTCATCTCGTTCCGGCACAAGAAGTTCGCAAATCCGCAAGGGCTCGTGAAGTTCATGCACGACAACGGCGCGGCCGTGAAGCTGCAGCCGGACCACAAGCTCGTGTTCAGGGCGGAGTGGGAGGAGGGCGTCGAGCGCCTGCGCGGCGCGCGCGCGCTGGTGCGGGAACTGGCCGACATCGCCCAGCGCAAAGAACCGGCCCTGCCGCCGACCGCCAGCGGCGACGCCATGCCGCGCCTCAATATCGGAAAGGCGAAACCGCCGCCGCCCGCGCCCGCGAAGGCCGCGCCGAAAGCGGCCGCCGCGAAACCGCCGCTGAGGCTTTCCCCGAAAGGCAAGCCCCGATTTCACTGATTCTGTTGCGGAGTGGATTGGGGCCACATCGGAGGCGCCTTCGGACAGAGGCCACCCCCAAGCCCTATGCGCTATCATTACGCAAGCTGGCCGCCCGCATCGGTGTTAGGCGCGGTCCCGTTGCGAGTTGCCGGCGCGCCAGCCCACGCCGGGGCAAACAGCTCGCGGCAAGGAGCGTTCTCCCAGCCGCTTCGTCCTCGTCAGGATTTTTTGGACGTGAGCGAAGCGTCGTTCAGGCGTTTCACAAACAGGAATGTTTGCTCCAAGCTTGCGAACCAGGTTTGCGAATGCCGGCCGTTCAACACCGGCTGCGACAAGCGCGAAGCGGATGCCCCGACCGCCGGAGAAATCTTGCGAACCGCCAAGCCGCCGTTCCCCGGTTTTTGCGGCGTGCTCATTCTGTGAAAGCGCTCGCCCAACTCGTTCGAACTGACCCTGCCCCGGTTTTTTAATCCAGCTTGAGCGAGAGTTTGGTTCTTGAGGGAAGGACCAGACGATGAAGCGATCGCGATTTACGGATGAGCAGATCATCGGGATTTTGAAGGAGCAGGAGGCGGGCGCGAAGACGGCGGACGTCTGCCGGAAGTACGGGATTTCGGACGCCACGTTCTATAAGTACAAGGCGAAGTTCGGGGGCATGGAGGTTGCGGAGGCCAAGAAGCTGCGGACGCTCGAAGACGAGAACGCGAAGCTGAAGAAGCTTTTGGCGGACACGATGCTCGACAACGCAGCTTTGAAGGATCTGCTCGCAAAAAAGTGGTGACGCCCGCCGCCAAACGGGAAGCCAGCGCTCATCTTCAGACGCGGTTCGGGATGAAGTCAGCGGCGGGCGTGTCTGGTGATGGGATGGTCGCGGATGACGGTGCGCTACCGCTCGCGGCGCGGCGCCGATTTGCTTCTGCGGGAGCGTTTGCGGCGTCTGGCTCATGAACGCCGGCGGTTTGGCTACCGGCGGCTGCATGTTCTTTTGCGGCGGGAGGGTTTTCGCGTGAACCACAAGCGCCTTTTCCGGCTCTACCGGGAAGAGAAGCTGGGCGTGAGGAAGCGCAAAGGCCGCAAACGCGCGCTTGGCGTTCGCGCCCCTATCCCTGCAGCGCAAGGGATCAACGACCGCTGGAGCCTTGATTTTGTTCACGATCAGCTCACCGACGGTCGCCGGTTCCGGATTTTGACGGTAGTTGACGACGCCACGCGGGAATGCCTGGCGCTTGTCGCGGACACCTCGATCTCCGGCGCCCGCGTGGCCCGGGAGCTGAACCGCATCGTCGCGATGCGTCGCTGCTCCCGCAGAGGCTCCGCTTCCCTGTCCATCGCGGCGGAAGCATCCTTGATCGGCGCCCTGAAGACCCAGGCTCGCAGCGCCGGATCGGCTAGAAAAATGACTGCGCAAAAGAGGCTCGCTGCAGCGTAAAGAATAATGATAGCGTAGACCGGATCCATGTGTCCGCTTCCCAAAGAGAGATAAGTCCCCGCTGCAGTTTCCAACAGCGGCGACTTAACTTTAGGCTGCAAAGCTTACGTTCACGTTTATGGAAGCGTAACCACTTGAAAAATCCGGTAAGCTCAGGCGCGCCGAAACAACGCCCTTACCGTCTGCGGTTGTGATAGTTGATAACCCAATACTTCCCGATCACGAACCCTAGGACCACAAGAGCGACGCCCATGGCGATGTCGTAGCTTTTCGATGTGAAGCCGACATAAGAGGGGGCGGGTCCGAACCCGGCGGCGAACATCGGAATGGATAATAAGATAAGAATTATGCCGATGAAGGATCTGAACAGCCCCATAGCGTAGCCCTTTCGGAAAGTGGCGGCGAACCGGAAACAGCGAAGCGGGATCGTAGTTAAGCGGGGCTCCGGGGTCAAATACTGCCAGCCTATGGCTGCGCTCGTCTTATTGACGCAGGCAAGGACTGCTGCGCCGGCCCAGCCATTGCGCAAAAAGAGACTCTACGCCATGGTCTGCGGCTTGATAACGGGCCGCCGCGCCGCGCGGGCGACAGGGGAAGGCGCGCCCGCGCAGAGGGACAATGGCGCTCCGAAAAGCCGGGCCGGCATTCTGGGACAGGCTCGCTCACGAGATCGAAGGCGACGCCGCAAGCGACCTTTTCTCAAGGGGCCGCTACGCCACGGACGCGTCGATGTACCAGTGCTTTCCCGCGGGCGTGGCGCGCCCGAAGACCGCGAACGATGTCGCCGTCATTATTGAAATGGGCCGCGAGGAGGGCCTGCCCGTGATCGCGCGCGGCGGCGGGACCTCGACGGCGGGGCAGGCGCTGGGCGAGGGCGTCATCGTCGATTTCTCGAAGCACCTGACCAAGATCGTAAGCATCGACGCCGAAAGCCGCCGCTGCGTGGTCGAGCCGGGATGCTCGCCTGCGGCGCTAAACGCCGCGCTCGAAGCGCACGGACTCGTGTTTCCTGTCGAGATCGGCTCCGCCGAACAGGCGACGATCGGCGGCATGCTCGGCAACAATTCGAGCGGCTTGCGCGCCATGCGCTTCGGCTCGATGCGCGATGCCGTCGCCTCCGCAGATGCTTTCCTGGCGGATGGCCAGCGCGTTTCGTTCCGCCCCGTCTCCGAGGCCGATGCGCCCGCTTTTCCGGGCCGCGAACGCCTTCTCGAACTTCTGCATTTCGGCGAGCTTCACGAGAAGGCAATCGCGACGCTTTGGCCGCTGCGAGCGCCGGGAACGCCGGAGCCGGAGGGCTACGATCTGCGCACTCTGCTCGCGAGCGCCGAGGATCAAAATCTGGGCCGCCTGCTCGCCGGCTCGGAAGGCACGCTGGCCATCGCAACGGCCATCGAGCTGAAGCTTGCAAAAAGACCGGCGAACAGGGCGCTCGGCGTCTGCCGCCTCGAAGGCTTGGCGTCCGCTCTGCGTCTCGCGCCCAAGATCGCCGCGCTTCTCAACCCGTCCGCCATCGAGCTTTTGGACAAAGCCATGCTCGAATTTCTTGCCGCCCGGGCGGGATCGGACGCGCAAGCGGCAAGGCTTTTGCGCGGGGAGCCGGGTGCGCTTCTGATCGTCGAGTTCGACGAAGACAATCCGGTGGACAATTCGAGGCTCCTGAAGGCGCTCGCTGCGCACGCCGCCGAAACCGACAAAGGCAAATTCCCCGTCATCGAAATACTGGGCGAGAACGCACAAGCCTCGCTGTGGCGGCTCAGGCGCGAGGCTCTGAACCGCGCATGGACATTGAAATCGGCGGCGCAGCCCCTCTCGTTTCTGGACGACGGCGCGGTCCCGCTGCACCGCCTCGCCGCGTATGGCGAAGAGCTTGAGGCGTTGTTTAGGCGATACGGCGTGCGCTCCGCGATCTACGGCCAGGCGGGGCGCGGCTGCCTTCACGTGCGGCCGATCCTGAACCTGCGCCATGCGCGGGATCGAAAGCTCATGCGCGAGCTGGCGAACGCTATGTCGGAGCTTCTTCGCGCACATGGCGGCGCGCTGACGGTGGGGCGCGGCCTCGGCGTCGCGCGAAGCGAGGCCCTGGAGCGCGCTTTGGGTCCCGAGGCCATGGCGCTATTGGGTGATCTTAAGACGCAGCTCGATCCCGGTTTCCTCTTAAACCCCGGAAAAATCCTGCGCGCCCCGAGGTTCGACGACGAGGCAATCCTAAGGGCGCTGCGGGAAAGCGAGCCTGAAGACGCGGCGCTTGCGCTTTCCTGGGGCTCGGGCTCGTCGCCTGCGCGCGCGCTTTCGCATGTCCGGCGCTGCTCCGGGCTTGGCCACTGCCGCTCCGGCGAGCACAATTTCGCCTGCCCCTCATTCGCTGCAACGCGCGATGAGCGCGACAGCCCCAGGGGACGCGCCAACACGGTGCGGCTAGCGCTGTCCGGGCAGCTCGGAGAAAAGGCGCTCGGCTCGGAAGCAATGCTTGAGGCGATGCGGCTTTGCGTGTCCTGCAAGTTCTGCGGGGCGGCCTGCCCCCACGGCGTAGACATCCCGAAATTGAAGGTGGAGGCGCTCGCAGCCGCGAGGGCGAATGGCGGCATATCGCGAGCGCGTGATTTGATCGCCCGGCTGCCGGACTACACAGACTGGGCGCGCCGGCGGCGCCTGCTTATCGCGCTCCGCGATCTTGCGCCTGGCTTGCCGCGCCTGACGGAGCGCTGGACCGGCCTGTCGGCGGACCGGCCGTGGCCGAAATGGTCAGGGCGGCGCTTCAAGGCGCCATCGACCGCGGCGCCCGGACCGCTTGGAACGGTGGCGCTCTTCGCTGACACTTTCAATCGCTCCTTCGAGCCCGCTAACTTGCGCGCCGCTGCGAGCGTCCTCGCCGCCGCCGGTTACGCTGTCGTGGGTTTCACCGCGGGAAACGGCGAGGCCCTTTGCTGTGGCCGCACCTATTATGATGCGGGCTATGTCGAGGAAGCGCGCCAAAAGGCGGGGCGGATGATGGAGGCGGCGGCCGGGTTCGCCGAGAAAGGCATTCCGGTCTTGGGGCTTGAGCCAGCATGCGTGCTCATGATGCGCGACGAATACGCTTCCCTTGGGCTGACTGCGCCAAAAACGCCGCCCATGCTTTTGTTCGAGGAGTTCATCGCCGCAAAGGTCGCAGAGGGGCAATTCGCGTTGCCGCTAAGGCCGATCGAAGCCGACGTCGTGATGCATCCCCATTGTCACGAAAGAACGCTGGGGCTTGAGGCGGCGGCGGAGGCGGCGCTGAAGCTCATCCCGAAGCTCGTCGTAAGCCCTGCTCCGCCGACCTGTTGCGGGCTGAACGGGCTCACGGGCATGACGCAGGACACGCTCGAGGTTTCCCTCGCCATGGCCGAACTTGCGCTGTTCCCGGCGATCCGCAAAGCCGGGCCGGACGCGCTCGTGGCCGCGACGGGCTATTCCTGCCGCAAGCAGATCAATGACGGGCTTGGCCGCGCGGCGCGCCATCCGGCCACGCTCCTGGAACTCGCGCTGAAAGGCGACAGCGAGATCGTCGGATAGCGCGCATGCGCGATGGCGAAAGATGACAGGGCCAAGCGGCCCAGCTATAAGCGCGCCGAAGACCGCGAAATGACCGGGGCGAGCGAACAATGACGCAGACCGTCATCTGCATTAAATGGGGGACACGGTACGGTCCCGATTACGTGAACCGCCTCTACTCCATGGTGAAGCGCCACACCGCGCGCGAGCTGCGCTTCATTTGCATCACCGACAACTCGAGCGGCATCGTCCCCGGCGTGGAGATCATGCCCATGCCGGAATTCACGCTGCCGGAGTTTTTCCGCTACCGGCCGTTCCGGCGGATGTTCATCTGGCAGGACGATTTCTGCGGGCTTACCGGCAACGTTCTGCATTTCGATCTCGATCTTGTGGTGACCGGCTCCATCGACGAGTTCTTCGATTTCGAGCCCGGCTGCGCATTCTGCTCGACGGAGAACTGGACGCAGTTCGGCCAGTCGATCGCGAACATGTCCATTTTCCGGTTCAGGATCGGCAGCAATCCGCATCTCTGGCGCGAGTTCGAGGCTGACCCGATGAAGGCCTACAACCTTTATCGCAACAGCCAGACCTATGTGTCCCGCAATGTGAAGGAGATGGCGTTCTTCCCGCGCGCGTGGTGCCTGAGCTTCAAGCACAGCCTGATCCCGGCATGGCCGCTGAACATGTTTGTTGCGCCGCCGCTGCCGGAGGGGACCAAGGTCGTGGTGTTCACCGGCAAGCCCGACCCCGACGAGGCCATCGAAGGCCGGTGGCCTCGGGAGCGCTGGTATCACATGTTCTACAAACATGTGCGGCCGACGTCCTGGGTGGCGGAGCATTGGCGCTAGGGCGAGACGCTCCTGTTAAGCCTTCGCTAACCCTGGCGCCCCGGAATAAGTTTGCGCCAGTTTAGGTTTTTCGGTCTTTTTCCCCTCATTCTTTTAATCATACCCCAAAGCGCCTTGCGGATGCTTTAATCCGGCCTATCGCATTGGTTTCGCTCGGGAAAAAGCCGTTGCGGCGTGCAATCTGGCGCGATTGCAAGAGGCGCTGGCACAAGCTAAGCTTGTTATTTCCGGTTAACGCGCGCAACTTTATTGCGGTTAACTAGGATTTCTGAGATGCGTTTTTCGCGCCGGAATCGGCTTTTCTAGCGCCTTTTAGCGAACTTTGCGGGAACAAAGCGCCGCGCCGGAGGCCGTTAACGATTGGCGATTTTAACCATGCGGCTCTCGCCCGCCTTTCATCACATTCCCCGGAAACTCCTCCGCCAACGCGTTGCATAGCTTGTAGGACAGGTTCTGGTCGAACAGCAGCATGGCTATTCGGCGGGCGCGACCGACAGCCAGCGCTCGCGATTATGGAGTGGCCCGCACCTCGATGACGTCGCTCATGTCTTCCACCGGCGCCAAGTACTCACGTTCATCACTAAAGCATTATGAAAGCACCATCCTCTCGGAAGGCGAAGTCTTTACGACGGCGCTCATGGCCGCTGCCGGAAAGTTTGCGGACATGACCAATTTCGAACAGCTCATTCAGCTCTCAAGCGGCTGGTCCTCGATGTCGAAAACGGCAAGGATCCCTTGATGCTCGAAACTTATTGGGAGGTGTACGGCAGCCTCAAATCGGGCAGAGGCCGGAAAATCCGCTCAATCATATGCACAGCGTTCCTGGAATATTTTAGGGGCAACTGCAAAAAACTAGAATGGGAAGAAAGCGCACGCGTCTACGAATAATCGGGCAAGTGGCGCATGTAACAATAATGAGCCCCGGCCATCGCAGGCCGGGGCTTGAAATCAATTTCATGCCGCCTCGCCCTGCGGGCCGAATGGATGCGGATGGTGTCGCGCATTCGCGTTCACTGCGCCTCGCCCGGAAGTTTTCGCAAATTCTTCACGCGCGCGCCGTGAACGACGCGCGCGACCTCGATGCCCTCCCGGCGCCCGAGCGCGCGGTAGAAAATCGTATAGCGGTACCTCCCGCCGAGCGGACGGCGGTACACGTCCGGCTCATCCGTTTTTCCGGCCGCGTACGGATTGAGCGCACACATTTGAATGGCATGCTCGATGGCGAGCGACACCCGGCGCGCGCCGCCAGGACTTCGTTCGTAGATATAGTCAAGGATTTCCTGGATATCGCGCAGGGCGCGCCGCGCGTAGACGATCTTCATACACGGTACTTGTCGAAGACCGCGCGCACCTCCGCATCGGTTCCGGTTTCGCCGCGCGCAAGTTCGTCGAGGCCTTCGCGCACCAGGCGCCGCTCCTCATCGGTGAGCATGTAGATCTCATCGCCGGCTTCGGCGATGAGGTCAAGCACCTCCGCGGCATAGTCCTGCCGTTCCTTGGAGAGCTTCTTCACCTTCTCGACGGCTTGTTCAAGCGACTTGGTCATGCACGCCATAATGACATATCCGCCTTTCCGAAACCACCGCCGCCTAGGCGAGCGTAATAGGCCGGTCCGGAAACGCGAGTTGCTCCTTGTCGCGCCACGTATTGCTCACGTAGTTGATCTCCATCAGGCGGCGCACGCCGTGGATCGGGCGCGGCTCGAAACCGTGCCACGAATGCGGTCCGGCGATGAAGATGACCGCGGAATTGAATTCCGCCGTGCCGCGGCCGCACCATTTCACATCGTGGTCGTAGATGTCGGTGCCCCAGTCCTTGGCGAAAGGCCCGGTGCACAGATAGATCACCATGGAGAACAGCTTCTCCTTGATGTCGCGGTGCGGCTCCAGCCACATGCCGTCGAGATCCTGGATGTACTCCATGCGCAAATAGCCGCCCTCGGCCGCAACCCCGCACGTCTCGACGAATTGGCGCGCGACGCGAGGCTGCTGCATGGCGTCGCTCAGGATTTGCATGGCGGGGAACAGCTCGCGCATCTGCGGCGTGAAGAAAATGCGCTGGTTGTTGAACGCGTTGCGCGTGCCCTTGGCGTCGATGGTCACGACCGGCGGCGCGATTGGAAGCGTCAGGATGCCCGTGCACATGGACTCGGGGAAGACGTTCCTGCATTGCCAGCGCCGGTAGGGCTCCTCCAGGATTTCAGGGTTCGCCAGCGCATTCACGAAATGGCTCGCCACGTCGTCCGCTGTCGGCAGGAGGGGATAGGTCATGTGCTTTTCCTAATTGCGTCGGTGCCGGCGGATCACTCGCCGCCGAATTTCCGGGGCGCCCATTCAAGAAACTTGCGGGTGATCGGATTGGACTTCACCGCCGCGCTGACGCTATGGCGCAGATATTCCTTGCGAACGTACCATTCGGAATCGACGTAGCAGAGCTGGAGGCTGGTGCGCGCGCCCTTCTGCGGCAGGAAGCCGTGCCAGGAATGGTCGCAGACGCGGAACATCAGCATGCGGCCGAACTCGGGCGGAAACTCGAAGGCGTAATCCTCGCGGTCAGAGCTGCGCAGCACGCGCAGGCGGCCGCGCTCATAGGGCCATTCGTGGCTGAAGCCGACAAGGATGGTGACGATCTTGTGCTTCGAATCGGGATGCGCGTAGCCCTCATTATAGTTGCCCGTCGTGTTGCCCATCATCACGATGCAGGGCGGATAGGCGCTCAAGTCCATGTCGAACTTCTGTTCGACGAGCTTGCGAAAGCGCACGCTCAAGAGGTCCTCGATCGCCGCCGCGAAGCGCGGGCCGTAGCGCAGGCTCGGCAGGCCGTAGCTGCCGTGATTCGGGATTTTAGGGGCGTCGCCGAGAACGTCTTCCTTGTTGGATTCCGGGATCGCGTGCTCGACAAAGGCAAAATCGTATGGGTCGCGCCGCAGCTCGGCGGCAGAGATCGCCGCTTCGTCCAGCAGCTTGAACGGGGGCTCGTTGGATTGCATAGTTCGCTCTTTCGCTTAAGTTTTAGAATGCAGGGAGTGCCGGATCGCTGTGCGGCGCCGCGGCGATGCCTTCGATCTCTACGAGCCACTCGGGGCGGCACACGGCGCCCTGGACGATCACCGTGGGAATGCCCGGAAAGCTTTCGTTAAACATGCCGGTGACGCGGCCGTAATCGGTGGGATCGCGCAGGTAGACGATCAGGTGCTGCATGTCCTCAAGTTTCGCGCCGCCGGAGTGGAGCAACGCCTCGACATTCAAGATCGCGCGCTCCGTTTGCTTTGCCACGTCGCCGACATGCAGCACGTTGCCTTCCTTGTCGATGCTGGCGGTGCCGGAAATGAAGTGGTGCGCCCGATCCGCATAGGCGACGCGGGTCCCGCGCTCGAAGGTGACGCTGTAGTCTTTCGTGTGGCACAGCATTTCGAAGTCGTTGAGGAAGGAAATCTGCTTCTTTTGCAGGTCGATGATGGAGTAGGCGTCCATCGACACCACGTCAAAGCGATGCGAGCAGGAGCCCTCGATGCCGGTGCTGGCGATGTAATGCGTCGAAGCGGTCAGGCCCTCGTGATTGAACAGCTCGCGGCGGGCGTCGACCATGCCCTGGTAGAAGACGTCGACGTTTCTCAGATAGAGCCACGTCCGCACGCAATGGTCGGCGAGGTTGCCGCCGAGGTCCGACAGCGTGTCCGTGAGGTTGTGGAAAATCTTGCGCGTCTGCCCGGCGGAGGACGGCGAAGAGTCGAACGCGCCGGCGCAGAGCCTCGTGCTCCAGAGGTGGCGCTTGCCGTTCTTCTTCACCAGCACATGCTTCATGGTGAAGCGCTTCTTCGAGAGCTGGCCCTTTGTGCTGATGTGGTAGGCGAGCAGCGCGATTTTGGCGCCGGTCAGGGGCGGCTGCTGGACGATGGAGACGGCGACGGGGTTGTCTTCATCCTCGGCGACGAGTTCGCTGTTGCGGACGAGAGCGGCCTGGTTCATCACGTCGCTCAGAAACAGGCGCCGGAAAATTGCCGTCTCGGGTTCGAGCCCGAGCGACTTCGTCGCCTCGGCGTAGGCCGTCTGCACGAATTTGATCTGGTCCTCGAAGGAGAGGTGAGCGGGCGGCGATACGACGATGTTGTATTCTTCGTCGCCATTTGCTCCGCGGAAACTGCGAGAGCTAACCCCGTCGTGAGAAAGCACCTTCAGCATCAACGTCACCCCCTGTCCATAGCCGTGAAAGCGCATTCGCGGAATTTTCGCGCCGTTTGCTGCCGCTACCCCAGGATGAAGGTGTTTTGCGGGCGCCTTGATCGGCCAGCCTGAAACGCTTAGCCGCTCGCCGAAAGGGCCTTTTTGATCTTCGTCAATTTATCCACTTCCAAGTCACAAATCATTGAGGCCGGATCGGCTCCAAGTCTTTAAATGCGCTCCTTTGACAGCCCGCTTTTTCGATACGAGGCGACTGTCGCCGCATTTCTCTTTAGCGCGAGCAGGTGCTCGCGCCAATCAGGCGATAAGCGGGGCAGAAGCCTACAAGCGCGGTCGCGAGCGGGATTACGCCGATCCAGCCCCAATTGTTGTGATAGACCAGCGCAAACGCGATAAGCCCGAGCCCGACGATGATGCGAAGAGTGCGGTCCAAGCCGCCAACGTTTCTTGACATGAATTCTCCAACGGTCAATGAGGAAACTTAAGCATATCGGCGTCTGTGACATTGTCACGAGATTCAAGCGGCCGCGCAGGCGTTCAGGCCGCTCGCGCGGCGCAGGCTGCGAAAGCCGTAATTTCGGCGCCGCCGCGCCAGCCCCTCTTAACCCTTGGCGAAAATCCCAAAATCAGCGCGCGCCCGCGCCAAATGGAGCGCTAGCGCGCGCTCGCGTTTTTCTCTATGTAGATCGCAAAGACCCGGCGTTCCCTGGAGAAGCATCCATGACCGACTTGCGCGAGGCGAGGCACATCACCGTTCCGGTGAAGGTTGGCGGCGTGACTGTCGGCGGGGGCGCGCCTATCGTCGTTCAATCGATGACGAACACCGACACCGCGGATGTGGACGGAACCGTCGCCCAGGTCGCAGCGCTCGCTCAGGCTGGCTCGGAGCTGGTGCGCGTCACCGTGGACCGCGAGGAGGCCGCCGCCGCCGTCCCGCATATCCGCGACAAGCTCCTGGCGATGGGCGTGGACGTTCCCATTGTCGGCGATTTTCACTATATCGGCCACAAGCTGCTGGCGGCCTACCCGGCCTGCGCCGAGGCGCTCGCTAAATACCGCATCAACCCCGGCAATGTCGGCTTCCGCGACAAGCGCGACAAGCAGTTCTCCGACATCATCGAGATCGCGCTGAAGCACGATAAGCCCGTGCGCATCGGCGTGAACTGGGGCAGCCTCGACCAGGAGCTGCTCGCCCGGATGATGGACGACAACGCGAAAAGCGCCAAGCCCCGCGAAGCGCGCGAGGTGCTCCACGAGGCGATTGTGCATTCCGCCACCGCCAGCGCCGAGCTTGCGCAAAGCCTCGGCATGGGCAAGGACAAGATCATCCTCTCGGCCAAAGCCAGCGCCGTACAGGACCTCATCAGCATCTATGTCCTGCTCGCGGCTCGCTCCGATTACGCGCTGCATCTCGGCCTGACCGAAGCCGGCATGGGCTCGAAAGGCATCGTCGCATCGGCGGCGTCCCTCGGCATCCTTCTGCAGAGGGGCATTGGCGACACCATCCGCGTGTCGCTTACGCCGGAGCCGGGCGGCGCGCGCACGAAGGAAGTGGAGGTTGCGCAGCAGATCCTCCAGACCATGGGCTTCCGCACCTTCCTGCCCATCGTCGCCGCCTGTCCCGGCTGCGGGCGCACCACCTCGACGCTGTTCCAGGAGATGGCGCGCGACATCCAGAACCACCTCGTCGCCAAGATGCCGGAATGGCGCAAAGTCTATCCCGGCGTCGAGACGCTGAACGTGGCCGTGATGGGCTGCATCGTGAACGGGCCGGGCGAGTCGAAGCACGCCGACATCGGCATTTCGCTGCCGGGTACAGGGGAGTCGCCAGCCGCGCCGGTGTTCGTCGACGGCCAGAAGGTGGCGACGCTGCGAGGGGCCTCGCTGGCGCAAGACTTCATGAAAATGGTCGAGGAGTACATCGACAACCGCTTCGGCCGCGGGCTGCAAGAGGATGGCGGGCAGGACACTCCGGCTCGCGCCGCCGAATAACCCGCGTCCACTATGCTAGACCGCCGGCCGCCCCCCCGGCGGCCGTCAATCAAAGCTAATCCTGCGCTGCAACGCCGTGCCGGGCGGCATACGCGCTCGACCGCGACGAGAGCGGCGGCGCCTTTCCAGCCAGCGAATTGTCTTTCCAGGGCGGAATGACATAAATCGCGAAGGACTGAGCCGGTCCCTCCGAATTGCCGAGGCGCCGCGCCAGCGTCACATCGACAGCGCGGCCTTCAAGCGCCAGATAGGCGGCGGCGGACGTGCGACACGCCGTGTCCCAGGCGCCGCAGATGATCAGCAGGCCGGTTTCGGCTAGCCGCTCGGCATTGATCCAGGGCGCGTGACGCGTGTTGAAATTCGTGAATTCCTTGATCTCGCCTTCGCCATAGAAGGCCGCAACCGCCGAATAGGGGAGCGTTCCCGCCACCGTGCGCAACGGCGCGGGCGTCGCCTCGCTCCACTGCCGCGCCGCCTCCTGCGCGGCTTCCAGATAGGGCATTGTCGAAATCGGCTTGCCCTGCGCAACCATGAAGGCGGGCGCGACGAGCGCAAGCGGCAGCGCGGCGGCGTAAACGAAGATCCTGAGGCGGCCGGCCAGGAAATTGAGGCTGGAAAGGTTAGGCCTCATCGCTTCCATAAGCATGAGCGGCGCCAGGATGAACACCGCCGTCGCAAAATTTGTCGAAAGCCTCACATGCCCGAGAAGCCCGACGAGAATGGTGATCAAGAAAGGTCCGAAAGCGAGGACGCTGAGGAAGGGCACGCGCGTCTGTTCCAGGATGCGGCCTGAAGGCTCGGCGCGGCGCCGGCCAAGCCAGACGAGGCCAATGACCACCGTGTGGAACGCCAGGCACCCCAGGAAGAAGGTCAAGATGCTTTCGTAAGTCTTCTTGTCCGAGAAGGCCGTTTTCGAACTCGGCATACTCCAATGTCGGAAAGCCGTTGTTGACCAGCCAGACCGCGTGAGGCGCGATCAGAAGGCAGGCGACAAGCACCGACAGATAGGGCGCGAACGAGCGGTAATACCGTTTCGCGTTCGGATGAACGGCGCTTGCGATCAGGCAAGAGAGCAAGAGAACGACGCTGTAATATTTCGACAGCACGCCCGCCGCAGCGCACGCGCCGAAAAGAGCAGCATAGCGCAGATCGGAACGCTCGATCGAGCGCGCGAAGACGTACGCCGTCCACGGCCAGATCGAGAGCAGAATGGTGTTGGCGTTGAAGTTCAGCGACAGGAACGTATAGAAGGGCGTCGCGAACAGCAGCAGCAGCACGCCCGCACGCCTGGCGTCGGCCGGTGCATAGACGCCGTAGAGGCGCCATACCCCTAGAAAGGCAAGACCGCTATTGAGCGAGCACAGGAGATAGAACGCCCAATTCGAGCGCGGGAATACCTCGAACCACGCGCCCGCTATCCATGCCCAAAGCGGCGGGTGCTTGAAGTAGCCGAACTGGAATTCATGACCCCAGAGGTAGGCCTCCAGCATATCCGGATGCACGGGCCAAGGATTGGAGATCGCGCCGTAAACGGTCCAGAAGGCGACATGGATCAAAAAAAGTGAAAGCGCCCAAGGCGCATGGCTGCCTCGGACCACGGAAGCCCTTCCGACCATCTCTTGCCCCATAAATGCCCTCTAGAGCCAAAGCGAGATTCAGGCAAGAGAGAAAAGTAGATTTCCCGGCGCAGTGTAACATTTTGGCCAGAGGCGGCCGACATGGCTTCGCCGAATTTGCGCGGAGTGCCTCCGGATATGCTCAGAATTTACACTCGATCCGCACGCGCTCTGCGAATTGCGAGCCGATATTGCTGGAGGGGTCTATGGCTTCTCCGAGCTGAGAAAGGGTCGCTTCCCCGGCCTTGGCTGCGGGTCGATCGCCGACGTGCGCGCTGCATGGCACAGGCTTTGCCGAGGCGATCTTCACCGGCGCCTTGCTGTTGAACGTGAGCGCAACATACATGCCGGGATCGTAGACCGAAAAACTGAAGGCCTTGATCTTCGCATAAGGAACCGGGGTTTCCAGAGGCAACGTAAAATACAAGGTCAGAAGCTTCTCTTTATACTCTATCCGGTACTCGGTCGGCTCCTTGAGCGCGACTTTCGTTTTCCCTACGAATGGAAACGTAAAGTATTCGAATTCTTTCAACGCCTCGACATTCGTTTGCGCAAGAGGCTTCAGCTCCTCCTCGCTATAAATTCCGTCGCCATTCGTATCGAGTCCGTTGATCGCGAAACCGGTGTACATCTCATCGAAGGTCCATCGATGCCTGAAGCTAACGATCTCCTTGTTGGGCCCAAGCACAATTTCGGTCTCCATCGTGACCCAGACATGGGGATGAGCGGAGGCGCGCTCCACCGGAAGGGAGGCGAGGCCAACGGCAAGTCCAAGTGCGAGGACCCAAAACGCTCTCATGGTCATAGAACTGGCTCCATCGGCTGCATTTTTCAAAGGCAACGGCGCAATTCAGGCATTTTTCTGCTCCGCCCGGCGCCGGTCGCGGAAGCGCCGAAGAAAGTCATGCCAGCCATATTTGCGCTTATTTGTTGCCGCAAAATGAGCGTCTTGCGTGCCTCCCCGCAGTTTCGGCGCGACAAGAATTCGGGCAGGTCCGGCCTCATGATCACGCACGATCCAAGCTTGGTGATCCTTTCCGCGACGCTTGCGATGCTGGGAGCGTTCACCGCTTGCGTGATGATGTCGAACCTGAGAGCGCTTGAGGATAGCGAAAGGCGGGGGCGGCTCCTCATGGCGACGGTGGCGCTGGGCGGATCGCTGTGGGCCATGCATTTCGTCGGTTTGCTTTCGCTCGACGCCCCTCTCAACTTGGCTCGCGATCCGCTCCTGCTTGCGGCTTCGGCTGCCGTGGCTTTCGCGGGAGCGGCGACCGCCTTGTTTATGCTCGGCGGTTCCGGAGCCGTTTACGCGGCGCGCCTGCCCTACGCCGTGGCGGCGTTCGGCGCCGCCATCGCGCTCATGAACTATCTCGGCATCGCCGCCGTGGCGGGGCGCGGCCTCAGTCTTTCTTGGTTTCTGACGCTAACGGACATCGCGGTTTCGCTTCAGGCTGCCTTCCTGACGCTCTGGTTTCTTTTCCGCCGGCGGGGCGTGGCGGCGACGTTGATCGGATCGATTGTGCTCGGGCTTTGCCTCACGGCGACCCATTACCTCGCTGTCGCGTCGACGCAGGGCCTTGAGCAGACGCTTCTTGCGCTGCCGCCCTATGACAACGGAATATCCGAAAAATACCTCGCCTGGTCGGCGACCATCATGATGTACCTGATTTGCAGCATCTGCCTTTGCATCTTCGTCATCGCCCAGTTCAGGGACGAAGCCTGAGCGGGCGGCCTACTGCATCAGCACTTCGACGAGCTTGCTGTCTCCAGCGACGACAGAGAAAGCGCCGGCATATTGGCGGTCGCCATGCTGGGCTGCGACACGGTATTCGCCGGCGGCCAGAATATGCGTCGGGAAAGCGCCTGCGCTCTCCTTTATGACTTCGCCGTTCGCATTATAGATCGTCCAGCGCGTATCCGCGGCGGCTTCCCCGCCCTTGCGCTGTACGAGTTTGAGCGTGACCTTGCCCGCATCGTGGTCGATTTCCGCCTCCGTGATCTTGCCCGGCTCGATCACAATATCCGTCGAAATCGCGGAGTTCGCGTCGCCATAGGTGCTGACGATATGATAGACGCCGCTGTTCAGGCGCATCACGACGCCAGGGCGAAGGTCGGTGAAAAGCTTTTGGCGATTGCCCGATTGATCCGCCGTGTCGGCGAAAATCTCGAACTTCAAGAGGTGCTCCTGCGGGATCGGCGTGCGCGCGAGCGTCGCGGTCAGACGAAGGCCGCCGGCATTCACGACGAAGTCCTCATGCATCGGGTTTTGCGGCCAAACGCCAACTTTCTTTGTGAGGTTTGCGCGGCCATAGGCGATGTTGATCAGATACTCGCCGGGCTTAAGCTCGATGGTCGGCCGCGGCTCGCGCACCGTGGCGAGCAGCCTGTAATTCCCGTCGGCGCCAGGGCGCCCCTCGAACACGCGCCAGACCACGTCCGAGATCATGGGCGCGCTGCCCTCGCTCAAATAGGCGGTTAAAGTGACCGGCGCTGGCGGCCCCGAAGTTGGCGGGATGGGCCGCGACTGCGTCTGCTCCTCCGCGCCAGGCTCGAGGGGAATCGCGGTCTCCTCGCCATCGACAGGCATGTCATCGCCTGCGACGGGCGCTGCCTCCTCTTTTGGCGCCTTAGGCGCGGCGTAAGCGGCGCCGCCCAAGGCGAGGACGATCCCGAGCAAGACCGCGGGAAAAACGATTGCGTGCCAAAGCCCCCGCATCAACGCCCCCAAGAAAATTCCGGTATGAAATGCCAGCTCCAAGGAAACGTTAAAAAAGCCCTAAAAATGAGGCAGGCGTTTCCTAGTCTTCGATTTTTGCGGACTGAACCTCGCCGGCAACAATGCTGATCTCAGCCTGTTTCCACGGCGCCGTCTCGCCCTTCTTCCGGCATTCGACCTGATAGCGCCCAGCCTTCAGGAAGAAATGCATCTCCGCGCCTGCCGCGCGCCAGACCGGCTCCGACTTGCGATCCGCGCCGGCTTCGTACACGGCGCAGACCCTGTCGGCCTTGCCGGCAGGCAGGCTGACCTTCGCCTCGCCGACGTTCAAAATCACGGTCTTCGACGCCGCCTGTCCGGCGATCACGGCGACCACGCTTTCTTCATGGGCCGCGCCGTAGACCAATTCGAGGCGGTAAGTTCCGGCGGGAAGTTGCACGCGCTGCGTCGCGCCGAACAGCCGAAGCGGGGCGGCCGCGCTTTTCGTCTGGTCGGGCGCCAGAGGCGTAATCTGGTGCCATGCCGGCGCCGGTTTCTCCGAGCCTTCCGCGGCCAGGGTCTTGATCTCAAGCGCGCCCATATTCATCGGCACCCGCGCCACCGACACTTTTCCGGCGACGACCTTGACCGGCGCTTCTATTCTCGCCGGCCCGGCGATCGCGGAAAGCACATAGTCGCCCGAATTGACATGGAACAGCGCCGGCGCCTCGCTCGACCGTCCGATCTCCTCCCGATCGCCGCCCGCCTTCGCCCTGGAGAGAATAAACAATGCGCCCTCGACCGGCTCCCCGCCGGCCGCCTGCAGCGCTTCGGCCGAGATGGAGCCCGCGTCGAGCGGGATGGTGGTTTCCACCTTGCCCGAAGACGCGGTGAACTCTCCGCTCGCCGTAGCGAAGCCGTAGGCCAGCTTCGCGCTATAGCGGCCTTCAGGAAGCTTCGCTCTCGCCTGCCCTCCTCCGCCGACCCACAAAGGAGCTTCGGCGACGCGCGTCTGTCCGGTCGGCGTGATCTGTATCTTGTAGATGGCCCAGGTCACGCCCGCGTCGAGCGGCGGCGCCTGCGAGGCAAGAGCGGCGGAGAGGACCACGTTGGGTTCGGCTTGAGGCTCTTTCGGCGCCGGGCGTTCTTCGGCCGGAGGAGGCGCCGGCTGCTCTTTTGGAGCGGGAACGCTCGCGACGACTGGCGCGTCCTTCTCGCCGGTTGCTGCTTTCTCGGCGGTCGCGGCGTTCGGCGCTGGCGCGGAGGCCTTTTGCGGCGCGGCTTGCGAGACGCCCAGCACCTGCCGGAGGTTCTTGTCGAGATCGGTCCCCGATTTGACGCCGATGAAAGCGCCGCCCATGGCCTTCGCCGCGCATGTGTAATTTGTCGCCGCCTGCTCGCTCATATTGAGACCCAGCACGGTCAGCTTTGCGTTCGGGTATTGGTCGTGAAGGCGCCGCGCCGCGCCGCAGACATCGCTCGCGCAATCGTCTCCCGTTCCGGCGATGAGAATTGCGGCTACGGGGCCTCCATCCGAGGGGCCTGCCGACTTCAGCGCATCCTCGATTGTCCCAAGCGACGGCGCGCGCGATGCCTTGGGCTGAAGCGCGGCCACGGCCTTGTCCAGCGCTTTGACGGCGGCGCTCGCGGGCTGCAGCGGCACAAGCTCGTTTTTGTCGTCGCATTTCTTTTTAGCGTTCGAGCCGAACGACCACAGGCCGAAAGAGCTTGCGGGATCGAGCCGGATCGCGGCCGCGTTTATGGCTATCTTCGCCCAATCGATCTTTCGCTTCTGACCGAGAGCGGCGCCCATTTGGGCCGTGGCGTCGAGCACGATCACAGTCCGCCCCTCGCCGGCGGCGGCGGCGTAGGGGGAACAGCAGAACGCGAGGAAGACCAGGATGCCGCTATGGAGCGCCCGCATTGTATTTCCTCATGGCGACCGTTGACGTCCCGCCGGTTTAAGGCGCGTTCCTATGCGCCGTCAACGGGCGCCGCGCCGCCTAAAATCGAAACTGCTCGGCTAGAATGCGTTCTTCCAGGGCATGGCCAGGATCGAACAGAAGTTTCAGGCCGATGCTGCGCTCCTCGCGAATGAGAACCGCAAGCACGTCCCGGAACTCTGCATGATCGGCTACGGCGCTGACGGGACGCTTGTCGGCTTCGAGGACGGAAATCCTCACTTGCGCCTTGTTGGACAAGAGCGCGCCGCGCCACCGCCTCGGCCGGAATGGGCTGATCGGGGTGAGCGCGAGAAGCCGCGCTTTCAAAGGCAGGATCGGACCGCCAACCGACAGATTATAGGCGGTGCTGCCTGCGGGCGTGGAGACGAGCACGCCGTCGCAGATCAGCTCGCTAAGACGCTCCTTCCCATCGACCGTGATCGCGAGCCTTGCGCTTTGCGCCGTCTGGCGGAACAAGTGAACCTCGTTGATGGCGAGCGCGTTCAGCTTTTCGCCGGCGACATTTTCGGCCTGCATCCTCAGGGGATGGATGACATTCAGCTTTGCATTGGCCACGCGCTCCAGAAGGTCGTCCTCCCGGTACTCATTCATAAGGAAGCCGACGGAGCCTCTGTGCATGCCGTAGATGGGAACCTCCGTCCCCATGAAGCGATGAAGCGTCTGCAGCATGAGGCCGTCGCCGCCAAGAGCGATGATGACGCTGGCGGATGCAGGGTCGGCGACGCCATAGCGCTTTGAGAGCCGCTTCAGCGCCGATTGCGCCTCGGGCGCGGGGCTTGCAACGAAGCCGAGGCGAACCTTATCAGCAAAAACCGCCGGCCGAGCCTGAGCCGGGCTTATCTCGGCCATGATCGCTCCAGAGCTTGAACGTCCGTTAAACTGGACAACGCGCAGACATCGCACATTCGAGGATAAGCCATGGACCAAGGCGCCGAAATGATCGTGGTGTATACCACATTCCCGACTGAAAAAGATGCTCAGAAAGTGGGCGGAGAACTCGTAGCGGAGAAGCTGGCCGCCTGCGTAAATATTTTTCCCGGCATGGTTTCCATCTATCGCTGGCAAGACGCCATTGAAAACGGAAGCGAGACCGCGATGCTCGTGAAGACAAGGAAGGATCTTGAGTCACGAGTCTTGGAAGCCCTGGCGGCAAAGCACCCCTATTCCGTTCCGGCCCTTATCGTGTATGAACCGCGCCGCGTCGCCGCGTCTTACCTCGAATGGCTTCGCAATCAAACGGCCTCTTAGCGCTAGCGCATTTAAGCCAAAAATATGGCGGCCGGCCCGCGAGGTTGGTGCCTTTCTGCAACATGGTCACAGCAACCTAAGGGAATGGCCATTATACAGAGGCACTTAAACCGAGAATCAATAAACTTGCATTCATAAGGGTTCGTGATCATCTTATTAGTACGTAAGGCGGGAGAGTGGTATGGGCCGGCATAGGAAGTTGAAGGAGGCGGCACTGGCGTGTGGGATCGCCTTGTCGCTTGCCCAGCAGATAGCCCCAGCGGCGGCGTTTTCCGTTGAGCCGGTTTCGCCTCCCCCTTCTTCCAATCTGCAAGTGGCGCCGACCAATCCCTTCGGGCAGCCGATCATCCCTCAGCTTGATCTCAGCGATCCTTTTGCGGTCTCGAAGCCCAGCGGCACCGATATCACTATTCCCGGATTGGGGACCGTCGGCACCATTCCGAAGTTCGATTTCGGCCTTGAGCTTTTGTACGGACCGAAGGCCGGACCCGAGGCTTTTCAGTTCGACCAGCACGCTCCGGATGGCGAGGGGATAAAGGGCACTCTAACCCACAAGTTCTAGCTTGGGTTCGCGTGCAGTCCCTGGAGTGAGCTTGCGGATTCAAGCAATAATCCGAGTTGCATGCGCTGCGGCGGTGCACGTTCTCACCGCGAGCGGCGCTGTGCTCGGGCTGTTGGCCCTTCTGGCCGCGAACGAGGGCCGGTGGGAGACTTCCTTCATGTGGCTCGGCGCCGCCTTGATCGTCGATGGCGCCGATGGCCCTCTTGCCCGAAAACTTGACGTGAAGAGCGTCTTGCCGCGCTTCTCGGGAGAAGAACTCGACCATCTGGTCGACTACCTCACCTATGTCACAGTCCCAGCATTCATGGTTGCGCGGTCCGGGATCGCGCCGGAAGGCCTTCGCCTTTGGCTCGCGGCCGCAATCATGCTCGTATCGCTCTACCATTTCTCCGACGCCGAAAGCAAAACTGAGGATGGCTACTTCGTCGGCTTCCCGGCGATCTGGAATGTCGTCGTCCTGTATTGCTTCGTTCTCGGCCTGCCTCCGGCGGCCTCTGCGTTTCTCATCGCGCTCTGCGCAATCCTCACATTCATTCCGTTCTATTGGCTTCACCCCGTTCGGGTGAGGCGGCTGCGGCTTCTCACTCTTGCCGTCATCTCGGCCTGGTCCTTCGCCGCCGTCGCCGCCATGGTTCACGGCTTTCCAGGTACGCTCGCCGAGCGGGCGGTCTTCCTTGCGGCGGCGTCCTATTGCGTCTGGATCGGCGTCAGCGGCGGGCGGGGCTTCAATCCTGCCAGAAAGCCGGCGGATCGCTAGCGAGGGAAAGCATGCACCTTCTCCTCGACCCCGCCGCATGGGCCAGCCTTCTTTCTCTTACGGCTCTGGAGATCGTGCTTGGCGTCGATAATATCGTCGTCCTGTCGATCCTGACCCAAGGCCTGCGCAAGCCTGAAGCGCAGCGCGCCCGCGCGGTCGGGCTCGGCCTTGCGCTTGGCCTGCGCCTTCTCCTGTTGTCGGCGATAAGCTGGATCACCCGCCTCACCTATCCCGTCTTCAACGCCGCTGGCCAGGACTTCTCCTGGCGCGACCTTATCATGCTCGGGGGCGGACTGTTCCTGATGGTGAAGGCCACCCAGGAGATCCACGCCGAAATCGAGGGCCGGGATCGCCCAGCCGGCGCTCCCAAGCCAAAAGCGAAATTCGGCGCGGTCATCGCCCAGATCGCCGTCATGGATCTGGTCTTCTCGCTCAATTCGATCATCACCGCCGTCGGCCTCGCCCGCGATATCGAGGTCATGGCCGCTGCGATCTGCATCGCAATCGGCCTCATGTATGTGGCGGCGGAGCCGGTGGCCGGATTCATCAAGCGCCATCCCACCACCAAGATGCTTGGCCTCTGCTTTCTGATCCTGATCGGCGTGGCGCTCGTAGCCGATGGCGCCGGCTTTCACATCCCCCGCGGCTATATCTACTTCGCCATGGCGTTCGCGGGCGTCGTTGAGGCCTTCAACATCGGGGCGAAAACCGCCGGCGCCGATGGCGGGGCCGCGCCTCTGCGAAAAGCCGACCCGCCGGCGCCACGGCGGTCCGCGCCGCTGCCGGAAAGCGCTCCGCCGCCGACCAGCCCCGTCTCCCGGCGCGGGGAGCAGAATGCCGCGCCGCGTCGAAAAAAGAAGAGCCGGAAATAGGATGCGCCGCCATCTTGGCGCCAATGATGAGGCCAAGGTTTACGGCTTAGCCCTGATTTCGTCCATAAGAGTGAGTAGCGACCAAGTGTGTCGGCACAGGCTTCACCGGAAGGACATCATGCGCGGCCTCATCGTCTCCGCCCTGGCGGCGCTTCTGATCGCGGCTGCCGCAGCACGGTGCGCCGCCGAACAGGTTTCGCTCGACTATCTCGGTCTCGAGGTCTCCGCGAATCTGGAGATGGCGGCCGGCAAATCGCTGAAAAGCGACGGCGCCGTCATCCTCGTTCACGGCACGCTCGGCCATAACCGGATGGAGCTGATGGCGGCGCTGCAGGATGGGTTGCGCGATCTTGGCGTGAACTCGCTCGCGATAACGCTTGGGCTTGGCATGGATAAGCGCCACGGCATGTTCGATTGCTCGATGGAGCAGGATCATCGCCATGAGGACGCCGTGGACGAGATCGCGAGCTGGGTTCAATGGCTGAAGGAAAAGGGCGCAACCAACATTACGGTGGCTGGGCATGGCCGCGGCGCCAATCAGGTTGCTCTTTACGCCATCAACCGGCTGGATAAGGCCGTAAAGCGGGTCGCGCTCCTGTCGCCCTTGATGCTGAACGAGGAAAAGGTCGAGGCGGAGTATCGCTCGCGGTTTGGCAAGTCGCTGCGCGAGGAACTGGCGAAGGCCGAGGAGCTTGTCGCCAACGAGCAGGGCAATCAGCTTGTGACCGTGCCGGGTTTTCTCACCTGCGCCAATCCGCAAGTGACGGCGTCCGCCTTCGCCAATTATTACGGCGCCAACGCCAAGTTCAAGACCACCAACCTCCTGCAGAGCATCAAGGTTCCCGTGCTGATCGCGGTGGGCGACGCCGATCCCGTCCTGGACGACATCAAGGCAGCGGAGCCGGATTTCGCAGGCATCAAGACCGTGACGCTCGCGGTCATCCCCGGCGCCGATCAGGATTTCAGCGATCTTGGCGCCGACGAGCTGGCGAAGAAAATCAAGGAGTTCATCAGCCACAAGCTGTCGGGGTGAAATCCACCGGATGGAGCGGATTGCATGGCATAACGCTTCACGTTATAGTTTCCTCCGATGATCCGAACTTTCGCCTGCCGCGAAACGGCTGTCATATGGACCGGCCGGCGAAGCCGCAGACTGCCATCGGACATACAAGCCGTCGCATTGCGGAAGCTGCGCATGCTGAATCAGGCCCGCGTTCTTGAAGATCTGCGCGTCCCGCCGGGAAATCGCCTGGAGCCATTGAAGGGCGACCGCGAAGGGCAGCACAGCATTCGGATCAATGGCGAGTGGCGCATTTGTTTCGTCTGGGACGATGGAGGAGCCAGCGATGTCGAAATCGTCGATTACCGCTGACAGGGCCGGCGAACTCTTGCCGAACCCGCATCCGGGCGAAATCCTGCTTGAAGAGTTCTTGAAGCCGATGGGGGTGAGCCAGAACCGTATCGCGCGCGACATTCATGTGCCCCCGCGCCGCATCAACGAACTCGTCCTCGGCAAAAGGGCCGTTACGGCCGACGCCGATTTGCGCCTCGCCCGCTATTTCGGCGTTTCGGAGGGCTTCTTCCTCGGCCTGCAAAGCGACTTCGACCTGATGGAGCGCCGCCGCCAGATCGAGGCGGAGCTTGCCGCGATCACGCCCCGCGCGGCGGAATAACATTTCTTCTTTAACTAAGCAGGTAGATATGAACAGATCAAGAATTAGGCACAAGAAACCCAAATCAGCCATCTGGGGCTACGCCAAATCTGATTACTTCCGGATCTATTGTAGAAAATAACTCACGATAAGGCTTTGCGTTGGGGTTGAACCTTCCTGCATCGCTCTTCCTCCTCTGAGTTACGAAAGCGATGGGCCACAGCTTTCATCACCAAAAACATCGAACATTGCGTATTTAGCTCGCCTCGCGGAACCGCTCGGCGGCCTGCAGATCCACCGACACGAGCTGGCTCACGCCCTTCTCCTGCATGGTCACGCCGAACAGCCGGTTCATGCGGCTCATGGTCATCGGGTGGTGGGTGATGACGAGGAAGCGCGTCTGCGTCGTGCGCGACATCTCCTCCATCATGGCGCAGAAGCGGTCCACATTGGCGTCGTCGAGCGGCGCATCCACTTCGTCGAGCACGCAGATCGGCGACGGGTTCGTGAGGAACACGGCGAAGATCAGCGCCAGCGCCGTCAGCGCCTTCTCGCCGCCGGAAAGCAGCGTCAGCACCTGCGGCTTCTTGCCGGGGGGGCGGCAGAAAATCTCAAGCCCGCTTTCCAGCGGGTCGTCGCTCTCGATCAGCTCAAGATGCGCGTCGCCGCCCGCGAACAGGATCTTGAACAGGCGTTCGAAATGCGCCTGCACCAGGTCGAACGCGTCAAGCAGGCGCTTACGCCCTTCCTTGTTCAGGCTGGCGATGCCGGTGCGCAGCTTGCCGATGGCGTCGGTCAGGTCGGCGCGCTCCTTCTCCATGCCGTCGAACTCGCCGCCAAGCTGAGCCGCTTCTTCCTCGGCGCGCAGGTTCACGCCGCCAAGCCGCTCGCGCTCCGCCTTCAACTTCACGACCTGCTGCTCGATGTCGTGCGCGACGGGCAGATTTTCGGCGCTCTCAAGCCCCACGCTTTGCAAGACCTCGGCCGGCTGGCATTCGAAATTGTCGCGGATCATCTGCGCATATTCCGCGCGGCGCTCGCGGGCAGCCTCCAGCCGCGCCTCGATGCGCGCGCGGATCTCGCGCGCCGACGACAGTCCGCCTTGCGCCTCGCGCAAAGCGCGGTCCGCCTCGCGCAAGCGAATTCGTCGCCTCGGCGAGCTTGTCCGCCGCCGCCTTGCGCACCGTCTCGGCCTGGCCGATCTCGTTCAGGATCTTGGCGCGGCGGTCGGCGATCTTCGCGGGCAGATCGGCAAGCGAGGCCAGTTCGCTCTTGATGCCGCTGAGCCGCTCATCAAGGCTCGCCATCTGCGCGTTTGCGCTTTTCGTCCGCTGCAGCCAGCGGATGCGCTCCTCGCCGATTGCCTTAAGCCTGAACTGCCGGGAGCGAAAATCCCGCTCGATGCCATCCAGCGCCGCCTTCGCTTCCGTGTATGCGTTACGCTTGAAGCCGGCGGCCTTCTTCAGTTTCTCAAGCTCGGCTTCGGCGTGATCGACGGGACGCGCGGCCGAAAGCGCCTCCTCGGCCTGCTCGCGCGCCGCCTCGGCCTCTTCCCGCGCATAGGCCGCGCGCTCGCGCGCTTCCTCCAGGCTCCTGAGCCTGTTCGCCTCCTCCATCGCCGCGCGCTCGGCCTGCGAATAGGACGCGCGTTTTTGGCCGAGCGCGGCTTGGGCGGATCGTGCGGCGTCGCGAAGGCGCTTCTCGGTTGACTGCGCCTCGGCCGCGGCCGTTTGAGCGGCATGCCGCTCGGCGTCGGCGCGGCCGGCGGCGTCTTGCAACTCGTCAAGCTGGGCTTCGAGGCCGGTCAGGCGGTTGCGCTCGGCAAGACGGCGGGCGGCGGCGCTCGGCGCATTCGCGGCGGCGACGAGCCCGTCCCAGCGCCAAAGATCGCCCTCCTTGGTGACAAGGCGCTGGCCGGGGCTCAAGCGATCCTTGAGCCGGTCGCCCTCCTCCTTCGTCGCGACGACGCCGATCTGGGCAAGCCTGCGCGATAGCTCCAGCGGGCCGCGCACGAAAACCGAAAGCGCCTGCGCGCCGAGCGGCAGCGCCGCATCGCCGGCCGTATCGTCAACCAGCGTCCAGCGGGTGGGCGCGGCCTGATCCGCGGTGACGTCGAGATCGTCGCCCAGCGCCGCGCCCAGCGCGATCTCGAAGCCCGGCGAAACCGAAATCTGATCCACGATGGGCTTGAAGCGATGAGCCTCCGCCGGCTTCAGGAGCTTGATGAGGGTCGCGACCTCGGCCTCAAGCCCCTTCGCTTTCAGCCGCGCGGCTTGCGCCGCATCGCGCGTGTCCTTTTCGCGGTTGCGGGCGTTCGCCGCCGCCTCCTCCGCCGCGAGGATGTCGCCTTCCAGCGTTTCGAGCTGGTCTTCGAGCATGGCCACGTCTTCGCGCAGCGCCTCCGCCGGCGACGCGGCGCCAGCCTTCGCCCGAAGCTCGGCGATCTGGCGGGCGATGTCGGCCTCCTGCGCCGCGAAGCGCGCCGCGCGCGCGCCGTGCTCGGAAATCTGCGTTTCAAGTTGCCGCCGCTCGGCCCGAAGCTCCGCAACCTTCGCCGTCAGCGCGGAAACCGCCGCCTCCGCCTCGTTCAGCGCCGCAAGCGCGATCTCGGCCCGCTCGGCGGTTTCGGCTCGCGCCTCGGCGCCGTCGCCTTGCGCCCTGATGGCTTCTTCCTCGCGGTCGAATTTTTCCAGCAGCTCGCGGGCTTCCGCGATGGCCTGATCCTCGCGCTCGGCGTCGGCCTGGATTTGCGCAAGCCGCGCTTTCAGCTCCGCCTCGCGCTCCTTGGCGCGCGTTTCCTCGCGGTCGAGCGTGTCGCGCTCAACCTGGATGCGATGCAGCACGGCCGCGCGCGTCGCCTCTTCTTCGCGCAAGGGCTGCAAGGCGTCCGCCGCCTCGGATTGCATGCGCAGCGCTGCCGCCTCTCCTTGCGTGAACTGCCCGACCGCGCGGAGCGCTTCGAGCAACTGCGCTTCCTCCGTCGCGACGGCGGCGTTCGCGGATGCGTAATGCTGATGATGCTGGATCGCCTCGAGCTTGCGAAGCTCGGCCGTCAGCTCCTTGTATTTCTGCGCCTGGCGGGCCTGACGCCGTAAATTCGCCAGCTGCACGCCAACCTGCCCGATCACGTCCTTGAGGCGTTCGAGATTGGCTTCCGCCGCCTTCAGCCGCAACTCCGCTTCATGGCGGCGGCTGTACAATCCGGCGATCCCGGCCGCGTCCTCCAGGATGCGGCGGCGCTCCTGCGGCTTCGAATTGATGAGCTGCCCGATCTGGCCTTGCTGGACGAGAGCCTGGCTTCGCGCGCCGGTGGCGGCGTCGGCGAACAGGATCTGCACGTCCTTCGCGCGAACCTCCTTGCCATTCACCTTGTAGATCGAGCCAGCCTCGCGCTGGATGCGCCGCGTGATTTCCAGAACGTCGGAGTCGTTGAAGGCGGCCGGCGCGGTGCGCTTCGAATTGTCGATGGCGATCATCACTTCGGCCATGTTTCGCGCGGGCCGCGTGTCGGTACCGGCGAAAATCACGTCGTCCATCGCCGAAGCGCGCATGCTTTTGTAGGACGTCTCGCCCATCACCCAGCGCAACGCTTCGAGCAGATTCGATTTGCCGCAGCCGTTCGGACCGACGACGCCCGTCAGCCCCGGCCCGATTAAAAGCTCGGTCGGCTCCACGAAAGATTTGAAGCCCAGAAGCCTCAGCCGTGTAATTTGCAAGGTCGCCTCACCCTCGATCGCTCTTTAAACGTGCAGGCTAAGCGAGTCGCGCTGTCAAGCCGAGCGCGCCTTCGAAATAGTGCACAAGACAGAGATGGGGCTCAAGGTGCGAGCCGCCGCCGCGCCTCGGGCGGCACGAGCACAGGCGCCGCGCTTGCCTCCCAAGTTTTCGCTCAGCGTGCGTCTTCGCGCAACGCGGCCGGCGGGAAGGTTGCGGCGGCGGCGTTCGGAGAAAATATCGCGCAAAATCAACGCTGAGGCCAAGCTCGCTCCGCTTCAGGAATGTTCGTTGTGTGGCTTCCGCGCGACAGCCTGGATATCGGCATGCACAACAAGACAATAGCAGCTTCGAGCGCCTCCTTATCAACAGGTCATGCACGTAGAGGGGGAGCGCCACTCTCGTTGCGCGCTTGCGTTGCAGAGAGCCGGATGGCATGGCTCTCCCGTGTTCCGCGTAAAGCTTCAAAGTGATCAACGTTAGCGGGAATGTCATGTCAGTCGCGAAGTTCGTTCGTATCGGCGCCGCCCTGGGCGTCCTTTTGATGGCCAATGCGGCCCACGCAGCCGACCCCTACGCGTATGGCGGCTACAAGGATCCACCCCCTCCGCCCGTCTACGGCCAGGCGCCCGTCTATGGCCCTGCGCCCGTCTACGGCCCGGCGCCCGTCTATGGCCCGGCGCCCGTCTGCGGTCCGGGGCCATGCCCGCCGCCATTCTGGCAAGGCTTTTACATCGGCGGCCACATCGGCGCCGGTTGGTCGAATATCGCCGCGGCCGATAACATCGTGTTCGTTGGCGCCGTCGCTCTTCCGCCCGCGTTTGACGTCTCCAGCTCAGGCCTCTTCGGCGGCATCCAAACCGGATACAACGTCCAGATCGGCTGGTTCCTCTACGGCCTTGAATTCGATCTCGGAGGGATGGACGCCAGCGGCAGCAGCACGTTCTCCGACGCCAAAAATCCGCTGAGGACGCTGACCGTGTCCGGCGCCGGCGGCTGGTATGGCGACATAACCGCGCGGGGGGGCTTCATTTACGGAAATGCGCTTTTCTACCTCAAGGGCGGCTTTGCATTCTTCGACGGCAGCGTCACGATCAATGATGCTTACAATTCCATCAGCCAGAACAGCGGCAGTTTCTCGGGCTGGACCATCGGAGGGGGCATCGAATACATGATAAACCCGCGCTGGTCGGTCAAAGGCGAGTACCTCTACTACGACCTCGGGAACGATGGGTTGTTCGGATCGAGTTCGGGACGCTTCGACAACACGCTCACGATCAATACGTTCAAGGTTGGGTTCAATTACCTGCTGCACTCCGGGGTGGCGCCGCTCTATTAATGCATCCTGCGATATGCTCGCGAGAATTTGATCCGCCCGTGGTGGATGGCCGCTCCCAGCTCGGCTAATGAGAGCGGTCATTTAACGCGCATATTCTGAGTCGTCATTTCGACGAAACAAACGGGGGCCCATCTTGAACTTGCCGAACTCTTGAAGACGCGCCGGTCTACGCCAAGCCTTTCCCCTTTCTTGTCGTGCCGAATTTCATCGACGAGGAGAAGCTTGAGGAGATCGAGAAAGATTTTCCGGCGATAGACATGCCCGGCAGCTTTCCGCTTGAAACGCTCACCGCGGGGCCGGCATTCTCGCAGTTCATCCACGAGCTGCGGCAGCCTCCGTTCCGGCAGATCATTGAGCGGAAGCTCGGCGTCGAGCTCGAAAGGCGGCCCGTGACGATCACGGTGCGCGGGCAGGCTCGGCGGACGGATGGCCGCATCCACCTCGACAGCAAGAGCAAGCTCGTAACGGTGCTTCTCTATATGAACGGAGAATGGGAAGCCGAGGGCGGGCGTCTCAGGCTTCTGAACTCCCCCAATAACCTTGACGATGCGGTCATGGAAGTTCCTCCCGCGCGAGGGACGCTTCTCGCATTTCTCAACACGCCGAACGCTTGGCATGGCCATAAGCCATTTCAGGGGGAGCGGCGCGTCGTCCAGCTCAACTGGGTGCGCGACAGCTGGACGGTGTGGCGCGAAAATACGCGGCATACCCTCTCCGCGCTCGCGAAGAGATTGCGTCAGCCAAGGGTCCAGGCTTCGCGGCTTCCCTGACGGCGCCGCGCCGCGGCAAGCGCCCAACGGGACACGGCTCTGGGCGCCGCCACGGCGCGGGCAGAAAATACCCGCTTCAGTCCTTGGCCGGCGTCATGAACTCTGCGGCGCGATCGCCCCCCGGCGTCGGCTGTCCGCCTCGCGTTTTCAACCGGCCCTTGCGCTCCCGCGGCGAACCGGCTTGATTTTAGCGTGCCGAGGGATCATTCTCCGGCGCACTCATTCACCGCCGCATTCGCTCCCGTATTCTCAAAACGTCAGTCCATCCGATTGCGTTTTGAAAGCGCTGCGGCTTTTCATTGGCAGGAGACATGTCGAAAGAAGAACTACTGGAATTCCCAGGCCTGATAACGGAGCTTCTCCCGAATGCGACCTTTCGCGTAAAGCTTGACAACGGCCACGAGATCATTGCGCATACGGCGGGCAGAATGCGGAAGAATCGCATCCGCGTTCTGGCCGGCGACAAGGTTCTAGTCGAAATGACGCCCTATGATCTTACCAAAGGACGCATCACGTATCGTTTCAAATAGGTTGGCGGCCATCCGTTCGCAGAAGCCGGACGCTGTCCGCGCGCCCTCTGCGGCTGTCCAATCCAGTGCGCACAAGCTGCTGGTGCTGGCAAGCGCGTCCTCGCGCCGTTTGGCCCTTCTTGAGCAGGTCGGCATCGAGCCCGACGCTCTCAGGCCCGCCTCGATCGATGAAACTCCGAAGAAGGGCGAGCAGCCGCGCTCCTATGCGCAACGGATCGCGCGCTCGAAGGCGCTGACGGCCAAGGAGCGCCTGGAGCGCGAGCCCAATCTGGCGGGCGCCTTTGTGCTCGCTGCCGACACCGTCGTCGCGATCAACCGGAAAATCATCGGCAAGCCGGAATATCTCAATGAGGCCGCAGCCGCGCTTCAAACGCTGTCGGGCCGCTCCCATCGCGTCTACACCACCATTTGCCTCGTGACCGACACGGGCGCGGTAAGAATGCGCACGGTCGAGACGCGCGTGCGGTTCAAACGCCTTTCCGCCGAGGAACTGGACAGCTATCTCGCCTGCGGCGAATGGCGCGGCAAGGCGGGCGGCTACGCCATCCAGGGCATTGCGGGCGCCTTCGTGCAGAAAATCGTCGGCTCTTATTCGAACGTCGTCGGGCTGCCCTTGATCGAGGTCGTGCAACTTTTGACCGGCGAAGGGTTTCCCGTTTACTTCAACTGGCTCAATCGCGCGGAAATCGATTCCCTTTGAGATGACGGACGATATGAACGGCGCCGCCTCCGCGCCCCCGCTCTGCGTCATTTGCAAGGCGCGCCCCCAGACCGGGAAGTATCGCCCCTTCTGCTCGAAGCGCTGCGCCGACGTCGATCTGCATCGCTGGCTCGGCGGCGTCTACGCCATTCCCGGCAAGCCCGAGGAAGAGGAAGACGAGGGGAGCCCCTCCGGGGAAGGCTGAAGCGTTGGAGCGGCCGTCGGAGCGGTGTCCTGCACGTCAGCGCGTGAGTGTGACGGGGCAGTTGACGCCCCAAAGTTCGGCGCTATGATCCGCCATCGCGATGGGAGTGCCCCAGTGGCGGAACGGTAGACGCGGCAAACTCAAAATCTGTTGCCTGCAAGGGCGTGCTGGTTCAAGTCCGGCCTGGGGCACCATCGATCGGTTTCTTCGATTTCTTTTCGCGTCAGGACCCATGTCGCTTTAACGGAACCGCCTTCATTTGCCGGGTTCAACGTGGATTCAAGCGCAGCAGGCCTCTCGCGCCTTGAATTGGAACAAGAGGTTTTGAGGAGCGGCGCCGGCCTGGGCGCCAAATCGAGCAGAGCTCAGCCATGAAAGAATGGTTCGGAAAAAGAACGCGGTCTTTGCTCGCGGGGGTCGCGGCCCTTTCGCTATGCGCGCACCATGCCGCCGCTGGCCCCGCGCTCCTCACCGAGCCAGCCACCGGCCTTGTGCTTTACGCGGAGGACGCCGATCAGCCTTGGCGCCCCGCCTCTCTCACGAAACTGATGACGGCCTATCTCGCCTTCGAGGCGATTCGCGATGGCAAGCTGTCGCCCGAGGACATGGTGATCTCCACCAAGCTTTCGCAGAGCCAGCCGCCGAGCAAGCTTGGCTTGCCCCTCGGCCAGCAGCTCAAGGTCGATCTCGCGATCAAGGCGCTGATTGTGAAATCCGCCAACGACGTTGCGGTCATGCTGGCGGAAAAGATCGGCGGAAACTCGGAAAGCTTCGTCGAGATGATGAACAAGACCGCCAAGCGGCTTGGCATGACGAATACGAAGTTCGTCAATCCGAACGGCTTGCCGGTGTTGAACCCCGATGAGACGGAGGCGCCGGAGCAGGCCGTCACCACCGCGCGCGACATGGCGCTGCTCGCGAACATGATCCTCAAGGAATTCCCGCAATACGCCGGCATCTTCGCTATGACGGAGGTCAAGATCGGAACCCGCCTTGTCACCACGCATAACGGCCTCCTCAAGAGCTACGAGGGCGCCGACGGGATGAAGACCGGCTTTGTCTGCGCGGCGGGGTATAATGTCGTGGCGAGCGCGACGCGAAACGGCCGGCAACTCGTGGCCGTGGTGCTCGGCGAAAATTCCGGCGCCGCGCGCACGATCCGCGCCGCGGGCCTGTTCGAGCACGGCTTTGAAATCTACTCCTGGAAGGCGGCGCTTGCGCCGACGCTGGCGACCTGGCCGGTGGCGACCCCCGAAGGCGCAAAGGCGCCCGACCTTCGCAACGTCGTTTGCAGCGGCAAAAAGCTCGCGAGATTGGCGCGGGAGAAAAAGCTTAACGCGAAGCGGCCGCAATTGAAGCCGGGTCACCGCAGCGCAGCGGCGGGTGAACGAAAGCGCCCAGTGCGCGGACAGTGAGGCGAGACAGCCGGTCGCACACGTTCGACCCTGCAACCCAGGATGAAGCGGTGGATAATCCAAGCTCGCTCATACGCGACAATTGCATCTGAGTTGATGCTTGAGATATCACCATTCATAAAATATGGTCCACAACCTGACGTTTTGAGGTTTCAGTTTGCTCACCGGAGCCCAGCTGCGCGCCGCTCGCGCGCTTCTTGGCATTGACCAAAAGACGCTTGCCGATCAAGCCGGCGTCTCTTTACCCACAGTACAACGCATGGAAGCAAGCCCAGGCATAGTTCGCGGAGTCGTCGATAGCCTCACAAAGATTGTGGAGGCGCTCGACCGCGCTGGCGTGGAGCTGATCGGCGACGGCGCCCTGAGCGGCGGAGGAGGCCGGGGCGTAAGGCTCAAGAAGCCCGCCGGGAAGGCCATCGAATGAACCTCGCGGCGGGCTGGCAGCTCCAGGCGCTCACAGCGGCGCTCGCGATCTATGCGGGCGCTGCGCTGTTGGCGGCCTTTGTGCCCCGCCGCTTCCTCTCATTTGTCTATCCGGTCTGCGCCGCCGCCGCGGCGCTCGCCTGCGTGGCCGAGATTTCCGCTTTCTTCACGCATAGCGTCTTTCAAGCGCATCTGCCCATGGGTTTGCCGGGCGTAGGACTTCACTTCCGGCTCGACGCCTTGAGCGCCTTTTTCGGCATGATCGTCAATATCGGCGTGTTTGCCGCGAGCATTTACGGCATGGGGCTCGATCGCGACGATCTATCGAAGCGTATTGAGCCGTTCTATCCCGCGTTTTGCACGGCGATGAACGCGGTTCTTTTGGCCGACGACGCGTTCGGCTTTCTCTTCTTCTGGGAAATCATGTCGCTTTGCTCATGGGCGCTTGTCGTCTCCCGCCATGAGGAGGAGGAAAGCCGTAAAGCGGGTTACGTTTACCTGCTCATGGCGGCGATTGGCACGGTTGCGCTCCTGTTCGCATTCGGCGGGATGGCCGGCGCGGCGGGCGGCTACGCCTTCAATTCGATGCGCGGCAGTCATGCGACTCCGCTGGTGTCGGCGCTGGTTCTGGCCGCCGCGCTGATCGGAACGGGCTCGAAGGCCGGGCTCATGCCGTTCCACGCATGGCTGCCGCTCGCGCATCCGGCCGCGCCAAGCCACGTCTCCGCGCTCATGAGCGGCGTCATGACAAAGGTCGCGATTTACGCCATCATCCGGATTGTGTTCGATCTTCTGGGCGATCCCCTTTGGTGGTGGTCGCTGCCTTTCATCATTCTCGGCGCCGCCACCGCGGTCGGAGGCCTTCTCTACGCGGTTCAGGATCAAGACCTGAAGCGGTTGCTCGCCTATTCCACGATTGAGAACGTCGGCATCATCTTCGCGGGCATCGGTCTTGCGATCGCCTTCAAGTCCAGCGGCATCCAATACGCCGCCGCGGTGGCCATGGCGGCCGCTCTCTTGCATTCGCTCAATCATTCCTGGTTCAAATCGCTGCTTTTCCTCGGCGCCGGCGCGGTTTTGCACGCCACCGGCCGCAAGGATTTGGACGGGCTCGGCGGCCTGATCCATCGCATGCCGAAGACCTCATTTTATTGGCTGATCGGAGCGCTCTCCATTTCCGCGCTGCCGCCGCTGAACGGCTTCGTGTCGGAATGGCTTCTCTTCCAGGCGGTGCTGGTGGGGCCGGTGTTCCCGGAGCCAATTCTTCGGTTTTTGTCTCCGGTCGTCGGCGCCATGCTGGCGCTTGCGGCGGGGCTTGCGGCGGCCTGCTTCGTGCGGGCGTTCGGGATGGTGTTTCTCGGCCGCGCCCGCAGCGCCGAAGCGGAGGCCGCGCATGAAGCGCCCTTTGCGCAAACCGCCGCGATCGGGATGCTTGCGGTCTTTTGCGCTCTCGGCGGCCTTTTCGGCGGCTTGGCCGCATCGGCGATCGGCCCGTTGCTGACTTCGCTTGCCGGGGCGAGCCTGATGAAGCTTGGCGAAGGGCCGACGCCATTCTCCCTGATCGCCTTCGATGAGCAGCGCTCGATCTACGATGCTCCGACCATCGCCGTGTTCGTGGCCCTTTCCGCTCTCGTCACGATGGGCGCCGTCCATCTCCTCGCCAGCAGGCGCACGCGCCGCTCCCCCGCGTGGGACTGCGGCTTCCCGGATTCCTCGCCCGCCACCCAGTATACCGCGTCAAGCTTCAGCCAGCCGCTGCGCCGGGTCTACGGCGGAATCGTCTTCAGAGCCGCCGAAACCCTCGATATGCCCGCGCCCGGCGATCTTCGGCCTGGGACTTTCGTGGTGCGATTCTCAGACTTTCTCTGGCGCTCTCTCTATCTTGCGCCCGCGGACGCCCTCTGGGAGGTGTCCAAACAGTTCAACGCGTTCCATTTCTTGACGATCCGCCGCTACCTCACGCTCATGTTCTGCACGCTCATCGCGCTTCTCATCATAACTGCGACGTGGATGTGATGGCGGCCACCCTTCAATCCTTCCTCGCGCAAGGCGCCCAGATGGCTTTGGTGCTCGCCATCGCGCCCGCTGTCACCGGCATCACGCGGCGGGTCAAGGCGAGGCTCACGCGGCATCGAGGCCCGCCCATCCTGCAAGGCTATCGCGACCTCCTGAAGCTGGTGCGCAAGGACGTCGTGCTGGCGGGCAACGCTTCCTGGTTCTTCCGCTCGGCGCCTTACCTGATCTTCGCCTTCACCTGGGTCGCGGCCGCGCTCGTCCCGACCATGGCGTCCGGGCTCATGTTCAACTGGGCCGCCGACGTGGTCGCGCTCGTGGCCCTGATCGGCGCGGCTCGCGCGCTTCTTGCTCTCGCGGCGATGGATGCGGGCACGGCCTTCGGCGGCATCGGCTCCTCCCGGGAAATGATGATCGCCTCTCTCGCGGAGCCGGCCACGCTCCTCGTCGCTCTGACGATCGCCTTTGCCGCCGGAACGACGCGGCTTCCCGAGGTGGCGCAATACCTGATCAGCCAGCCGATCGAGATCCGCGTGTCCTTCGCGCTTGCCTTCATCGCGCTGGTCGAGGTGGCGCTTGCCGAGAACGCCCGCATCCCCGTCGACAATCCCGCCACGCATCTGGAATTGACCATGGTGCACGAGGCCATGGTGCTCGAATATTCGGGCCGTCATCTCGCGATGATCGAAGCGGCGGCCCATCTCAAGCTCGTCCTCTACATATCTCTGATCATCTGCCTCTTCCTTCCCTTCGGCATGGCCGAGGTGGATGGCGGCCCCGCGGCGTGGGCGGCGGGGCTCGGCATCTATCTTGCGAAGGTTTCCGCCGCGGCCGTGGCGCTTGGCGTTTGGGAAACGAGCATCGCGAAAATGCGGGTCTTCCGTGTGAGCGAGTTTCTCGGCGGCGCGTTCGTCTTCTCCTTCCTCGCGATCTTGCTCGCGTTTCTTTCGAGGGAGGTGCTGCGGTGACCGCTGGCTATGACATCGCTCATTTCCTGGCCGGCGTCATGCTGGTCTGCAGCTTTACGCTTTTGTACCAGGACCGCATTTTCGCGGTGCTCAATACCTTCGCGGCGCAAGCGATCACGCTGTCCCTCGCGGTCGCCTGGCAGGCCCATGTCCATCATTCGCCGGACCTTTTCATAACGGCGGCCATGGCCTTCGGCTTAAAGGGCATCGTGATCCCCGTCGCCTTGAACCGCATGGTGGCCCGCCTCCGCATTCACCGCGACGTCGACCAGGTGGTGAATGTCGGCGTCGCCATGTTTCTCGGGCTCGGCCTCACAAGCCTCGCGCTGCTGCTGGTCCTGAGGGTGACGCCCGGCGCCGCGTCCTTCACGCGCGAAGGGCTCGCGCTCGCGCTTGCGATCATCCTTCTGGGGTTCCTCCAGATGATCATCCGGCGCAACGCGGTAACCCAGATCGTCGGCTTCATGTCCATCGAGAACGGCCTCATCCTCGCAGCGACCGGCGCGCGCGGCATGCCTCTGGTGGTCGAGGTCAGCGTCGCCTTTTCCGTGCTGATCGCCCTTTTCGTGTTCGCGGTCTTCGTGTTCCGCATCCGCGAGCGCTTCGATAGCGTGGATGTCGAGGCTCTGGAACGTGTGCGGGGCGCGCACCGATGAACCAGGCTGTTTACGCGGTCATCGGCATTCCCTTTCTCTCGGCGCTGGCGCTCGCCCTCATTCCAAGCTACCGGGTGACGTCAATCGGCAACGTGATCGCCTCCGGCCTCACTTTTGCGGCGGGCCTCTCATTCCTCGCCTTTCCTCCCCTCGTCGAGAACTATTTCATCCTCGACGACCTCAACATCTTCTTCATCGTCCTGAATACGCTCGTCGGCTTTACGACGTCGGTTTTCAGCGCCAGCTACATCGAGCACGAAATCGAGACCGGCCATCTCACCCCGCTCTTCGTCCGCTTCTACCACGCCATGTTCCAGGGCATGATGGGCGCGATGAACCTTGCGCTGCTTGCGAACAACATCGGCCTGATGTGGGTCGGCCTGGAATTCGCGACGCTCATGACCGTCATCATGGTCGGAATTTACCGCACGCCCTCGGCGCTCGAAGCAGCCTGGAAGTATTTCATCCTCGGCATCGTTGGCATTTCGCTCGCATTTTTCGGCACCATCATCGTCTATCTCGCGGGCCAGGGCGTGCTCGGCGAGGGCGTTCCCGCCATGACCTGGAGCCGCCTCATCGCGGTGGCGCCTCAGCTCGACGCGCAGCTCGTCAATCTCGCCTTCATCTTCCTGCTCGTCGGCTACGGCACCAAGGTCGGCCTCGCGCCGCTGCATGCATGGCTGCCCGACGCCCACGCGGAAGGCCCGACGCCCATTTCCGCTGTGCTATCCGGGCTGCTCCTGAATGTTGCGCTCTTTGCGCTCCTGCGCTTCAAAATGCTGATCGCGGCGCATCCGGGCGCGATGAAGCCCGGGCCGATCATGATCGCCATTGGTCTCATCTCGCTGATCTTCGCGGCGTTCATGCTGTATCAGCGCCGCGACATCAAGCGCCTGTTCGCCTATTCGTCGATCGAGCACATGGGGCTCATCACCTTCGCCTTCGGAATGGGCGGCCCGCTGGCGAATTTCGCCGCTCTTCTGCACATGGTGATGCACAGCCTGACGAAATCGGCGATCTTCTTCGCGGTGGGCCATGTGGCGCAGGCCAAGGGGACGCAGCGCCTCGCCGACATCCGCGGGCTGAGCGTCTCACATCCGGCGCTCGCGCTGAGCCTCGTTGCGGGCGTGATTGCGATTTCCGGGCTTCCGCCTTTCGGCGCCTTCATGAGCGAATTTCTTATCCTGACGTCCACCTTCGCGCGGGAGCCGCTGCTGGCTCTTGCGGTCGCGTTCGGGCTGCTCGTCGCGTTCGGCGCGTTGCTTCTCAGGCTTCAGAATGTGTTGTTCGGCGCGCCCACGGAACCCGCGCATAAGGTGAACGCCTCCTCGGCTCCCCTGATCGTGCATCTTTCTCTGGTGCTGGTTGCGGGGCTTTACTTGCCATCGGCGCTGGTGACTTGGTTCCAGCGCGCCGCGGAGATGCTCGGATGAAGGACGCGGACTACCCAGGGATAGACACAGGCGCAGTGGCGCTCGCTGACGCGATTGAGGCCGGAGCGGAAGGGCCGGACGGCTATTATCGCATCGACGCGGCGGAGACGCTATGGAACGGCCTCGCCAAGGGCTGCGCCGCAGGGTGGCACGATCTCAGCGCTCTCTGGTTCGACAACGGCAGGATGCGCATGGCCCTGTCGGATGCCCATCGGCTCAAGCGCGCAATCGTTTCCTTTACAGCGAGGGACGGCGCCTACCCCTCGGTTGGACTTTACCATCCGCCCGCGATGCGTCTTGAACGAGCCATGCGCGATCTTTACGGAACGGACCCCGTTGGCCTGCCCGACGGACGCCCCTGGCTCGATCACGGCGCCTGGCCCCGCCGCCCGGAGAAAATCGAAACGGGATACCGCTTCCTCCCTGTCGAAGGGAAGGGCCTGCATGAAATTCCCGTCGGTCCCGTGCACGCGGGCATCATCGAACCGGGCCACTTTCGCTTCACGGCGAATGGCGAAACCGTCGCCCGGCTTGAGGAGCGCCTCGGCTATGTCCACAAGGGCGTGGAATCGCTGTGCGCCGGCGCCCCCCTCGAACAGGCCGGAAAGGTTGCGGCGCGCATTTCGGGGGACAGCACCGTCGCTTACAGCTTCGCCTTCTCGCGCGCCGTCGAGTACGCGCTCGGCTGGGAGGCGCCCCGGCGCGGGCGCCAACTGCGCGGCGTCATGGCGGAGCTTGAGCGCCTTGCCAACCACGTGGGCGATGTTGGCGCCATCTGCAACGACGCCAGCGTCATCGCCATCCAGGCGCGCTGCACGCTCCTGCGCGAAGACATCCTGCGGACGAGCGCCGCCTGCTTCGGCCACCGCCTGATGATGGATCGCATCGTTCCCGGCGGCGTCGCTTGCGATCTGGACGAATCGCGCGCCGCCGAAATCCTCGCGCTCACAGACCGGATCAAGACCGGCTTCTATCGCGTCGAGCGGGCGTACGACCAATCGCCCTCGCTGCAAAATCGCACCGTCGGCACCGGCGTCTCGCAGCCCGAGTATGTTCGGGAGTTCGCAGCCGGGGGGTATGTCGGCCGCGCGGCCGGCCGCGCCTTCGACGCGCGCAAAGCCTTTCCTTACGAGCCTTACGACAGCGTCGCCTTCGAGGCGCCGACGCGCACCACGAGCGATGTGGACGGCCGGGTCTGGGTCCGCATCGACGAAATCGGGCAAAGCCTCGGCATCATCCGCCAGCTCATCGCGAAGCTTGAGGCCGGGCCGGCGGCCGCGCCTCCGCCTGCCTTCAAGCCGGGCGCGGGCGCAGCGCTTGTCGAATCCTTCCGCGGCGACCTGTTCCTTGCCGTCCGGCTTGACGAAGAAGGTCGCGTCGCCCATCTGCATGCCCGCGACGCCTCCTGGTTCCAATGGCCGCTCCTCGAAAACGCCATCAAGGGCAACATCGTCGCCGACTTCCCCCTCTGCAATAAATCGTTCAACTGCTCTTATTCGGGCCACGATTTGTAGGGCCGCCCATGCACATCCTCATTCTCGACGCCCTTCTCAAAGGCCCCGCAACCATCGATGCGCCGAACCCGGACGGCGCCGCCCTGGCGGAACTGGCCCAGGCGCTTGGCGAGAGCGGGCGCCGCAGGCTTGGGCGGTCGCTCGCCATCCGCGAGGTCGACGCCGGCTCCTGCAACGGCTGCGAGCTTGAGATTCACGCGCTGAACAACCCCGTCTACGATGTGGAGCGGTTCGGACTGAAGTTCGTCGCATCGCCGCGGCATGCCGATGTGCTCCTGGTCACAGGCCCCGTCACATGGAACATGCGCGAGGCGGTGGAGCGCACCTACGCCGCAACGCCCGATCCGAAATGGGTGGTTGCCGCCGGCGATTGCGCCGTGAATGGCGGCGTGTTCGCAGGCAGCTACGCCTGCTCCGGCCCGGTGTCGTCCGTGATCCCCGTCGATCTCTGCATTCCCGGATGCCCGCCCCGGCCCATCGACTTGCTGAAGGGCCTGCTCGGCCTCATCGAGGCGAGCAACTCGGAGACCTGAACGCGGCCAGTAAGGGCGCTCACCAATTGCCGTTGCGCGTGCTCTCCTCATCCAGAATGCGCACGCTGCGGAGGTAGGAGGCGTAAGCCTTCTCGTCCGTGTCGCCAATCGCCAGCACGCCGAGCTTGCCGAATTCCGAAAGCGCGCCGATCAGGTGGAACACCACGCCCTCCTGCGTCGCTGCGTTGAAATGCAGCCCCTTGCTCGCGGCGATATCGATGAGATCCGACGGCGTCAAGCCGCGATATCGCTCCTCGTGCAGGTTATCGGAGGCGTAGTAGGAGCAGGGTTTGCCCGCGGCGCTGAAAAACAGGCCGGTCTTGGGATCGTAGCTTCCCGCGGTGAGGAATTGCAGCATCAGGAAAGGGTGGGTCGTCCCGCCCTTGCGCAAATTGATCTCGATGGCGTAGTGCCTCCAGCCGCCATTCTCGGGCACGGATATGAAATCGATGCCGAAGCGGCCGAGAACGCCCTTGGAGGCAAGCGCCCGGCCGGCGCGGAACCCCAGCTCCTGCACGTCGAGCCGGTATGCCGCATCGGCCGGGAATCGGCAGCCGAGAAACACCTGCCCGTTGCCGCCGCCGAGAACCTGATCGTGCGTCGAGATGACGTCGAGCTTTCCCGTCGGATCGATCCGGAACTGCGACGAGGGCGAGCGCTTCTCCTTGCCTTCGATGAACTCCTCGACGATCCCGCCCATGAGTTCGATCTTCTCCAGGAAGGCGTCGAGGGTCATGCCTTGCGCTTCGAATGACAGGCCGGGCAGCCTTTCCGCGATCCAGGGCTTGAGCCCTTTCTTGGGCGCGCCCGAAAAATCGAAAATCGCGTTGCCCTCGCCGGAGAAGCCTTCGTTGAGCTTCACCACGGCGCGCCGCAGCTCCGGCTTCATCGCCTTGAGCTGCGTCAGCGCGTCGACAATGTCCTTGGCGTCCTTGAGGTCTTCGAAGCCGGCGGGCAGGTCGATGCCGGCCTCCTTGAAGATTTTCCGCGATCCGCTCTTAGACCCCCAGCAGGCGAGATCGGGGTCGGTCCCGTAGATCGGCAGGTCGAGCTTCAGCGCGAGCTTCTTCTCCAGCGGCGTCACGGTGAAAAATGTGAGATGAGCAAAGGCGGGATCGGGGATCGAGTCCCGGATCCTCTGGATGAGCCGCGGCCGCGCCAGGATTTTCGCGGTGAGCGACTGGTCCGACCGGTCGTAGCAGGACAGAAGCTCCAGACGCTTTCGCGCATGCTGCCCTGGAATTCCCGGCAGCAAATGCAGATAATAGTCGATGATCGGCTCGGCGATGGGCGTGCTTGTCACGTAGATCACGCGCGTGCGCGGGAAACGCAGGAGCAGCAAGAGGCACAGGAGCCGCTCCTCATAGTGATGCACGCCCGTTATCCGGGACATCACCTCGCGGTCGAAGGTAATGCTTGGAATGATGACCACGGTGCGAGGAGTGGCCGGATCGCCGAACACATCGGGGAAGGTGGCGCGAAAACGCTCTTGCAGCGCTTTAGAGCGGGCAAGCTCCTCTGGACTGAAGGTTACGGCGTCAGCCTCGCTCAAGCGCCAATCCCGCGGTTACGCCGATCATCGAGCGTTCCAATATTATCGTCTTGAAAGCTAGCGGGTTTGCTTCGCAACATCAAGCAAAGCTGGCCCCTTCGTTTTGGCTTGCCAAAGGAAAACACAATGACAGCCGATCACGGTTCCGAAAATCTTTCCGCCGCCGTTCAATCTCTCCTTATTACGTTTGGAGCGCCGCATGGCGCCGCGGCGGGAGGCTCGCTGGAAGTCCGCTCGCCCATCTCCGGGGAAGCGATCGGCGGCGTCGAGCCCGCAAGCGGCGCCGAAATCCATCGCGTCATGGAGACGGCGCATGCGGCGTTCCTTCAATGGCGCGACGCGCCTGCGCCGATACGCGGCGAACTGGTGCGGCTCTTCGGCGAGGAACTGCGCGCTCATCAGGCGGCGCTTGGACGCCTCGTCTCGATCGAAACAGGCAAAATCCTGTCCGAGGGCCTCGGCGAAGTTCAGGAGATGATCGACATTTGCGACTTCGCCGTGGGGCTCTCACGCCAGCTTTACGGCCTCGCCATCGCCAGCGAGCGGCCGCGCCACCGCATGATGGAGACGTGGCATCCGCTCGGCGTGACCGCCATCATATCGGCCTTCAACTTCCCGGTGGCGGTCTGGGCCTGGAACGCGGCGCTTGCGCTTGTGTGCGGAAACGCCTGCGTGTGGAAGCCGTCCGAAAAGACGCCGCTTTCGGCGCTTGCGGCGCAGGCGCTGTTCGAGAAAGCCGTCTCGCGCTATCGCGAAGCCGGGAACGCGGCGCCGGACGGCTTGTCGGCCGTCATCATCGGCGGGCGGGACGCCGGGGAAGCGCTCGCCGATCATCCGCTCGCGCCGCTCGTCTCCGCCACGGGATCGACCGCCATGGGCCGCGCGCTTGGCCCTCGCCTCGCGAAGCGCTTTGCGCGCGCGATCCTCGAACTCGGCGGCAACAACGGCGCCATCGTCTGCCCGTCCGCCGACCTCGACCTCGCCTTGCGCGCCGTCGCATTCTCGGCCATGGGCACGGCGGGCCAGCGCTGCACGACGCTGCGGCGCCTGTTCGTGCATGAGAGCGTCTATGACGGCTTCCTGCCGCGCCTGAAGCGCGCCTACGCTTCGGCGACGGTCGGCAATCCGCTCAGCCCAGAAACGCTGGTCGGGCCGCTCATCGACGGCGCAGCCTTCGAAGGGATGCAACGCGCTCTAAGTGAGGCGAAAGCCGCCCGCGGCGCGGTCACGGGCGGGGCGCGCGTGACCGAGGGCCTGCCCGCCGGCGGGTTCTATGCGCGCCCGGCGCTCGTGGAGATGCCGGCGCAGATCGGGCCGGTCCTGACGGAAACCTTCGCGCCCATCCTTTATGTCATGCGCTATCGCCACCTGGAGGGCGCCATCGCGATGCACAACGCAGTCGCGCAGGGGCTTTCGTCCTCGATTTTCACCAACGACCTGCGCGAAGCCGAGCTGTTCCTGTCGGCGAAGGGCTCCGATTGCGGCATCGCCAACGTGAACATCGGGCCATCGGGCGCGGAGATCGGGGGCGCTTTCGGCGGCGAGAAGGAAACGGGCGGCGGGCGCGAGAGCGGCTCCGACTCGTGGAAGCTTTACATGCGGCGCGCCACGAACACGATCAACTACGGCTCGGAGCTGCCTCTCGCGCAGGGCGTGCGGTTCGAAGTGGAGTCGTAACCCCTCGCCCCGCTCCTCTCTCACGCAAGCTCCTCCTGGCGAGATTGCGTGAGCGTATGCGGATTGGAGAGGGAACGACGACTTGACGTCAGGCGCGCCCGCCGTGCTCGCTTGGCCGGTAGCCATAAAGCCAAACCTGGAACTCGTCCTCGCTGATGTCGGCGACCATTTGGGCGAGCGTCTCGTCGCTATCCGGTTTGTAGGAGGAGAAGCCCTGCTTGGCGCTGCGAAGGGAGATCGCCTCCGTGCGCGGGATGCGGCTTTCTTCGTAGGCGTGCAGCGCGGCGCCACTATCGGGCGACGAGGCGAGGAAAGCCGCCAGCTCGTAAGCGTCCTCGAAGGCCATGTTGGCGCCCTGGCCCAAGGCAGGGACGACAGGATGAGCGGCGTCGCCCATCAACGTAACCCGGCCTTTCGTCCACTGCCGCAGCGGCGGCCTGTCGCTAATCGTCCGCTCGACAATATCTTCCGCAGGCGTCGCCTCGATAATCCCAACCACGAGGTCGGCCCAGCCTGCGTATGCCTTGCGGACGCGGTCCTTCACATCGTCCGGGCGCTCGCAAACCGATGCGTCCGCCGTAACCGCGCCGGCGCTCCAGCAGGTGCAGCCTTCGCCCATGTCGAACAGCATGAAGTTCTTGCCGTCGGGCGATGTGAAGCCGGCAGACGCGTTCGGGGTCAGGTCCTTGTGAGGGAAGCGAATGAGGGCGCGCCAGGACATGCGGCCGGCGTAAGCGGGAGCGCCGTCGCCGGCGAGCGCCTGCCTGACGGCCGAGTTGATGCCGTCCGCCCCGATCAAGACGTCGGACTCCGCGACTTCTCCATGATCGAAATAGGCTTTGACGCCGCTTTCCTGCTGCTCGATGCGCACGAGCCGATGGTTGAGGCGAACGACGCCCGGCGGCAGCGCCGATGCAAGGATCGATTGCAACCGCGACCACTGAATGTTCAGCATCGGTTGCCCGAACTGCGGCGTGAGCGCCACCGGCCGCGATATGATGATTTCGCCGGAGCTGCGCTTCATCGTCAGCGAATTGACTTCACTGCCCGCTTTTTTCAGCGCTTCGACAATTCCGGGCTCGATGGCGTCGAGGCTGTTCAGTCCGTTCGGCGACAAAGTCAAGCCTGCGCCAACGGCCCGTAATTCCTGCGCCCGCTCGTAAACTCGCACGTCAAAGCCGCGCTTAAGCAGTGCAATGGCCGTAGCCAGTCCTCCGATGCCGCCCCCGATGATAGAAATACTGACCGGTTTACTCATAAGTTCGTTCGTCCTCTTGGAGGTTGCGCCGCCGGGAAGCCGCTTCCCTGAAGGATACTACCAATCCTCAAAAATCGGGTCTCGAAGCACCAGACATATGTTCGTGACGCCTGCATTAAAAAAGGCGCCGTGTCCTGCGGAGGGGACATGGCGCGGCGCTGCTTGCAAAATAATTTTCGCCGGGCGCCGGGCGACGCCAGCTTTTCGCCGCCGTTGGCGCCTACGCCGGGCATCCCAGGCTTAAGCATATTTGCAATTGGATTGGAGAGGGCATGAGTAGCATTACAGAGCAGGCCATTGCCGCAATCGGGGAGGCGTCCGGCGACGACTGGGTCCTGCAGCCTCAGCAGCACGCCAAAGCGCTCCCGCCGGAAGCGCGCCTTCTGAGGCAGGTGTTGGAAGACGCGGCGCTCCAAAGCATCATCCGGACCTACGAAAAGTTCGACGAAGAGGCTAACCGAGCCCAGCGCTTCTACAAGCTCCAAGTGAAAGGCGCGGCGATTGCGAGCTTTCTCGCTATCATTGCGAGCTTTCTCGCTATCGTTGTGCTTCCCGGTTATCATCTCATACCGGCCGAGAGGGTGAACGCCCTCTACCTCGCGCAGGCGGCGCTCGCGTTCCTCGCGGCTGCGCTCTGGGTTGCAAGTAACAAAGGCGCCTCTTTTCGGCGTTGGATTGGGTCGCGCGCGTGGGCCGAAGACGCCCGGATGAACCTGTTCAAAGCTGTGCTGAATGCGAAAGAAGAGCTAGGCCGCTCGGGGAAGGAGCTGCCTCTGCTGCCCCTTCAGCTCGAATATTTTCGCCGGTATCTCCTCGATAGCCAACGAAAGTACTATCATCTCCGGGGCGAATACTTCGTTCGCGCCAGATCCGGCTCGAAACGGTTGGCGGCGGCTTTGTTCGCCCTCTCTTTATTGCCGATCGTGTGGGAGATGCAGGGGCATGCGCAGTGGCCGGCCTGGCTCGACAGCCTGATCGGAGCGCTGCCATCAAAGACGCTCGTGGGGGACATCTTTCTCGGAATCGCGGTTTTTGTCGTCGGCTTGGAAGTCGTGCGGTTGGCCTACGCCGCGATTTCCCTCAATTATCGCAATGCGTGGCGCTACCCCAAGACGGGCGAGAAACTCGACGCCCTGTCCAGGGAGCCGCTGGAGGAAGCCCGCGTCAATGCCCTGAAGAACGATCAGGCCGCGGTAATCCGATTTGCCGACAAGGTTCAGCAGGAACTCCTGGCGGAGCACCGTGAGTGGATCGCAATTAGCCAGGGACCCGGCAAGCCAATCCGGCTCCCCGCCTGAAACTAGTGCAGAACGGCGGCGAACTGCGCCAGCGCCATGTCGACCTCCGCGCGCGAGATCACAAGCGGCGGCGAGAGGCGGATCGTGTGCTCGCGCGTATCCTTACAGAGGATGCCGCGATGCTTGAGCGCCACGCAGAAGCGGCGCGCGCCGCCCGCGTCCGGGTGCAGCTCAAGCGCCAGCATGAGTCCGCGCCCGCGCACCTCCTTGATAAAGCGGCTGCCGATCGCGCGAAGTCCCTCGCGGAAATAGGCGCCCATCTCGGCGGCGTTCTCGATCATGCCTTCCTCGGTGGTTGCGCGCAGCGCGGCGCGGGCGATGGCGCAGGCGAGCGGATTGCCGCCAAAGGTGCTGCCGTGCTCGCCGGGCTTCAGCACTCCCATGATCGCCGCGCTCGTGAGCACCGCGGAGACGGGATAGAAGCCGCCGCCCAGCCCCTTGCCGAGCAGCGTCATATCGCTTTCGACGCCTTCGTGCTCCTCTGCCAGAAGCTTGCCGGTGCGGCCGAGACCCGTCTGGATCTCGTCGAGGATGAAGATGATGCGCTCGCGGGCGCACAGCTCGCGCGCGGCGCGCACATAGCCGGGAGGCGGCACGATCACGCCCGCCTCGCCCTGGATGGGCTCCATCAGCACGGCGACGGTATTCGGCGTGACCGCCGCTTCAAGCGCCTCGATATCGCCGAAGGGAATGGTCTTGAAGCCTGCGGTGAAGGGGCCGAAGCCTGTGCGCGCGGTCGGGTCCGTGCTGAAGCTGATCACGGACACCGTGCGGCCATGGAAGTTGTTCGCGAAAACGATGATTTCCGCCTGGCCCTCGCTGACGCCCTTGACCTGGTATCCCCATTTGCGCGCGATCTTGATGGCGGTCTCGACCGCTTCGGCGCCGGTGTTCATCGGCAGCGCCTTGGTCGAGCGCGTGAGCGTGCACAGCTCCTCGCTGAAGGGTCCGAGCTGGTCGTTGCGGAAGGCGCGCGAGGTGAGCGCCAGCCGCGACGCCTGCGCGACGAGGGCATCGCGGATCTTGGGATGGCAATGACCCTGGTTTACGGCCGAATAGCCGGCGAGGCAGTCGAGATAACGATTGCCTTCGACATCCCACAGCCAAACGCCCTCGCCGCGGCTCAAGACCACGTCCAACGGCCTGTAGTTCGACGCGCTGTACTCGTTTTCGGCTGCGATGAAGTCTTGCGGCGATGAAAAGCTGCGGCGCGGAACGGGGGGCACGATGTCTAAAGCCATGATTGGGTTATCCTCTAAAGTCGTTTGCCGAAACGGTCTTGTGGTCGAGGCGCAGCGTCATGCAATAGGCGCCGCCGCCCGACATGATGAACGGACGAAGATGCACGGGACTGACCGTGTAGCCGCGTTCCTTGAGTTCATCCGCAAGGCGCGCGGTCGGTTCCGCCATCACGATCTCGTGGCCGATATTGACCGCGTTGACGGCGAAGCGCGCAGCGTCCTCGTCGCTCGCCTCGATGCGCGCCTCTGCTGGAACGCGATCGCGGATCGCGGAAAGCGAGAGCTTCGAGAAGGCCGGCGGGTAATAGAGAATCTCGCCGCCGCTTAAGGGAACGAAGCAGGTGTCGAGGTGATAGAAGCGGCCCGAGACCAGCTCCAGGCCCTTCATGGGCGCGCCGAAGAAATCCTTGAGCGATGCGAGCAACTCGAAGGACGAACGCGGGCCGAACGCAACCCAGAACATCTGCCTCGATGCGTCCCAGATGCAATCGCCTGCGCCTTCCTGCCAGACGTCTTTCGGCTGCTGCGCCACTTCCTTGAAATGCCCGAGATCCTTGAGCCGTTCGAACGCATTCAGAAAATGGCGCTCCTCGCCTTGCCGCTCGGGATAGCGGAAGCGGGCGACGAGCGCGCGGCCGTCAAGCGCCACAGCCGCGTTCGCGGGGAACACCATGTCTGGAAGGCCCGGCGCGCCGTCGATCGTGATGACGCGCCCCCCGCTCCCCTTAACGCCGCCGAGAGGCGGGCGGAGGCCTCCCGCGCTTCCGCGCGGTTGCGCGCCTCGTCCTTGCGCCAGGCTTCCGGCGTCATCCAAGGGTTGATCTTGTACGACACCTCGAAGTGGCTTTCGTCGGTCATAAGAAAGGTAGGCACATGGGGCATGGTTAATTCTTTAGCGATTTGTTCGGTTTAAGTCCGAATAATCGCTGAGAACGATTGTATGTTACACCCAGCAAGTTGCTTTAAATGGCTAATCAGACTATCAATTTTGCGCAATCCGCTTAGCAAAATGTCAGGCCATTCACATGGACGATACTGATCGACGGCTTGTTTCACTCTTGCGTGACAATGCGCGGCTTCCGGTTGCCTCCCTTGCGACGATTCTCTCTATTTCCCGGGCCACGGTGCAGAACAGAATCGACCGGCTCATCAGGGACGGAACCATCACGGGGTTCACCATTCGCTTGCGGCCGGATGCGGAGCCGACCGCCGTCTGCGCCATCATGATGATCGAGATCGAGGGCGAGCGCTCCGAGCAGATCCTCAAGACGCTGCGCGGGTTCCCGGAGGTTTCCGCCATCCACACCACGAACGGACGGTGGGATCTGGTCGTAGAGCTGAAGACTGCGAACCTGGAAGCCTTCGACAAGGCGCTGCGCCGCATCCGCGAAATGAAGGGCATCGCCAGCTCCGAGACGAGCCTGCTTCTCTCCTCACACAGGAAATAGCGGGCAAGACCGTTGCACAGCTTTGATCGGCGAGCGCAGTTGCAATCCCGCGGGCCATCGGCCAAGTTCCGGCGATGCCGACGACGCCTGAGCTGAACCTTTTCGAAGAGGATATGAGCGCTCCCCCGGCGCTTGCGGGAGGCGCCAAGCGCACCGTTCAGGTGCTCCTGCCGCTCGCGCTCGACGACGCTTACACCTACGAGGCGGCCGGCGAAGAAAACCTGTCCCCGGGTGATTTCGTGGTCGCGCCGCTTGGCCCGATGAAGCGCATCGGCGTCGTCTGGAGCGAGGCGAAGGCCAGCCGCAGGCCGGTCGATCCCAAGAAACTCAAGGCGGTGATCGGCAAGCTCGACGTGCCGCCTCTGCCGCCGATCAACCTCGCCTTCGCGGACTGGGTGGCGAATTACACGCTCGCGCCGAAGGGCATGGTCCTGCAGATGATGATGAGCGCCAGGCTCGTCTTCGAGGCGGAGGAGCCGCGCTGGGGTTTTCAGCTTGCCGGCGCTCCGCCGGGACGCCTTACGGAGGCGCGGCGCAAGGCGCTGGCCGTGCTCGCGGACGGCGAGGTGTGGTCCAAAAAAAAGCTCATGAACGCGGCGAGCGTGAGCGCCGCCGTCATCGATGGACTGGCCCAGATGGGCGCGGTCGTTAGGGCGGAGCTGCCTCGCGCTCGGCCGCCGTTCCCAAGGCCGGATTTCGCCTTCGCCAGCCTGACGGAGCCTCAGACCAAGGCCGCGGACTTGCTGTGTTCCGCTATCGCAAACGGAGGGTTCTCCACGACGTTGCTCGACGGCGTGACGGGGTCCGGCAAAACGGAGGTCTATTTCGAGGCCGTGGCGGAAGCGCTGAGGCGCGGACAGCAGCAGGCGCTCATCCTTCTGCCGGAAATCGCGCTGACGACCCAATTCCTGGAGCGGTTCGAGGCGCGCTTCGGCTGCCGTCCGGCTGAGTGGCATTCGGCGGTTTCTCCCAAGGAGCGGGCGCGGATATGGCGCGGCGCAGCCGAAGGCGAGGTGCGCGTCGTCTGCGGGGCGCGCTCGGCGCTGTTCCTTCCTTTCGCCGATCTCGGCCTGATCGTGGTGGACGAAGAGCACGACTCCTCCTTCAAGCAGGACGACCGCGTGACCTATCAGGCGCGCGACATGGCGGTGGTTCGCGCTTCGCTCGGCAAGATCCCCATCGTGCTGAGTTCGGCGACGCCATCGGTGGAAAGCATCGTGAATGTGAAGCGCGGCCGCTATGGCCACGCCGTGCTCCCCGGCCGGTTTTCGGGGAACAGCCTTCCCGGCATCGAGGCGGTGGACCTCAAGGCCGCGCCGCCGGAGAAGGGCGCATGGATCAGCCCGCCCGTGGTGGACGCGGTGAACAAAGCGCTTGGGCGCGGCGAGCAGGCGCTTCTGTTCCTCAACCGCCGTGGCTACGCGCCGCTCACGCTGTGCCGCGCCTGCGGGCATCGATTCACGTGCCCGCAATGCACGGCCTATCTCGTCGAGCATCGCCTGCGCGGCCGGCTCATCTGCCACCATTGCGGCTTTTCGCTGCCCTTCCCGAAGAGCTGCCCTTCGTGCCATCGCGAAGGCCTGCTCACCGCTTCCGGCCCCGGCGTCGAGCGCGTGATGGAGGAGGCGCAAAACCGATGGCCGGCCGCGCGCCTTATCGTGCTGTCGAGCGACCTCGTGCAGACGACGGCGCAGCTTCGCGACCTCCTCACCCGCATCACCGCGGGCGACGCCGACATCGTCGTCGGCACGCAGCTCGTCTCCAAGGGTCACAACTTTCCGAAGCTGTCCTTTGTCGGCGTCGTCGACGGCGACCTGAGCCTGGCCACCGCCGACCCGCGCGCAGGCGAACGCACCTTCCAGCTCCTGCATCAGGTGACGGGCCGCGCGGGGCGCTTCGGCGCGCCGGGCAGCGGACTGATCCAGACGCATTTTCCGGAGCACCCTGTGATGCGGGCGCTCGTAACCGGCGACCGCGAGGCGTTTTACGAGGCCGAGATCGCCATGCGCGAGGAGGCTGGGCTGCCGCCCTTCGGCAGGCTCGCCGCGATCGTGGTCTCCGCCAGGACGAGGCCGGAGGCCGAGTCCTATGCCCGCGCCCTCGCTCTCGCCGCGCCGGAAGCGAGGCTCATCTCGGTGCTGGGGCCGGTCGAAGCGCCGCTCGCCATCATCCGGGCGCGGCACCGTCAGCGCCTGCTCGTGAAAGCCGCCCGCGAGGCCGATCTGCAGGGCTATCTCAGGGAATGGCTCGCGCGCGCCGCCGCTCCGCGTGGCAGCCTCAGCCTCCATGTGGACGTCGACCCCTACAGTTTCCTGTAGCGGGCAGGGCTGCTTAAGCCCGCCCGGCGCCCTCTCGATTGCAGTCTACAGCCTTAATGCAATTTATAGTTGCATCCTCTATGGTGGCGGGAATATCCGCTGGGCCGGATCGTTCTGCATAGCGACCAGCCGCTCGCGCCAACAGGATCTATCGATGCGACATCAGGTCCGGCTCTACTCGCAGATTTACTATGTTCCGCAGTACGATGAACGGCTTGCCCGGTATTTTCGAGTAACGCGGCTTCATCTTTCTGTCGTTCCGCCGCTCATCACCCTTGGCAGCGACGTTGTCATCGCGCCGAAGCCCTCCTCGGACGGCAAAATCGCCGGCGACAAGCTCGGCGGTTATTGGATTTCCAAAGACGCCTACGAAGCCCATAAGGCCCGCCGGGCGCAGTCGTGGTGGGGCCGGATTTTCGGCGCGCTCAGCTTGAACGCAAAATCCAGGGCAGTGCATTGACGCGCGGCTGTGATTGAGCGCAGTGGGGGCCGCGAGGCTATTTTGCGAGCGCCGCAAGCATTCCTGCTACCGCTTTCATCTGCGGCGCATCCTTGGAAAGGTAATCGAGGCCGGTGTAGCCCCACCAATCCCAGCAGCTTTTCGGATTGAGCGTGGAGGGCGCGACCTGGGGGAAAAGCACGACGATCCTGTTCGTGGCCGCCCAATCCGCGAAGCCCGATCCGCGAATGACGGCGTCTCCCGCCTCCGCGCGCGTTTGCATGCAGCCGTGGAAGACCACATGGACGCGACACTTGCCTTCGGCGCGGCAGTCCGGCGGCGTATAAACGACGCCTTCATGCGCGAGAGAGGCGCCGGAAGGCGCATAGGCGCTTTGGTCGAACGGCTTGAAGTCCGCTGCCTGAGCCTTGCCTTTCGGCGCCAGCGCGCCATAGATGAAGCGGAGGATTTCGCCGGCCTGATCGTAGCGGCAGTCGTTCACATAGGGGGGATCGCTTTTCTCGCAGGCGCCGCCCTCGCCGTCGGTGGAAAACGCATGGCCCCCCGGTCTGCCCGACACGAACTCCACGTTTTCGGGAGGGACGCCGGCCGCAAGGTAGAAGTCGCGCGCGGCGCGGACCACGGCGGCGGAGACGATCCGGTCGCTTTCCCCCGAGTAGAGATACACCTTGCTTCGCTTAAGGTTTTCCAGCGGATCAATCTTGCCTTCTTGCGCCAGCGTGGTTGCGATCTTGAGAAGACGCTGGCTGTCCAGAACTCCGAATGCGGAGAGGGAGTCGGCCATGCAGCCGCCGTTCGCCTGCGCGAAGTTGAGCGCGAGCGCCGCCGGGTAAAAGGGAAAAGCGTCCGCGCCCTCGCTTTTCGCGCACCCGAACGGGCCAGCGGCGACGATGCCGGCGCCGATGACGGTCTTCGAGTATGCGACTTGGAATTGTCCGGCCATGTAGCCGCCAGATGAAAGCCCCGAGACCGAGGTCTTCGAAAGATCGGCCTTGAGCGCGGGCAACTCGTCGGCCAGCGATGGCGGCGCAAGCCCGGCCGCAAAGGCCAAGACCAGGGAGAAGACGACAAGCGCGCGCGGGCCTCCCATCATTGGAAGAGCCAGCCGAAGAAGCCTCCACCGCCTCGCCTGCGGCCTCCCCCGAAGAATGAAAATGGGTTGCCGTCGCGGCGCGCAACCGGTCTGGCCTCGACCGGCCTTCTAAGCTCGTAATAGCTCGCCAACCCATCGGTGTCCGTGACGGTCACGGCGTTTTGCGTCCAGGCCCATTTCGACTTGGCGTCGCCGACGATGTAAGGCTCGATGCTGACAACCTGACTTCGCGACAGATCGATGATGGCGACGTATTCGAGCTGCCCCGTCTTCTTGTCGCCGGAACGGTAGCGAAGAAGGCCGATCCCGGTCAGCGAGTCCTTGAGCGGCGTCCATTCGACAATCTCGGCGTCCCGGTCGCCCGGCGCTTCGAGGGGAATGGGCGGCTTGGGATAGCGCTCATTGACCGCCGTATACTGGCCCGAAGCCGAACGGTAAATCTCCCACCCATCGACGGCGGGAGCGACCGGTTTGACGACGCTGTCGGCGGTGTCGCCGCTCGCGTTTTTGTAGGCGTCGCGCGCATCCTTCGAGAGAGGATCGATCTCAAGCGCCCGGCGGTAATCCGCGATGGCCTCGTCGCGCTTGCCGGCGCGCTCGCGATACCACCCCCTGAAGCGGTGCGCCTCGGCGAACAGCGGATCGAGCTCGATGGCCTTGCTCAAATCGGCCTCTGCGCCTTCGGCGTCGTTGGCGGCGTATCGAGCCTGCGCCCGCCAGAAATAGGCTTCGGAGGCGTTCGGATCGAGCGTGATCGCGCGGTTCAGGTCTTCGAGCGCCAGATCGCGCCGCCTGTCGAGGTTCTGCGAGGCCCTGCCGATCAAAGCCGGAACATTGTCGGGCGCAAGCTCAAGCGCCTTGGAGAAATCCTTGAAGGCGGCCAACCACTTTTTGTCCCGTGCGAAGGCCTGCCCCCGAGCGACATAGAAAGTCGCGTTGTCCGGCGACAGAGCGATCACCTTGTCCAGATCCTGCGCCGCCTCGTCGTTGCGCTGCAAGGCCATGAACGCCGCGGCCCTGTTCTGATAGGCGGACGTGTATTGCGCATTCAGCCCGATCGCGCGGTTCAGATAGCGAAGCGCCGTATAATATTGGGCTGTCGCGTTTGCGATCTTGCCCCGGCCGTTGAGCGGCACCGCGCTGCCGGGCATCAATTCGATGGCCTTGCGGAAGTCCTTCGCCGCGGCTTCGATCCTTTTCAGCTTTTGATTCGCGTTGGCCCTGTTGCTGTATGCGGCCCCGAAGTCGGGCGCCAGCGCAACGGCCCTGTCGAAATCTTTATAGGCGTCCTCCGCGCGGTTCATGTCCAGGTAAACATTTCCGCGGTTATTATAGGCGGGGGCGTACTCCGGGTTGAGCGAGGCCGCCTTGGTGAAATCGGCGATGGCTTCGTCGAGCTGTTTGAGGCGCCATTTGGCGACGCCGCGGTCGGCATAAAGAGCGGCCAGACGCGCCGGGGGCAGGCTCGTATCCTTGAGCGCGTCGTCATAGGCGACGACGGCCAAGTCAAACCGTCCCCGCAGGAGAGCGGAGCTTGCTTCCTGCGATTTGAGGATGGCTTTGTCGGCCGCGCTTTGAGCAGCCATGGCGGCGCCCGCGCAGAGGAGAAAATACGCTGACGCCGCTATCGCGCCAACGCGGCGCGGCGTCGGCCGCGACCGTCTAAAATTGGCTTCTTTACCCTCGTAAGGCATTCCGCTAACACATCCAGAAGGACTCCGGCGCTCAAGCCTATGCATCGAAGATATCCCATGTTGGGCGGACTGGCCCTTGGCCTCGTCCTGCTCGCCGCGCCTGCGGCCGCCGCAGGCAGTGCGGAGTATAGCGACGCGGCCTTGCCTGGGCTAGCATCGCCGCAGGCCGCCCGAAGCTCCATGCCATACGGCGCAAAAGTTAAGACGGCCCAAAACGATACCGAGGACGCAGCTGCGGCCGAGGCCCGAAAGAAGTTGAAAAAGGAGCTCGACCGCGTGCGCCGGGGCGTGCGCGAAGACAACGCTGCAGAGCAGTCGAAAGCTCAAAAGCCGGCAAAGAAGGACAAGGAGCCCGCCAGCACGATCGATCCAGCCGTCAATCGCCTCGCTGGAAAGCTCATCATCATGCGATTCAGCGGCGCCCAGCCATCGGACGGCGGGCCGAAGGCGATCCGGACGCTTTTGCAGAACGGGCTGATCGCGGGCGCGATGTTCGGGGCCGAAAACATCCATGCAAGGGCGCAGATCAAGGAGCTTATAAAGTTTTTCTGGCAGGGCTCCGAACCGAAGCCGATCTTCGCGATCAGCGAAATCGGCGGCGAGGGCGACGGCCTTCCGCGCATCAAAGACTTCGAATCGTGGCCGTCCGAGCAGCAGGTCGCCTCCAAGGGCGATCCTGAATATGCCTACTCGACGTATCGCTCCCTCGCCTCGTACCTTGCGGGCCTCGGCTTCAGTTTGAATTTCGGTCCGACGCTTGGAGCGGCGGCGGCTCGCAACCCAACCGCAAGCTTTGGCGCAAATCCTCTTCAGGTTGGCGTTTTCGCCAAGGCCTTCGTCCTTGGCCACAACGACTACAACATCCTCGCCGTTCCTGTCGGCGATGGCGGCGCAGGCTCGGTCTACGCCCTGAAGACGCTGCTGGTCTCCTATCCCGAGCTGCCGATCGCCGCTGCGGCAACGCGCGAAACTCAGCCAATCGCGGCTTATGGCGGGCTGGTGAGGGGCGCGCGATTTTGCATGGTGGAAATCAACCAAAAAACCACGCCGGCGGAGGCCGCCGATTCCTTCAGGCACGGGTGCGACATTCTCGTCGTCGATCCGGGCAAGGAGAGCCCGGCCGCCATCAGGGACATCGTCGCTCAGGGCATATCCGATGCTTCGAAGCTGGGGATTTTAACGTTAGGGGCGCTTGAAGCGTCGGCGCAGCGGCTGCAGGCGGCGCGGTCCGCTCCCCTGCCGCCATCGCCGACAGGATTTGCGACGCAGACATCGCAATAGGCGTCCGGCGCGGCGCCTCAAGCTGCTCAAAGAGCGGCGCCGGGGTCGAGAGATCGAAGCCGCTCGGGCCACGGAAAAGCGCCCAAAAACGCGCCGGCGTCGAATCGGACGTCAGGGTGCGCGATCTTGAGCGGCTCGAAATATTTCGAATCGAAAGCGCGAACGCCGGAAAGCGAGGCGGGCTCCTGGACTGGCGCGCCAGCGCCAAGGAAGTAATCGGCGAATTTCATGCCGTCGCCGCTCAGCCGCTTGCGTTGGAAATGACACCAGCGGGCCGGGATGCCATAGGCGTTCGCGAAAATGAGCCCGTGCAGCGACGTCGAGAAGATGTAGTCGCAGCGGCAGATCTCATCGATGAACGCCTTCGCGTCCGCGGCTCCGCACCGCACGGGGGAAATGAGGGCGACATCGCCGGGGCGGGCCAACTTCAGATGCGAGTAATGCAGCACGAGGCCTATTCCGCCGCCGCCGATTCGCTTCGGCTTATAGACCAGAGGCGATAGAAGCGCGGGATCGCCGAAAACCGGCGGGCATTCCTGCCCGGAGGCGAGCACCATGTCCCGGCTGAGCGGTCCCCTCGCTGCGCGCCACGTCATCCCGGCCGGGACCTTGCTGTCGCGTGCGATGAACCCGCTTCCCCAAACGGTGCTTCCTGGCCTGCCCCGGTGAGCGATGCTTCCCGCCGCGAGAAGGACATCCTCGCCCGGTTCGGCGCGGAGCACAGGCGCTCCGGTCAGCTCCTCGATGAGCCAAGGGTTGAAAGAATCCCCCGCATTGCCCGGGTAAGGGGCGTCGGCCCAAAAGAGCTTCACCCGCGCGCTATCGGCAATGCCCCCCGACCGCGCCCTCTCCTCGGCGGCGAGCCTCTCCTCAAGAACCGGGCGCACGTCGTAATCGCGATAGGAGGCGACAAGGGTTTCGAGCTTGCGTCTCGCGCCGACCAAGTCGCCGGCTCTCAGCAGAAGCTCGAAGTCTTTCTGCTCCCCGGCGAAGCGCTTCTGTCTCTCAAGCCGCGCTTCTTTGCGCCTCAAACCGGGGAAGATTTTCAGAATTTGAAACTTCATCGTCGTTCTGGCGCCTTGTTTTGCAATTTCGCGCCGCGCCGCGGCTCGCGAAGCCGGGGTCTAGTGGAGCGAATTTGACATTTGAGTCCCACCTGCCGCGAGTTCGTGAGTCCACCTGCCGCGAGTTCGCGTTCAAATGTCAAATTCGAAAGCTCCACTAGAATCTAAAAAGTTGCTAGTGGTCCTTTTGATTCCGGCATTTGCTCTCGACCGCGCCGCAAGCGGAGGCAAATGCCGGAATCGGACCACTAGCCTCGGCGGTCTTGCCGAACGCGGGGATTGCTGTCAATCACTGCGGGGACTGAAGCGAAGCGAAGGCGTCCGGCAAAGGGGTTTTCATTGGCTGCCATAGACTTTCTTCATCGCGGCAAGCCCTTCTCCGGCGAGACGATGCGCACGTCCTCGATCGGCGGGATTGAAAGCTCGGTCGTGCAACTGGCGGAGGCGCTGGCGCAAAGAGGGCACGATGTGGCCGTCTTCAACGGCGTGCCGGCGCATCGCCGCGAATTCGGGGTGGAGTGGCGGCCTATCGCGGAGGCGGGCAAGCGGACGCGCGGCGATATCGGCATAGCGGTGGCGACGCCGAAGGCGTTCGGCGGAGCATCTTTCCGCTGCCCTATCTTCTGGCTGCACAATCCCCTGAAAAGCTCGCGCGTCATCCGCCGCGGCGAGTTCTGGCCGCTCCTGCGAATGCGGCCCCTGATCGTGGTTCTTGGGGAGTATCACCTGAGCCGCGCGCCCAAATGGCTTCCGTCCCGAGGAAGGGCGATCGTCCATCATGGCATTCAAGGCGACTTCTTCAGGCCCGAGCCCGCGCTGGAGGCGCCGCCTCCGCGGGCGATTTTCACGTCTCAGCCCTATCGCGGCCTCGACTGGCTGCTCGACCTCTGGGCCGAGATAAAGCGTCGGGTTCCCGCCGCGACATTCGACGTGTTTGCGCCGAAGACCCATCAAGCGGCCGCCAATGCGGAAAGAGGCGCTCTCGATGGCGTTTCGTTTTGCGGCAGCATCCCGCGCGGGACGCTCGCTCACGAATTGAGGGCGGCGCGCCTGCAGTTCATTCCCGGCCACCGGGACGAAACCTATTGTCTCGCCGCCGCGGAGGCCACGGCGTCCGGCGTTCCAATCATGACGCTTGGGATCGGTTCGCTTCCGGAGCGCGTGAAGGATGGCGAAACCGGGTTCATCGCCGGGAGCAAGGACGAGTTCATCGCCAAAGCGGCTGCGCTTCTGTCGGACGATGATTTGTGGAGCGCCATGCACCGAGCCTGTCTCGCCGAAACGTCGCTGACGACGTGGGCGGAGCGCGCGGCGGAGTGGGAATCGCTCTTCTCCAGAGCCTAGGCCGCGTTAAAGCGTAGCAGTCGAGGCGATTATCCCTCATTTGATGTATCGCGACTTTTACAATAATGCTGCTTCGCGCTAGAACATAGCCTTAACGGATTCTCAAGCGTCGAAGTGCATGTGGGCGCGCTTGAGGCGGCGTTGTGAGCTTTGAAGGGGAGGCCAGGTTATGAAGGGTATCAACTTCCGGTTGGCGCTGTCTGCGGCAGTTCTCGCGATCATGGTCCCGGTGGCGGGTCATGCTCAAAATTCCGAGCACTCCCGCGACGTGGACGCCAAGATAGCGTACTGCAAGAAGTGCCATCAGCAGAGCGGCCAAGGGCTTGCGGCGGCCTATCCGGTGCCGCGCCTCGCCGGCCAGACAGTGCCCTATCTTGAGGCCAAATTCGGCATCATTTCGGAGCACAAGCGGGAAAACCAGACAGCCGAGAAGTTCATGGTTCCCGTTCTCGGCAGCGTCGATCCCGCCATTCGCAAGGCGGTCGCCGAGTATTTCCACGCGCTCGATACCGCGCCGCCGGCTGGCGGCGGGAAGCCGGAACTCGTTTCCGAGGGAAAGAAGATTTATGAGACTGGCGTCTCCGGCCAGGCCTGCGCCTCCTGTCACGGCGTGGAGGGCAAGGGCGCGGAGTTGACCCCCCGCGTGGCGGGCCAGATCTATCCCTACCTCGTCAAGGTGCTCACCAATTGGAATATCATCAACAGGGAACAGGAAGGCGTTAAGGCGTCAACTCCGCACCAGTTGACGGATGCGCAAATCGCGGCGGTGGCCTCTTATCTCGCCAATCTCAATTAGTGCGCCAGCCGCATTTCTCATAACGGAGTTCGCTCACAGGCGTGGGCGGGCTCCTTTTTTGCGGGATGCTGAGAAACCGGAATTTTTGGATCCATCCTTCGACAAGCTCAGGATGAGGCTTCGACAAGCTCAGGATGAGGTCGATTGAGCGCCTCATGGCAAGCCTGTCGTGGTTCGGCAAGCTTGCCATGAGGCCATGGCGACCGCCTTTTCCAGCGGCGTGCTAATCCGACGCCGCGACCTCGCTCGCGACGGTCCGCAGGAAGCGCGTCAGGTCGTCCGTCTCGAAATGAATGTATTGCGGCAGCGCTTTGTTTTCCTTCAGGGCGTGCTGCGAGGGGTGATCGTAATATTCGGAGCGCACGAGCACGGTCACGATGCCGAGATCGTGGGCCGCTTCTAGATTGTGCGGCAAATCCTCGAACATGGCGGCCTTGCAGTTTGCGCCGGCGCAGAAATCGAGGAAGCGGGCAAACGCTTCCGGCTTCGGCTTTGGCACATAGCCTCCCGCCGCGATGTCGAAAATGCCGTCGAACCTGTCAAGCACTCCGAGCTTCGCGGCCACGCGCTCGGCGTGACGCACCGAACCGTTCGTGAAAATGAACTTCCGCCCGTCCAGCTGGGAAATGGCCTCGGCCAGCTCCGGCATAGGGGAAACGGGGGCGAGATCGATGTCATGAACGTAATCCATGAAGACCTCCGGCTTGACGTCATGCCTGGCCATGAGGCCGGCCAGCGTCGTCCCGTGCTCGTAGTAAAGCTCTTTCTGCACCTTGCGCGCCGCCGCCGGATCGAGCCCCAGCAAATTCTGGATGAAGGCCGACATGCGCTGATCGATCTGCGCGAACAGATTGCACTGGGCGGGGTAAAGGGTGTTGTCGAGATCGAAGATCCAGAGCCGCGTCTTGGCGAAAGCCTCCAACACGCCGGCCCTGGACGCATCTGCGCTAGCCATTGGCGTCCCGCTCGATGAGCGTGCCGACCCCGTGTTCTGTGAACAGTTCCAGGAGCACGGCGTGCGGCACCCGGCCATCCAGGATCACAACGCCTTCAACGCCCTCCTCGATCACGCTGAGGCAGCCTTCGACCTTCGGTATCATGCCGCCGGAAATGGTGCCGTCTGCGATCATGGCCTTGGCCTCGGACGCGGTCAGGCGATGGATCAGTTTCTTGTTTTTGTCGAGCACGCCCGCAACGTCGGTGAGAAGAAGGAGCCGCTTGGCTTTCAGCGCTCCGGCGAGCGCGCTCGCGAAGGTGTCGGCGTTGATGTTGTAGGTGACGCCATCCCGGCCCACGCCGACAGGCGCGACGACGGGGATGATTTCGTTGGCGGCGAGCACCTGCACGATGCGGGGGTTGACCTCTTCCGGCTCCCCCACGAAACCGAGATCGACCTCGCGCTCGATGTTCGAATCGGAATCGACTTCCGTGCGCGTGAGCTTCCTCGCAATCATGAGGGCGCCGTCCTTGCCGGAAATGCCGCAGGCATGCCCGCCGAGCTGGTTGATCTCGCAGACGATCTGTTTGTTGATCGAGCCGGCGAGGACCATCTCCACCACCTCGACCGTCGCGGCGTCGGTCACGCGCAAGCCCCCCGAAAACTCGCTCTCGATGCCGAGGCGCGCCAGCAGCTTCGCGATTTGCGGCCCGCCGCCATGCACCACCACGGGCTTCACGCTCGCCTGCTCCAGCATCACGATATCCCGCGCGAAGCTTTCCGCGAGCTTGGCGTCGACCATGGCGTTGCCGCCATATTTGATGACAACGGTGGCCTGATCGTAGCGCTGCATAAAGGGCAGCGCCTCGGAGAGTATCTCGGCCGCGATGCGCGGCTTTCTCAGGCTTTTGTAAAAGTCTTCATTCGGATCGGCGGCGGCCATTCTCCCTCCCAGGTCGAGCTTGTCGGCATCCGTAAGAATTACGGCGGGCTGCCGAAGATGCAAGCGTCAACGGCGCCGCCCGGAGAAGCAGCGGCTAAAGCGATCAGCCTGGGGAGACCGCGGAGGAAGGCCTCGCTCCGATTAGCAGAAGAGCGAGGCCGAGGTTCAGGCTTATGGGGAAGCACCTTGGGGATGCTATGCATGATAGTCCTGATTTATGCGCGGCTGGGCAAGTCACGAATTATTGCATTTCGGCAGAGCTGCGGCGCCTGAAATCAGCCCTCGTTCCGGCAGGCGCAAGCGACGATCCCGCAGTGCTCCCAGGATGCCCCCCAATCGGCTAGCGGAGATCGAACGGCCGCGCGGGAGAGCTGTCATTCCCGGTATTGCTCAGGATATGAGCCTAAGCTAAAGCTCTCCATACGGGCGGAGGCCAAAGCCAGGCGCCGAGGGGGCGAAGGCGCGATGGTTTCACTGGGGTCCTGGTTCGGCGACATGAACCGTCCGATCGTTATCTATTGCGAGCGGACGAGCGCCGCGTGGAATGCGGAGCCGCTCAACGCCGTTTCAAACATCGCCTTCTTCATCGCCGCCTGGGCCGCCTGGCGTCTGCAGCGGCGCCGCCCGAACTTCGCGCTCGACGGCGCCGTCAGGCTCTTGTGCGTTATCGTCGGCGTTGTGGGAGCCGGCAGTTTCACATTTCACACGGTCGCCACCCGCTGGGCCGAATGGGCGGACGTCATCCCGATCCTCGTGTTCATGATCGTCTATTGCTGGGCGATTTTGACGGCGTTTTTCCGCTGGCCCGTGGTCCTGAAGGCGCTGGCGACCTTCGTTCTCTTCGGGTCCACATTCTACCTGGAGTCCGACGAGTTCGAAAAGGTGCTGTGGGGCGGCGCGATGTACCTGCCGACGCTGGCCTTCCTCATGGCCGTCGGCGCGGGCATAGGGCGGCGGGATGCGAGCGCCGGCAAACCATTCTTCCTTGCGGCGGCCCTCTTCGCGCTTTCCTTCGCGGGGAGGACCATCGATATGCCGATATGCTCCTCCCTGCCGGTCGGCACGCACTATTTCTGGCACATATTCAACGCCACGGTGCTCTATCTTCTTGTCAGGACGCTGATCCTGCATGCGCCGCCGGCCCCGAAGCGGCTGCCTCGCGAGACGAGCGAGCCAACGGTGATAGGAGCGTCAAACTCCTGGTAGCCTGGGTCGGCCCTGCCAACAGTGGCGAAAAATTACCGGGTTAGTCAAGCAGCGGGCGCAATTTCGGCACAGTTAACGCTTAGGCAACGGATGGTTAGGCCAGCCGCGCCTCAAGTATCGCGCTGCCTAAGAACGGTTCTCGGCCTGAGACTTGCTGAACCTCCGAATTGGGATCGAAGATATGCGAATGACCTCACTCATCGCGGTCTTGTTTGCGGCGTTAAGCGTGGCTGGCGCGGCGGAAAAGGCCAATGCGGGACTTTTTATTTCGATTACGGTCGCCCCGCCGGCCCTGCCCGTTTACGCGCAGCCGCCTATTCCCGGCCCTGGCTACTTCTGGACGCCAGGCTACTGGGCATGGGACGAAGAGGTAAGCGATTACTACTGGGTGCCGGGAACCTGGGTTACTGCTCCGGAGCCTGGGTTGCTGTGGACGCCGGGCTATTGGGGATGGCGAGACGGCGTTTATGTTTTCAATGACGGTTATTGGGGGCCGCATATCGGATTCTATGGCGGGGTATGCTATGGATACGGCTACGGCGGCGTCGGATTTGCCGGCGGATATTGGAGGGGCGGCTCGTTTTTCTACAACAGGTCTGTCGCCAATATCGGCGGCGGGACGGTCATAACCAATGTTTACAGCAAGACCGTCATCAACAACAACGTCACCAATGTCAGCTTCAACGGCGGCCAAGGCGGCGTCAGGGCGGAGGCGACGGCGGAGGAAATGCGGGCTGCAAACGAGCGGCACATTCCGCCGACGAAAGAACAATTCGATCATCGCAAGCTCGCGAGCCAAGACCGGTCTCTGCGCGCCTCCGTGAACGGGGGCCACCCCGCCAAGGCCGCAACTCCCAGGCCGGGAGATTTCTCCCATGCCATCGCTTCAAAGGGAGCGACCACGGGCAAGCCAAACGGAGAGCGCCGCGATCACGACCGCTCCCTCAAACAGAATAACCCGACAGGCACGAAGCCGAAGACCCCTCCGGCCCGGACGACGAAGGCTGTGAAGCCGCCGCCGCCGCCGCATAAGGATCCGACGAAAACACACTAACGCTTAAGTTCGAGGAACAATGCGGCTGGATCTCCGGCCGCATTTATTCCGCGGCGACGAAACCGAAATGCATCATGGGCGATAGAATTAAGCTTGATCGGAAGAATTAGACGCCAGGGCGCCACTCGGGTATGCAATATTATACACACAAGCTTCAACTTCCGAGACCATCTGGGCGTGGGGGGTTCTGGTGCGGTTTTTCATTTTCCCGCTCAGCGTATTTGCGATCTCGATTTCAGCCTCCGCGATGCCGCCATCCGGGGGCGACCTTCGTCCTGGGGGCGCCGTCGTCTTTGTCAAAGATCTTGAAGACAGCTTTCCCGCTTGGCGAAACGTCGCGCCAAGCATAGGGCCGGAAGACTGCCGCGCTCGGGGTCTCCAGTATCGCCGCGGCGCGTGCGTTCCTCTCGAACGAAAGCCCCCGGCGCCAAAGGAAACGCAGAAAACTGCGCCCGCAAAGGCAACGGCGGCGCAGACGCCTCCCCTCCCCGTCAAAAGACCGGACGTCAAGCTCGCCGCGCGCTTGCTAGGCGAACTGGAACGCGCCGCGCAGGCCCCGAAGCCGCTGATCGTGCCCGCATCACGGACGCTGCCGGACGCGCTTGTCACGGCCGGACAGCGTCGCGCGGGCGAAACGCCCCTCGGCCGCATGGCCGGCCAGCTCTTCATCTCGGGCTTCAAGGGGAAAAATCCAACCGATGCGGAGGTTGCGCGCATCGCGGACGCGGTGCATGGCGGGCGCCTTTCCGGCGTTGTCGTGAGCGACGCGAATATTTCGAGCGTCCGGCAGCTCCGCCAGCTTATCCTTGCCATTGCCAAGGAAAGCGCCAATGCCGCCCCTTTCGTCGCCATCGAGCAGCCGGGCGGGCCCGACACCGTGCTCGCCGACGATAAGGGCTTTTCGTATTACGCCTCCGCCAACGCCGTAGGCAGCGAGCGCGACCCTAATGAGGCGCAGCTCATCTACCGCGAGATGGCGGATGAGCTGTCTTCGCTGGGCGTGAACCTGAACATCGGCCCGAGCGGCGACATTTGCCGCGACGAGGGCGTCGATCTCTCCGCGTCCTGCTTCGGCACGGCGCAGTCCCGCGTCGCCGCTTTCGCCGCGGCGTTCACCTTCGGTCATCACGACAGGGGCGTGCTGACGGCGCTTCGCCATGTGCCGTACAGCATCGGGCTGCAAGCGTCCTGGAAGACGCAGCGAGCCAGCGCCGCAATGATAAGGGGCCTTACGACGTCCGAGCGGAGCGATGCGCTTGTCATAAGAGTGAAAGCGACCGATCCTTTCCCGCTCGCCCAGGCTCAGCCCCAGCCGGCGTCGAGGAAAAGCGCGAGCAGACTTCGCCGGAGCCTCGGCTTCCACGGGACGATCATCTACGATCTGGATCTCGGCGTGGGCGGGGCGCCTCTTCGCTACGGCGAGGCGATCCTGAGGGCTTTCGAAACCGGCGCCGATATCGTCATGGTCAGAGACCCTTCGGCGCTGCCAGCGGACCTCGCCGCCATCGGCTACGATGCCGTCGAAGCGGGCTTGAAATCGGGCCGCCTACCGCTTGCGCGCATCGAGGACGCCTATCTTCACGTGCAGCAGATGAAGGACCGCCTCCGCGGGCTTCAGTCGCGGACGCGGATGGCGGAGATTTTCGGGCAGTAGAAAAATGCGCCCTCGCGCTACCGCGGCAGAAGCGTCTGCCCCATGAGCGCCTTGTCGATGGCGTGCGCGGCCTGACGGCCCTCGCGGATCGCCCAGACCACCAGCGATTGCCCGCGCCGCATGTCGCCCGCGACGAAAATCTTCGGCCGCGACGCAGCGTAATTGCGGTCGTCCGCCTTCACGTTGCCGCGCGTATCGAGTTCCACGCCGAGGCTTGCGAGCATGCCCTCTTGCACCGGCGAGACGAAGCCCATGGCGAGCAGCACGAGGTCCGCCTCGATTTTGAAGTCCGAGCCGGGGACGGGCTGCAACTTCGCGTCCGCGCGCACACAGTGAAGCGCCTTCACATTGCCGGCCGCATCGCCCTCGAAGCGCGTCGTGATCACACTGAACTCGCGCGCCGCGCCCTCTTCCTGGCTGGATGAGGTTCTGAGCTTCAACGGCCAGTCCGGCCAGCTCAGCGCCTTGTTCTCCTTCTCGGGCGGCTGCGGCAGGATCTCCAGCTGCGTGACCGACTTCGCGCCCTGGCGGAAGGATGTGCCGATGCAGTCCGAGCCGGTGTCGCCGCCGCCGATCACAACCACATGCTTGCCGGTCGCAAGGATCGGCTCGACGGTTTGCGGCTCGCCCGCCACGCGGCGGTTTTGTTGCGGCAGAAAGCTCATCGCCTGCTCGATGCCCTTCAATTCGCGCCCCGGGATCGGCAGCTCGCGCGGCTTCTCGGCGCCGCCCGCAAGCAGCACCGCATCGTAATCCCGCTCAAGGTCGGCGACGGCAATCGTCACGCCCACATGCGCGTTGCAATGGAATGTCACGCCCTCGGCCTGCATCTGCGACACGCGCCGCTCGATCACCTGTTTTTCGAGCTTGAAATCCGGGATGCCATAGCGAAGGAGCCCGCCCGGAATCGCGTTCTTTTCGAAGACATGCACGTCATGTCCGGCGCGCGCGAGCTGCTGCGCGGCCGCGAGCCCAGCCGGGCCGGAGCCCACGATGGCGACGCGCTTGCCCGTCTTCGTCTCAGGCGGCTCCGGCGCGATCCAGCCCTGGTCGAAAGCGCGGTCGGCGATGGCGCATTCGATGCTCTTGATGGTGACGGGAACGTCCTCGATGTTAAGCGTGCACGACGCCTCGCACGGCGCGGGACAGATGCGGCCAGTCACTTCGGGAAAGTTGTTTGTCGAATGAAGCGTGCGCGCCGCCTCCTGCCATTCGTCGCGATAGACGAGGTCGTTCCAATCGGGGATCTGGTTGTTCACCGGGCAGCCGCGATGGCAATACGGAATGCCGCAATCCATGCAGCGCGCGGCCTGGCGGCTGACCTCGCCGCTCGTGGGCGGCAATACGAATTCGCGGAAATGGCGCGTCCGCTCGGCTATCGGCGCGTAGTCCCTGTCCTCGCGTTCGATCTCAAGAAAGCCTGTGATCTTGCCCATGTTCAACCCTCAAGGAATGCCAGGCTGGCAAGCCGCCGCCCAAGGGAGCGCGCGACTTGACGCACGCCTCCTTCGCCGTCACCGGCCATTGATCCCGACCGCGATGTCCGCATGCGCCAGTGGCGGAGGCGCGACGCGGATCTTCATGGCTTGGAGCGCCTTGCGATATTCTGTCGGCATCACCTTCACGAATTTCGGCAGGTAAGCCGCCCAATCGTCGAGGATCGCCTTTGCTCGCTCCGAGCCCGTATAGTGGCGGTGGTTCTTGATGAGGCGATAGAGCCGCGCCACGTCGTCCGTGGTCATGTCGTGGAACAGGTTCACGAAATTGAAGCGCTCCAGCGTGTCGCCGCTCGCCTGATCGAAGGGGGAGACGTCGCCCGGATCGATGGGCTCCAGCTCAACCATCGCCATATTGCAATGGCGCTCGAAATCGCCGCGCTCGTCAAGCACATAGGCGACGCCGCCCGACATGCCCGCCGCGAAGTTGCGCCCCGTCGGCCCGAGCACCACGACGCAGCCGCCCGTCATGTATTCGCAGCCGTGATCGCCCGTGCCTTCGACGACGGCGACGGCGCCAGAGTTGCGCACCGCGAAGCGCTCGCCGGCCACGCCCCGGAAATAGCACTCGCCGGCGATGGCTCCGTAGAGAACGGTGTTGCCGACGATGATGCTTTCCTCGGGCACGATGGACGTTTTCTCCGGCGGCCGCACGATGATCTTCCCGCCGGAGAGGCCCTTGCCGACATAGTCGTTGCCCTCGCCCAGAAGATCGAGCGTCACGCCTTTCGTAAGCCAGGCGCCGAAGCTTTGCCCGGCCGTGCCCTTGAGCGAGATCCAGATCGTGTCCTCTGGCAGGCCGGAATGGCCGTGAGCCTTCGCGACGCGCCCCGAAAGCATCGCGCCGGTCGAGCGGTCGCTGTTTGCAATCGGCACTTCCAGCTTGACGGGCCTTCCCCCTTCGAGCGCCGGTTTCGCGCATTCGATCAGCTTGCGGTCGAGCACATGCGCGATGGGATGGTTCTGCTTCTCGGAATTGTGGATCGCGACGTGGGACGGCATGTCCGGCTTGTAGAACAGGCGCGTGAAGTCGAACCCTTGCGCCTTCCAATGCGCGATGGCGCGCTCCTTGTCGAGCCAGTCGGTGCGGCCGACAAGCTCGGCATAGGTCCGCACGCCGAGCGCGGCCATGTATTCGCGAAGCTCCTCCGCCACGAAGAAGAAGAAGTTGATGACGTGCTCGGGCGTCCCCTTGAAGCGGGCGCGGAGAATGGGGTCCTGCGTGGCCACGCCGACCGGACAGGTGTTCAGATGGCACTTGCGCATCATGATGCAGCCCGCCGCGATCAGGGGCGCGGTGGCGAAGCCGATCTCGTCGGCGCCGAGAAGCGCGCCCACAAGCACGTCGCGGCCGGTGCGCACGCCGCCGTCCACCTGCACCGCGATGCGGCCGCGCAGGCGGTTCAGCACAAGCGTCTGCTGGGTTTCCGCAAGGCCGATCTCCCAGGGCGAACCGGCATGCTTGATCGAGGTGAGCGGAGACGCGCCCGTGCCGCCCTCGAAGCCGCAGATCGTCACGTGATCGGCGCGCGCCTTGGCGACGCCCGCCGCCACCGTGCCGACGCCGACCTCGGCGCCGAGCTTCACGCTTACCCAGGCGTCCGGGTTGACGTTCTTGAGGTCGAAGATGAGCTGCGCCAGATCCTCGATGGAATAGATGTCGTGGTGCGGCGGCGGCGAGATGAGGCCGACGCCCGGCGTCGAGTGGCGCACGCGCGCGATGGTCTCGTCCACCTTGTGGCCCGGAAGCTGCCCGCCCTCGCCGGGCTTGGCGCCCTGCACCATCTTGATCTGCATCATATCCGAGTTCACGAGGTACTCGGTCGTCACGCCAAATCGGCCCGAAGCGACCTGCTTAATAGCGGAGCGCATGCTGTCGCCATTGGGCAGCGGCTTGAAACGGTCTGCCTCTTCGCCCCCTTCGCCGGTGTTCGACTTCCCGCCGATGCGGTTCATCGCGATGGCGAGCGTGGTGTGCGCCTCGCGGCTGATCGAGCCGAAGGACATCGCGCCCGTCGCGAAGCGCTTCACGATCTCGCTTGCGGGCTCGACCTCATCCAGCGGCACGGGCGTGCGGCCGATTTCGCCGGCCTCCTTGATGCGGAACAGCCCGCGGATTGTCATCAGCCGCTCGGACTGGTCGTTCAGGCGCTTGGCGAAGGAACGGTATTTCTCGGTCAGGTTGCCGCGCACGGCGTGCTGGAGGTCGGCGACCGTGTCGGGGTTCCAGGCGTGCTCTTCGCCGCGCACGCGGAAGGCGTATTCGCCGCCGACGTCGAGCGCGTTCTTCAACACGGGCGCGTCCGAAAAGGCAAGGCGGTGGCGCTCGGCCGTCTCCGCCGCGATCTCAGGCAGCCCCACGCCGTCGATGGCGGTGCGCGTGCCGGTGAAGTATTTGCCGACGAAATCGGAGTGCAAGCCCACCGCATCGAAGATCTGCGCGCCGCAATAGGACTGGTAGGTCGAGATGCCCATCTTGGACATGACCTTCATGATGCCTTTTCCGATCGCCTTCACATACCGGTAGCAGGCCTCTTCCTTCGAAATCGGCGGATCGAGGTCGTCGAGGTTCGCCTCAATCGTCTCGAACGCAAGGTACGGGTTGATCGCCTCCGCGCCATAGCCCGCGAGCGTGCAGAACTGGTGCACCTCGTGCGCCTCGCCCGTCTCGACCACAAGGCCGACCGAGGTGCGCAAGCCTTTCCGGATCAGGTGATGGTGGATGGCGCTGGTCGCAAGCAGGCTCGGAATCGCAATGCGGTCCGGCCCGGCCGCGCGATCCGACACGATGATGATGTTCCAGCCCTGATGCACGGCGTCCTCGGCCTGCACGCACAGCCGGTCCAGCGAGCGCTCCATGCCCAACGCGCCGAGGTCGGCGGCGTAGGAGATGTCGAGCGTGATGGTCTTGAACGTGCTGTCCGGCGCCGCCGCGATCTGGCGGATGCTTTCGAGCTTCTCGTTCGTGAGGATCGGCTGCGAAACTTCCAGCCGCTTCAGCTTCGAGGAGCCCGTCAGGTCTAGGATATTCGGCCGCGGCCCAATGAAGGAGACGAGGCTCATCACCAGTTCCTCGCGGATCGGGTCGATGGGCGGGTTCGTCACCTGCGCGAAGTTCTGCTTGAAATAGGTGTGAAGCAGCTTCGGCTTGGAGGATAGCGCCGAGATGGGCGTGTCCGTGCCCATCGAGCCGATAGCCTCCTGGCCCGTCTCGATCATCGGCGCGAGCAGGAATTTCCAGCTTTCCTGGGTGTAGCCGAAGGCCTGCTGGCGGTCGAGCAGCGGAATGTTTGTCTTGGGCTGCGACGGCTCGACATGCGGCAGCGACTCCACCTTGACCTGGCCGTGATGCAGCCAGTCCTGATAGGGGTTCGCGTTCGCAAGCTGCGCCTTGATCTCGTCGTCCGAGACGATCCGGCCCTTTTCCAGGTCGATCAGCAGCATCTTGCCTGGCTGCAGCCGCCATTTGTGGACGATCTTCTCCTCCGGCACGGTAAGCACGCCGGCTTCGGAGGCGAGGATCACGCGGTCGTCGGAGGTGATGACGTAGCGCGCGGGGCGAAGGCCGTTGCGGTCGAGCGTCGCGCCGATCTGCCGGCCGTCGGTAAACGCGATGGCTGCCGGGCCGTCCCACGGCTCCATGAGCGAAGCGTGGTATTCGTAGAAGGCGTGGCGCTTCTCATCCATCAGCGCGTTGCCGGCCCAAGCTTCGGGTATGAGCAGCATCATGGCATGCGCGAGGCTGTAGCCGCCCTGCACGAGGAATTCGAGCGCGTTATCGAAGCAGGCGGTGTCGGACTGCCCTTCATAGGAGAGCGGCCACAGCTTCGTGATGTTGTCGCCGAACAGCGGCGAGGACACGCTCGCCTGGCGCGCGGCCATCCAGTTCACATTGCCGCGCAGCGTGTTGATCTCGCCGTTGTGGCAGATCATGCGATAGGGATGCGCGAGCCTCCAGGACGGAAACGTGTTCGTCGAAAAGCGCTGGTGCACGAGCGCGAGCGCCGATTTGAAGCGCGGGTCGTGCAGATCGAGGTAATACTCTCCCACCTGGTAGGACAGGAACATGCCCTTGTAGACGACGGTGCGGCAGGACAGCGTGACGATGTAGAAGTCCATCACGTCCTTGGGGCCGAGTTCGGCGCGGACCCGGTTCGAGATGATGCGGCGGGCGAGATACAGCGCGCGCTCGAACGCGGTCTCGTCGGCGACGCCTTCGGGGCGGGACACGAAGACCTGCCGGTGGAAAGGCTCCGACGCCAGCACAATCTCAGGCAGCGATTCGCTATTGACGGGAACGTCGCGCCAGCCGAGCAGCGGCATGCCTTCCTCGGCGAAGACTTCCGCCACGATCCTGTCGCAGGTGGCGCGCAGCGGACCTCTTTGCGGCATGAAGATCTGGCCGACGGCGTAGGCGCCCGGCGCTGGAAGCGTGAATCCGAGCCGCTCCGCCTCGCCGGCGAAGAATTCATGAGGGATCTGGACGAGGATGCCGGCGCCGTCGCCCGCGAGCGGGTCGGCTCCGACAGCGCCGCGATGCTCGAGGTGCAACAGGATCTTGATCGCATCCTGCACGATCTCATGGCTTTTCACGCCCTTGATGTTCGCGATGAGGCCGAGGCCGCAAGCGTCGCGTTCATTTGAGGGGTGATAGAGGCCTTGAGGTTCGGGAAGGCCGCGAGCGTGAGTGAACCTGTTACCTAACTGCATCTTGGTTTCGGTCATGGCTGGGAATTCAAGCAAAGTCTTTTGAACGGATGGCGATAATGGCGTAGCTATGCGCTGGCGCGCTTTCGAGCGCCAAAGGCGCGCGCCGCCTAGGCGTTACGCTTTCGGAGAGCGGGGTCGGAAAAGTTGCCGTCTTTTCTTACGCTGCGGAATCCGCCCCTACTCATGTTTTCACTCCTGCCTGGATGCGGACGCGCAAAGACCCGCGCCCAAAAAGCCTTTGTTTCTAAAAACAAACAGCATTCGGGCCGAGCTCGACCGCGTGCGTGGGCTCTTTTCTGCCCATCGCTTTGGAGCGTGCCAGAAATCAAGGAGCGTGACAAGCATGCAATGCTGCCGCTGGACGCGAAGCGCCGCAAGCGCAAATTCCGCCTTCCCCGGCTCCTGGAAAGGTAGAGGCGCAGGCCCGGCAAACACTATATAGGAGGAAGGGCCGCCGGGTGAATGGATCGTTGTCTCCGGCGGGAAGCGCTTTGCGGGCAGGCTTTGCGTCATGGCGGCTATGGATTGGGGCGCAAATCTCGGAGCAACGTTGACGCGGAACTTGCGGAAGTCTCCGCGACGTGGTCTTTTCGCCGAAAGCCGCCGCGACGCCCGACGAAAAAGTCGCGGAGCTCGCGAGCCGGGCCGCGCCCGTGATCTGGCTCATCGGCAAGGTGCAGGCGGGCAAGACTTCGATTGTCCGGGCCCTGACCGACGCGAGCGCGGCGGAGGTCGGCGAGGGCTACAAGCCTTGCACGCGGACGTCCGCCATCTTCGATTTTCCCGCCGATGCGCCCGTCATTCGCTTTATCGATACGCGCGGCCTTGGCGAAAAGGGCTATGACCCGGCCGAGGACATCGGCGTTCACGAGGCGCAGGCCCATCTCATTCTGGCGGTCATGAAGGCGCTCGACCCGCAGCAGGACGCCGTCGTCGCGGCGGTCAAGGCCGCCCGCAAGCGCCATCCGGAGTGGCCGCTCATCGTGGCGCAGACCACGCTGCACGAGGCCTATGCGCCGGGGCGGAACCATCCGCTGCGCTACCCTTACGGAGAACCCGGCGCCGGGTTGAACGCCAGCGACGACATCCCCGCGGATCTTGCGCGAAGCCTCGCCTATCAGCGCTCACTGTTCAGTGAGCTGCCGGGCAACGGCCTTTGCGTTTTCATTCCGATCGACTTCACGCAAGCGGGCGACGGATACGAGCCGAAAGATTTCGGCCTTGAGACGCTCCTTCGTGCGCTGGAGATGGCCGCGCCCGCGGGTCTCGTGGCCGCGCTGAAGGACGCGAACGGCAAAACCGGCGACAAACTCGCGAAGGAGGCGCATCCGCACATCGTCGGATACGCCACGGCCGCCGCCGCCGCCGACGCCATGCCGGTCGCGGGCGCGGTCGCGGTGCCTGTCGTGCAATCGAAGATGCTGCACAGTCTCGCGCGCATCTATGGCGTGGACTGGAACAGGCGGGCGCTTGGCGAATTCGCGGCCTGCCTTGGCGTCGGAGCGGTCTCCCGGTACGCGGCGGGGTTCGGGCTCAGGCAACTCGCCAAGCTCATCCCGGTCTATGGCCAGACGGCGGGCGCCGCCGCCGCTGCGGCCACGAGCTTCGCCGCCACCTTCGCCATCGGCAAGGCGGCCTGCTATTTCCTCGCCCTTCATCGCGCGGGCGGAAGCGACCCGAAAGGCGTGGCGGCGGCCTATTCCGCGGCTCTCGCGCAAGCCTTCCGCCTTCGCAAGCCGGCCGAGGGGGCGCCGTCATGAAGAAGCAGCGCGACGCTACATTCTGGCTCCGCATCTGGGTCGCCGCCATCTGCCTTGTCTTGCCCACGCTGACGCTTGCGCCGCTCGGCGGCGTCTGGCTCTGGCAGCACGGCTACGTCCTCTATTGGGTGATCGGCGCCTGCCTGTTCGTCGTCCTGGCCTTCTTTTTCCAGCTCTATTTGTTCAACCGCCTCGATATCTCGCTGAAGGGCTCGCGCCATGTCGAGCTGCCGGAAGATGCGGCGGCCTCGTCCTGGACGCCGCGCGAGAACGAAGCATGGGACGCCGTGCAAGCCGTCGCCGACACCGTGGACTTGAGCCATTTCGAGAGCTGGCAAGCCTTTCTCGGCCTCGGACAGCAGACCATCGAGGCGGTGGCGAAGAAGCTGCACCCCGAGGTGAAGGACCCTTTATGGCAGTTTACCGTGCCGGAGGCGCTGACGCTGATCGAGCAGGTGAGCTTGCGCCTGAAGCCCCAGGTCATCGACAACATCCCCTTCGGCGACCGGCTCACGGTGGCGCAGGTGATCCAGATCTACCAGTGGCGCTCGGCGGTCGAGATCGCGCAGAAGGGCTACGACATCTGGCGCATCATCCGCATGCTGAACCCGGCGACGGCCGTCACGCAGGAACTGCGCGAGCGGCTTTCCAACCAGATGTACCGCTGGGGCCGGGAGGAGCTGGCTAAGCGGCTCGCGCGCGGATATGTGAAGGAGGTGGGCCGCGCCGCGATCGACCTTTATGGCGGGCGGCTGCGCATCGAGCCCGAAGACCTTGAAGCGCATCTCACCAAGGCCACGGAGCGCGACCGCCGCGTCGCCGCCAAGGCGCAGGCCGAGCCGCTGCGGCTGCTTCTCGGCGGGCAGGTGAACGCGGGCAAATCGAGCCTCGTCAATGCGCTTCTGAACGAGATCCGCGCCGCCTCGGACGCGCTGCCGCTCACGAACGAGTTCACGGCCTACGAGCTGAAGCGCGAGGGCGTTCCACAGGCGCTCATCCTCGACAGCCCCGGCCTCGACAGCCCCGAGCAGCGGCTCGACAAGCTGGTGGAGGAGGCGGCGCAGGCCGATTTCATCATCTGGGCGGCGAGCGCCGTGCGCGCCGACCGCGAACTTGACGCTCGCGCGCTCGACGCCATCCGCGCCTATTTCGCCGAGCGGCCGAACCGGCGGCGCCCGCCCATGCTGCTCGTGCTGAGCCATGTGGACCGGCTGCGGCCCATGCAGGAATGGAAGCCGCCCTATGATCTGGCCGATAAGGCGAACCCGAAGGCGGCTTCGATCCGCGCGGCGGTGGAGGCGGCGGCCGGCGATCTCGGCTTTGCGGCGGACGGCGTGATCCCGGCGTGTCTCGACGCGGGCGTGGGCGTCTATAATGTCGATGCCGTATGGGCCGCCATCATGGAGCTGATGCCGGAAGCGCAGCGCGCGCAGCTTGTCCGCACTCTGCAGGACGCGGACCGCAGCTTCGACTGGCGGCGGCTGCGCACGCAAGCGCTGAACGCCGGGCGCATCGTCGCGAAAGCCGTTCTGGCGGGCGGCGGCGGCGACGCGAAGCGGCCTTAGCAGCCGTGCCGGGGCTTGCGCGCCCATCGCCTTTGTCTTATGTAGTCACGATGACTACAACGACACAAAAGCATGCGAAGGACCGCTGGACCTTGCGCGATGCGAAGGCCAAGTTCTCGGAAGTGATCAAGCGCGCGCATAGCGATGGCCCGCAGCGCGTCTCGGTGAGAGGCGAGCGGGAGGTCGTCATCGTCACGGCGGAGGAATACCGGCGCCTCAAGGGCGAAGAGAGCGGTCAAGCGCTGATCGACGCGCTCGCGCATTCGCCGCTGCGCGACGTGGACTTCGACCGCGAGCCCTATCGCGCGCCCGTCCGCGACGTGGATCTGTGAGCTATCTGCTCGACACGAACGTCGTCTCGGAGCTTCGCAAGCCGCGCCCGGAGCCGCGCGTGCTCGCCTTCATTGCCGCCACGCCGCTTGACGATCTTTTCCTCTCGGATGTCACGCTGGCCGAAATCCGTTTCGGTATCGAGCGCGTGGCAGATCCCCTGAAGCGCGCCGAAATCGCAAGCTGGCTCGACCACGTCTTGCGCCCCATGTTCGGAAACCGCGTGCTGCCGGTCACGGAGGACATTCTTCTTCGGTGGCGCCTGATGGTGGAGGCTGGGCGGCAGCGCGGCCGCACTTATTCACAGCCCGATCTGTTCATCGCCGCGACCGCCTCCGCGCATGGCCTCGCTGTCGTCACCCGCGACGCGGGCGACTTCGCGGACGCGGGCGTCGCCTTCCTAAACCCGTGGGCGATGTCTGGTTAGGTCAGCACACTTCTTTTCGACGCGAGCACCTCCGCCACGACAGCGGCTCCATTGCCATGCGAAACGGCATCACAATATGCGTCAAACGCTAACATACTTCTTGGCGTTCTTGCTTCGGAATAAAAAAGTGCTTTCCGTTCTGCTTTTACTTCAGTTTGTAGGTTTCTAACATGGCAATTGAATACCTCCACTGAGTTTGTCGGTGGTGAAGATTTCGCAGCATTTATAACAAATCCGCTCTCCGGTATGATAGATTTTAGATTCTTGTACATTTCACTAAGGACGACTAGGTCGTTCCCAGAAATGGCGATGTCATCTACGTACACAGACACGGTCACAAGACTAATATTTTCTTGGAGGAAATTTCCAACTCTTGAATGGGCTAAAACTACGCTCGCAAGAATAGGGGATTTGACCCTGCCCCGATTTTTTAATCCAGCTTGAGCGAGAGTTTGGTTCTTGAGGGAAGGACCAGACGATGAAGCGATCGCGATTTACGGATGAGCAGATCATCGGGATTTTGAAGGAGCAGGAGGCGGGCGCGAAGACGGCGGACGTCTGCCGGAAGTACGGGATTTCGGACGCCACGTTCTATAAGTACAAGGCGAAGTTCGGGGGCATGGAGGTTGCGGAGGCCAAGAAGCTGCGGACGCTCGAAGACGAGAACGCGAAGCTGAAGAAGCTTTTGGCGGACACGATGCTCGACAACGCAGCTTTGAAGGATCTGCTCGCAAAAAAGTGGTGACGCCCGCCGCCAAACGGGAAGCCAGCGCTCATCTTCAGACGCGGTTCGGGATGAGTCAGCGGCGGGCGTGTCTGGTGATGGGATGGTCGCGGATGACGGTGCGCTACCGCTCGCGGCGCGGCGCCGATTTGCTTCTGCGGGAGCGTTTGCGGCGTCTGGCTCATGAACGCCGGCGGTTTGGCTACCGGCGGCTGCATGTTCTTTTGCGGCGGGAGGGTTTTCGCGTGAACCACAAGCGCCTTTTCCGGCTCTACCGGGAAGAGAAGCTGGGCGTGAGGAAGCGCAAAGGCCGCAAACGCGCGCTTGGCGTTCGCGCCCCTATCCCTGCAGCGCAAGGGATCAACGACCGCTGGAGCCTTGATTTTGTTCACGATCAGCTCACCGACGGTCGCCGGTTCCGGATTTTGACGGTAGTTGACGACGCCACGCGGGAATGCCTGGCGCTTGTCGCGGACACCTCGATCTCCGGCGCCCGCGTGGCCCGGGAGCTGAACCGCATCGTCGCGATGCGGGGCAAACCCAGGACCTTGGTCAGCGACAACGGCACGGAGTTGACCTCGAACGCGATCCTCGCCTGGGCGCAGGACACAAGCGTGGCCTGGCATTACATCGAACCCGGAAAGCCAACGCAGAACGCCTTTATCGAGAGTTTCAACGGCCGGCTCGGGACGAGTTCTTGAACGAGACCTTATTCCGGTCTTTGCCGCAAGCCCGGACGGCTTTGGAAAGCTGGCGGGCCGATTACAACAACCAGCGGCCGCACTCGCGGCTGAACTGGTTGACGCCACAAGCTTACGCAGCATCGCAAAGGGGTTTTGCGCCGAGCCAGTCGGAAAGCTCCACGCAAAACCCCTTTGCGTTCACCGCCCAACTGGGCAATATGAACCGCCAAGCTCTCCTCAACGCTGGATAAAAGTTGGGGGCAGGGTCAGATTGTATGAAGCCATAAGGAAGGGAATATGACGGGCGGCCATATGGATTTCTTACAGTTGACCATTTTGAATAAAATTTTGATTCTGCACGATTAAAGCCTAACTCTTGAAGAGAGTGGGCTGCACGATTTCGACCAATGCTATAAAAGAAGTTTTCTAAGTCGATTTTAGCAAAGAAATTGTTATTGCGATGGTCATGGAGAGCTCTGATATGACCACCTGTAACAAGATGATAAAAATACGGTGCGGGAATAAAGACCGCTTCAATCTTAGACTTTAGCTCGGATCCGACTTTCCGCCCCTCAGCAGAGGGCACAAAAACAGGCTTTCCTTTCGGAGTGTCGAACCTGTAATCGCAGTTGCCAAACGCGCGGGGCATAGTTGACGACCTTGCTCAGAAGATCCAACAGTTTGTTAGCAACCTCAATGCAGGCGGCTATCAAAAGTAGACGCTCCGGAGCAAGGTTCGTTTTGCGAGATTTCTTTCTCATCCAAAACGCTCCTATGCACCCCGGCTTCCTGCAGCTCCGTCCATACGGAGCCGTCAACTGGGAGGAGCATAATGACATTTCGTCAAAATGCCTCGAAGCGCATGTCAGAACTTACGCACGCAACACAATTGCGTGTTTCAGTTGCATCTTTCGCCAGGAGCTGCCTTGAGATCGCCGAAACAAGAAGAGTATATGGTGATTTATCGAAATAACAAGATAAGTAAGCGGATAGCGCAACTCAGGTAATATTGCATACAGCACGTTAAAGCGCCCCCCCGCCCTTTCCATGGTCCGCGCACTCGACCGCCTTCCCTTTTCCACCGGCCGCCGCCCGCACTTGCGATCTTTTCGCTCATAACCGCAGCGTATGAGACTTTACAAAGATCAAAGGCATTGGCGAGCGGAGCGATGTTGCGGCGAAGCGGCGCGGCGAAATTCGCTCCGAAGCTGACGGTGATGACCTCGTTAAAACAAATGTTACAATTTGGCGCTTTATTGGGCTGTCCTCCTCGAATATGTCTGGCTTCAGGTGCAAAGGTTATCGGTTAGCGTAAGAGGGGGATGTTCATGCTCCGACGTGTTGCTTTGACCGCTTGCAGCGTGATAGCGGCGGTTACTTCGGCGCAGGCCTGGGGAGGTTACGGCTACAGAGACGGCCCGGTTTACGCCACCGTGGACTGGAGCGGTTTCTACGCGGGCCTTAACGCCGGTTACGGCGGGAGTAACGATAATCAGCTCGTTGATCCTTCCGAGCCATTTTGGGGGGTGTCCCCTTCTGGCGGCTTTGCGGGCGGACAAATCGGCTATAACTGGCAAGTCAATCCGCATTTGGTTCTGGGCGTCGAGGCCGACATCCAAGGCAGCGGCATCAGCGATAGCCAAGATGACCCCTATGGCGCCCACTACAGCTCGGACCTCACCTATTTCGGGACGCTCAGGGCCCGCATAGGCTATGCGGCGGGCGCCTGGCTGTTCTACTCGACGGGCGGCTTCGCCTATGGCGGCCTTCACAAGTTTTCCAACGATTGGGGCCCTCAATCGTTCGACGGCTCCGCCACTGGTTATGCAGTCGGCGCCGGCGTGGAATATCGGCTCACGCCCGCATGGTCGATCAAGGCTGAATATCAATATCTGAACTTCGGCGGCAACGATGCTTGCGGCAGCGGCGGCTGCTTTGGCGCCGAAGTCGCCGCCTGGGGCAATGGCCGGCAAGGGGACGACGATTACAATACTTTCCGCATCGGCGCGAACTATCACGTCGCCCCGGCCTACGAACCCTTGAAATGACCCGCCTCTCATTATGACGGCGCCATCGATTGGCGCCGTCCGCCGTTTCCGCGAGCGGATCGATGGTTGCGACCGCCCTTCCTTTTTGCACCGCCGCGACACGCATCTTGCCTTGGCGCCCATAAACTTCTAAACCGTAGCCGATGAGACTTTACAAAGATAAGGGCTTTGGCGAGCGGCGCGATGCTGCGGCGAAAGCCAAGGAAGCCGCGCTGAAGAAGTTCGTGGAGAAGGCGCGCGTTGGCGGGAAGGCAAATCCGGACGCCGGCGCCCCGGATGCTCAGCCGAAGGCCGAAGCGGAAAAATAGCAAAAAAGCGGCTGGCGCTGCCTTTGCGCCGGAAGCCGCAGGCGCGGCGCCGCGAGCGGCCTGTTGAAGCTGGGCTTTCCGCTCCGGACAGGGTTGACGCGCGCCGCCGCCCTTTCCATAGTCCGTGCACACGCAACCCCAACCGAAACGCCGCAAACCATGACCGCCGCCGCCCCGCCGCTCGCAGAGCTCGCGCAAACCTCCAAGGCCTGGCCCTTCGAAGAGGCGCGCAAGCTCTTGAAACGGCTGGAAAAGGCGGACCCGTCGCGCGAGGTCGTGTTCGAGACGGGCTACGGCCCCTCCGGGCTTCCGCATATCGGCACCTTTGGCGAGGTGGCGCGCACTTCCATGGTGCGGCATGCGCTCGAAACGCTGAAGCCGGGCGTAAAGACGCGCCTCGTCTGCTTTTCCGACGACATGGACGGCCTGCGCAAGGTTCCGGCCAATGTGCCGAACCAGGAGCTGCTCGAAGCCGCGCTGGAGAAGCCGCTGACATCGGTGCCCGACCCGTTCGGCACGCATGCGAGCTTCGGCGCGCACAACAACGCGCGGCTGCGGGCCTTTCTCGACAGCTTCGGCTTCGACTATGAATTCCTGTCGGCCACCGAGTGCTATCGCTCGGGCCAGTTCGACGAGACGCTGCTCCGCATGCTCGCATGCTACGACGAGGTGATGGACATCATCCTGCCGACGCTCGGCGAGGACCGGCGCAAGACCTATTCGCCGTTCCTGCCGGTGTCGCCCACGAGCGGCAAGGTGCTGCAAGTGGCCATCGAAAAGCGCGACCTCGCCGCCGGGACCATCGTCTATCGCGATCCGGACACGAAGAAGCTCGTCGAGACGCCGGTCACGGGCGGGCATGTGAAGTGCCAGTGGAAGGCGGACTGGGCGATGCGCTGGACGGCGCTCGGCGTCGATTACGAAATGGCGGGCAAGGATTTGATCGATAGCGTCACGCTGTCGTCGAAGGTCTGCCGCGCGCTTGGCGGACGGCCGCCCGAGGGCTTCAATTTCGAGCTGTTCCTCGACGAAACGGGCCAGAAGATTTCGAAGTCGAAGGGCAACGGCATCGCGGTGGAGGAATGGCTCGCCTACGCCACGCCGGAAAGCCTCAGCCTCTATATGTTCCAGAAGCCCAAGACTGCGAAGCGGCTTTACTTCGACGTGATCCCGAAGGCGGTGGACGACTATTTCGCCTATCTCGACGCCTATCAGACGGAGGCGCCGGAGCAGCGGCTGAACAACCCGGTCTGGCACATCCACAAGGCGCGCGCGCCGCAGCACAGCGTGCCGATCAGCTTCAGCCTGCTCCTGAACCTCGTCAGCGCGTCGAACGCGCATACGAAGGACGTTCTCTGGCAGTTCGTGCGCAACTATGCGCCGGGGACCACGCCCGAGGAATACCCCGAGCTCGATAGGCTGATCGGCTTCGCCATCCGCTATTTCGACGAGCGCGAAAAGCCGTTGAAGGTCTATCGCGCGCCGGCGGCGGCAGAGCGCGCGGCCATGCTCGACCTTTCCGCGCGCCTTGGCGAAGCAAGCCCGAAGCTCAGCGCCGAGGAGCTGCAGGCCATCGTCTACGAAGTCGGCAAGGCGCACCCGTTCGAGAATTTGCGCGATTGGTTCAAGGCGCTGTACGAGGTGCTGTTCGGCGAGAGCCAGGGGCCGCGTTTCGGCTCCTTCATCAAGGCTTACGGCATCGACAGGACGCGCGAGCTGATCGAGGAGCGTCTTCGCCAACCCGCGGAGGCCGCGTAGACCAAAATGCAGATCAAGATGATCTACAAGCTGACGACGAGCTCCGAATGGGAGGCCGCCTGGGCGGAAGGCGTCTATCGCGGTTCGGAGCACGATCTGCGCGACGGCTTCATCCACTTTTCAACGGCTGGGCAGGCGGCGGCGACGGCGAAGAAGTTCTTCATGGGCGTCCCCGATCTGGTCCTGCTGGCGGTGGATATCGAGATGCTCGAAAACCTCCACACGCCGGAGCCGGAAGGGGCGGGGTCCGATCTCCCCGGCACGCCGCTTGTGCGCGAGGGACAATGCGCAGGCTGCCCGTCGCTGCGTTGGGAGCCTGCCGGCGACGGCGAGCTTTTCCCGCATCTCTACTCGAACCTGCCCATCGGCGCGGTCCGGGCCGCCATGCCGGTCCCGCTCTCGGATGACGGGACGCCGATCGTTGCGAACGATCTGCCGTCATGAACCGCCTGTGGTCCGCCGCGCAGGCCGGACTGCTCTTTCTCGATCCCGAGGCCGCGCATGAGGCTTCGCTTCGCGCGCTCGAAACCGGGGTTTTCCCCCGCCAGCGGCGCCCCGACGATCCCCGCCTTGCACAAGAGCTGTTCGGGCTTGCCTTTCCCAATCCCATCGGCGTCGCCGCGGGCTTCGACAAGGATGCGCGCGTCTATAACGCCCTGTTCGGCATCGGATTCGGCTTTGCGGAGGCAGGGACGATCACGCCGAAGCCGCAAGCCGGAAATCCGCGTCCGCGCGTGTTCCGGCTCATGCGCGAGCGCGCCATCATCAACCGGCTCGGCTTCAACAGCGCGGGCCATATGGCGGCGCTTGTGCGTCTGGCGAGCCGTCCGCCGCGCGGCGTGCTCGGCGTCAACATCGGCGCGAACCGCGACAGCGCCGACCCAATCGCCGACTATGTCGCGGGCGTCCGCGCCTTCGGTCCGCTTGCCTCCTACCTGACGATCAACATCTCCTCGCCGAATACGCCGGGCCTGCGCGACCTGCAGGCGCCGGACCGGCTCGCCGCGCTGCTCGAAGCCGTGATGGCGGCGCGGGCGGGGCTTCAGCGGCGCGTTCCCATCCTCGTGAAGCTCGCCCCCGATCTGCACGGCGACGACATCGCGCCCGCCATGCAATGTCTGCTGGCGCATGGCGTCGATGGCGCGATCCTGACCAACACCACGCTATCGCGCGACGGCGCGCCCGCGGACGCGCATCGCAACGAAGCCGGGGGCTTGTCCGGCCGGCCGCTGTTCAAGCGCTCCACGCGCGTTCTCGCGCGGTGCTATCTCGCCACGGAAGGCAGGCTGCCGCTCATCGGCGTGGGCGGCGTCGATTCGGGCGCGGCGGCGCTCGCGAAAATCCGGGCCGGCGCCTCTCTCGTCCAGCTCTATACCGGCCTCGTCTACGAAGGCCCAGCGCTGCTGCCGGACATCAAGGCGACGCTGCTTGCCGAGTTGCAGGCGTCGCGCAGGCCGCTGGCCGATCTGGTTGGAACCGCGGCGCAGCAATGGGCGGATGGCTGAGCATCGCACTGCCCGGCGCGCGGTGGTATCACGTTCGAGCAAAAAGGGTGGTACGACGCGGGCCAACGCAAAACAGGCGCCAGCGGGCTTCTGAAAAACCCGAATTTTTGATTCCACCCTTCGACAAGCTCAGGATGAGGTCGCGTGCTCGCATCGGACAACCTACCCGAGTCGGCGCAATGCAAGTTGCAAGGATGAGGTCGCGTGCTCTCGTGGCGCTCATGGTGAGCCTACCGAACCATGGAAAACTGCCTGTTCAGCAGCCTGCTATATAGGTGGGAGGTGGTTTTATGTCGATGGCGGCAATCGCGTCGGACCGGTCTTGCGGTAGTGGTTGCGGGGGCAGGATTTGAACCTGCGGCCTTCAGGTTATGAGCCTGACGAGCTACCGGGCTGCTCCACCCCGCGTCACGAAGTTGACATAGGGCTTTCGAGCCTGAATCGCAACCCATACCTTTGCTTATCACCGGAAAATCGGCGTTTGGCGCCGCCCGCGTCCATTCGGACTCCGATGACCCGCTCTAACTCCAGAATCGCGCCCTACTCCGCCGCAGTCCTCAGCCTGACGGGGGCGGTCTCCCGCCGTTTGTGCATCCAAATGAGCGAGATATTCCGGGCGTAGATGAACAGGCCCGTGAGCTGCCCGATCATGATGACAGGGTCCGCGCGGTGGACGGCGTAGAGGAACAGCATGAACCCGCCGGCGAGGCTGAAATACCAGAAGGTCTCCGGCACGATGCTCCGCTTCACCCGCTCGCTCGCGATCCACTGGAGAAGGAAGCGCAGGAAGAACACCCCTTGGGCCGCAAGCCCGAACACGACCCAGACCGCATCGACGCCCGAGACCGCCGCCCACCACTCGTTCAGTTTTGCGATGTCCATCGATCGCGTGTCCCGTGCCTTCAGTGGATTTGGCGTGACGCCAGCGGCAGCACGCGCGGAAACGGCGCCTCCCTCAACCGGGCGACGCCGAGCGTATCCTCCGCGATATCGGGAATGCGGGTGCGCCGCCTTAGCCACAGGATTCCCATCATGTCGGATAGTCCGAGGAGAAGGCGGCTGAAATTCGTATATTTCGACTGGCCGGCAAGGCGCGGACGGTCATTGACCGCGACGAACTCCACCTTGTGTCCGTAGGTCAGGAACAAGGCCGGCATGAAGCGGTGCATGCTTGTGAAATAGGGCAGGCGAAGGAAGGACTCCCGCCAGAAGACCTTGATTCCGCAGCCCGAGTCCGGGCAGTTGTCTGCAAGGATGGCCCGCCGCGTTACGTTGGCCATTACGCTTGCAAGCCGCCTGGCCTGCTGCGCCTTCCGGTTCTCGCGGACGCCTCCGACAAGCGCCGGTCCGCCCTGGCCGGGCGACCCCAGCTTTCTGAACAGGTTCGGAATGTCGGCGGGATCGTTTTGCCCGTCGCCGTCCATGGTTGCGACGATCGGACATTGCGCGGCGAGCACGCCGGTCCTGATGGCCGCGCTCTGACCGGCTTTTTGATTGTGACGGATATAGCGGAGCCTGGGATAAGACGGAATGAGCGACTTCACCTCGTCGCCGGTTCGATCCGAACTGCCATCGTCGATGACGATGACTTCACTCAAAATTTCCTGCGGCAGAACGCGGAACGTCTCTCGGACGAGCCGTCCAATGTTGCCTTCCTCGTTCAGCGCAGGGATCACCACTGCAACGGTCATTTACGCCGGCGCCTCGTTGTCTGCTTTACGTCCCACCGTCACCTACGCTCATAGCAGGATCTGGGAGCAGCGCACAATCGGACAGGGCCGATACAGCGGGGCATTCATGATTTGGTGACGGCTTGTGTGACATTTTCGAAACCAAATCGCAATCGCAGTCAAATTTGGGTTTCCGCCATGGAGCGCGCCGCGCCCGCAAAAGAGCTGAACCTTGACAATGGGGGACGAATCACCCTGAGCCTTGAGCCGCTGCTCGGCTGGATGGGCGAGGCTGGCCGCGGCGCCCCGCATTCCTTGACCCTCCCTGCGAGCCTGCTCGACGCTTCGCCGACGTCAGCCATCGTTTATGCCTGCAACCTCCCCGCTTTCCGGCCCGGCGGCCGGACGCCGCCGCTCGATATCTCGGGCCAGCTCCCCATGACGATTTCCGGCTATCTTGAGGGCGATTTCCTGGCTGCTTCCCTGCCTGGGGGGCAAGCCGCCATGATCGGCGCTGGCGGCGAGAGGATCGCGGTCCAGTTCCGCTGGGTTTGCGTGACCTCGCATGCCTCGATTGGCGCGGTCTGGCGCTGCTACATGCGAATGGGCGCGCGCGGGTCCGGGGCGCCCTGGCGGGCCGTGGATCACGATTATCTTTTCGAGGCCGGCGGCGGCGGCGCGCTCAACGCGCCTGCTGCGGCGGATGCGCCCTTCGAACCGGAGACGGGCCTCGACGTGAAGCTCGTTCATCCAGAAGGCACGCTGACAAGCTTTCCATGCCGGGCCGGGCGGGTGAAAGTCACGCATCTTCATGCGGATGGCTGGGCGAAGCGTCAGCTTTTGGGCCTCTGGCTGGACGCCGGCAATCGAGTCGTCGCCTTGTTCTCGGATGGAGCGCAAAAAACCATCGCCACGGCGGCGCCCGCCTTTCAGCGCGGCGCCCGCGCCGCATAGGCGGCAGCGCGAGAGCCGCGGCGCCGAAATTTGAAAAGCCGCGGGTTGCCGAGGGCACAGGGACGGAAGATAAGCGTTACAGAAACAATCCTGGAAATCCTTACCGTCCGGCAGCCCTTATTATGAAATTGGCGAGAATATATCTCCGCGCGCTTGGTATGCTTTCATCCGAGCGGATGCTGACTCTGGCGCTTGTGCTCGCGGGTCTCGCCATCGCAGTCGTGCAATTGGCCGAGCCGATCCTGTTCGGGCGCGTCGTCGATGCGCTGTCGCAGGGCGGCAAGGCGTTCCCCATCATCGGGGTCTGGGCCGCGCTCGGCCTCTTCAACATCATGGCGAGCATGGCGCTTGCGATCATGGCGGACAGGCTCGCCCACAGGCAAAGGCTGGCGGCGCTCAGCGCGGCTTTCGAGCGGGCGATCACGCTGCCGCTCAGCTATCACTCCCAGCAAGGCGCCGGGCGCGTGGTTCGCATCCTTCTGGCGGGGACGGATCAGCTCTTCGCGCTTTGGCTCTCCTTCTTGCGCGAACATCTCACCGCGATCCTCGGCATCGTTCTCCTTGTGCCTGCGGCGCTCGCCATCGACGCACGCCTTGCCGCGCTGCTTGCCGCGCTCGCCGCGCTTTATCTCCTCGCCAACACGATCATCATCCAGCGAACGCATGGCGGCCAGGCCGACGTCGAGCAATACCATCAGCACGTGTTCGGGCGCGTCGGCGACGTGATCGGCAATGTCACCGTGGTCCAGAGCTATGCGCGGCTCATGGACGAGGCGAGCGCGCTTCGCAATCTCATGGCCGATCTTCTCCGTGCGCAATATCCGGTGCTGACCTGGTGGGGAATGCTGACCGTGCTGACGCGCACCGCGGCCACCATCACCATGGTGGCCGTTTTCGCGATTGGCGCGACTCTGGCCGAACGGGGCGAAATCACCGTTGGACAGATCGTGGCCTTTGTCGGCTTTGCGAACCTCCTCATCGGCAAGCTCGACCTCCTCTCGGGCTTTGTCGCGCGCATTTTCCTGCAGGCGCCGACGCTTGCGAATTTCTTTGAGCTTCTCGACACGAGCGCAGGAGCGGTCGAAAAGCCGGGCGCGGTTGCGCTTGAGCATGTGCAGGGGCGCATCGTTTTCGATAACGCGACCTATCGCTTTCCCTATACGGAGCAGGGCGTCTTCAACCTCTCCTTCGAAGCGGCGCCCGGCGAAACGATTGCGCTCGCCGGTCCCACAGGCTCGGGGAAGAGCACGACGCTGGCGTTGCTCCAGCGCCTGCGCGACCCCCAGGAGGGCAAGATCTCGATCGACGGCGTCGACGTGCGCGACGTGACCTTGACCTCGCTGCGCCAGGCCATCGCGGTCGTCTTTCAGGATGCGGGCCTGTTCAACCGGTCCATCGCCGAGAATATCGGCATCGGCCGCCCCGCCGCCACGCAGGACGAGATCGAGGCGGCGGCCCGGCTCGCGGAGGCCCACGATTTCATCATGGCGAAGCCCGGCGGCTATCAGTTCGTGATCGGCGAGCGCGGCTCGGCGCTTTCTGGCGGCGAGCGGCAGCGCATCGCCATTGCGCGCGCGATTCTGAAGAACGCCCCCATCCTCATCCTCGACGAGGCGACGAGCGCGCTCGACAACGAGACGGAGGCCAAGATCAAGCGCGCGCTCGACGCTGTGCGTCGCGGCCGCACGACGTTTCTCATCGCACACCGGCTGTCCACGGTTGCGAACGCGGACAAGATCCTCGTGCTCGACCAAGGCCGCATCGTCGAAACGGGAACGTTTCAGGAGCTTGCGGCGGCGGGCGGCCTTTTCGAGCGCCTTGTCAAGGCGGGAAGCTTCGAGGAGGACGTCGAGGAAACGGCCCCCGCTCGCGCCGCGGAGTAGGCCAGCCCTCCCGTCATTGTCGCCTTCCCGCAACCTCTGCCGTCATCCCGGAACGGCGCTTGCGGCCGCGGCGTAGGCCGTCCGTCATTGCCGCCTTCCCGCAACCTTTATCGTCATCCCGGAACGGCGCTGCGGCCGCGGAGTAGGCCGTCCGTCATTGCCGCCTTCCCGCAACCTTTGTCGTCATCCCGGAACGGCGCTTGCGCCGTATCCGGGATCGTTGCGAACGCGCCAGAGGCGCTTTCCGCGGAGACGATACGAGCCCGATGCGGGAGACCGGCTATTCGCGGCCGCCGGGTTTAGGGCGTACGCCTTTGCGGATCGTGACGTAAAGCGCGCCGCTGCCGCCATGCTTATGGGCGGACTCCGAGAAGCTCACCACCTGGGCGCGCAGCGCCGGCTCCGAAAGCCAATGAGGCACGAGCCGCCGCAGCACGCCGCGTTCCGGCGACCGCCAGAAGTCGAGATCGGCCTCCTCGGAGTTCCCGCCCTTGCCGGTGATAATGAGCACGTGGCGGCAGCCTTCGGCCTGGCAGCGCGCGAGAAACCGCTTGAGCGCGGCATGGGCGTCGTGCTGGCGCATGCCGTGCAGATCGAGCCTTGCGTCGATGTCGCGGCGGCCGCGCGCGATCTTCTTGCTCACGCGGGGGTCGAAAGGCTCATGCTGAGGCGGCGGCGCGGCGGCAGGCTTCGGCGGGACGGCGGCGGAAGGCGCTTGCCGCGGCGCGGCGATGGCGGCGTCGTTCGTCTGCTTTGGCGTCGCGGAGGGCTGCGCGGCGCCATTGGCGGCGCGCCGTCGCGCCAACGGCTTATCGCGGCGTGTGACGTGCGCCCAAAGCTCGATCTCCTCGTTGGACAGGTCCCGCTTGCGGTTGCGGCCTTCCATAGCGCTCCCCACGATGCTCGCGCGCCTCGACCATCATCTTGGCTTTAACACGATAAATTCGCACGCATGCCGGATCTTGCCCGCGATGCGGCCTGCTTCGGCGCCCGATCCGGCAAAAATATCTCCCCGCATCGGCCCTCGGATCGCCGAGCCCGTGTCCTGGGCTACGGTGAGCCGCCGGAAGGGCAGGCCCTCGAAAACCAGGCGGGGCGCAGCCACCCATATAGGCATTCCAAGCGCATGGTAAAGCGGATCGGCCGCCAGGCTTCGCCCCTTTGAAAGCCCGGCGCCCATCGAGCCGCGAGGACCGTCGCTAAGGGGCTCAAGCTCGCGGAAGAAAATGTAGGACATGTTCTCGTTCAGCGTGCCGGCGGGATCGGGCTGAGCGCGGAGCCAGCCGGCCATGCCGGCGAGGTCGGCCTGTTCTGCCGTAAGGTCGCCGCGCTCGATGAGGCGCTTGGCGATCGACGTATAGGGGCGGCCGTTCTTGCCGTCGAAGGTGAGCCGCGCCGCCGTCCCGTCGCCGAACTCGATGCGCCCGGAACCCTGGACGTGCATGATAAAGGCGTCGATGGCGTCGTCGAGATAGAGAAGTTCCAGGCCTTGGCCTTCGAGCGCGCCGGCCTCGATCTCGGCCCGCTCCGGATAGGGTTCGAAGCCGCGCTCCGTCCTCCTCCCCGCCGTCAGCCCCATTGCGGCAAGCGGATGACCTTCCGGCAGCGGCTCAAGGTCTGACGGCCTCCGGTAGACAGGGATGCGAAACCGGGGCGACGGCCGGCGCGAGCCCTGCAAGACCGGCTCGAAATACGAGGTCAAGAGGCCCGGCGCCGCGTGAAGCCGGAACGGAGCGAAGGCTTCCTCGAAGAAGCCGCGCGCCTTGGCGCGATCCGCCAGCAAAGCCGGGAGGGTTGCGCTGTTCGGCTTCGGCATGGGCTCAACCGCGAGGTCAGCCGACCGCAGATAACAGGCAAGCGCGTCGCAGTGGTTGTCTTCGCTCCATCCGGCGATGTCGGCATATTCGATGCGCTCGGCCGGCGGCGGCGCGGGGCGGTCTCCGGAATGCTGCCAGCGCCACAAAGCCTCTTCTTTTCCGGCGCCCACGCTTCAGGCTTCGGGCGAGTCGGTGGCCGCCAGCCGCCAGTTGGGGTTGCTGGCGGCAACATCCCGCGCAAACGTCCATACGTCGGTGACTCGCCGCACGGCCTTGATGTCGCCCTCAATGACGTTGCCCGACCGGTCCCGCACCGCGGTGACGAGATCGCTCACGAAGCGGACGGTCACGTGGGCGACGCGTCCCGCGAGATGAGCGTCCACAATGTCGGCCGCCGCTATGCCGACGAAGCTGAACTCGTTCGTTTCGCCGCGCGCTTCCCGCTCGGAAATAACGGAGTTGAAGCTGTCGAAGACCTCTTTCGACAGGAGGCCGCGAAGCGTTTCGCGGTCGCCGCGGGCGTAAGCCGTCACGATTGCCTCATAGGCGATCTTGGCGCCGTTCAGGAACGCGCCCGCCTCGAAAGAAGGGTCCGCTTTCGCGATTTCGCGCAACGGTTCGAGCGCGCGGCTGTCCGCGGGCAAGGGACCGAGGCGGTCGTCGACGTTCTGGCTGGACGGCTTGGCGGCGGTTGGCGGCGCATCGGCGCGAGGCATCGGCACGACGTTGCTGTCGGGGGCGGCGGCGGCGGCGTCGCGCGCGGCGTAAGTATCGAGGCGCGCCCTATCGTCGTCGGTGCGCCGTCCAAGCACGCTTCTCAGCCGCAGGAAAATCGCCACGGCCACCGCCATAAGCAAGAGATTGGTGGGATCAAAGATTTCGCTCATCGTCAAAGCCGCCGCTCCCGACCCTGAGGCCCGTGAATGATGTGACCGTCTCCGTCTTTCCTTGATATAAGAGGTTCGGCTGCCGCTGGCTATAGCCACGCGACGTTTGACGCAAGCTTCGCCTCATCGCATGCACTCGGCATTTCGCTCCCAGCACCCATATTAGAGGAATCAAATTCGGTCTTTTGACAGGAACGGCGTCATGCCCTTCGTCATCTTCTTTCTCATGATTTCGTGGCCGGTGCTCGAAGTGGCCTCGATCATCCAGGTGAGCAAATGGGTGGGTCCGCTCACGACCTTCCTGTTGCTCGCGGCGGGCATCGCGTTCGGCGTGTTCCTGATCCGATCGCAAAGCCGCGTTGTCGCGCTTCGCGTGATGGAGGCGATGCGGGCCGGCGCGCCGCCGGAGAAGCCGCTGCTCGACAGCGGAACGGTTTCGCTCGCGGGCGTGCTGTTCATGATCCCGGGCTTCTTCTCGGACGCGGTGGCGCTGTTTCTCCTCATCCCGGCTGCGCGCTCATTCATCTGGCGCGGCGTTTCCTATGGGTTGCGGGGAGGGGCCGGCCGCGCGCGTCCGCAGCCGCGCCAGGAGCCGGGCTTCAGACAGCCGCCGCCCAAGCCGAAGCGCGCGGACGATGTGATCGACGTTGAGTTCACCGAGGCGCCGCGCGACCACAGCGGCGGCGCCAGCGACGCCAAGCGCGCCGACTCGCCCTGGGGCAAGTCGCAGTAGCGCTTGACTTTGGGATACATCGTAGCTACGCCTGCACGGTCCAGCAAAACTCCCAAACCCGAAACTGCGAAAACCCGAAAGCCAAGCGGGGCTCGCCGAGCGGTTCGGCGTCGAGCTTAACGATCTGCTTCAGACGGCAGTAGAAATGCTTGCTGCAGATGAGCCGCTACCGGCGAGATGCCACGATCATGCTTTGACAGGCGAGGGATCGGCCATCGCGAATGTCACCTTAAGCCGGACCTGTTCTTGCTCAAGCTCCGCTCGTAAGCGTCAAGCGCCTCCTCGAAAACCTCAACTTGGTTCTTATTCGTGAGCAGGGCGAGCAGGAATGGTGGGCGCGGCAGGACTCGAATCTGGCAATTAACCTCCTTTCTTTCATGGCTTGTGAGCACATTGCGCAGGAAGGACCCGTGTAAGCTCCATTGCTTGTGCAAAAATGACCTCGCCGGACGGCAAGTAAAATAACGTCGCCTCGCAGTCCTATCTCAAAAATGTGATGTGCAAAACTCTCCCGGCAAGATACGGGATGAGCTTCATTTTCGAAGGTCAAAATTGTCGGCGTAACCGTAAAGAACGCTCTGCGGGTCGCAAGTAAACGCAGGGGCGATTTTTCTGCCGGGCTTGCGCTTTAACTCGATTTTCCAGCGCATCGCGTACCAGTCTATCTTTTCGTTCGCTTCCTGACGGGACCGCACCGGCAAATCGGTAATGAGCTTCCACTCGATCGGTTTACGGCCTTTAGGGTTGGTGCGCTCAGTCCGCGTGCAAGACCGTCAGACGGCAAAGGGGGATGCCTCCGAAGGCAATGTGCACGAGAACATGTTCGAAGCAGTGTGCACAGGAAAACGTTTTCTGTGAACATCGGCTGCTCAGGCGTACAGCTCGCGAGCCGAATCATCCGAACTTTCCTCCTGGTCAGGAGGATCGATGTCCAAAGGTTTGAGATTTGCGTTTTTCAGTCACAGTGATCAACTCGGCGGCGCCGAGCGCAGCCTGTTAAGCTTGGTCGAGGACCTGATCCATTATAGAAACTCGACTTGCGCAGTTATATTACCAGGCAATGGTCCGCTTTCCGAACTTCTTCACGGCATAGGCGCCACCGTCGTCCAGATTCCCCTTTCCTGGTGGTGTGGCGGCCGTGGCTTGGACCATAAAGCGCTGCTCCATAGCCTCGCGAAGAGTATCTCGGGCTTCTTTGAAGTCCTGCCCGCAATCGAAGAGTTTGCTCCTGATGTCATTGTGACCCAAACAATGGTGATCCCCTGGGGCGCTGCGGCAGCTGCCGCACTCCGGAAACCCCATATCTGGGGCGTGTGCGAGTATGGCGAACTCGATCATGGGCTCGAATTCATCGCGCCTGTAAGGAAGATTGCCTCGGATATACTGGCATCGTCAGACTTTGTTTTCGTGAACTCTAGAGATGTTCAAAGGGCTCTATTCCCGGACGTTGGGACAGATCGCTGCGATACCCTGATCAAGCATATTGAGATAACCGAGTCCCCTACGCGAGCGCTGCATCAAAAAATGCGCGGCCACGAACGGGTGCGGCTGGGGTTATTTGGAACGATGGCGCCGAGCAAGGGTCAAACCGACGCCCTTGAAGCCACATCCGAACTTACGAAGCGAGGCTTCGCGGTGGAACTCGTGCTGGCTGGCGGCGGCGATCCAAACTACGTGAATACTTTGAAAGATTTGGCTTCAAGACTTGATATTCAAGACCGAGTCGAGTTTGCGGGCTTTCTCATAGACCCATATCCGGCGATGAAGAGCTGCGACATTCTTCTAGTTTGCTCCCGGCGCGAGGCTTTTGGACGCGTCGCTGCAGAAGCGATGCTGCTCGGAAAGCCGCTTGTTTATCCGCTTTCGGGCGGTGTAGCCGAATTTGTGCAGCATGAGATCACGGGACTCGGCTACGCACCGGGAGATGCCCACGGCCTTGCAAAACAAATTGAGAGACTTGTTTTGAACCCGCAATATGCGCAAGCGCTCGGACAGCGTGCAGCGATTGAAGCCAAAAAGACTTTCACAAGAGAAAGCTACGGCGCGAAGTTCCTCAGGAAGGCAATAGATTTGAGCGCCGCGCCATATCGGACAAAAGCGGCATTTCCGTCCCAGCTCCAACCCGCGTTGCATCTAGCGGCGATGACAGAACTCCAAGTGTTTATAAAACGGCTAGTAAACGGACGCGCGATAGCGCGGCAAGCAGGACGCGCCGGTTGAGGCCGCCGCGCCGACAAGGATCGTAAAGAGAGCGCCGCTTGAGATCCCGTGTCTGCGACGCGTCAGCCGCCGCGCGCACGGGATGACGGCGTTTTATCACCCCTCGATCTTGGAGAAGTCAGCGATTTGCAGCGTGAGCGCGCGGATTTGCGCGAGCAGCGTCAGCCGGTTCTCGCGGATGCCGGCGTTGTCGGCGTTCACCGTGACCTTGTCGAAGAAGGCGTCGACCGGCGCGCGCAGCTTTGCAAGCGCGGCCATCGCGCCCTCGAAATCCTCCTGGCCAAGCGCCGCCTCCACCTCCTCGCCGACGGCCTTGACGGCAGCGGCGAGCGCCTTCTCTTCCTTCTCCTTCAAGAGCTTGGCCGCGGGCTTGCCGTCATAGGTCCGCGCGTCCTTCTTCTCCTCGATCTTCAGGATGTTGAGCGCGCGGCGCACGAGCGCCAAAAGGCTCGCCCCGTCCTCGGTTTCGAGGAAGCGGCCGAGCGCTTCCACGCGGCGCACGATCATGAGGAGATCGTCCTGCCCCGGCAGCGCAAAGACGGCGTCTATAAGGTCGTGACGCGCGCCCTTGTCGCGCAGGTAAACCTTCAGGCGGTCGGCCAGGAACTCCATGAGGTTGTGCAGGTAATGCATCGCCCGGTGGAAGCTGGCTTCGTTGTAGCCCTCCGCGAAACCGGCCCGCGCCGCCTTGAATTTGCGCTCGATATGCGGATGATGCAGAAACTTGCGTATAAGCTGCTCATGGGCCTCGAAGCCCTCTTCCGCATGCCGCTCAAGCGAGGCTTCAAGCTGCCCGCTGGCGTGGAACAGCGGCTCGGTGAAGCGCAGGCGGATCTGCTTTTCCAGGATGATGCGGATGACGCCGAGCGCGGCGCGGCGCAGCGCGAACGGGTCTTTCGAGCCCGTCGGCTTCTCGTCGATGGCCCAGAAGCCAACCAGCGTGTCGAGCTTGTCGGCGAGCGCGACCGCGAGCGAGACCGGGTTGGAGGGGACGGCGTCCGACGGCCCTTGCGGCTTGTAATGCTCGGCGATGGCGTCGGCGACGGCCGGCTTCTCGCCTTGCGCGAGCGCGATGTAGCGGCCGATCACGCCCTGCAACTCGGGGAATTCGCCCACGGTTTCTGACATCAGGTCGGCTTTTGCGAGATGCGCGGCGCGCGCCGCGTCGTGCGGATCGGCGCCGGCTGCGGCCGCAAGCTCCTTCGCCAGCCGCTCAATGCGCTGCACACGCTCAAGTTGTGTGCCGAGCTTTTCATGGAAGGTGACTTGCCCGAGCAGCCCGGTCAGTTTTTCCAGCGGCCGGGCGAGGTCGTTCTCCCAAAAGAACTTGGCGTCCGAGAGCCGCGCGCGGATCACGCGCTCGTTTCCCGCGACAATGGCCTTGCCGCCGTCCTCGGCTTCCAGGTTCGAGACAAGGATGAAGCGGTTCGCCAGTTTTCCGGTGCTTTTGTCCCGGAGCGAGAAGCACTTCTGATGCGCCTTCATCGACGTCATCAGAATTTCTTCCGGCACGTCCAGGAAGCTTGCATCGAATTGACCGGAAAGGACCACGGGCCACTCGACGAGCCCCGCATTCTCAGCCAGCAGCCCGTGGTCTTCAACAAGAGCGAGCCCGGAATTCGAGGCGGCCAGTTGCGCGCCCTCAAGAATATGCCTTGCTCGATGTTCTCCTGCGGCCACAACCCTAGCGTGTAACAGCGCCTCCGAATAGCGCGAATTTTCAACAATTCTCAATGTTTTTGGCTGCGTGACTTTTTGGCCACTGAGGAAGCGATGCCCATAGGTGATGTCGCCGCTTTTGACGCCATCGACCTCGAACTCCACCGGCTTGTTGTCGAAAAGGCAGAGAATGGAGTGCAGCGGCCTGATCCAGCGGAGGCGGCTCTCGCCCCAGCGCATGGATTTCGGCCAGGGAAACTTGCGGACGATCTCAGGCACGGCCTCGGCGATGATCGCGGCGGCCTCGCGGCCAGGCTTTTCGGCGCGTGCGAGATAGTAATCGCCCTTCGGGTCCTTCACGATCTGGCATTCGCCGAGACTTTTCAGGCCCGCCGCGCGCAGGAAACCTTCGACGGCCTTGTCCGGCGCGCCCACGCGCGGCCCTTTGCGCTCCTCGATCGTGGCCGCAGACCGCTCCGGCATGTCTTCGGCGATAAACACGATGCGTCTCGGCCCCGAAAAGGATCGCGTCGCGCCCACCTTAAGGCCGCCTTCCGTCAGCGCCTCCGTCATCAAGCGGGCAAGGTCGGCTTCACCCCGCGCCTGCATGCGGGCGGGAATTTCTTCGGAGAAAAGTTCGAGAAGAAGGTCTGGCATGGAAACGGCCTATAGCGAAAATGGTCCGGCGCCAATCGGCATTCCGTACATAACGGCTAGAAGCCATGACCGCCACCGGATGCCGCGTCAATCCAGTGCAAAATCGGAAAGTCTTGCACATTTGCATTCCCGCGAAGGGCGGAGCGGGGACGACGGCGCCGATGGCCGGGCCGGGCGCGGCGTCCGGCCAACTTGACCGCCCCCGCCTGCAAAGGCAAATAATGCTTTAAGCGAGGAGAACAGACATGGCGATGAAGGGAAACCCGGCGTTCTCCAAAGCTTTCGCTTCGATTGGGAGCGTCGCGGCGCAATGAGGATGGCCGTTCTGCAGCATGTCCCGTTCGAAGGTCCAGCCGCCATCGCGGAATGGGCGCGCGCGCGCGGCGTCGAGGCGGCGGCGTTTCATCTCTATCGCGGCGATCCTTTGCCGGCGTTGGGCGGCTTCGACATGCTGACCGTCATGGGCGGCCCGATGAGCGCGAACGACGAAGCGGTCTTCGATTGGCTCGCTCCGGAAATCGCCCTTGTCCGCGACGCCATCGGAGCGAACAAAATCGTGCTCGGCGTCTGCCTTGGCGCGCAGATCATCGCGAAGGCGCAGGGCGGCGCCGTTTACCGGGGGCTTGAAAAGGAGATCGGCTGGTTTCCGGTCGAGCGGGCCGAGGCTGCGCATCCGCTTTTTGACGGCCTGCCCGATGAATTCATCGCCTTCCACTGGCACGGCGAAACGTTCAGCCTGCCCGGTCATGCCGTGCGACTTGCAAGCACCCCGGCGACGGAAAACCAGGCTTTCGCGATTGGCGAGACGGTTCTCGGCCTGCAATTCCACATGGAGGCCACGCCGGACAGCGTTCACGCGCTGATCGAGAACGCGGCCGGCGACATCGGACGCGGCCCTTGCCAGCAGCAGCCGGACGATATCCACGCCGGCCTCGACCGCTGCGCGGAACTTCTCCCGCATCTGTTCCGGCTGCTCGATAATCTGGCCGGTTTCGCGCGCACTTCATAAGCAGCAGAGGTTCCAATGGCGCAGACGCGAACACCCTCGAAGTTCTTCAAGCCGCTCGCGGCGGGCGCCCCCGCGCCGTTCGTGGAGAAGCCCGTTCGCCTTGAGCGCATGATTCATTTCGTGGCGCCGCAGGTGGAGAAGATCCGCGCCAAGGTTCCCGAGCTGATCAAGCAGGTGGACGTGGTTCTGGGGAACCTGGAGGACGCGATCCCGGCAGGGGACAAGGAAGCGGCGCGGCGCGGCTTCATCGAGCTGGCGCGCGCGAACGAGTTCGGCCAGACCGGCCTTTGGACGCGCATCAACGCGCTGAACAGCCCGTGGGTTCTCGACGACATCCTGGAAATCATGGCGGCCGTCGGCGGCAAGCTCGACGTGATCATGCTGCCGAAGGTGGAAGGCGCCTGGGACATCCACTATCTCGACCAGCTTCTGGCCCAGCTCGAAGCCAAGCATGGCATCGGGAAGCCGGTGATGATCCACGCTCTGCTGGAAACGGCGGAAGGCGTGAATAATGTGGAGGAGATCGCAGGCGCGAGCCCGCGCATGCACGGCATGAGCCTTGGGCCGGCGGACCTGGCGGCGAGCCGCGCGATGAAAACGACGCGGGTGGGCGGCGGGCATCCCGCCTACGGCGTTCTGGCCGATGCTGCGGCCGCCGGGGCGCAGCGCGCTTTCTTCCAGCAGGACCTCTGGCATTACACGGTCGGCCGCATGGTGGACGCCTGCGCGACCCACGGCATCAAGCCGTTCTATGGCCCGTTCGGCGATTTCTCCGATGCGGCGGCCTGCGAGTCCCAGTTCAGGAACGCCTTCCTGCAAGGCTGCGCGGGGGCCTGGACGCTGCATCCCTCGCAAATCGAGATCGCGCGGCGCGTCTTCACGCCGGACCCGGCCGAGGTCGCGTTCGCCAGGCGCATCCTCGAAGCCATGCCGGACGGAAGCGGCGCCGTCATGGTCGACGGCAAGATGCAGGACGACGCCACTTGGAAGCAAGCAAAAGTCATGGTTGACTTGGCCGATATGGTCAAGGCAAAGGATGGGGCCGGGGCGTGAAGGGCCATCCGGCGCGCCGGCGGAGAATCGAGCCCGTGTACGATTTTGGCAAAGATGTTCGAGACGCGATGGTGAAGGAACGGCTCGCCAGATACGCCATCGGGGAAGTGGTGAAGCACCGGTTCTTCTCGTTCCGCGGCATCATTTTCGATGTCGACCCGGTGTTCAGCAACACCGAGGAATGGTGGCTCTCGATTCCCGAGGAAATCCGCCCCGAGAAGGACCAGCCCTTCTATCACCTGCTCGCCGAGAACGAGGAGACGGAATACGTCGCCTATGTTTCCGAGCAAAACCTGTTGCCGGACAACAGCGGCGAGCCGCTCCGGCACCCTCAGCTCGGCGAACTTTTCGACGAGCTGGAAAACGGCGGCTACCGCTTCCGCGGCGCCTGCCCGAACTGAGAGCGCCTAACTAACTTTACAGGAACTGCAAACCGCAATAGAGGCGCTTATCAAATCACATTCTGAGGCAGGTTTGCGCAACACCACAGCCGATGGCCAATTCTGCAAGAGCCTGGCTGTATCGACCACGGCTGTTATGAAGACGATGCCTTTGCCGCTCTGGTGCAGAAGGTCGGCGACAGGATCGACATAACCGTCCTTCAGCTTCACATCGAGCACCGCACAATGGACGGTTTCGGACTTTACGAGAAACATGGCGCTTTGAACGCTCGCCGCCTGGAATACAACCTTAGCGCCAGCGCTAACAAGTGTGTCGTAAAGGTCGATAAGGAGCAGCGGTTCATCCTCGGCCAAGAGGATTCTGCATCTGTCGAGATGCCTGGGAGCTACGCTGCTCATACAATCAATCGCATGGGTTTCACTTTTGCAAACGCATCGGAAAGGCGGCGCGTTCCACCCGATGGCGCTCATGCCACAACGGCCACAATTTTGGGCGCATGCGGCCGCTACTTCATCGTCGGGATGACGAACTCCGCGCCTTCCTTCACGCCGCTCGGCCAGCGCGCCGTCACCGTCTTGGTCTTGGTGTAGAAGCGGATCGAATCGGGTCCGTGCTGGTTCAAATCGCCGAACATGGATTTCTTCCAGCCGCCGAAGGTGTGATAGGCGAGCGGCACCGGAATCGGCACGTTGATCCCCACCATGCCCACATTCACGCGGCTGGCGAAGTCGCGCGCCGCTTCGCCGTCGCGGGTGAAGATGGCCACGCCATTGCCGTATTCATGATGACTGGCGAGCGCGAGGCCCTCTTCATAGTCGTGCGCGCGCACCACGGAAAGAACCGGGCCGAATATCTCCTCGCGGTAGATGCGCATGGACGGCTTCACGCGGTCGAAAAGACACGCCCCCATGAAGAAGCCTGTCTCGTAGCCCTGCATTGCGAAGCCGCGCCCGTCCACGACAAGCTCCGCGCCTTCGTCCACGCCGGACTGCACCAGCTCCTTCACGCGCTGCACCGCCGAAGCGGCGACGAGCGGGCCGAAATCGGCCTTCTCGTCGGTGTAGGGTCCCACCTTCAGGCTTTCCACGCGCGGAGCAAGCGCCGCGACCAGCCGGTCCGCGGTCTCCTCGCCAATGGGGACAGCCACCGAAATCGCCATGCAGCGCTCGCCCGCCGAGCCGTACCCGGCGCCCATAAGCGCATCGACCGCCTGGCCCATATCGGCGTCGGGCATCACGATCATATGGTTCTTGGCGCCGCCGAAGGCTTGGACGCGCTTGCCGTGCGCCGTCCCCAGCGCATAGACATGATGCGCGATGGCGGTGGAGCCGACGAAGCCTGCCGCCTTCACGTCCGGATGCACAAGGATCGCATCCACCGCCTCCCTGTCGCCATTCACGACGTTGAACACGCCCGCCGGAAGCCCCGCCTCCGTGAACAGCTCCGCGAGCCGCAAGGGCACGCTCGGGTCGCGCTCGGACGGCTTCAGCACAAAGGCGTTGCCGCAGGCGATGGCGGGCGCGGCCTTCCAGAGCGGGATCATGGCCGGGAAATTGAACGGCGTAATTCCGGCGACCACGCCAAGCGGCTGGCGCATGGAGTACATGTCGATGCCGGGGCCGGCGTTGTCGCTGAACTCGCCTTTCAGAAAATGCGGGACGCCGATGGCGAACTCCACCACGTCGAGCCCGCGCTGGATGTCGCCGATGCTGTCGGCGACGGTCTTGCCATGCTCGAAGGAAAGAAGCTCGGCGAGAGGCCGCATCTCCTTCTGGACGGCCTCCAGGAATTTGATCAGCACGCGGGCGCGTTTTTGCGGGTTTTGCGCCGCCCAGGCCGGTTGCGCCGCTTTGGCGTTGGCGACGGCGTCCGCAACTTCGGCGGCGCTGGCGAGCGAGACGCGGGCGCGGACCTCGCCCAAATGAGGCGCGTACACGTCGCCGAAGCGGCCGGACTTTCCCTGCACGGGCTTGCCGCCGATGAAATGACCGATATGGCGCATGGCGCCCTCCCGAGTGCGGATTGCTTTTCCGCGAGAGTAGGGGAAGGGCCGTTCGCGTTCAATATGCGCGAAAACGGCCGCGCCGGCGGGGGCGGCCGCGCAAAAAAAAGGCGCGGACAAGCCGCGCCCCAGAGGCCCTTTTTGCGGGAGGTTACTTGAAGCTCTCTTCGGACCCGATGAAGCTCAGATAGGATGCGAGCGCCTCGATCTTGTCTGCCGGCAGATTGGTCGCGATCTTCGGCATGGGGTACGTCGCGGAGGCGTGGTAGCCCTCGCCCCACTTCTCAAGCCGCCGTTTCACGTAATAGTAGGAGAGGCCGCCGATGCGAGGGATGTTCCGCGAGCCGACGCCGTTCGGGCCGTGGCAAACCGCGCAAGCCGGAATGTTCTCGCTCGGCTCGCCGCCCGAGAAGAGGTTCTGCCCGATGGGCGCAAGCTCCAGATGGCCGTCGGCGGCCGCCTTGGGTTCGAGCGTCGAGAAAAATGCCGCCACGGCTTCGATTCCCTGGGGGTCGATCGAGATAAGCTTCGCGGAGGCGCGCCACATATACAGCTGCGAATACGGGTTGTCCCGCTTATGGGCCAAAAAATCGTGGAGCTGATTGACCACGTATTGCGGCTTCTGCCCCGCCAGCCTTGGCGCCACGAAGTAGCCCTGTAGGTCAGGGCCGTGGCACATGATGCAGTTTCGCGCGAGCTGCTGGCCGGCGCAGACCAGATCTCCCTCGCAAGCCATCGCCGAGAGCGTGGAGGCTACGATTGCCGCCACCGCCAACTTAAGCGTGAGAAGTTTCATAGTCTGCGCCCCCCGGCAACCGATGCTTCTGTCATGCGTCCTGAACTACTTCAAACTGCTAAGATAGGCCGTAACCGCTTTGATCTGATCTTTGGTCAGGCTCTTCGCGATCGGCTTCATGATCGACGAATTGTCGTCCGCGCCCTCGGGGCCGAGACCGCGCTCTTTTTCCCAATTGGTCAACTTTGCGATGAGGTACGGCCGCCACTGTCCGGCGAGGCGCGGGAAAATGCCTTCGCCTTTCGCTTCGGGGCCATGGCACACCGCGCAGGCGGGAACGTCATTGTCCGGCGCGCCGCCGTGGAAGATCTTTTCGCCCTGCGCAGCGAGGTCGGACGAGCCGCCCGGATGCGACACGGGAGGAAGGCTGCTGACATACTCAGCGATGGCTTGCCTCTCGCTCTCGGGAATGCCGTGAACCTGGTTGTACCTGACGAAGCCGAGATTGCGCTGCCGCCGCCGCTCCACGAAGGCTTTCAGCTGGATTTGGATGTATTCGGCCGGAAGGCCTGCAATCTGTGGAACTGGCAGGTAGCCGAGAAAGCCGCGAGCGCCCTTGCTGTGGCAGGTCATGCAATAGGCGTGCACCTTGCCTTCCGCGCTAAAGCCCTCATGGCTTACGTGACGACTCCGCGCCTGGGCCGGCGCCGACACGGCAAGCGCCAGCGCCGCAGCCCCTATCGCGAGTTTCACTCCCAAACCGCTCATCGTACGTCCTCCACGCCTCTCGGGCCTAGATACTTGCGGAAACTGCGTCTTCGCTTTGTTTTTTTAACGGAACCAGCAACATTTGCGATCATAACCCGGATCAAACTAACGAGAGCTTGCTGTTAGTAATCAATCCACGCGTAAAGGAAGGTGGTATCGTTATCCTTTGCGCTTCGTCCGTTGCCGTCCCAGTTCGACGAAGAGCCCGCGTACTTGTCATAGTGCGTGTAGAGGACGCCGATCCTCGCATTGAGCCACGGCCAAAAGTCAGGACCGCCGTAGGGGTAAGGAACATAAGCGAGGTCTACGGAGTAACCCGCTGTATTTGGCCTCGGGTTGACGCCGCCCGTAACGGAGTTCCAGTAGACCGCATCGCTGCTTCCCGTGTAATCGAAGTAGGCGGGGGTAAGAGCTATGTGCCGGTCGTAGATGTAGCTGATGGAAGCATTGAAGCCGTTAAGCCATTGATCCGGCTTGCTGGCGCCCGCCTGCCCTGTAATCGGACTGACCGGGAACGTCGCATCGAGCTTCTGCGTCTCATAGATGTTATAGACGCGAAGAGTTACAGCGTGGGTCTCGCCGATATACTGATACTGCATATCCACGCCCACGTCGGTATATTTATCCGTTTTGCCCGGATTGAGCTGCTGGCCGGTGCCGGCAATCGTCGGCATCAGGTCGGAATACATGCCGTAGGTGCCGAACATGAGCGAGTGCTCGTTCCAGGTCTTTTCGACGGCGAACCGCCAATAGGGCGCGATCCCGTCGATCCGGGGATTGCCATCGGTGGGGCTGAAGCCGGCCAACTTCGCCAGGCTCGCGTCTTGAGAACGGTAGCCGGTGAGTTCCGCGTAGAACATATTATTGACCCAGGTATAGAACCCCGCGCCGTAGGCCCGTTGCGCGAAAGTTCCCTCGATCACGGTTCCGGGAGGTCCGAAAGTGGCGGGAACGTCGGTCGGCACCCACGGGAAGACCCACGCCGGCGCGGTATTCCACACGTCCTGCATCGACGGCGTGTTATTCGCGAGCGTGCCGAGAAGAACGTCGGCGCCGGCGATGTTCATCCTCTGGGTGTAACGGAGTTCGGTGTTATCCCAGAATATCTGTGGGGTGCTGTCGGGGTTGCCGGTGCTGCTATAGCTGAACTGCGAGAAGATGCCGAGGTTGCAATAAATCTGGCCCGCGAAGAACATCGTCGCGTCCGAGAAATCGCCGATGTTGTTGCTGGGAAGGCCGGGAATTGTATAGTTAGGCGCCAAGCTGCTTTCGAAATGGGTGAACGTCGGCAGCACCCACATGGCGAGGTTCGCGCCGGTCCACTCCTGGCTGTTCAGGTCCCAATTGCCGAAGATCTTGCGAATGTCGCCGCAGCGCGAGCCGCCGCTTGTATAACCGTTAAGCTTGAATTGCCGTCCGAATGGCGTCAGCTCCGGCTGTACGGTATGACAGGTCGAGCAGTAATACCCGGTTTGCCGCGCGAATGCCGGAACGGCGTCGGCGGTTTCGGTGTGGGCGAGCATACCGAAAGCAAGGGTTGCGGCGGCGAGCGCCGCGCGGGGGCCGAACGTTAAGGGGCCTGGGGCGTTTGAATTAAGGAGCGTACTGATACCGGTCTTGCGCACGAGTGCTCGCGCACGATCAGATCGTGTCATTTAGTTTCCCGCCTCTGCTTACGCTTATTGCCCCGAGGGGGAACTTAGCAAAGTCCCCATCCTTAATTCAAGATAAACGCTCGCATTTTTTGGCCAGGCGATAGAATCGCAAAGCAAGTGTGGCCCGTGTGCACCTTTTTTTATACACTTTATTCAGGGAATAAATCCCACTTACACACTTTCGATTGTGTTTTTCCGGGGTGCAATTTAAAGGATATTGACTTGACCTGACGAATCAGATCCACAAGGCAACTTCAGCGGGACCTCTTCCGTGCCCCAATTCCGTCCGGCTGTCGCTTGAATAGAACGATCCCGCTCCGGTGCGAACGCTCGCGCGCGCGCTGCCGGGGCATCGTGCGCTTAATCGGACTCGCCGTCGTCGCCGCGAATGCGGAGACCCCGTATGCGATGAGCGTTGGGATCGCAGGATTCCCGCTTTCGCGGGAATGACGCTGCTGGGCGGGACGCCGATACCGATCTCCTGGGCTTCGCGTCAGGCGGACGAATCAAAATGACCGCGTCCAACGCAAGGCTTTCGCCCGGCTCTCGCGAAATTCGTGCTCTCCCATAGGCAGCGAGGGGATAGGGTTGCCGCGAACGCTTTTTCGTGGGTCCGCGGCAACCGGCAGTTTTCGTCAACTTCCCGAACTACTTCAAGCTGCTAAGATACGCCGTGACCGCCAGGATCTGCTCCTTGGTCAGGGCCTTCGCGACCGGCTTCATGATCGACGAAGTGTCGTCCGCGCCATTGGGGCCCTGACCGCGCTCCCGATCGATATGCAGCAGCTTTGCGATGAGGTAATGCCGCCATTGGCCGGCGAGGCGCGGAAACATGCCGTCGCCTTTCGCCTCCGGGCCGTGGCACATCGCGCAAACAGGAACGTCGTTATCCGGCGCCCCGTTATGGAAGAGCTGATCGCCCTGCGCGACGAGGTCGGCCGCGCCGTCCGGGTGGGACGCCGGGGGCAGGCTGTTGACATATTCGGCGATGGGCTTGATCTGCTTTTCGGGAATGCCATGAATGTCGGGGTATTTGGCCTTCCAGATATCGGGCTGGCGCCGCCCCTCCGCATAGGCCTTCAGCTGGTTTTGAATATACTCGACCGGCGCGCCCGCGATCTGCGGAACGGGCAAGTAGCCGAGGAATGCGCGAGCGTTCCCGCCGTGGCAGGTCAAGCACTCGGATTTCACCGTGGCTTCAGCGCTGAAGACGTGAGGCTTCGCTCTCGCTTTCCTAAGCCGCGCCTTGGCCGGCGTCGCTTTCTTCAGCCGTGCTTCGGCCGGCGCCGGATCGGCCGTCTTAACCTGTACGTCAGCCGCCGCCGAAAAAGCGAACGTCAGAGCCGCGGCCCCTATTACCGCTCTTAGTCCAAACCCCCTCATTGCGTCTCCTCCACGCTTCTTTTGGTTCAAGAAATTTCGGAACCTAAACCTTTGCCTTATCGTACTTTTTATTGCCGGGCGCAACACGGAAAAAGCGTGCTGCGGATAAGCTTGCGGGGGCGCGCAAAGGCCGATCCGCGGACGCCGCAAGCGGAAGCGGCGCGCCACCCTGTTGGCATTCCTATGTAGGTAGGTTAGAACGCTGCCCGGCGGCCCTTAGAGATCCTGCAATGATAGTGCTACTGGCTCCAGCAGGGATGGCGGCGCTCCTTTGGAGAGCTCTTGGAAGCGTCTAAAAGAGCTTTACGAGTAAATGCTCAGCAAGCTGGCTGCAGAAAAACCCTGCGGCCCATAGTTCGACAAGCTCACCGTGAGGTCCAAGCCGTTGAAATCGCTCGGCCTCATCCTGAACTTGTCGAAGGATGGAGCCGCAAATTCGGGTTTTTCAGCGGCCCGCTAAAGGTTGCCCCTGCCAGCGAAAATGAGTTTTAAGCGAACTTCATGATGACCGGGTTGCGCTGTTCTGGTCGGTCGCGTTCCTGGTTTGGCGCAAGCAGGAGCGGCGCGGCGATGACCGAGAGGGCGGCGCCCTGAGCGGCCAAGCCGGGTGGTATTATAATACCGCAAAAAACACATTTTTGCGAAACGAACCCAATAGAGTTAATGCGCCGTATTCGCTCGCGCGATTGCTCCCGGCATGCTCGAAGGCTGGGCCAACGTCATGAGTTCAGCGAAAATCAGCGGCATAGTGAGGAGCGCGCCGGTCTTGCGGCGGGCCTCAGGCGAACTCCATGATGACCGCGTCGACGGCGAGGCTGTCGCCCGGCTTCGCGCGCACCTTGGACACCGTCACGTCGCGGTCGGCCTTCAGCACGTTCTGCATCTTCATCGCCTCGACCACGGCGAGCGTCTCGCCCGCCTTGACCTCCTGCCCCTCAGCCACGGCGATGGAGATGACCAGCCCCGGCATCGGGCAGAGCAGCTTCTTCGAGGTGTCGGCGGCCTTCTTCTCCGGCATCAGCGCGGCAAGCTCCGCCTCGCGCGCCGTGTAGACATAGGCCTTCGCGCGCACGCCGCCATAGGAGAGGTCGTAGCCGTTCAGCACAGGCCGCACCTGGACGTTCACCTCCTTGCCGCCGACGATCTTGCCATGCCATAGCGGCTCGCCCGGCCACCACTTCGAATGCAGAGTGAGCTTGCGGCGGGCCGCGCCATCCTCTTCCAGGAGTTCCACCGTGGCGCCGTCCGCCAAATCGCCGGACACGCGCAGGCGCTGCTCGAATTTGCCGAGGCGGCACACGCGCATCTCGCCGATCTTGAGGCCGACCGCGCCGGGAAGCTGGCCCGAAATATGGCGCCGGCGCACATTGACGAGATGGTCGATCGTGGCGGCCACGCTCACCAGGATGTCGCGCGCCTCGCCTTCCGGTTCGCGATGCTTGAAGCCGCCCGCGAATTCCTCGGCGATGAAGCCCGTCGAAAGATCGCCCTTGCGCCAGCGCGGATGCTGCATGAGCGCCGACAGAAATGGGATGTTGTGCTCGATGCCGTCGATATAGAAGGCGTCCAGCGCCGCGGCCTGCGCGTCGATGGCGGCCTCGCGCGTCGGGCCGTGGGTGATGAGCTTGGCGATCATCGGATCGTAGAACATCGAGATCTCGCCGCCCTCTTCCGCGCCGGTGTCGTTGCGCACGGAGATGCCGCCATAACGCGGGCCTTCCGCCGGCGGACGATAGCGCACCAGCCTGCCGATGGAGGGCAGGAAATTGCGGAAGGGGTCTTCCGCATAGACGCGGCTCTCGATGGCCCAGCCCTCGATCTTGAGATCCTCCTGCTTGAACGGCAGCTTCTCGCCCGCGGCGACCCGGATCATCAGCTCGACGAGGTCGAGGCCGGTGATCATCTCGGTGACGGGATGCTCCACCTGAAGCCGCGTGTTCATTTCCAGGAAATAGAAATGCTTCTTCGGGTCGACGATGAACTCGACCGTGCCGGCGCTTTCGTATTTCACGGCCTTCGCGAGCGCCACCGCCTGCTCGCCCATGGCGCGGCGCGTTTCCTCGTCGAGGAAGGGGCTCGGCGCCTCCTCGATCACCTTCTGGTTGCGCCGCTGGATGGAACATTCGCGCTCGAACGCGTAGACGAGATTGCCGTGCTTGTCGCCCAGCACCTGGATTTCGATATGGCGCGGGTTTTCCACGAACTTCTCGATGAACACGCGGTCGTCGCCGAAGCTCGACTTCGCCTCCGCCGTCGAGGTGAGAAAGCCCTCGCGCACCTCTTCGGGCGAGCGCGCGATGCGCATGCCCTTGCCGCCGCCGCCCGCGCTCGCCTTGATCATCACCGGGTAGCCGATGTCGCTCGCAATGCGGATGGCCTGTTCGGGGCTTTCGATCACGCCAAGATAGCCCGGCACGGTGGAAACGCGCGCCGCGGCCGCCGCCTTCTTGCTCTCGATCTTGTCGCCCATGGCGCGGATGGCCTCGATGTTCGGGCCGATGAACACGATGCCGGCGGCCTTCAGCGCCTCGGCGAAAGCGGCGTTTTCGGAGAGAAAGCCATAGCCGGGGTGGATCGCCTCCGCGCCTGTTTGCTTCGCCGCCGCGATAATCTTCTCGATGACGAGATAGGATTGCGCGGCGGGCGCCGGCCCGATGAGGACGGCTTCGTCCGCCATGCCGGCATGCACCGCGTCGCGATCGGCCTCGGAATAGACGGCAACCGTCTCGATGCCCATCCGTTTCGCGGTCTTCATCACGCGGCAGGCGATCTCGCCGCGGTTGGCGATCAGGATTTTCTTGAACATGGCGGGCATCCTATGCGGGCAGGCGAATTGCGTCGTTTGCGCTGTTCTACCTGCGGAGGAAGCCTGCATCAATGCTGCTTACGTTACGTAAAGGTCGCGGATGCGGCTCAATGGCTCGCATCAGTCCCGGTCCCGTCCACGCCAATAGCCCTGCCATGAGAAAGCGATAGCCCATCATTTCCAGATGCGGGCCTTCACTTCTTCCCAGGAATAGGATTGGGTTTCGCCGCGCTTATACTTTTCCCAGCGGCGCTCGCATTCCTCCAGCAGAGCCGGATCGATCTCGTGATCCTCGCCATGGACAATAAGCGTCAGAGCGTCGAGCAACTCGGCCTGCTCCTCCAGCGTGAGCCGCTGCGCTTCTTCCGTCAATCTTTTCACGCGCTCGTTCATGGCGATCCCAATCTTCTCGGGCGCGGGCCGCGATCAATCGCCGAGATAGCCGAGGCTCTCCGCGCCGATGTCGTCCCAGGTGTGATAGCACTCCGCTATTGCCGCCGCCTCGATGTCTTCTTCGTCCTTGCGAACCATAGCCGAAAGCGCGTCGAAAAGCGCGGCCCGCTCCTTTGGCGTAAGCCGTCGGGCCTCGTCGGCCAGCCTCTTCACGCGTTCGCTCATGATGCAAGCATCGCTTGCGCGCACGAGATTGGCAAGCGGCCTTAACCGGCGACGGCGCTCAACGATTTTTCCCGGCTTCCCAAACGCTTCGAAGCCTTTCGGCGTTTTTGCGCACATATCAGATCGCAGTCAGTGGCCCTTCAAGGCCTTTTCCGGGGCGCGCGTTACTGCGTGGAAGCTTCTCGCTGCCTCAACCCCTTCTTTGCGAATTCAGCTGCTTCTTCTGGAGAATCTTCGAATATGTGATAATCCAGGCGCTTTTCGACGTGAAAATAGCGCGTCGCGCCGCCGGCGAGAGTGAGATCTTGCTTGAGCCTCGGGCCAGATGTCAGGCTCATATCAAGCGACAGGACGTGGTCGCCTGCGGGCACCTTCACCACCACATAGTCGCCGATTGTAAAAACGCCGATTCGTTTCCCGTCCAGAACCACAGGTAAATCCGTATTAAATTGATCGAGGAAGCCAATTCCGAGCCCTGCTTTTGGCCAATAGAAATAAATTGTTCCAATCCCGCTCGGTATCTTCGGCGCGCTGGAAAGCAACGCTAGAGCCGTGGCGGCGTCAAGCTCGGCAGTGTATATATTGAGCCCTTTATCGACGATTTGGAAATAAAGCGGTTTTTGCGCGGAAACCGTGATCTCGGATTCGTAAGTTTTTGATAAATTATCGATATAACCGTTCTTTTGCTTCACCACGAGTTTGTGCGCGCCGTTCGGAACGCTGACTGTCAACGGCGCATCGAAATCGACCGTACCGGCGACCGCCGCGTCAATCTGCACTTCGATCTTAGAATGGAGCGCACGGCCAAGAAAGGTGTCGTCGCGGGGCCATACAATGGTGACTTGTCCTGTTTGGCTGTCGGCAGCGCTTGTCTGTTTCTTGTTGCAAGTGCAAGGGCAATCGCACTTTTGCGCGGCGGGCGCTCCGTGAGCGGGAAGGCATGACAGAAGGCTGATGGCGACAAAGAGGTAATTGGTAGAAGCTTTGCCCATCGAAACGAACTGTTTCAGCATGCCGCAGGTCTCCGTTGGAAGAACAAGACTCCGATCGCTTCACAGCATCGCTGCTCATGACAAGATCAGAGTCAAAGTCTTTCGAGCGCCCGGAATTGCGTTCCCCGGGCTTGGCGCAGAAGTAGCCCGTTCCGCAGAACGCTTCAAGCGCTTGCTTGGCCCAAGCTTTTCGCGACCATGGCCACATGGAGTCGAGGCAGGCGGCCCTGTCACTTGGAATGCGAAGCCGCGAAAGCCTGCTCAGCCCTCATCGCGGTCGTAGCGCATCATGATCACCGCCGCGGCCGCCGCCGCTCCGCCGAAGGTGATCGCGAAGCCGGCCGCAAGCATTGCAATGGGGAGCGCGGGCAATTCGGAGGAAAAAATCAAGGCGGCGACGCCGTTCACGTCGGTCAGGAGTAAAAGCGCAAGCAGCACCCACCCCGCGCCGATGCCGATAGCGGCGTGCAGCAGAAGGAAGCGCACAAGCTTCGGCAGATCGCTCCAGCCCTCCTTAATCTGCCTCATCAAAGCCTTCCCTTCGGCGCCTATGGATTTACGGACAATGTGGGAGCGCGCGGCGCATCGCGCACCGCCGCGAGGAAAGCCATTTGGCGGGCCGGTGCATATTTCTTATCGATGGCGAGTTGGCGCCCCCTGAGAAGGCAGCCGGCGTGCCGGCGTCCGTCCGCAGTCTGAAGGGCTGAGGCATGAACCGGCGATGCTCAAGACCCGGCGAGCATCCCAAGGCGCAGCGTACTCGCTCGGCCATAAGGGACACTAGCAAAAACAATAGGCTCGTGTGGGTGATGTCTCGCAATTGCCTATTGGGCGCGCCCAGAAAAGGCGGGAAGCAATTGCGAGACGCCACGCTACGAGACGGCTTTCGGGGCTGGCCAGGGCGCCCAGGGGAACGGCCTTACGTCCGTCTCCATGCTGACATAGCTTGTCACGTCCTTGAGCCATTGGCCTAAAGAAGGTCCAAACTTCTGCAAGGGTGGGTTTGGCGCCTTGTACACAAGAAACCAGACGAGCTGCACTATGCCGACCGCAGTAAAGATCGTCTGACCGATGCTGAAAAGAACAAGAAAGACAAGTGAAAAGCCCGCGCGGGCCCAATCGCGGCCCTGCGCTACTGGAGTTTGTCCGGGTTCGCTCATTGCGATCTCCTGATTCTTCCACGCAAAGCCCATAACACGGCTTGCGGCGCGGCATGGCGCTACGCCCACGGTTGCGACCCCACGCCGCGCCTTCTCCACAGTTTTTGGGCCGATGGAGGGTAAGAATTGGTTGCAAGGCGCGTCGCCACACGATTGGCGCGCGGAACTGCCGCGATTGAAATGGCGCCGGCCAAGCCGCCCGGCGCCCCGCGATGACAAGGTTCAGGCGGTCGCTTCGGGGAGCATGCGCCAGTCTCGCCCCTTCCCCACCCGTTGCCCCGGCCGCTTACAGGTGCGGCTCATTCGCATCGGGCTCGAAGTGAACCGCGAGCCACAGCGCGGGCGGGTTCTCGCTTGTCCATTCGACGCGGTGGCGCGCATGAGCGGGGATAGCGACGTGATCGCCAGCGGCGAGTTCGCGCGCTTGGAGTTCATCCTCGAAGCGCAACCGCGCGGCGCCCGCAAGAAGCGCGACCCACTCGTCCCAAGGCTGATCGTACCAGAAGCCGGGCGGACTCGCTTGTCCGGTCGAGACGATCCGCTCGATCCTCAGACACGGCCGCGCGAGAAGCTCCGAAATCTGCTCCTCGTCCTGCCTCTCGCCGGGCAAATCGGCGAAGAGGTTGCCGGCCGTCTTCTTGTCGCGGCTACTCTTCACGGATTGGCGTACGTCCCAGGATCATGAAATCCATCGCATAGCGCCCCTCTCCGCTCATGCCCACGTCGGAAATGATGAGCGTTGCGCCGACCCACAAGCGATCCGCGATGCGTTGAGCCGCTTCCGGGGGGATTTCGATGCGATCGAGCGCGGCGGCGGCTGTTTCCGGAAATGGAGCGGGCTGAGGCTCCTCTGGCTCCGGCTCGAAATTCCTCCCGCGCCGGCTCGAATGGGGGCGCCACTTGACCTCGACCGCGGCGGGCGGCGTGATCGCCACCCAGCGCAGCGATGCACCGTCAGCGCCGGGGCGCGTGGCGACGAAAAGATGGCTGCCGATGGGTCGGCCGGGATCGCGGATCTCGATAGGAACGTCGAAAAGGTGCTGGGTGGCCTGCCGGACATAAAGGCGCATCGTCTTCCGGCTGATGAAAATCGAGATCGGCTCAAGCCGCGTCGTTGCGTCCTTGGCGTTTGCCGCGGCGGTTTCCGTTAGGGCGCTGGCGTCCCTGATCGCTTTCTCCACCGAGGCCAGGCCTTCATCCTTGGCCGCTTTCGCGTCCCCGGCCTCGCGGGCCTTGGCTTCGGCGGCGGCAAGCTTCTCCTCAGCCGCGCTCTTCCGCTCCGCGGCACTCTTAATCGCTTCGTCTCCTTGCGCCTTCCCGGCGGCCCGGCTGGCTTCTTCCAGCTCTTCCTTCGCCCTCCGCAGGCTTTCTTCGGCCGCGGCGCGGTCTCTCGCGGCCTGATGGGCTTCGGCAGCCTTGCCATCCACGGCGGCAAGCGCGGCCTTCTTCGTCTTCTCGGCGTTCGCAGCCTGCGCCGCCGCCGCGACCTTCAATGCCTGGGCATACTCGCCCGGGTTGAGACTTCGAGGCGACGCTTTCGCGGGATTATCGAGCGCGACGGTTTCCAAGGCCGCGCCGGGCTTGCTCGCGGCGCTCTTGTCGTCGGGCGCCTCGGGCGCCGTCAACAGGCGCGGCGCCGGAAGATGCGCGTGGGCGATGTCGGCCGGCGACACGTCTTGAGGAGAAATGATGACGCGCTGCCCCGCATTCGTGACGCCGAACAGCCGCTTCGCGAAGGCGCCCGGAAGGCGGACGCATCCGTGGGAAGCGGGCTGGCCCGTCACCACGCCCTCATGCATCGCCACGCCCGTCCAGGTCACGCGCTGCATGTAGGGCATCGGCGCGCCGCTATAGATGTTGGAGCGGTGCCAGCGCTCCTTTTCCAGGATCGTGAAGATCCCGGTCGGGGTTGGGTGGCCCTCCACGCCCGTGGAAATGATGCTTCGCGCCCAAAGTCCGTTCGCGTCGTAGAAGGAGACATGCTGGTCGGCGAGCGAGACGATTGCAAAGAGCGGGCCGTCGGGCTTCTTTTCGTCCGGCGCCGGCGCCTCGGGCTCCCGCTCGGTGCGATAATAATGGCGGTAGCCGCGATGCCGCGCTTCCGCTTGCTGGATGGCGCCGATCCCCGCGAGGACAAGCAGCGCCAAGGTCAGGGCAAGCCGCGGGCGCGCGAATGCGACTTTGGCGCAGAAAACATAATCAAATCGATGCATGCCGGTCAGTTCGTTCGTAAGTTTGCGAAACGTAATTATGCGCCGCCGCTCATAACGCAACGTGAATAACGGCGATGAGCGCCTATTTTTCGGATATGGAAGCGCACAGTTCAAGTTCAATCCGCGAGCGGCCGCTGAATTCTCGCGTCTGAGCCAGAGATGGCGCCGTGTTTCTCGGATCGAGAACCGGTTTCCAGGGATTTGTTGCCTCAGTGACGCAATTGCATCTTAAATTTGGAAAAAGTGACGCGGAGGAACGGGGGCCGCTTGCCAGCGCCGCCAAGCTTGAGTAATACAACCTCCGGTCACATAATGCATGTATGATTCAACCCAAAATCGCCTGAGTGACTGGGCTGAGGTTTTTGATCATGAATACACGTCGCAGCCAAATTTATTTGGCCCACGAAAGCACCGCCGAAGAGGTTCGGGAGTTCGTGGGCGGCAACGATGATTGCGTTTCGGATTTGCAGCCAGATGAAGCCGCGGAATATATCGCATCCTTGCTTTCCTCGTTGCGGCCCATCGCCACGAGAGCCCAATTCCGCCTGCTTTCCGATCTTATTGCGGTCGCCGAGGAAGAGGCGCGATTCCACTGCCGCATGTAATCCTTCGCCGTCACGGCTTCAGGGCAACCAGGCGAGCGCCGCTGCGCTCGATTCGTCCGGATAAATCGAGGGAGACTAGGGCAGCGTGCACGTGCCTAGCCTCCATCCCGCTTAACCGGCACAGTTCGTCGACATCGATGGGCGAGAGGCTCAGGAGCCGCTGAACTCCTCTGATCGCTTCCTCAAGAAAGGCGAAGCCGTCCCCGACCAGCATCTCCGCAGAACGACCGCAGGACGCGTTGCCTGCTTGAGCGGCAGCAGCGTCCGGCTCTGCGCTTTTCGCTCCGGGGGCCGGCGCTTCCTGCGCCGTCTTCTTTGTCCACGCCTTGAGGAGCGACTGCAGCGCATCCTCGACATCGCCCGCGCCGGTCGTGAAGATTGCGCCCTCCTTGATGAGGCGGTTGGTGCCGGCGGCTCTCGGCTCCAAGGGATGCCCAGGCGCCGCGAACACCTCGCGGTTCTGCTCCGCCGCCAGCCGTGCGGTAATGAGGGAGCCCGACCGTTCCGCCGCCTCCACGACCACAACCCCGAGACAGGCGCCTGAGATGATCCGGTTGCGACGGGGAAAATCCTGCGAACGGGCGATGAAGCCCGGCGCGCACTCGCCGATCAGGGCGCCGGTTTTGACAATGTCGCCGGCGAGCCCGGCATGCTCCGGCGGATAGATCGCATCGAGCCCGCCCGGCAGCACCGCGCAGGTTCCGAAGGGCAGCGCTGCGCGGTGGGCCGCTCCATCGATTCCGCGCGCGAGGCCTGAAACGATCAGGTATCCCCGCTGGCCGAGATCCGCGCTGATCAGGCCCGCAAATTTAAGGCCGGCCCCCGACGCATTGCGCGATCCGACGACGGCGACCGCCGGGCGGTCCCAGATGCCGGTGTCGCCTTTCGCATAAAGCAAAGGCGGCGGCGCTTCGATTTGCGCAAGAAGCGGCGGATAGCCGGGCTCCCGCGCTGCAAGCAGCGTAATGCCGGCCGCGGCGGCCCGCGCCAGCTCGGCTTCGATGACCGGAAGCTTCGGTATGCTTCGCGGCGAGACGCGGCTGCCATATTTCGCGAATTCCGGCAGGGCGTCGAGCGCGGCGCTCGCCGAGCCGAAATGATTGAGCAGTTCCCAGAAGGTGACGACGCCCACATGCGGAGTTCGGATCAGTCGCAGCCATGCGCGTCTTTCGGCATCGCTGATGGCCGGCGGCGATCCCCGGGGATCAGGCTCTTTTTGCGGCCGGCGCGCTTTGGCCGATCTTGCTTTCATGGCCCGAAATCAAATTCCGAATATTCTGATGATGCTTGGCGATGAGAAGTGCGGAGAGGATGAGCAGAAAAACGAACAAAGAGACAGGCCCCACGGCGAGAACGAAGAAAGGCGTAAGCGCCGCCGCGATGAGCGCGGACAGCGAAGAATATCGCGTGACAAGGGCGACGGTGAGCCACAGCCCGCAGAAAAAGGCGCCGGCCGGCCAGCAGAGCGCCGTGATGACTCCGATATAGGTGGCGACGCCCTTGCCGCCCCGGAAGCGAAGCCAAACCGGAAAAATGTGTCCCAGGAAAGCGCCGGCGGCGGCGAACAGCGCGGCGTCGAGCCCGAGATAGAGCCGGCACAGAAGCACGGGCAAAAAGCCTTTCGCCGCATCGGCGAGCAGCGTGGCCAAAGCCAGGCCCTTGCGGCCCGTGCGCAAAACATTCGTCGCGCCAATATTGCCGGAGCCGATCGTGCGGATGTCGCCCTCGCCGGCCAGCAGGCTCAAGACGTAGCCGAACGGGATCGAGCCAAGCGCATAGCCGAACAGGAAGGCGCCCCCGAAAATAAGCCAGGGCTGCGCGCTGAGCGTCACCGCGAACCACAAGTCCTTTTCGTTCATCGCCTATGGGTCCTCAGAGGCGGCAGGGTTCAAAGATTGCCTGACGGCGCAACAAAAAATACATCGTCATGAGCTTTGCGCCAGCCAAATGAAAAGAGGAAGGGTCGCCGTTGACGCAAGGCTCTGGACCACGATGATTTGCGCCATCAGCTCCGCGCCGTCGCCCATCCTGCGCGCCATGATGTAGGCGGTCGCCGGCGTCGGAACTGCGGCCGCGATCACGGCGACGGTGCGGCGAGGCCCGAAAAATCCGCGAGCCGGCACAGGCCGAACACGAGAAGGGGCATGCGGGCAAGGCGAAGGACCATGTTCGGCGCGGCGAGGTCCGAGGCGCAAGCGCCGGCAGGAGGGCGATCATGGCGCGTGCGCGGACAAGCCGAAGTTCAGCCGGTCCAGCGCGCCTTGCAGGATGTAGGCTGCGGCCATTTTGTCGATCAGCTCGGCGCGGCGCTTGCGGCTTGCATCGGCTTCGAGAAGCGCGCGCTCGGCGGCGGCGGTGGACAGCCGCTCGTCCCAGAACGCCATCGGCAGGTCGGTGAGCTGGCTGAGATTGCGAGCGAAGGCGCGCGTCGACTGGGCGCGCGGGCCTTCCGAGCCGTCGAGATTGAAGGGCAGGCCGATCACGAAGCCGCCCACGCCGTGCTCATTCGCAAGCTGCAGCAGGCGCGCGGCGTCGAGCTGGAATTTCTTGCGCGCGATGGTTTCGAGCGGCGTCGCGATCCGCCGCATCACGTCCGACAGCGCAAGCCCGATGGTCTTCGTCCCCACATCGAGGCCGAGAAGGCGATCGTCGCGCTTCAGGCTTTCAGACAGTTCGGCTAACGCCAGAAGCTCGGATGGCACAACTTGGTCCTTGCATGCTTTTATAAATTGCGGGCGCGCCGCGGTTTCATATTATGCGGGCGGAAGGGATCACGCATCTTTAGGAGGATTGCAATGAAGCTCACTTGGTTCGGGCATTCGGCCGTTCGCGCCGAGAGCGGCAGTCACGTCATCCTGATCGACCCCTTCCTTACGGGCAACCCGAAATTCAACGGCTCGGCCGAGGAGGCGGCGCGCGGCGCGACGCATGTGGTTCTTACGCACGGGCACGACGACCATGTCGGCGACGCGGCGGCCATTTGCAAAAACACGGGCGCGACGCTCGTCGCGGTCTATGAACTGGCGATGTTCGTGGCGGGCCAGGGCGCGGAGAAGGTCGAGCCGGGCAACCCGGGCGGGACCATCGATCTTGGCGGCGGCGTCAGCGTGAGCTTCGTGAAGGCGTTCCATTCCTCCTCCACCAGCGTGGACGGCAAGACCGTTTATCTCGGCAACCCGGCGGGCGTCGTCATCGAGGGCCTTGGCAAGACGCTCTATCACATGGGCGACACCGAAATTTTCGGCGACATGGCGCTCGTCGAGGAAGTTTTCGCGCCGAAGATCGGCTTCGTGCCGATTGGCGATCGCTTCACAATGGGCGCGAAGACGGCCGCGCTCGCCTGCAAGAAATTCTTCAAGTTCGACACGGTGGTGCCGATCCATTACGGCACCTTCCCGATCATCGACCAGACGCCGGATAAATTCATCGCCGCGGCGCAGGGGCAAAATGTGGTCGTGCCCGAGATCGGCAAGGCTTTCGAGGTTTAGATTGTCTTCCGGCGCATGTTGCCCTTTGGCAACAGCCGGCTGAGCCATGAGCAAGCTTCAGCTTGGAGATGCAGGGGCGGGCGTCATTTCTCGCGGGCCGCCCAGTTGCGCCGGCGGACGCGAGCGCTAAGTTGAGGGAATCTTCGGTCCGGACAGGAATTGTATTGTGAACGCCAGGACGCCTCCAATCGACGTGATCGTTGTCGGCGCGGGCCCCGCCGGCCTTGCAGCCGCGCTGGGATGCCTCCGCGCCGGGATTGCGCCCGTGATCGTGGATACGTCGAGAAGCGCCTCGGCCGAAGCGGCAAAGGGGAGGAGCGCCGCGCTGTTCGGCAAGACGATCGACTTCCTGCTGCGGCTCGGCGTGTGGCAACGCTGCGCCAGCCGCGCAGAACCTTTGCGCGCCCTTCAATTCATCGACGACACGGGGCGGCGCCTTCGCGCTCCCGATTGCATCTTCCGCGCCGAGGAGATCGGCGAAACCGCCTTCGGCTACAACATCGCGAACGCGGACCTCGCGGCCGCTTTCAAGGCGGAAGCCGAAACGCAGAAGCTTGACATCCTGGCGCCTGGCCCCGTCGTCAGTTTTCGCGAAACGGCGACCAAGGCTTCGTTGCGCTTCGCGGATGGAACCGAGCTTGCGGCCCCGCTCGCCATCGCCGCCGACGGCCGCATGTCCGCCTTGCGCGAAGCGGCGGGCATTCGCAAGCTGGCCTGGACCTACGATCAGGCGGCGATCGCCGCGAGTTTCTCGCACGCGCGGCCTCATCGCGGAGTGTGCATCGAATTCCACCGCAGCGCCGGTCCGTTCACGCTGGTGCCGCTGCCGGGGAACGAATCGAGCTTCGTTTGGGTCGAGCGCAAGAGCGAGGCGGAGCGTCTGCTGGCGCTCGACGCCGAAGCCTTTGCGCGCGAGATGGAGAAGGCGTCGCACCTCGCGCTCGGGCGCGTTTCCCATGTGAGCGAGCGGGCGCAGTTTCCGCTGTCCTCGCTTGCCGTGCGCGAATATGGGCGCGCGCGCGTTGCGCTTGTGGGGGAAGCGGCCCATGTCGTGCCGCCAATCGGCGCCCAGGGCCTCAATCTCGGCTTTCGCGATGTGGAGACGCTGCTCGGCCTGCTCGCCGCGGCGAAGGAGAAGAAGGGAGACATCGGCTCCGAAGACCTGCTTTCCGACTACTCGGCCGCGCGCAGGGGCGACATCGTGAGCCGCACCGTGGGCGCCGATATTCTGAACCGCAGCCTGCTTTCAAGTTTTCTGCCGTTTCAGGCGGCGCGGGGCCTCGGTTTATACGCGCTCGGCTCTGTCGGCCCCTTGCGCCGCGCCTTCATGCGGCGCGGGATGGCGCCCGCGGGCTTGGTATAAGGGCTTGACCACGGCGAGCGGGCTTGCAAGACAAGCGTCTCAACGCTCTGCCCCCCAGCCCCACGGTCATGCTTCTCGACATTCGCCAACGGCTCGAATACGGCCTCCTGCTGGCCCTCGCCGCTTTCCTGCGCGCGATGCCGCTTGCCATGGCGACGGCGGTTTCCGCGGCGGGTTGGCGATTCATAGCGCCGAAGACGCGGCGGCACCGGCGCGCAATGAAGAACCTGCTGAAAGCGATGCCGGAGAAAACGCCCGCCGAGCGCGAGGCGATTGCGCTCGCCATGTGGGACAATCTCGGGCGCGTGACGGCGGAGACTTTCCTGCTCAACCGGCTGCTGAAGGACCCCGCGCTCGTCGAATATGAAAATCCCGCCCTCCTTGAGCGCTACCGGGGCAAGATGGGTCCGGCGGTGTTCACCGCGCTCCACATCGGCAATTGGGAAATATGCATCCTGCCGGCGCATGTGCTCGAATCCCGCCCTGCCGGCGTCTACCGCATCGTCGAAAACCCCTATGTCGACCGCTATATCCGCGACAAGAGGGCGGCGCTCTATCCCGGCGGCCTTTTCGCCAGCAAGAGCGACGAGGGGCTGGCCACAGTCATGCGCATCAGCGCGCATGTGCGAGGCGGCGGCGTGCTTGGCATGCTGTCCGATCTGTTGGACTGGAAGGGCGTGCCGGTTCCTTTCTTCGGGCACGTGACCTATGCATCCACGGCCCCGGCGTGGATTGCGCGCCGCGCCGGAACACGTCTGTGGGTTGGCCGCTGCCTCCGGGTGGGGAGGACATCGCGCTTCAAGATCGCGTTCAAGGAGCTCAAGGTGCCGCGCACCGCCAATGCGGAAGAGGATATCCGCGCGGCGACGGTCGCCATCTTCAAAGAGTTCGAGACATGGATTCGCGAGCATCCCGAACAATGGATGTGGTCGAACAAGCGCTGGCCGGACCATGAAATGCCCGGCGGGACGCAATACTGACCGCTTCGGCGGCGCCGCGCCGGCAAATGCGCGCAAAATCTAGGCGCTTGGCTCAAGATATCGCGTCGTCTATAGTGGCGGGCGCAAATGCGAAGCCTCCGGCGCGGCCGAGATGCAAGCAAAAATGGGGTTATTACGCTATATGAAGGCAGTGATTCTCGCTGGCGGCCTCGGCACGCGCCTTGCCGAAGAGACTCATGTAAGACCAAAGCCAATGGTCGAGATTGGCGGCCGGCCAATACTATGGCATATCTTGAAGATATTTTCAGCCCACGGCATCAATGATTTCATCATCTGCTGCGGATACAAGGGTTACATCATCAAGGAATACTTCTCCAATTATTTCCTGCATATGTCTGACGTGACGTTCGACATGGCCAACAATCGCACGGAAATTCATCAGGCGGGGGCGGAACCCTGGCGCGTCACCCTGATCGATACCGGCGACACTACCAATACGGGCGGCCGTCTGAAACGGGTGAGGCAGTTCGTCGAGAAAGAGCCGCATTTCTGCTTCACCTACGGCGACGGCGTTAGCGACGTGGACATCGCCGCGCTTGTGGCCTTCCATGAGGGCCACGGCAAGCTTGCGACGGTGACGGCCGTGCAGCCGCCCGGCAGGTATGGCGCTCTGGTGACCGACGGTTCGAAGGTGACCGGCTTTGTCGAAAAGCCGCGCGGCGACGGCGGCTGGATCAACGGCGGGTTTTTCGTCATGAGTCCGAAGGCGATCGACTACATCGACGGCGACGCCTCCAGCTGGGAAGCCGACGCGCTGCGTCGCATCGCCGCCGACGATGAGTTGCAGGTCTATAATCATTTCGGCTTCTGGCAGGCGATGGATACGCTGCGCGACAAGAATCACCTCGAAGACCTCTGGCAGCGGGGAGAAGCTCACTGGAAGGTTTGGGCGTGACCTTCTGGAACGGGAAGCGCGTCCTCCTGACCGGGCATACAGGGTTCAAAGGGTCCTGGATGTCCCTTTGGCTGCTTCATCTCGGCGCCCGTCTTACGGGTTATTCGCTTGCGCCCGAAACGAACCCGTCGCTGTTCGAGCAGCTCGGAATTGCGGCGGAGTTCGACAGCCGCATCGGAGACATTCGCGATGGAGAAGCCGTCGAGCGGCTCGTCCGCGAAGTGAAGCCGGATGTCGTTTTCCATTTCGCCGCGCAGCCTCTCGTGCTTGCGTCTTACGACATGCCCGTCGCGACCTTCGAAACGAACGTCTTGGGCACGGTTCATGTGCTGAACGCGCTGCGCTCGCTCGACAAGCCCTGCGCCGCCGTGATGATCACCACCGACAAGGTCTACGAGAACCTGAATTGGGAGCAGCGCTATCGCGAAAGCGACGCGCTCGGCGGCCACGACCCCTACAGCGCTTCCAAGGCGGCGGCGGAAGTCGCCATATCGTCTTGGCGGCGCTCTTTCCTCGCGGGCTCAGGCGTTCGGGTGGCCTCCGCGCGCGCCGGAAACGTCATCGGCGCCGGCGACTGGTCGGCTTACCGCATTGCGCCCGATCTCGTTCGCGCGCTTCTGGCGAAAGAGCCGCTGCCCGTGCGCAACCCCAGTTCCGTCCGGCCGTGGCAGCATGTTCTCGAACCGCTCGGCGGCTATCTTCTCCTCGCCGAAGCCCTCTCAAATTCCGGCAGGCCAGACTTGCAGGATGCCTTCAATTTCGGGCCGCCGCCCGACGCCGACCGCCGCGTGCAGGATTTGGTGGAAACGGCCATCGCCGCGTGGCCCGGAAAAACCTATGGCTGGCGGGACGGAAGCGGGGGCGCTCAGCCTCACGAGGCGCATTATCTGGCGCTTGCCGTTGACCGCGCGCGCGTTCGCCTCGGCTGGACGCCCCGCTGGGATTTCCTCCAGACCGTAAAAGAGACCATGGCCGGATACCACGCCATCGCCGGCGCCTCTCCCGAAACGGTGCGAGAGTTCATGCTTCGGTCGATCGTCGCCTACGAGGCGGCGCAATCATGAGCGCGCTTGCGCCATTTGCCGGGCCTAAGAGCAGCGGCGCCGCGCTGGTCTGCCGCCACTGCGGGAGCGAGTTGAAAAAAACCCTCATCGACCTCGGCCATCAGCCGCCGTCGAACGCCTACATTCCCGCGGGCCGGATCGATGCTCCCGAGGTCGCGTTCCCCTTGCGAGTCTACGTTTGCGAAGAATGCTGGCTCGTGCAGCTTCCCGCGCACGCGGCCGCCGACGAACTCTTCACGGCCGATTACGCCTATTTCTCTTCGGTCTCCACGAGTTGGGTCGCGCATGCGGAGCGCTATGTCTCGGCCATGACCGACCGCTTCAGGCTTTCGGCCGAGAGCTTCGTCGTCGAGGCGGCGTCGAACGACGGCTATCTCCTGCAATTTGTGGCCGGCCGGGGCATACCCTGTCTTGGCATTGAGCCAACCGCGTCGACTGCGGCGGCAGCGCGCCGGCGGGGGATAGAGACGGAGGAGGTCTTTCTTGGCGAGGCGACCGGGCGCGCCATCGCCGCGGCTCGCAGACACGCCGACCTCTTCATCGCCAACAACGTGCTGGCTCACGTTCCCGATATCAACGATTTCGTGCGGGGCGTGGCCGCGCTGCTCGCGCCCGAGGGCGTGGCGACATTCGAGTTCCCCCACGTTTTGCGCCTGATCCAGGGGATGCAGTTCGACACCATCTACCACGAGCACTATTCCTATCTGTCGCTGCACACGGTTCGCCGCGTCTTCCAGGCGGCCAGGCTCAGGGTCTTCGATGTGGAAGAGCTTTCGACGCATGGCGGCTCCTTGCGGGTGTTCGCCTGCGGGAGAAATGCGAGCCACGCCGCGAGCCCGCGCCTTGAAAGCCTCGCCGCGGCGGAGGCCGATGCGGGGATCGCGACGCCAGCCCTCTACGCCGGACTCCAGGCCGAGGCGGAGCGCATCAAGGATGAGCTTCTCATGTTCCTGATCGCGGAGAAGCGCGCCGGGCGCACGGTGGCAGGCTACGGCGCGGCGGCGAAAGGCAACACCTTGCTGAATTTCGCCGGCGTTCGCCCCGATCTTTTGCCGTTCGTGTGCGACGCGGCCGCTTCAAAGCAGGGCCAATATCTTCCCGGCAGCCACATTCCCATTCTGCCGCCTTCGGCGCTTGCGGAGGCGAAGCCCGGCTGCGTGCTGATCCTGCCCTGGAATATCGCCGGCGAGATCGTGGAGAAATTGCCCGAGGCGCGCGGATGGGGCGGCCGCTTCGCCATCGCCGTGCCAAGGCTTACGATGCTATGAACGCCAGGATTTATTATACCAAGCCGTCCATAACCGAGCTGGAGGCCGCCTACGCCACGGATGCGGCGCGCAACGGCTGGGGGCCGCGCTGCTACGACTATATTCACAAGTTCGAGGCGGGGTTTCGAAGTTTCGCGGGCGCGAGCTACGCCATCGCGACATCGAGTTGCACCGGCGCCCTGCATATGGGGCTGTCCGCCCTCGGCATCGGCCCCGGCGACGAGGTCATTCTCGCCGACATCAACTGGATCGCCACGGCCGCCCCCATCGTGCATGTGGGCGCAACTCCCGTTCTTGTGGACATCCTTCCCGATAGCTGGTGCATCGACCCGGACGCCGCCGAGGCCGCCATCACAAGCCGCACCAAGGCGATTGTGGCCACGCACCTCTACGGCAATCTCTGCGACCTCGACCGCCTTTCGGCCATCGCCGAAGCGCACGGCGTTGCGCTGATCGAAGACGCCGCCGAGGGCATCGGCTCGCGCTGGCATGGCCGCCATGTGGGGTCCATCGGGCGCTTCGGAACATTCTCATTCCACGGCACGAAGACGATCACGACCGGCGAAGGCGGCATGTTCGTGACCAGCGACGCGGATCTTTATGAAACGGTTCTCACGCTGTCCAACCATGGCCGCTCGCGCAACGAGACGCGGCAATTCTGGGCGAGCATGGTGGGGTTCAAATACAAGATGAGCAATGTCCAGGCGGCGCTCGGCTGCGCGCAGCTTGAACGCGTGGACGATCTCATCGCCCGCAAACGCGAAATTTTCCTCGCGTATAAGGAGCGTTTCGCCGCCCTGCCCGTCGCCATGAACCCGGAGCCGCAAGGCTGCATCAATGGGTATTGGATGCCGACGCTGGTCTTTGAGCCGCGGGACAGGCATTTGAAGGATGAGGCGCTGGCGCTCTTGAGGAAGCGCGATGTGGACGCGCGCGTCTTCTTTCACCCTCTCTCAGCGCTCGGGCACTTCGAGAAACGCCACGACACGCCCGTAAGCCGCGACATATCGAGCCGCGCTTTCAACCTGCCCTCCTATCACGAACTCACCGATGACGACATCTCGCGCGTCGTCAAGGCCGTAAAAGATGTTCTCGACGGTCACGCCTGACGACAGCCAACTCAGCGCCTTCGTCCTTTGGGGCGCCAGCGGACATGCCCTTGTGCTGGCGGAAATCATCGCTCTGAAAAAGCTGCGCGTGGCTGCTTTTTTTGAGAACGACGCGAACCGCGCTTCGCCTTTTGCCGGCGTTCCCATCTTCTACAAAGAAGCAGGGTTCCGGGACTGGGCCTCAAAGCAAACGGACCTGCGCTCGATAGGGGCGATCAGCGCCATAGGCGGGGCGCGCGGTCTCGACAGGCTTCGGCTTCTCGACCTCTTTGCGCAAACAGGCTTGGCAACGCCATCACTCATTCATCCGCGCGCCTGGGTTTCGCCGACCGCATCGCTCGGCCGCAACTGCCATATCCTTGCGAACGCGACGGTTTCCGCGCATGCATCGATCGGCGACGCGACAATCGTAAACACCTCGGCCAGCGTCGATCATGAATGCGTGCTCGCGGAAGGCGTTCATATCGGGCCGGGTGCAGTGCTTTGCGGTTGCGTCGCGGTGGAGCGGAATGTGTTTGTCGGCGCTGGCGCGACCGTTCTGCCGCGTTTGAGGCTCGGCGAGAACTCCACGATAGGGGCGGGCGCTGTCGTTACGCGCGACGTACCGCCCGGCGCGGTTGTCATGGGCAATCCTGCCAAAAGCCGATAGGAGGGCGGCCGTCGGATCAAAAGCCGATCACCGTCCCAACTTCCAATTCAAGCGCATGATGAGCCGCTTGGCGTATGGGACGGGCGGCACCTCGGCAACCCCAGGCCCCCAGTTGATGTCGGCGAGAAACCGCCGAATCTTAAGGTTCGAGGTCGCGTAGCGGTAGGTGCGCTTGTCGGCGACGAGAAGATTTTCCTGATAGCCCGACCGGAAGGTTCGCGAATGCGGCCATTCCTCGACATGCCACACCTTGCCCTTGTTATCGACGACGACGGGCTTGAGGTTGCGGCGCATGATCTGCTTGGTCATGCCGTCGGGACCGGACTCGAAAGCCCCTTCATCGTTTCGAGTTTTGAGCGCGCCATCGGCCATTTCGATGAACAATTTGCGGTCGATCATGAAGGACGTCGAGCGGACGCCGATGTTGGGGAAGGGCAGGCTCTGATCCCTGAAATTGCTCCGCTCGTAACCGCTGGTTGCGCCCGCGATGCCGCAACTTTCGACGGAGTTGAAGGCGTCCAAATAGAATTTGAGCCAGTTGCGGCGCCAGGATGCGGCAGGACGACACGAACCACATCATCTTCTCATTCGAGAAAAGCTTCGCCGCCTGCAGCATGGTTGCGGTCGCGTACCTGTCGTCCGGAAGCGGAAGGATGTGCGTTTTCGGATGCGCCTCTTTCCGGAATGCCTCAAGGGCCGGACTGGAATATCCTTCCGGATAGCCTTTCAGGATGTAGTAGAAGTCGAAATCCGCGCCCGCTTTGAAGCGGCTCATCGACCTAAGGAAGGCGGGCGCCTGAACTGGCTTGTTGCCCAGCCGGTCCAGATAAATGATCGCGGGCCCGGCCACAGGCTAAATCTTGCCCCAACCGACTTTGCGGTTGAAGGAGCCCGATTTCCGCTTCGCCGCGACGCGCTTCCAGAGGGAAATGCCGAACCTGTTGTCGAAGTTCCTGTAAAGCCTGCATTCCGAGAATCGGATGAGATCGTCGTAGACCCGCTTGCAAGGCTCCAAAGCGGCTGTAAATTCTTCCGGGTCCTGCTGTAAGTATAACCCGTCGAGGAGCACGGGATAGCCGAAGTATTCAGCGTCGGATGAGCCTGCCGCCTCTATGATCGCAGCCAACTCTTCCTTCGACGGAATCGCTCTCCGGTTCGGATAGGTTTGTGGAACAGGCTGGACATCGGCGCCCATTAGCACCCTCACAGGCTCAATCCACTACAGCGCAAGCGTAGGGATCATAAATGAGCCCCCTATAGACGGGCGCTCAAACCTTGTAAAGGTCAATCTCCCGCGGGAAACGCGTCACCCGCAGCCAACTTGCCTGCGGAAAGGCAAACCCGGCAAGGCCTGCCGAACGCCTCTCTACTGCGGATGGCCTCACTTCGAGACTTGCTTCGCCACACTCAAGGATTGCGTGAGGCGCCTGCGAAGCCGCTTGGTCAGGGACAGTCCGTGCCTCTGAACATAGTAGGTCACGGCGAGGCGGTAGAACCAGCGCTCCAGCGGACTGTCGATCACCCGGTCCACATGCCTGTCAGCGGACCTTTGCAACAGGCGCCCCATATCGAGTTTCGCGTCGTCGCTCGCCGCGCGGCGGGAGAAATCCTGTCGCGGTCCGGCCCGGCGCTGGTAAAGGTAGAGCGTCGTCTCGTTCGTCCCGATCCCCTTGCGGTCGAAGGCGAAGGGAAACAGCGTCACATAATCCGATCCCTTCACATATGGGTAGCCGGCCACAACCTCCGACCAGACCCGCAACAGGGGTTCGCGCCGGAAAACCCCATAGACCCAGCCAGGATGCGACAGGAAGACCTGCGCAAGGCGGCCGAACGCTCCTTTTCTTTCGAGCATCGGCGAGATGAGACACTCTTTTCCCGCGCTCCCGTCGGCATACACCCCAAGGACCCTCGACGCGGCGACGTCGCGCTCGGGATGTGCGAGGAGAAGGGCGAGCAAGGTCTCGATGTAGTTGAGATCGGACGTGTCGTCGGCGGCGCGCCACATGAAGAACGGCGTTTGCGCGGCTTCCAGCACATTGAGGAAGTTTCGCATGGCGCCCTTGTTTTCCGGCTGGCGGAAATAGCGGAATCTCGGGTCTTCCGCGCAGAAGCGCCCGGCGATATCGCCGGTGGCGTCTTCCGAGCAATTGTCGTAGATCAAGACCTCGATGTCGCGATAGGTCTGATCGCGCAGGCAAGCCAGCGATTTCTCAAGATATTCCGCGCCGTTGTAGACCGGCACGCCAACAGTAACCTGCGCCATCGGATGGCCTAGCCTTAAATTCGATCCATGCGTATCAAGACTTGTTCCAGCGACGCGAGGAAGCGAGTCCAACCAGCCTTTGCACCGAGAAAGAACTGCTCCTGATCGGCTCGGAAACCAGATTGCTCCATGCGCAGGCTCGCGCCCGCAGCGGAAGGAGCGAGCGTCCAGGTCACGACGCTTTCGAGGCCGTTAGCTTCCCAGCTGTAGACCAGCGTGCGGTTCGGCTCGATTTGGAGAACCTTGCAGGCAACCGAGCCCCAGTCTCCGCGAAGCTCGAAACGATGGCCGGCCTGGGGCTGGAAGTCGTTCTTCATCAGCCACTCCTCAATAAGCTGCGGCTGCGTCAGCGCGCGCCAGATCTTTTCCGGCGGATAAGGGAACTCCCTTTCCATCATGACAGATCGGGTTTTGATCGATGTGTCGGTCATTGGTTCATCCTCTTGAGTAGAACTTGTTCGTCGAACCGGCTCCGCCGGAAGTCGCTCATCCTGCTGTCCAGCCGATCAACGGCATCTGTCTGGGCTTCCGAAGGCAACTGAGGATGCAGCGCCTCCTTCGGAAATTGCCGCCGAAGTTAGCCGCGCCTGCCGAAAACGGCAAAAGCATGGCGGCGCCTGATAAGCGTCGCAACGCCAAGGCCGCTTCAGGCGAGCGCGGCGACGCGGTTTTTTTGCGCGCTGGCGGAAAAGATTGCATCGGCCGGTTTTCCTGTCCAAATCTGCATCGGATCGAAAGCATGCCGCGCGGAATTCATGGCCCCTCTTCTCACGCTTCAGAATATTGCGCTCACCTTCGGCGGAACTCCGCTTTTCGAGGACGCCAATCTGTCCGTCGGCGAAGGCGACCGGATTTGCATCGTGGGCCGCAACGGCTCCGGCAAGTCCACACTGATGAAAATCGCCGCCGGCCTTGTCGAGCCCGACGCCGGAACGCGCTTCGTGCAGCCCGGCATTACGCTGCGCTACCTTCCGCAGGAGCCCGATTTCGGCGACCATAAAAGCGTGCTGGCCTACGTCGAGAGCGGGCTTGGACCAAGCGACGACCGCTATCATGCGAGGCTGCTGCTTGGCGAGCTTTCGCTCAGCGGCGAAGAGGCGCCTGCGACGCTTTCGGGCGGAGAGGCGCGCCGCGCCGCTCTTGCGCGCGTGCTGGCGCCAAACCCGGATGTCCTTCTTCTCGACGAGCCGACGAACCACCTCGACATCCAGGTCATTGAATGGCTGGAAAAGCGGCTCGGCGGCGGCATGCGCTCGGCGCTTGTGCTTATCAGCCACGACCGCCGCTTCCTCACAAATCTTTCGCGCAGCACCGTCTGGGTGGATCGCGGCGCAACGCGCGCGATCGCCATCGGCTTTGGCGGCTTCGAGGCCTGGCGCGACGAGATGCTCGCCCAGGAGGAGCTTGAGCGCCACAAGCTCGCGCGCAAGATCGAGCGCGAGGCCGACTGGATTCGCTATGGCGTGACGGGTCGGCGCAAGCGCAATGTGCGCAGGGTCGCCGAGTTGCAGGCGATGCGCGAGGCCAAAAAGAATGCAACGCGCGCGCCGGGGCAGGCGAAGCTCGAAGCCACGGAGGGGCCGCTTTCCGGCAAACTCGTCATCGAGGCGAAAGGCGTCGCGAAGGCCTTCGACGGCAAGACCGTTGTCGATAAGTTCGACGCCCGCATCCATCGAGGCGACCGCGTCGGCGTCGCCGGACCGAACGGGGCTGGCAAGACCACGCTCGTATCCATGCTCATCGGCAAGCTTCCGCCGGACGAAGGCTCGGTGCGGCTCGGCGCCAATCTTGAGATTGCGAGCCAGGAGCAGGGCCGCGACAGCCTCAAGCCGGACTGGACCGTAGCCGACGCGCTGACCGGCGGCGGCGGCGATGTCGTCGTCGTCAACGGCGCGGCGCGGCATGTCGCCTCCTATATGCAGGATTTTCTTTTTCTGCCCGAGCAGGCGCGCACGCCTGTCAAAGCGCTCTCGGGCGGGGAGCGCGCGCGCCTCATGCTCGCCAGGGCGCTCGCCAAGTCCTCGAACCTGCTCGTCCTCGACGAGCCGACGAACGACCTCGACCTCGAAACGCTCGACGTTCTGGAGGACATGCTCGCCGACTATGCCGGCACGCTGATCCTGATCAGCCACGACCGCGATTTCCTCGACCGCATCGCAACCTCGACCATCGCGCCGGAAGGCGGCGGCCGCTGGGTCGAATATGCGGGCGGCTATACCGATATGGTCGCGCAGAGGGGCGGACGCACATTCGCGATGGACGCGCCCAAAGCCGCCAAGGCCGGCGCCCAGCCGGCGAAGGAAAAGGCGGGAGGCGGCGAGGCCAAGGCCAAGCGGCGCCTGAGCTTCAACGAGAAGCACGCGCTGGAAACACTGCCCGGCAAGATCGCAGCCCTGGAGGATGAAATCGCGCGCCTGCAGGCGCAGCTTCACGATCCCGCGCTCTATGCAAAAGACCGCGCGGCTTTCGACAAGGCCAGCGCCGCGCTCGTGCAAGCGCAAGGGGAGCTTGCGGAAGCGGAGCATCGCTGGCTGGAACTCGAAATCCTTCGGGACGAAATCGGCGCCGGCTGATCCGCTCAAACCACGCCATCGACGCGGCGTCCCATTAAACCTCGGCGCCGGCGGGGCGCCATAATTATTGCTCGCGGGCCAGGGATGAGTTCCCCCTAAATAACAAGCCGCTGCCGCATGGCTTGGGCAACCGCATGCGTTCCATTTCGCGCACCAAGTCTAGCTTCAATCCCCTGGAATTGCCTTTTTACAGCTTCCTCCTCAAGACCGAGAGCTTCAGCGATTTCGTGAGGAGACTTGCCCCAGGAAAGGAGACGGACGATCGAGAGTTCTCTCGGCGTCAACCGGGTGTAGGCGCCGTCCTGTTCCGAATTTAATTCGACCAACTGCTCAAGACGCATTGCCGCGAAACTCGCAGCGGCAAAAATCATGATGCGCAGGGCCTCTACGAGGATTTTCGTCAAATTCCTCTCTGACCAGAAGATTACAAGCCAGCGTCCCCCAATTGGGCACATGAATCCGTCGCGCATTCCGTGCTTCATCGCAAGTTCGTAGCCCCATCTGTCGGCGCCAATCGGCGCGAGGAGGCGCAGCACCTCGTCCCAAGTGCAGGGCGCTATGCTCATGCGGGCGATCAAATAACCGGCAGGGTTTTGTGTGGGCGCCCGCTGGCGCCACTCCTCCCACCATGCCGCGGGCGCCTCCTTGTGCAGGAAAACGGTTTTGCCAAGACAGAGCGCCTCCCAATCCGACACATTCAGCGGAAAGCGGGCCGCACCAAGCACGTTCAGCTTGAGAGCGGGGCTTGTAATGTCATGGAGCTCATTGAGCACCGCTTCGGGAGTTACAAGGGACCCAATGTATGCGGCGAAATCGACAAGCTGCGCGCCGAGATCGGCAGCGTCTTTGGGGCAATCTGGCCTGAACTCTTCTGTTATTTCACGCTCGCAACTGGTTCGAGATAGGGGCGCCGTGCCTTGCGCGAGGGTTTTATTATGCGCTCCCCCCTTAACGACCCAGTTGATATGTTCGTTGAAACGGTACGCAAATACCTCGTTATCTCCAGCCCACCTGCGGTGAATGCCGCCCTCTTCCCGGGCGCGACGGATTGCTGATTCCAGCGCTTCGATCTCTTCCGCAGACAAGAACTCCATTGGCGACCTTCCTGTTTTTTTTTGATGATACTAACCACCGGAAGGCATGCATAATGATTAATCCAAAGTAATAAGTAATTCGCGCGCCTCTTGGTGATAATAGGTTAAGGCTTTGCTTCAAATTTTACTTATAACTTTTTCTCTAATCCCGCGGCCGTACAAAGTTCGTTCCGGCTTTCCCATGAAAAAACCCCGGCTTGAAACCGGGGTTTTTTCATGGAAGCGGCGCCTTGTTGGGCTAGGCGCCGCTCCGCCGACCAATTGGGGATCAAAGGGTCCAAGTAGGTTATAGCGAGAAAAAACAATCAAGCCAAAGATAATATGCCACTGGCGACATTTTTGCTAATTAAGCGTTGCGAACCGGCAACAAAAGCAATGCCTGCTTGGCAAATCGTGCACGCCGGTTCAGCCGCCTTAAGCAAGGCCTCGGCGCACGCTGGCTTCAAGGAGAGCTTTTGCTCGTTATGCCGGATTTGCCGCGATGACCATCCATGTCAGGCCGAACTTGTCGGCAACGGAGCCAAAGCGCGCCCCAAAGAACGTCTTGCGCGGCGCCATTTGAACGACTCCCTCGGCCGCGAGCGCGTTGACGATGCGATCAACCTCCGCCTCGCTCTGGACATTGATCGAAAGAGACATGCATTGGAAATCCGACGGTCCCTGCTTCATGCCGTCGGACACCAGGATCTCCGAGCCAAAAATACGGAGCGACGCGTGCATAATCCTGTTGTCAAATGCAGTTGGCGCTTTATCTGCGCCAGGCTTTTCGGGGTTGTCTTTGAAATGCCTGAGCATCACAACTTCGGCGCCCAGAGTTTCCTTGTAATAGTCGATCGCTTCTTGGCACCTTCCCCTGAAGAAAAGGTAAGGCTGAATTGTAGCGGCAGCCGGCGGGGCCTTGCTGGCGGCGTCGTCAACATGTGCGTTCATGGGCCTGTCTCCTCCTCTGATACTTCAGACGCGTCCGCCGCAGCTTCGAGTGCGGCAATGTCGATTTTCACCATCTGCATCATCGCGCGCATGACGCGGGCGCCGCGGACAGGGTCTGGATCGGATAGAAGCTCCGGCAACCGGCGCGGCACGATCTGCCACGAAAGCCCGTATTTATCTTTCAGCCAACCGCATTGCACCGGTCTGCCGCCTCCGGAGGTTAAAGCCGACCAATAATGGTCCACCTCGGACTGGTCCTCGCAATCTACAGAAAGCGATATCGCGTCATTGAACCGGGCATGCGGGCCGCCGTTGAGAGCGATATAGCTCTGGCCGGCAAGGGTGAACGCGATGATCAGCACTGTCCCAGCGTTCCCGCCGGGGTAGTCCGCCACGGCTCGTTGCACATTATCGATGGACGAGGATGGAAACGCCTCAGTGTAGAAGCGAACCGCCTCCTCGGCGTTGCCGTCGAACCAGAGACACGGCGTTATTTTCTGTTTGCTCAACCGTTTTCTCCCTTCCGCTTCCAGGCGCGCTCCCAACTCGAATCTCTCAACCCGTTAAGTTCCGGACCAGCGAGCCCCCCATCGCCGGGCCGCTTTCTTCAAGTCAGCGCGCTTCGGCAACCACAAAGACGGCGGCGCCAAAGAAGGCGAGCGCTTCAAGCATGGTTCCGTTTCCTAAGATTCTTGCGCACAAACGCTATTCAAACTGCGATTTGTGGCTCAAGAAGGAAGGAAGCGGAAAATTCCGACGGGCTGCGGAAAGATTATTCCGCGATGACAGCCTCGTCCGCGAGCAAGCCCATGATCGGGCGCAAGCCGCGATGGCTTCCAGGAGGCGCCATTGCGCCGCTCGTTCGGCGGCGTGTCCGTTGTATCGGAGAAGGCCGACATGGGCGCTTGTCGCGCGCCCACTCGCAATCGCAAGGGCAGGAAGCCGCCTACTGCACGCCGCTGGAAGGCGGTTTCGCTGCCGCCTGACCGCCCTCAAGCGCGGCTGTCGCCTTCGGCCATTGCAGGTCGAACCAGTTGCCCTTGGGCAAGAGCCTGTTCTTGAGGAAGGCGAAGAACACCGGCGGCTTCACGATTTCGACGAACTCTTGCGTGGGCGGCGTCGCGAAAAAGACGGCCGCCAGCGCCGCCGCCATCATCGCGGACGCGCGCAGGGAATGATGATCGAAAAGCTTGAGCGCCGTCCCGAAGGATTTCTTGATCGCGGCGCCTTCGACGTCCACCGAATAGATTTCGTCGAGCGTCAAGTGGATGACGTAGCCAATCAGGACGAACAGCCCCGTGAGCCACGCAAGCGCAGGCGGCTCGCCAAACACCTTGTCGAAAATGACGGCGGTAAGCGTCATGAAGAACGCGCCCGCAAGCAGCGAATGGAAGATGCCGCGATGGCGGGTGCGCTGATGGAAGACGGTGAACACGCCATATCGCACGAAGGCGAAGACGCAGAGCCAGATCACCCAAAGCTCCGCAATTGAATATTTATGGGCGAGCGAGATCATCGCAATGAAAGCGATCACAATACCGAGCGCGCTGAACAGCATGCGCGACGGCATCGCCTTTTCGAGATCGATGTCGGGCAGGATGCCGCCGATGGCGCCCGCGAGCGTGAGCGTCAGCATATAATTGGGCGGCGCTGCCTGCCCGGCCAGCGCGACCGTTGCGCAAAGCCCGCTTCCTACCGATGCAACCGCGACATGCGTATTGAAGTTCGCCATTGGGCCCTCCGTTAACGCAAATTAACAGATTCGCGCTGGCGGCAAGGCGGCGGCGGACACGGCGCCTCAGATAGCTGTGGTCAAAAAATTCCAAGGCTCAGACCGGCGGCTTCCGCGCTTGGTCTTTTTCATTTCTTTTCTCGTTCGAACCCGGCCTTGTCGCCGGCGGGGAGTTCCGCCGTGCCCAGCGCATCCGCAAGGCGCGCGGCGGCGGAGCCCGGCTTCAATGGCTTCTGCTGGCTTTCGTGCGGCGCCCATCCGCAAAGGTAGAGAATTTCGAAGGTCGCGCGCACCTTCCCGTCCGCGCCCGTGAACCGCTCCGAATAGATTTCGAGCGCGCGGGCGAACATATCGCGGCGCATCGGCTTTCTCGATCGCGCGGCGAGAGGGTTGGCGGCGCCCATCGCTTTCAGGTCGCGGATCAGCGCCAGCGGATCGCCGTAAGTCACGGTCAGCCGCTCCGTATCGGCGACCGGCAGCGCGAAGCCGGCGCGCTGGAGAAGCGCGCCCATCTCGCGCACATCGGCCGTGGGAAACACCCGGGGCGATATCCCGCCCAGCGTCTCCGTCTCGGCCATCATGAAGGCCTGCCGAAGTTCGATCAGCGTATCGCCGCCCAGGAGCGCGCCGAGGAAGAGGCCATCCGGGCGGAGCGCGCGCCGGATTTGGATGAGGGCGCCCGGAAGGTCGTTGACGAGGTGGAGCGACAGAACCGATGTTGCGAGATCGAGCGCCCCCTCCCTCAGCGGCAGCGCCTCTTCGCTGGCGACGGCGCGCGGCGCCGGACACGCCTCGGCGAGAGGGGCGACGGAGCTGATCGAAACGACGCTCAAGCCCGGCGCGCTCTCTCGCAACAGCCGCGCCATCACGCCATGATGGGCGCCAATATCGGCTGCGCGCTCGAAGCTGCGCTTGACGCAGGCGAGCCGCCCCAGGAGTTCCTCCGCCGCATATCGGATCAGAAAGTCGGCGTGGGGAAGCGTGCCCGCGCTGCGCGCCAGATTGCGCTGGATAAGGCGGCGATCGAAGATGGCGGGGCTGGTCAAGGCGCAGGCCCGGCTTTATAGTGCATTTCGGTTAAGGTCATTGTTGCTTGCGTTGCAAATGCTCCACCGCGTCGCCCGGCTTGCGGCCGAAAGTCTAAGATATTCCGCCGATCTGATCCTGCCGGCGGTGTGCGTTTCCTGCTCCACGCTCATCACCCGGCACAATCTCCTCTGCCCGCAATGCTGGAGCGGCCTCAATCTTATCACGCCGCCTTGTTGCGACAGGCTCGGCATTCCTCTGCCAGGATATGAAGGGAGCGGGCCCCATATCTCAACGCAAGCTTTCGCAAATCCACCCATTTTTTCGCGCGCTCGCGCCGCCGCCCATTATGGCGGCATCATCCGGAAGCTCATCGTCCGCTTCAAGTTCGAGGACAAGCATGAGCCTTTGCCCTTGTTCATCACGCTGATGCGAAAGGCGGGGAGCGCGCTGCTCGAAGACGCCGACGTGCTCGTTCCGGTCCCGCTTCACCGGCTTCGGCTTTTGCAGCGGCGCTTCAACCAGTCGGCGCTGCTCGCGAAGGGGTTGAGCAAGGCGACAGGCGTGCCGGCGCGCGTGACCGCGCTGAAGCGGACGCGGCGCACCCACGCCCAAGTCGGCCTTATGCAGGAGGCGCGGCAAGACAATGTCGCCGGCGCTTTCAAGGTCAGCGACGGCGGGAGAAACGCCGTGCGCGGCAAGCGCGTTCTCTTGATCGACGATGTGATCACCACGGGCGCCACTTGCAACGCATGCGCCGCGGCCCTGTTGGAGGCCGGCGCGAGCGGGGTGGACGTGCTCGCCATTGCGCTTGTCGCTCACGGCCTTGAGGATGCCTCCGCCGACGAGCAAGCGCTATAAGTCGCATCACCTGAGACTGGACTGAAACGGGCGCAGCGCCCATTTTTGTCCGCGCCGCACTGCCGAAAGGACCCTTCATGCCGCCAGTTATAATCTACACCACTCCCGGCTGCCCGTTTTGCCGCCGCGCGAAAATCCTGCTGACGAGCAAAGGCGCCGCCTACGAAGAGATCGACGCCAGCGATTTCAAGGTGCGCGAGGACATGACCGAGCGCGCGGGCGGCCGTTACACCGTTCCCCAAATATTCATCGGTTCCAGGCATATTGGAGGCTGTGACGACCTTCACGCTCTCGATGCGAAAGGAGAACTTGATCCTCTCTTGCAAAGCTGAGCACAATAAGGCGATCAGCAAGGAGCAGGAGACGCATGCCGGAGAGCAAGGGCAAGTTTCGAGTGGGCCTCGTCCAGATGCGGTCGGGCAGGGACGTTCGAGATAATCTTATAGACGCTGAGGCTCTTATCCGCGAAGCCGCCCGCCGCGGCGCTGACTACATCCAAACGCCGGAAAACACGCTCCTCATGGAGATCGAGCCGCCGCGCCTCTTCGAGAAGATTGCCGCGGAGGAAGGGACCGAAGAGATCTCCCATTTCTCCGACCTCGCAAAGGCGTTGCGCGTTTGGCTGCATATCGGCTCCATCGCCATCAGAGCGGGCGAAAGCCGAGCCTTCAATCGCGCTTATCTCTTCGCTCCCGACGGGCAAATCGTGATCCGCTACGACAAGATCCATATGTTCGACGTGGATTTGCCAAGCGGCGAGAGCTACCGCGAATCGGGAAGGTTCATTCCGGGCAAAACGGCTTATGTCGCGCAGTTGCCTTGGGGCGCGCTCGGCGTCGCCACCTGCTACGACATCCGCTTTCCAGAGCAATACAAAGCGCTCGCCATGGCTGGCGCGAAGTTTCTCACGGCGCCGTCCGCGTTCACGAAGGTCACGGGCGAGAAGCACTGGCATATTCTCCTGCGCGCCCGCGCCATTGAAAATGGCTGCTTCGTCTTCGCGGCGGCGCAGGGCGGCCGGCACGCCAACGGGCGGACCACGTTCGGGCATAGCCTTGTCATATCGCCTTGGGGCGAAATTCTCGCCGAGGGCGGGACGGAGCCTTGCGTGGTAACCGCCGACATCGACGCCGGCGAGGTCGACCAGGTCCGCGCGCGCATCCCGGCGCTCGATCACACGCGGGACTTCGACGTCAAGGTTGTGCCACTGCCCAAGCTGGCGCCTTTAGAGGCGGCTGAATGATCGGGCTGCCGGCATTCTTCAGACGGAAGCCGCAGGCGGCGCGGGCGAGCGGCGCCACGGCGAAAGCGGAGACGCCCCCAGCGCCGAAAGCGGACAATCCCGTCCGCTTCCCCGGCGCAACCTGCGAAAAGACCCAGGATCTTCTCACCGGCCATGACGGCGAGCGCATCGGCTTCCGCAAGCCGCTGGAAGGCTAGAACATCGCGCCGCGGTCCCGCGACGGCGGGCCATTTGTCGATGAGCGCTGGCATTACTGGATTCCCGTTTTCGGTGGAATGACGGCCATGATGACGCCGTTTGGATTTCGCGCACTGCGCCCTAATCGAGCGTCAGACATGCCGGCGCGCCTTAAGCATCGGCGTTGCGCGTTGGCCACGTGAACCAGACAAATGGCTCTTGCTCGTGCGCGTCGCTCGCAATATCGCGACGCTAACGCTATTCTTTCATCGCTCGATATGTTCGTTTTGCAAACGGCCTCTCTCGGAGATCGCGGGCGCGACGATATCGTGCGGCCATGTGCGGGTGCGTTTTCTCCGGTCTCTGTTCTGAAATAACTGGCGGGCTTCTGGCGCCCGCGGCGTTCGGGGTCGACCTCATCGGCAAAACTATGGCGTTGTCTTTCCCGCCCCGTGCGGGCGAGGGCGCTCCCTCTTTGTTCAAGCAGGATTTGGAACCCTTCGACAATGAATAGGCTTTTTGGCTGGCGCAGACTTGCAATATTCATTTTTTCGGCGACGTTAGCTGCCGCCCCGGCGTTCGCCGGCGAGGCGAGTCTCGACGACAATGCGCGTTTCCTCGCGGGCATGAGCGTCGCCGCAGGCAGTCCCTTGGCGCCGCTGACGAAGGATGGGAGCTTCGTCCGGCATGCCGAGTCCTTCAACAGGGCCTGGACGAATGTCGAGTTGACCCAGCTCGCGAAAGTGAGGGCCTGGGGCGAGCAGACCATCAAAGAAACGCAGCCGACGCTGTTTTACATGTTCAGCGGGCCGGATTTCCTTTACGCGAACGCGATTTTTCCGAAGGCGACGACCTATGTCATGGCCGGACTCGAGGTTCCAGGCGACATTCCGGATATCGCAAAGCTGCCGAGAGCATCCATTCCGTATGAACTCGACGGGCTTCGCGGTTCTCTCAACAGCGTTCTGACCTACAGTTTCTTCATCACGAATGAAATGAGAAGGCGTCTCTATGGCCGTCGCTTGACGGGGACATTGCCTGTTTTGTTCGTTTTTCTGGCCCGCTCGGGAAAGCACATCGACAGCGTCACCTTCGTGAGCCTCGACAAGGATGGAACGTTGCGCTCGGGCGGCGCGGCAGAGCCGGCGCATGGAAAGTCCGGGGGAGACGCCGCTGCGGCCGGCGTCAAGATTACGTTCTCGGGAGACAATAACCAGCCGCAAACGCTCTATTATTTCGCCACGGACCTCTCGGATCAAGGGACGGAGCACAGCGGTTTTCTGAAATTCTGCGAGGGACTCGGCGCCGGCGACAGCCTTCTCAAGAGCGCCTCCTATCTGCCTCACAGCGAAGGGTTCTCCCGCGTCCGCTCTTTCCTCCTCGACAACAGCGCCTCGATCGTTCAGGACGACACAGGCGTCCCGCTCCGGAAATTCGACTTGAAGAAGTGGGATGTGCAGACCTTCGGCAATTATGTGAAGCCCATACCGTTGTTCAGGGTCAATTATCAGCCGGACTTGCAAAATCTCTTTGTAAAGCAGCATCCTCAACCGCTCCGTTTCAGCTTCGGCTATCAGTGGCGTGTCGGGAATTCGATGGTGCTCGTGGCGACGAAGAAACCGGCTCCGAAAGACCAGGCGCCTGCCCCTGTCCAGCGCGAAACGCTGGCTCAGCCGGCGGACGCGAAATAATGAACGCGACAGCAGGCGCAGGCTTGGCCCTGCCCCGACTAAAGCTTTACGGTGTAGCGCACAAAGGGATCGACAGGCGCGAACCTGTCGTAGAGCGAGCGCGCGACCTGGTTGTCCCGGTGAGTATGCCAATAGAGCCGCGGCCAGCCATTGTCCTGCGATAGCCTGATGAGCGCGCCGATCAGGGCCGTTCCTGCGCCCTTGCCCCGGAAGTCCTCCGCCACGAACAGATCCTCCAGGTAGCAAATCTGCTCCGTCCCCCATGTATAGGGATGCAGCACATAGTGGGCGAACCCGATCGGCCGCGGCCCGAACCAAGTCCCCTCATTGGTTTCGGCGACAAGCGCATGGATGGGCGCCCCTTCATCAAGAATTCTGCGCCACAGAGCGCCGGTGACATCCGGCGAAACCGTGACGGCATAGAAATCGCAGTAGGATTGCCATAGCCGCCGCCACTCCGCCTCATCCCCGGCGCGCGCCGGACGCACCCAGAAGCCGGTCACGCCGCCTCCGCCGCCATGATGTAGTTGATGGAAAGATCCCTCTCCGACAAAGCCCAGGCGCCCATCAGCGGTTTGAAAACCATTCCGCAGCGCCTCCCGCTCCGAAATCCGGCGAGCTTCAGCGCCGCGTCCAGCTCTTCAGGCTTTATAAACTTCTTCCAGTCATGGGTGCCTTTCGGGGCGAGCCCAAGAATATGCTCCGCCGCAACGATGGCGAGCGCATAGGCTTTCGGCGTGCGATTGAGGGTCGAGACGATAAGGAGCGCATCAGGCTTGCAGAGCGCGCGGCAGGTCTTCAGGAAGGAAGAGACGTCCGCGACATGCTCGATCACTTCGGAGGCGACGACAAGGTCGAAGGAGCGGCCCTCGGCGGCCAGGTCCTCGGCGGTCGCGGCGCGGTAGTCGATGGCGAGGCCCTGCTTCTGCGCGTGGAGCCTTGCGACGCCGATTGACTCCTCGACGGGGTCGATTGCTGTTACAGTGCCGCCAAGCCGCGCCAGCGGTTCCGACAGAATGCCGCCGCCGCAGCCGATATCGAGCGCCGCCAGCCCGTCGAGAGGGCGAAAGGTCTGGTTCGGCCGGTTCCGCCACCGCTGAACTTCCGCGACGATGAAAGCGAGCCGCGCAGGATTGAATGCATGAAGACCGCCAAACTTGCCGCGCTCGTCCCACCACTCCTTGGCAAGCCCTTCGAAATGGCGCACCTCAGCCGCGTCCAGGGAGGGGCTATGCCGTGTTTCCGCCTCAATCCCCATCGATGGCCTTCCTCATATCCTTTGGCGCCGAGCGGGCCGGCCGCAGCGTCGTGATTTCACTCTTGCACCATAGCGCACGACCATGCTCCTCGTCATGAAGTTTGGCGGAACCTCCGTCGCCGACATCGCCCGGATAAGAAATTCCGCCCTCCACGTAAAACGGGAGAGGGACGCAGGCAATCGCGTCGCCGTCGTGGTTTCCGCCATGGCGGGGCACACGAACCAGCTCGTGGGCTGGACGCGCGAGGCGCACCCGCACCACGATGCCCGCGAATACGACGCCGTGGTGTCTTCCGGCGAGCAGATCACGGCCGGGCTCATGGCGATCATCCTGCAATCGATGGGCGTGAGCGCACGGTCCTGGCAAGGATGGCAGATCCCGCTTTTGACGGACGACGCGCACGGCCTGGCCCGGATCGACCGGGTCGAAACCAGCGAGTTGAGCCGCCGCCTCGACCAAGGCGAGGTCGCCGTCGTGGCGGGCTTTCAGGGTTTGAGCGCCGCGAACCGCATCACAACGCTCGGCCGCGGCGGCTCCGACACAAGCGCCGTCGCGATCGCGGCCGCGCTGAAGGCCGACCGTTGCGACATTTACACGGACGTGGACGGCGTTTACACAACCGATCCGCGCATCGTGCGAGCGGCCAAGAGGCTTTCGCGCGTGTCGTACGAGGAAATGCTTGAGATGGCGTCGCTGGGCGCCAAAGTGCTCCAGACACGTTCGGTAGAGCTTGCCATGTCTCAGGGGGTGCGTGTACAAGTGCGTTCTAGCTTTGATCCACCAGAAACATGCGAACCCGCCCGTGCCGACGTTGCCGAAAAGTGCGGGACGCTTGTTTGCGACGAAACGGATATGTTAGAACACCACGTTGTCAGCGGCATAGCCTACGCAAAAGAGGAAGCGAAGGTCACGGTCTTGAAGATCGAGGACAAGCCCGGCGTCGCCGCGAGCATCTTCATGCCGCTTTCGGAAGCGAACATCAACGTGGACATGATCGTTCAGAACATCTCGGAGGACGGCCGTACTACCGACCTTACCTTTACGGTCGCCGCGTCGGAGCTTTCGCGAGCCCTTCAAGTGCTTCGCGACCGCAAGGACAGCATCCGCTACAGCGATCTGCGCGGCGACACCGATGTGGCCAAGGTGTCGGTCATCGGCGTTGGAATGCGCAGCCACGCAGGCGTCGCCGCGCAGATGTTCCAGGCGCTCGCCGAACAGAAAATCAACATACAGGCCATATCGACGTCGGAAATCAAGATCAGCGTCTTGCTCGGCGCGGCCCATACCGAAACGGCCGTTAAGACTCTCCATAGCTTATTCGGCTTGGATCGAACCTAAGAAGCAGGCATTGAAGCGGGGCGCCTTGTCGAAAAGAGCGTCGTCATCCACAAAACCAAAAGGCTATTGGAACCGGGCAGATGCCCTGGACTGAGCGTGCACCCTGGGTGCTGATCCGGCAGCTGCGGGCGATCATGGCGAACGCGTCAGAGCCGCAGGCCAAGCTGGACAGCATCGTGAAAGTTATCGCCTCGAACATGATTGCCGAGGTTAGCTCGATCTATGTCCGGCTGCCGGACGACGCGCTTGAGCTTTACGCCACCGAAGGGCTGCGAAAAGAGGCCGTTCACACGCTGCGCATGAAAAAGGACGAGGGGCTCGTCGGGTTGATCGCGTCCTGGGGCGAGCCGGTCAACCTTTCCGACGCGCAAAAGCACCCGGCCTTTTCCTACAAGCCCGAGACAGGGGAGGAGATCTACCACTCCTTCCTCGGCGTGCCGATCGTCCGCGATCGCCGGACCATAGGCGTGCTGACGGTGCAGAACAAGATCGAGCGGAAATACACCGACGAGGAAGTCGAGGCGCTTGAGACGACGGCGATGGTGCTGGCGGAGATGATCGGATCGGGCGCCTTCGCCGGCGCGGTTTCTCCTGCTCCGAGCCGGCGCGAGACCTCCATCACGCTGAAGGGCACGCCGCTGGCGGACGGGCTTGCGCTCGGCCATATCGCCTTGCATGAACCACGGCCCGCTGTCCTGAAATTTTTCGCGGACAACATCCCGGCGGAGCTGAAGCGGCTGGACGAAGCGCTCGAACAGGTCAGGGAGGACATCAGGCGCCTGCTTGAGAGCGACACGCCGCCGGATGGCGAGCACAAGGAAATCATCGAGACGGTGCAGATGCTGGCCAACGACCGGGGATGGGCGCGGCGCATGCGCGACGCCGTTTCGGCGGGCCTCACCGCGGAAGCCGCGGTCGAGCGCGTTCAGCAGAACATGCGCACGCAGCTCATGAAAACGGGCGACGCCTTCTGGCGCGACCGCGCGCACGACCTCGACGACCTGTCCAACAGGATGTTGCGCACGCTTCAGGGGCACGACCCAGCCGCGGCGCAGGGCCGGCTGCCGAACGACGCCATCCTCGTGGCGCACAACATGGGCGCGGCCGAGCTTCTCGATTACGACCCGAAGAAGCTGCGCGGCCTCGTGATCGAGGACGGCGGCGCAACCTCGCATGTCTCGATTGTCGCGCGCTCGTTCAATCTTGCCGTTCTCGTTCAGGTCCCCGATGTGGTTTCCGCGGCCGATCACGGCGATCCGGCGATCCTCGACGCATCCACGGGCCAGCTTCATATCCGCCCGTCCCTGGAGCTGATCCGGGCCTATGCGGATAAGGCCCGCTTCCGCGCGAGGCGCCAGGCGCGGTTCTTCAAGCTGCGGCATGCGCCGGCGGTGACGCGGGACGGAGAGCGCGTCATCCTCAACATGAACGCCGGCCTGCTTGTGGACATGCCGCACCTCTACCAGAGCGGCGCCGACGGCATCGGGCTGTTCCGCACCGAGCTGCAATTCATGGTGGCGTCCAAGTTCCCGAGGATGGAGGAACAGCGGGCGGCCTATTCCCGCGTGCTCGACATGGCGCCCGGCCGGCGGGTTGTGTTCCGGTCGCTCGATGTCGGCGGCGACAAGGTCTTGCCCTATTTCAGGAAGTTTCACGAGGAGAATCCGGCGCTTGGCTGGCGCGCGATCCGCATGTCGCTCGACAGGCCGGGCCTGTTCAGGACGCAGATTCGCGCGCTGCTCAGGGCGGGCGCCGGGCGCGAGCTTTCGATCATGCTGCCCTTCATCGCCGACCTCTCCGAGTTGCTGGCCGCCAAGGCCCTGATCGACAAGGAGATCGAGCACGCAAAAGTCCATGGCCACGAGTTGCCGTCGAAGACGCGCATCGGCATCATGATCGAGGTGCCGTCGATCCTGTACCAGCTTGACGCCATTTTGCCGCTCGTCGATTTCGTCTCGGTCGGAAGCAACGACCTCCTCCAGTTTCTTTTCGCTGCGGACCGCGAAAACGACAGGGTGGCGCGCCGCTTCGACTCGCTCAACCCGTCTGCGCTCAGGGCGTTTCGGGTCATCGCCGAGAAGTCGAAGGCGCATGGCGCGGACTTCGCGCTTTGCGGCGAGATTGCCGGGCGTCCAATTGAAGCCATGGCCTTGATCGGGCTCGGCTTCCGTTCGATATCCATGGCGCCGGCGTCGGTCGGTCCCGTCAAGGCCATGGTGCTGTCGCTCGACTGCAAGAAGCTGAGCGAGACGGTGCTGGAGCTGGTCGAGCGGAACAGTCCCAACATTCGCCGCGAACTTACGGAATTTGCCCAGAGAGAAAATATTGATATTTGAGGGCCGCCCGCGTAGAGAGCACGCCGGGTTCGACACGCAGCACAGAAATCACGCTTTCGACCGTAGCCGTCCTTAACTCTTGTCGCCGGGGCGGAGCAGGGATCCATGACATCCATTCCAAAAGAAAAATTGAACCGCCTTGTAGGCCGCTGGGAAACGCTTCAGGCGCAGCTCGCCTCCGGGCTTGATCACGAAACCTTCGTCAAGCTCTCGAAGGAGTTCGCGGAGCTGGACCCGGTGGCCGCCTCGATCAAGGCGCTGCAAGGCGCACAGCAAGAGCGCGACAACCTTCGCCAGATGATCGAGGACCCGTCGTCCGAGCCCGATATGGTCGAGCTTGCGCGCGAAGAGCTGGAAGCCATCGAGCCGCAGGTCGAAAAGCTGGAACGCGACCTGCAGATCATGCTTCTGCCCAGGGACGCCGCCGACGAGAAAAGCGCCATCCTTGAGGTGCGCGCCGGGACCGGCGGCGAAGAAGCGGCGCTGTTCGCGGCGGATCTGTTCCGCATGTACCAGCGCTATGCCGATTTGAAGGGCTGGAAGGTGCAGGTTCTGTCGGCGAGCGACGCGGACGCGGGCGGCTACAAGGAAATCGTGGCCAGCGTCTCCGGCAAGGGCGTGTTCGCGCGCATGAAGTTCGAATCGGGCGTGCACCGCGTGCAGCGCGTGCCGGAAACCGAGAACCAGGGCCGCATCCACACGTCTGCCGCCACGGTTGCGGTTCTGCCCGAGGCCGAGGACATCGACATCGAAATCCGCCCCGAGGACATCCGCATCGACACCATGCGGGCAAGCGGCGCGGGCGGGCAGCATGTGAACACCACGGATTCCGCCGTGCGCATCACGCATATCCCGACCGGCGTCATCGTCACGTCGAGCGAGAAATCGCAGCATCAGAACAGGGCGCGCGCCATGCAGGTGCTTCGCGCGCGGCTTTACGACATGGAGCGCACCAAGGCCGCCGATGCCCGGGCCGCCGAGCGCAAGGACCAGATCGGCTCAGGCGACCGCTCGCAGCGCATCCGCACCTACAATTTCCCGCAGGGGCGCGTCACGGATCACCGCGTCAACGTCACGCTCTATAACCTTCCGCAGATCATGGTGGGCGAGGGGCTCGACACGATCATCGACGCGCTCATTACTGAGCATCAAGCAAGCCAGCTCGCGTCCGAGGTGGACGTGCATGCCTGAGGCGGCGCAGGCGATCTATGAGCCTCGCACCGTCGGCGAAGCGGTGCTTTGGCTCAGAGCGAGGTTCCGGGACGCGGGGCTGCCGGCGGCGGGGCTCGATGCGCGACTTCTCGCCGCTCACGCCTGTAGCGTCTCGCAGGAGGAGACAATCGGAAAGGACAGGCTACCCCTGTCGCCCCAGATGGCGGCGCGCGTGAAGGAAGCGGCGGCGCGGCGGCTCGCGGGCGAGCCGGTCTCGCGCATCGCCGGGCGCCGGGAATTTTGGGGCCTGCCGTTTGCTCTCACGCCTCATACGCTCGATCCGCGGCCGGAAACCGAGCTTCTGGTCGAAGCCGCGCTGCGCCATGTGCGGGAAACCGGGCGCGCCGGCGAGCGCCTGCGCATCCTCGATCTTGGCGCCGGCTCCGGTTGCCTCCTCGGCGCGCTGCTTACCGAGCTGCCGCTCGCCACGGGCGCGGGCGTCGACATCAACCCCCGCGCGGCCTTGGCCGCCAGGGAGAATTTGCGTGCGCTGGGGTTGCTTCCTCGCTCGTCCTTCTTATGTGGAGATTGGCTGGAAGCGCTCGGCGACGCATCGTTCGATATCATTGTTGGCAATCCGCCCTACATCGAATCAAGCCAGATAGCGGAGCTGGCGATCGAGGAAGAGCCCACGATCCGCATCTCGCGCTCGATGGCGGAGCGGATGGTCTCGGAGCTTACAGGGCCATTCTGGCTCAAGCCTTCAGGGTGCTCCGAAGCGATGGATTTCTCGCTCTGGAGACCGGCGCGGGGCAGGCGCGCGCCGTGCTGGATATCGTGGCCGCGGCGCCAAAAAACGGTAGTTTTGCAGCCTGGATTTTGACCGATTTGAGCGGGATTGAGCGAGCCGTTGCAGGAGTGCGACAGTCGTTGCGCTGAGAGGGCCGGTCCAAAAAAAAGATTGGAAATCCGGCTCTTTCGGGATAGGGTCGTTGAAAGAGGCGACCTCGTCAGGCAACCCCGCAGAGGGTGAGTGGAAAAGGACGAGGCCATGAGACGTAGGGCTACCGACAATTTGGCAATTCGACCGGATGCTGCGTGAGTGCGCGTCGTCGACGTCAATAGCGGCTCGTTTCTGGAATCGTATGGCCTGCATCATCCGCTTTTGAAGTTAACGTCACGCAGTTCAAGAGCTGGAAGGCTAAACTGAGAGTTTTGACATAACAAACGTGAAGAATGCTTGTTTGCGTCGATACTAGCGTGTGACCTCGATCAAGATAGGACCCATGAGGCAAGGACAGCAAAGCCGCAGAGGCCGTAATCGCGGCGGCCGTAAGCCACAAAATGCAATGAGCCGGAACTACGAATTGAGTGGTCCGGACGTAAAAATCCGCGGTACCGCCATGCACATCGCTGAAAAATATAGCTCTTTGGCGAGAGATGCGATGTCCTCAGGCGATACGTCGCGGCCGAAAATTATCTCCAGCATGCGGAGCATTATAACCGGATCATTCTCGCAGCTCAGGCGCAAAATCCAGGCTCGCCCGGCTTCGAAGGGCAGCTTCCCATCAATGGGGGCAGGTTTGGCTCCAACGATTACGATGGCGATGGGGATGGCGACGACGGCGAGGAAGATTACATTCCCGCGCCACAGCCGCAGCGCAATCCCAGAGCGCCAGTTTCCCGAGCGGCAGTTTTCCGAGCGCGCGGCGCCGGAGCGCGTAGCCTACAATCCAAATCAGCCGCAGCCCTACATCCCGCAGAACGCTTTCCCGCAAATCCAGCCGCAGCCGGTCGCCCCGGCGGCGCCGAACGGCGCAACGCCTCACACGGGCGAAGGGTTCGCCGCGCCGCAGGATGGCGACAGATTGGCGAGGCTGCGCCGCCGCCGTCCGATTGGCGAACCACAGGTCAAGACTTTCAATGGGCGGAACGGGAACGGCGGACCTAACGCCGCGCCGGCCGGAAACGGTTCGCCCCTGCCGGGCGCCGATCCGAAGCCCGATGAGGCGGCGTCGTAGCCTCAGCCAGCGCGCGAAGGGGTTTAACTGTGTTGCCGCGCGCTAGGCGGCGAGCCGGGCCGGGAGCAGCGTCCGTTCCTTGAGGCGCGCCGGAAGCTCAAGCGAAAGAACGCCTGGGAAGAACGGCGCACCGGCCGCGCCGCCGAGTTCAACAACGGCGCGGCACGGCCGTTCCTGTCCCTTTCCGTCGAGCACGTGAAGCGAATCCTTCACACTCACGGCGCCGCGATGCAGCTTTTCAATCATCCGCTGAAACTGCAATCGATCCGAAGAAGGTAGAAGTTCGCTCACAGGCCTTCCTATCAGGCTCGCTTTGCGCCATCCCATGCGGGGCCGTCCCTCGACCCGGACGATCTCCAACCCGCCGCCGAGGAAAAGCGCCAGATCGAAAGCGGCGATAGCCGCGCGCAGGGCTTGAACCGCGCGCTCGGCCGGAAGCGCATCGCGCTGGCTTTCCCGAAACCTCGCGGCGGCGGCCTCCTTCGCGCTCCCGGCGCGTTTTTCTTCGCAAAGGCGGCTAACTTTTCGTCCGATCGCCTTGAAAGCGCGCATCTCTTCGACCGTCAGCTTGGGCGGGCTCATCGGCTTTCCGGATGCGCGCGCTTTCGGTTTTGGTTTTTTCAGGCGTGCTTTCCCTTTCGCGGAGGGAAGCGGCGGGGGAAGCGCCGGGGCAAAGTCCGAATCGGCCGTCGTCTCGGCGACGATGAGTCTCCATCCTCGCCTCCCGCGAGTTTTAGGATCTCACGCGCAGCACCGCAGGGATGCATCGCGTCCAATCTTGATCGAAACAAACGCGCCAGCCTGCTCTTCCACGCACCGGGCCAAGCGCCTCTTGACGCCGGCGGGAATAGCCTTGGAGAATTCGTCCAGCGGGAGCGCGAACGCGGTCCTCGCCGCCGGGTTCATCCAGGCC
>CAVVJJ010000013.1:0-257500 GCA_963748525.1 uncultured Alphaproteobacteria bacterium
CCAGACCGGCACGTATCGAGCAAGATGATCGCCTTCTTCGCCTTGATCCGGTTAGCGATCCAATCTTGCAGTTTCCCCTGGCCGATGGCGCGGGTGGCAAGCAGATCGGGATCAAACCCGCCTGCGTGATCCTGCGGGATCAGGAAAAAGCTGCGCATCCACCGAATGGCCGTGCCCTTGGGCATAGAAGACGAAGGTATCGCGCGGGCTTATATCCTAAGCGATCCGGCCCACGATTTTGGTCAAGGCCCTCAGTGGTGGCGTCGGCCTCAAGCGCCTCAGTAATCCGGACGTCGCTATAAAGGCCGCCTTCCTCATTTCGGTATGCAAACGCCTTCGCATCGGATACCGACTGCTCCAAGGGCGGTGACATCGCCGTTGGGTGCGGCCATCATCAGCGCCAACTTGGCGCCCGCTAGCTATGTCCCAAATGCGGGACGCGCGATCCGTCGCCGCTGATGCAGCGCGAGCCGGCCATCGGGCGAAACCAAGACCGAACGGCAACCCGCCGGTACGCCTGGCTGCCGTCGAAAGCGGCTGTGACTTGGCTCTGGCGCGAAACGGCTGGAAACAAGAAAGGTAGGGAGATTATCGTCGATCATCGCGAGCGTGGTGGGCGCAACAGCGCGATGGGTTGGGCGCAGAAACCTAATCCAATGCCCGATCAGCGCGTTAGGCACCTTCTCTGCTGGCAAACGCCATCCGTCTTGAATAAGGGCGGCTAAACTTCCGTTTTCTAAATATTGAAGGAGGGTTTTATTAATTCTGTTTGGGCACAGGCCTGGAAAGCGCTTTTTATTAGTTAGAATTATAGTATTGGTTGGATTTGTCTGCATCTGCAATCTGGCCATCGCCCAGGAATACTTATTCTCGCCACCGCGGCTGACAAAGGTGATTTGTCGCGCGTCAAGGCGCTGCTCGCCGTTAAAGCCGATGTAAACGAAAAGGATGTGCATGGTGACACAGCATTGGTTGCAGCCGCTAGCCATGGCAACTTAGAAATTGTGCGAGCGCTACTCGCCACCAAAGCCGATGTGAACGCCAAGGAAGAACACGGCTGCACAGCATTGGCGATGGCGGCGTTCACAAACAGTCTGGACGTAGTGCGGGAGTTGATCGCCGCCAAGGCCGATGTTAACGCGAAGGATCATCATGGCTACACGGTCTTGATCGAGGCGGTGAGCGATGGCCACTTGGATCTGGTGCGAACCTTGCTCGCCGCCAATGCCGATATGAATGCCAAAGATAATCAAGGTTACACGGTCTTGATGAACGCATTCGCAAGGGCAACGTGGAATTAGTGCAGACATTGATCGCCGCGAAAGCCGATGTAAACGTGAAGTCAGAACACGGGGTGAAGCATTAATAAAAGCGGCATACGATGGCAACGCGGACCAGGTGGGCGTATTGATTGCCGCGAAAGCCGATGTAAGCCGAGGATGAGAGTGGCAACACAGCATTGATAGGGGCTTCAGCCACAGGCAAACTGGATATAGTGCGTGTGCTGATCGCCGCCAAAGCCGATGTAAATGCGAAGAGAAATACTGGAGATAGAGCTTTGTTGCTGGCTTCACGTACACGCTTCGTGAACGTGGTACAAGCATTACGCGACGCCAAGGCTGATGTAAACGCGAAAGAAATTTGAAGATGGTTTTACCGCGTTGATGGGGGAACACGAACAAACAATTTACCGGTAGTGTAAGCGCTGCTTGCGGGTAATGCTCATGTAAATGCTAAAACACCGGATGGTTAGCATCGGGCTAGTTGCAGCGCGGTTAGCCAATATAGAGCGAGTTCGCGCCTTGCTTAAGGCCAAGGCCGACGTAAACGCCAAAGCCAGCATGGTGCCACAGCGCTAGCGAATGACGACGAATTATGGCCGGAATGATATCGTCCAACTCCTCAAGAATTCAGGTGCAGTTGATCGAGTAAGAAACATGCTCTCTTAAGAAAACTGATCATGATATCGGCATTATTTCCATGAAGGCGCGGAAACTTGCCCATGCCGGTGCTGTTAGTGCCGATCGTATGTGTGCCAAGGTGATGCGTGGTTATGTAAATCTTGGAACGGCACTGGGCGATTAACTTCCAGCTCAAGGTCGCGAACAATCTCTCGTTGGCGAAGTAGGCATTCTTCTCCGATAAAGATTTGCACTTCTGCTCGTTGCCGCCCCTGATTGCTGGGGAAGGTCGCGTGCGATGCTATCGACCTTGGCTCAGCAGCGATGGCGGCATCAGGCGCGGCAGTTCCGCTTCCCGCTGCCCCTTCAGGTAGGAAGCCAAAGCTTGGCGGATGACCACCGAAGAGTGGAGGTCATGCTCAAGGCTGAACTTGGTAAGCCGCCTTTTCAAATCGGCACGAATGGCTTCCTTGTCCGCGCGGAAGCGGCAGAGACCGAGAACGGCCGGCGAGCCAGGGCAGACGTGCGATAATGTTTCGGCATCGCATTAGCTTGATGCGACGACGCCCGCTCGATGACGGGGGCAATCATCTGAGTAACAATAAACCGAGCAATCTCGGCGCCGTAAAAATAAAGCAGCACCGCCATGGACAACGGAAACCAAGAGCGGAAAAGCCAGTCTCTAAAAGCAACCATTCCCGCCTCCGTTAAGCCGTGAGGCAATACACGAAAGCGAGAGCGCGTCAATATGTTTGATCTGGCGCGGCATCGTCGGGGCTGCATTAAGCGTGCTTCACGGTCTGTCAACTCAATAACGGGTTCGCGGCTTAGGCGCTTGAGCTTGACGGCACCAGCAATGCCTTCGGCAAGTTCATCTCTTCGCCGCTCTATGTGCGATGGCTCACGCGGGCGGTTGAGCTTTCGCGCGATCCTCGGCGCGCTCTAGAGCGTTATCCCAGCTAAATGAATTGGTAGGGATTGAACTGAACCGCTACCGCGGTACCGCCTGCCCTTGAGAGAAGTCTCCTGTCTGTCAGGATCGTGTGTGTCGAAGACACGAACCCCGAGACAGGAGCTTTCGATGAGTGAGCGTATCAGCCCATTGCGCCAGCGCATGATTGAGGACATGACGATCCGCAATCTGTCGCCAGCGACCCAGCGATCTTACATCCACGCCGTGAAGCGCTATAGCCTTTATTTCGGCCGTTCGCCGGATCTGCTGGGCTTGGAAGATGTCCGGACCTATCAGGTGCATTTAGCCGCCAAGGGCATCGCCTGGCCGTCGTTGAACCAGATCGTGTGCGCCTTGCGCTTCTTCTACGGTGTAACGCTTGGGCAAGACGAAGTCCCCGAGCGCATTCCCTATGCCCGCCACCGGCAAGCCTTGCCGGAGATTTTGAGCAGAGACGAGGTCGTGCGCTTCCTTGAAGCGGTGTCGAGCCTAAAGTGCCGCGTCGCGCTGACCACCGCTTACGCGACCGGACTGCGGGTGTCGGAGGTCGTAGGCGTCGAGGTGCGCAACATTGACAGCGGCCGGATGGTGATCCGGGTCGAGAACGGCAAGGGCGGCAAAGATCGCTACGTGATGCTATCGGCGCAGCTGCTTGGCATATTGCGTGGCTATTGGAAGCTCACACGGCCGCAACGGTTTCTCTTCCCTGGCCGCGATCCGGACACGGCCGTCAACGTCACGGTGCTCCACGCGGCATGCCGCTCGGCCTATGCGGCGGCGGGCATCGCCAAGAAGGTCAGCGTTCATACGCTGCGGCATAGTTTTGCAACGCATCTTTTGGAACAGGGCACCGATATCCGGATCATCCAGGCCTTGCTCGGCCACAACAATCTGTCGACGACGGCGCGCTATACGCGGGTCGCGGTCCATACGATTGGGACGACCGAGAGCCCGCTCGACCGCTTGAGTTTGATGGTGGTGCCGCCTTCGTAAGCCGCATCCCATGTCGCGTCCAGAACTGGAGGTGGCGGACATCTTCCGCCATCACGGCGACGCCTATCGCGAAGACAATGCAGGGCATTTGAGCCTTGACCAGCTTAAGGTCATGAGGGCGGTTCGCAGCTGCAGGACGGCGGCCCTGGGGGGCCACGTCGAACGCTGCGCCGGCTGCGGACACAGCAAGATCGCCTATAACAGCTGCCGCAACCGGCATTGCCCGAAGTGCCAAGCCGGCGCCGCCCATGAATGGCTCGACGCAAGGCAGGCCGATCTGTTGCCGGTCGAGTACTTTCATATTGTGTTCACGCTGCCGGCTCCGGCCGGATCGATCGCGTATCAGAACAAGGCGGCCGTCTACGCGATCTTATTCGAAGCCGCGGCTGAGACGTTGCGCACCATCGCCGCCGATAAAAAGCGTCTCGGAGCCCAGATCGGCATGACGATGGTGCTGCATACCTGGGGCCAGACCCTAACGCATCATCCGCACGTCCACTGTATTGTGCCGGGCGGCGGGCTATCGCCAGGCGGTGCAAGTTGGATCTCGTGCAAGCCGGGCTACTTTTTGCCCGAACGCGTGCTCTCGCGTCTGTTCCGCCGCTTGTTCTTGTCCAAGCTCGCGGCCGCACACCGGGCAGGCAAGCTCCACTTCTCAGGCGATCTTGCTGAGTTGGCCGGGGCCGATGCTTTCGCGGCCCTCCTGGCGCCCCTGCGCCGTGTCGAATGGGTCGTCTACGCCAAGCGCCCGTTCGCCGGTCCCGAAAAGGTGCTCGCCTATCTGAGCCGCTACACCCATCGGGTCGCCATCTCCAACCGCCGCCTTCTCGCTCTCGACAATGGCCGCGTCAGTTTTACCTGGAGGGACTACGCTCACGCCGCAGCGCCCAAGTGCATGAAGCTCGATGTTCACGAGTTCATCCGGCGCTTCCTGCTGCACGTCCTGCCCGGCGGCTTTCAGCGCATCCGGCATTACGGCTTTCTGGCTAACGGCCACCGGAAGGCCAAGGTGGCATTGATCCGGCGATTGCTTCATGCCGCTCCTAAGGCCGTAGCCATGGCGGCCGTCAATGCCGAACCGGCGCCCAAGAGCGCGCGGGCGAAGGCGCCCGTATGCCCGTGTTGCGGCGGTGCGATGGTCATTATCGAGATCCTGCCCGGTCCGCGCCGGCGCTACAGGAGGCTCGATAGCTCATGAGCGCCAGGTGCACCCTTGAACCTGTTGCGAGGGGGCTTGCGCCACGGCCGAAGAGCCATGCCCATAACTCTGCCGGCAGCGCCAGTACCGGTGCGGCTGGCAATGTCACGGCACCTCAAGCGTCTCGCCAAGCGCCCATTCCGGCCAGGATGGATACCATCGTACTGACCGCCGGGACCCGAGAACGCGGCGCGGGCCATCGATCCCCATAGCTGCCACGGCCGTGCCCCGCGGTTCAGCTCAATCCGGTTTCTATGAGGTCGACGGCCGCGTCAGTCCCGCCCTCATCGCTTTCGACCTCACAGAAACCTCCAGATTCAAACTGCCCCGCCCCGGTGATTCCCGCTTGCGGCAGGTCGAGAAGCGGCTGGCTTCTTCTGGCCAGGCAACGCGCGAAGGCGGCTTTTATCGCACAACCAACGCGTGATGCGCCGGAACGCTCGGCCCCGAATTAGAAGACGCCCCCAGAGGCTCGTCTTGACGGCAAGGCCGGTCGTTCTTATACCTGCACAGTCTGCGTCCTCCTCGATTGCAAATGTGTGGCGGAGTAGCTCAGCCGGTTAGAGCAGCGGAATCATAATCCGCGTGTCGGGGGTTCGAGTCCCTCCTCCGCTACCAAAGGTTGCATCATATCATATCACCACCTTAGATCGCAGACTGTTCGCAGCCGTTGAGTTGGCGGTCGTCTGTTCTTTGTGGATGAACAGCGGCGGCAACTGTTGAAAAAGCTGCGGCCCTTTATTGCGAACGGTTGCGGTTAGGAGTAACTACTTATGGACACGCCCCTTCATTGGAATAAAAAATGGCTAAAATCTTTGGTGTGTTTTTGGGGATGGCGGTTTACGCCTTATACCTAGGAGCCTTTGTCGGGTGGGCATGGTGGATTTGGGTAGCTTTTCATCTACATAGTTTTTGGATGTTCCTTTTGGCATTGATCCCCTTTACGACACCTTTTGTTGCCGTACTTGGTTTATGGTCTCTGATTTTCGGGATGCCGGATTGGGTGCTTCACTTAGTTATTAACAAACCCAACTGACACACCTCCGATGACGAGTACGATTTAGCGCACGATGCGCTAGAAACCGCCATCCGCAATAAATCTGTTTACTTTACAACCCAGGGGTGCCTGCGCACAGCGTTCGCGATAATGTCAGTGGAGCGCTTTTCGCCTTAGTGCCTTTGGTCATGCTGCTTAATCGCCCAGTCAAGGCGCTCAATCTCCAGCCGGAGGCCGCGTATACGATCTTCGGGCGAAGTGAACGCCTAGGGGAGCCGCGTGGAAGGATCACCTGGCTTGGTTCAGAGGCGAGGCCAACCCGAATGTCGAAAGGATCACTTTCGGGCCAAACGACAAAGAAGCAATGAACGAATGGTTGGCGCGTTTGAGGGAGGAGCTTGATGCACAAGAAAACAGTCGCGGGAAGGTGACATTGCGCCCCCCGAAGAAACCGTAAATCGCTCGCGGCTGACCTGATGGGTCTGTGCTAAAAAAACTTGGCGGAAACAGCGCTTTAGGCTACGCATCTCATTTCATAAATCGTTCGGGGGTTACGACTGCAGCGCCCCTCCGCTACCAACACACTCCATCAAACCTTTTCGAGGCACCACGCAAGGATCGCCCGCTGCGCATGCAACCGGTTCTCCGCCTCGTCGAACACCATCGATTGCGGCCCGTCGATAACGTCGTCCGTCACCTCCCTGCCGCGGTGCGCCGGCAGGCAATGCATAAAGATCGCATCCGGTGCGGCTTTTTCCATGAGCGGGATGTTGACCTGGTAGGGGCTGAGGAGATCGATGCGCTCTGCGGTCTTCTGCTGGCCCATCGAGACCCACACGTCGGTCATGACGCAGTCAGCTCCCGCGACAGCCTCGGCGGGGTCTTCGAACATGATGATAGAGCCGCCTTCGGCGCGCGCCCAATCCAGGAGGCTGAGCGGCGGCTGAAGAGGTTTCGGCGTCGCAATATGCAAGGTGAACCCGAAACGGACGGCCGCGTGTATCCAAGAGGCCGCCACGTTGTTGCCGTCGCCGACCCAAGCGACGAGGAGCTTCTCGACCGGTCCCTTCTTCTCCTCCAAGGTCATGATGTCGGCGAGGATTTGGCAGGGGTGAGACCGGTTCGACAGGCCGTTGATGACGGGAACGGAGGCGTAGTTCGCCAGTTCGAGCAAGGTTTCGTGCGACGCGGCCCGCATCATGATGGCGTCAACATAGCGCGACAGCACGCGCGCGGTGTCTGCGATGGTCTCGCCCCGGCCAAGCTGCATGTCGGAGTGGTTGAGCACGATCGTCTCGCCGCCGAGCTGACGCATCGCCACATCGAAGGATACACGCGTGCGCGTGGAGGTTTTCTCGAACAGCATTGCGAGAACCGCGCCGTCGGCGAGCTTCGGACGCGTCGCCGCGGGGGTCTTGAACGTCTTCTTGAGAGATTTGGCGCAGTCGAGGATGAGGCGCAGCGCGTCGGCATCGTAGTCATCGATGTCGAGAAAATGACGCGGAGTCATTGGCCCCTTGAGCGCGGAATTACGCTGTAAGTTTAGCATTGAGCTTCGCACATGCGTTATCGATCTTCGCGCATGCCTCTTTTATTTCGGTTTCCGTTACGATAAGCGGCGGCAACAGGCGGACGACATTGTCTCCCGCCGCGACAGCCAGAAGCTTCTCCGCAAAAAACATGCCGGACACGTCGGCGTTCGGAATGGCGCATTTCAAGCCAACCATGAGTCCCTCGCCGCGAACTTCCGTTATTATGTTTGCGCGCCGATCCTTAATTTCAGCAAGCCGTTGTTTAAAAAGCAAGCCCATCTCTTGGACGCGGTTGAGGAAATCTGGCGCCAGCACCACGTCGAGGACGGCGTTCGCAACCGCCGAGGCAAGCGGGTTGCCGCCGAAGGTCGAGCCATGCGTCCCGGCGGTCATCCCTGCCGACGCCTCGGCCGTCGCGAGACAGGCGCCGATGGGAAAGCCGCCGCCGAGACCTTTCGCCACGGCCATGATGTCCGGCTCGATCCCCGACCACTCATGGGCGAACAGCTTGCCGGTGCGGCCCATTCCGGTTTGCACCTCGTCCAGCAAAAGAAGAATGCCGTGTTCGTTGGCGAGCTTGCGCAGGCCGCGCAGGAAGCCCGCACCGGCCGGGCGGATGCCGCCTTCGCCCTGGATCGGCTCGATCAAAATGCCCGCGGTCTCTTCCGTGATCGCTGCTTTCGCCGCTTCGAGGTCGCCGAGCGGCGCATGGTCGAATCCCTCGACCTTCGGCCCGAAGCCCGCCACGTGCTTCGGCTGATTGCCGGCCGCGATCGTCGCCAGGGTGCGGCCATGGAACGCGCCCTCGAATGTGAGGATGCGGTAGCGCTCGGGCTGTCCGCGATGGCTGTGATATTTGCGCGCCATCTTGATGGAGGCTTCCATAGCCTCGGCGCCGGAATTCGCAAAAAAGACTTTGTCGGCGAATGTCGCGCGCGTGAGGCGTTCGGCGAGCCGCTCCTGCTCCGTCACGCGGTAGAGATTGGAGGTGTGCCAGACCTTCGCTCCCTGCCGGGTCAAGGCCTCGACGAGATGGGGGTGCGAATGGCCGAGCACATTGACGGCCACGCCCGCCGCGAAGTCGAGATAGCGTTCGCCGGTAGGCGTGACGAGATAAGCGCCCTCGCCGCGATCGAACTCAACATTGAGGCGCGCGTAGGTGCCGAGAACCGCAGACATGCTTTCCACTCGTTTTCCAATTAAAAAAAGCCGCTCGGGCGGCGGGCGGCTTCAGCTCGTAGCTTATTTTCCGTGTGTTCGCCGGGCTGTCAACGGGCATAAAAGACACAGTGCCGTATAAATGGAACGGCAATCCAGGCTTTTAAGGGCCGGGTAATTTGTCCGGGCGGCGCTTTTGTGCAATTATCAATCCATGGAGATGGAGCGGTGCCATCGAATCTGAGTGCGATATTCGCATACGCCGCCTCGCTTAGTCCTGTTGCGAGTTTTGTTCCCAGTCCCAGTAGGTAGCGTTCTCGTTCGTCCTGGCTACAGCCGGACGCAGCCCCAGTTCGGGGCTTAAGAACGTCGCCGCGTTTCATTGTCTTGCGTTAGCGCCCGTGGCCCGCCGGCCCCAAAGCCAGCGGCCCGATCCTTATTTCGCGGTTCGTCCGCCGTAATGAACGAGGAGCTAACATTGATGAGTTGGACAGATGATCGTGTTGAACTCTTAAAGAAGCTTTGGTCGGATGGACTTAGCGCAAGCCAGATCGCCACGAAGCTTGGTGAAGTCACTCGGAACGCCGTGATCGGCAAAGTGCATCGCCTTGGTCTTGCCGGCCGCGCTACAACATCTCGAATCCGGACCTCTCGTCCGCGTTCGAACATCGCTCTCTTCCCGGCGAGGTCCTCACAGGTGCAATACCGCACCTTTGGCAATGCCGCGCTGAAAGTGTCGCCTCAGCCGCAGGAGCGGAAAATCGCGCCTGTCATTCCGCTGCGCGCTCTGCCAGACCTTGAGCCGGCGCCGGAAGGGTTGGTCAAGCTGATCGACCTGAAGGAATGCATGTGCCATTGGCCCATCGGCGATCCAATGGAAGAAGGCTTTCACTTCTGCGGACGCCGCAAGTCCTATGGCGTACCCTATTGTGAACATCACGCCGCCATCGCCTATAATCCAGCTGCGCGCAAGCGACGGGCGGTATAGCGCACACCAGACGAACAGCGGGGGCAGGAGCCGGGGAATGCGAAACCCCGGCTCCTATTTTATTCAGCCGAAGCCTGTCCGGGAAATTTCTCCCCAAGCGCATAGCCGGCGCCGCGCACGGTGCGGATCGGGTCTTTTTCCTTGCCGCGATTGATCGCCTTGCGAAGCCGGCCGATATGGACGTCGACGGTGCGTTCATCGACGTAGACGTCGCGCCCCCATACGCCGTCGAGGAGTTGGGTTCTGGTGAACACCCTGCCGGGGCTCTGCATGAGAAATTCGAGGAGCTTGAACTCGGTCGGGCCGAGGCGCACTTCGCGGCCGTTTCGCATGACGCGGTAGGCTTCGCGGTCGAGCGCAATATCCTCGATTTCAAGGGTCTGAGAAATGCGAGCCGGGCTGGCGCGCCTTAGAATGGCGCGCGCGCGGGCCATCAGTTCGGGCACAGAGAAAGGCTTCACGACATAGTCGTCGGCGCCGACGGTAAGGCCGCGGATGCGGTCCTGCTCTTCTCCGCGCGCCGTCAGGATAAGGATTGGGATGCTGCGCGCCGTTTTTCCCGCGCGCAGGCGGCGGCAAAGCTCGATGCCAGAAAGTCCGGGCAGCATCCAGTCGAGGATGATCAGGTCCGGCGGATCCTCGCTGATCGCCACCTCCGCCTCGTCGCCCCGCCGCGCGAGCGCAACGCGAAACCCTTCCGCTTCGAGGTTATATTGCAGGAGCAGAGCCAGCGGCTCCTCATCTTCTACGATCAGAACCTTGGCATTCATGCGCAGCGCTAGCCGAACCGACCGGTGATGTAGTCTTGCGTCCGGCGGTCCTTTGGATTGGTGAAGATCTGATCCGTGGCGTCTTCTTCCACAAGGTAGCCGAGATGGAAAAACGCTGTGCGCTGCGAGACGCGGGCAGCCTGCTGCATATTGTGCGTAACGATTACGATGCAGAAATTGGCGCGCAGCTCGTCGATCAGCTCCTCCACTTTGGCAGTCGCTATGGGATCGAGCGCCGAGCAGGGCTCGTCCATCAGGATCACTTCCGGGCTGACTGCGATGGCGCGCGCGATGCAAAGGCGCTGCTGCTGCCCGCCGGACAGGCCGGTGCCCTCCCCGTTGAGGCGGTCCTTGACCTCGTTGAACAGCCCCGCCTTCTGAAGGCTCGTTATGACGATTTCCTCCAGATCCGCCTTCGACCTCGCCAAGCCGTGGATGCGCGGGCCATAGGCGACATTCTCGAAGATGGTTTTCGGGAATGGGTTCGGCTTCTGAAACACCATGCCGACGCGCGCGCGGACTTGGACGGGGTCGACATCGGGCAGATAGATGTTCTTGCCTTGAACTTTGATCTCGCCTTCCACGCGAGCGCCCGGAATGGTGTCATTCATCCGGTTGAAGCAGCGCAGAAAGGTTGTCTTGCCGCATCCGGACGGCCCGATAAACGCCATGACGCTGCGATCGGGAATGTCGATGCGCACATCGAAAAGCGCCTGCTTCTCGCCGTAGAAAACAGACACATCGCGTGCGGTGACCTTGGGGTGCGGCGTCGAATCCGCGCCATTCAAGGGAGTGGTTCCCAATTCTGGGACCAAAGCGTCCAACGCCGCAGGCCGGGGAAGCTCTACCATTTGCGTTCATACCTTTTGCGCAAGACCATCGCGACGATGTTCATGACGGCCAGGATGGCCAGGAGGACTATGGTTGCGCCTGCGGTCTTCTCCACAAACCCGCGCTCGGCTTCGGTCGCCCACATGTAGATTTGCACGGGAAGGGCTGTGGCCGGATCGAGCGGCGACTTCGGCACGTCCACGACGAAGGCCACCATGCCGATCATGAGGAGGGGCGCGGTTTCGCCGAGCGCCTGGATCAGGCCGAGGATCGTGCCGGTGATGATGCCGGGGAGAGAAAGCGGCAGGACATGGTGAAAGACCGTCTGCACTTTCGAAGCCCCGATGCCGAGCGCGGCTTCGCGGATCGACGGCGGCACGGCGCCGATGGCGGCCCGCGTCGCGATAATGACGGTCGGCAGCGTTCGCAGCGTGAGGACGAGCCCGCCTACGAGCGACGCGGAACGGGGCAGCCCCGCGAAGTTGATGAACACAGCAAGCCCAAGCAAGCCGAAGACGATGGACGGCACCGCGGCGAGATTGTTGATGTTCACCTCGATCAGATCGGTGAAGCGGCCCTTTGGCGCGAACTCCTCAAGGTAGATCGCGGCGGCGACCCCCAGCGGCACGGAGAGAAACGCGACGATGAGCATGATGTAGAGCGAGCCGAGCAGCGCAACGCTCAGCCCCGCGGTCTCCGGCTGGCTTGACGCCGGGTTCGTGAAAAGCCCGAAGTTGAAGAGCTTTTTCATAACGCCAGCGCTGGTCAGCTTGTCGATCCAGGCGATTTGCTGGTTCGAAATCTGCCGGTTCTCTTGCGGCAGGCTTCTGTCGATCTTGCCCTTCAGAAAGGCGTCGACATTTCCGCTCGTGAGAACCCACACTGACTTGGTTTTGCCGATGATCGACGGATCCGATGCAACCATCTGCCGGAGCTGGGAATCTGCTTCGCGGGAGAGAAGCGCATTGGCGGCCGTCCGCTGCGGACGGTTCGCCGTATCGACGCCCAGGAGCTTGTAAAGCGCCACATAGGCCAGCTTCTGATAATTCGCGGTCGCGAGCGCGCTTGGACTGCGCGAGCCGTCCGGATCGATCTCCTGCGCATCGAAAGAGATCGGCAGTTCGACCTTGGTCTGGAAGAAGGCCGTCCAGCCATTGCCGATAATGGACGCAAAAAGGATTACAAGAAAGAACAGGCCGGTTCCAATGGCGAGCATGCCGTAAAGCTGGAACCTGATCTCGGCCCTTCTCCGCCGGCGCATCAGCGCGGGGTTGTCGAAGCGGCCCGGCGCCGAGGAAGCGGTGTAGTCGGTCATGGGTGTGTCATCGGCCAGCACGCTCATTCATACTGCTCCCGGTATTTGCGCACAATGTAGAGCGCATAGACATTAAGTCCGAGCGTGAGGACGAACAGCGTCAGACCGAGCGCGAAAGCCACAAGGGTTTGGGGCGTATTGAATTCGAGATCGCCGGTGAGCTGGCTGACGATCTTGACCGTGATTGTGGTGACGGATTCGAAGGGGTTGAGCGTCAGATTGGCGGCGATGCCGGCTGCCAGCACCACAATCATGGTTTCGCCGATCGCGCGCGACGCGGCGAGCAGGATCGCGCCGACGATGCCCGGCAGCGCCGCGGGCAGCACCACGCGCTTGATGGTTTCCGATTGCGTCGCGCCAAGGCCATAGGAGCCTTCGCGAAGCGCGCGCGGAACCGCCGAAATGATGTCGTCCGAAAGCGAGGAGACAAACGGGATGATCATGATGCCCATGACGATGCCCGCCGTCAGCACGCTTGTCGGCTGAATGGCGAGCCCCGCCTCCGAGCCGACGAAGTTCAGGAACGGGCCGACTGTGACGACGGCGAAGAAGCCGTAGACGATGGTCGGGATGCCGGCCAGCATTTCCAGCAGCGGCTTCACCGTGGCTCTCACCCTGGTATGGGCGTATTCGGACATGTAGATCGCAGCCAGAAGCCCAATCGGCACCGCGACGATCAGGGCGACGACCGAGATATAGAGCGTGCCCCACAAGAGCGGCACCAGCCCGAACTGTCCTTCCGTGCTTCCGCTGCCTGCGCCCGCAAAACGAGGATCCCAAACAGTCCCCGTCAGGAAATCGATGAACGAGACGCGCTTGAAGAAGTCGAGGCTCTCGAACAGCACGGAAAGCACAATCCCTGCCGTCGTCAGGATCGCGACCGAAGACCCTGCCATGAGGGCGGCCACCACGATCCGCTCGACAAAATTACGGGCCCGCAGGCGCGGCGACATGCGCAGGAAAGCAATGAAGAAGCCGAACAGGGCGAGAAACGCCGCGACGCCGGTCTTCGCCAGGCTGCTTTTCCATTTCAAGCTATTCAAAAGCTCTGCGGCGCCGATGATGGCCGGATCCGGCGCGCTTGCAAGCGCGATCCTTTTCAGCGAAAGAAGCCGCTGCGCTTCCTGGGGATCGGCTTTCGCCGCTTGCAGCTCTTGGGGCGTGAGCATTTTCAAGCCGGGCGCGACGCTTTTTACGACGCTCATCGTCAGCCCGACCTGGGCGTCGGACCCTTGCAAAACGCGCTCGGGCAGAACAGCCCGCACTTGACGGTCGAGGAACGGCGGTTCGACGGCGGCCCATATCAAAAGGATGAGAGTGGCGGGAAGGGCCGTCCAGAGCGCGAGATAGCCGCCGTGATAGCCTGGCCGCGAATGAAGCGAGTGCTCATCGCCGTGCGCAAGGGCCTTAGCTCGCGCAAATCCGATAAAGAAAGCAACGACAGCCAGCCCAAAAAGACTAAGAAGCAATGCGCCAAGCGACACAGCCGACTCCCCAAGCGACTCGACATCCCAATGCTGTGGCAAGATAGCGTGGCGGCTGCCCCTCCGCCACGCTAATTCCGTCTTAGCAGCGCTTCCGTCTTAGCTGAGCGGACCCAACACCTTCAGCGTTTTCACGGTTTCGCGCGTCTCCTTGGCCTCGTTGGCCGGCAGCGGCACAAGGCCGTACTGCGCGAGAGGTCCGTCTTCGCCGATCATCTTATCGCTGACGAAGAACTCGGCGTATTCCTGCAGGCCGGGGATCACGCCGACATGCGCCTTCTTGACGTAGAAGAACAGCGGGCGGGAAACGGGATATTTGCCCGCCGCAACGGTTTCCACGGACGGCGTCACGCCGCTAACGGTGGCGACCTTCAGCTTGTCGGCATTGTTCTCGTAGAAGGAGAGGCCGAACACCCCGAAGGACTGCTTGTTGGACTGAAGCCGGGCGAGCGTCTCGGTGTAGTCGCCGTCGATATCGATGGCGTGCTTGCCGCCGTCGTCCTTGCGAACTTTCGCGCAGGCCTTGTCGGCGACGCCCTTCAGCTTGTCCTCGGCCGTTCCTTCGGCCTTGAGCTTCTCCTCAAGAAGCTTGTCGGCGCCCACGGCCTTGCAGCCGGCGACCAGCACCTTCTCTTCGAAGACTTCGCGCGTTCCGTGCTTCTCGCCGGGGATGTAGGCCACGATCTCCCACTCCGGGAAGGCCGCGTTCACTTGCTTCAAGGTCTTGTTGGGATTGGCGACGAGCTTGCCGTCGACGGGGATTTCTGGAGCGAGCGCGAGAAACACATCCTTGGGTTCGAGCGCGAAAGACGGGCCTTTCACGTCGGACGCAAACACGATGCCGTCATAACCGAACTTCACCTCGACGATGTCGGTGACGCCGTTTTTCGCGCAGGCTTCCTGCTCCGACTTCTTGATGCGCCGCGAAGAGTTGGCGATGTCGATCTTGTCTTCGCCGACGCCTTCGCAGAATTGCTTCAGGCCCGCGGATGAACCGCCGGACTCGACAACGGGCGCTTTGAGATTGGGGTTTGCCTTCGCATAATTCTCGGCCACGATCTTCGCGTAGGGGAAGACTGTCGACGAACCGGCGATCTTAACCTGATCACGGGCAGATGCGGAGCCAGCGGTAACAAGGCCAATAGCGGCCACGGCCGCCGCGCGGGCGACGAGACGATGATTCACTCTGCTCTCCCTTGAAAAATATTACAACCAACCTGTGTGGCGGTACAACGCGCCTGAATTTAGGGTAGCGCCGCAACCGTTTTATGAAAGCGGGGTGAAGCTTTGATGACACGTTAAGTCTTTTGAGTGCGGGCGCTTTCCGGCCAAGCACGCCTTGCAGGTCAGGCGTCCGAGGCGCCGCGCGCAATCGCTATCGAGGTCATTGCGAGCCCTCGCTTGCGGGCCGCGGCACAGCAATCAACGCTGCAACTCGCCCAGGAAGCCGAGAACGCACGAATCCATGCGCCTCATTCTTAACTGTTCCACAGACCGCCGCCTAGGCGTCCTTCGGCTGACATGACTGTGCCCGGGGCTTGTGCTCGGCGAGAACGACGGTGAATATCGAGCCGGCGCCAACCTCCGACGATATGCGAAGTTCGCCGCGATGGCGGTTCACGACGTGCTTCACGATGGCGAGCCCGAGCCCCGTTCCTCCCCTTTCCAAGGCGGCCGAACCCGGAACCCTGTAAAACCGCTCCGTCAGCCGCGGCAAATGCTGAGCTGGGATGCCTGGGCCATTATCTTCGACGCTGACCGCGATGCTGCTCGCCGACCCGTTTTGCTGGCGTGCGAGTTTAACCGTGACGGCGCCGCCCGCGTGCCCGTATTTGATCGCGTTGTGCAGGAGATTGATGAAGACCTGGGCAAGTTCGTCGCGATCCCCGAGAACGGTCGCGCCCTCGATCTCAGTCATGAACTCGACGCGGATGTCCGCCTCCGACGCCATCGGCTCCAACGCGTCGCAAGCCTGGGTCACAAGCTCGGAAATCCTGACAACGCCCTGCGGTTTCAGGTGCGCCCGCATCTGCACACGGGAGAGCGACATGAGGTTGTCGATCAGACGGGCCATCCTTTCCGCCTGTTTCGCCATGATCGGCAGGAATCGGTCGCGAGCCGCCTCGTCGTGGCGCGCGGCGCCTTGAAGGGTTTCGATGAAGCCGATGATCGACGCCAGCGGCGTTTTGATTTCGTGACTTGCATTCGCGATGAAGTCGGAGCGCAGCTGATCGAGACGCCGCTGCTCCGTCAGGTCCCGCACGAAGAGCAAGATGGCGGGATCCTTTTCGGATTTTGGGCCGAGGCATGACACAGTCGCAGCCATGTAGCGTTCGACTGGAACGCGATCGCTGAAGGCGACGGTCTGCTGGGTTTTTTCAGGGCCGCAGCCGGCGACGGCATCGAGCACTTGCGGGCTGCGAATGGCGCTTGAAACATGCGATCCGGTCTTCAAAACGCCGAACAACTCGCCAGCCTTCGCATTGAAAAAGAGGATGGTTCCGTCCTGCGCAAGAAGGATCGCGGGCTCCGGAAGCGCGCCTGTGACAGACGCAGCAATTTCGAGAGGCTCGTCCAGCGGGCGGGGCGCGACGATCAAGGGACTGTAAGGCGGCGATACACCAGCGCGAGGGATAATCGCGGCGCCGGCTGTGAACGCAAGCCAGGCCGCCGCCGCAGCTTCCCAGGGCAACTGAAAGGAGACGCCAAGGACGCTCGTGATGGCCGCGGCCAGGACGACGAGCCACTTTCGCGCCGCGAGCCTTGTCAGCGGCCCCTGCCGCGGGGACGCAAGGACGGCCGGCGCGCGCTTTTCGCCTTCCGGGAATGCGGAGCCCGCAGGCGGCTGGCCGTTCGCCTCGCCCTTGTCAAAGGTGTTGAGCATTTTCTCTTTCATCTCGCGCCGCCAACGGTCGGGCGCGCTGATTTTATGCTTCCATTCGCCGCACAATAGCAGAAAACTGCGACATATTTTCAACGGTCGCGGCGGGGTCTCGAACGCGGCGCCAATTCGGGCGCTCAGCGGTCGCGGCTAAGACCGGCGGCGGCCAGCTCCTCAAGATAGGCGCTCCACATCTCATTTTTCTTGCGCGCGATCTCATAGAGGTAGGACCAGGAATAGATGCCGGTGTTGTGGCCGTCGCTGAAGACGAGTTCGAACCGCGTAATTTCCCACGGGTTCGATGCCTTTTATGGTCACTTGCCTTTTGGCGGGAACGATCTTTCGTTCCGAGGGCGAGTGCCCCTGCACCTCGGCGCTCGGGCTTACCACCCGCAGGAACTCCGCGGACAGGCTCTCCGCGAACCCATCCGCAAACGATGCCGAGAGCGCGGACTTCTCGGGGTTGAGCCGCAATTCCAACAGCAATGGCTCCTGGGCGCCTTTTTGCGTCATCGGTTCTATCTCCTTTCCTGGCGGCCTACGGCTTTTCGCCGTTCGATACATTTTGAATGATCGGACTTACGCTTTTTTGCCGCAATCTCGTTTAAAACCCTTGAGCGCAACAAGCCATCCAGGCTCGTCAACCATCGTAGACTGTGTGCGTAGGTTCCCATGCCAGCAATCCAAATGTCTCGCGGTGAACGAAATTCGCTTGAAAAGATCATCAAGCGCCCCTGCCTTGTGACGGATATCCCCTCCGACCATGCCGAGAAGCTGTTGAACTACGGACTTGTCAAGCGGCATGTCATGCTTCTGCATGGGACGCCTCTCGGCCAGGTTGTAGTCTTGGGGCAGAGGTTCGGCCGGGACAGCTATGGCGCAGCCTTCGCCGCTAATGGAGCGGGCTGAGAGAGAGATATATTTACTCCGTTGCAAAAGCTCACTAGTAGGATGGAGCCCTGCGCCTATACTAAACGATAAGGCGGACGGGCGAGCCTCGGCATCCGCTTATGCCTTTGGTAGGTCACGCTAGCGGGAGATCACGATGTCGAGAATTATTTTCAGTGCAGTCATGGCCGTCGCCGCCTTCGGCGCATCGGTCGACGCCTTCGCCGCAGACCACCATTACAAGGGCAGCCGCCGCCACTATTCGCGCTATGGCCAGTCCCATGAGTTTTACTTGAATGAATACTCGCATAGGCCCGTGGGCGGCCATCTTTACGGCTGGCAGCTCACTCCGTACGTATTCGGCTCGGCGGCCTACAACTACCCGGGGTTCTATAACAACCACACCTTCTGGGAGCGGGTTCAGACCCAGGGGAACTATCCCGTACAGTATTAGCGCTTCGGGGTGTTGGGGGCGAAAATCGCCCCCAGCGACGGCACGGGCAGCTTGCTGATCATGAGGGCGCTTGCCGTGACGGCGGCGCCTGCGATCACCAGCGGAATTTCAGCCGGATGAAGGCGAAGCGCCGCTGCGTCGGCGCCCATGATCGCCATGGCGGCGCCTGTCGAGGGCAACCCGCAGAACCACCCCTTGGACCGCGGCCTATCCGAAGGCAGAGCCGGGATCGACTTTGACTGGACATTGAAACGGGCGAGACGAAACCCGGTCGCCATGACATACGCGGAGGCGATGATCCAGCCTGAAAGCCCGAGCTGACGGAGGTGACGGTCATAGAGAAGGATCGCGGGAGCGACGCCGAAATTCAGGAAATCGGCAAGGGAATCGAGTTCGGCCCCGATCGCCGATTCCGCCTTAAGCTTGCGCGCGGCATAACCGTCGGAGGCGTCGAGAAACGCGGCTGCGAGGATCGCCGTCATCGCGAGAGCGAAATTCCCCTCGCCGGAGAGGCGGATGGCCAGCAGCCCGCACAGCACCGCTGTGAGCGTGAGGAGATTGGGGATCAGCTTCGCAAGATTGCGCAGACGGGAATCGTCGGAGGGCGCGCCGTGCCTGCCGATAATCTTGAAGGGACGGCCATGATTAAGCTTCATGACGCAATCCGTTCCGGCAATCCCAGGTCTGCGAGTTTGGGCCGCAGGCCGAAAGCCGCACTGTCATTTTCCATCGCCGCATAGTCTTTCTTTATCCATGGGAACGTTTTCGACGCCAAAATGCAACCCGGCAATTGGTTTCGACGTAGTCTGTGCTCCGTCTTACCGAATCCGGCGACTAAATCCGCTTGAAGGCGCGGGCGGTCTCCTGGGACTCAAGGTCGGCGATGACCGTCTCGCCTGCGATTGTGCGCTGTCCCTCCGAGATGAGCAAAGCCCCTTTCGGAAGATAAAGATCAACCCGGCTGCCGAAGCGAATAAGACCGATGCGTTCGCCCGCGCCGACGCTATCGCCGATCTGAACGGTTGTGACGATGCGCCGGGCGACATAGCCCGCTACGAGAACGACGCCTACGCGGACTGCGTTTTTCGCCTCGATCACGAAACCGTGGCGCTCGTTTTCCTTGGGCGCCTCGGGATCCGCCGCGTTCTTGTAGACGCCCGGCCTATGCACCGACGTCTCGATGCGTCCCGCAATAGGCGCACGGACGACATGAACGTCGAGAACAGAAAGGAAGATGGAGACGCGCGTTCGAGGCTCCTCGCCGAGATTCAGCTCCGCGGGAGGCGTCACGGGCTCGACGCCGATCACGACGCCGTCCGCTGGCGCAATCACCAGCCCCTCGCGCTGAGGCGCCACACGATAGGGATCGCGAAAGAAATAAGCGAGCGCCAAAGTGGCAATCAAGGATAACCATCCGAGCGGCGACCACAAATAGAAGCCGATTATTGTTGCGCCCGCGCCTATGGCAACGAACTTATATCCATCTTTATTGATGGGCGCCAATAATGCTCGGGCTTGAGAAAGCGCGTTAGGTCCAGACACTTGATTCCCCTACGAAGTGTGTTGATAATCGCGAAGGGCGCTACGTGTTGTCCTTGCCGCCCTGCGCTGGACGCCGTTAGGATGCACTTAACCTCTTGCCACGCTAATGTCACAACCAACGCATACCCATGCCGTGAATGCGCCGTCGCCCGAATAGCGCTCCGCCAGCCTCGCCGATCTCAGGGAGAGTTTCGATGTACGCGAAAATAGCCGCAACTCTTATCATTGCATGTCTAGCACTTTCGCCGGCCCGGGCACAAGACGCCGAAAAGTTGACGCTTGCTATTCCTCCTGAGGTGACCGAAGTCGCCACTGCCGGAACCTGGACCGATGGCGACGCCTCCGGCGTCTTCCGGGCGACCGTTCTGACCGTTCCCTCAGGCGACACGACACAGGCTCATCTCGTGCTCCAGCTCATGGCGGTCAGCGCGGACGGCAATACGTCGAGGGTTCACAAGACCGTCGCCGTGAAGAAGATCGCGGACAAGAAGCTGCCGAACGCGTTCCTTGCGGTCGAGGAAGATGGCACGGAGAACGAAGTGACGTGGCGCGTCACCAGCTACGACAGCAACTCGAACGCGGACATTGGCGTGCTCGTCACGATCAACGCCAAGGGCGACGTCGAGGTGAAGGACGCGCCCAAGGAAGAGGACAGCGCGGCGCAGCAGCAAAGCCAGGAGAAGAGCAAGTAGCTCCCGCGCCAAGCCGGCGACAAGCCTCCGCCGTCATGGCCGCCCCTGCGGCGGCTTCCAAGAATTTCAGAATCGATTAGAAAACCGCTTCCGGCAAGGAGCGCCGCCGTCCGTCTGCGCCGCGGCGAGGACCGCTCAGCGCGATTTCGGCTTTGGACGGAAACCGGAAGCCGGCCGCTGATCCGTGACGTTCAGTTCTTCCGCCAGGATCGGCAGGATTGCGCGCGCTCCCGGTGAGACCGCGGGAGCGCGGATACGCGCGTCATGCCGGCAGTTCGCGCTCGTACCAGGCGCGGGTGAGGTGGCTTTCCGTCAGCGTCACGCGCATCCGGCCCAAGGCCTTGCCGTCTTCGCCCAGGAATCCTTCGTCGATGAGCGCAGCCAACTGATCGAAAATGTACCGGCACAGGAACTCGGTCGTTGTGAGCTTGTCCTCAAGGCCGGCCGCCTGGTCGAGATTTTCGAAGTTCAGCGGCGCAAGCACGGCCTTGAGCGCTTCATGGGCGAGGCCGATGTTTATCACGGTGTTGGCTTCGTTCAGCTCGCTGCGAAAAAACGTCACATCCACGATGAAGGTCGCGCCGTGCATGCCCTGCGCGCGCCCGAATGCGGGATTGGGAAGGCTGTGAGCGATCATGATGTGGTCGCGCACTTCCAAGGCATATTCAGGCACTTGATGGTCCTTTCCAGTATGAATCTCAGGCTTCGGAGGAGCGGGTCAGGAGCGCAGATTATAGGTGATAAAGCGCAAACATAGCACCAGCTTTCCTCACGCTTGCGGGAAAACGATTGGGAAGGAGTGCCGGAGCGGAAGACTGCGGCGAAGGGGTCGGCTGATGCGCCCTGCGCCAAAAGCGGCTTGTCGCCAGCGTGGCTGAAGTTTCTCGAGAACGCCCTGCCTCGGCTTGCCCAGCGGCAGAGGCCGAGCACACCGCGCGGGGGATTTGCTTCTGGAGTTGGAATCATAACATTTCAATTTTTTGCAGTTGAAAGTCATTTTCAAATAGCGCCGCCTGCACAACCTTCGGCAGGACTAGAAAACTGCCCTTTTATGCCAAAAAGCGCCGGCCCCCGCAGCTTCTTGACTTGCAGAGAAGAGGCAGTCTGCCAATGTTTGATCTAGATCAAAACTTGGCCAGTCTCGCTTCCGATCTGGCCCTGAATTCGGCCTTACCGTTTGCGAGACGCAAAGGAGGCCCAGCATGCTGAAATATTCTCTCGCACTTCTGATCGCGGCGGCGGCGCCGTCGGCGGCCGCGGATCGCGTCGTCGCCAGTCATCAGGTCAGCTTCGAGAAAGAGAGCTTCATCTGCGGGGAAGTCGAACAGGCAGGCAAACTCCGCCGCTTCATTCGCTCGACGCCGCAGGTCAGATCCATCTCCGAGTTCGAGCCGCAAGTTGGAGACCCGCTGCGCAACAGCTGGCTCATCACATATCGTATAGTCTGTGAGGCCGGAAATCAGGCGCGGAGGGTGACCGCGCGCGCAGAACACAGATAGAGCATCAGCGAAGGCTCGGTCGCAAGCGCTCGGGCGGCCGCGCCTGCGCGGCATGCAGTCAACTTGCGGCCGATGCAGCGATGCTGCAAGATCAGCTCAGCAATGCGCCGCCGCCGCGAGCGAGTGGCTGCTGGCAATGCATCGACTGTGTAGCTCCAGGCGACGCGGCTTTGCTGAGCGCAAGCTTACCCGCCGTTGCAAGGCAATAGAAACCAATGCGCGTTACGCTTCGTACAATGCAGAGAGGCAGCTTGGCGTAAAGTCAGCGATGAGGCCGTTATCTCAGCTGCCGACAGAGTTCACCGGTAAAAGGAGGCGAGACTGAGATGTTCAAGACAGTCGCCATTGAAGAATCAACCTGGGCAGTCGTGCGGACAGATCCTACCCAGCCGCGCCTTTTGGAAGTCGTCGCGACGTTCTTCGACGAGGCGCGCGCGCGGGACTATGCCGATGTGCAGAATGGTCAGCGCGCCAAGCGCAAGGAGGAAGCCGCCCCGGCGAGGCGCGAGGTCGCGAAGCGGAACGGCGCCGAGGGCGAGGCCGATTTGAGCCAACGCCAAAACGCTGTCCTGAAGGCGCTTCGCGCGAGGATGGACGAGAACAATGAGGTCGCGGTGAAAGCGGCCGTGCTGGCTGAGGCGGCGCAGATCCCGCTCGGATCGCTGCACTCCGTACTGGGGTCGCTTGAGAAGAAGCGCTTGATCCAGTCTACGCGGCAGGGTTCCGCGCGGTCTCCCGCAGTCTACCAGGTTCTGTAAGGCGAGCTCGCGCCGGCTCCAATCGCCAGCGGCTGATGCGCCGGAGCTTTCCGGGCAAGCCAGCCAGCCGCCTGTTTCTCAGCCTCTTACGTGGACGGTGACGGTTTGAGCGCGGCCGGAAGTTGCGCCGCTATCGTCGGCGACCATAATATCGAAGTTGGCGCTGTTGCTGCCGCCGCCATCATGGACGAACATCACGCGGCCCGCCTCAATGTCGGCTTGCGTGAAATTTGTGATCGAGACGCCCGCGGCGCCCGCAAGCGCGACGAAGCCATTGATAGCGTTGGACACGGTGTAAGTGAGGTGGTCCGGCGTGTCGTCGGGATCGACGGCGGTAATATCCTCGGTGGTGATGACGGCGGATTTGCCGCGCTTGACGGTGATGTCGAGATCTCCGGCGAGCCTTGGCGGCACATTGCGCAATTCCGCGCTTAAGTCGGCGCCCATCTCCATGGCGAGCTGCCCGTAGCGCACATTGCCGTTAACCGAGCCAGAGCTGCGTATGCTGATGAGGTTCTTTACGAAGACCTCGCCCTGAAGCGAGCCTGCAATGTCGGCCTGGTCCGTTTTCAGCGTGCCATAGAAGGTTCCGCCCTGATGGATAAGCACGGATTCGGCGGCAAGTTCGCCCTCGACAAATCCGCGGATTTCCATCTGCCGGCAATTGCGGATCTTGCCTTTGATAATGGTGTCTTCCTGAATGATCGCTTCACGAGCCATCGGTTGCGCCCCACTTTTTAGAACAAACTCATTATCGCGTGTCGAGGCGCATGGCCCGACCGATGAACGCACCATAGGCGTTGCAGGCGGAAGCCTGCAATCGAAATCCGGGGCTCGGCTGAAAATGACGGATATCTCCCGCTCGCGCGGCCCCAGGCGCAAAAACGCAGGCGCCGGCGGCGGCCCGGATTCCGAAAGCCGTTCGCGCTCCCAAGCCCTAGCGCCTCTCAAACTGTTGAAGCGCAGAAAAGCCGCAACGCGTTTCCTTTTTGGGTTGTGATCTCTTTACATCAGCGGAGCGAATTGCGTCAATAAGACAGCATGCAAGCGTGTTGCTGCTCGCTCTATCATGCATAATGGCACAGCTCTGGCTGGCGCCAGCCTAGTTTCGTTATAGAGGACAACACGCAATGCTGGAACTTGTCTTAACGGTTTGCGCCCTTTCGCATCCGACCACTTGCCAGGACGAACGCGTCTTGCTCGACACAGACACGACGCCTTGGCAATGCACGATGAGCGCGCCGCCGTTCATCGCCAAATGGGGCTCCGAGCATCCGCAGTGGTTTGTCCAACGCTGGACCTGCCGCTATCCGAAACCCGAGAAAAATATTTAGTTCCCAAGAATTCGCTTTTTCCGGAAATTCCGGAACCGTCATCCGCGTGCGCCGTTCTGCGAGCATCAAGAAAGTCTCAGCGAAGCGCCTCGGAAGGACGTGAAGATGCGATTCTTCGCGATTTGGCTCTCCGCCGTAGCCCTGGTTGCTTTTCAGGATGCTGCGGCCCAGGACATGCTGCAATACCTGGACTTGAATTCGCCTGCCATGACTGAAGCGGAGATGACGCGCGCTGACGTCGAGGCCGCGATAAAGGCGTCCAGCGGCAAGCCGCTCGACCTGTCGGGCCGGCGATTGTCCGGCCTCAATCTTTCGGGTCTCGATCTGTCCGGCGCGATCCTTCGCTCCGCGCGGCTCAACAACGCTACGCTCGCCAAGACGAAGCTCGATGGCGCTGTCCTCGATCTTGCCTGGGCAATGAAGGCCGACTTCACAGGCGCGAGCCTCGCCCGCGCATCCTTGTTCTCCGCGCAGATGCAGGCCGCGAAATTCGATGGCGCGGATTTGCGGGGAGCGCGTCTCGCCGCGAACTTTACGGGCGCGAGCTTCCGGGGCTCGAACCTCTCGGGCGCGAACGGCGCGCCGGATATGAAGAACCAGTCCATGGGCCTGATGCGGACAGTGATGAAATCGGCCAGCCTTGAAGGCGCGGACCTTTCGGGCGCCGACCTGTCCCGCGCCGACCTCGCCTTCGCCAACCTGCGTGGCGCGAACCTCGCGAGCGCGAACTTGCGCGATGCGGAGGCAAGCGGCGCCGACTTTCGCGGCGCAAGGCTCGACGGCGCCAACCTTGAAGGCCTGGATTTAACATCCGCCCGCATCGACGCTCAGGCGGGCTCGCTTTTCGCCCGCTCCGCCAACGCCAACCGCGCCTTCAAGGAATAACCCGCCCGTCGTTAATTCGGGACCGCAACAAACAGGCGCCGCCGCTTCTGACGAGTTCAGCCGTGCCATTCTCCAAGCATGAGTGGTAAAGCACCGCCAAAGCGCCCAAGCGATCCTAACCAGCTCGACAAGTTCATTTTGCGCCGCCGTTGCCGCCTAGCAGGCACGTGATGAGTATGAGCAGCTTAGTTGCTTGACCGGTCAAGCGGATAATTGGTCGCGTTGCTTCCCTGAGCTAAGCAGCGATATCACTCAGTTGATTAAATGCTTATGAGGGGTTTTGAGCAAATGGCTAACAAACAGGGCCGCCGTCTCTTGGCCATCTGTGGCGTAGCAATATTCCTATGGCCTGAGATCGTTTTTGCTGAGGGCGCCATTGCCGTGGGCACAACCGGCGACATTGCGAAGGATGGATACTCCATCGGAATAAAAGTGAACGCCAAGACCGCAGCTTTGGCCGCGGAGGGCGCTCTCGATTGGTGCCGGAATCACGGTTCCGAGAGAACTCGCCCCCTCTGTAAAATCATCAGCGGCTTCAATCATCAATGTGCGGCGGAAGCCTACGACCCAGCGCCTGGAACGCCTGGCGCCGGCTGGGCGATTGGCGTCGATAAGGAGACGGCTGAAAGGATTGCAATGTCCAATTGCGCCGCTACCGCCGGAGCAGAGCGTCGTAGCTTTTGCGTGGTCGCATCCACACGCTGCGATACCAACCCCTGAAAACTCCTAACTATCCAAAATTTCAAAATGCGTCACTACTGAAACAGCGAATTTCCGCTTCAGCCTGGGCGCGGCGCAGGTCGTTCACCGCCGCCTTCGCGGGCTCCGGCGACCGGAACATGGCGCCGAAACGGCCCGGAACCTGGGCGAGGCTCAGCACCGCCTCGGCTTCGACATAGCGGTCGTAGGGCAGGATGGACGCGATCACATCGATGGAGCACGAGCATTGCTGAAGCGCGGTGCGGGTGTCGCCATTGGCCTTCATGCAGCCGAAGACATAATCGGTGCGGGCCTCCGTCGGATAGTCGCTCGCGAGGGGCGCCGGGGCGGCCGCGCAGGGCAAGGCAAGGCAAGCCGCAATCGCGACAGCGCATAGCCGCTTCGCCCGTCGCTCTTGCCTTTCCGTTCCAACGCTTTCCATGACCGCCTTCTCCATGGTCTTGCTAGGTAAAGAAACAACGATGCGGCGGGAGCCTCATCCTTCGAGACGGCGCGTGGCTCGCGCCTCCTCAGGATGAGGCGCTTCAGCATCTGCTAGACTTGGCCGATGCGCCGATAGACGAACGGCGGCGGCTCCGCGGCCGCTGCTGCTTCGGCGACATCTGTCATGAGATGATGGTGCGGAGAAAGGCTGCAAGCCGGGTCCGTGGCTTCCGCGTCGCCAAGGATCGCGAATGCCTGGCAGCGGCAGCCGCCGAAATCGATCTCTTTCCGCGGACAGGATCGGCACGGCTCCTTCATCCAGCCGAAGCCGCGAAAGCGATTGAAGGCTGCGCTGCCGTACCAGATGTCGGCGAGCGGCTTTTCCCTCACGGTATCGAAAATGAGCGGTAGGCTTTCCGCCGCGTGGCACGGCAGGACCTTCCCCTCCGGCTTCACGGTAATCACGTCCTTCGCCCAGCCGCCCATGCAGGGCTTCGGAAACTGCGCGTAATAGTCCGGCGTCACATAGTCGATGTTGAGAACGCCCTTCAGCTTTTCCCTGGCCTCGCCGACCATCGCGGCTTCGTCGAGAACGCGCTCGTACCCCGGCAAGAGCGCCGCCCTGTTCCGCGCCGCCCAGCCGTAATATTGCACGTGCGCGATCTCCAGCCTGTCGGCGCCGATTTCGAGCGCAAAGTCGATAAGCGCGCGCGTCTGCCCGATATTGTGGCGGTGCGTGGGCGCATTCAGCGTGAGCGGAAGGCCCGCCTCGCGCACCCAATCCGCGACCTGGCGCTTCTTCGCGAGGCTGCCCTTGTAGTTCGCGATTGTGTCGGAAAGCGCGGGCTCGATGGCCTGCACGCTGAGCTGCACATGATCGAGGCCGAGATCGCGCAGCCGGTCGATCCGCTCGGCGGTCAGCGTGACGCCCGCCGTAATAAGGTTCGTGTAAACGCCGCGCGCGGCGAGCGCAGCCACGAAGTCTTCGAGGTCTTGCCTGAGCGCCGGCTCGCCGCCCGAAAGATGCACCTGCAAGACGCCCAGGTCCGCGGCTTGCGAGAAGACGGACAGCCAGGTTTGCGTGTCGAGTTCGTCCGCCGCCTTGAGGAGTTGGATGGGGTTGGAGCAATAGGGGCATTGCAGCGGGCAGCGGTGCGTCAACTCGGCGAGCATGCCAAGCGGCGGGCCGGCCTTCGCGGCGGCGCCTACGCTTTCCAGAGTTTCAACAGTCGCAGATCCGTCCATGATTGCACGAACTCCAGCACATCGGCTTCAATGATTTCCGTCGGCGCGGCGTAATCCCCGGCGAGGCGCCCGGCTATCTGGGAAATCGGGCGAACGCCGTCGCATAGCTTCAGGATTTCAACGGCAGTCTCGTCCGGCCAATAAACGCGCTCAGGCGCAAGAACCGCAGTGCGCTGCCGGATGGCGTCGAACTGAACGCGGATATAACGCGGAAGATAGGGCTTGCTGTCCGCCGTAACCAGGGCCCGCGCGCGCATCACGGCCGAAAAGCTCCCGGCGGGATAAGCCTCGGTTCGACATAGGCAAAATGCAGCGCGTCAAGCTGCGCCCACAGCACTTGCGTTTTGAAGATCAGCGCATCGACCACGGCTTGCTGCGCTTGCGGCGTGCGCGCCTGCTCCTTCACAAAGGTCAGCGCAAATTGCACGTCGCGCGGCGCCTGGGTCAGCCTCTTCTTGAAATAGCCCATCATCGATTCGTCGATGAAGCTGTAGTTCGCCAGCATGCCGGAGATGCGCTCCGAATGAATGCCCGGCGCGAACAGCTCCGTCAGCGAGGAGGCGATCCCTTCGAGCACGCTCCTCTCGCGAACGAAATGCAGATAGGCCTCCACCGCGAATCGCGTGCCCGGCAGGATGCCTTTGGCCGACGTCACGTAATCGCGCGTCAAGCCCAGGGCATCGGTAAGCCGCAGCCAGCGCTCGATGCCGCCGTCGTCCTCGCCGATGCCGTCGTGGTCGAAATAGCGATGTCGCCATTCAAGCCGAAGCGCGCGATCTGTCATTTTCGACATCAGCGCGCAATCCTTCCTCGGGATCATCGCCTGATAATAGAAACGGTTCAGCGCCCAGGCCTGCACCTGCGATCTGGAGAGCGCGCCGCTGTGCAGGAGCTTATGGAACGGGTGCAGATTGTGATAGCGCCGCGCGCCAATCTCGCGGAGCATCGCTTCGAGTTCTTCGGGGCTTAGACCTTGGGGCGGCACCGTGGCGGTGATGCCGGCGTGCGCTTCGTTCATAGACTCTTCCTCCCTGCGGAATTCTGCCGGAGAAATAGTTAAATAGTTATCATCATGCCGTCATAGGCGACGTCCCAGCCCGCTTGCCTCACGGTTTCGAAGGCGGCGGAGCCCTCTTCGAGGAAGGGGTTCGTCGTATTGATGTGGATGTAGACTTTTCGCTCGATAGCAGCGCGGTCGAAGACGTGGAGCGAACCGCCCTCGCCTTCGATGGCGATATGCCCCATGCGCTGACCTGTCTTTTCGAGGACGCCGAGGTCGATGAGTTCCGTGTCTGTGAACACCGTGCCGTCGAATAGCAGACAGCCCGCGCCGTGTACTCGGCGGAGAAGGGCGTTATCGACGTGCGCACAGCCCGGGATATAGAAGACCGGCGCCGAACGCCCCGCCGCGATCTTGAGCCCGATTGTGTCGCCGGGCTCGGTTCCGAAGGTTTCGCCCTTGGATGCGTCTTCGAGGTATAGCGCGATTTTACCGGGCACGGGAAAAGCCTCGACTGTCACGCCGCCCGTATCGGCGATCTCGACTGTCCTGTCGAGCGGCAGCGGAATGCGCTCGACAACGTCGCTGGCCAGCACGTCGAAAACGCTGTTGGCGGCAAGGATCGCGAGCACGCGAGGCGTCGCGTAGATCCGAAAAGGCTGGCGTTCCCGCAAGGTCAGCAGGCCGGCGATGTGATCGATATCGCCATTCGTCAGGACGACGGCCTTGATAGGCGAGTTACGGCTGGCTCCTGCCCGGTCCGGCTGAAGCTCCTGAGTGGTCCATATTTGATGGCGCAGGTCGGGCGATGCGTTCACGACCACCCAGCGCTTCATGTCGGCGGAAATTGCAATGCTCGACTGCGTCCTTGGACTCACCCTCGGATCTCCGTCCCACGCCATGCGGGACAGCCGAGCGTTGCAATTCCATTGCGGAAATCCTCCCCCGGCGCCCGAACCGAGTACCTTGACGATCAACGAAGGGTCGCGCACCGGCCGAAGTTACTTACAGGCGCGCTTCGCCGCGATGTCGAGCGTCGACGGCAGGTAGCGTGTGACTTCGAAACCGGCGTCAACCGTCGAAGCAACGGGCTTTTTCCATACTTTCATGGAGTTTCTCCTCCCAAGTGCTAGGCCCGAGCTTTATTTGCTAAAAGCTCAGGTTGCACTTGAGGTGGGTCGTACATCAGCAGCATTCAAGGGAAGAGTTGGCCGATTTTTTATGCTTATCGCTCACGCTTACTATTATCTTTCTAAATATAGCGTCACTTTATTTTAGAACCCGCAGGAGCGCGCGCCCGGCGTCGCTTTTTGCTTCCTTGCAATCGACGGTTCCGTCCGCGTCGTGATCTGCGGCTGTGAAGCGGGAACCTACGATGGCGAGATATTCATCCTTGGTCAGCGTGGCGTCCTTGTCGGGATCGCCGGCGGAAAGGTCCTTCCTGGACAACCGGCCCTGCAACTCTTTCGGCGTAACGGTTCCATCCTTGTCCGTCTCCAGCTTGTCGAACAACCTGGAGGCTGCTTCCCTGGCTTCGGTCGAGTCGAGCGCGCCGTCCTTGTCGGGATCGGCTGCGTTGAGCGCCTTGCAATGAGCCGTCTTCTCGTTGGAAAGCGCGTCCTGGGCGCCGCCGGCGACGAAAAGGCAGACCACGATGGCGGGCGCCCACAATCCGTAGCGCAATGTCATGGCGTTATCCTTTAGCCTCACGATGAACTATAGCCGCGCGAAGATTAATAGATTGAGAGGGGGATCGACTCTCACGAACCGCTTTCCGGCTGGCGCGAAAAAAGCTCCCGACATATCGCGAGAGCTTTTTTCCTGACTTCAGCGATCTTAGACTTAGCGGCGACGCTCGAAGTCCTCGTCGCGGTCGCGATACGACTGGCTCCTCGAAGAGCGGCCGCGGCTTCGACTACGGCTTTCCTCCTCATCATCGTCATATCGGCCCGAGCCGCCATTGCCGCTTGCGGAGAAGCCGCGCCCGCGCAGGCGATGGTCGTCCTCTGGGTCCGTCACGCGTCCGCGCCCGTCGTCGCCGCGATGGCGAGACTCATAGAGGCGTTCGCTCTCCTGCCCGCTCAGGCGATGGTCGTGCTCGGGGTCGGTTACTCGGCCGCGGCCGTCGTCGCTGCGATGGCGGGATTCATAGAGGCGCTCGCTTTCCTGCCCGCGCAGGCGATGGTCGTGCTCGGGGTCGGTCACCCGGCCGCGGCCGTCATCGCCACGGTGGCGGAACTCATAGAGGCGCTCGCTCTCGTGCCCGCGCAGGCGGTGGTCGTATTCGGGATCGGTCACGCGTCCGCGGCCGTCGTCGCCGCGATGGCGGGACTCATAGAGGCGCTCGCTCTCCTGGCCGCGCAGGCGGTGGTCGTGCTCTGGGTCGGTCACGCGTCCGCGCCCGTCGTCGCCACGGTGGCGAGACTCATAGAGGCGCTCGCTCTCCTGGCCGCGCAGGCGGTGGTCGTGCTCTGGATCTGTCACGCGTCCGCGCCCGTCGTCGCCGCGGCGTCGAGACTCATAAAGGCGCTCGCTCTCCTGCCCGCGCAGGCGATGGTCTTCCTCGGGGTCGGTCACGCGTCCGCGCCCGTCATCGCCGCGACGCCGGGATTCGTAGAGGCGTTCGCTCTCATGGCCGCGCAGGCGGTGGTCGTCCTCGGGGTCTGTCACGCGTCCGCGCCCATCATCGCCGCGATGGCGGGACTCATAGAGACGGTCGCTCTCATGGCCGCGCAGGCGATGATCGTGCTCGGGATCGGTCACGCGTCCTCGGCCGTCATCGCCGCGATGGCGGGATTCGTAGAGGCGTTCGCTCTCCTGCCCGCGCAGGCGATGGTCATGCTCCGGGTCTGCCACGCGCCCTTGGCCGCTTGACCCAAAATGTTCTTCCTCATCGCGATATCGCCGCGACGACGACGCTGAGCGGGAGCGTGATCCTTGGTTACGATTGTTCATTTCTTCCTCGTCTTCCTGTTCTGAAGCTGTTTCAAGCGCATCGCCGAGATTGCGGATCTTTTCTGCGTTCCGATCCTCAACCCTCTCCGAGATCTTCACCGTCGCATCTGCAAGCCGCGAAAGAATTGTGCGAATACGATCTCCATCAGGCTCGTCTTGGTCCAGCTGGCGTTTTAGCGTCGAAAGATCTCTAAGAATTGAGCGAACGCCGGGTATTTCAACTTCTTGAAGAGCTTCTTCCCATCCCTCAATCTTTTTTATTGCGGCATCCGCCGTCATCTTGGTGACCCCCTTTTTCAGGGCATTTGTTGTTCCTGAAAAATATGCTGGCACGAAACCCTCCATCTCCTCCTTGGGAAAAGACGTCAGTCTCCCCATCCGGACAAAGAGCGAAGGAAGTCAGAAGGTTCCATCTGCATTCGATTTTTCGATGCAGGCGCGAGGTTGCTGGAGCTTGAAGTGCGCTTTGCCTGAAGCTTACTGGAATGATGTTGCTATTTTAAAATCGTTGCTTCAGCGATGCTGGAAATAATCAGAATACTGCCTTTTTGTACTCAGAAAGACCATTCCTTCGATTTCGCAACCAGGAAATCGCGAAAAACATTGACCCGTTTCGTATCCTTGAGGTCGGCCGGATAAACGAAAAATGTATCGAAGACCGGCATATCGAGGTCTTCGAGGACGTGGACGAGCCGGGGGTGGTCCTTCGCCAGATAATCGGGAAGCACAGCAATGCCGATGTTTTGAAAGACGGCCTCGCGAAGCGCAAGCAGGCTGTTGATGCGCACGGCCGGCTCCCTCTCGCCCTTGCCGTCGCGCCCCAAACTCTCCAGCCAATTCATTTCCTTGAATGGGCTTGGCAGGACGCTGCCATAGGTCATGATGCGATGCTGCTCGAGATCGTCTGCGCTTTTTGGCTTGCCGTACTGCTTCACATACTCGGCCGAGGCGTACACATGGTAGTGCGCCGTAAAGAGCTTGCGCCGGACGAGATCCTGCTGCGTGGGCGGGCCGAACCAGATGGCGACATCCGCCTCGCGCATGGTGAGGTTCAACGTCTCGTCTGCCAGTATGAGCTGCAGGCGGATATCGGGATAAAGCTTCATGAACTCGTTGAGACGCGGGGTCAGCCAGCCGGTGCCAAGCGCCATGGTGGTGGTGACCTTGAGCTCTCCGTTCGGCTTGCCCTTCGAATCCGCGAGAAGGATTTGCGTTGTCGCCAGCTTCGATAACACTTCCTGCGCCGTGCGGTACAGAAGCTCGCCCTGCTCCGTCAGAACGAGCCCGCGGGCATGCCGGTGAAAAAGCGGGACGCTCAAATCGCGCTCAAGAGCGCTGATGTGACGGCTTACCGCCGATTGGCTGATACTCAGCGCCTCGCCCGCGTGCGTGAAGCTCCCCGCTTCCGCCGCAGCGTGGAAAATCCGAATCTTGTCCCAATCCATGAAAAGCGCCGCCCCTTATCGCCTTTGTCGCGCGGCGGCTCTACTCCGCCGCTTGCGCCACCGTTTCGATACTTGCGAGAAAGCGCTCGGCGTCGAGCGCGGCCATGCATCCCATGCCGGCGGCCGTAACCGCCTGCCGATAGATGTCGTCGGTAACGTCGCCGGCGGCGAAGACTCCCGCAATGTTGGTGGCTGTCGATTTCGGCGCCGTGACGATATAACCGCCGGGCGTCATCTCGACTTGATCCTTGAAAAGCGCCGTCGCCGGCTCATGGCCGATGGCGATAAATACGCCATCCGCTTTCAATTCGGTGATTTCGCCGGTCACACTATCGCGAAGTCTCGCCCCTGTCACCGTTTTGGGGCTGTCGGTTCCGATAACCTCGTCCAAAGTATTATTCCAGACGACCTTGATCTTCGGATTGGCGAAAAGTCGATTCTGCAGGATTTTCTCGGCGCGAAATGCGTTACGCCTGTGAGCGACCGTCACATGGCGCGCGAATTTCGTCAGAAAGAGCGCTTCCTCCACGGCGGTGTTGCCGCCGCCGACCACGAGGACGTCCTTGCCCCTGTAGAAGAAACCGTCGCAGGTCGCGCAAGCGGATACGCCGTGGCCGCGATATTTCTGTTCGCTCGGCACGCCAAGCCAGCGAGCTTGAGCGCCGGTGCAGATGATGACAGACTCCGCATGATAGACAGAGCCCGTATCCCCATGCAGGACGAACGGCCGGCGCAAGAAATCCACATGGGAAATGTGGTCCTGCACAATTTCCGCCCCCACATGCAAGGCCTGAGCTCGCATCTGATCCATAAGCCAGGGACCTTGAATGACGTCGGCGAAGCCCGGGTAGTTCTCCACGTCGGTTGTCGTGGTCAGCTGCCCGCCCGGCTGGATGCCTTCGATGAGGAGAGGACGCAGCATGGCGCGCGCCGCATAGATTGCTGCGGTGTACCCAGCGGGGCCGGATCCTACGATCACAACCCTGTCATGACGTGCTGTCATTGCAAGCTCCTGTTCCAGTCGACTAATCTTGCAGAGCGAAATGGGCCAACGAAATAATCTTCGCCAACGCGAATAAGTCAAGGCGCAGGCTGCGCGCCTCCGCGAACGAAGCCTCCGGGCTGAGCGTTTCGCCGCAGCCCGCATATTCGCATTCGAATATTATTGCAATGCACCATATTCTGCCCCAACTATTTCTAAAGACGGGGTTAACCAAAATTTTGGGAAGGGATCCCCATGGCGTCGGTGCGAACGTTGGACGACTCAATCATCACCGCTAAATTGGACGCTACGGATTGGCGCATCCTGGCAGAACTGCAACGAGACGGGCGAATAACGAATGTGGAGCTTTCCGCCCGGGTTGGCTTGTCGGCGCCGCCGTGCCTGCGCAGGGTCCGCGAGCTGGAACGGTCTGGGATCATCGCCGGTTATCACGCGGTCTTCAACCTGCCCCGGCTTGGGTTTCATCTGACCGCCTTCGCCTTCGTTCGCCTTGAGAGCCAGTCCGAGGCCGATCTCCAGGCGTTCGAGGCCCGCGCGCGGCAATGGGAGATCGTTCGGGAAGCCTATATGCTGTCCGGCGAAACCGATTTCCTCCTGAAATGCGTCGCTCCTGATCTTGTGACGTTCCAGAATTTCATTATCCGCGACCTTACGGCCGCGCCCAACGTGAGCTCGGTGAAGACGGCTTTCACGATCAAGACGGCGAAGTGCGAGCCGGGCGCCGCCATCGAATAATGGCATTCGCCAAAATGCAAATTTATCGAAAAAAGCGTGTTCAGGTTGCAAAGCCTTACGATACGAATTTTGCCAGGTCAAAGCTAGAACTGTAAATCCATCTTTTTTTCCGGCCCCGGCGTTTGGGACGGTTTTTTCGTGTATTGTGCGCGCATATCTGGGGCAACCGGCAGACCGCCTTCCAAGAGAGCGTTGCGCACGACCATGCATGGGGCCATCGGCAATAGTCTCCAACGCCACGAGCGTGAAAGTATTGCGAATTCGCTCGACGCGGCGCTCAGGGCCGCGGATGCGCTCGCTGAACGAATTCAGGTCATCGAAAACGCCATTCCGGGGCGCATAGTTTTTTCGACAAGTCTCGGTTTGGAGGATCAGGTTCTCCTGCACGCGATCGCCGAGGCGAATGCGCGTATCGAGGCCATCACGCTCGATACCGGGCGGCATTTCCCCGAAACCTACGACACGCTGGCGCGGTCGGAGAAACTTCTTGGCGTGCGCATTCGCGTCATCATGCCCCAAGCCTCGGACGTGGAGGAGCTTGTCGCCCGCGACGGCGTCTTCGGCTTCCGCTACGCGGTCGAGAACCGCAAGGCCTGTTGCCACGTGCGCAAGGTGCTGCCGTTGCAAAGAGCGCTTTCGGGCGCCGCCGGCTGGGTGACGGGGGTTCGCCGCGAGCAGTCCGGCGCGAGGGGAGATACGCCTTTCGCGGTTTTCGACGAGGCTTTCGACCTCATCAAGATAAACCCGATCGCCGATTGGACTCTCGACCGCGTCGACGCCTACATCGCGGAGCATCGCGTGCCCGTGAATGCGCTCCACGCGAAGGGATTTCCCTCCATCGGCTGCCAGCCCTGCACGCGGGCGATCGAGCCCGGGGAACCGATCCGCGCGGGGCGCTGGTGGTGGGAGGACGAAAACCGCAAAGAGTGCGGATTGCATAACCGGCCAGGTTTCACAAGGTAGCCCCAGAATGTCTAAGCCGATTTCTCACCTCGACCTGCTGGAAGCCGAGGCCATTTTCATTCTGCGCGAGGCGGCGGCGCAGTTCCGCAAGCTCGTCCTTCTTTATTCCGCCGGCAAGGACTCCACCGCCGTTCTGCATCTGGCCCGCAAAGCGTTCTGGCCGCAGAAGCCGCCTTTCCCGCTCCTTCATGTCGATACGACCTGGGAGTTCAGAGAGCTCATCGAGTTCCGCGACGCCACGGCGAAGCGCCTCGGCCTCGATCTTCTCGTGCACATCAACGAGGACGGCATCGCGCGCGGGATCAATCCCGTCGACTATTCGCCGTCGGTCTACACCGACGTCATGAAGACGGTCGCGCTGAGGCAGGCGCTCGACAAATACCGCTTCGACGCGGCCATCGGCGGCGCGCGGCGCGACGAGGAAGCCTCGCGCGCGAAGGAGCGCGTGTTCTCGGTGCGGTCCGCCGACCACCGCTGGGACCCGCGCAAGCAGCGTCCCGAAATGTGGAATATTCTCAACGGCCGGCTCGGTCAGGGCGAGACCATGCGGATTTTCCCGCTCTCCAACTGGACCGAAAAAGATGTCTGGCGCTATATCGCCCGCGAGAAACTGGACGTCGTGCCGCTCTATTTCGCCGCCGAGCGCCCAGCCATCGTCCGCGACGGTCAAATTTTCGTCGTCGACGACGACCGCCCCTTCCTGAAGCCGGGCGAAGAGCCGAAGCCGATAAAGGTCAGGTTCAGGACTTTGGGATGCTGGCCCGTCACCGCGGCCGACGCCTCTGACGCTTCTGGCATCGAGGCGGTTCTCGACGAGGTCCTTCAGGCCCGCAATTCCGAGCGGCAGGGCCGCTTGATTGACCACGACAGCGTCGGCGCCATGGAGCGCAAGAAAGAGGAGGGCTACTTCTGATGCGCCCGGATTCGCCAGGTACGTTCGTTTCTGCTGGCAAAGCGCCCTGGGCCGGAAGCTACGCCGAGCCGCCCGCGACGTTCCGCCAGACTTCCGCCGCGTTGAACGGCATCATTCGCCTGCTCACCTGCGGCTCGGTTGACGACGGCAAGTCTACGCTGATCGGCCGGCTCCTGTGGGACGCCTCGCCCCTATACGACGACCAGCGCGAGAAGCTCCTGAAGGAGACGGCGAGCCTGCACGGCGGCCTGCGCCCCGATTTCAGCCGCCTTGTCGACGGCCTTATCGCCGAACAGGAACAAGGCATCACCATCGACATCGCCTGGCGCTATTTCGAGACCGAGCGGCGCCGCTTCGTCATCATCGATTCGCCGGGCCATGAGCAATACACGCGCAACATGGCGACAGGCGCATCGCACGCCGACGTCGCCGTTCTGCTCGTCGATGCGCAAAGCGGCGTCAAGCGCCAGACCCGGCGCCATCTCGCCATCCTCGATCTGGCGGGCGTCCGCAAAGTGGTTCTCGCGGTCAACAAGATGGACATGGTCGATTGGAGCCAGGAGCGCTTCGACGCCATCGTGGAGGACTTCAAGACATACGTAGGCAGGTTCCCGGCGATATCGTGGACGGCGATCCCGGTTTCGGCCCTCAACGGCGACAATGTGGCGGCGGCGTCGCACTCGATGGGTTGGTACAAAGGCCCGACTTTCGTTGAGTATCTCGAAACGGCGGACGCCCGGGACGACAATCTCGACGAACCTTTCCGCATGCCCGTTCAAATGGTGCTGCGCGACGGCGAGGGCTTCCGGGGGGTTGCGGGCACGGTCACGGCCGGAATCATTCGCGTGGGCGACGCGATCTACGACGCGTTGAGCGGCAGATCGAGCCGAGTTAGCCAAATCCGGACCATGGACGGCGCGCTCGAGTTGGCGCGCAGCGGCCAGGCCGTCGTGCTGCAACTCGCCGATCATATCGACGTCGGTCGCGGCAGCCTCCTCGTCGCCGACGCCTCCTTGCGCGCGGCTCGCTCGCTCAATGTGCGGCTCGTCTGGTTGTCGAACGAAGCCCATTCGCCCTCGCGGGGCTACCTGCTTCGCACGTCGACAGACCTTGTGGCGGTGGTTTCCCTGAAAATCGTGGGCCGCCTCGATCTCGACACGCTCGACCTCACCGAAGCGAACACCTGCGAGCCCAACGGCATCGCCGAGGCGCGTATCGATCTCGCCCGGCCGGTTGCGGCCGACCTTTTCTCGGAGCACGTGAGCACAGGCGCGTTCATGCTGGTGGATGCCGTCAGCGGCGGCGCCGTCGCGGGCGGCGTGATCAACGGATGCAGCGCCGGATCCTCGCATCACGCGGCGGCATTCAACCTGACAGACGAAATGCTCTGGCGGGGGTTATGCGCCGATTTGCAGGACACCGAGGAAGGCGCCGCTGAGTTGCGCCGCCGGGCGAACGAGGTCGCGATCATCCTGCGCTCGGCGGGTGTGTCCGTCGATCTTGGCGATTGATCGAGAAACTAAAACATCCGCCGGATGTCCTAATCATTTGCTGATTCCCTGGCGCTGTGAATGCCTTGATCAATTCATTTGGCTGGGGGTCGTCACAGGCGCGAGGCGAACCAATCACGGCGTCTGTTGGCTGGCGCTCATCCTGAGAAGCGCCCCCGGCGCGTCTCGAAGGATGAGGGGCCGCGAGTTCTGCCGGTGCCTTGCGTGGCGCCGCCGCTCAGACAGTCGAGATGAACAGCAGAATGCCGTCGATTATTTCTTTATGCGTCGTTCCCGAGGGTCCGAGCTTTCGACGGCGCCGAGCGCGCCGTGGATGCTAGAAATGCTGGCCCGCCTCTCGCCCGCGTGCGAAGCGCTATCTGGAGCTGGCGGCCATCGAATATCCGGCATCTAGCCGAGAAAAGCCACCTTCAAAATTTCATAGGATTTCGCGCCGCGCGGCGTGTTGACCTCGACGGAATCGCCCGCCTTCTTGCCAATCAGCGCACGCGCAATCGGCGAGCCGATGGAGACCCTGCCCGCCCTGACATCGGCCTCGAAGTCGCCGACGATCTGATATTTGACCTTTTCCTCGGTATCCTCGTCGACTAGCGTCACTGTCGCGCCGAACTTTACGGTCTCGCCAGACAGCTTCGAAATATCGATGATGTCAGCGCGCGAAAGCTTATCTTCGAGATCGGCGACCTTCGCCTCGTTCATGCCCTGCGCTTCTTTCGCGGCATGATATTCCGCGTTTTCTGAGAGATCGCCGTGAGAGCGTGCTTCCGCGATCGCTTTGATGATGCGCTGACGCTCGACCGACCGCAAATACTTAAGCTCGGCCTCAAGCGCGGCATGTCCCTGAGCGGTCATCGGCACTTTCTCGGTCATCCCCAATCTCCCCAGCCCGGGTCACCATCCCAGACCCGTTCATCCATCTAAAAGTGGAATTAGACAAATAACACCCCGCCCGCGGACGCTGAACGCCCCCGGAACCGGCTCGCACATTCTAAGCGATATATTTCTGCAGAGGCTGAACTTCAAGGATGCCGGCGCGCATTGCCGCAATGGCCTTTGTGACCGCGAGCGCGCCCGCGATCGTCGTATAGTAAGGAATCCTGTACATCAACGCGGTGCGCCGGATGGTCGAGCTGTCGGCAAGGGCTTTCGCGCCCTCGGTTGTGTTGAAAACAAGGTCCACCTCGCGGTTCTTCATGGCGTCGACGATGTTGGGGCGGCCCTCCAGCACCTTGTTGATCCGCGTGCAAGCGATCCCATTGGCTTTGAGATAACGGACCGTTCCCCCTGTCGCGAGCACCTTGAAGCCCATCTCAGCGAGGTCTTTCACGGGCTGCACGATGCGCGCCTTGTCCGCCTCCTTTACCGATACGAACAGCGTGCCGGAGGTGGGAAGGCGGCTGCCGCTCGCAAGCTGGCTTTTCGCGAACGCGACGGCGTAACTGCGGTCGATGCCCATGACTTCGCCCGTGGACCTCATTTCGGGGCCGAGAACGGGGTCGATTTCCGGAAAGCGTTCGAACGGGAAAACCGCTTCCTTGACGCCGACATGGCCGAAGTTGGGCCGCGTCAGATTGAAATCGGCAAGTTTCTCGCCCGCCATCACGCGCGCCGCAATGGCGGCCACGGGTTGGCCGATCACCTTTGACACGAAAGGCACGGTGCGGCTCGCGCGCGGGTTGACCTCCAGCACATAGACGTCGCCGCCCTTGACCGCGAACTGGATGTTCATCAGGCCAACGACGTGCAATGCGCGCGCGATCTCCGTCGTCTGCCGCTCCAGCTCCCGCATGGTCTCGGCGCAAAGCGAATGCGGCGGAAGAGAGCAGGCGCTGTCGCCCGAATGGACGCCCGCCTCCTCGATGTGCTCCATGACGCCAGCGATGAACACATCGGCGCCGTCCGATATGGCGTCGACATCGACTTCGGTGGCGTCGCGCACATAGGAATCGAGCAAGAGCGCGTTCTTGCCCAGCACGATATTCACCTGTGCGTGCCTGTTGCCGGCGAGGCGGTGCTGGATGTCGGGCGGAACGAACGCCGCCAGCGTCGTCTCGAAATACTCCTTCAATGCCGCTTGATGCGGGAGGATCGCCATGGCGCGGCCGCCGAGCACGTAGGACGGGCGAACCACGATGGGGAAGCCGATCTTCTCGCTTTCGACGAGCGCCTGCTCGATGGAATAGGCGATGCCGTTCTCGGGCTGGCGCAGTTGCAACCTTTCCACCAGCGCCTTGAAGCGATCGCGATCCTCGGCGAGATCGATGGCGTCGGGCGAGGTGCCGAGGATGGGCGCATTCTCGTCATGCAACGCCTGGGCGAGCTTGAGCGGCGTCTGGCCGCCGAACTGCACGATCACGCCCTTCAGCTTGCCGCGCTGGGCTTCCGTCTCGATGACGGCGAGCACGTCCTCCGGCGTCAACGGCTCGAAATAAAGCCGGTCGGAAGTATCGTAGTCGGTCGACACCGTCTCGGGATTGCAGTTGATCATGATGGTTTCGTAGCCCGCCTTCGAGAGCGAAAACGCGGCGTGGCAGCAGCAATAATCGAACTCGATGCCCTGCCCGATGCGGTTCGGGCCGCTGCCGAGGATGATGATCTTCTCGCGTTCCGTGGGCGCGGCCTCGCATGCGATCCTGCCGCCGAGCGGCGCCTCGTAGGTCGAATACATATAGGCGGTCGGCGAGGGAAACTCCGCGGCGCAGGTGTCGATGCGCTTGTAGACGGGGCGCACATTGAGGCTCCGGCGCTTCGTTGACACTTCCGCTTCGGTAAGCCCGGCCAGATTAGCGAGCCTCGCATCGGAAAAACCCATGGCTTTCAGATCGCGGAAAGCGCGCTCCGTGCCGGGCAGGCCATGGGCGCGGACCTTGGCCTCAACGTCCACGATTTCCTGGAGCCTCGCGATAAACCAAGGATCGATGCGGCATGAGGAGAAAATCTGCTCGTGATCGACGCCGAGGCGCAGCGCCTGCGCCACCTTCAGAATGCGGTCCGGCGACGGCGTGCCGAGCGCCTCCCGGATAACGTTCTTGTCGTCGCCCTTGCCGAGCCCTTCGAGCGCATAATCGTCGAGGCCCGTGAGGCCGGTCTCCATCGAGCGAAGCGCCTTTTGCAGGCTTTCCGCGAAGGTGCGGCCGATCGCCATCGCCTCGCCCACCGATTTCATGGACGTCGTCAGCGTCGTCGGCGCGCCGGGAAACTTCTCGAAGGCGAAGCGCGGGATTTTCGTCACAACGTAATCGATGGACGGCTCGAAGGACGCAGGCGTCGCGCCCTTGGTGATGTCGTTGTCGAGTTCGTCGAGCGTGTAGCCGACCGCGAGTTTCGCGGCCACCTTCGCGATGGGGAAGCCCGTGGCTTTCGAGGCGAGCGCCGACGAGCGCGACACGCGCGGGTTCATCTCGATGACGACGAGCTTGCCGTCGGCCGGATTGACCGCGAACTGCACGTTCGAGCCGCCCGTTTCCACGCCGATCTCGCGCAAGACCGCGATGGAGGCGTTGCGCATGATCTGGTATTCGCGGTCTGTGAGCGTCAGCGCCGGCGCGACAGTGATGCTGTCGCCGGTGTGGACGCCCATCGGATCGACGTTCTCGATGGAGCAGACGATGATGCAGTTGTCCTTCGTATCGCGGACAACCTCCATCTCGTATTCCTTCCAGCCGAGCACCGATTCCTCGATCAGAATCTGGGTGGTCGGCGAGGCTTCCAGGCCGCGTTCGGCGATTTGCATATATTCTTCGCGGTTATACGCGATGCCGCCGCCGGTGCCGCCGAGCGTGAAGGACGGCCGGATGATCGCGGGCGGCGGCACGTAATCGAGCGCGGTCTGCGCTTCGGCAAGGTTATGCGCGAGCATGGAGCGCGGCGTCGCCAGCCCGATCTTGCGCATGGCTTCGCGGAACAGGAGGCGATCCTCGGCCTTGTCGATGGCCTGCGCCTTGGCGCCGATCATCTCGATGCCGTAGCGCTCGAGCGTGCCGTCGCGGGCGAGCTTCAGCGAAGTGTTGAGCGCTGTCTGGCCGCCCATGGTCGGCAGAAGCGCCATCCGCTCGTGCGGATGCTCCCGCTGCTCGCGCTCTATCACCTTCGCAACCATCTCGGGCGTGATCGGCTCGATATAGGTCGAGTGCGCCAGATCGGGGTCTGTCATGATCGTGGCGGGGTTCGAATTGATCAGAACGATGCGATACCCCTCGGCGGCCAGCGCCTTGCATGCCTGGGTGCCGGAATAATCGAATTCGCTGGCCTGGCCGATCACGATCGGGCCAGCCCCAATGATGAGGATGGAGTCGATGTCTGTCCGTCTGGGCATTCTTCAAGCGCTCGGGTTGTCGAGGCGTTATAAAGGAAGCGGCGCGGGTTTCAACAACAGCTTAAGATTGCCATGCGGTACAAGGGCATGCCTGGGGCAGCGGCGCGGGCTACGCGCATGCATTTCGATGCTCCTCGATCAAGCCGCAACCGCCGTCCGCCGCGAACCACGGTCTCGGCCGCCAGGTTGGGAGCGGAAACTCGCGATCGCGTCAATCCGGTCCACTCTCGCAAGGTAGCGCCGCCCCGATGCTCAAGAGCGGCGTTGAGTTCCATGGTCGCGGCAACCCCTGACATCGAGTTAAGTTCGCCTTTCCGATCCCACCGTCCCATGCCGGCGCCACTGTCAATGGAGGTGCTCATCCGGCATCGCGGATTTCCGCATCGGTCCGCCACTGGCAAAACACTTATCGCCGCAATGCCCGCTCGTCGCGCCCCTGGCCTTCCCTCGCGAGCCGCCTTTCCTGATGCCTCGCCCTTAGCCTTCAGCCCCGCGCGCCCGTCTCGAATTTTGCCGCCGGGATTTTGCCTGTCGCGCCAAGCCACAGATTCGCAATTCTTGGGATGTCGGGTTTAAAAACCATTAATCCAAAAATTACAAGCAACGGAGCGGTTCCAAGAATATTTACAACCATTCGCTGCCGGTACAGTTTCCTGAATTGCTCTGGCGAAATATTTTGAGTTCTCTCGTGCTCAGAGAAGAGGCGAACCAACTTATACTGCATAGGAAGATCTGCAATAACCCAGACAGCTCCTGCGAATATGAGAAGAACGAACGCAAGTGACATCCAGCCCTGCGACCATATACCACCCATGCTTGTTCCCAGCATTAAGCCCGAAAGTACTCCCACGAAAATCAGCGGGGACGTAAATGCGTCATCGAACCAGAGCATTGTCTTGAACATGAAAGACATTATCGCGATATTATTCGAGAAAAGAGCGCGCGCTTCCCAAATTGTTCCGATTATGGCTGTGGACAAAAACAACGTTACTGCAAGAATATGGATGAATTTCAGATAAAGATAAAGCTCGGGTTTGCGCATCACATCCTGGAGGGACCCCGGCGATAATATGCCCCACGCCAAAAGTAAAACCATAAGCCCGCGACTAAACGAGAGAAATGACTTAGCTTTCACCCGCCTGCACCCACGATTTTTGGCATCCGGTTCATCGCTATCACAAGATAAGAGATTTCGCCGCGGTGGTAATATACCTTGTTCGGTCTGCGTCCGCTAAAAAACGGTCCCTCTAATTGAAACTCTTCAAGTTCACTGCCGTCTATCTCCCGAAACTTCGCCGCAAAAAATGAGCTGCTGACGTTGACGAGATCGTAGGTTGCGCCACTATTGAAGAAAGAAATATCGTTGTACAAAATATATTCGTCAGAAAGCCTTTCGCAGAAATCCTCCTCCGATTTTAAATCGTGACTTAACCTGAGGTTATTTGGGCCTTCTTTGCATTCGATGCTAAGTGAATTTGGGCCTAGGTCGTAAACAAGGTCGATCAACTTTCCGCAGCCGTAAGCAAAAATGACGGCCCGTTCCGCCATGTCGCAAACAACGCCGAACGGGTCGAATTTCTTCTCTTTCGAAACGTAGGGAGATCCGGAAAATACAAAAACGCCTTTGCGTCCCGCTGGGTCCGTGACAAAGGTATTAATTTCGCAGCGAACTTTTTTTATGTGCTGCAATTCGGGCGTCGGATATTTAACGGCGTATAAATTATAGCTAATCCAGTAGTCGGACGACTTGTCCGATTCAGCAAACCTGATTCTCTGGAGCGTCCACCCTTGCGGCAGCGCCTTTTGAACGAGTTCCGCTTCGTTGGGCTGTAGTTTGAAATTCAGGAAAATTGGATCTTTTGTTTCGAGAGAAAAACAGGTTCTAAATCCGAGGCCAAGCTCCAGGAATTTTAAAAGTAATTTTTTTGGATAGAACATTTCAGGCGTTTTGTAGCATGCGCTTATAGAACTTGCCGAAAACCGGGATGACTCCAGCCGATTGCATCGGGTCGTAATACTCCCTCTGATAAATAATTTTTCCACTTTCTCCTTTGGCGTGCACGAGCCCGTTAATTGTGAATAAGAATTTCTTGATCTTAAGCTGAATTTTCCAGCTCCATATTGCCAGGTTTTCGCCATCAACAATCAAGTCGAACTCGAATTGATCGTTATAAACCCGGGGAACGTACTTTGCGAGCATCGCAAGCACTTCTTCGCTCCCATGTATTTCATGGACTGGGTCTATATAATGGATGCGGGTATGCAGTATCTGTCTGTAAAGTCTTATGTAATCCTCAAATTTTCGCGCGGGCATGATCTCAAGCGAGAGATATTCGACGCGCTTGCCGATACTCGTGCAATGAGCTGGAAAGGTCGGCGGGGGAGGAGGAGAAGTAATCTCTTTGTTCATTTTGCTGGAACGAGTTTCAATCCATGCGGTGAAAGCGATGCCTCCAGCAGGAATGGCTTGTCGAATGTTGGCGTCATCCTGACCTTTTCCAGCGCATGTGTGGACAGCCTGCTCGTCGTTTCTTCAGATATTCAATGAGTGTGACGGCCTTCGTATCACTGAGACGGAGCAACCAGAGGCGATGCCAACTAATGTCTTGGAGTGATTGCCATGATAGAGGGCGCCCTTGATTATTGTCAATCGGCGGGCAAGAATTAACCCGAAGTCAGTACGCGATTTGAGCCCGACAGCCGAATTGAAAAATTCCCGCATAGCCGCCGCGGCGGTTGCAGGCGCGGCCAAAAAAAGCGGCCATGCGCGGCGCCCCGGCGGGTAGCGCAGCGTGGCCGCATCCTTTATCATGTGCGCCATGACCGGATTTTCTCTCGCGAGCGCATTTTCCCCAGCGTCCGAGGCGGATTGGCGCGCCATCGCGGCCAAGGCGCTTGGCGGCGCCAGCTTCGACAGTCTTAAAACCCCGCTTTACGAGGGCTTCGGCGTCGAACCTCTCTATACCGGGAAGGGTCGCAATCCCGCGCTTCACAGCAATCGCGGTTGGCTGATCGTTCAGCCGCTCGTGGACGGCAAGCAGGCGGCGGACGATCTTGCTGGCGGCGCGAACGCGTTCTCGCTCGATTTCGGCGCATGTCCCGCCCTGGAAACGAAGCGCGATCTGCAAATCTGCCTCCGCGCGGGCGCGCTTTTCCTGAGCCCCGGCGCCGCTGTCGCCGATGCGGCGCTGCTTCTGTCGGCGAAAGGCGATGCGAGCGGCGTTCATGGATCGGCCGGCTTCGATCCGCTGACGTCGTTTGCGCTTTCCGGCGAGGCGCCTGCGGACCGGCCGGCCGCCTTCTCCGATTATGCCGACGCGGCCTTCTATCTTCGCGAAAATTCCCCGTCGTTCGTTCCATTCCTCGCAAGCGGTTTCGCATGGAACGGCGCGGGCGGCTCCGCCACGGAGGAGCTGGCTTTTACGCTTGCGGCCGGCGTGTCCTATTGGCGCGCGCTCGTAAACGCAGGCATGCCTGCCGGGGAAGCGGCGCGTTGCATCGGCTTCTCGCTCACGGCGTCCTCCGACATCTTCATCACGATTGCGGCATTTCGGGCCATGCGGCTGCTTTGGGCGGCAGCCCTCGCCGCGGCGGGGGAAAGCCCGAATGCGAGCCTGCTTTTGCTTGCGAAGATGTCGCCCCGGATACTCAGCGCCTACGATCCGCATGTGAACCTGCTTCGCGGGGCGGCGGCGGCTTTCGGCGCGGGCATCGGCGGCGCGAGCGGCGTCGAGATCCTTCCCTTCGACAGCGCAAGCAGCGGAGCAACCGAATTTTCAAGGCGGCTCGCTCGCAACACCAGCCTCGTCCTGCAGCATGAGGCTTGGCTTCCCGCCGTGGCCGATCCCGCCGCAGGCTCGTCCTATGTCGAGGCGCTGACCGGGCAGCTGGCGGCGGCGGCATGGGCGCTGTTCCAGGACGTGGAGGCGCAGGGCGGGCTTGCCGCCGCGCTCGAAAATGGCTTCGTGGCCGAGACGCTTCGGCGGCCCGCCGGGATGCAAGAGCGCGCCATCGCGCGGAGGCAGGAGAAGATCACGGGCGTTTCCGTCTTCCCGAACCTCGCGGAGGCGGCGCCAGCCTATGAGCGGCCAGCGGCGCGCGCCGGCATCGGCGTTCCGGGTGTGTCCTCGCTGACGCTGCCGCCGCCTGGCAGGGGCGAACGCTTCGCCGCGCTTGTCGCCGCGGCTTCGAGCGGCGCAAGCCTTTCCGAATTGCGCGCGGCGTCCCGCGTTGTGAAGGATCTCGTCGCGGCTCCGCTCGATGCGGGAAAGCGGGACGCCGAGCCCTTCGAGGCGCTGCGGCTGGGCGCCGATATCGCGCTTGCCGCGCTTGGCTCGCGCCCGCCCATTTTCCTCGCGCTGCTTGGAAAGCCCGACGACTACCGCGCCCGCGCAAACTGGGTGCAAGGCTTCTTCGCCGCGGGCGGCGTCGAGGTTCTTGACCCGGGTCAGGGCTTCGACAACCTCGGGGCGCTGGCCGAAGCCTTCAGGCAAAGCCCGTCGCCCGTCGCTTGCCTCTGCTCGTCGAACGGGGTTTACGCCTCGATGGCGGGCGCCGCCGCCGCCTTGAAGCGGGCCGGCGCCGTGATGGTCTATCTCGCAGGGCCGGCCTCGATCTTGAAGTCGCTCGAAGCCGCCGACAGGGGCGCAATCGACCGCTTTGTTTATGAAGGGTGCAACGCGCTTGCGCTGCTTCAGGAGGCGCAGCGCGTCTTGCGGGTGGAAGAGTTGTCCGCGGCCGCCGACCTTGAGGCGGAGGAGGAAGGCTTCGAGGTGTATGCCGAGGTCGAGGCGTCGACCTACTGACGAGGGCCATGGAGGGCCATGCAATGACCCAAACTTTGTTGCCCGATTTCTCGAAAATCGAGTGGCGGACGCCGGATTTGGCCGCGGCGCCCGGCGGCGCTCCAGCCGAGACGCCGGAAGGAATCGCGCTGAAACCCGCTTACGGTCCGGCCGACCTCGAAGGCTTGGACTTCCTCGACACCTATCCGGGCTTGCCGCCGTTCCTGCGCGGCCCCTATCCCACGATGTATGTCCAGCAGCCCTGGACCATCCGCCAATATGCGGGCTTCTCCACGGCGGAGGATTCGAACGCCTTTTACCGGCGCAATCTCGCTGCCGGGCAGAAGGGCCTCTCCATCGCCTTCGATCTTGCGACCCATCGCGGCTACGACAGCGATCATCCGCGCGTGACGGGCGACGTCGGCATGGCGGGCGTGGCCATCGATTCCATCTACGACATGCGCACGCTGTTCGAGGGCATTCCGCTTTCGGATATGAGCGTGTCCATGACCATGAACGGCGCGGTGCTGCCCGTGCTTGCGCTCTTTATCGTGGCGGGGGAGGAGCAGGGCGTCGCGGCGGCGCAGCTCGCCGGCACGATTCAGAACGACATCCTCAAAGAGTTCATGGTGCGGAACACCTACATCTATCCGCCCCAGCCATCGATGCGCATCATCTCGGACATTTTCGCCTATACGAGCGCGAATATGCCGAAGTTCAACTCGATCTCGATCTCCGGCTACCACATGCAGGAGGCGGGCGCGACCGCAGACCTGGAGCTCGCCTATACGCTCGCCGACGGCGTGGAGTATGCGCGCGCGGGCAAGGCCGCCGGCCTCGGGATCGACGCCTTCGCGCCGCGCCTTTCGTTCTTCTGGGCCATCGGCATGAACTACTTCATGGAAGTCGCCAAGATGCGCGCCGCTCGCGCGCTCTGGGCGCAGCTCATGAAGGCCGAGGGCGCAAACAGCCCGAAATCCATGATCCTGCGCGCGCACTGCCAGACGAGCGGCTGGTCGCTGACCGCGCAGGACGTGTTCAACAATGTCACGCGCACCTGCGTGGAAGCCTTCGCCGCGACGCATGGCGGCACGCAATCGCTGCACACGAACGCGCTCGACGAGGCGCTCGCGCTGCCGACCGATTTTTCGGCGCGCATCGCCCGCAACACCCAGCTTTTCATCGAATACGAGACGGGAACCACCCGCGTGATCGACCCGTGGGGCGGCAGCTATTACGTCGAGCGGCTGACCTATGAGCTTGCGAAGAAGGCGTGGGAGCACATCGAAGAGATCGAGCGGCTGGGCGGCATGGCGAAGGCCATCGGCGCGGGCGTGCCGAAGATGCGCATTGAGGAAGCCGCCGCGCGCACCCAGGCGCGCATCGACAGCGGAAAGCAGGTCATCGTCGGCGTGAACAAATACAAGCCGGTGGATGAAGCGCCCATCGAGGTGCTGAAGGTGGATAATTCGGCGGTGCGCGCGCGCCAGATCGAGAAGCTCGCGCGGCTTCGCGCCGAGCGCGACGCGCACGCGGTCGAGGCGGCGCTTGCGGCGCTGACCAGCGCGGCGGCGAGCGGAACCGGCAATCTGCTGGAGCTTTCCGTGAATGCGGCCCGCGCCAAGGCCACCGTCGGCGAGATTTCCGACGCGCTTGAGAAAGTGTACGGCCGCCATCGCGCCGAGACGCGCGCCATTTCAGGCGTCTACCGCCAGGAGATCGGTCAGATGGATGACAAGGTGCGCGGCGTGATCGCCATGTGCGAAGATTTCGAGGGCAACGACGGCCGGCGGCCGCGCATTCTCGTGGCGAAGGTTGGCCAGGACGGACACGACCGCGGGCAGAAGGTGATCGCGTCGGCTTTCGCCGATCTGGGCTTCGATGTCGATATCGGCGCGCTGTTTGCAACGCCGGCCGAGGTGGCGCGGCAGGCGGTCGAGAACGACGTGCATATCGTCGGCGTGTCGTCGCTGGCGGCGGGCCACCTCACGCTCGTGCCCGAGCTGCAGCACGAGCTGGAGGCGCAAGGGCGGCCGGATATCCTCATCGTTGCGGGCGGCGTAATTCCGCCGGACGACTACGCCGCGCTTTACAAGGCGGGCGCGATCGCGATCTTCGGCCCCGGCGCCAATATCGCCGACGCGGCGGCGGACCTGCTCGGCAAGCTGAACGCGCATCTCGGCTACGCCCAGCGCGAGGCGGCGGAGTAAAGTCGCGTAACTATAGCTCCTGGGTAAAGGCGCACCGCGGAATCGCCGAAAGCGCCTCCGGCGCCGTTTCCGGCAAGACCTTCGATGAATTCGTCGAGGAAGAGCTTGGTGCGAGCCAGCGGCGTGATCGCCGCCTGTGTGGAAGCGCGTGTTGAGCGTTGCGATCTTGCTGCCGGGGTGAGAACGCCCTATTATTGAAAGATGGCTACCGAAGTCGAAAACCTCGTGCTTGAGCACCATCGCGCAATTCGCAGCGACCTTGCGACCGTCAAAGAAGACGTGCGCAATATCAAGGTGCGCTTGACCTCGCTCGAAGAGAACACGGCCGCCATGAACCGCCGCCTCGACAACATGGATGAGCGCATGAAGCGCATCGAGAAGCGGCTCGACTTGGTCGACGCTTAACCGTGAACGATCAGGCCGCATTCTGGGATGAGCGCTATAAGGGCGACGGCTTCGCCTTCGGCACGGCGCCGAACGCGTTCCTCGTCAGCCAGGCGCAATATTTGAAGGCAGGTCAGCGCGCGCTCGCGCCCGGCGACGGCGAAGGCCGCAACGGCGTGTGGCTCGCGGAGCAAGGGCTGATCGTGGACACGGTCGATGTCTCGCCGCTCGGCGTGGCTAAGGCGAAGAAGCTCGCGCAAGCGAGTTGCGTCAGCATCAACGCCATCGAGGCGGACTTGCTCGCCTGGAACTGGCCGCGCGACGCCTACGACATCGTCGCCGCCCTCCACATCCATTTCTTCGACAGCGAGCGGCCCCGCATGCACCGCGCCATGTTGGATGCGCTGAAGCCCGGCGGCGTGCTGATCCTGGAAGCCTTCCGGCCGGAGCAACTCGAATTGCAGAAGACGCATGGTTCGGGCGGCCCCAAGACCGCCGACATGCTCTATTCCAAGGCCAAGCTCGCGGAGGATTTCGCCGGCGCGGAGACCTTGCTGCTGGAAGAAGCGACGGTCGAACTTGACGAGGGCCATCGCCATAAGGGGCTGGCGGCCGTCATCCGCGCCGTCGTCAAAAAGCCGGGGTAGCCCCATGCGTGCGCTGAAGCTCGTATTTTCCCCCGCCGCGCTGTGCTTTTGGGCCGTCGCGATTTTCATCGGCTATTCGGTCGCAGGCTCGGACTCCGGGCGGACCGTCGCCGTCCGGCTGGAGACGAAATATGGCTGGGCGCGGACGACCTTCCCGGTCCACATGAAACGCTGGGACGAGACCCTGTATCTGCTCCTGTCGGCGCGCGCCAAGACTGACATGGGCGAATTCCTCAAAAGCGCGGAGCAGGATGCAAACGCGAAGCCGATCGACGAAGAGGCGAACTGGAAGCCCTACACCGAGGCGGTCAGCTATATCGAGCTGTTCAGGGCGCCCTCGCATGTGAGTTACCTCGAGGTCGCGACAGTTACGCAAGGCGACGCGCAGCCGGCCATCGCCTTCCGCGCCATCAACTTCGACAAGAATACGGGAAGGGAAGTCGGGCTTGCGGACCTTCTCGAAGGCGCCGCGGACCGTTCCAACGCGCTGGAAGCGCTTGCGGCCTACGCGCGCGCGGACATCAAGGAACAGACCGGCGATGAGGAGGAGGAGACCGACGCCCTGCTCGACCTCACAAAGGCGGACCTCGGCGTCTATGAGAAGTTCACGCTGTGTCCGTCAACCAAAATGGGAAAGGCGGCGGGGTTGACGGTCCATTTTCCACCGGCGGCGGCGGGACCTTACGCGGGCAGCGACTTTCACGTCACGATCCCGTACACCGTTTTCGCGAAGTTCCTGAAGCCGGGGATGAAGGCGCTGTTCTCAGGCGAGCCGCGCGCTACGCCTGTGTCTTTGCAAGACATCGAGTCGTAGCGTTTTAGGCATCGTCAGGCGGATGTATCGATCCCAACAGGATCAAGACCAGCGCGACGGCAGGCGGAGGCGCGCCGGGCTTAGCTGGCCGCGCGCACAGGCCGCTTCAAGAACTCCGGCACATGATCGCCAAGCCCAACCACGGGCGCTGACGTCGCTGGCGGCAACAACTCGCGGTGATAGCGCGACACGCTGCTCTTGTCGTTCCTGTCGCGCTTGGCGGCCGGGTTGCGGAACGGGCGAACATCGGCGGGTTGCCGTTCCGCGGCTGGGGTACGGAAGGGGCGAACCTCGGCAGGCTGCCGCTCGGCCGCGCCCTGTTCTTTGCCGCGCGCGCCCTTGACGCGCTCGCGGCGCGGACGGTCGCGCCTTTCGCTGAAATCAGCCGATGTCAGGTTATCGGTTGAAGGCTCGCCGTCAATCCACTCGATCTTCGACTTGCAAAGCGCTTCAATCGCGCGAACGCCCTTCATCTCCTTTGGCGTCACGATCATTGCAGCGTAGCCTTCGCGGCCCGCGCGCCCTGTCCGGCCAATGCGGTGAACGTAGTCCTCGGGGCTGATCGGCACGTCGAAGTTGAAGACGTGACTGACATCGGGAATGTCGAGGCCGCGAGCCGCCACATCGGAGGCCGCGAGGTAGGTGATTTCGCCCTTGCGGAACGCTTCGAGCGTGGCCATGCGCTGGCGCTGGTCGAGGTCGCCGTGGAGAGCGGCGGCGTTGAAGCCGTGCTTGACGAGGGACTTATGGAGAACCGCGACGTCCCTCTTGCGATTGCAGAAGATGATCGCGTTTTTGACCGCGCCCGAACTCGTTGCGCATCAACTCGCGCAGGATGTGACGCTTTGCCTTGGAGTCGGCGGGGGAGAACTTGAGCTTCTGGGTGATGAGTTTGGTGGTCGCCGCGACCGGGCTGACCCGGATCTGCTCCGGATTGCGGAGGAACTGCTCCGTCAGTTTCTGGATCTCGGGCGGCATGGTCGCCGAGAAGAACATGGTCTGGCGCGAGGGCGGCAGAAGCTTGCAGATGCGCTCGATGTCGGGAATGAAGCCCATGTCGAGCATGCGGTCCGCCTCGTCGATCACGAGGTAGTCGACCGCGTTGAGGAGAAGTTTGCCCCGGCCGAAATGGTCGAGAAGGCGGCCAGGCGTTGCGATCAGAATATCGGCGCCGCGTTCAAGCTTCTTCTCCTGATCGTCAAAGGAGACGCCGCCGATCAAGAGCGCGACCGTCAGCTTGTGCTGAGATCCGAGCGTTTCGATCGCTTCGGCGACCTGCGCCGCCAACTCGCGCGTCGGCTCCAGGACGAGGGAGCGCGGCATGCGGGCGCGGGCGCGGCCCTTTTCAAGCATGGTCAGGAGAGGGAGGACGAAGGAAGCCGTTTTGCCTGTTCCGGTCTGGGCTATGCCGACGACGTCGCGCCCTTCGAGGGCGAATGGAATGGCTTGGGCTTGAATGGGGGTGGGGGTGTCGTACCCTGCCGCCTCGATGGCAGCCAGCACTTTTTCGCTGAGCTTAAGGTTTTTAAAAGTCATATCCCGTTGAGTTTTCAGAACCGCACTTTTGTGGGGGTTCGGTGAATATCATCACACGCACAATGCGAAATGATGACAGGTCTGCGTCAGGACTTCAATCTTGCATCGCAGCTGCGAGCAGACGGCGGCATTCCAACTCGTAAACTTTGGCGCCGGAAGCGCTAGGAGGCAGATTTATGACTCCGCCTGACGCTTGCCGCATATATGATCGGAACCGCCAGCCGCGTCAACCCTGATCGCTAAATTTGCAGCGGAGTGTATCTTTTTGGAGCGCCGTCCTTTTTCTGGGCGCCGCGCGCCTGCATCAACAAGCGGATGCGATTGCCCTGGATAGCGGATGCAGCCAGGCGCAAGCAGGTCGGTCCGCAAAGGTGCTCGTTCGCGGCTAAGGGATCGCTCGAAACGCACCGCGCTGGGGACGCCCGTTGAGCGCGCCCGGTCCGCTCACATAAGCGCTGTCCTTGAGGAAAAACCGGAGCGGCTTCTCGGCGGCGCGGGTGATCCCGATGCGCACGCTGACGCCGATCTCGCCGCTCGCCGCGCCATCCGAGGCAAGCCAGAGGGCGCCCGGGGAACATAAATCGGCGCCGTTCAGCTTGCGATCGACGTCGAGCGCCTTGGCGAGGCGGCCCGGCCCGCGCATGAGGTCGCGCGTTGGAACGTCGCCCCTGAGACGGCGCATGGCGTCGAGGCCGGCGAGCGGCTCCGCCGCGCGAATGAGAACGCCCTCGCCGACGCCTTCCTCGGCGCTTGAGACGTTCAGCATGTAGGAAACCCCATAGGCGAGGTAGACATAGGCGTAGCCGCGCGGGCCGAACATGACCTTATTCCGCGCCGTTTTCCCGCGAAAGCCATGGCTCGCTGCGTCGCCGGTGAGATAGGCCTCGGTTTCGACGATGCGGGCGACCGCGAGCGCGTCCGGAAAGGCGCGAACGACGAGCTTTCCTATGAGGAAGCGGGCGAGGGCGGCCGTATCCTCCGGAAGCTCTTCGCGGTCGATCGGCTGGGGGTGAGCGCTCATCCTTGCTGCTACTCTGATGTATCCTGCTGGTGGCGAGCGAAAGACGCAGGAAACTGAAACGCAGCTCTTGCGTCATTCCCAGGATTGAGGGCGGCTTTTCCCCCGGCCGCCTGCCTCGGGCGGGTGCGCGCCCAATTCACCGCCGTGCCGATCACCGCCCCGCGAAACGCAGCGTTCCCAAGGAAACGCGCCGGCGGCTTATTTTGTCGCGTCTTCCGCGTCCGTCATCCCAAGCTCCGTGCTGAGTTTCGCGATCTGCTCCTGCAGCGCTTTCTTTTCGAGGCCCTTCCGCGTCATCTGCATCTGGATGCTGCCGATCTCCATGCTGAGATCGCGCCCGGAGTCGGGATCGTTGGAGGGGCCCTTGCGGTTATAGGCGTCGAAAATGCGCTGCTGGTCCTCGCGCATGGCGACTTCGAGCTGGCGGACGCGCTCCTTGAGCTGGGAGAGCTTCACGAGGTCGAGCGTCTGTTTCCGGTCGGACTTGGAGCGGATTTGCTCCTCGATGGCCTTCAATCGCGCCTGGATGACCTCCTGCTCCGCGGCGGTCAGCGCCGGTTCGCTCTGAGCCTTGGCGGACGCCTCGAAGAAAAAGTCGCTCGTCAGCGCGGAATGATCCCAGGGCACCTGCGCGCCGCCCGTATCCTTCAGCACGTCCTTTCGAACCTCGATCATGAGCGCCGTCAAGTTGCGGCCCCGCTCGGAGATGCGCTTGGAGAGGGCGGCCGTGAAAGGCGAATTGCGGCCCGCGCCGTCGAGCGCGACATTTCCAGGCTGGGTCGAGTAGGAAATGAAGGTGCCGACGCCGGTCTGGACCTCGGCGAGCCCCTTGCCGACGTTGATCCCCCGCGTGCCCATGGAGCGCGCCAGATTGGCGGCGAGCGGATTGTTCCGGCAGGCGTCGAGGAACACGATGTTGGTCTTGCCGTCGCGGCCGACCTCCATCTGCTTCAGCACGAAATCGAGCTGGATCGCCTCGAAATCGAGGTCGCGCTCGCTCCGCAAACTCGCATCGACCGGAATGAGATAGTTGCGCCCCGCCACCTGCAGGCCGTGACCCGCATAGAACAGCACGGCGTCGTCGGCGTCCTCAAGCGCGTTCGAGAAGGCGCGGATTTTCTCGTCGAAGGCGTGGCGGTCGAGATCGAGGCCCAGGATCACGTCAAAGCCGAAAGCGGTCAGCGCTTTCGCCATGTCGGCGGCGTCGTTCACCGGGTTTGTGAGCTGGGGCGCTTGGGTGTAGGCCGCGTTGCCGATCACGAGCGCGATGCGCTTTGCGGCGGCGGCGGGCAGAACGGCCAGAGCTTGCATCAACAAGACGGCGATCAGAAAGCGGAAACGCAACATCAGTCCCCCCAACACGTTTTCTCCGGCGTTTAACCAGCGGATTTGGACCGTTCCGTGATGGCGGCGCCATATTGCTGCGGCGGCCTTGCGCCCCGGTCAGCGCGTGGACTGGGGTTCCGTACGCCGCCTGCTTGCAGAAAAGCAGTTCTGCGGGCGAACGACCAACAACAGCCAGCGTCCTTCACTTATATCTCGCAAAGAATGCTATTCCAGCTTCGATCTGGAGACAGCTCGCCAGAGTCGGCGGCGGATGACACAAGGGCCGACGCTCTCCGTGTCTACTGGACCTCGATCGAGTGTCCATACCAGAAGATACAATCGCGCCGCTGCAAGTCATACTGAGGGTCTTTGTTTCGGACGATCTCGCGGCAATAGGTGAGCCCTTTAGGCGCGGCGTTGGAGGAAGCAGCTTTGGGAGGCGGGGTCTCATTTATCTGGGCAAGCCAGGAAGGTTGATCGTGTGAGTCGCAACCCCTCGAGTTGTTTCTCATCATACCGAAAAGGCCGCCCGCTGTGTAGGTATGGCCAAAGGCGACGATCGTGTCTTCGGTCGGGCACTCGGCAAAAGCATATGAGGCTGCTGCGCAAATTGCGAGGGTGATCAAAACCCGTTTCATGGGAGAAACTCCGGCTCAAAGAGGTCCTACACTTATCAATTTGGATTCTTAACGGAGGTCAAAGCCGAATATTAATTTTCCACGCTCGGAACTGAACGCCTTGGTGGGCCTGGGTGAAGAGATGGCGCCACATCTTCGGGTGAAGGCCGAGGTCGTGTGAGAAGTCCAGCTTCAGAATAGCGATTGCGCCTAAACTTCTCCTCGCCAAAGTGGCGAGGAGAACTGATGACGAGCTTTGTGAGCGGGGCGGATCGCACTCAGGGAACGATGTTTCCGGCGCAGCTGGAAGACTATGTCGCCGAGGATAATCCTGTTCGGGTGGTCGATTTCTTCGTGGATCAGCTTGATCTCGGCCAGCTGGGCTTCTGGCGCGTTCATCCGAAGCTGATGGGAAGGCCCGCTTACGATCCGGCGGTGATGCTGAAGCTCTACGTCTACGGATACCTCAACCGCGTTCAGTCCAGCCGCCGGCTTGAGCGGGAATGCCAGCGCAACGTCGAGGCGATGTGGCTGACGGGCTGCCTGGCGCCGGACTTCAAGACCATCGCCGATTTCCGCAAGGATAATGGCCCGGCCATCCGCAAAGTCTGTCGCGAGTTCATCGTGGTCTGCGGGCGGGCAGGCCTGCTCACGGCCACAACGGTCGCCATCGACGGAAGCAAGTTCAAGGCAGTCAACTCGCGCGACCGGAATTTCACGCAAGCCAAGGCGGCCAAGCGGCTGGAGCAGATCGAGGCGAGCATCGAGCGCTATTTGTCTGAGCTTGAAACCGCCGACCGCCAGCCCTCGACGCCCGAAATCAAGCGCGCGCGGCTCAAGGGCAAAATCGACAGGCTGAAGCAGGAAATCGAGCGCGTGAAAGGGATCGAGGCGCAGCTTGCGAGCGCCAAGGACACACAGATTTCGCTCACCGATCCCGACGCGCGCTCGATGCAAGGGACAGGCAAGGCGACGGGGACCGTCGGCTACAACGTGCAATGCGCCGTCGAGACGGAGCATCACCTCATCGTCGCTCACGAAGTCACCAACGCTGTCAATGACCGTCACCAACTCTCCAGCATGGCCGGGCAGGCCAAGGAGGCCCTTGGCGCCGAAGCCATCGAGGCCCTCGCCGATCGCGGTTACTACGACGGCAAGGAAATTCTTGCCTGCGGGCAAGCCGGCGCGACGGCGTATGTGCCCAGATTTTCAACCTCGGGGTCTAAGGCCGAGGGGCGTTTCGGCAAGCAGGACTTCGTCTACAAAGCGGACGAGGATGTCTACCTTTGCCCCGCCGGCCAGCGCTTGACCTATCGTTACACCAACGAAGAAGACGGCAAAGTCTTGCGGAGCTACTGGGCGACGGCCTGCTTAACCTGTCCGCTGAAAGGAAAATGCACCACAGGCAGGGAGCGCCGCATCAAGCGCTGGGAGCATGAAGCCGTTCTGGAGGCCGCCCAAGACCGGCTGGACCGGCGGCCGGACGCGATGACCGAACGGCGCAGCACCGCGGAACATCCGTTCGGAACCCTTAAGTTCTGGATGGGTTCGGCGCACTTCCTGATGAAAAGGCTGGGCAATGTCAGGACAGAGATGTCGCTCCACGTCCTGTCCTACAACATGAAGCGCGCCATGAATATCCTCGGCGTGTCAAAGTTGCTTCAAGTGATGCGAGTATGGAGCCAGGAAAAGGCAAAATCGCTGCTCGCCGGGGCCTGTAACACCGCGCCGAAGGCTCTCATCTGCTTCTCATAGCCCATATCGGCCCAAAATGAGCCGCTCAGACTGGCGTAACCACTTGTGGTCCCGTCCAGCCAGAAACTGACGACTTCTCACACGACCTCGGCCGATAGCAGGAATAGCCGCTTGAGCATTTTTGAGAGCCGCGTCTTCTGCTTACGTAATGGGTTTCAGATGGCGGCTTTTATATGGATACTCCGCCCGCACCAGGCATGAAGGCGCTCGACCGTCGAGCCTCCCCATTCCGCCCCGAATGCGCAGCGCCGGAGTGCGCCGGAAATCCTTCCTGGGGCCACGCGGATCGCACGCCTGCGGCATAATAATCGCCAAATTCGCCGCCAGGATGCGGCCAAAGACGGTTAGGGAGGGCGCGATGACACGCCAAGGTCTGGCAATGGTTCTGTGCGGGGCGGCGGTGATGCTTGCGGGGTGGCCCGCTGCCGCCGAGGATGCGAAAACGCCGGCCGCCGCGGCGTCGGAGCCGCAAGCGGCGCCCGCCGCGCCGATTTCCGTGATTACGGGCGGAAGCGGCAACGTTAGCGTCGGCGGACAGGACGCCGCCCGCAAAGGCGACGCGACCGATACCGGCCAGGCCGTCGTCGAAGGCTCCTCCAACGTGTTCATCAACGGCCGCCCCGCGGTCACGGTCGGCGACCGGACGAACTGCGGCGGGATCGTCGTCGGCGGGGCGGCCAACGTCTTCGTCAACGGCAAGCCGCTCGCGCGCACGGGGGATCTCGCGGCGGGATGCCCTGATAAGTGACGCAACAAAAATTGTTTGGCCAAAGCTTCCGCGCGCCGGCCGCTTCCGCTAGGAAGGCAAATCTCGGTTTCGGCGGAGCGGGCGCATGAAGGGTTTCGGCAGGTTCGTCCTGGCTTCGGCGCTCGCCGCTTTCGTCGCAGCCAGCCCCTCCGGCGTGTGGGCGGCGGAACTCTCCGCGAAGCTGGAAGCGCTGCAGAAGAAGGCGGCGGCGCTCTATCAGAGCGGGTTATTTCGAGAGGCGCTGCAAACCTCGCAGGAAGCGCTCGAGCAAACGATCGAGGAATTCGGCCCCGACCACGAGCAGACGAGCATCCAGGCTTTCGGCGTGGGCTACGCCGCCGAGGCTCTGGGCGACCTTGCCGAGGCCGAGCGGCGTTATGCGGAGTCCGTCCGAATCCGCGAAAAGGTTTATGGCGCGGACAGCGCGGGAGTGGCGACCGCGCTGCAGCGGCTCGGGCGCGTCATTCTCGACGAGGGCCGCCCGGCGGAGGCGGAGGCGCTTTTCCTGCGCGAGCTTAAGATCTGGCGCGACACGGTGGGCGAGCACGCCATTGCGGCGGACGCCTATGCCGGGCTCGGCGCCGTGAACGCCATGCGGGGCGACTGGCCGGCCGCGCTGTCCTTTTACCGCAAGGCGGTTCAGCGGCTCGCCAGCCAGACCGCCGCCCAGGCCGCGGCGAAGTCCGTGATCGAAGCCGGCATCAAGCGCCATCGCGATGTGTTCATCGGCCTGGCGCGTGCGGCGGCGGGCGTACGCCGTCAGCCGGGCGCCGATCAGGCCGCGCTCATGGACGAAACCTTCGTGGCGGGCCAGCGCGCCTGGGCGACGTCGGCGGCTTCCGCGCTCGCGAAAATGACGGCGCGGCTCAAGGCCGGGGAGACCGAGCTTGGCGGCGCCATCCGCCGCCTGGAAACCTTGAACGATCGCATCCTGGCCCTGAACGAGGAGGACACGAAGGCGCTCGCCGCCTGGAGCAAGGCGCAGCAGGGCGACCCGGCTTATCGCCAGACGCTTGAAGCCTTCCGCGCCGCCAGCATCGCCAGCGGCAAGGCGAATGCGCCCGTCACGAAGCGGCAAAGGGAGCTGATCGGGCAATTGCAGGATATTCTGAAGCGCTGTCCGCCCGGCGCCGCCAAGGCGGGTTGCGAGGCGAGCGAGGGCCAGCGGAGCGCCATCACGAAGGAGCTTGGCGCGCTGTCGCAATCTTCGTCGCAAGGCGCGAAAGAAATCAACGAGCTGAGCCACCGCATGCATGCGGAGGAGCAGAAACTCCCCGGTTATCGCGAGTTCAGCGCGAGCCGCGCCGCCCGCCTCGATGAAAGCCAGCGTCTTGAGGAGGAGCTTTCGGCCTCCCGCGCCGCCATCGTGAAGCGCTTCCCGGATTTTCTGTCCCTGTCCGAGCCGGAGCCGCTTTCCGTGGCCGACGCGCGCCGGCTGCTCGGTCCGGACGAGGCGCTGGTAGCGATGCTCACCGGCCCGAAGAGCGGCCTCGTCTGGGTTGCGACCAGCGAGGGCGCGGATTGGGCGGAGATCGAAGCGAGCGATTCGGCGCTTGCGGCGGAGGTTTCGGCCTTGCGGCGCAGCCTCGATCCGCTCGCCGACCCGAACGGCAATACGCTTCCGCCCTTCGACGTCGCGCGCTCCTACCGGCTCTACAAGCTTCTGCTTGAGCGCTTTGCGCCGATGCTCGCGGGCAAACGCCATCTTCTGATCGTGCCCGCTGGCCCGCTCAGCAGCCTGCCCTTCCAGGTCCTTGCCACCGAGCCGCCCCGCAACGGCGCCGTCCCCGCCGAAGCGGTGAAGGAAGCGCATTGGCTTATCCGCCGCCATGCGATGAGCGTGCTTCCCTCGGTGCAATCCCTGGGCTCTTTGCGGAAATTCGCGGCGGCCGGCGTCGCGGCGAAGCCATTCTTCGGCATGGGCGATCCCATTTTCGGCAATCCGCCCACCCAGGGCGACAGCGCCCGGGGCGTGAAGCGCGCGCCGCCTCCGCTCGCCGAGGTCTGGCGCAACGGCGCCCCCGATCTCCGCCTCTTGGCGGGCCTCTCGCCCTTGCCGGAAACCGCGGGCGAGCTTCGGGCCGTCGCACGCACGCTGAAAGCGCCCGTTGAGAACATCTATCTCAGGGAGGCGGCAACGGAAACGCTGCTGAAGGCGGCGCCGCTCAAGGATTACCGCATCCTGCACTTTGCCACGCACGGCCTCATTGCCGGGGACTTGACGGGCTTGAACGAACCCGCGCTTGTGCTCACGCTGCCGGCGGTTCCGACCGAAGTCGACGACGGCCTTCTGACCGCCTCCGAGGTGGCGACGCTCCAATTGAATGCAGACTGGGTTGTCCTTTCGGCCTGCAACACGGCTTCTGGCGATAAGATTGGCGCCGACGCGCTGTCGGGGCTGGCGCGCGCTTTCTTTTATGCAGGCGCGCGGGCGCTCCTCGTTTCCCACTGGCCCGTCAATTCGCAAGCCGCTGTCGATCTCACCACACGCACCTTTGCGGCGCTCGCGGCCGAGCCGAATCTGAGTCGCGCCGAGGCCTTCCAGCGCGCCATGTTGCGGGCGATCGACGAGGGACGGACGCCCGATTACTGGGCGCCTTTCGTCATCGTCGGGGAAGGCGGCGTGGGGGCGAGGCCTGGCCAGCCGTAAGCTCGGCGCGCTCACCGAAGCCGGCATTCTCGGCGATCTTTACGACCTCGCGGCCGGACGCAACGCAGGCCGGCAGTCGGCGCAGGACATCACGCTTTTCAAGAATGCGGGCGGCGCTCATCTCGATTCGATGACGTGCGAAGCCCTTCTGCGCCGGCTCGGGTGCGGCTAGCTTAGCGCGATTTTATCGAAGGAAGCCGCGCAACCCGCAATCCTCCCTTAACCAGTCTCCGCTAGATCCTTGCGCAGCCGTAGGTTGCGTTTGGAGTTAGCGTTTACCATGTTCGGGGCGGGCGAGTTTAAGCTGGGCGCCGGAAGGCCGGTGTTGAAACGCGCTGGGGAAATCTCGCGCCGCTGCTTGCGCCAGCTTCAAGCGCCCAGCATTCGCCCGAATCGGACTTTGGGGTTCGTATCGCTGCGCAGTGGGTTTCAGTTGCAGTGTATCGTCAACGCATCCCCAAGTCGGATCATGATCGTTACAGCGCTTGTCGCATCTCTTTGCGCCTGTTCCGTCCCCAGAGGCTCGCGCTCGCCCGTCGATGAGACGCAGACGTTGAGCCCGAGAGTCATCAAAATCGGCGATCCCGTGCCGAAAGGCGGCGGCGTTTATAAGCTTGGAGACCCCTATCTCGCCGGCGGGAAGTGGTATGTTCCCGTCAACGACATGTCCTACGATGAGGTCGGGCTTGCGTCCTGGTACGGCGATTTCTTCCATGGCCGCCGCACGGCCAACGGCGAAATCTACGACATGAATGCTTTGTCCGCGGCTCACCCTACCTTGCCGATGCCAACCTACGCGGCGGTCACCAATCTGGCCAACAACCGCACCGTCGTCGTCCGGGTCAACGACCGCGGGCCCTATCACGACGGCCGGATCATCGACCTGTCGCACAAAGCCGCCGAGCTTCTCGGGTTTTATGGCCGCGGCACCGCCGCCGTTCGCGTCCGCTATTTCGCGCCGGCGCCTCTGAGCGGGGACGACAGCCTTGAGCGGTCGATCCTTGCCCGGCAGCCATGGGCGACGCAAGTTGTGAGCAACGCGCCGCCGCCCGTCTCGCCCAAGGCGAGCTTCCTTTCGTCGGCTGTTTTGACGTCCAACCCTGCCCTCGTGGTCAAAAAGGGCGCATTTGAACGGCCTTCGGGCGCAAGGTCGGGCGGATGGGTGACAAGCTCGCAGCCACCGTTGACAAACAGCGCTGCTTTCAAAGGCGCTCAGTGAGATTATTTAAAGCTTCGAGGGTCTAAATCTTAGCAAATCGTCGCACAGTTGGTATATATGCGTTCGAGTCAGCCGGGATTGCCGCCCATGCGCTTTGCCATACTTCTTTTGATGCTCCTTTTGAGCCCGCCGCAAGCCGGCGCTGAGGCCGCGGGGGGATTCCAGACCTCCGCCGCCGAGGCGATACTCATCGATATCGATACCGGCGCCACCCTTTACGAAAAGAACGCCGACAAGCTCTTCGCGCCAGCAAGCATGAGCAAAATCATGACGCTTGAGCTTCTCTTCAAAAAGCTCAAGGCGGGTGAAATCTCGCTTGAAACGGAATTCCCGGTAAGCCTGCATGCGTGGAAAACGGGCGGCGCGCCGTCGCGCACTCAAGCCATGTTCATTCCGCTTAATCAGTCGGCGAAGGTCGGCGAACTGATCCAGGGCATCGCCGTGCAGAATGCAAACGATGCATGCATCGCGGTCGCCGAAGGCTTGTCGGGTTCCGAGGACGCCTTCGCTCAGGCCATGACGGAGGAGGCGCGGGCTCTCGGGCTTGAGAAATCGACATTCGGAAATTCCACGGGATTGCCGAATCCGGCCAACCAGATGACGGCGCGCGAACTGGCCAAGCTTTCCATTCACGTGATTAAGGAGTTTCCCGACTATTACCGCTATTTCGGGGAGAAGGAGTTCAAGTACCGGATTTACACTTTCAAGAACCTCAATCCACTCTTCAACGCCGCGATTCCGGCCGACGGCCTCAAGATCGGCTTTACCGAAGGCGCCGGCTATGGCATCGCAGCCTCGGCTGCGAAAGACGGACGGCGTCTCGTGGCGGTCCTGAATGGCTTCGAGAACGAGCGCGAGCGGCGCGAAGAAACACTGAAGTTCTTGAACTGGGGCTTTGCGAATTTCAAAGCCTACAAGGTGTTCGACAAGGATGAGCTGGTCGGCGAGGCCAGGGTTTGGGGCGGCCAGAAATGGAGCGTGCCGCTGAAGGCGCAATCGGACGTGATGATTCTGCTCCCCGCGAACGCAAAGGATCAGCGCATCAAGGCGCAGATCGTCTATCGCGGCCCGCTCAAGCCGCCGGTGAAGAAAGGCGATTTGGTCGGCGAGGTGCGGATAACTTCGGAAACGACCGGCACGTCGAACGCCTCGCCCCTCTACGCCGCAGACGATCTGGAGGAGGGCGGGATGGTCTCGAAAGGGATCGATTCCGTCCTGCTGGGCGTAAATTCCTACGTCTCGCAGGCCGTGACGAAACTTCTCAAGAAGCCGCCGCAGCCCGCGGCAGCCGCGACGCCTGCTCTTTCGAAGCGCAGCTCGTGACCGTTCCAGGCAAATTCATCACGCTGGAAGGGGGCGAAGGCGGGGGCAAGACCACGCAAGCGGCGGTCCTGTCGGAAAGGCTGAGGCGCTCTGGCCTCAATGTGCTGCAAACTCGCGAGCCGGGCGGCACGCCGCGCGCGGAAGCGCTTCGCGATGTGTTGCTGTCGGGCAAGGCGAAGAAGTATGGCGCGCTCGGGGAGGCGGTGCTGTTCTACGCGGCGCGGGAGTCGCATCTTCAGCTCGCCATCCGGCCAGCGCTGGAGCGCGGCACATGGGTCGTCTGCGACCGCTTCAGCGATTCGACGCGCGCCTATCAAGGCGCCGCGGGCGGGCTGCCAATGTCCGTCCTCGAAGCAATCGATAGCGCCGTCGTCGGAGCCACGCGGCCGGATCTCACCATCATTTTCGATCTCCCGCCGGAAATCGGGCTGAAGCGCGCGGCCCAAAGGAAAGTGGAAAAAAGCGCGGGCGACGCCGCCGAAGCCGCACCCGACCGGTTCGAAACCATGAACATGGCCTTTCATCGCACTCTCCGTCAGGAATTCCTGGCGATAGCGAAGGCGGAGCCCGAGCGCTGCGCCGTCGTCGACGCGTCGGACACCGAAAGGCACGTGGAAGAAAAGGTTTGGTCCATCGTGCGAGATCGGTTCAAGCTGTAGGGCTTGAGGGCATGGCGAAGCGCAAAACCGCCGAAACCGGCCCCGCTGACGGGCAGGAAGTCGCGCCGGACCCGCTCCATCCCCGGCTGACCGCAACGCTTTGCGGACACGACGCGGCGGAAGAGGCGTTTCTGAACGCCTTCCGCGCCGGCTCGCTGCACCACGCCTGGCTGTTGACGGGCGAGCGGGGGATCGGCAAGGCCACGTTCGCCTATCGCGGGGCGCGCTTCCTGTTGAGCCGCGACGAGCGCGCGGCGGAGCCGTCGTCGCTCGACGTTCCCGCGAGCCATCCCGTCGCCCGCCAAATCGCGGCGGGCGCGCATCCTTCGCTGTTCGTGCTGAGCGCCGAAGCCGGCGGCGCCGCTTCGATCGGCGTCGACGCCGTGCGCAAGCTCCGCTCATTTCTCAGCCTCACCAGCCCCGGCGGCGGCTGGCGCGCCATGATCGTCGATCCCGCCAACGATCTCACGATCAGCTCGGCGAACGCGCTTCTGAAGGCGGTCGAGGAGCCGCCGCCGCGCACGGTCTTCTTCCTTGTCAGCCACGGCGCCTCGACAATTATGCCGACGATCCGCTCGCGCTGCGTGAAGATATCTTTCCGCGCGCTCGATTTTCCGAATTTCGCAAGCGCCGTCTCCTCGGCCTGCATTGCCGGCAATCTGACCGATCCCGGCGAAGCGGACATGCAAAAGCTGTTCGCGCTGTCGTCGGGATCGCCCGGCCGCGCCCTGGATTTTCTGGCGGGCGGCCTCCTCGCGCTCGCCGGCAAGGTCGAGCGCATCATGGAGGGCTTGCCGCGTCTCGATCGCGCGCTCGTCCATGAGTTGATCCAGGCGGCGAGCGGCGCGCGCAACGCGGAGGCGTTCGGCCGGCTTTGCGATCTGATCGAGGAGGCGGTCGCGGACAAAGCCAGGAAAGAAGCGCTGGTGCGGCCGGGCGCCGAAGCCGCCTCCTGGGCGGAGCTTTGGCGGAGCCTTCGCGAGCGCCGCCTTGAGCTGGAATCGCTGAATCTCGATAAAGGCGCCTTTCTAATAGCCGCGTTTTCCGATATTGAAGGTATCGCAAGGAAGCGGTAGCGCCTTCCGCCGCTTTGTAACGCGCTCACCCCCCCACTCAGATATGACCGATACAGCAAAACCGCATTTCACGATCACAACGGCTATTTCCTATCCCAATGGCGAGCCGCATATCGGCCACGCTTACGAGGACGTGGCGACGGACGCGCTCGCTCGCTTCAAGCGCCTTGACGGGCATCCCGTGCTATTCGTCACGGGCGTGGACGTGCACGGCCTCAAGATGAAGCAGACAGCCGCCAAGCTTGGGATTACGCCCGAAGAGCTGGCGGATCGGAACACGCCCAAATTCAAGGAAATGGCGGCTGCGCTGCAGGTGAGCTACGACGATTTCATCAGCACGCGCGAACAGCGCCATTTCGAGTCGGTCGCCGAGATTTGGCGGCGCATGGAGAAGGCGGGCGACATTTATCTCGCCGGATATAAGGGCTGGTACTCGGTCCGCGACGAGGCCTTCTACGCCGAGAGCGAGACGGTGCTCGGCGCGAACGGCGTGCGCCTTGGCCCGCAGGGAACGCCGGTGGAGTGGACGGAGGAGCAGACCTATTTCTTCCGGCTCTCGAAATACCAGGACAAGCTTCTGAAGCTGTACGAGAAAAACCCGGACTTCATCCTGCCGCCCGAGCGGCGCAACGAGGTCGTGAGCTTCGTGAAGCGCGGCTTGCAAGATTTGTCGATCTCGCGCACCACGCTCGACTGGGGCATCCCCGTGCCGGATGCGCCCGGACACATCATCTATGTCTGGGTCGATGCGCTGACGAACTACATCACCGCCGCCGGCTTCCCGAAGACGCGCTCGAAAGCCTGGAAAGAGCGCTGGCCCGCGCAGGTGCACGTCATCGGCAAGGATATCACGCGCTTCCACGCGGTCTTTTGGCCCGCCTTCCTGATGTCGGCGAAAATCCCCTTGCCGGAGCGCGTGTTCAGCCACGGCTTTCTGTTCAGCAAGGGCGAGAAGATGTCGAAATCGGTCGGCAACGTGGTCGCTCCCATCGATCTGGTGAAGGCCTATGGCTCCGACCAGGTGCGCTATTTCTTCTTGCGCGAGGTGCCCTTCGGACAGGACGGCAACTTCACGCACGAAGCCATCGTGAACCGCATCAACGCCGACCTTGCGAATGACCTCGGCAATCTCGCCCAGCGGTCGCTGTCCATGATCGCGAAGAACTGCGGCGGCGCCATTCCGGAGCCGAGCGCTCAGACGGAAGCGGATGAGACGATCCTCAAAGCGTCCGCGGCGCTGCTTGGCGTCTGTCGTGAGGCCATGGACCGGCAGGCCATTCACAAGGCCATTGAGGCCATTTGGCAGGTGGTGGCGGATGCGAATCGCTACTTCGCCGTGCAAGAGCCCTGGGCGCTGAAAAAGACGGACCCGGCCCGCATGGCTACGGTTCTTTATGTTACGGCGGAGACGATCAGGCGCATCGCGATCCTGGCTCAGCCCTTCGTTCCGACGGCGGCGGCGAAGTTTCTCGATCAGCTCGGCGTCGCGCCCGGCGATCGGACTTTCGCCGCGCTCTCGCCGGATGGGGCGCTAAAGCCCGGGACGAAAATCGCGGCGCCGCAACCGGTCTTTCCGCGTTACGTTGAGGATGAAGCCGCCGCCGCCGTGGCGGAGTAAGCGCTTGTATTCGAAGTGGGGTCATAGCCCCTCACCCTGCCAGCGAATGCGGATCGGAGAGGGAACGCCGCTGAATCAGCTGCAACTGAACTCCCACGTATATGGGGAGAGGACGGGGTGGGGGATACGACGTTTCGAGCGTAAGCGCGCAACCCTTGGAATGAACGAATGCTCGTCGATAGCCATTGCCATCTCGACTTCCCGGACTTCGCCAGCGACTTGGCCGGCGTCATCTCGCGCGCGAAAAGCGCCGGCGTCGGCCACATGCTCACGATCGCGACGAGCATGCGGAAACTCGATGAGGTTCTCGCCATCGCCGAGCGCTTTCGCGAAGTCACCTGCTCCGTCGGCACGCACCCCCATTCCGCCAGCGAGGAGCGCGACGTCACGGTGCGCGAGATCGTGGAGCGGACGCGCCATCCGCGCGTCGTCGCCATTGGCGAGGCGGGGCTCGATTATTTCTATCAGAAGAGCAGCCGCGAGGACCAGGAGGCGGGCTTCCGGTCGCACATCGCCGCCGCTCGCGAGACGGGCCTGCCCTTGGTGATCCACACTCGCGACGCCGACGAGGACGCAGCCCGCATTCTGCGCGAGGAAATGGCGGCAGGGCCGTTCAAGGCGCTCCTGCATTGCTACACGGGCGGCCGCGCGCTTGCCGAGACGGCGCTTGAGCTTGGGCTTTATATCTCGTTCTCGGGCATCCTGACCTTCCCGAAATCGGGCGAGTTGCGGGAGCTGGCGGCGTCGCTGCCGCTCGATCGGCTTCTGGTGGAAACCGATGCGCCGTTCCTGGCGCCGCAGCCCCATCGCGGAAAGAGGAACGAGCCCGCCTATGTGCGGCATACCGCGAAGACGCTCGCCGATCTCAAGGGCGTGAGCGAGGCCGAATTCGCGGACATCGTCACCGCGAATTTCTTCAGGCTTTTCGCCAAGGCGAAGGCTGCGGCAGGCGGCGGCGAGCCGCGCAGCAGCGCCGCATGACGCTGCGCATCACGATCCTTGGCTGCGGCTCCTCGACCGGCGTTCCCCGCGTCGGGAACGACTGGGGGGCCTGCAATCCATCCAATTCGAAGAACCGGCGAAGGCGCAGCTCCCTGCTCGTGGAGAGGATAAGCGCCTCGGGCCGCACGGTGGCCGTCATCGACACCTCGCCCGATTTCCGGGAGCAGGCGCTGCAAGCAGGCGTGCCGCATGTGGACGGAGTCATTTACACCCACGACCATGCGGACCACACCCACGGCATCGACGACCTCAGGGTGTTCTGCTACAAGCAGCGCCGCCGCATCGATGTCTGGGCCGATGCGCGCACCATGGGGCTCTTGACCAAGCGCTTCGACTATTGCTTCGAGACGCCGCCTGGATCGAGTTATCCGGCCATCCTGGCGGGGCATACGATTGAGAATTGGGCGCCCATCTCGATAGACGGTCCGGGCGGCGAACTGCGCTTCCAGCCCTTCCGGCAAATCCACGGGGACATCGACTCAGTCGGATTGCGCGTCGACGGGGTCGCCTATTCCTGCGATTTGAGCGATCTGCCCGACGCGGCGCTGCCTCATTTGCATGGGCTGGACGTCTGGATCTTGAACTCGCTGCGCTATGCTCCCCACCCGAGCCACCTGACGATGACGTCGGCGCTCGCCTGGATCGGCAAGATGAAGCCGAATCGCGCGATCCTGACCCATCTGCATGTCGATCTCGATTATGACGAGCTTGCGGCTCAGCTTCCGCCAGGGGTCGAGCCCGCCTATGACGGCATGGCGCTTGAGCTGTGACGCAAGGGCGATCTGGCGTAGCTGCGTTTTGGCCTCAAAATACGAAAACGGCGGCCTCAGAGGGCCGCCGCTTCGGCGATTGGATGAGGACCCAGTTATTTCAAAGGCTCGTAGCTGGGCAGAACATGGTAGTTTATGCCAACGCGAACCGTGCTATAGGCGTGCTCGGCGTCGAGCGTCGCGGTTGACGTCCAAGGAGTTGATGACGTGGTGGCGGACAGCTTGTCGCTGCCGAGGTCGATATACTGATATTCAACCTTTGCCGACCAGCGGTGACTAAAGAGATACTCTACGCCGCCGCCGATAACATAACCCGCGTTGTCGAAGTCCTTGCTGACTTTAACCGGATTGCTGATGGGGGTTGAGACGCTGAGCGTGTCCGTCCCGCCACCGAAAGCCAAGCCGCCGGTAACATAGAACAGCGCGGGCCCCGTGGCATAACCGAGACGGGCGCGCAGCGTGCCGAACCAATCGAGTTCGTTCGTGCCGGCTGCGCCCCCAATAGAATTCTGGTTAGTGCCGGCCACGGGCGCTACCGAGGCGGAGCCATCGATTTTCCCGCCCTCAATATCGGCCTCGATGCCGTAAACGAAGTTGCCCCGCGCCGGGCCGTCCTTGAATCCGCCGCCGGTGAAAGGCTGCCAGTTATAGCCAATCTGAGCGCCGCCGAAACCGCCTTCCGTGCTAAACGACTTCGTGCCGGAATAAGTGGCGTAAGGAGAGGCTTGGTAATATATCGTTTCTGTATTGCTCAGGCTGCTATCGCGGGCGCTCCAGCCATACCCGCCGTTAGCCCCGAAATATAAACCCGCCCACGTCGACTCAAAGACCGGAACGTCCTTGAAGCTCACGCCGGGCGGCGCTTGATAAATATCCGCCGCGTTCGCGGCCGCGGACAAAACGACAACACTTACCGAAGCTAATAGCACGCGCCGAATCATGATTTGACTCCCCCAAGAACTCTTATCCCCTGAATAACAATCGCACGGCCTTTGGCTAACCAACCCAAGATTGAATCCTCCAATATTGATTTGGTGTGTCCGTCAGGCTACAAAACAGGCCCGCTTGAGCGTTCGCGCACGCTTCGTTTCCGACGGTTTCGGACGGCGCTGGGGGGCGGCGCTTTAGCGGTCTTCTTCGCCAACTCATCAAACGACCGTCGCCCGCGCGCTTCAGCAGCCGTTGTCGGGCGCCTGCGTCGGCTCTTTCGTGGCGTGCGCGAGCAGGATTTGCATGAGGTCTTACGGCAAGCAGGGCCGTGCGCGCTGTTCAAACCACGAGTTGGGTTCTGAAAGCGGGAATGTGTGGCTCCATCCTTCGAGACGCCGCTGCGCGGCTCCTCAGGATGAGGCTTCGACAGCGCTTCCTCGGAATGAGGCTCAGCCGCAGCCTCGTCCTGAGGAGGCGCGAGCCACGCGCCGTCTCGAAGCCACATCCTGACGAGCGTCAAAGACGCGTCTCGAAGCCACATCCTGAGGAGGCGCTGGAGGCGCCGTCTCGAAGCCTCATCCTGAGGAGGCGCTGCAAGCGCCGTCTCGGAGCCTCATCCTGAGGAGGCGCTGCAAGCGCCGTCTCGAAGGATGGGCGATCGATGGCGAGCCTGTCGTGGTTAACTCCGCGCGCTGCCAGCCTCACCATGTCGCGGGCGTCAAAGCCGGCAAGACCGTTTTCCTGGACGCGCTTCAGGTCGCGTGCTGCGACACGGCCTTTTGCTGGCCCCACGATTGGATCAACGACGCGTTCGGATCGCCTCCGGAATATTACGACGCGGGAACAGAGCCTTACCGCTTTCCGATTTCTGCGGCGAGATCGAGCGAGCGCCCGTTCAGTCCTGCTTCAGCCTGTAGCCGAGGAAGCGCTGCGAATCGATTGGGTCCATACTGAGCCGCTGGCGCAGCCGCTTGCGAAGCTTGCTGATATGGCTTTCGATCACGTTTTCATCGATGCCGTCGTCGAAAAGGCCGTAGACGAAATTGAAGATTTGCGATTTCGTGACGCGGCGGCCCTTGTTGGCCATCAGATATTCGAGAATCCTGCGTTCGCGCCGGGGAAGCGGCAGCGGCTCCCCGTCAATTTCCGGATCGCGCCCGTCGGAAAACACCCGGATCCTGCCGGAAAGCGGCTGCGTCGATTCCTGCTGAGTCCGTCGGCTGATCGCACGAATGCGGGCGAGGATTTCACGCACATGCACAGGCTTGCGCACCACGTCGTCGACGCCCGCCGCAAAAAGGTCGAGCGTGTCGTTGAGCGATTTTGTCTCGTTCATGGCGATGACGGCTGCAGCCGAGCGGGATTTGATCTTGCCGGGCACCTCTTCGCGGTTTTCGAAGTCGCCGAGGAGAAAGGCTTCAACGGCGTCGATGTCGGGCTCCGGGGCGGTGTTCACCCACTGACGAAAATCGTGCGGCGCGAGCCCGGTCGCAGAAACGCCTTCGCGGCAAAACCACGCCGTATATCCGTTTAATACGGTTTCACGTTCGTCGACGATGACAATCATGAGTTTTCCCCGAATCGAGACAAAATTATCTCATCAACGCTTAGACGTAAGCGTTTCGTGGTGCAACCTTGGATTGTGTGAAGCTTGGCGAAGACCTTCGCGAAACGGGTATGGCGTGACTTATATGACGCGCATTCAACTGGGCGCTGATTTTGCGAGTATTTTGGGGGTCGTAATGAAGGCAAATCCGGTGAAGCGCAGGGTGGCGAGAGTACTTGTTGGCGCTGTTCTTGCGCTTAGCTTGAATGCGCCGGCGGCCGTGGCCCGCGAGTGCCGCGGGCGCTCAGACGCGCCGCTGGTTCGTCTGCTTCCGGCGCCGCCCTGCGAAACCTGCGAGGAGACCAAGGCTGAGTTGGACGAACTTTCGAGCTTGGAACGGGCGCGCACCCCGGAGCAGGCGAAGAAGGCCGCCGCTGACGCAACGCGCAGCGTGGGGCGGTTTCTTGAAGGCGGCGGCATCAGCTTCGACGAGGAGAAGCTCCGCGGCTGCGAAGGGTACTTCCTCGTGCGCCGACGCGAGGAGAAAGCCGAGGTCGACGCCGCCAAGGACGCGTTCTGCCGCTTGCGCCCCTTCGAGACGCCGGGCAGTGCGCTGCACCCCGTGGAGGAGGCAATGCCCGATAATAGCTTCTCCTATCCTTCGGGCCACGCGGCCTATGGGGCGACGGTGGGCTTCCTTTTGGCGGAGATGCTTCCTGAGAAGCGCGCCGAGATTTATAGCCGCATCGAGGATTATGCGCGGAGCCGCATGCTCGCGGGCGTCCACTTCCGCAGCGATGTGGAGGCGGGAAAGCTTCTCGGCGCGGCGATCGGAGCGTCGCTGTTCGCCAAGCCGGAATTCCGGCGGGAGTTCGAGGAAGCCCGGGCCTGCGTCCGCAAGGCCGTCGGCTTGGAATAGCCTGTTCGGCGGGGTGCGCGTCCGATGCGCCAACTAAGACGAATTGTCTTAAGTCGCGACCTTTTCGCAAGGCGGGCGCTGGTGTGGTATTATAATACCGTAGAAATACACATTTTTGCGAAACGAACCCAATAGCGTTAATCGACCGTGTACGCCCGCGCGCCTGCGTCCGCTATGCGCCGAAGGCCCGGCGATTGGCATGAGTCCGCACGGTTGGCATAATGCGCTCAGCCGTGCATCACGATGCCGGCGCGCTTGGCCTTGTTTTCCGGCTCGACGTGGATCGACACGCGCGCGCCGGGAATCGCCTCGCGCAGGCCATTCTCGATGCGGTCGCAGATGTCATGAGCCGCCGTCACGGTCATGGCCGCGGGCACGACGAGATGGAACTGGATGAATGTGACAGGGCCAGCGTGGCGCGTTTGCAGGTCGTGCGCCTCGATCGCCCCATCCTCGGCCGCCTTGGCGATGGTCGCCCTGATTTGGGCAAGCGTGGCTGGATCGGCGGCCTGGTCCATCAGTCCGCCCACGCTGTCCTTCACGAGCCCCCATCCCTGCACCAGGATGTAAACGCCCACGCCAGCGGCGACGAGCGCGTCGAGTTGCAGCCAGCCCGTGAACACCGCGGCCATGAGCCCGACGACGACGCCGGTCGACGACACGACATCCGCGAGGACGTGCTTCGCGTCCGCGTCCAGCGCAGGCGACTTTTCACGCCGCCCGATCCGAAGAAGATGCCAGCCCCAAACCGCGTTGATCGCGGACGCCACGACGTTGACCGCGATGCCAAGGCCCGGCGCCTCCAACGGCTTCGGTTCGAAGATGTGAATGGCGGCCTCGCGGAAGATGGCCAAGGCCGCAACGATGATGAGCGTCCCCTCCAGCACGGCGGAGAAATACTCCGCCTTGTGATGGCCGAAGGGGTGCTTGGCGTCAGGCGGCGTTTCGCTTACGCGCAGCGCGAAATAGGCCGCCCCGGCCACGACGACGTTTATGATGCTTTCAAGCGCGTCGGACAGTAGCGCTACTGAGCCGGTGACCCAATAGGCGGCGGCCTTGAGGACGACCACAATGAGTGCGACGCCGAGGCTCTGAATTGCATACCGGCTCACCGTCTGCACAAAGCCCTCGCTCCTGTTGCTGCGCCTTCCCTTGAAGGACCGCCGATGAGGTCTAAAAGCAGGGTTCCGGACTGATTGACAACAGAAAACGAGCGGATGGCCCGTCACGAAAAACGGAACGCCCTTGCGATCCTTAATGAGGCTTGTCGTCCTTCTTCGGCTTTCCGCGCAAACGGTCCCTCGCGTTCTCGACCGCTTCGATCTCTTCCTTTAACTCCTTCAAGCCGTTGTAAACGACGCTGAGTTTCTCAAGCGCGGACTCGACATCGGAAATAAGTGTGTTGATTTTGCTCATGGAGGGGCAACCTTATGCTCGCTATGGTTGCATCATAGCGCTTTCGAGCGCCTGCGAGAAAGCGAAAGCAAACATAAGCTTAACTGGTAAAATGCCATGGATCAACCCCTGCGCGCCGATTGGGGCGGTTATGGCGCGCCATCCCGCGCCATCAGGAGAAATACGGCCTGCTGCGCGATGAGGTTATGCATGAACATGGGGATTTTCGAGCCGAGCGGGTGTCCATTCGGCGAGAGGGCGAACGAGCGCTCGACCTTCGCGCCGACGACCTTGCACAGCTCCCTGAAGTCCCTGATGGTGCAGAAATGGATGTTCGGCGTCTCGTACCAGGCCTCGGGCAGGTTCCAGGTCATGGGCATGCGGCCGTGGACGAGGATTTGCCAGCGTATGCGCCAATGCCCGAAATTCGGGAACGACACGATCACATGCCGCGCTATGCGCAACAACTCCTGCAGCACCTCTTTCGGGCGCCGCGTGGCCTGTAGCGTCTGGCTCAGGATCGCGTAATCGAAAGCCTGGTCCGGGTAGTTCACGAGATCGTGATCGGCGTCGCCCTGGATCACGGATAGTCCTTTGGCCACGCAAAAGTTAACGCCCGGTTGGCTCAGCTCCACTCCTCGGCCATCGACCCGCTTTTTCTCCTCCAGGAGCTTTAAAAGCTCACCCGTGCCGCAGCCCACGTCGAGCACCCGCGCGCCCGGCTCGACCATGCCCGCGATCAGAAGCAGGTCGATGCGGGGCTGCGGATACTGTGCGGCTTTCAGCGCCGCGCGCTCCTCATAGGTGGCCATCGTCATCAAGTCCTCGACGTAGGCGGAAGACCACGCTTCTCCTTCGCCGCGTCAAGGAAGCCACGCACCGTGACGAACAGCTCCGGTTCGTGCAACAGAAACGCGTCGTGTCCCTTGTCGCTTTCGATCTCCACGAAGCTGACATTGGCCGCCACCGCATTCAGCGCCTGGACGATCGCGCGGCTCTCGCGCGTTGGGTAAAGCCAGTCGCTTGTGAAGGACGCCACGCAAAAGCGCGTTTTCGTGCCCTTGAACGCGTTGGCGAGCACGCCGCCGAAATCCTCGGCAAGATCGAAATAATCCATCGCGCGGGTAATGTAGAGATAGCTGTTGGCGTCGAAGCGGTCGACGAAGCTGATGCCTTGATAGCGCAGATAGCTCTCGACCTGAAAATCCGCATCGAAGCCGAAGGTGATCTTGTCGCGGTTCTGCAGGTTGCGGCCGAATTTGCGGTGGAGCGCTTTGTCCGACAAATAGGTGATGTGCGCGGCCATGCGCGCGACCGCGAGACCCTTCGCCGGCGTCGTGCCCTCCTCCAGATAGCGCCCGCCGCGCCATTCCGGGTCGGCCATCACCGCTTGGCGCCCGACCTCGTGGAAAGCGATGTTCTGCGAGGAGTGGCGCGGCGCCGCGGCGATGGGAACGGCGGAAAACACGCGGTCGCCGAAGCTTGCGCACCATTCCAGCACCTGCATGCCGCCCATGGAGCCGCCGATCACGCAGAACAGGTCAGGAATGCCGAGGTGGTCGATAAGGCGGGCCTGCGCGCGCACCATGTCGTCGATGGTGATCACCGGGAAATCGAGGCCGTAGGGTCTGCCGGTGGCGGGATTGCGCGAGGCCGGCCCGGTGGAGCCCATGCAGCCGCCGATCACGTTCGAGCAGATGACGAAATACTGGTCCGTGTCGACCGGCTTGCCCGGGCCGACGATGGTCTCCCACCAGCCGGGCTTGCCTGTCATCGGATGGGGGTTTGCGACGTGCTGGTCGCCGGTGAGCGCGTGGCAGACAAGAACGGCGTTCGAGCGCGCGGCGTTCAGCTCGCCATAGGTCTGGTAGGCTATCTCAAATGGCGATAGCGCGCGGCCGCAGTCCAAGGGCAATTCCTCGTCGCTGCGGAAGGTTTGGCTATCGGGGAAGCTGGCCCGAAGATCGCGGGCGGAAACAAGCATCTTATTCATAAGGCCGCGGCATATCTCCCTGCAATGTCCCAACCGGCCATTGCTTACCTGCCGAGGCTGCCGAGCCACGGCCTTTTAGCGAGTTTTTTAACGTGGCTGCAAGCCGGCCGGCCAAATCACCACGAATTGAGGATTATAATGGGAGCGAGGCCGCTCCCGTCAAGTCCGAACGCGAGCTTGGGCCTCGCGTTGGCAAATCTTAAGCGATTTTCTTGATGGGCGCGGCTTCGCGCCTGGCGTTTCTGCTTCTGACTTTGTTGCGATGATGAAGCACGGTGAGCGCCTCCATGACAGCCGTGGCGAACTCGCTGAACCGCCAGCCGCGAGCTTCGGACTCAAGCCACAGGTGTTCGATCTTCTTCTCCATCGAGATCGCAAACTTCGGACGTCCGGGCGTCGGAGCGACGCCAAATTCTTTGATGATATGCACGGGCGCTATGTTCATGGCTTGTGCCGCATTCCTCTCAGTTTCGATACGCATTACAGACCCCCTTCTATTTTGCTTAGCTGCTGCTGCGTCGAAGAACTCGTCTGTTTTCATGCAACTCACTTGGACACTAAATGGTACACCAGATGACAAAGCTTATTGATTTGTTGGTGCGAGTGTCAACTTCCACCGACTTAGAGCGATTTACAACCAAAGCTAGCTTTTAATACAGGATCGCCTTCTGTGGATAAATAATAATATTCAATGATTTACTATACTTAGGGTGCTGAAACAACTCAGGGGCCGCGCTGTTCCATCCCGGAGCATCCTTTTCTCCTTGTTGCATTCCTGCACAGCGGCCTACCCAAGGATGCAACGCGGCGCGGGAAAGCACAATCCGCAGCGGGTCCGAAAAAGGTTCAGCGATCGACCGCGACGGAGTGCGGATCGATCGCCCAAGATGGGCATCAAGGCTTCCGCCACCTGCGTCATGAATTTCGATGATGCCACACGCTGGGTCGTCGTCGAGCCTACCAGGGCCTGCGCGCGAGGGGTGGCTTGGCGTCGGCGTTCGGGGCCTCGGCATCGTATACGTCGGGGGAACGCGCTCCTACGCGAATGGAAGCCCGACCTCGCGGGCGCAAAGCGCCGGGCGCATTCTCTACATGAGAGGCTCAGCGCGATGCGTATTGACCGTCATCAAGTAATGACGTCTGGGGTCTCGCGACCGGTGCGCTGGCGCAGGTCGGCGAGCTCTTCCGCCGTCGCGATCAGGTCGGCCAGCGCGGCTTGCGTGTCTTTCGCCAGCAGCGCCCGGTCGGGCTCGTAGCGCTCAATATAGACGCGGAGCGTCGCCCCCTCCGTACCGGTGCCCGAGAGACGGTACACGATGCGCGAGCCGTCCTCGAAGACGATGCGAAGGCCCTGGTTCTTCGACACGCTGCCGTCGACTGGGTCCACATAGCTGAAATCGTCGGCCAGCGCCACGGAGCGTCCGCGAACGCTCGCACCCGCCAGGCCGGCAAGCCGCGCGCGGAGATCCGCCATCAGCGCCTGCGCCGCAGCGGCGTCCACGCCCTCATAGTCGTGCCGCGTGTAATAGTTGCGCCCGTAGGCCGCCCAATGCTCGCGCGCGATTTCGGCCACACTCTGCCGCCGCGCTGCGATGACGCTCAGCCACAACAGAACGGCCCAGATGCCGTCCTTCTCGCGCACATGGTTGCTGCCGGTGCCCGCGCTCTCCTCGCCGCACAGTGTGATGCGCCCCGCGTCGAGCAGGTTGCCGAAGAATTTCCATCCCGTGGGCGTCTCGTAGCAGGATACGCCGAGCTTGGCGGCCACGCGGTCCACGGCGCAACTCGTCGGCATGGAACGCGCCACGCCCGCGATCCCGCCGCGATAGGCCGGCGCCAGATGCGCGTTCGCGGCCAGCATGGCCAGCGAGTCGGACGGCGAGATGAAAATGCCTCGCCCGATAATGAGGTTGCGGTCGCCGTCGCCGTCGGAGGCGGCGCCAAGGTCCGGCGCGCCTGGGCTCATCATGAGATCGAGCAGATCCTTGGCATGCACGAGGTTCGGGTCGGGGTGATGGCCGCCGAAATCGGGCAGCGGCGTTCCGTTGCGAACCGTGCCGGCCTGCGCGCCAAGCTCGCGCTCGAAGATGGCGTGCGCATAGGGGCCGGTTACGGCGTGCATCGCGTCGAAGGCCAGGCGCAACCCCCCCGCGAATGCCGCCCGGAGCGCGGGAAAGTCGAAGATCTCGCGCATCAGCTCGACATAATCCGCGACAGGATCGATGACCTCGACCTCCGTGTCGCCCACTCGATGGCTGCCGATGCTGGTCAAGTCCACGTCCGGTGTATCGAGGCTCAGGATCTCGGCGATCTTCTGCGTCTCGGCGTAGATGGCGTCGGTGATCTTCTCAGGCGCAGGGCCGCCATTTGCGGCGTTGAACTTGATGCCGAAATCGCCGTCGGGGCCGCCGGGGTTGTGGCTCGCCGACAGGACGAGGCCGCCGAACGCCTTGTGCTTGCGGATGACGCAGGACGCTGCCGGCGTGGAGAGGATGCCTCCGGCGCCCACCAGCAGGCGCTTGAAGCCGTTCGCGGCGGCAATGCGTATGACGGTTTGGATCGCCTGCGCGTTGTAGTACCGGCCGTCGCCGCCGACGACCAGCGTTGCGCCGCCGAACCCTGCCGCCGGCCGGACGGCGTTGAATGCCGATTGCACGAAATTCGCGAGGTAATGGCCTTCCGCGAACTCGGCCACCTTCTTGCGCAAGCCGCTGGTGCCGGGCTTCATGCCGGCGATGGGGGTTGTTGGGATGCGCTGAAAGGTCATGCGGTGCGGGCTCCGGGCTGTCGGTCAAGGTTGAATAACCCGCGCCGCCCTCCGCTGCCAACTTCCAAATCGCAAGGCGCCGCGGAACCTCGCTCTTGCATTCGCGCGCCCGAATGACAAACTGGGGGAAGTAAAAGCCTAAACGGAACGCTCGCCCATGCAACGCCGCCGCTTAAACTTCGAGCAGGATAAGCAGGTTCCGGTGAACTGGCGTCGCGGAATGTTCCGCCTTTGGATTCTGGCCTCCGCCTCCTGGTCGATGGGATGGCTTATCTTCTTCGCGGTGAAATTCCTCGCCGGTGAATTATCCGCGAGGCAATTGATCGCAGCCCCCGTCGTCTTGATAGGTCCGCCTGTCGCCCTTTTGCTTTTTGGCGTCGCCGCGCGATGGGCGTTCCAGGGCTTCTATTCCGACGATGGCCCCGACGCAGAGCGCCGGTGAACCGAAGGGCAACGATTCCCGTTACCGACATAATTTCGACCTATGATCCGGATAGGTAATGTAGAGTATTGCGAGGTCAAACCCTCGTAGACCGTCAATCAGGCGTCTAAGGATAATGCCAAAGCTTGTTCCGATGCAGGACGAGAGTACGCGGCATTTTAGGCAAAGCTTACCGTTATTGCCACAAGACGCCCAACCAGGCTTGCAGATGAGAACAAAGTCTTGCGTTATCGCAATCGCAATCGTTTTGACCGCGCCGGCGGCTTATCTTGCTTTCGAGGGACCAGCGCGAAGCGCCCCTGAGCGAAGCACGGATTACACTAAAATGAGCGCCTACAAGAAGACGACCACCACGGTGTTCTGGGTTGGAGAAGGGGCGAACGACGACAACGGCTTCATTCACAACCGCTCAAGCTACTGGGACCCCGATTGGGTTTCGAACTTCGGCGGCGTCGACAGCCCGGACAAGAGACGGGGTTATTTCCCCGAGGGCTTCACCCCGAGGCAAAACCCGTTCTACGCCGCGTTGCCGTTCGCCGAGGTCGACGAGGACGGCAATCTCAAGGAGATCGCGAAGAAGATCCCCGGCTTCGGGCAAAGCAAAGAACCGCTCACGCGAAATCGCTGGATCGAGATCCGGTACAAGGGGAAATCCTGCTTCGCCCAATGGCAGGATGTGGGGCCTTTCGGCGAAGACGACTTCGAGTGGGTCTTCGGTTCGGCCAAGAAGCCCCAGAACACGCAAGGGCTGAAGGCCGGTCTCGATATCTCGCCGGCCGCGGCTCAATATCTCGGCATGGCCGAGAATGACAAGACCGAGTGGCGTTTCGTCGAAGAGAAAGACGTGCCAGACGGCCCGTGGAAGGCCATCGTCACGCGATCATAAGCCGCCGGTCGCATGAAGAGGCGCGCCAGCGGCCTCTTCCTCCGTTTCCGTCACGGGCCTCACGGTTGCCTTGCGCTCCAGCTTTCCCCAACCCACCGTGTGGCCCTGCAAGGCCCTGAGCACTGACTTGACGACGACATAATACATGATCTGCCTGTAGCCGAACCTCTGCAGCACGAGCCACCATAGAAGCTTTCGATCCTCACCTTTCTCAAGGACGAAGGCGATCGCCGAGGCCGCGAGATCGACGCTCATGAAGACCGCGTAGTAGGAGAGCGTGATCGCAAGGTTGCCGGAGTTAAACTGCTCGCCATGCTGCAAGTAGTCGGTGAGCGTCCGGACGACCTGCACCACTAATGCCAGATCGACGAGCGGCGACAAGAGGGCAAGCACGATCTGGAACAGCCAGACCTGCGGCAGCGCGATAAGACCAAGCGACCCATAGCGCGGATTGAGATTGACGCGCCGGTGCTTCCACAGGCACTGCAGAGTGCCGAACGCCCAGCGGAAGCGCTGTTTCGCCAGGCCGGAAATCGTATCCGGCGCTTCGGTCCAGGCGACGGCGTCCTGGTCGAAGAGCACCTTGTAACCGGCCCTTTGGATCATGATCGTCAGATCCTGGTCTTCCGCCAGCGTGTTGGACGGGAAGCCGCCAAGCTTTACGAGGGCTTCGCGCCGCCACGCGCCCACGGCGCCCGGCACCACGGTGATGCAGCCGAGCACTGCGAGCGCGCGCCGCTCAAGGTTTTGCGCCGTCACATATTCCAGCGCCTGCCAGCGGGTCAGCATGTTCAGCCGATTTCCGACTTTGGCGTTGCCGGCGACTGCGCCGACTTTAGCGTCCGAGAACCAGCGGACGAGACGCGAAATGGTTTGCGGCTCGAATTGCGTGTCGGCGTCGAGCGCAACGACAATATCGCCCTCCGCATGCGACAGCCCGATGTTGACGGCGCGCGCCTTGCCTCCGTTCGGCGTCTGGATCAGCCGCACCCTTGGATCTGCGGCGAAGCAAGCGTTCACAACGTCCGAGGTGCCGTCCGTCGAGCCGTCGTCGATCACGATGACGTTGACGTTGGCATGCTCGCTCGCCAGGATCTTGCTGATCGAGGCGGCGATGACTTTTGCTTCATTGTAGGCCGGGATGAGCACCGAGACGGAGATGCCGTCGGCGTCGCCAGGCCTTTCACGCCGCTTTGCCAGGGTCCGGTTTAGCGCCGCCAGTCCGCACAGCACGAACAGCCGGGCGACGCCAAGGCCGATGGCGATAAGGAACAGCGTCGTCAGCGCCTCTTGCGTCCAGCTCCAGGTGAAGAAGACATAGCGGTTCACGACAGGGGAAGCTTCGTTGGCCGGGACGGGCGGCATGGCCTGGTCCTTCGTCCACTTCGCCAGCTCTGAAACGGACACAAATTCGAGGCCCTTGGCTCGAAGCGCGTCGATCAGCTTTGGCAACGCTTCCACTGTAGCCGAACGGTCGCCGCCCGCATCATGCAGGAGAACGATCTGGCCCCGCCTTTCGGGATCGGGATCGGTCGCCTGGTCGAGCACGCGCTCCACGATCTGGTCTGCTGTCGGTTTCTGCCAATCGTCGGGATCGACCTTGAGACCCACGGTGAGATAGCCGAGTTTTTCAGCCACCTCCATGGGCGCGATTTCTTGCGCGCTCGTCGGCTCGGCGTCGCCGAAATAGGGAGGGCGGAATAGTCTCGTCGAGCGGCCTGTCAACGCTTCGATCAAGCGTTGGGTGGCGTTCAATTCGACGCCCGCCACGCTGTCGGGCGTTTCCCCAAGATTCGGATGGGTGAAGGTGTGATTGCCGAGATCGTGCCCTTCCGCCAGAACCCTTTGCACCAGCCTCGGATGAGCGGCGCCGTTCTCGCCGATGATAAAGAAAGTCGCGTGGACGCCCTTCTCCTTCAGGATATCGAGGATTTTCGGCGTCCAGTCGGGGCTTGGGCCATCGTCGAACGTGAGGGCGATCTTGCCCGGCGTGTCGCCGCCGCGCCGGATCACGAAGGACGCGGGCATCTTGGTGTAGGCTTCAGCGATGATTGTGGCGTTCGCATCGTCCGTCTTGAACGTGCGCGAGCCGGCCGTGGGCTCCGCCGCGATCTGTAAGAGTTCGCCGCGGCCGATGAAGTTCACGTCGCTCGTCGGCGTGATAGTTTCCAACGAAGCGGGAGGCAGCGCGCCGTAGGAGCGAGGCAGGACCTGCCAGATGGACGGGTCTTCAGCTCCGAGCCTCCAGAGGGCGTAGCCCGCGGGGCGGTATTTGTCGGCTGCGCGCAGATGATTGTAGGCGGTTGCCGCATCGAGGAACCAAACCCGATGGGTCTTGCCGTCCTCGATGTAGGAGAAGCGCGGATTGAGCGTTTCTGCATCGAGATCGATTGTCGCCTTTGCGTCGCGCGCGGTCAGCATCACCTCCTGGAAGGTGAGGTCATCGGCGTAAGTTCCGCCGCCGATCCAATCATAGCCGTAATTGCCGATGGCCACGATGGTGCGCGCCGGGTCTAGATCGCGCATGCGCGCCGCAAGACGCGTCGAGAACCACGATTGCGAGGACACCGGGCCGGCCTCGCCGCCCGACCAATGCTCGTCGTAGCCCATCAGCATCAAGTAATCGCAGGTCTTCGCGTAAGCCCTGTAATTCCATCGCGGGTCGTCGAAAGGCGAAGCGACGGCCATGAGCCAGCCCCTCGGCTTGAATGCGGCCTTGACCTCGTTGAGAAACGTGAGCGTGTCCTTGTGTGCGTCGTCCGGGATTTGCTCGAAGTCGATGACGACGCCCTGGAGCTTGTTCGCCTCGACGAAGGCCACGATCTTCTCCAGCCGGTCGCGCCTTTTGGCAGGATCGGCGAGGAGCCGGCCCAGGTTCGGCCCATCCCAGGTGTTGGAGAAGGAATTCTGGATCATTGCGAGAATTGCCGCGCCCGGCTTGTCGCGCCTGATCAGATCGAGCGCCTTGGCGTCGAGCGTGATCTTGAGATCCATCGACTCGCCCTGCAGATAGAGCCAGCTCGGCACAACCCAATCGAGATTCTGGAGGTTGTTCCGAAGCGAAGCGAAGCTGCTATCGTCCCAATTCGCGTAGAAGCCGATCGTCAGCGGCTTGTCGCGCCATTCGCCGGAGGCTTTCAATGCCTTCGCTTTGCCCGCGTTGCTCGCCGCCGGATGCACGGAGTGCGGATATTGCATCTTGGTGGACTGCGCCTTGCGGGCGAGGTTGCGAACGGACGGCAGCAGGTGCGGGACTTTGGCGACATCGTTCAGAAGCGCGAAGCGCTGGCCTGGCGACGTCTGTAGAGTTTCGGGGAAGGACCGGAAAATAAAGAGGCTCGAAATGAACACGAGTCCCGCGACGCTGCTCATAACGGCAAGCGTCCAGGCGGCGCGCGAGACATGCCCGGCGCGCCGATTTTTAGGATCGAAGAAAATTGGGTGTTTCGTCATGCGCCCATTGCTCGGTCGTCGCCCATGGTCCCGCCTCCAGCGTTCTTAAGCCGGCGTCAGGGATTGCTGTCAGCGTGAGAATGCCCCCGTGAGCAGATGTCTCCGCTCACCTTGATTACTCTAGCCTGGATGAACGTAACCTGTACGAGATTCGCTGGATTTGCCCCGAACCTCACTGCCGAACCGCGCCGATTTTCGGGCGACTGTGTGATGAGCGTTACGGTTTGAGGAACGCGCCTGCGCGCTCGGTCAGATAGTCGAAGGCTTTCTTCCTTGCGCCCGCGTCTGACAAGACCTTGGGGGCGACGCCGTAAAGAGCAATCTTATCGCCATCAGCGGGGGGCGTGTTGCAGACATAGATGCCGTCCGGCGCGCCGTCGGCGGGCTTGATACGAGACGCGCCCTTCATTGCGCCGATCGCGTCATCGCTCCACATCGCGAGCACGAAAACCTTGCGGATCTGCCGCGCCCATTGCGGGCTCGACCAGGAGTTCTTGAGCCGGCGCCGCGAGAACTGGCAAAAGGTGCTGCCGTCGTCCTCGACGCTTCCCGAAATAAGGAGCAGCGCTTCCTGCTTTACGCTGTGGCGAAGCGAGATCGAAGCATCGTCCCTGATCGTCTTCATGGCAAGGTCGACATGGAACGGCTCGACGGGTGAGGTCTGTAAGAGGGAACGCGGCCCCTGCCTCAATTGTGATCCTTCTGTGAGCTTCTGAATCAAATCCGCGCGTCCGGCCTCGACGGCGAGCTCTCCTTCCCTTTTGTTCTCCAAGACTTTGGTGAACTGGCTCGCTCCCGGCGCCTGAGCGCGCGCAAGCACCTTCATTTCGAAAGGAGCGGCGGAGACGGCGTTTATGAGTTTGAGCGCCTCCGCCCAATAGGCTTTGGCGGCGGCGAGACCGGCCAGCGCCGCAAAGCCGCTGTCGGTCGAGACGATGGAAATCAGCGCCGGCCCGGTCTTCTCAAGCGACCTGCGTATCCGCCCCGTCCTCAGCTCCTCAGCCGTGACATAAGGGCGCGGCTCCAGTTCGCACCCGGGCGCCTCGTTCGAGAGCCTTGCGACATTCCCTGTCCCCGTCGCGCCGATGAGGAGATCGTTGGGTTCGGCCTCCTGCGGACTGGCCAGTTGGTAAGCGCTATCGGTTTCAGCGTATTCGAGGCCGCGCAAGCGCTCCTTCTCTCCGATCCTGGCCCAGCCGGGGCCGAGCCGCCGCTCCGTGAACACGTCTAGCGCGAGGTCGCATCCCCGCACCGGCTCCGAGCCGGCGTCCAGGATTTCGATCGTCAGGTCTTCTGCCCTCACATAAAGAGGCTCGACGGTAAGGACGATGCGGTCCGGCTGTTTTTTCACCGAGACGATTCGGTGATGCCGAAACAGTCTTTGCAAATAATCAGGGTCGTTCGCTTTCTGAAAAGCCTCGGCTGGCAGGGCGGCGGCGAGCCCCTCCGAGCGCAAAGTCATCGGAACGCCTTCTACGCTCATATCGCCTTCGGCCTTGACGATGTCCTCCGGCGGCAGCGCCTCACCAGAGTTGCGCTCAAAGGCAAGGACGAGACGCTTGAGTTCAGGCGTGGGCGGAACGGGCTTCGAGGGAGGAGGCGCGGGCGCGGGAGCTTCTGCGGCCGGCGTCGCCGTGGGAACGGGCGAAGGAGCCTCTTCCGGCGGCTTTGCGGGAGGCGCGGGAGCAGGGGAAGGGGGCGGGGCGGCCGCTGCAGGCGGCGCCTCATTCTGCGGAGTTTGAGCTGAGGGCGGCGGCTCGGCTTCCGCTGTGCGCTGCGGCGAATTCGCCGGCGCCAGCCTTGACGGCTGCGCGGGCGGCGGATTGGCGCGCTGCTGCGCCCGCTGAGGCAGGGGAGTTTGCGGCGCAGCGGGCTCGGCAGCTGGCGCAGGAAGCCGAGGCTGCGAATTTGAACCAACCCGCGCATTGACGAGAGAGGCGGCCAGCGTCACCGAATCTTCCGGGCAAGACTGTTCGCAGACGAGAAGGCCCGCCAGACCGCAAGCGAAAAACGGTTTGATTTCGCTGAAGCGGGAGCCGCCGCGCCGCAAATGGAAACTTACATCGGCGAAGTCCGCGCCCACATCGAGCGAACTCGAAGGCGCGAAAGCGAGATTCTCGGCGTTCTCTTTCAGCTCTTCAAGCAACTCGTCGAGGCGCCCCACGAAGAAAACCGGGATTTTCAACTCCACGGGCCTGCTGCGGTCGCGCGCGATCACCAAGGTTCGCTTCTGGCCGCTCTCGAAAAGCGATACGCGCTCAACGACGTCGAGTGAGAGGCCGAAGGGCTTGTGGAAGACGGCGCGGCCCGCTGCCGCCCGGAAGACCGGCATTGGCTCCAGCTCGCCTTTGGCTTCAAGCTGGAAGCGGCGGGATTGCAGGTCATAGCCGATGACGAGGCGGTTTTGCGGAAAGCGATTGCAGACATCGCCAGCGCGCGCGGAGGCGGGCGCAATGATCGTCGCGACCATAATTGCCAAGGCCAGCAGACGCACACCGATGAGTGAAGCCATTGCCATTGAGCGGAACGTGGGGCGCACGCGCTCAATTTAGCTCTAATTGCACCGATCCGCAAAACGCCCAGCGCCGCATCCTTAATCTTTTTCGTCCGCGCCTTTAAAACTCTACGTCGAGCTCTTCAAGCTCCTCGGGCTCGGCCTCCGCCGCGGCGACCCATTGCTGCATCGCGGGCCACGCCATGATCGACCGGCAATACTCGGCGCAGAGATCGTCGAGTTGCACGTCGTAGGTGAGGAACCTCGTGCAGACGGGCGCGTACATGGCGTCGGCGAGCGAGAGCGGGCCGAACAGATAGGGGCCGCCATAGGTCGTCAGGCATTCGCGCCATATCTCCGCGATGCGGTCGATATCGGGCTGGGCGCCGGCGAACGTCTTGAACCCTTTGTGGCTGACGCGCAGGTTCATGGGCAGCGCCGAGCGTAAGTTTGCGAAGCCCGAATGCATCTCGCCCGAGATGGAGCGGCAATGGGCGCGCGCCTTGCTCTGCTTGGGGAGCAGCGGCGAGTGCGGGCGAAGCTCGGCGAGATATTCGGCAATGGCGAGCGTGCCCCAGACCTTAATCCCATTGTGGGTGAGGCAGGGAACGAGGAAGGACGGCGACAACAAGAGCAACTCCGCCCGCATCGATGGATCGTCGATCGGGATGATGTCCTCGTCCACGTCGAGGCCGCCGAGCTTGCAAATCAGCCACCCCCGAAGCGACCAGGAGGAATAGTTCTTACTGCTTATGCTGAGCTTCGCCTCCGCCATGGATTGTTTCCCGCGCTTATGGTTCAATAATTGCAACGCCAGCCGCGATGTACGGGCGTTTGGCCGTCCAGCACCGGTGCAGGCTCAAGAATGCTTTATCAAGCCTATCAATTCTACTCCGACGCGTTGGCGCCGGCACGAAGTTTCGCGCAATTCGGGCTCAGCGCGGTCGCTCCGTTTACCAGCGCTGCGAATGGCGCATGGCTGAGGAACTTCGCGGCCGCCTGCGAACTTGTTTCGCGCGCCGGGCTGTCGCATGTGCGACCGCCTTACGGAATCTCATCGGTGCGCGTCGGAAACCGCGACGTCGCCGTGACCGAGGAAGCGCTGGCCAAGACGCCGTTCGGCACGCTCTTGCACTTCAAGAAGGATATCGATCAGGCGCAGCCGCGCGTGATGGTAGTGGCGCCGCTGTCGGGGCATTTCGCCACGCTTCTGCGCAGCACGGTGCGGACCTTGCTCGCCGATCACGACGTTTGCATCACCGATTGGCACAACGCGCGCGACATCCCGATATCATCGGGCGCATTTGGGTTTGAAGAATATATCGATCATATCGTTCAATGGCTTCGCGTGTTGGGGCCGGGTGCGCATGTGTTCGCCGTCTGTCAGCCCTGTGTGCAGGTTCTGGCCGCCGTGGCGATCATGGCGGAGGCGCAAGACCCCGCGCAGCCGCACAGCATGACGCTGATGGCGGGGCCGGTCGATACGCGCGTGAATCCCACGAAGGTGAACGAACTCGCCACCGAAAAACCCATCGAATGGTTCGAGAAAAACCTCATCAGCCGCGTGCCCTTTCGCTACAAGGGCGGCGGGCGACGCGTCTATCCGGGTTTCGTGCAGCTGATGGCGTTCCTGTCCATGAACGTCGAGCGGCACCGCAAGGCGCATGTCGACCTGTACGACAACCTCTCCAAGGGCGAGTTCGAGAAGGCCGAAGCGATCAAGACCTTCTATGACGAATATTTCGCGGTGCTGGATCTCACGGCGGAATTCTATCTTGAAACCGTGCTTTACGTGTTCCAGGAGGCGCGGCTGGCCAAAGGCGAGCTGACGTTCCGCGGCGCGCGCGTGGACCCCGCGGCGATCCGCCGCACCATGCTGCTGACGGTTGAGGGCGAGCGCGACGACATCTGTTCCATCGGCCAGACGGCGGCGGCGCACGACCTCTGTTCGCGGCTGCCCCCGCATTTGAAGCGGCATCATCTGCAACCCGGCGCCGGCCATTACGGCGTTTTCAGCGGCCGGCGCTGGGAGAACCAGGTCTACCCGCAGGTGAAAAACGCGATCCTCGCGACGGATTGAGCGGCGCCCCCTCCGCTACCTGGCGACAGCGGTCCTTCTCATTTTTTCCTTTGCTCTAACTGCCGCAGCTCCCAGCAAGAGACATCCCGGCAAACAACCCAAAGGTCCGCCTAAAACGATCTGAGGAGCCTGCTCTTGCCGTCGCCCAAAATATGACCATTATGACTATCGAGGTCATAGAATGGAGTTGGCCGTGAACGATATCTGGACGGTCGCGGAGGCGAAGGCGAAATTCAGCGAGGTGCTCGACCGCGCGCTTTCGGACGGGCCGCAAACCATCACGCGCAACGGAAAGACAACCGCCGTCATCGTGTCGGCGGAGGAATGGAAGCGCCGTGCGAAGCGGGAAGGCACGCTCGTGGATTTCTTCGCCAACTCGCCCTTGCGCGAACTTGGGGTTGAGATCGAGCGGCTGAAGGAAATCGCGACGCCGCCAGACTTATGAGCTTTCTTCTCGACACGAACGTCGTATCGGAATGGACGAAGCCGAAGCCCAATCCCAACCTCGTCGGGTGGCTCTCTTCGGTTGACGAAGACCAAACATTCCTGAGCGTCATCACCATCGCTGAAATCAAGTTCGGAATCGAGCGTCTCAAGCCGGGGCAGCGCCGCGCCGATCTCGATAGCTGGCTGCATGGCGATCTCGCCCTCCGGTTCGGAGGCCGCGTTTTAGTGGTCGACGCCGCCGTCGCCGAGGACTGGGGGAGGATAACGGCCGCGCGCGCTGCGCTCGGCCGGCCCATCGCGATCATGGACGGCTTTATCGCGGCGACCGCCTGCGTATTCGGCCTCACGCTCGTCACGCGAAATGCCGCCGATTTCGAAAGCACGGGCGCGCCGCTTCTCAACCCTTGGCGGAAATCCCAGAAATAGCCGTGACGCGAGGCGCGGAGAGCCGCAGCCTTACGGCGCGCCGTGCATGACGGCGGCGGGGTCGCCCCGGCCCTCGATCGCGAGAGTTTCACGCCCGTCGAGAATGTCGCGCGCGGTCGCGCCGATGAGCGCCCCGGCGGCTTCGGCGATATGCGCCCAGGTGCAGCGGTTCGCGAACAGCATACCCGCTACGTCGAGCGTGCCGCCGCGATTGATATAGCCGAGCGCGCGCATGCGGCGCGGCCCGCCGTCGATGCGGCGCAGCACGCCGAGGATCGGCTCGGGGCGGGTGTGGGTCACGACCACACGCGGCAGGCTTTCCGGAAAAAGCGCCGCAATGTCCTCGTCCGACAGCGTGAACACGCCTTCAAGACCGTCGCGCGGCTCGCGCAGGCGCCCCGGCTCCACGATGGCGGTCACGGTGGCCGCGATGCCTTTCTTTTCCAACCAATTCGCCGCCTTGAGCGCCTCCTGAACCTGGTACGCACCGATGGCGGCAAGCTGCACGTCCGCACCCGCGACGGCGCCCCGGATGGCGCCCGCGCCTTTGCCAAGGATCGCCGCGGCTTCGGCGGCGCCCGCCACGACAGGCAGCGGCCGCTTTGCGACGATCAGGCAGCCGATCTGGCCGTGGCTCGCATAGATCTGGCGCAGCGCCTCCACCGCCGTATTGGCGTCGAACGGAAAGAGCACGCGCGAGACGTCGGACATCTCGGCCAGGAGCGCCTCGCCGATGGTCGTGTCCTGGTGCGACTGCTCGTTCTTGCCGTTCTCCCAGGTGTGCGACGCGGCGATCAGCGGAATGCCAATCCAGCCGGGGGCGCGGGCGAACTCCTTCTGATGGCGGGCGAAGATGATGTCCTGGCGAAGCGCGCCGAGCATCTTCACGGCGAAGGCTTCATAGGTGACCGCAAGATTGATCCCGCCCTTGTTGCCGAGCGCCGCGCCGATCACGGCCTCCTCGTTCAGCGCCGTAATGATCGCGCCGTCGATCGCCTCGGCCACGCCCGCCTCGGGGCTGTTCACCCGGTGCTTCAGGAGCGCGAGCGTCTGGCCCATGCGGTTGCTGGCAAGCTCGTCGGGGTTGCCCACGCGCGGGCGAAGCTGCGGATTGGCCTTGAGAAGCGCGACGAAATAGCTGTCGATGGCGTCCATAGGCGAGACTTCGGCCGCGCCGGGCGCCGCCCAGACGGGATCGGGAAACGCCGGGGACGGCACGCGGCGGTTCGCGACCGGATGATCGGCCTCTCTCGGACGCTCCTGCTCGGCGTGCACATTGAAGGCCGAGACCGCGCATTCGATCTCCGCCGGCGACACCCAAAGCGTCTTCGCGCCAGCGTTGAACTCGGCCCGCGAGAGCGCATCCTCGCGCGGATTGCCGGGAAGCGGCAGATTATGCGCGCGGTTCGTGCCGGCGCCGGGGAAGCCATAGCCCTTGATCGTGCGGGCAACGACATAAGGGAGGCGAACCGGATAGCCGCCTTCGGCAAGCGCTTGGCGCCCGCGCTCTTCGAGCCTCCCCTCGCCTTCGATGATGGCCCAGGCAAACGCGGCGGGGTCGCGGCCGTCGATGTTGACAGGATCGAAGCTGTTCAGCGCGAGATAGGAATCGAGCCATTCCGCGCCCCCTTCCTGGAGGATCTCTGAGCGCTCCTCGATGCGCCGCCCGTTCAGGATCATGACGGGAATGACAAGCCCGCTGTCGTTCGCGCGCCACCAGCGGGACGACCAGTCGCTGCCCCGCTGCTCCTCGAAGGCGCCGTCGGAGAGGAAGGCGACAAGGCTTTCTCCCTTGAGCGGCATATGAACATATTCAACCTCGGCGAAGCCCAGATAGCCGCCTTCGAGCACCGCTCCCGCCGTGTGCGGGTTCACGTGGCTGCCAAGCGGAACGGCCGGCGCGCCGGATGCGTCGATGGCGTAGGAGTAGAAGTCTCGCACGAGGCGCGTCAGCCCCTCGGCCGAGCGCGAATAGCGGGCGCGCTGAGCGGGCGTGACATTGCCCAGAAGCACGTTCACGGCCTCGATGGCGGCGACGCAATGCCCCGGCCCGAGCACCCAGGACCGCGTCGTGGCGGTGAGAACATTCGCGAGCATATAGCCGACATAGGCCGGGACTGCGTTCAGAGAGCCGCCCGTATGCCCTTCGGGCGCGGCCTTGAAATCTTCCGCCTGAAGCTCCCTCCCGCCGGGATCGACCGTCGAGGCGTAGGTCATGTGCGCCACGAGCCACATCGCCGCGCTCGCCAGGCGGTCGGCGGCGATGAGCTTTTCGAGGATTTCGTCGAGGGCGCTCGCCTTGCCGGATTTCACGAGCTTCTCGACGAGGCCGTAGATTCGGACCTGCGTCGCGTCCTCGTGGCGGATCGCCCCATAGCCCGCCGCCCAGCGCGCAAAGAGTGGAGTTTGGCTGCGAAGAGAGGCGGCGAGCGCGGGGACGTCCAGCGAATTGTCGTTGGCGGCCAGGGGGTCGTGCTTTGTCATGGGGTTGATTTCGGAGCGGCGCCGGGCGGCGTCAATCTCCGGCTTCCACAACATGAATGCGACAGGACTTCAGCGCGTGGCGAGCCGCGCTCGGGCCGACAAAAATTTCGATGACGCCGGGCTCAAGGCGCGGCTCTCCATCCTCGCCCGCAAAGCTTAAATCCTCGCACGACAGCTCGAACCGCACGGCGTCCGACATCCCAGGCGCGAGGCTGACGGCTGCCATGCCTTTGAGTTCGAGGAGCGGGCGCGAAAGGGAAGCGACGGGATCGCGGATGAACAGCAGCGCCGTCTCCGAACCCTCGGCCGGGCCTTCGTTCGTAATGCGGGCCTCGACGATCATATGCTGGCCCTGACGGATCGTCTCCGCCGACGGCTTGGGGTCGTCATACGCAAACCGCGAATAGGACAGGCCATGGCCGAAGGGAAAATGCGGCTCGACCGGAGCGTCGAGATATTTGCTTGTATCGTGCTCGTCCGCCCTCGCGGGCCGCCCTGTTGGACGCTCGGCGTAAAAGATCGGGATTTGGCCGACGTCATGCGGCCAGGAGACGGGAAGTTTCCCGCTCGGATTTGCGGCGCCGGTTAGGATATCGGCCAGCGCCGCGCCCGCCTCGGAGCCCAGGAACCACGTGGCGAGCACAGCGGCTGCGCTCTCGAACAGCCAGGGGTCGATCAGCGGCCGGCCTGAAGTCAGCGCAACGATCACAGGCTTGCCTGCGCGAAAAACCTCTTCGGCGAGCTTTCGCTGGTCATCGGGAACGCACGGGCGGACGCGGCTCGTCGCCTCGCCCGTCATCGAGGCGCTCTCGCCGACGCACAGGAGCGCCAAATCGGCATCCGCGACAACGTCAAGGCCCACATCGATGCGCCAGCCGGGAAGCGCCGCGCGCAGCCCTTCCAGAAAGCTGAGCGTGTCTTCCGGCTTCCCGCAGGCGCGCCATGGCCCAAGCATGTCGGCCCGGGCGTCCGCGAATGGCCCCACGAAGGCGAGACGGCCGGCCTCGCCCCTCAGCGGCAAAATCCCGTAGCTGTTCTTGAGAAGCACAATCGACTTCCGCGCCGCCTCGCGGGCGAGCGCCCGATGCTCGCCGCGCCGCGTGCCGGCAAGCTTCGCGCTTCCCCGCGCGAAGGGCGCTTCAAACAGCCCGAGCCGCGCCTTGAGAGCGAGCACGCGCCGCACCGCCGCGTCAATCGTATCGAGGGCGACAAGGCCGCGCGCCAGCGCCTCTGGCAGGCCTTCGAGATAGGCGCCACTCGCCATATCGATATCAACGCCCGCGTTGAGCGCAAGCGCGGCCGCCTCCACCACGTCCGCGGCGACGCCATGCGCGATCAACTCGCGCACCGCCAAAAAATCGCTGACGGTTACGCCCTCAAAGCCGAACTCGTCGCGCAAAACGCCGCGCAACATGCCCCGATGCGCCGTCATCGGCTCGCCCGCAAGGTCGATGAAGGCGGGCATGACCGCGGCGGCGCCCGCCTTGACCGCCGCCGCAAAGGGCGGCAGATGCACCTCCCGAAGCGACCGCGCGGAAAGATCGGCGGAGGCGTATTCCCGGCCGGCCGTCACCGCGCCGTAGCCCGCGAAATGCTTGGCCGTCGCCGCCACCGCGCCCGGCGAGGCAAGGTCGCCCTGCTGGAAGCCTCGCACCTTCGCCTCGGCGTAGCGGGCGGCGAGCCGCGGGTCTTCGCCGGGGCTTTCGGCCATCCGCCCCCAGCGCGGGTCGCGGCTGACGTCGAGCATCGGCGCGTAGGTCAGCGCGATCCCATCCGCCGCCGCCTCGGCCGCCGCCGCGCGCGCCGTTCGCTCCCACAGCGCGGGATCGAAGGCCGCCGCCTCGGCGAGCGGAATCGGAAAAATGGTCTCGTAGCCGTGAAGCACGTCGAGCGTAAACAGCAGCGGCGCTCCAAGTCGCAACTCTTCAACCGCGACCTTTTGTCCTGCCTGGATGTTTTCGGCGCCCTTGAGATCGAGGACGCTTCCCGCGCGTCCCGCCCTGATTTCCTGCAACTTGTCTGGGCCAAGCTTCGCCCCCGCTTCGCCAAAATCCGCCCGGATCATGGTGAGCTGGCCCAATTTTTCATCGAGGGTCATCGCCTTCAGCAGGTCGTCGATCCGTGCGGCTTCGCTGGACATCTCAACCCTCGGGTGGTCAATTGCTCACTTAAGGCTTATAAAAGAGGTTAACGCGGGTCAATCCGCCGCAGAAAGGAAGGCATGCTGAAACGCACGGGACACGACGCGACCGCCGATGCAAGCACTTACTCGCAGATGCGCTTCCTCTGGCAGATGCTCGACGGACCGAGATCTCGTCGAAGTCTCGCGAGATACTTCATACTGATCACCCTCGTCATTGGCTCCAATGCCCTTGTCCAGGTGCGGCTGAATACGTGGCAAGGCAGCATATACGACGCCATCAGCTCTCGCGACATATCCATTTTCCTGCGCCAGGTCGGCGTATTCGCCATCATCGTCAGCGTGCTTCTCTGTCTTGGCGTGGCGCAGACCTGGCTGCATGAGCGCCTCAAGGTCCGCCTGCGCCAGGCGGTCACGTTCGATCTCCTGGACGAATGGCTCAAGCCCGCCCGCATCTTTCTCCTGCCCCTTAGCGGCGACATCAGCATAAACCCCGACCAGCGCATACAGGAAGACACGCGCCGCCTTTCGGAGCTGACCGTCGACCTCACCGTCGGCCTCGTGCAGTCGACGCTCATGTTCTTCGCCTTCGTCGGCGTGCTGTGGGAATTGTCGGCGCAGGTTGTCTTCGTCATCCACGGCCATCCCATGACGATTCCAGGCTACATGGTCTGGGCCGCGATCGGCTACGCGGTTCTCGGCTCGTTCGTGACCTGGCTCGTCGGCAGGCCGCTGATCAACGCCCACACGCAGCTTCGCGCGGCGGAGGCCAACTTCCGTTTCGATCTCGTCAGGCTCAATGAGGCCGCGGAAGGCGTGGCGCTTTCCCATGGCGAGCCGGCGGAGCGCAACCTTCTCGATAAGCCGCTGGGCGCCGTGCTGACGATCATGCGCACCATCGCCAGCCGGCTCGCCACGCTGATGTGGGTCACGGGCGCCTTCGGCTGGTTCGCGATCCTCGCGCCTTTGATCCTTGCCGCGCCCGGCTATTTCGGCGGCACGCTTTCGCTTGGCGGGCTGATGATGGTGGTCGGCGGCTTCTACCAGGTTCAGCAGGCGCTTCGCTGGTATGTGGACCGCTTCCCTGCGCTTGCCGAGTGGCGGGCCATGCTCGCCCGCGTCATCGACTACCGCACCGCGCTTCAGCGGGTGGAAACGCTTGACGGCGTGGCGGGGCGCATCCGCTACATCGAGGAGCCCGCCTCCGGCTCGCTTTGCCTGGAAGACCTTTGCATCCTGACTCCGGGCGGGCGCGTCACGCTGGGCGACCCCTCCGTCGTGATCAAGGCCGGCGAGCGCGTCCTTGTCGTGGCGCCGCCCAAATCGGGCAAGACCATTTTCGTCAAGACGCTTGCGGGGCTGTGGGTGTGGGGCAGCGGCACGATCCGCCTCCCGAAGGGAATCATGTTCCTTCCGCAGCTTCCCTATCTGAGCGCCGGGAGCTTGAAGACCGTTCTCGCCTATCCGAACCCTGCTGAAACCTGCAGCGAGCCCGACGCCCGCACTGCGCTGGAGCGGGTGCGCCTTGGCCAGTTCGCGGACCAATTGAACGTCGACAAGCGGTGGGACAAGGAGCTGTCGCTCGAAGAGAAGCGGCGGCTCAACCTCGCGCGCCTCCTCATCCAACGACCGAAATGGGTCATCAAAGACAAATCCATCAGCGAACTCGATGAGGAAACCCGAAAGCTCGCTTTGTCCGTCTTCTCAACGGAGCTTGCGGATACGGGCTTCATCAGCGTCGGCCGCCACGACCCCGGCCACGGCTTTTATAAGCGCACCTTAAATCTCAAGACGCGGCTGCCGGGCATCAGGCTTCCGCTGCACATGGCGGAAGACTGTCCCGCCCTGCCGGCCCCATGACGAGCCGGGTTGCCGAATTGTCATGGAATTTGGGCCTGCAGATGAGATAGGCTGCGGAAGCTTGAGCATGAACCGGCGAGGCGTCAATGCAAGATACGACCGAGCGCAGCGTCTCCGGCCTATCCCAGCGCATCGGGGACGAGGCGCTTCTGGATTTGGCGCAGCGGCAGACCTTCGGCTATTTCTGGGAGGGCGCGCATCCGAACTGCGCCATGGCGCTCGACCGGGCGCCCGCTGACGGGAGCGGCGGCGGCGATCTGATCGCCGTCGGCGGCACCGGCTTCGGCGTCATGGCCATCGTCGTCGCCGCCGAGCGCGGCTGGATCGCGCGCGCCGAGGCCGTCGAGCGCCTGCTCGCCATTCTCGGCCATCTCGAAATCGCCGAGCAATATAACGGCGTCTTCCCGCATTACCTCGACGGCTGCACCGGCAAGGAGGTGGCGTTCTGGGCCGACAATGCCGGCGGCGATCTCGTCGAAACCGCCTATCTCATGCAAGGCATTCTCGCCGCCCGCCAATATTTCCGCTCGGAGAGCCGCCAGGAAACCGCGCTCAGAACGCGCATCGACGCGCTGTGGCGCGCCGTGAACTGGAACTGGCACGCGAAGGGCGAGGACGTGCTCTACTGGCACAGAAGCCCGAAGCTCGAACGCGAACCCCCGCAGACAATTCGAGGCTGGAACGAGTGCCTCATCACTTACGCGCTCGCCGCCTCCTCACCGACCTACCCCATCGCCGCCAGCGCCTATCACGAGGGATGGGCAAAGGGCGATCAGTTCGCAAACGGCAAGACCTACTACGGAATTGAGCTGCCGCTCGGCCCCGCTTTCGGCGGACCTCTGTTCTTCTCGCATTATTCTTTCCTCGGCCTCGATCCGCGCGGCCTCGAAGACCGCTACGCCAATTACTGGGAGCAGAACCGCCGGCATACGCTCATCAATTACGAGCATTGCGTGCGAAATCCCAACCAGCATGCTGGCTACGGCGCGGATTGCTGGGGCCTCACCGCAAGCGACGGCGATGAGGGCTATTACCCGCACGCGCCCGACGTGGACAGGGGCGTGATCGCGCCGACGGCCGCGCTGTCGAGCCTGCCCTACACGCCCGAGCAATCGATGCGAGCGCTGCGCCATTTCTATTTCGATCTCAGTCCGAGCATCTGGGGCAAATACGGCTTCGCCGACGCCTTCAATCCCGGGACGGGCTGGGTGGCGAGCGACAATCTTGCGATCGATCAAGGCCCGATCGTCGTCATGATCGAGAATTACCGCACGGGCCTTCTCTGGCGGCTGTTCATGAGCTGTCCCGAGGTGCAACAGGGATTGCGCGTGCTCGGGTTTAAGACGAGCCCCGCCATCGCATAGGAGGCTACTGTGACCTCACCCGAAGAGGCGCCGCTCGAAGAGTGGGCAAACAAGCTCTGGCGGCATAGCGCGGCGAAACTCGCGCAGGGCATCTCCGCGACGACGCTCGTGAAGGAGCGGCCGGGCTTCGGGACGTCAGTGCGGCCCGCGAAGGGTTCTGTGCTGGCGAGCCCGTCGGCCCACGACCCGGATTATTTCTTTCACTGGCTGAGAGACTCCGCTGCCGTCATGGACGCCGTTCGCATCCTCATCCGGCATGGCGAGGACGCCAAGGATTGGACGGCGCGTTTCGCCGACTTCGTGGACTTCAGCCTCGGCCTTTGCGCCATCAGCGGCCCGGATTTTCTCGCGCGCGAGGCGGGGTTCCGCGACAAGGTCGTTCCCGGCTTCCTGCAATTTGTGCGGCCCGACGAGGAAATCGCCGCCGTCCAAGGCGACCGCGTCTTGGGCGAGCCGCGCTTCAACGCCGACGGAACGTTCGATTTCATCCGCTGGAACCGCCCGCAGCACGACGGCCCTGCCGCGCGCGCTCTGACCGTGATGCGTTTCCTCGACGACGGATTCGCCGAGGGCGAGACCCGGCGCCACGCGGAGGACCTGCTTCACGGCGATCTCGCTTACACGGCGAGTCACGCCGGCGCCGCCGGCTACGACATCTGGGAGGAGGAGCCGGCGCAGCATTACTACACGGCGCTGATGCAATATGCAGCGCTCTCGCGCGGCGCGCGTTTCGAGGAGGCCTCGGGCCGCAACGGCCGCGCCACGATCCTTCGCGACAAGGCGAGCGGGCTTGTCGCGCTTCTCGACAGCTTCTGGTCCGAACAGTCGCGCTACATTCGCAGCCGGCTTCCGGGCGAAGGCGTCGATCCCGAAAAGGCGCTCGATTTCGCGGTCATCCTCGGAGTGCTGCACGCGGGGCTGCAAAGCGGCCCTCATAGCGTGCAAGGCCCGCGCGTCCGCGAGACATTCGCAAGGCTTGAGGAGCTTTTCGCCGGACTTTACGCGCTCAATCGCGGCCGTGCGTCGGGGCTTCTCTTCGGGCGCTACCGGGACGACCGCTATGTCAGCGGCGGCGCCTATTATTTCTCCACCTTCGGCGCGGCGGAATATTACTACCGGCTGGCGGAGGCGTCGCCCTCGGAGGCGGCGGACCTCGTCGCGAAGGGCGACGCGATCCTCGCCCGCACGCGCGAATTCATCCCGGCCTCGCTCGACCTGACCGAACAGCTCGACCAGACGACCGGCGAGCAGACCTCGGCCACGGACCTGTCCTGGAGCTACGCCTGTTTCATCACCGCCTGGGAGGCGCGCCGGGCGGCGCTCGCGACAGGGCAGGCATGACTGAGAAACGCAGCTTCATCGCCGCTAACGAAAGCGGCCTCGGCCTTGTCCGCATCGCCAATGCAGCGGGGATGGAGATCGGCGTTCTGCCCAATGGCTGCATCTTCGCGCTGGAGCATGCGGAGCGCGGCGCGCGCACCATGATAAATCAGCTCCTCGGCTCGCCGCTGGGCGGCGGGATCGGGCGCATTCTGCTTCGCCTTGGCGGGGAAGAGCCGCGCATTGTCGAGGCCGTCGGGCCGGCCGCGCGCGTGGAGTTCGGGGCAGGCGCGGACCGCTTCGTCTGGCAGGGCGAGGCCGGCGGGCTTCGCCATCGCGCCACGTTGTGGCTGCATCCTTCGCAAGCTCTGTGGCTTTGGCGGCTCGACGTCGAAAACGCCAGCGCCCGCGACGTCGCTTGCGACGCCATCTTCGTGCAGGATCTCGGGCTTGGCCCGCGCGGCTTCGTCATGAGCAACGAGGCCTACGCCTCCCAATATATCGACCACGCCATCGGCGCCCATCCGCGGTTCGGGCCGGTTGTCATGAGCCGCCAGAACATGGCGCAGGATGGCCGGCATCCTTGGATCGCGCATGCCTGCTTAGAGGGCGCCGAAAGTTTTGCGACGGACGCGCTGCAGCTTTTCGGCCCTGCCTATCGCGACGCCGAGACAATCGCGCTCGGTTTTGGCGAAAGCCTGCCGGGCGAACGCCTCCAGCACGAATGCGCATGCGCGATTTTGCAGTCGAAGAGCGCGCGGCTGGCGCCGGGGGAGCGGACGGCATGGACGTTCTGCGGCGTGTACGAGCCGGACGCCAAGGCGCCGACGAGCGATGCCGACCTTGCCCGCATCGACGCAGCCGCCGAGGCCGCGAAGGCTTTCGCCGAGATCGCGGTTCCGCTCGCGGCGCCAGTGCGAAGCCTCCTCCAGGATGCGGCGCCGCTGCAATGCGTTGACGCAACTGTGGAGGCCAGCCCCGCCCGCCTGCATGAGGAATGGCGCGACGGCAGGCTGCTTTCCTACTTCGTAGAGGAGGGGTCGCTCAACCGCCACGCCGTGCTGCGCGAGAAGGACCGCATCGTCCGCCGCCGCCACGGCGCGATCATCCGGAGCGGCGGCTCGCTTCTGCCGGCCGACGACATCCTCTGCGCCACGGCCTGGATGCATGGCGTGTTCGCCGCGCAGCTTGCCCTCGGCAACACGTCGTTTCACAAGCTCTTCTCCGTGTCGCGCGACGCCTACAATATCTCGCGCGTCAGCGGCCTGCGCATGCTGGCCGAGATCGACGGCGCGTGGCGGCTGCTAACGCTACCGTCGCGCTTCGACATGGGGCTTAGCGATTGCCGCTGGGAGTATCGTCACGGCGGGGGCGCCATCGTCGTCCGCGCCATCGCATCGGGCGAAGACGCCGCGCTCGCCATCGAGGTCGAGGTGGAGGGGGCGCCCTGCCGGCTCCTCGTCTTCGGCCATCTTGTGCTGGGCGAGCATGATTACGCGCAGGCGGGGCGCGTGGAGATCGACGGCGGCGCCAAGCGCATTTCTTTTCGCCCCGAACCGGGCTGGCTCTGGGGGCAGCGCTATCCGAACGCGGTCTATCATCTCGTGACCGCCACGCCCGGCGCCGTCGAAGCGCTCGGGGGCGACGAGTTGCTTTTCACAGATGGCGTGGCCCGCGGCATGCCATACGCCGTGCTCCGCACGCACCCCACGAACACGCTGCGATTTGCGATAGCCGGCTCCCTGACGGATGCGGCAGAGGCGGAGCGGCTCGCCGGGAAATACGAGGCCGGCGTCGAACCGGCGCGTATGCTCGCCGCCGCGAATGCCTTCTGGACGGGCGTGACCCGCAACGCCCGCTTCGAGGGGAGCGCGCCGGGCGCCGCCGCCTTCGACACGCTCTTCCCCTGGCTCGCGCATGACGCCGTCATCCACGTGAGCGCGCCGCACGGCCTTGAACAATATTCCGGCGGCGCCTGGGGCGCGCGCGACGTCTGCCAGGGGCCCATCGAGTTTTTCCTGGCGCTGCGCCATGACGAGGCCGCCAAGGACGTGCTGCGAGGCGTGTTCGCGCGCCAGCGCCGGGCGGACGGAGACTGGCCGCAATGGTTTTTCCTCGCGCCCTACGAATTCATACAGTCTCAAACCGCCCATGGCGACATCATCGTCTGGCCGCTGAAGGCGCTCTGCGATTACATCGAGGCTACGAACGACTTCGGCTTCCTCGCGGAGCGCGTCACGTGGCCAAACGCGGACGGTTCGCCGGGCGCGGACAGCTCGACCGTCGCCGATCATATCGAAACCCTGCTCAAGGGCGCGATTTTGCGGTTCATCCCCGGCACGCATCTCATGCGCTACGGCGAGGGCGACTGGAACGACACGTTGCAGCCGGCGGATCTCTCCCTGCGCGATTGGCTCGTCAGCAGCTGGACGAACGCTTTATTCTTCTGGCAGGTCGTTCGCTATGCGGACGTGCTGCGCCGGGCCGGCTTGGCCGCGGAAGCGGAGCGGCTGTCGAACCTCTCCGCCGGCATTCGCGCCGATTTCATGCGCCATCTCGTTCGCGACGGCATCGTGGCCGGATACGCGCTGTTCGATCCGGCGGGCGGCGCGCCCGAGCTTATGCTGCATCCGGGCGACCGCAAGACCGGCGTCAGCTATTCGCTCATTGCCATGAGCTGCGCCATTGCGGGCGGCCTGTTCACGCCCGAAGAGGCGCGCCGCCATTTGCGCGCGATCCGGGAGCATCTCTTCTTCCCCGACGGCGTGCGCCTCATGGACAAGCCGCTGCCCTATCGCGGAGGCGCCGAGCTCATTTTCCGCCGGGCCGAGTCGTCCCCCTTCTTCGGCCGGGAAGTGGGGCTGATGTACGTTCAGGCGCACCTTCGGTATTGCGAGGCGGCGGCGGCGATGGGCGACGCGGAGACGCTTTGGGAGGGCCTTCGCCTCGTCAATCCCATCGAGCCCCCCGGCGACGCGGCGCCAAGGCAAAGAAACTGCTATTACACGAGCAGCGACGCCGCCTTTCGCGACCGCTACGAGGCGTGCGCTGAATGGGACCGCGTCAAGGCGGGCGAGGTTCCTGTGGAGGGAGGCTGGCGCATCTACTCCAGCGGCCCCGGTCTGTTCATCGATTTGCTGCTGCGGCGCGTGGCCGGGATCGGGCGGCGCTTTGGCGGGGCCTCTGCCGCTCCCCTTGCCTTTGGTCCCTCGGCTGGAAACTTGGCTTTCTCGATGGATTGCGAAGGCGTTCGGGCGGCGAAGTGCGAGCCGCCTTCGAATTCAAGCTGACGTTGTACGCCGTTGGTCTAGCTTGAAGCGCCCCCATGCCTTTTGCGACAAAGGCCGATATATAAAATAAAAAAGGAGCGCCCCCTATGATTCGCAAGTTAGCAGCAGCCACATTCGCATTGTTGGCGGTCGCGTTCAGCGGCTCGGCCTTCGCGCAGACATCCGGCACCGCCGATGAGGCGAAGGCCCTGCTCGACAAGGCCGTCGCCGCTCTCAAGGCCGACCCAAAGAAGGCCATCGAAGACTTCAACAATCCATCCGGCGCCTTCCGCGATCGCGACCTCTACGTCTTCTGCGCCGCCGCGCCCGAGTACAATTTCACGGCGCACCCCAAGAAAGAGCTGATAGGCACGCCGATTGCCGCCCTCGTCGACAAGAAGGGCAACAAACTCGGCGAAGAACTCATCAAGGCCGCCGGCGAGGGCAAGGTCGCTCAGGTCGAGTACTGGTTTCCGCGCCCGGGCGGAACGGAGCCCGTCGAGAAGGTCTCCTTCGTGACCAAAGTGGCCGGCCAGGTCTGCGCCGTGGGCTACTACAAGTAACGCTCAACGCAGATCGGATCCATGCTACGGCCGCCCTCGGGTGGCCGTTCGCGTTCCATGGTCCGCGCATCCTCGGGGAAGCTACCCCTTGCAAGGAAAAGCCGATCTCAGCGCCGCGATCGCAACCTTTGTGAAAGGCTCCTCACTGCGCTTGGGATTGCTTTGGGCGAAAAGATAGAAAACCTGGATAATTTGCAGGAGCGTCGTTTGTCGCGGCACGCAGAGATTGAGAAGGGTGTTCTTCCCGCCCTCCATTTTTGTTACCGCGACCTGCTGCAGGCTTAGGAAAGCGCCCCAGCATGTCCCCGAAGCGAACGTGCTATCCAGCTCCAGTTCGTCGGGATTGCCCGAAGACTGGGCGGTTTGAACGATGGCGCTGCAATCCGACATCATTTCACCCGCGGAATACCTGTCTTGCGCGAGGAGCGCGCCAAATGAAAAAAGAAAAACGCTCGCGGCGATAAGGGCGCCGGGGAGCAGCAGCAGCTTCTGCGTCATGGAGATTTCCTTCGCACGGGACGGCGAGCCGGGCGCCCGCGATGCGGGGTCAATTGTCATCGCATCGCGGGGCGGTTTCAAGGTCCGCCGCCGCAAAAATACAATCGCGCAGGCTCAAAGATTGACGTGGTTGACGACCCAGGCGCCGGCGGCCGCGGCGGCGCCCGCTAGTAGGATAGGCGGCAGCGTTCGAACGAAAACAGTGAGCAAGGTCGCGAAGGCCGACAGCGCTTTCTCGCCCGCCTCGAGAAGCTCCCTGGCAGCGCGATAAAGGAGGAAGACGACAGCGGCGCCGCATATGACGAGAATGACCACCTTGTACCAGGGCAGACCGCCCAACCGGTCCCAGGGAACCGCCGAAATCTGCGTCACGGACCAGCGCCATATCGTTTCGATAAATCGAAATATGGCCGCGATCCCCTGCTGCAGAACCTGAAGCAATTGATTAACCAGCTGCATTTATCAGCCCATTCCCCTGTTTCGCCGGACGATACACTCGCGCCGGAGCTTATGGCGCAACGATGACAGCCGTTAAGCGATTTCGCTCTTTTCTAGACAAATTTCTGTCAAGATCCTGAACTTTGCGGCTTAAATGCAACCAGAGATGGAGTCGCCATTGTGTTGCGGACGCCGAATCGGCCCTAGGCGATGAGGGTGCGCTGAGTTGCGCGTCCTTGTTAGACTGGAGGTGGAAGATGCGTCGCGTCATTTTTTTCGGTTGCCTTCTCGCAGGCCTCAACGCCCTTGCCGCCATGGCGGCGATCATCGTGATCGGCGGCAAGCTAGACGAGCGCTGGCTTAACGGGAAGTTCGGGCCGCGTTCTGGCGCTGAGCCAACTGCTGTGGCGCTCGCCGTCAATCCGGCGGAAGCCGCGACGGAAGTTCGCATTCGAAAGGCCCAAGACCGGATCGCGCCCTCCCATGCCCCTGGCAACTGTTTCCAGCATGGGACGGCCGTGGCTTCCGGCGAGCCGGCCAAAAACGAGGGCGCGTTGTGGAGCTTTGGCGGCGAGAATGTAAGCCTTCACGCGCTCGGCAGCTCGCGCCGCTTTTACTTTATCGAGCCGCGCTCCGGGTTCGCCGCCAAATTCGGCGATCTGGCGTTCGACGGCGTGAGAGAAGGCCCAGCCTTTTCCGGCCTCGCTTTCCTCTATACGCGAAATTGTGCGCCCTTGCCCTACGCGGTCAGGGGCGGCGTCAGCGCCGACGGCGCCACCATAGCACTGCGCGGCATGGAGCCCCGGCGCGACGCGCGGTGCAGGGTCGTGGGCTCGGAGGAGCGCGAGCTTGTTTTCACACGTCAAGGCGAGCCTGAAACATCGGCGCCCCGCCGAGCCTTCTCCCTTGCGCAGAATTAGCAGGCGCGCGCCGCCCGGTCGCTTCCAGATGCCGCGCCGCGCCAGCTTGACCAGCGCCTGATCTTAACTCATCATCCGCCGCATGAAGCCGACAAATTTGCCGACGCCGATCGTTCGAGGGGCGATGCAGGTTACGCCGCCGTTTGTGTTGGCGCGCGCCGTGGATGCGCTCATGCGCAGGATGGAGCGCGCCCATCCGAAGCTTTTCCAGAACTTGGCGCGCCTGAAGCCTAGCATTGTGCATGTCGAGCCCTCCGACATCCCGCATCGTTTCGAATTGAAATACGGCGGCGACGAGAAGGCGAAGGTCCGCATCTTGCAGAAGTGGGACCAGGGAACCGCTGACGCTCATGTCAAAGGCAATCTCGACATTCTCTTGAACCTGCTTGAGGGCCGCATCGACGGCGACGCGCTGTTCTTCACCCGCGGCCTCGTGATCACGGGTGACACAGCGGCCATCGTCGCGTTGCGCAATACGCTTGACCGCGAGGAGATCGACCTGTTCGCGGACATCACCGGCATGTTCGGCCCCCTCGCGGAGCCGGTCGGGCGCGCGCTGACCGCGCTTGGCCGCATTCGCGAGAACACAAAAAGCCGCGCTGCCGCTGTTCATGAGTCGTTCCATGAGAACGAAACCGGCCCGGGCGACTGGAAAGCCGAGCGCGACAATCTTCAAGCCGAGATCAAGACCCTCAAGACCCGGATCGCGAAGTTAGAGGTCCGGGAGAAGAAAAAAGCCGCCGAACATGACACAGTCTCTTGAACTCGTCTGCCCCGCCGGTTCGCCCGCAGCCTTGCGGGCCGCGATCGAAGCGGGCGCGGATACGGTCTATTGCAGCTACAACGACCGCACCAACGCGCGCAATTACCCTGGCCTCAACTTCGACGCCGAAGAGATGGCCGAGGGCGTGGAATACGCGCACAAAAAAGGCTGCAAGGTTCTCATCGCCATCAACACCTTTCCGCCTGCGGGCGAGATGAAGCCCTGGCAGGCGGCCGTCGATAACGCCGCCGCCGCGGGCGCCGACGCCGTCATCCTGGCCGATCTCGGGGTGCTCGACTACGCCATGCGCGCGCACCCGAACCTGCGCCGCCATCTTTCCGTGCAGGCTTCCGCTTCGAGCTCGCTGTCGATCAACTTCTTCCGCGACCGGTTCGACATAAAGCGGGTGGTGCTGCCTCGCGTGCTTTCGGTCGACGAAGTCGCCAGGATTGTCGAGGAGACGGGCGTCGAGATCGAGGTGTTCGCTTTCGGCAGCGTCGGCCCGATGTCCGAGGGTCGCTGCTTCCTGTCGTCTTACATGACGGGCCTCTCGCCCACGAGCGAAGGCGCCTGCGCGCCCGCAAGTCACGTGACCTATAAGGAGGACGGCGACTCCGTGCTCTCCTGCCTCGGCGATGTGGTGCTGAACCGCGTGAGCAAGAACGAGCCGGCCGCTTATCCGACCCCCTGCAAAGCGCGCTACGTGACGCGCGGCGCGCCTTCCTACCTCTTCGAAGAGCCCATCGCGCTCAACGCCATCGATATATTGGCGGAGCTGCAGAAGGCGGGCGTCACCGCGCTGAAGATTGAAGGCCGCCAGCGCAGCCGCGCCTATGTCAGCGAGGTCGTGAGCGCCTTCCGCAAGGCGGTCGATGCGCTCGCTGAAGGCGATCGCGCGACGAGCGATCTTTCCGGCATCGCCGAGGGAAAGCGGCAGACCACGGGCGCTTACAAGAAGGGCTGGCGGTGATGGAAGCCGGACAAGCGAAAACGGCCAGGAGGCGCCTCACGCTGGGGCCGCTTCAATATCATTGGGCGCCGGAAAAGCGCCGCGACTTCTACTTCAGAGTGGCCGATGAGGCGCCCGTCGATTGCGTCTATCTCGGCGAAGTGATCTGCTCGAAGCGCGAGCCGTTTTTCGAGGATTACTTCGACCAGGTGGCCGGGCGGCTGAAAAGCGCGGGCAAGGAGGTCGTCATCTCGACCATCGCGCTCGTCACCACGCCGCGCGAGATGGCGGAAATCAAAGAGCGCGCGGCATCCGACGTTCTTGTCGAGGCGAACGACGTCGCTTGCCTCCAGGCGCTCCACGGCAAGCCGCACGTGATCGGGCCTTTCGTCAACGTGTTCAATGAAGGCGCGAGGGAATTTGTCGCCCGAAACGGCGCAGTCCGCGTCGTGATCCCGGTCGAGGCGCCCGCGACATCCATCAAGGTGCTGGCCAATTCGCCCGTCGAGACCGAGGTCATGGTTTTCGGTCGCCAGCCACTCTCCATCGCCATGCGCTGCTACCACGCCCGCAGCCACGGACTCACCAAGGACTCCTGCAACTTCGTGTGCGGCCTCGATCCCAACGGCTTGTCCGCGACGACCGTCGATGGCGAAGACCTTCTGACAATCAACGGCACGTCCACCCAATCGCATGGTTACGCCGTTCTCCTGAACGAGCTTCAGGATCTACGCGAGATGGGCGTCACCCATTACCGGCTTTCACCCCAGCATATGGACATGATCGCGGTGGCGTCGATTTTCCGCGGCGCGCTGGACGGCAGGCTTGCCGCCGCGGAGGCGGAGAGCCTCTTGCAGGCGCTCGCGGACGACATCCCCTTCGTTAACGGCTTCTACTACGCGCGCGAAGGCCTGAGCTGGATCGAGCATCGCGCCGCGTAACTCGTTGCGACAGGGCTGCACCCGCGTTTAACTTTCAAACGGATAGGCCGTAACTGAGCGGCGTTCCTTCGCGGTCATGCCGGTAAAGCTGGCGTAATGGTCCGAGCGGCGCCGACGCGGCCGTGGTCAGGCGGCCTGGAAGAGAAAGTTTTCTTGCACAAGGAGCGCCACGGCGCTCGCGTTTCTGGTTTTCGAGACGGCGAAAACCCGTTGTTCCCGAAAGTCAATCCACTGCGCCGCTTCGAGCTTCGCGGCCTGCTTTTAATCGCGGCGTAGCTTCAGCGGGTCTTTTCCGCCCGCCTTTTGCTTTCGGCGCGCGTCCGCCTTCTATGCTCACCTCAGCATAAGGGCCGAGTCGCATTCCCGGCTGCTTTCCGGCCAACACTGTGTAGCGGAAGGCATCGGGAAATTGGCCCGGCGCCTCCGGGTGGACGATCAGAGCATTCATATATTTTGGCCGCAACCAAGAGTTGAGAAGACCCATTTCTGGGGCCAACTCGCAACAGCTACATGCCGTCGCCTTTGGGGTTGCGCGCCGACCCCCAGGTTTCACGCTGCACCCTGGCGCGCATGCTTCAACCTGGGCGAATCGGACGCAAAAGCCTTAGGGTTCCCTCAATCAGGCCGGGCATCGCGGCGGTTATGAATAGCGCCAGTCCCATCGAGCGCGCGTTGTGCCTTCGGCCGTCTGCTTATCGATTGCTTCGGGAAGAAGCACCGCAAGCTTCGCTGCCGTTTCGCCTGGCGACAGGCCGAGCTTTGCGCCGAGTTGCTGCAAGGCCTCAAAACCCAATGCGCGCTGGATCTGAGCGGCTGTAATGGGGTGGTTTTCACCCTTTCCCACCCACGACTGGACGATGGTGCCGAGGCCCTGCTTTTCGAACTTATCGACCAAGCCTTTCACACCGCCCTGCTCCTGGATAAAGCTGCTCACGACGCTATCTGTATCGCCCATATCCGACTCCCAAGCTTTTGAAAAAGAATAACACTCAGCACCTCAAGCGCGTCTTGAGCATGCCTGGTTCACATTCAGCCTTTTTTGTCCGCCATCGCAAGGGCCAGTTTGCCACGGGGCGCAGCCAAGCGGTTGGCTCGCCGAGTTCTGGTTGCAACCCTAACCTGTCGAATTGTGAAGCACTCAATTCACCGGCGTAGATGGCGGGCTCCGATGCGGCCGGGGTTCCCGCCGGAGACCATTTTGCCGCCATGCGGCGTCCACGATATGGCCATGCTTCGCGGAAAAATGACCTGCGCTTGCCGTTAACGGCCGCGCCAGCAAGGAGTGGAAAACCGTGATCCGGTTCTATGCCAGGAGGCTCGAGCGCGATCTTAAGCGCTGGCGCGAAGAGGGCTGGGTGACCGGGGAGGGCTACCGGGCGATCGTCGCCGAGCTGGCTCAGGGCCCGAGGCTATCGGCCAGCGCCGCGCTCGCCGCCATCGGCGCGATCCTGCTCGGCTTCGCCGCCATCAGCTTCGTCGCCGCGAACTGGAACGAGATCCCGAGGCTGGCCCGATTGGCTGTGCTCTTGGCCGCGTTGTGGTCCGCCTTTGGCGGCGCCGCCTTGTTGTACAAGCGCGAGCTTCCGGACTTCGCGCAGGCCGCCGTGCTGACCGGCGCGCTGTTCTTCGGCGCGGCCGTCCTGCTTGTGACCCAAATGTATCACATCGACAGCGGAAACCTGCCGGGCTTTATGCTGCTGTGGACCGCAGGCGCCGCCGCGGCAGGCTTCCTCTTCCGGTCGAGCCTGACGCTCGCCGCCGCCATGATCCTCGCCAGCGCTTGGAATATCGCCGAATTGAGCGCTTTGCCTGAGACTGTACACTGGCGCTTCCTTCCAGTTTGGGCGGCGCTCGCGGCGGCAATTGCGTGGAACCGCTCCGGCGTTGGCCTGCATCTCGCCGCCGCCGCGTTCGTGGTATGGCTCATTTCCATCGAAGAGGTCCTGCCTTCCCATCCCTATACGCTCATCGCGGCGATCGGGGCGGCTGGCGTTCTCGCGGCGGGCGCCGTCATGGCGGCAAGCGCGAGCAGCCTCTCGCGCCAAATTGCTATCCGCGCCATTCCCTACGCCATAGCCGTGAGCTTTGCTGGGCTGTTGCCTCAGAACCTGGAATCGATTGTTCCCAAGATTGAAGTGGCCCTTGCGATCGCGGCCGCCATGGGGTTCGCCTACCTGCTTCTGAGCCAAGCCATGCCGCGCCTGCAGCCGGCTGCGCCGCTCCTTTTCGCCTACGCGCTTGGCGTCGCCTTCTACGGGCTCATGGCGTTGCAATTCGGCCGGCCCGAGGCGGGGCTTCCGGCAATGATCGTAGCCGCCGCCCTGACTTTCGCGACCCTTGCCGGAGGTTTGATTTGCGGCATCCACGCGCGGAGCCGGTTGGTGATGTGGCTCGCCTTTTCCGGGCTCGTCGCCGAAACGCTCACGCTCTATATCGAAAAGCTCGGCAGCCTAATCAATACCTCGATGTTCTTCCTGGCCGCAGGCGCCGGCATCTTCGGCCTCGCTTGGGTTCTTATGCGCTTTGGCGGCGGGCCGCGTGAAAAGGAGGCTCAGACATGAGGCCGCGAGTTTGGCTTGCCGCAATCCTGGTCTGCCTCCTGCAAACCGGCGCCATCGCGGCCCTCATTGTCAATCGCGCCATGCTGCTGAGCCACGGACGCGAAATCTTGCTCACAGTCGTGCCTGTCGATCCCAGAGACCTGCTCCGCGGTTACTATGTGCGCCTAAACTATGGGGTCTCCCAGATCTCCACCTCGCTCATGCGGCAGTCCGGGCGTCCGGGCGCGGGCAGATCCATTTACGTGACGTTGGAAAGGCGGGGGCAGGCGGAGGACGAGACATGGGTTCCGGTCGCGGCCTCTCCGGAGCCGCCAGCCGCGCCGGAAGAGGACAGCAAGATCGTTTTGCATGGGACTATGGACCAGCCTTTCGCTTGGCTGACGTCGAACAACGTGGCCGCCGTTCATGTGAAGTACGGCATCGAGAGCTATTTCATCCCTGAGAACGCGGGGCGCGATCTGGAACAAGCGACCCGAACCGGAGCCGTCAAGGCGGTTATCAGCGTGGACCGGGATGGCGCGGCGGCGATCAAGGGACTGATCGTCAACGGAACGCGCCACGACGAGACCCTGTTCTGAGCTGGCGCGGGGCTCCGCCAACGTTTGGGCTTTTCCTTCAGTGGGGAGTTCGATTGCTCGTGGCGCGTGCGTTGTCAACAGATGGTGAAAACCGGTTGAAGGGCGGCTCCGGCGCCGCCATACCTTGCGTGTGTCAAAGAGTAGCAAAACCTGTGATTGCTGCGATGGTTAAGCCTCTGTTTATATCGTTGAGAAACTTGCCGGTTTATTCACGCTGTTGACAGAAAGCTGAACCGCAGCCGTGTGATCGTGGTAGGGTGCATTCCTCGATGGGGGATTTTAGCTGTGGCTTTGGCGGAAAACTTACGCTATCTTGCGCGTTTCCTCTACAATCTGTTGCTCAAAGAACGCAGATTGTTGAGAAGCCGCATGCTACTCTCTGAACCGAGTCGCCTTTGAATTCAAACCGCGTTTAAGCATCGACGAAAGTCACATGCTAGCAGCATCTATTATTTCTCTGGAACAGACTCCCGTTCTCCGCGTGCCGAGTGTCGGCTGCACGGTAGAACTGAGACGCTCGCCCCGCGCCACGAGATTTTCGCTGAAAGTCAGCCACACGGAACGCGCCGCCATTCTCACGCTCCCCAATCGCGGGCGCGTGGAGGATGCGAATGCGTTTTTGGCCAGGCACGCCGATTGGCTTAAGAAGCAGCTGGAGCGCCTGCCGGAGCCGGCGCCCTTCGTCGATGGCGCGATCATTCCTCTGAGGGGCGAGCCTCACCGCGTCAAATTTGCCGGTCCGCAACGGTACAGCCATGTGGTTTGGACCGAGAACAGCGCGGGTTTTTCCGCTGCTTCTTCGGGCGGCCTTGGCGATTGGCGGAATTTGAGCTGTCTTCGCTTCGACGCAAAGCTTCCAACTCTCTACGTAAGCGGCGACAAAGAGTACGCTCCGCGCCGTTTTCGCGACTGGCTAAGGACGGAAGTACGCAAAGACATCGCGGTAAGCGTGGAAAGACACGCGAAAACGCTCGCTTGTAATCCCAAGCGCATCGCGATCCGAGATCAAGCTACGCGCTGGGGATCCTGCTCCACAAGCGGAACGCTCTCTTTCTCATGGCGGCTCATCTTTGCGCCGCCATTTGTTTTGGACTACGTGGCGGCCCACGAGGTGGCTCACCTTCGGGAAATGAACCACGGCCCGAAATTCTGGCGGCTCTTGCGGGATGCTGTTCCAAGCATGCATAAGGCGCGGGTCTGGCTGAAAACTTATGGAGCCGACCTGCACCGCTTCGGCAGCGATATTTAGATTTTGTGCAGCGCACGCTTGTGGACTGGCCTAAAGTCGAATTTTTCGGCAGAATGGCCCGGTTTCCAAATATATCCCCCGAGCCGCTGTGGACCAGAAGCGACGTTTCCCTGAGTTTTACGTGACTGCGCCGCAGCCGTGCCCCTACCTGCCGGGCCGCTTCGAGCGCAAGATCTTCACGCACCTCTCCGCAGATAGGCCCATCGCCCTCGTAGATAACCTGTTGAAGGGCGGTTTCCGGCGCAGCCAGAACATCGCGTATATGCCTTATTGCGATCACTGCGCGGCCTGCGTTCCCGTGCGCATCGTCGTCAACGAATTCGAGCCGCGCCGCACGCTTGCCAAGATCTGGAAGGCGAACGCGGACCTGGAAGCGCGCCGCGTGGCCGGCAGGCCGACCATGGAGCAATTCGCGCTATTCAGAACCTATATCGAGGCGCGGCACGCTGAAGGCGGAATGGCCGATATGTCTTTGCTGGATTACTCGATGATGATCCAGGATAGCGCCGTCGAGACCTTTTTGACGGAATACCGCGTCCGCGGCGCGGGCGGACCAGGGGGCAAGGGCAACCCGCTCGTCGCCGCCGTACTGTGCGATCGCCTGAGCGACGGCATTTCCCTCGTTTACAGCTTCTATGAGCCCGATCTCGCGAAGCGGAGCCTGGGAAACTACATCATCATGGAGCAGGTGGAGTTTGCACGCTCCCGCGGCCTGCCCTTCGTCTATCTCGGCTATTGGATCGGAGGCTCGCGCAAAATGGCCTACAAGACGCGGTTCACGCCTCAAGAGCATCTGACGCCGGTTGGGTGGGTGCGCCGCACCCCCTAAAGTCTCCCGTGAATTTGCAGTGCCATTGCTAGGCTCCGGCAACGACAACTGGGCTGGGCTTTGCCTTGAGAAAAGCGAGGCGGACCCAGAAATTAAAAGCAAAGTAAAAACTCTTTGCGCGGTCGGACCACGCCCGCGCGCGCCTTATTGCCCGCACCATTGGCCTCTAGTACACCTGAACCCAATTGTTCAGCTTCCGAATAGGGGCCTTTTCCCATGGTTTTGCGGCAGTGGATCACCGCGCTCGCGGCGTTCGCAATCGTTACAGTCTCGCACGAGGGCGCCATCGCGCAAAGCCCGGCGCCTCAGCCGGCCCCGGCCGCTGTCGCGCAGCCGGCCAAGCCCTTCGTGCCGCAAGTCGATACAGCCGCGATCCACAAGCGCGCAAACGAAAGCGTCGGCGCCGACATCGACGTCCAGATCAAAGGCTGGCAGACGAGCCTCGATAAGCTGGAAGAGGCGATGCGCAAGCCCAATCCCACTTACACGACCCTGAACGGCTACCGCGACGAACTACTGAAATTGCGGGCGGACGCGGAGGATTTCTGGAAGAAGCTGGAGCCGCCGCTGACCTCCATCGAGGATCAAGTCCAAAAGCTGCCGCCCGCGCCGGCCCAGGACCAGCCGCCCGAGTCCGAGCAGGCCGCGCAGCTTCGCGCCGATCTCACTTATCAGCTTGGGCTTCTCAAGTCGGCGCGCGGTTCCCTCGATGCAACGCACTTTCGCATCAATCAGCAGATCAACTCCATCCAGGACATTCGCCGGAAGCTCTTCACAACCAGTCTTTTCCAGCCAGTGCCGGGCGTTTATTCCGACAAAACTTGGGAGCATGGGCTCGATAACGCGAACCTCGCCGCGACGAATGTGCAAAACGTCGTGAAATACTGGTGGGCCGACGTTCGCGACCGGGAGCATCTCACCCACCTTGCCGCCGTGGCGCTCGGGCTCGCCCTCGCGCTCGGCCTCCTCGGGTGGTTCGGCGTCGGCAGGCTTCGCACGTGGAGCGAAGCGGGCGACCCGCCGTTCTGGAAAAGGGCTTCGACGGCGGCGGGCGTCATCCTGCTGCGGTCCGCCCCTGCGATCCTTCCGGCGGTCTTTCTATATAATGCCTTCGAGCAAGCCGAGCCTTTGCCGGAACGGGTGGCGTCGCTCTTTTATTCCGCTTGCCGCTCTTTGATCACCATCTCGGTCGTGCATGCGCTGATGATCACCGTGCTCTCGCCAAAAGCGCCCCAATGGCGGCTTCTTCCGATGTCGGACAAGGCGGCAACGCGTATCTCAGGCTTGGTTCTCGCGCTCGTCCTTCTCTACGGGGCCGAAACCTTCCTCTACTCAGCCGCCCGGATCGTACAGGCGCCTTTTTCGCTCACCTTGGCGCTGGCTCTGCCGTCGAACCTCATCGTCGCGGCGCTCGTGGCCGCGATCCTGAAAACGCCGCTTCAGGTTGGACGCGTGGACGGCATGCCCACGCTGAACTGGCTTGGCGCGCTCCGCTTCCCGATTTGGATCATCGCGATAGCCATCGTGGCCACCGCGCTTTCCGGGTACCTCGCCCTCTCGCGCTTCATCGCGCAGCAACTCATTGTGACGGGCTCGATCCTGGCGCTCGTCTATCTTCTTCTCCTCTGGGTCGAGGGCTTCGCCCAAAGCATGAGCGAAGAGTCTTCCGCGGTCGGCCGCTGGCTGAATAATCTCGGTCTCGACCGGGATCGGCGCGAACGCCTTGCCGTTCCGGTGGGGCTTTTCCTCAAATTCTTGGTGTTGATCGCCTCGGTGCCGTTCATCCTGCTCCAGTGGAGCTACCCGTGGCCCGACATCATGGAGCTTTACCGGCAGCTCTTTTTCGGCTTCCGCATCGGGAACACTCAGATTTCGCTGGCGGCCATCCTCGCCTCGATCATCGTCTTCATCCTCGGCTATTTCGCCGCGAAGCTGTTCCAGGGGTGGCTTGACGCGCAGGTGCTGAAGCCGGCGGGATTGTCGGGCGGATTGCGCGACTCGATCCGCACGACCGTCGGCTATGCCGGCGTCTTCGCAGCGGCGCTGATTGCGCTTTCTTATGCGGGCTTCAATCTGTCGAACCTCGCCATCGTCGCCGGCGCCTTCTCTGTCGGCATCGGCTTCGGGCTGCAGAGCGTGGTCAGCAACTTCGTCTCAGGCCTCATTCTCTTGGCGGAACGGCCCATCAAGGTGGGCGATCTCGTGACGGTTGGCGGCGAGGAAGGCTACGTCCGCAAGATCAGCGTGCGCTCGACCGAGATCGAGACCGGAGACCGCGCCTGCGTGCTGGTCCCGAACTCGTCGTTCATCACCGAAAAGGTGAAGAACTGGACCCTTCGGAACAACACGACGCGCATCCAGATAAGCGTCGGCGTCGCCTACGGTTCCGATCCCCGCCAGGTGAAGGCCATCCTCTTGAAGGTCGCGCAGGATCACTTGAACGTGATGACGTCGCCGGAGCCCTACGTCGATTTCGAGGACTTCGGGGAGGACGCTCTCCAATTCAAGCTATGCGCCTATATTTTCGATCTGACCAAGGGAACCGGCACCCGGACGGACTTGCGGATCGCGATCCTCGAAGCTTTCAAGGCCGCCGGCATCGTCATACCCTCGCGGCAGACGGAAATTACGCTGCGTGAGATGGAGTGGTTGCGCGACGCGGTGAACCAATATATGGCGAATCCCAAGAACGGGCATGCTCCGGGAAATGGAAGCCAAGCGCCGGCGTCCGCGAAAAGCGAAGAGGTTTTATCGGAATGACGATTGGGAAAGCCATCCAGCAGCTTGAAAGCTTCTTTCTTTTCGTGATCGCGCTCCTGACCGTCGTCGGCGCGATCAAGGAGATTTACCTGATCCTCGGCAAGCGGGACGTCGGCCTCCAGGACCTGCTTCTGATGTTCCTCTATGTCGAGGTTCTCGGCATGGTAGGGGCCTACTCGAACAGCAAGCAAATCCCCATCACGCTGCCGATCTTCATCGCAATAACGGCGCTGTCACGGACGGCGATCCTGCAGAAAGAGCAGGACCCGCTGCACATCATCTACGAAGCAAGCGCAATCCTTCTTCTCGCGCTCGCTTCGCTTATTGTGAACCTGCGGCCCTCGCATTTCGCTCTTCGCCTGACCAAGGATGGCGAGAAGATCGTGCCGGACAAGCAAAATTACGAATGACGCCGGCTCAGACCTTGGCCTTCGCCACAGCCGGAATTTCCTGGCACGGGCTCTTCTCGTGCTTCAACGTCTTCTTGCCCTCCGGCGGCTTGCCCTTGAAGTAATGGGCCGTGGCGATGGCCACTTGCGGTTTGTCCGGGCCGTTTGAAATCTGCTGGATGCCATCCTGGTACCAGCCGTCATATTTGCGGGCGACGGCTTCCTCGCGAGCGCGGCACCACACCACGGCGGACAGATCCGCGAAGGTGAACTTGTTGGTGGTGGCCGCTGCGAGCCTCAGCGTATCCTGCCCCTGTTCCGTGACAACGACATCCTTGACGGTGAAGATGCCGGCCTGCGGCATTTTCGAGGTGTCGACCGCAGCGGCCTGCATCGGCGGCTGATCCGCATTGGATGCGCAGCCCGCAAGCGCTATGGCAACGGCGCACGGTATGGCGAAACGTTTCATCTGATCCCGCTCTTTTGCTTTGATTTTACGTTTTTTCGGCTCGCGAGCCCCACTAGCGCGCTGATGCCCATAAGCTGCTTGACGATTCTGGGCGCTTCTGTGGCTTTCCGCCGCCTTTTCAACGTGCAATCGCCATTGCAACTCAAGCACCGCGCGAGCGATGGCCTTCTCGCAACAACGCATTGCATTCCGGGACCTTTCGCGCGATCATGTTTTATACCAAGGGGGGCCGCAGGGATGCGGCTGAGATCGCGCTGACGGCCCTGAGGCAATTCAGGTCCACTGCCCCGCGCGACAACCCATTGAACCTGATCCGGTTAGGACCGGCGGAGGGATGGTTTCATGGCGCAGTGGGTTTCTCCTGCATTACTTTCGGGGCGTCTGCAGCCGGGTGAACGCATCATCTGGCTTGGCAGTGACCCCGCGCCTTGTCCGCTTGGCATTTGTGACGCTTTGCGTGGCCGTCCTATCCGCAGCCTCACTGGCAGCGCCGATCCCATCCGCGTCGAAACTCTCATTTACGAAACGCTCATCATACCCAAGAAAAAAGGAGTAGCGGGATGAACGCGCCCATCGATCCGAAGAACATCAAACCGGTGCAGGTCACGACAGGCTCGCTGCCTGGATCGCGCAAGGTTTATGTTGAGACGGAAAGCGGAGTGAAAGTGCCGTTCCGCGAGATTGCGCTGCACGAGAGCAGCGGCGAGCCGCCCTTCCGCGTCTACGATACGAGCGGGCCTTACACCGACGAGACGTCGATTATCGACATCGACAAAGGGCTGGAGCGCACGCGCGACGCCTGGGTGAAGGCGCGCGCGGTGGAGCAATATGCCGGCCGAGAGGTGAAGCCCGAGGACAACGGCAATGTCGGCGCCCCGAACGCGGCTCGCGAATTTCCGCTTCGCCATCCGATCTTCCGTGGCTGTGACGGCAGCGCCATCACCCAGCTTGAGCTGGCGCGCGCGGGCGTCATCACCGAGGAAATGATATATATCGCGCACCGAGAGAATCTCGGCCGCGCGGCAGCCTTGGATCGCGCCAGGGAAGCGCTGGCGGACGGCGAAAGCTTCGGGGCCGCCATCCCCGAGTTCATCACGCCGGAATTCGTGCGCTCGGAAGTTGCGCGCGGCCGCGCCATCATCCCCGCGAACATCAACCACGCCGAGCTTGAGCCGGTCGTCATCGGCCGCAACTTCCTCACCAAGGTGAACGCGAATATCGGCAACTCCGCCGTCACCTCATCGGTGGAAGAAGAAGTTGAGAAGATGGTGTGGGCGATCCGCTGGGGCGCCGACACGGTGATGGACCTTTCGACGGGCCGCAACATCCACGCGACGCGCGAATGGATCATCCGCAATTCGCCCGCGCCCATCGGCACCGTGCCGATCTATCAGGCGCTGGAGAAGGTTCACGGCGATCCGGTCAAGCTTGACTGGGAGGTCTACAAGGATACGCTGGTCGAGCAATGCGAGCAGGGCGTGGACTATTTCACGATCCACGCCGGCGTGCGCCTCCGCTACGTGCCGCTGACGGCGAAGCGCGTTACGGGCATCGTGTCTCGCGGCGGCTCCATAATGGCGAAGTGGTGCCTCGCCCATCACCGCGAAAGCTTCCTCTACGAGCGCTTCGACGAGATTTGCGACATCATGCGCCGATACGACGTGTCGTTCTCGCTCGGCGACGGTCTGCGCCCAGGCTCCATTGCGGACGCGAACGACCGCGCGCAATTCGCCGAGCTTGAGACGCTAGGCGAACTCACGAAAATCGCCTGGGCGAAGGGCTGCCAGGTCATGATCGAAGGCCCCGGCCACGTGCCGCTGCACAAGATCAAGGTGAACGTCGAGAAGCAGCTCGCGCTTTGCGGCGAGGCGCCGTTCTACACGCTTGGGCCGCTCGTCACCGACATCGCGCCCGGCCACGACCACATCACGAGCGCCATCGGCGCGGCAATGATCGGCTGGTTCGGCACGGCGATGCTCTGCTACGTCACGCCGAAGGAGCATCTCGGCCTGCCAAACCGCGACGACGTGAAGGCGGGCGTGATCGCCTACAAGATCGCGGCGCACGCGGCCGACCTCGCCAAGGGGCACCCCGCAGCGCAGCTTCGCGACGACGCCATCAGCCGCGCCCGTTTCGACTTCCGCTGGGACGATCAGTTCAATCTCGGCCTCGACAGCGAGGGCAGCCGCGCCATGCACGACGAGACGCTGCCGAAGGACGCGCACAAGGTTGCGCATTTCTGTTCCATGTGCGGGCCGAAATTCTGCTCGATGGAGATCACGCAGCAGGTGCGCGACTACGCCGCGAAGCTGAACGAGACGCCGGAGATGGCGGCCGAGCACGGCATGGCGGAGATGAGCGAGAAGTTCAAGGAGATGGGCGGCGAGGTTTATGTTAAAAGCTGATCTATCGCGAAACGAAGCTGACGTATGAACCGGCTTCTTGAGACCGCCGGAGAACGGATCGCGCTCCCACGCACATGCGCTATGACGAACAAACGAAGGTTGGGTGGAAGAGATGCTCCACATGCGACGGAAACCCAAGTCCACCATAGATCGGCTGAAAGCATGGCGGAAGGCCGCAAGGGCTCCATGACCTCAGGAAAGAGGTGCGTCTATGCGGCCTCATACTTTTTGACGCGACGCGCTCTGATTGCCTTCACCTGCCACCCAAGGCGAGCGTCAGAAACGACAGCCAAATCGACCTCGTATGTTCCTGCGAGCCAATGCGGCTCGATGATCGCGACCCGGACACAGGCGCTATTGGTGTCATCGCTGTATTCGTCGCGCCAAGTTTCGAAATCTGAGAAATGCTGTTGGACGACGATTTCTGCAGCGATTATGCCGGTGCCGATCTGGTCCGCCCAGTCCGGCAGCACCGCCTCTTCGTGGAATGCGGCGTCGCCGTCTTCTGCGGAGTCCTGGTCGGAGATTGAGTAGAGAACAGTGACGGACATCGGGCGGCTTCCTTCTCATACACGCTTTCGATGATGAGGTGATCTAGCTGCTTGACTAATGCGTTCTGCCGCTTCACAGCCCAGAACACGAATCCCTATCCAAGATATGCCGTCGATTTTTTAGCTTGAGATAATGACACTTTAACTGCGGCTTGGGCTTCCGACGCACGAGCCCTTTCCGCAGCCGTGTTTTTTGGCTCAAATTGCCGCCAAGCTTGTCCGCCTATTGCGGGAACAATGTCCGCCAAACGGTTGCGTGTCGCCTGTGCGTCCGTGGTCGCTGTCGACGAGAGGCGACGTTGCCGACCGGGGTTATTTCGACAGCCAGGAAATTCTTGCCTGCGACGAGGCTGGCGTCACTGTAACGCTGCCGAAGCCGATGACCTCGGAGGCGAAAGCGAACGGCCGGTTCGGCAAAGAGGATTTGTCTATTGCCCCGGCAAGCGGGAGGGATTTCGGCCGGCAAATATTCCTTGTTCCAAGCAGCCATTATGGCGTGCACATCCCCTCAGCCTCGACTTTAAAGCCTCGCGGCGGCTCGCCCCTTTCGCAAATTTCCCACATCTTGAGGTAAGCCGTCTCGATATGGCGGCGGAAGCGGTCCGTGTCGAACAAGGGATAGGCGAGTCGGTTCGCGGCGAGCCGGTCCCGGTAGCTCGCCAGAAGCGCAGGCTCGCGCGCCAGACGCAACGCCAGAGCTTCGTATTCGGCGAGGCTGTGCGTCACAAGCTCCGGCAGCCCGATGGCTTTGACGAGGCTCGCCGCTGCCCGCCCGGCGAAGGCTTCGCCCTGCTGGGTGAGCACCGGCAGGCCGGCCCACAACGCGTCGCTCGCCGTGGTGTGCGCATTGCAGGGCAGCGTATCGAGGAACAGGTCGGCCAAACGGTGGCGCGCGAGGTGCTCGTCGCCTGGCAGCCGGGGCGCAAAGGTGAGCCGGCCGGGATCGACGCCGCGCGCCTGGGCTTCGGCGCAGAGGTTCCGCCTGGCGCCCTCATTGCCGTGGATCAGCCACAGCACGCTGCCCTCTGTTGCATGCAAAAGCCGCATCCAGACATCGAACACGTCCGGCGCGATCTTCCAATTTCCGTTGAAGCAGCAAAACACGAACCCTTCCTTGGGAAGCCCGGCCTCCTGGCGGGAGGGCGTATGCGCTGCGATCTTCCGCTCGCAGTCGTTGACCTGATAGCAATCGGGCAGCTGCACGATCTTTTCGCTATAGAAGGGCTCGTGCGCGGCGGGCGCCACAGTGGCGTCAGCGACGATATAGTCGATGAAGGGGACGCCCATCGTCCCAGGATAGCCGAGATAGGCCGCCTGGACGGGGGCGGGCCGGTAAGCGAAAATGCCGGGCCGGGCATCCTGGGTGTATCCTTTCAAGTCCACGGCGATATCGGTCTCCAACCCATGCAGCAGCCTGGCCGCCGCTTCGTCGCTCATGAGACGGACGTCGATAAACCGGTCGAAGGCCGCCGCGAGCCGCTTGCGCATCGCGCTGCCGTCGTCCGCGCCGAACGACAGGGCGATGACCTCGAAGCGCGAGCGGTCGTGAAGCTCGAACAGCCGCGCCGTCAGGCAAGCGGTGGCATGCTCGTGGAAATCCGCCGAGAGATAGGCGATCCGCAGCTTCTCACGGCGCCGGGGCGCGCCGCTGCGCATCGGCCGCGGCGGCGATGGAAACTCGCTGGCGGCAAAATTTCTGGCGCATTGCAGCTGCAGCGAGGGATCGCCGGAATAGCCGAGCAGGACGAAGGGGGTAATAGTGGATTGATGTCCGACGATATGGGCAATCACGCCACCTGCGAGAGCGGCCTTGCGCTGCCAGTCGCAGAGGTTATTGACGCAAAACATCATCTCGCTGAAGGCATGCGCGTGATTGGGCTGCAGCGCTAACGCCTTTTCGAAGCATCCCAGCGCCTCTTCGAACCGATTCAGCACCCGGAGCAGAATGCCACGGGCGTAAAAGCCCTCGGCATAATTGGGCTTAAGCTCCAGCGCCCTATCGTAGCTGGCGAGCGCCTCTTCGAACCTGTTCTGCGCCTGGAGCAGAGCGCCGAGGTGGCAAAAGGCCTCGGCAAAGTCGGGCTTGAGCGCCAGCGCCCTATCGCAGCTCGCCCGCGCCTCTTCGAACCGTTTCAGCTCGCGGAGCGCGATGGCCTGGTTGTTAAAGGCCTCGGCAAGGCTTGGCTTGAGCGCCAGCGCCCTTTCGAAGCTCCCAAGCGCCTCGTCGAACTGCTTTAGCTTCCGCAGCGCATTGCCGCGGTTGCAGAAGGCCTCGGCATAATCGGGCTTGAGCGCCAGCGCTCTGTCATAGCTCGCCAGCGCCTGGGCGAACCGTTGCAGCGCGTGCATGGCGTTGCCGTGATTGAAAAAATAAAATGGATTTTGTTGACGCAGCTTTATGGCTTTGCCAATCAATTCGGCGGACCAGTCCGCGCGGCCCGCTTGATAAGCGATAAGGCCGAGCAGGTGCAGAGCGTCCGCATGACCGGGATGCGCCGCGAGCACGCGGCGGTAGCAGGCTTCGGCCTCGGGCAAACGACCGGCCTGGTGATGTTTGCAGCCTGCTTCAAAGAGCGCCGCGGCTTCTCTATGCGGGTTGCTGGCAATCTGACCGGACTTGGCGGCGGCGCGGCGCTGCTTGCGGTTCATAGGGCTGCCTCCGGTGGCTTTTTACAGGCTCGGGTGTTGAAAGGCATTTCAACCGCTGGCGCAAGGCGGGAGGACTGCAAATCCGCGCACCGGGTGGTGTGGCGTCGCCAAGGCGCGATTAGTGAGCTTCGATCGGACCGCCCGGCTTCTGTGGCTTGCGCAAGATTGCGACAGCTCCGAGGCTAAGCACCAAGCTCACGCCGACGAGATAGAAGCCGTCGGCGTAAGCCATCACATAAGCCTCTTGCCGGACCTGGGCCGCGAGTTTCGCGATCGCCTGGGTCTTGGCTATGCCAGGGTCGGCGATGTGGGCCTGCAGGCCAGCGGCAAGCGCGGTCAGCCGCTCCTGCGTGCGGGCGGCATTCGCTGTGAGGCCCTCGGCGAGCATCGAGAAGTGGAAGTGCTCCCGGCGTTCGAGCATCGTTGACAGCATGGCGATGCCCATCGAGCCGCCGAGATTGCGCATCATATTGGAGAGCGCCGAGGCATCCGCCGTGTCCCGCGGCGTCAATCCGGCAGTTGCGAGCTGCGAGAGGGGGATTGTAAAGAGCGGCTGCCCAATGGCCCGGAGCAGCTGCGGCAGGATCAACTGGTCCATGCCGACGTCGTGCGTCAACCCCACGTTGATCCAGCAGCTCAAGATAAAGAACAGGGTTCCCGCGATCACAAGCAGCCGGGCGTCGGCGACCCGCATGATCAACGGCATCGCCGGGAAAAGGATGAGTTGCGGAAGCCCGCTCCACATGACCACGTAGCCGATCTGAAGTGCGTTATAGCCCTGGATCTGCGCACAGTAGACCGGGATGATATAGATGGAGCCGAATGAAACGGCGCCGAGCACCGTCATCAGGATACAGGAGCCTCCAACGGAAGGGATCGAAAGGATCCTCAGATTGATGAAGGGCTTGTCCGTGACGAGTTCGCGGATGATGAAAGCGGCGATGCCGACGGTCGCAATGAGGGAAGCGTCGCAGATGATTGGCGAACCGAACCAGTCCTTTCGCTGCCCCTCCTCGAGGACAAAGGTAAGCGAGGACAGGCCAGCCGCCATGAAGCCGACGCCGATCCAATCACCCTTGAGGATTTCGCCCCATCTCGACCGGGCGGAGTCAAGCGCCGTCACCTGAAGCGCTGCCGCGACCGGACCGAAAAGCAGGTTCAGGTAAAAAATGTAGTGCCAGGAGAAATTGCTCGTGAGCCATCCGCCGACCGTGGGGCCGATCGCGGGCGCGAAAGTCGCCGTCACCCCGAACAGGGCGATGCCGATCGTTTGCTGCGACCTCGGCAGCCGCGTGCGAACAATGACGACGGCGGTCGGAATCAGGACCCCGCCGGTAAATCCTTGGCCTGCGCGGAAGAGGATCATTTCGTTCAGATCCGTCGACAACGCGCAGGCGACCGAGAACCCTATGAACAGGAGGGTGTTCGTCACGAGATAACGTTGCATGCCGATCACCGAAGAAAGCCAGCCGGTGAGGGGGATCACGACGACCTCCGCCATGAGGTAGGCGGTCGAGATCCAGCTGCCTTCTTCGGAAGAGGCGCCAAGAGCGCCTTGAATGTCGGCGAGCGACGAGTTGGTGATCTGAATGTCGAGGATCGCGGTAAAGGCGCCGAGGATCGCGCCGAACACGGCAAGCCAGTCCCGCGGGCTTGCGCGCACTTTCGGCGCGCTGGAGACGGCGTCCGCGCCGCTCATTGCGCCAAAGCCTCGCTGGTATGTTTGGGCGTTCCATGGGCGGCCGTCTGTCCTTCCGTATGCACCGTGACCTCGACCGACAGTCCCGGGCGCAGGCGCCCGAGGAGCGGCTCGGAGGGATCAAGCGTGATCCGGACTGGCACGCGCTGGGCGACTTTGGTGAAGTTGCCGGTGGCGTTCTCGGGCGGCAACAGCGCGAACTGCGCGCCGGTGCCGGGAGCAAAGCTCGCGACGCGGCCCTTGAATTCATGACTTCCGAATGCGTCGACCGTAAAGCTGGCGGCCTGGCCCTCGGCCATCTCGCCGACCTGCGTTTCCTTGAAGTTTGCCACGAGGTAAATGTCTCTCCCCATGGGGACAAGCGTCAGCAGACCTGTTCCAGGCGAGACGAATTGACCGATGCGCAGCGAGCGATCGCCCACCACCCCGTCGATCGGGGCAGTTATCGTCGTATAGCTGAGATTGAGCTGCGCTTGTTCGAGCTTGGCCTTGGCGCCCTCCACACTAGCCCGCGCGCTCGCATCCAGCGCTTTCAGGCTATCGACCTGTTTCATTGCGGAATCGAGCGCCGCCCTGGCCTTGTTGTTCGCGGCCCTGCGTTGGCGGAACTCCAATTCGGCCTGCTGCTGCCGCTGCACCGAGCCGGACCCGCTCTGCATCAGAGCCTGGTAGCGCGTGAATTCTTGCGAGGAGAAAACCTGGGCTGCTTCGGTGTTTGCGACGTCGGCGCGGGCCTCCTCGACCTGCGCCATCTGTTGTACGATGGCGGCGGCTACGCCTTTGAGTTGCGCCTTGTTCTTCTCAACATCGGCCTGCGCCTGCCTGAGCAGGATCTGATATTCGCGGTCGTCGAGACGTGCGATCACGTCCCCTGCCTTGACCGGCTGGTTATCGCTGACAAGCACCTCGGAAACATAGCCCGAGATGCGGGGAGCGACGGTGACCTTGTCCGCCTGGAGATAGGCGTCGTCCGTGGTCTCAAGGAAGCGGCCGGCCGTCCACCAATGCCAGCCGTAAAGCCCGGCGGCTGTTAGCAGGGCGAGACCGAAAACCAGAAAGACCTTGCGGCGGTTCCCACGCGGCGGAGGCTCTACCTTTACGGATACGTCCTTGCCAACGCTGTCTTCCGGCTCCGAGAGACGCGACGCAAACTCTTCGGGCGGCCAAAGAGCAACCCCGGAATCCACTGAATTTTCGCGAAGTGCATTCACCGGGCTTGCCCAACTAAAAACTACACTGTATCGTTTAAATAACGAGGGTAGGAGCTGCTGACAACAGGAATCTGATTGCGCACAAAGCCGACCCGCACATTAAATCGCCCCCTCGCCTCTCCACGGCGGGGCATGGGCGGCCGTCCCACCCGCGAGGAGGCCGAGCGCCGTAACGAGCGGCTGCTCGGCGTCGCTACACAGATGTTTATGGAGCGGGGGTTCGAAGGGACCTCGATCGACGCGGTCGCGGAGGCCGCCGGGGTAAGCAAGCCTACTGTCTATGCCCATTACCGAGACAAGCGCGACTTATTCACCGCTGTCCTAAGAGGGCGAATTCAACTGTGGCTCGCTCCCCTATCGGCGGCTGCCGAAGCGCAGGCGGGAGAGGCCGACGCCAAGGGGATCGAGACTACGCTGCACGATCTCAGCCGGCGGATGCTTGCGCTCGCTCTGACGCCCGGCGCAGTCGCCCTGAACCAAATCTTGGCAGCCCAGGCTATCCAGTTTCCGGAGCTGGCGAGACTGGCGCACGAAGAAGGGTGGCAAAGAGCGGTGCGGGCCATAGCAGGGCTGCTGCAGAAATTTGCCGCGTCCGGCCAGATCAGGGTGGAAGACCCCGAGCTCACGGCAGATCTGTTTCTCAACCTCGTGCTCGGGCGCTCGGCGCGCCTTGCGGTTTCTGGCATCGAAACCCATCCTGAGGTCCAGGAGCGCCGCACGCGCGCTGCCGTCGAATTGTTCTTGAATGGCGTGAAAATCCCGCGCTCATGAACGCGGTTATTCTCGCGCCGCGCCGGCGTATCGTCGAAGCTGGCTCATCATCAGGCGATGCGCCGGGCGTCTTGGCCCCGCGTAAGCGGGGAAACAATCTCATATCTGCACTAACATCTCAGATATTGCGGTCTATCCCCTCGCATGAGGGGGAACTTCCATCGCTCTAGGTAGGTCGCCTAGCGCTAAGGTCCGCCGCTTCGCAGGAGCAGCATGCCGAACCCAAAAGCCCGGTGTCTTCCCACCCCGCGAAGGACAAATTCATTGAACAGCGCAGAATCGTTCACTTCGAGAGAACCGGTAAAGGTTACGTCCGGCCCATCAAGCGAAGCCGCGCCTTTTCGATAGACTTGAGTTCTCGTCATTCTTGCTATTTGAACCTGACCTAGCTTCGCTCCCGATTTGGCGACCTGATCTCCGAACCAGGATAGATATACCGTCTGCCTGTCAAGCCAAGCCTCGCTCTCCTTGGGTTTATTCGAAACGGCATGAAGGAATACATCGCACTCCCTTGGAAGCCCGCGTTCCTTGGCGTGACTTAAGCGAACGACCGGCCTGGCGCGCACTGAAAATTGGCAGCGTTTGGCCGGCAGCCAGGGATTTGGAATCGCCGCTCCGTCCAGTGTTGGAAAACCCAGTGCGCGGGAAGAGAGCTCCCAGCCTCCTCCCTTTCGGCCGTGCTCAAGTCCAATATCCACGAGATCATGGGCCGGATGGCGGGAATACGCCAGCACTTTGAAGCCTTTCTCAAGAAGATGAAACGGCTTCGGAGCCGCTTCTCCAAATGTTTCGACCAGCGTCTGATGAATGACATAACCAAGATCCCCGGAAGGCGGAATGGTCTTGCGGGCGACGGAAAGCGACATGAGCGCCACGGGGTCGAGAGAGAAGGAAACAAGATGAGGTTGCGGGGACGCCGTCATAGAGGCTCCCGGTCTTTTGGAGCGATTTCCATCACGTTGACCAGCCTCTGTCCGGCATGGACGCCAGAAACCCAATTCCGCTCGTCGCAAATCGGCTCGGTGCGAAAATCGGCGAGATCAAACAACGGGTCGGACGTGTCAGGTCCATCGCAAGCGGGCCATTGCAGGCGCGCCGCCTTCCTATCCTGAAAGTCGCTCAGCGCCATCAAGGCATGAAATGCGCTTTCCGCACGGACCTCCCCGTTCAATATCATGGAAGACGGTATGCATGCTTTTCTGCCCACAAAAAGCGGTCTCGCGGGGCTCAAGAGAGCGCTCTCGACCTCATCGATGCCGAATGGGCCGGCGTCCGAGGTTCGAAGAACTACGGCCGCGTCCGTATCGCACCAGAAATCCCTATATCGAAGATGCGGCCCCAAGTAGGACGCAGAGCTGCTTGCCCGTCCTTCGACCTTCCCGCGCGTTGTCCAGCCTTGATCGTTTTTTGCGAGCTGCGCTGTTTGAAAGTCCCGCGCGACCCTCAAGCGGCCAGCGACGCGGCTTCCCATGACGATGCTGTCTTGAAGCGATTGAAGCCTGCGTCCCTCATGACGCTCGACGCCGAGAGCATTTGCGATCAAACCCGCAATCATAGATTTCGCCGGGAAGGGCCGAACGACCCCGTAATTGTCGATCAACTCGCCGCCAAACGCAATGAGAGGCGCCTCGAGCAGGAGCACAAGAAATCGATCCATCGATTACACGCGCCCGTCCAGGACTGCATTCCTCACCCAGGACGACAGCTCCGCCAAGGACTTACTCTCGTCCCCGAAGAGTTCGACGAACGAGCTATCCGTCTCGATGCAGAATCCCGCTCTGATTTCACGCCGGCCGTAGACATTGTCCAGGGCTTTCAAATGCGCGGCCAGCGCTTGCAAGGCGTCCCTGCCAACGTTTCCTTTCAGGCCGACCGGCTTGCGGAATGCGTTGGCGAGGGTTCTCGGCTGCCCGATCCCAGCCTCCAAAAGCAAGGTCTCGGCGTACGCGTAAGGCGCCGTGGAGCCCTTCTTCGCGCCGGGACTCACGGTTGCTATCAGGTGGAGCAAACGCGCAGCGACTTCAGCCGGTATCGCCCTATCGACGTCTTTCGATAACCATTCCTTCGACGGCCTGCCCGTAAGATTGGAGACCAGCGTTGGGACGTCGATTACGGCGTATCCGTAATAGAGCCCCGAAGTCAGCTCTGCCTCAAAAATACCCGCTGTCCCGGCGTCGTCGCTTGCTCGTTTCAGGTCGTCTACGACGGTTAGGAAATCGAGTTCCTTTTCCGATTGATGGACAGTTATGGCATGTGCGACGTGCAGCGCCGCCTCGACATTCGCTTCCGGGTCTGAAGTTATCATGCGGCCGAATAGCGCCGCCTCGTAGCCCGCGCCGCCGGCGCATTGAGCGTTTACGGCTCGAAACACGCGCCGTATCCCGTCTTTGGCAAAATACTCTTTGCACTTCGCCTCAGCATCTTTGGGATCGGCGGAGGCTTCTACGATGGCGCGCGCTTCGCGGCGCAAATACCGGACCTCGGGCCACCCGAGGAGCAAGGCTTGACGGCTTTTCTTCTCCTTTGCCCTTTCACCATAAAGCGCTTCGATGAAGGCGAGCCCCACAGCGGCGACGATCTCCGCTGGCTGCCCGGTCTCCTCCGCGAGTCCGGATACGACCTGCCGCTCGACGTGCTCCCGGGACCGCTCGCTCCCTTGAATGTTTTCTATGTTTCCGATGTTCATCGCATCGCTTGATTTGCGCCAAGTGCGCTTCAAGCATTGGGAAGAAATTCGCGTTCGCGTGACGCCGCCGAAGGGAAGGGATTTGGCGAGACCCGCCTCATCGCGATTGAGAAGCGTCCCAGGATAGCTCGCGAGCCAATGTATTTGAATAAAGCGAGCTTCTATCATGAAGCGTTCCGTCTCGTCGTAAATAAATCATCGCGTTTCCGGCTCGTCGTAAGTGTATCATCGCCAAGGTTTTTTCCCCTCCAGACCGAGCTTCGCGCGGCGGCGAGCAAATAGTCGCGGCTTATGGCGATGCGGGCGTTTTCCGCCCAAGAGCTGCTTGCGTCAGTGGCCAGGACGAGTGGCGCAATCCTCGACCAGTTCACCGAACCGCTCGCTCTCGACATGCGCCGGGCGGCGCGATCGAGAAGCCGATGAAGCGTTTCGTCTCGCGCATCGAGCAAACAACCGAGCCTGTGCTCGCCGTAACCGATACTCTGCAAGACATATCCGGGACGTGCGTCGTTAGCCGTGCTGTGAGGGTCGCGCCCGGGCGAGCTCATGAGCGCCATGCAATGGACAAGGCATATCCAATTCCGCATTTCGGCCGGCCTCATCGTCTCAACTGGCGCCCCCGCTTCAATAAGCACACGCAGCACGGCCATCTCGCTTGCTGCGCCGGCCGGCAAGTTAAGCCGCTTGAGACGGTTTCTCTCGGCGTTCGGAAACCATTCTGCGCTCAACAACCTCCCGATAGCGCCAATTATGCTTGAGTAATGCCTGGGTTCAGTGGGCCCAAGTTTCCCGTTGTCAGGCGGAGGCATTGTCTATCTCCTGGATCTCGATCCGGTTGAAAGCAAACGCAAAAAAGGCTGACTTCATCAACCTGGCGCGAAAAGCGATTTCGGCTCGCGCCCTTGCCTGGTAGCGACGGCTGAGGGAGTGCGGCGCCGATTGGTGCGTCTCCAGAAGCAGCGATTGGGCTTGCGTCAATTGTTTGGACAGCCATTTTTGAAAGATGGCGTCGCGGTTTGCCTTGGGAGCGCTCAACTCTTCCGCGATGGCTTCGAAGAATGTTCGATCAACGATGCTTTCAAAGTGTTCGAGATAGGGCTCGACAAATCTCTTTGACGTATCTCGATCGGCAACTTTTTCCGGGCCGCCTTGCGTGAGAACCAAAAGCGACAGGCGCAGCGCCAATCTGAGATCCGTGATCGCATCCACACGTCTTCCCGTGGCCGCTACGAAATCCTCGTGAATGATGAGTTTTTTTAGTGGGATACGCCGCTCATGATAGCCTTCGGTCCTACCCTGGCCGCGGCAAACAGCCTGTGCGACCAAAACGATGCGATCAACAGGATCATCGCGTGAGACCTTCGCAAGCACGGGAAGACGATACTTTTGCGGATCGATCAACTCGGCGACTTTGCGGTAGGAGAAGCCTTGTCCAGTCACCGAAAACGCCTTGCCTTCAACGCTCACAGGCATCCATGGATCGTTAGTGTCGCCCTTCAGAGTCTCCGTACCGCCGATCCGCGCCTTTCGGCTGATCAACTCGACGGCATGAATCCTTTCCTCATCTCTGCGAAGCCTGACGCGCCGGCAGATTTCGATATAAAAAGGGTGAAGCACTCCGAACGGAATCTGCGTCGCTCCATCCCAGGGGACGAGCCAAACCAAAGAGATTTTATCCTTCGATTTCGGGGAGCGCGTGGCGCCGCTCTTGTGCGAGCGCAGGATCGCGACGTCTCGCCTAAAGCGGAAGCCATAATCGCGGGACGAGTCGATGCCGACCATGGATCGTGAGCCAAAGCCGCCGTTCATGCGGCTGACCCCATATTTGCCGCCGCCCATGACGCCTTCCTGTGTTTGAAGGCTAACGAGCGCGTATAGCCAATCTTCCGGCTCCGCGTTCCAAATGCGCTCCCTTTTGAGGTCGTGGTTCTTCGAGGTGATGAGCATGTCGAGACTGTCTGGCGTCTCGATTTGCTTGAATGAGGAGAGATCTCCGCCAGGGATCGGAGGCTGCATCAACGCTGGCTTTGTAGGATCTTGGACCATGAGAGACCAAGGCTCTCCCGCCGGCCAATCGGGTGTAAGAGCGGCGACCAGATCTTGCCAAATGCCTGCGTCATCCGGGAGAACGTCCTCACCCGCTCTTTCGAGGGCAAGTGCGGCGACCTGAACGAGAAAGGCATGCCATACAGCCCGTTGGTGTGGTCGCAATGACGAGAAGCTCGCAATATCACCGCAAATCAGGGCGGCGAAAACCCGCGGAAGCGAAAGCCGCGCCTTCCTGCCTCGAGGGCAAACAACCGAGATAATCTGCTCAACAAGGATGTTCAGCATCGCAAACTCGCCGGAAACCCAAGACCTGCTCAACCCCGATTTTTGAGCCCGCCCACCAATCGTGCAGATTAAGGTATTGGTTCGCTCCAACCATAGCGATCGAAGCCGTTTCGTTGCAATGAAAAAGTGGTGGCGATTGAGGGGCTACTAAGAATGGCTATGGGCGAATTATAGAAAAACTATTTCAATTGGTCACAAAATCAGCGTCGCGAACGTCCGAGCCGCATCTGTGACGTCGAGCTGCTCAAGGCCCGCCGAGGCCGAAATGCCGAAGGCCTTGACCCCATTCACGATTTTATAGCGAGCCAATAGGGATCGGATTCCGACATTAGCTATCTGGCTGACAAGCAGACGCAGACGCCGGAATCGGGCCGCTGGCAGCTTTCTGAGTGCGATGGAGCTTTCGAATTTGACATTTGAGCGCGACCTTGCGGCAGGCGGGGCTCAAATGTCAAATTTCGACTACTAGAAGTGGATGATAATGTCCGAAGCAACCTCGACCATGCTGTTCTTGTTGCCGGGGATGCCCATGGACGGATTGCCGTTGAAGGCGTCGGCGTCGAATGAATGCCAGTAGGAGATTTCGGGGCGCAGCTCGATTTGCGGCGACAGCCAGTGCTGCCAGCTCAGGCATGTGTCGAAATATTTCGCAGCGGTGCCTGTGCGCCAGCCTTGCGGGTCGTCATAATACTCCAAACGCAGCGAGAAGTTATTCAAGGCGTCAGGCGTATAGTTCAGGTAGCTCAAGACGCCGACCGCGTAGACGTCGCAGGTGAGTTCCCAAACCTTGCAGGTCGCCAGATTAGGTCCGTTAAGTGGAACGTTTTGGGGCGAGAATGGCGTGCCGCCATTTTCATAGATAGCCATCGCAGTGCTGTTGTTTTCGTTCACGACGCCGTGCACATCGATATAATAGGTCTCGAAGTCGAGGTGCCACTGGTCATTGAACTTGTGATAATAGGTGAATCCGTGCCACTGGATGTTGTTATACCCCCAGTTCCCTTTGTTGATGCCGTCGAGGCATGGATAGATAGTATCCCAGCCGTCGTTCCAGGCATATCGAAGGCAGGCTGAAAGGGATGGCTGATTGCCGGGGTCCTTCAGGTAAGTTGAGCCTGGATATAAGACGTCGGTCAAACCTGGTATGCCGGCCTGCGCCGCCGCATTAGCTTGATTGCCACCGAGGTAAAACTGGTTCTTGACTGAGAGGCCGCTATGCCAAATCGGCGTCTCGGTGCCGTCCGTTATGCCCAATTGCACCAGGAGCTGCTTTGTGACCTGGAGCGAGGCGACGATGCCGTTGTTGGTGTAGTTGTCCCAGGCGTAGGTGAGGGAGTGCGTGTATGTCGTGTTGTTGGGCGCAAGCTGCGCTTCGATGTCCGGGATCGAAATATAGCGGCCGATACGGAATTCGAGACCGCTCAGGACGTATGGGATATAGAGATCCGCATACACCATGGGGAAGTCATATCCGTTTTCGTTGTTGTCCTTGTTGAATTGGTAGCTCGCTATCCCGTAGGAGTTTGTGTAGCGGTAGTCGGTGCCATAGATGCCGGAAACCCGAAAGCCCCAGTCGATATGATCGGTCTGCACCGTATCCGGGAGGCGTTCGATATATACAACCGCTTGGTTTAGAACAACGGTGTTCGAGGAATAGGTGTACGCGATCGGAGCATTCGCGCCTTTCCCTCCGGGATTGGTGCTGAGGTTGCCGCCGCCATTCACCCAACCGTAAGCCTGGATGTTATTATCTGCCATCCACTTGCCGATATCGGTATTGGCGATGGCGACCATCAGCGGGCTGTCGGTCGAGTTTGGCCGCGTTACGCCGATGCTGGTGAGGGCGCCGGTCGGCCATTCCGAATAGGCCATCGGCGGTATCGCTTCGGGCGTCCTGGGCCATCCATCGATGCGGGCTGGTGGAGCTTTCGGATCGGTCGGAGCCGTTGATTGACCCCATTCGAGCTTATAGTAATTGAAGAAGCGCTCAAGAACTCCGCTGCCGAGATAGGCATCGAGACAGGAGTAGTTTTTATAGGGATCGCACACAGCATCTTTATACGATTGCGTTTGCGCGAAAGTCGCGCTGGAGCTGCCGGCAATTCCAAGAAGGGCCGTGGCGGCAAGCCATTTTCTGCGTCTGCTTGAAGCTCTCGATTTCGAGGCGCCGCCGGACGCGGATATTAGGCCATTGCGAGAAGCCCGCTTGCGCGAACCGCCGATACTTTTACTCATACCCAAGATTGATCCCCCAGTCACGTGCCAACCAGGGCCGCATTGCTGCGACTCTCAACTTATCTGGAACAACGCCAATTGCGACCTGCCAGTCAAAAAAAGGGCGCCCGTTGGTGTACGAGCGCCCTTTTTCAGGGGTAGCTAGAAGTGGATGATCAAGTCGGACGAGAAGATCAACGCGTGATCCGTTGTCGGATTGAGGTTCTCGTCGTTGCGACCGAAAGCGTCCTTGCCAGAGGTGTAGTACGCGATCTCGGGGCGAATGGTGATCGTTGCAGAAAGCCAATGCTGCCAGCCGATGGCGGCGTTGTTATAGACCGTCGCAACGCCGGTGCGCTGACCGTTCAGGTCGTGGAAGCTTTCGGCGCGGAGCGAAAGGTTATCCAGCGGCGTGAACTGGTAGTTGAGGTAACCCAGGAAGGAGAATTCCTGCGCCTCGCACTCGATCTGACCTGCCTTACAGTGCGCATCCCATGGAGCGTTTCTATACCCCAGAAGCTGCTGCATGAATGTTGGGTTGGACTGGAAGTAGGGGTAATTCGTGCTGGGCGACTGCGCGGAGTTCGCCGGGTCGGTTGGCTGGTTGGGATTGTTGCCAACAATTGCCGCAGCCACATCGTCTTGATGCATGTGCCACGCTTCTAACGACAGATGCCACTCATCGTTGAACTTGTGATAGAAGGTGGTCGTGAATTGCTGAAGGTTATTATACCCCCAGACTCCGTTGTTAAGGGCGTTGGCGCAGCTATACACGGCATTATAAGCGGTATCCGATTGCCATCTTGCGCAGGCTGTAAACGACGGCTGGAAGCCCGGATCGTTCATGTTGTTATTGAAGGGAATTGTGTCCGTACCGATGGTGATGCCTGCCTGCACCGTCCAGTTCTTGGTGAGCTGCAGGGTGCCTAGCAAGCCTGTATTGGTATAATTATCGTACCCGTATGTCATCGAGTGCGAATACATGTAGTTGTTCGGAGCGAGCTGCGCTTCGATGTCCGGCACCGAAATGTAACGGCCAAGGCGGAAGAGCAAGCCGTCGGCGACCCAAGGAACATACAACTCCCCGTAGACCATCGGGAAATCGTAACCCTCCTCGTTATTGCGCTTCTGAAGCTGGTAGCTGGCGAAGCCTTGGGCGGTAGTATAGCGATAGGTCTCGCCATAGATGCCTGCGATGCGGAAGCCCCAGTCGATATGATCGGTTTGAACCGTATCGGGGAGCCGCTCGACAATGAGCACCACCTGGTCCAGCCATAATTGATCGGGCCGGTAAGCATATGCTGCGGGATAATTGCCGTATTTGCCTCCCGGAGCATCGCTGATATTGAAGCCGGGATTTACCCAGCCGTAAATCTGGGTATTGTTGTCTTTCAGGAATTTCCCGACTTGTGTCGGCGCCAACGCCGTCATGAGCGGACTGTCGATCGAATTCGGGACAGTGGCGCCGATATAGTTGCCGCCGCCCATCGGCCATTCCGTGAAGGGGAACGGCGGCGCGTTCTCAGGAGATGGCGGCCAAGGCGCCGGACGGCGGGTAACCGCATTGGGGTCCGACGCTGGCGGCTTGCCCCATTCATCCTCATACGCTTTGATGAACCGGCCCCAAAAGCTTTCGTTGATAGCCGCGGTATCTGATTGGTCTACGTATACCGCATCGGTGGCATTTGCCCCAGCCGACGCTGCCAATACGAGCGCCGATGCGCCACATAGCGCTGCTACGCTCTGACGTACAACGCGTACACCCCCAACTCGAAACATATCTCTCTGTGCCTCAATTTTATGACAGTCCCCACTGTCATTGCCCAAGCAGGGCCGCATTACTGCGACACTTACCGAGAACCAAGACTAATTGCAGCCACCAGAAGCACAAGCGAAAAGCATAATGGAATCAGCATCAATACAATAGGGCAGGTAACATAGAGGTATTGGTTCATAAAAAGCCGGGAGAAGCGGGGTTCCCGTAATCTGCCCGTAAGGTAGTGGCTTAATCGGCACAGTTGCATACGATTTACGCATGAGATGAACGCCATAGCCCTGCCGAATCCACAAAACAGCGTCCAATCCCTTGTTTCGTAAGAACAAAATGAGGGGCTGACGGACCATTTCCCCAGCTTCCGCCGAAGGCAGAGCCCTAAATTCGAACATAATGAGCATCGGCTTCCTCACACCGGAGCCGATTGAGAATGAATTTGTGCGTGTGCGCCTTCGGCCCGTCGCCTTCCAATCGCGGCGCCCTGCGTCTTGCGCGACACCGAGACGCTGGAGGAGCCGAGTCACGGCAGGACTACCGAGGCGCCACTGGGAGAAAGCGACGGAAAGGCGCAGGGCCTAGCGCCGCCGCGCCACGTTTAATTGAACCTTGCCGGTTGATGGGGGCTGTCGAGGGAGAACGCCGGAATGTCGACGTCGAAGCATTCGCCGTGCTCGTTTTCCATCTGATAGCTGCCCGACATGATGCCGGACGGCGTCGTGAGCGGCGCATGGCTGGTGTATTCAAACGCGTCGCCTGGTTCAAGACGCGGCTGCTCGCCGACCACGCCCGGGCCGCGTATCTCGCGCACTTCTCCGCTCGCGTTGATGATGCGCCAATGGCGGCTTTGCAATTGCACGGTCTCGGCGCCGCGATTCTCGATCACAACGCGATAGGCCCAGACGAAGTGATTTTGCTCCGGCGCCGACTGGTCATCGAGATAGACCGGCTGGACACTCACCGAAATCTGGCGCGTCGTCGCGCTGTATTTGGCCTTGGCCGACATGCCGGTCTCCTTTGCTGCCCGCGCCGCGCCAGCTTACTCCCAAAACGGCGCCACGTGTGGGGCATGGGTTGCGCCGCTTGTCTCCTCAAGCCACTTTGGGATCGAGATAGAAGTTTATACCGCGCTCCAGCGGCGGCCAATAGCAATAACAAGCCGCGAAGTCTGGGTTACGAAGCGGACGGCTCTAAACGGACATCGTTTCATCGCGATGACCAATGACAGCATGCCTCCCTGGCGCATTTTGGCTACTTCGGAACGCTGTCGTCGCCACGCTTCGGCTGAGATAAAAGCGAAATGCGCGCGTAGCCAGATCTCCCGGCGCGCCCGAGGATTTCCATGACATGCCCATAGGAGACGCCCTGATCCGCACGCACATAGGCGACGGCATCGCCTTCCGCCGAGCGTAATGCGCGCAGCCGCTCCTCCAGGTCATCTGGCTGGACCTCTTCATTCCGAATATACAATTTTGCATCGGCGGCAAGCGTGATGACGACCGGTTTCTGTGGCGGGTTCTGCTTCGCCGCGGCGGTCTGCGGCAAGTTCACCGGAACGCCAGCGATCATGAGCGGCGCCGCAACCATGAAGATGATCAGCAGCACGAGCATAACATCCACCATGGGCGTGACGTTTATCTCCGCCATCGGCTCGAAATCGCCGTCGTCATCAGGGTCGCTGTTGGAAAGCTTCGCGCCCATGGTTTACGCCTCATTGCGGGAGAAAGCCGCGCGTTGAACGAGGCCATTTGCGAGCGCCGCGATGGCAAGATTCATGCGCTCGGATGCGCGTGAAACGCTGCCGGAGATTTGATTGTAGGCGACGACCGCCGGGATTGCGGCCGCAAGCCCAAGCGCCGTTGCGAATAAAGCTTCCGCGATGCCCGGGGCGACAACCGCGAGGCTTGTGTCCTTCTGCTGCGCGATCGCGGAAAAGCTGTTCATGATGCCCCAGACGGTGCCGAACAGTCCGACGAAGGGAGCGATCGATCCAACGGTTGCGAGGAGGCGGATACGCGGCTGAAGCTTGTTGAGTTCGATCCGGGCTGCGCGACGCATCGCCTTTTCAAGACCGGTCTCAATCTCAGAACGGCCTTCGGACACCGAGAACTGCTGGCTCCGCGCGGCGTGCACCACCACAGAGGCAAGCCAGGCGCTTCGCGCGATGTCCTTCGTCTCCTCGCCGGCGACGTGCTCAAGGCGCCGGACCTGCCCGCCAAAGCCCCAAAGCCGGACCGTCTTCTCGATGATTATGGCCCAACAGGTCACTGACGCCAGCGCCAGGGCCAGTATTACACCCTGCACGATCGGGTCCGCATTCTGGATGAGGTCGCCGATATTCAGATGCACGGCCGGCGCGGCGATAATGGGCTGTTCCAAAGTTTACACTCCTAACTTTCGGCTGGATTATTGGAAGATGATTTCGATGTTGTAGGAGAGCTGGCTCGCGGCCGCGCCGTTGGGCGGCATGGGAAAACGCGATGACAGTTTGCGGACAAGATCGAGTATTCGTTTGTCCACCTCGGGATTGTTGCTCGGCTGAAGGACGCTGAGGGAAGTCAGACCTCCCGAAGGGGCGACGCTAAAGGCGAGGCGCAGGGATGTCTTGCGGATGTTGCGCGGCGTGTTTGACGAGATGAGCGCGCGCAGGGTTGCTCCGTAGTTCAAGATCGATCCCTTGCTTGCCGAGACGCGGCCCTGCGACTCTTGCGCCTCGTCGGAGCCCGTCGTCGCCGCGCCGCCGAGGGCTGCTTGCTGGGCCTTTTCCCGCTTCTTCTTTTCGATCTTCTCGGAGTCCGCTACCTTCTGCGCATGCTCGGCCTCCTCGGCGCGCTTCTTCGTCTCTTCGCGTTCGGCTTCCTCCTTGAGATTCTTTTGCATCTCCGCGTCATCGGCGACGCGCTGACGTTCTGCATCGGTTTGCAACGCAAGTCGCGCCTGCTCATTGTCTTGTGGCTGAGCTGCTTCGGTCCTGGCAGGAGTTCAGGGCGTCGTCCTCCTTCGACTCTTCCGTCTTCTTGGCCGCCTCTGCCGGCGCGCCGGATGATGCGGCCTGCCTGGCGTTCGCGCTCTCGATGGCGTCGATAACGTCGGTGGTTTCAAGGCTGACGCTGATCGCCGAGGTCGCGACGTCGACGGAGCCAAGGTCCTGAGACGTTCGGCGCAGCAGCGATGCCAAAGCCCAAACATGGGCGCTCAGCGACAGTGTAAGCGCTGCCGCAAAAATAAACCGGCTGGTGTTTCTCCGTCCTAGCAAGCCCACCCTCCGCCGTCGCCGTGCCCAGTGTCGGGCAAGATGGCGATCCCACTTCTAAATATTGCTTGACATGTTCAAGTTGTAATAACTATCCCGTAAGGAAAGTCAAGAAAAACAGTGGTTTAGAATTATTCTAAATCAGAATTGGAATAGTTCTAAAAAGACGTTCGCCGGTTTCTAGTTCAGGGTAGGGTGAAGTGTCATGAGTAATGTCGCGGGGATTAGGGAAACGGCAAAGTATACACGGATTGGTCTTCTTGTTGGGGCGACAGCGTTAGGTTGTGGGCCGGCTTTTGCGCAAAGTCCCCCGGCGCCAGAGGCGCAGCAGCCGGCCATCAGCTCCGCGCCCAAAAACGCGGGCACGGACTTGCCGCCCATCACAATCGAAGCTCCAAAGCCGCAATCCGCCAAGCCTTCGTCCACGCCGGCGGCTCAGGCAGCCGTCCAGGCGGCGCCGGCGCCAGCCGACCCAGGCGCGCCAACCGCCGCGCAGGCCGCGCTAGACCAGAAGATGAAAGCAATGGACCAGTCGCGCGAAAACCTGCTGCCCAAGCTCGGCGCTACCTCATTCACAATCGATCGCGGGGCAATTGAAACGCTGCCGCAGGGTGATAACACGCCGATCGACAAGGTTATTCTGCAAGCGCCCGGCGTCTCCGCAGATTCAGCCGTTTCCAATCCGAATTTTCATATCCGCAATGAATACGCGAACGTGCAATACCGAATTAACGGGATTGTGCTTCCAGAGGGCGTATCTAGTCTCGGGCCGGTGATCGACACGAATTTCGTTGGCGGCATGTCGCTGCTTACCGGCACGCTGCCGGCTCAGTACGGGCTTCGCACGGCTGGCGTCCTCGACATCACGAGCCGCACCTTTGCCGCCCCCGAAGGGACCGTGAGCCTCTATGGCGGCAGCCACGGGACGTTCACGCCCAGCATCGATTATGGCGGCAGCTTTGGCGACACTCAGTATTTCTTCACCGGCCGCGGCAACTGGAACAGCGTTGGGCTCGAAAATCCCACGCCGGCCTATAATGCGATCCACGACAATACGGAGCAGGGGAAGTTCTTCGGCTATATCTCGACGCTTCTCGACAGTTCGACCCGGTTCACGGTGATGTCGGGCGCTTCCTACAGCGCTTTCCAGATACCCAATAACCCGAACCAAATCCCGCTCGGAGACTTCGGCCCCGCAAACTACAGCTCTTCAAGCCTCAACGAAAACGAATATGACCGTTTCTTCTACGATATCGCGGTGCTTCAGACTAAAGGCAGCAGCATCGACACCCAGCTTGCGGTCTTTTACCGGTACGCCAATATCCACTTCGTTCCTGATATCGTTGGCGATCTCGTGTTCAACGATGTCGCCTCGAACGTCACCAGGGAAAGCAGCCTCTACGGCACACAATTCGATGCCTCGTATCGGTTGAACGACGTGCATACGCTGCGGTCGGGCTTCGCCGTTAGCGCCGAGCAAACCAACGTCACCAATATTTCGACGGTGCTGCCCGTCGATCCAATTTCCGGCGCGGTCTCCCCAACGCCGTTCCCCATTACCGACGCCAATTCACTGCTCGGCTGGAACATCGGGACCTATGTCCAGGACGAGTGGAAGCTTTCGAATACGCTCACCCTCAATACTGGCGTTCGTTTCGATCAACTGTATCAGTTCGTGGATGCGAACCAGGTCAGCCCGCGCGCGGCGTTCGTATACAAGCCGTGGGACGGCTCATCGATCCATGTCGGCTACGCGCGATATTTTACCCCGCCGATGCAGTCCCAGGCCACGCAGTCCAACCTCGCCCTGTTCACCAACACTACGAACCAGCCGGACATCCCGCTTAACGATCCGGTGCGCCCCGAACGATCCAATTATTTCGACATTGGCCTTGACCAGAAGGTGCTGCCCGGTCTCGATGTGGGGGTCGATACTTATTATAAGGCGGCTCGGGACCTGATAGACGACGGTCAGTTCGGCCAGGCGGTGGTCCTCACCCAGTTCAACTACGCGCGCGGATACAGCGAAGGCGGCGAGTTCAAGGCCAAGTACCAGAACGGCAATTTCAAGGCCTACGCGAACTTCTCCTACAATGTCACAAGGGCCACCGACCCGGAATCGAACCAGTACCTTCTCGATCCCGCAACCTACACATACCTTCTCACCCATTGGCACTACACCGACGACATGCAGCGCATGACTGCCTCGGCGGGCGCGTCCTACCGCTGGGACAAAACGCTGTTCACCGCCAACATGATTTTTGGGAGCGGCTTGCGTGACGGATTTGCGAATTCCGATCACGAGCCGCCCTACGCGACAGTCAATCTCGGCATTTCGCGGGAATTCCAGCTCTCGCCAGATCAAAAGCCGCTCACGCTGCGGTTCGACGTTGTCAACCTGTTCGACGAGATTTACGAGCTTCGCGACGGAAGCGGGATCGGCGTCTTCGCCCCTCAGTATGGGCCGCGACGCGGCTTTTACGTCGGGCTGTCGCAGAAGTTCTGAGGACTGTCAGTCGATCCGCCAGTCCGTCCTCTTTCCCATGGCGTCGGCTGGGACAGCGGTTCCGAAGGTGAACGAGCGTGGCCGCTCGATCGGCTGCAGGCGTTCGGCGACCCACGCTTCGAGATCGCGGCGTAATTGCTCGCTCGAAGTCGCCGCCTCTCTTGCAACGATAAAAGCTTTGATGCGCTCGCCCTCATCGGGGCGCATAAGGCGCACCTCCGCGTCGGCGACGCCTGGGTGAGCGAGCAGGACGGCGCGGACGGCCTCCGGATGGACGTTGACGGCCCCGACCTGGACGGCGCCGTCTAAACGCGAGAGTGGGGTGAGAAGATCGGGGCCCTGCCACGTTACGTGATCAGGCAACGCGAAGCGTCGCGCCGCGCCGCCTAAAGATTTCTGCACGCTATGGTCGTCGCCGCGAGTCAGATGGGGGAGAAGACGGAAGGGCGCGTTGGCGTTGTCGCGCCAGGCGATACCGCCCGTCTCCGTCGCGCCGTAAACCTCGACCAGCCGGTGAAGTCCGTCCGAAACTAACGCATTGGCCAACTCCCTTGGGCAGGGCGCGCCGGACGTCACGCCATCGATATCGGAAGGCCAAGCGCCGCCGGCCAGCGGCTGCCAGTAGCTGGGAAACGCCACGAGAAGGTCGCCGGGTTTGACGATCGCGCGCACGCTCAGCGGCGCATGGGCGCGCGCATCGACCACGCTGACGCCGAGACGCGCCGGCAGCAAGACAGTAAACAAGAATCCGTAGATGTGGTGGGCAGGGACGGCCGAAACGATACGCGCGCGATCCGAGAAGATCGAAGCGAGGCTCTCGATTTCCTGCGCCAAACCATCGAATTCATGAACGATAAACTTGGGCCTGCCGGTGCTGCCCGATGTCCGAAAGCCAATGGCGCTGCTGCTTGTCGACAGGCACCGCCGGGCTTCGGCGATCCAATCCGTCACACGATTCATCTCTTGCAACCGTTCCGGGCGCTCGATTTGGGAAAACTGAAGCGCCTCGGCCACGCTCACCGCCAGGTTGAACCGCTCCAGAGAATCGAGGTCGAGACCGTCGGCGCCGAGGAGAAGATCGGCGCCCAAACCCTTCGCGGCGCTCGGAAGTCCGGGTCTTAAATGTTTGACGGCATCCACCAGGAGATCCGTTACGAAGCGCGGAAACTCCGGTCCTTGCCACCAAGAGGAGAGCGATGCGTGCACTTCCTTAGACATTGCCGTTACAGGGAAAGAGCGCCGATGAGCGTTCTGCGCTGGCATGGCATCATACAACACGCCGCGAGGCTTTTAGGCAAGCATGCCGGAGAAGCAGCGCAAAGGAGCAGCGTTCAGAATAGCGGTCACGCCCGCGTCTGCGGTCCCATCGAACTCATTGCGCGCGCTGCCCGAAAAACTGGCTGCTCAAATCACGGCTGCGAGCGCAAAAAGGAGCGCTGATGCGTGGCCTTTCAATGTTCCGCATCGGGGATCTGGATAAAAATCCAAGTACCGCCGTCCCTGGCTGGTTGAGCCCGAACGGCAAGCTCGCGATTGCGGTCATTGAAGTCGCCGATGAAACTGAATGAGAGGTCCAAAGCCCCGGCTGCGCGCGCCTTATCGATACGGCCCTTGAAATAACCATTGTCCAAACACGGAGCAACATCGGCAAAATAGGAAAGCCCCTTCGTCGGCATTGCGCCGCGGCCACTTTGCTCGGCTCTCGTCTTATTGTACACACAGACAATACCATGCGCGTCCAGGCGAAGCGCGCCAAACGGCAGTTCATCCAGCTTGTCCGGCGGCAGCGTTTCGACGGCGCCAGCAAGGTTGGGGGTATTGAAATTTGGCAATGAACCCGGCATGACATACTCTCCAAGCTTAAGGTAAGCTCCACCCCACCGTAAGCGAAATATCGCGAATACGCAATTTCGAGAGTGTTACGATGTTTAGCATGGAGATAGCATGTCCACCAAAGCCAGCCGCGCGGACAAAAGCACACAACGACTCGCCAACACGCTGGTCGAGATGCGATTGCGTTCGAGGCTAACCCAAAAAGAGGTCGCGGCGCGCATGGCGACGACGCAGGCGGCGATCGCCCGCCTGGAAAGCGGCGTGCAGAGCCCTAGCGTGCGAACCCTGCAGAACTTTGCGCGCGCCAACGGTTTTTGTATCGAGATCGGGTTCGTCCGCTCGTCAGGGGCGGCCGACAAAACCGGGTGCATCCTGGTCATCGATGATGCTCTCGCGGAGGTCAGCTGAAATCGCACGCGTCGCTGCACTCTCAGTTCTTATCCGCGGGGCGGGTGCTTCCCTCGAACACGACAATGCCCACCACATGCGACGGGGTGCGCCCGGCGCTCGCCGAAAACGGGACGAGTAAGCGCTCGAACGTGAACGGATCGCCGTCCCCGAAATCGATGCGCATCAGCTCGTGACATGGCTCCCCGGTGCTTGCGCAGCGCCGGTAAACCTGGGCGAGGGCGGCGGAATCCTCCTCCGCCCAATCTTGAACGGAGCGGCCGAGCCGCTCAATCAACGCCCGGCCCACTTGCACGAATTGCACGTCGCCATCGCTCGTGACATTGGCGATGGTGAGAGCGCCGGTTGCAGCGAATTGGCTCCAATGGAAGCCATCAAGTTGCGGCAAACCGCCCGGAGGCCGTTGCCGCGCCCAGGTATCGTAAAGCGTACACACGATTGCATTCTTGAGCCTGCGCCGAACCGGCGAGTCGAGCGATGCTGCTCCCAAGCCATCCAACCGAGCTTCAAACCGGTAACGAAAGCCCGCCTCGCCATAGCTGAGCTCCGGGTCACAGCCGAATTCCATGCCTGTCACCTGCGAGAGCAAGTTCGAGCCGAAGCCGCGCCGCAGGGGCCCAATGACGGGCGGGCCGCCCTCCTCGCGCCAATCGAACGTCAGTCGCCCGGCGGTTTCGTCTCCGGCCAGCCTCCACGTTACGAGCACGTGACCCTCGGCGACGGACAGGGCGCCGTATTTGGCGGCGTTGGTGGCCAATTCGTGGGCGACGAGGGCCATCATCTGCGTCGCCTTGCTGGTCAGCATGATGGCCGGTCCGTCAAGCTGCACGCGGCCGCCGAAGGATTCGAGTTCGTTCCTCAAGATGACGTCGAGCGGCGCCCCGTCGAATGCCCCTTGCGTCAGGGTTTCGTAGGTCTTCGACAATGCGTGCAGGCGGCCGATCAGCACCTCTCGCGCCTCGGAGAGCGAGCGATCCCCCGACAGACTCCGGCCGACAATCGACAAGATCACGGAGAGAAGGTTCTGGCCGCGATGCGAGAGCTCCTGCAGCAGCGTCTGCTGGCGTTGCTCGACCCGCTTTTGCTCGGAGACGTCTTCGACGCCGAGGACGAGATAGTCGATAGCGCCCGCCTGCGTGCGCACACACCCCAATGTCGTAACGGCCCAGACGACGGATCCATCCTTGCGCATCAGGCGCTGTTCAAGTCTGCAGGAGTCGGCGCCGCGCGCACGCAAAACTTCGATGTGGGCGTGGCAGGCATCGAGATCTTCGGGATGAACGATGTCCCCAAACGATTTCGTGAGCAGTTCCTCGCGCGGGCGCCCGATGATTTGGCAAAGCCGCTGGTTGGCGCTCAACCATCGGCCTTCCGTGGCGATATGAGCGATGCCGACAGCGGCGTGTTCGAACGTGGCGCGAAAACGCTCCTCGCTTATTCTCAGCGCTTGCTCGGCCAAATTCCGCGCGGTGATGTTCGAGTGTGAGACGATGACGCCGCCCTGCCTGCCGGATGCGAACGGCGCCACGGTCATCAGGAACCAGCGTTGCTCGTGAGGGCTGTGGCAAGGGTATTCCATCTCGAAGAGGGGGATGCTGCCGTTTAGCACCGCCCTAATGCCCGACAGAGCGCGATCCGCCTGCGGGTCCGTGGACGCGGCTTTCCGGCACGTCTCCAGGTAGTTAGCCCCCACTGCGACAGATATGGAGCCGGGCGCTCCATTGGCGAGCGCGAAGGCCGTCCACGCGTCGTTGACGAGAATAATGATCCCCGACCGGTCCAAGACCGCGGTATGCGCTGGAATGGCTTGAAGCGCGCTTCGGTAGAGGTCATTAAAAATGGGCCGCGATTTTTCATCCAACGGGCTCACATTTGCCGGCACGTCAGGACTCCATCAGCGATTACCCAGCCAGCGCGCCAAAATTGGAATGGCGCGGTCGAGGATATCCATTTCCAAGGCCCAACGCTTCGTAGCCGCGCTCGCCCCATTTTCTTGACTCTGATGCAAGTGTTTATCTCTCGCATTCAACCTGTATACAAATCAGCGATCGGTGTCGAGGGGCCGGACCCGTTCCGCGGGCGTGGCGCGAGCAATGTGCGCTGTGCGTTCTCAGTCTGCAGGAGCGCGGTAAGGCGGGCAAGATCCTCAAAAAGCGGCCGATCATGCTCAAGCCGGGCCGAGACGGAACGGAGCTGCCGGTGGAACTCCCTGAACCGGTCGCCCATCGGCTCGCCCCTGAGATCGGCGGCTTGCGCGAGCGCGAGGCTTTGGATCGCGACCAGCTTCCAGACCTTGTCGATCAGGCTCCGGGTCATGCGGGCGGAGATGCACCCCATGCTGACGACGTCCTGATTGTTGGCGTTGGTGGGAATGGTTTGCACGCTCGCGGGCGCGCTCAAAAGCCGGCATTCCGCCGCGAGCGACGTGGCCAAAAGCTGAACGCCCATCAATCCGGAGTTAAGGCCAGGATCGCCGCCGGAGAGCATGGGCGGCAGACCCCGGCTGTGGCGACTGTTCACCAAGAGTTCGAGCTGGCGATCCAGCAACAGCCCGGCTTTCGCCAGACCGAGGCGCAGGTAGTCGCAGACCATCGAGATTTGCTGGCCATAAAAGTTGCCGCAGTGGATCACCGATTGGGTCTCGGGAAACACCAGCGGATTGTCGGTTGAGGCGTTCAGTTCGCAAGCAACCACCTCCTCGACGTGCCACAGTGCAACCTGGAACGCTCCGAGAATCTGCGGCGTGCAGCGCACGGAATACGGGTCCTGGATTTCCAGGCCCGGCTCTATTGCCTTGGCGTGCGAACCCCAGGAGCGGCCGTCGATTTCGCGGCCGAAGCCGGGATGAGTGCGCAAGTGCGCCGCGATCCGCGCAGCCACGGCGGCCTGGCCGCGGCACCCGCGCGCCAGGTGCGCCTCTTCGCATAAGGCCTCCGGGGAAGACCCGAGCACCTCGAACAGGCAAGCCGTCAGCAACTCCATCCAGCTCAAAAGCGCGCCGGCCTCGTAGGCGGCCAGCGCGGCAAGGGCGGTCATAACCGAAGTTCCGTTGACGAGGGCGAGGCCTTCCTTGCATTCGAGGGTCAAGGGCGCGAGCCCGGCCTGCTTCAAGGCTTCGGCAGCCGTTGCCCGCTCTTCGCCGACGCGGGCGTGGCCAAGCCCCGCCAGCAACCTCGCCATGTGGGCGAGCGGCACAAGATCGCCGCTGGCGCCGACCGAGCCTTCGCTGGGAATCTCGGGGAGCACATCGCGCTCCAGCGCCGCCAGCAGCAGCGCGACCACATCCACCCGGACGCCGGAATAGCCGCGCGCCAGTGCGTTGGCCCGCGCCACCATGATCGCCCGGGTCTCGCCCGGCGTAAAGAGCGGGCCCTGGCCAACGGAGAGATGATGGAGCAGGTTGAGCTGGTGCTGCTGCAAATCCCGCGGCGAAATACGGCTTCCGCTCAGCGGGCCGAAGCCGGTATTGATGCCGTAGATGGCGCGCGGTTCGGCGGCGAGGCGTTCCACCAGCTCGCGGCTCTGGCGCATGCGCTCGCTTGCAACGGAACCCAGGCGGCAGGGGGCGCGGTGCGCCACGCTCCACACGTCGGCGATCGTCAACGTGTGTCCGTCGAGTTCGATCATGCTTGCTTGGTCATCTCGCTGGAAATGGTTGGACCCGCGTGGCTCGCGCCCCTAAAATGGCGCGGATGAAACCGGCGCGCTATTCCCGATAATCAACTCAATGGGCAGAGGTCTTGTCAAGTCGCGGATCTTAAAGGCGCGAAGCCTGCCCATTGCATTCCAGCCGATTGCCCGATGTGAAAGAGAGTGGCTTTTACGAACGGAAAGGACCCATGAGCGGCTATCCCGACTTTGAGACGCTGAAGCTGGCAGAGGCAATCGAAGCTTTGGGGCCTCAGGAACTCGACCAGCTTCCCTATGGCGTTATCGGTCTCGACCCTCAGGGCGTCGTTAAAGTCTTCAACAAGGCTGAGGCTGAACTTTCAGGTTACCGCGATCGCCCATCCCGAGGCAGGCTTTTCTTTGTCGATGTGGCTCCCTGTATGAACAACGGCTACTTCAAAGGCCGCATCGAGAAAGCTCGCGCCGCCGGCACGCTCGACATTTCTTTCAGCTTCGTAGGCGATTTCGGCGACATCAACCGAGAGCTGAATGTGCGCGTGCAAGCGGCAAAGAACGGCGGGACCTGGATCTTTATCAGGCGTGCAAATCCTGAACCGTGATGCAAGGCAAAGTCTGACCCCCTCCGACTTTTAGCCGTGCTTAACGGCGGGCGTAACGCCTCGCACAATTTATCCCTAACGGGTCAGGACGACGAAATCGGTATAATCATCGGTTTCACGGCTGATGCCGCTGTCGGACACGATCAGCGAAGCGCCCGCCCAAATCATCTCCGATATCTTCCTGGATACTTCGGCGGGGATGTCGATGCGATCGAGCGCCGCTGCGGCGGATGTCGACGGCGCCGCAATGGAAGCGCCGTCCGGCTCGTCGTCGTAATACCTGCTGCGATGTCTTGGGCGCTCGTCGTCGGCGGCCGCTTCGGGAATTGTGAGGACGCGCCAGCGGAGCTGCGGCGAGTCTTCCGGCGCGCCCTTGACCGGCTGCATCGCCATATAAAGATGCGTTCCGAGCGGCTTCTCGGGATCGCGGATTGTCACCGGCACGTCGAAGACCTTGGTGAAGTTTTGCCGGACATAGAGGCGCTGCGTTTTGCGGCTGATGAAAATTGAGATCGGCGACAGTCTGTGCGTCCAGCGCTTCACGCTGTCCAAGGCGTCCTTCTGCACGGCGTCGAGATCCTTAAAGGCTTTCACCGCGGCGGCAAGTTCGCGGTCCTTCTGCGCCTTCGCGGGCTCAGCCGCCTCGACGAGCGCCTCTGCTTCCTTCACTTTCGCTTCCGCCTCGTTCTTCGCCGCCGTGGCCGCGGCTGCCGCCTCCTCGCCCGACGCTCCCGTCATCTGCCGTTCGGCGGTTGCGAGGCGCGCCTTCGCGTTTAATAGCGCGATCTGCGCTTTCTTCAGATCGACCAGCGCGACGCGCATGTCCCTCGCCTTGGCTTCGATGGCGGCTCTGGCCGCGCTTGCCGACGCGGCAACTTCCTCAACCCTCTTGGCCGCGCGCGCGCGCATCGCCTTGGCGAACTCATGCGGGTTCAGAAGCTTTTGCACGGCGCCATCGGTGCGCGGCGCTTCTTCCGCCTTGGCGGCGACCAGCTCCAATTGGCCGGAGGCGCTTTGGCTGCCGCTTGAGGCCAGGGCGTTATGCAGAAGGCGATCGGATATGGAGGCGACGGCCCCCGACCCGGGCGCGGGCATGAGGGCGGGCGCCGGGAGTTTCGGATGAGAGAAAGGCGACGGCGCGATGTCTTGGCGGCTGATGACGACGCGCTCATTCCCCTGGGTCACGCCGAACATGCGCTTGGCGAAGTCATGAGGCAACCTGATGCAGCCGTGGCTTGCCGGATAACCGGGCAGAACGCCCTCATGCATCGCAACGCCGGACCAGGTGATGCGCTGCATATAGGGCATGGGCGCACCGCTGTAGATGTTTGAATGGTGCATCCGCTCCTTGCCGACGATCGTGAATATCCCTCTCGGCGTTGGATGACCGGGGCGCCCAGTGGATATCGGCGAGCGCTCGTAAAGCCCGTCGCTCGAGTAGACGGAGACGTGCTGGCGGTTGAGCGAAATGACAAAGAGCAAAGGGCCGGCTGGCGGCGCGGGTTCCTCGATCTTCTGTTGTCTCTCCGGCGCCGCGCGGTAACGGGACCGCGCATCCGCCGTGCCGGCGAGCGGAATTGAGGCGCCCGCAAAGCAGGCTAGAGACAAGAACAAGGCCCAGCGCGAGACAGAGACATGCATCAAAGAAATTAGCGCTTGCACGAGAAATACCTTCCCAGCTGAAGCATGACGCGACATTAGCAGCCTTTCCCAACTTATTCAGGCGTTCCGGACTGGTTTACGCTGGATCGAGGCGAGTGTGTCGACGACGCAACTTTTGTCCAGTAACCGGGCGCAAGCAATAGCTCTCAGCGTTTAATAGCGGGGCCAGGTTACCAATCGGTGAGCTGGCGGCGCTTAGCTTGCCGGATACTGGCTCTGCCAACGCGCTTGAAGGCTTGCGAGCAGCCGGTCCGTTATAATGAGGAAAGTTCCCAGGGTTAGGAAAAGCGCAAGCAACATCAAGCTGTTCACAAATACGACCTCATAACCGAAGCGGGAAACATTCAGGAAAAAATAGGGGTAGGTTCCGACTATCGCGCCCCTGATCAAGGTGTAACACATGAAGGCGAGCGGATAGATCTGCCAGGGGATCTGGTCGGAGAGCCGCAAAGCCCCTTTCGGCGTGACGAAAAGCCAGAAGCCCATGTAGAGCATCGGCATAAACAGGTGGAAAAACCGTTCCGTCCAAAACTCTATCCCTGTCGGACTCCAAAGCCCCTGAAGAACCGCGGCATAGACGATGGCGACAACCAGGATGTAAACCGCGAGCGCGGTCTGGACCTCAGGCCAGTTCCAAAAGCTTTCTTCGTCTGGCTCACAGGCGACGCAGAGGAGGCAGATTGCAATTGCGAGGTTCGTCAGGACCGTGAAAAAGCTCAAATAGACGCCGACCGCGCCAGGAACGGACTCGCCAAGCGCCCAAGCTTTGTCGATCGTCAGCCAAAGCTGAAGCAAGAGCGCCGACCAGGCTAGCCCTGCAATGCAGCCAGCCGCCAACCTTCTCGTAAGCATTTGCACCGTCGGTCCTTTCACCCCGGCGCACTCCGCCGAAGTCGAACCAACAACAAGTCAAACGGGGCGCAGTGCCCCGTTTTCGCTCTCACATTTTTCTGATTACTTCACTGCTTGCCTTGAGGTTTTAGACGCCTGCCAAGGAGGCCGCGTCACCCTGGGCGTGCAGACGGTCGCGCTTGATTGCAAGCTTGTTCAAGGCCGACACATAGGCGCGGGCGGAGGCGACGAGCGTGTCGGTGTCGACGCCACGGCCGGTGACGGTCTTGCCGTTCTCTTCGAGTCGCACGCTGACCTCCGCCTGGGCGTCGGTGCCTTCCGTCACTGCATGGACCTGATAGAGCGGCAGGCGCGCCTCATGCGGCACGATCGCCTTGATCGCGTTGAACGTCGCGTCGACGGGGCCGTCGCCTCTCGCCTCGGCGGTGTGATGCAGCCCATCGACCTCAAGCGTGATGGTGGCCTTTTGCGGCCCGCCCGTGCCTGCGATCACCGTGAGAGAGAGAACCTTGATGCGGTCATGCGCGTGCGCGATCTCCTGATCGACCAGCGTCTCGATGTCCTCGTCGAAACACGTGCTTCTTGCGGTCGGCCAGATCCTTGAAGCGCTGGAAGGCGTCCTCGAAGGCGTTGTCGCCGAGCTCATAGCCCAAATCCTTCAGCTTCTCGCGGAAGGCGTGGCGGCCCGAATGCTTGCCCATGACGAGCGAGCTGGCGCGCAGGCCGACGCTTTCGGGCTTCATGATTTCGTATGTTTGGGCATTCTTCAGCACGCCATCCTGGTGGATGCCGGATTCATGGGCGAATGCATTCTGGCCGACGATGGCCTTGTTATACTGGATCGGGAAGGCGGTCACGGCGGAGACAAGCCGCGAGGCGCGCATGATCATGGTGGTGTCGATGCCGGTCCAGTAGGGCATGACGTCGTTGCGCGTTTTCAGCGCCATCACGACCTCTTCCAAAGCCGCGTTGCCCGCGCGCTCGCCGAGGCCGTTGATCGTGCATTCGATCTGGCGCGCGCCCGCCCTTACGCCCGCGAGGCTGTTGGCGACGGCCAGCCCCAGGTCATTGTGACAGTGGGTCGAGAAAACGATGGCGTCCGCGCCCGGCACGCGCTCGCGCAACATGGTGATGATGTCGAAGAACTCGTCCGGCACCGTGTAGCCGACTGTGTCCGGAATGTTGATGGTGCTCGCGCCCGACTTGATCGCGGCTTCGACGACGCGACAGAGGAAATCCGGCTCGGTGCGGGTGGCGTCCATCGCCGACCATTCGACGTCGTCCGTGTGGGTTCGCGCCCGGCTGACGGAGGCCACGACCGCGTCGTAAACCTGATCGGCGCTCATCTGGAGCTGAAATTGCCGATGCAGCGGCGAGGTTCCGATGAAGGTGTGGATGCGCCCGCGCTTCGCCTGACGGATGGCCTCGCCGGCGCGGTCGATATCCTTCGGGTTGGCGCGGGCCAGCCCTGCCACCACGGCGTTTTTCATCAGCTTCGAAATCTCGGCGACGGCCTCGAAATCGCCGTTCGACGCAGCCGGGAAACCCGCCTCGATGATGTCCACGCCCATCTCGTCGAGCAATTGGGCGACTTCGAGCTTCTCCTCGTGCGTCATGGTTGCGCCGGGCGATTGCTCGCCGTCGCGCAGCGTGGTGTCGAAAATCAAGACGCGGTCTCTGTCGGAGCGCGCGGCGGCGGGAGTGTTTGCGGCCTTCGAAGAAGGAAATTCGGTCATCGTTGAAGCATCCTTGCCTGATCTGTGGAAAATATCACAAACCGGGCAAGTCCTCCATCGAGCGCCCGGGCTTTAACCCCCAAGCGCTCGCCCGTTCGCCAGGCTGCCAGCGCTCAGGGGCGGATAAGGAGAAGAAGGCCGCGCGACGCTATCGGGGCCGCGTGAGCGCGGCCGGGCGAGGATATCGTGAAGGGGCGTGCGTCTGGCATGATGAGGTGTGACTCCAGTGCCGGAGCATAAGCACACTTTCACGCTTTGAACAAGGCCCCAGGGTGAGCTGAAACCGGCCTGGAATTTTCGCCGATTGCTCCGCGGGGCCAGCCGCGGCGGAAAGATCGGAGCAGGCGCTGACACGTAGCCCGGGCGGGAGGTTCGTCAGGACGAGACCAATCTCAGCCCGACAATCGAGCCGACAAGCGTTGTCAGAAAGACGAGACGCGCGCCGCTCATCGGCTCGTCGAAATGCCAAATGCCCACCAGCAAGGTTCCGGCCGCCCCGATGCCGACCCAGACGGCGTAAGCCGTGCCGAGGGGGATGTCCTTGGTCGCCTTCTCCAGCGCGAGGAAGCTGAACAAGGCGCAGAGAAAAAAGGCAGCGGTCGGCAGGGGCCGTGAGAAGCCTTCCGAGAGGCGCAATGCGGTGGTGAAGCCAACTTCCAAGAGGCCAGCAAGCAGAAGCAATGTCCAAGCCAAGTCTCAACTCCCGTTCATTTATGCCGCGCCGCATCATGCCGGTAGAGATGACAGTTTGATGAACGCGCCGGCTGCGCGTCAAGCCCATCAGCGTCCGTCGTACTCGGCCCAGCAATCCGGCGTTTCGAACACGCGAACCGCGGCAAGGCTTGGAAGCGCGCCTTCGACGCGCTCCCAGATCCAAACAGCTATATTCTCGGCTGTCGGGTTTTCAAGGCCGGGGACGTCGTTGAGGCAATAATGATCGAGTTGCTTCAGCAGCGGCCCGAACGCCGCCTCGATCTCGAAAAAGTCGATAAGAAAGCCGCTCTCGCGATCGAGTGGCCCCTCAAGCCGCAGTTCAACGCGATAGGAATGGCCGTGCAACCTGTAACAGGGATGCGTCTCCTTTACGCGGGGGAGGCGGTGCGCCGCCTCGAACGTAAACGCCTGCATTATTTTCATCGATAACGAGTCCTCGCCCGCGCCGGCTTTGGCGCGGGCTTCAATAACTCATAGCGAAGCGCTGCGGGCAAGAGGATGAAAAGAGGGAGGCGCCGGTAACGAAGAACTAGCGGAGATCGGCGGCGCCCGAGGCGAAGCCCGCCTTGATCGGAGCGCTCAACTTTCGAATTTGCTCGCGCCCCTTGCGGCTCGAAAGCCACTTCTTTGCATCCTCCTCGGTGTGGAAGCAGTACGGAAGAATATGAACCCGGCCTTTCGTCGAAGGCACCACAAGTTCATAAGTTCCATCGCTTGCCGCTCTCAGATACGGTTGAGAAGACATATGTATTACCTCAGAGGCCAAGATCGTCTGTTGACTTAAACCCATGTTAAACAAGGCGGAAGCGTCAAAGTTCCGCCATAAGTTTGTCTTGAAGAAATCTTGTCAACCCTATGAATTGAATGTAGCTGGCAGTCTATTGTATGTTTTTGTCAATCCTGTGATAATTTTAGACAAATAACGAAGGCCGGCATTTGAAGAAATCGCGCTTAATCGAAGCTCTCTGCGTCGCGAGTTGAACTTGGATCGTTGATGAAAGTAAAAAGTCGCGGCGGCAGCTGCGGCATCAATGGCATTAATTGATGGGCCACTCTGGGCTAATACCCGTAAAAGAAAGGTTGATATGAGCAGCGCAACTTGGAAGCGAATCTCAACTCTTTCTTAGCCGCGACAGGAGGAAAACCCTAATCGCCGCCGAAAGCCCCGCCGGCTCCCGCGCCGCATCGATGGCCGAGACAAGCGCGCTCACGCTGAGGCCCATATCGTTTGCCGCTGCCTTCAGCTCGCGCCAAAAAGCGTCTTCGAGGGTGATCGAAGTGCGGTGGCCGGCGATGGTCAGCGAGCGCTTCCTGGGAAGCGCCAGCCCCGGCTCGACGCAGACATGCGCATCCTCTTCCGCGCCGCTCGCGCTCTTTCTAGCCACGGGCTAATCGCCGGGCCTGATCATAAGCTCAGGCTTCATCAGGGCGTTGAAATCGTCCTCGGACACATAACCCAGCGCCAGCGCTTCTTCGCGAAGCGTCGTTCCGTGCTTGTGCGCCGACTTCGCAATATGCGCGGCCTTGTCGTAGCCGATCTTCGGCGCGAGGGCCGTTACGAGCATGAGCGAGCGCTCCAAAAGCTCGGCCACGCGTTTCTCGTTCACGGTGATGCCGGCGACGCAATTGTCCGTGAAGCTTATCGCCGCGTCCGCAATCAGCTGGATCGACTGCAGGAGATTGCTGATGATCACTGGCTTGAACACATTCAACTCGAAATGGCCCTGACTGCCCGCGATGGTGATCGTGACATGATTGCCCATAACCTGCGTACAGACCATTGTCAGCGCCTCGCATTGCGTGGGGTTGACCTTGCCCGGCATGATCGAGGAACCCGGCTCGTTCTCCGGCAGCGAAATCTCCGCTATGCCCGAGCGCGGTCCCGAGCCCATGAGCCGGATGTCGTTCGCGATTTTGAAGAGGCTCGCGGCGAGCCCATTCAGCGCGCCCGAAAGTTCGACCTCCGCGTCGTTCATCGAAAGCGCCTCGAACTTGTTCGGCGCGGTGATGAAGGGCAGGCCCGTCTCGCGCGCCACCTCGTCGGCGAAGCGCTCCGCAAATCCCGCGGGCGAATTGATGCCGGTGCCGACGGCGGTGCCGCCCTGCGCCAGCATGCACATGCGCGGCATTCCCGACCTCACGCGCTCGATGCCGTAGCGGACGGCGGTGGCGTAACCTGAAAACTCCTGGCCTAGCGTCACGGGCGTAGCGTCCTGCAAATGCGTACGCCCGATTTTGATGATGTGATCGAATGCCGCCGCCTTGTCTTCAAGCGCGCGGGCGAGATGATCGAGCGCGGGCAGGAGCAGGCGCTCCACCTGCGCCGCGGCCGCGATATGCATGGCGGTTGGGAACGTATCGTTGGAGGATTGCGATCGGTTCACATGATCGTTGGGATGGACCGGCTTCTTCGAACCCATCTCGCCGCCGAGAATCTCGATGGTGCGGTTCGAGATGACTTCGTTCGCGTTCATGTTGCTTTGCGTCCCGGAGCCCGTCTGCCAGACCACCAGGGGAAACTCCCCGTCGAGCTTGCCGTCGATCACCTCCTGCGCCGCGGCGACGATGACTTCCGCCAGCTTGGCGTCGAGCTGGCCGAGCGCGGCGTTCGTGATAGCCGCGCATTTTTTCACGACGCCGAGCGCGTGAATGAGCGGCAGCGGCATTCTCTCCCCGCCGATCTTGAAGTTTCCGAGGCTGCGCTGGGTCTGCGCGCCCCAATAATGGTTGGCGGGCACTTCGATGGGGCCGAAGGTATCGGTTTCGGTGCGCGTGGCGCCCGGTGAGGCTGTTCCAGTCGAGGTCATGGCGGCTCGCTTATCGCAGGTATGATTGACCTATTTACCACGCGAAAAAGCGCAGCGCCATCTGAGCGGATGCGGCTTGCGCCCAAACGCAAAAGACCCCGCGCGATGGCGGGGCCGCAATGCGAACTGGGATGGCGATAGTTGGCCTTAGTGAGCGCCGTGCTGCTCCCGGCGCTCCTCGCCGCTGCCGGGCGCTTCCTTGGGACGGGCGACCCGAGCCGCCTCTTTGGCCTCCTGCTGGAACTGCAGGGCAGCGCGCTCGCCGGCGGCTTGCGCGTCGCGAACGGCGGTCTCGGCTTCTTGCGTTATAGTCGACGCCAAGCCGCCGAGCTTCTGCATGCTCTCCTGGTAATTGCCGAAAGCCTGCTCAGCCAAGTCGGTCTGAAGTCTTTGCGAATCGCTTTGGCAGCTCGAAGTATTCATCCACCCGGCTCTCCCAGAGGTCGAGCCAGGCCCGGTTCATGGAAATGGCGTAGCGGAAGGCGGCGCTTGCCATGTTAGACGCGTTTTCGACGGCGACCCGCTGCGCTTCGATAATCGAGCCCGCATTCGGAACGCCCGCTCCGTCCTGACCATGAATTTCCTGATTCTTCTGCATTCGACGCACTCCTTTGGCATCGCAAAGAAACGGCAGAGGGACAGAAATGTTCCGGTCTGCGCTCCTTTGAGGGATTCCGGGATCTTTCATATGTTTGTCTGAAGAGACCGCGATGCGGCGCCTATACTTCTATGCTTGCATAATAAACATATCTATTGTTGAAGCAGCGCGTCATTTTCCTGAATCCGAGGCGCCAAAAAATCATCAGACCAAGCCCCTTTTCGGGCCGCCCGCCGTCGCGCAGGACGGCGTTTTTGCCTTTTCGACTAAGAGGCAAAAAAAAGGCTTGACCTAGCGTCCGATATGGCCACTTAAAGCTCCTCGATTGCGAAACGATTGCGCCAAACAAGGGCGCCGGGGAGGTGACTTCTGCTCATAAAGGCTGCGTCTTGAGGCTTGCGCCTCCGCGTGTGCTGAACGTGCAGAAATAGCCTGCCTGGCAAACTCCGCTTCGCGCGGTGAAGCGTTCGTCAGCAGCATCGGATTAACTCTTAAATGGGAGGTCCCATGCGATGGACATTTACCCGACGGCAGCGGAGGCCATCCGCGCCCTTTACGTAGACCGCCCCCTCATCGGCTTCCGTCCGCACGCGGCTGTGCGCGCGGCGCGCTGGTTCGGCGACAACTTTCCCGGCGAGACGCTCTACGCCGTGAAAGCGAACGATTCGCCTGCGGTATTGTCCGCCCTCATGGAAGGCGGCATCCGGCACTTCGACGTGGCTTCCTTGCCGGAGCTGCGAAGGATGGCGGGATTTGCAGGCGCGGTCATGCATGTCATGCATCCCGTCAAGTCGCGGCGGTTCATCGCCGAGGCTTACCACGATTTCGGCGTGCGCACTTTCGTGCTCGATTCCGAGGCCGAGCTGGATAAGATCGCCGCCGAGACCGGCAACGCGAAGGATCTGACGCTCGTCGTTCGCGTGGCATGCCCCTCGACCTACAGCGAAATCTCGCTCGAAGGGAAATTCGGGGCGGCGTGGAGCAAGGCGCCAGAGCTCATCCGCCGCGCCCGGCAAAGCGCGGAAACGCTGGGCGTGTCGTTCCATGCCGGGTCGCAGATGATGTGCCCGGTGGGCTACGGCCAGATCCTGCGAACTGTTTCACAGCAGATCGTGCGCGCAGCGACCATCGTGGACATGATCGATGTCGGCGGAGGATTCCCGGCGAGTTATCCCGGCAGGGAGCCCCCGGCTCTCGACATATACATGGATGAGATCCGCGCAGCCTTCGACAAGATGGCGGTCGGATACGCCTGCCAACTCTGGTGCGAGCCGGGCCGCGCGCTCGTTGCCGAAGCCGAGTCGGTCATCGTGAAGGTGCATGGCCGCCGAGGCGACACGCTCTATATCAACGACGGAGCTTTCGGCACGCTTTACGACGCGGCCCATTGCAAGTGGATTTTCCCGACGCGCGCTTTCAGTGCGGCGGGCGAGCCAATGCTTGGACGGACCATGACGGAATTCGACTTTTATGGCCCGACCTGCGACAGCGCCGACTACCTCCCGGGGCCGTTCCTGCTCCCGGAGGAGATCGGCGAGGGAGACTACATCGAGATCGGAAACATCGGCGCCTATGGCCGCGTCATGGTCAGCCACTTCAATGGCTGCGGTCATTTCGACGAGGCTGTCTTCGAGGACGAGCCGATGCTCTCGGTGTATGCGGAAGAGCGGGACGCGCTCGCTATCTCCGCCACTCGATAGAATCCGAAAGGATGATCCGCTTAAGTTGGGCGCGGCGCCAAAGCCGAGCTCAACTTAAGCGCGTTTTTCACAACCTCTAATAATCCCGCTCCTACAACTTAAATCCGCATATCGCGTGTATATACTTGCAACCAGAGGTAGAATTCAGGTCGTAATATCGAAGAAAAACTGCAAAAACCCCCAAAAACTTGGCCATTACAGCGGAACCATAGCGGGACCTTGCTGTTACCAGCGTAAAGTCTCAGTCAGAGGCTACGCCAATAACAGCAGGATAGGAGCTTGAATGGCCTCCCAGAACTCCAAGAAATCGGGAACGACTTCGAACCGCGGATTCGCATCCATGGACGCCGAGAAGCAGCGCGCCATCGCCTCGAAGGGCGGACAAAGCGTGCCAAACGAAAAGCGGAGTTTCAGCCAGAACCGCGAGTTGGCCGCTGAGGCCGGGCGGAAAGGCGGACAGAATGTATCCGACGAAAACCGCAGCTTCTCGCGCAACCGCGATCTCGCCGCTCAGGCCGGACGCAAGGGCGGACAGGCGAGCCATGGCGGCAAGTCGCGCGAAAGCCGTTCGCAAGTCTAGGGATGAACGCCCAGTAGTAGGGCGGATGGACGGATCCCGCCGCCTCGGCGGGGTCCGGTCATTTCCACAGCCGACTTTTCCCCTTTGCGATTTTTCTAGCCCCGGTTATGCGTGAGATCGAAACGATAACCGGACCTGGCCCATGGAACGCTTTTTCGGCGGTAGTCCCGCCCTTATCATTCTGAAGCTTTTGATCGCCTCGCTGATCATCGGCGTGGTGCTGTCCTTCTTTGGGTTCAACCCCAACAATCTCTACCATGCCATTATCGCGCTCGGAGACTGGATCTCCTCTCTCGGCCTCGACGCCGTGCAGAAGGTCGCGCGCTATGTCATCCTTGGCGCCCTGATCGTGATCCCGCTCTGGCTCATCGCCCGCTTTTTCAGCATTTTCGGATCGGAGCGCCCCTCGGAGCCTCCGTCCCCGCGCCGGTTCAAGAAATAGGCTTGCCCGACCTCAATCGGCCACAGGCGCGCCTGACGAGCCGCGACGTGCTCGCCATCGCAATCCCGATGATCGTTTCGAACGCGACCGTGCCGATGGTCGGGATCGCGGACACGGCGGTGATGGGGCGCCTCAACGATCCGGCGCTGATCGGCGGCGTGGCGCTCGGCTCGACCATATTCGCGATGCTGTTCTGGGCTTTCGGCTTTCTGCGCATGGGCACGACGGGGCTTACGGCGCAGGCGGCAGGCGCGGGCGATCCGGGAAGCGTCGCGGCCAACCTGTTTCGAGCGCTCGTGATCGCCGTGGCGGCCGGCGTGCTGCTTTACGCCTTCCATGTGCCGGCGATCCTTTACATCCTGAAGCTCGCCGGCGGCAGCTTCGAGGTGCAAACCGCAACCGCGGATTATTTCGGCATCCGCATCTTGAGCGCGCCCGCGACGCTTGCGAATTATGCGCTCGTCGGCTGGTTCATCGGGCTTGCGCGGGCGAACCTCGCGCTCGTGCTGCAACTCTTCCTCAACATTGTGAACATCGCGCTTGCGGTCGTACTGGTCCTTGGCGCCGGGAAGGGCGTTAAGGGGGCCGCCATGGCCGCCGTTTACGCCGAGTACGCCGCCGTGTTCGCCGGACTTCTCATCGCGCGGCGCCTCCTTCGCGAATATAGCGGGCCGCGGCCCGCGCTCTTCGAAGCGGCGGCGTTTCGCAGGCTCATCGCCGTCAATGGCGACATCATGATACGCACCATCTGCCTTCTTTTCGCGTTTACGTTTTTCGCTTCGCAAGCAGCGCGTCTTGGAGACGTGGCTCTTGCGGCCAACAGCGTGCTTCGAAGCCTGTCCGACCTTTCCGCCTATGTGCTCGACGGGTTCGCGTTCGCTGCCGAGGCGCTTGTCGGGCAGGCGGTGGGCGCGGGCAGCCCGGCCCGGTTCCGGCAAGCCGTGGCGCTCAGCTCGATCTGGGCCGCGGCGCTCGCCGTCATCGTCGCGCTCGCCTTCTGGGGAGGCGGCGTTCTCCTCATCGAGCTGATGACGACGACGCCGTCCGTGCGCGAGGCGGCGCGCGACTTCCTGCCCTGGGCCGTGATGACGCCGCTTTTCGGCGTGGCCTGCTTCCAGCTCGACGGCATCTTCATAGGCGCGACGCGCACCGCCGACATGCGCAACATGATGATCGTGAGCCTCGGGATCTTCCTAGGCGCCTGGGCGCTGCTTACGCCCGCTTTCGGCAATCACGGGCTCTGGGCCTCACTCATGGTCTTTTACATCGCCCGCGCCATCACGCTTGGCGCGCGCTACCCGGCGCTTGAACGCAGCGTCGATGCGCAACGGCAAGATGCCGCCGCGGCGGCATAGGCGGGAAGAGGGCGCTCTTGCTTGCCGCTCCGCAGACCCTCATCGAATCATAGTTCCTCCCAAGAACTTTCCCTCTGAAGAGTCGTTTTGCCTCGAGCCCTCGATGCAGTGGCAGGCTTCGCGGCGACAAAAGCTCTCAAGGCGCGCGTTTTCGAAGCGCCTGACCTTGTTCCCGCCCGCCCTGTGGCGCGGGTTTCCGCCGCCGCGGTGTCGCCGCTCTTCTCGGTGTCGGCATAGGTGGACCAGCCGCTTACGGAGAGCTTGGCTGGGGGCGCAACCGCTGGAAAGGAGGAAAAGAATAATGGCGCACGCTCAGACGCAGACGGCCGGCCGCAATCGCAGCGCGCTCGATTGGGTGAATTTTTTTCTGGCTGACGTAAAGGATGGGATTGGACCATTCCTTGCGATCTTCCTCACCTCCAGCCAGCATTGGGACCCAGGCCGCGCAGGGATGGCCCTCACCATCGGAGGCGTGGCGACAGTTCTGGCGCGCGGCCCGGCGGGCGCGCTCGTGGATTCGATCGCCTGGAAGCGCACCTTGATCGTTGTGGCCGCTGCCGTGGTGGCTGCAGCCTCGATTGCGATGGCGGTCTATCCCGAATTCTGGTCGGTGGCCTTTGCGCAAGGTTTGAACGGGATCGCGGACGCCATCTTTCCACTCGCCGTGACCGCCATCAGCCTTGGCATCGTGGGGCGCAAGGGATTTACGAGCCGGGTCGGACGGAACGAGGCCTGGAATCATGCGGGCAACGTGGCGACCGCGATCATGGCGGGCTTGGCGGGTTATTTTATCGCGCAGGCCGCCGTTCTTTGGATCGTGGCTGCGCTGTCCATCTTGAGCGTCGTCGCGGTTTACCGGATCGATCCCAACGCCATCAACCACGACATCGCGCGGGGCGAGGAAGAGGGCGGCAGCCACACGCCCGAAGCCCTGAAGCTTCTTTTCTCGAACAAGCCGCTGCTGTGGTTCACGGCGGCCATCACGCTCTTTCATTTTGCCAATGCCGCCATGCTTCCGCTCGCGGGCGAAAAGCTCAGCCAAGGAAAGCCAGATGCCAGCCCGCTGTTCATGGCCTCCTGCGTGGTTACGGCGCAACTTGTCATGGCGCCGATGGCGATCCTTGTCGGACGCAAGGCCGATGCCTGGGGCCGGAAGCCGCTATTCCTGGCCGGGTTTGCCGTCTTGCCGCTTCGAGGTTTGCTCTTCGCCCTGGCCGACAATCCCTATGCGGTTGTGGCCATTCAGATCCTCGACGGCGTGGGCGCCGGGATTTTCGGCGCGCTGTTCTACATCGTCGTCTCGGACTTCACGCGGGGAACAGGCCGCTACAACCTCGCCCAGGGGGCGGCCGCCGCGAGCTGGGGCCTGGGCGCCGCGCTCAGCAATGGCGTCGCGGGGCTGATCGTCAACGGTTTCGGCTTTTCGGCAGCATTCTTCTTTCTCGCCGCCTGCGCGCTTGGCGCGCTTGGCGTCTACTTTTTTACAGTGCCGGAATCTCGCGATTATCACGCGCCCGACGCCAAAGAGAAACGGGGCGCCCTCGTTTCGGAAGAGGCCGGCGCATGACGGCGTATAGTGACGCCTTGAGCGTGCCGATGGCTGGTTGGCCTCCCGCGTTAGGAGCGGGAGGAGGAGCTTTCCTTCTCGGCCTTATGGATGGCGGGCATGATCTTATCCGCTATAACCTCGGTCGTGAGCGGTCCGGGAAATCTCAGCACGATGCGCCCGGAACCGTCGATCACGAATGTTTCGGGAACGCCATAGACGCCGAAGTCTATGGAGGTCATGCCGGTCAAATCCATGCCGACGGCGAGAAAAGGATTGCCGTGTCGCATGAGGAAGCGCCGGGCGGCGTCGGCATTGTCGCCCTTGTAATTGATGCCGTAGATCGGGATGCCCTGCTTGGCCAGTTCGGTAAGCTGGGGGGCCTCCTCGGCGCAAGGCGCGCACCAGGAAGCCCAGACGTTGAGAAGGCTCACCTTGCCGGTCTTGAAGACGGCCGACGAGAACCCTGGCACCGTAGCGCCCGCATCGTCTTGAAGGCGCGGGACGGCCGTAAGCGTGAACTCGGGGACCGGCTTTCCGATTAACACAGACGGCAGCCGGGACGGATCGCCCCATTGCAGGGAAAAGGCCAGCAAGCCGAGCAGAAGGACAACAACGGCAAGCGGCAGGATAAGCATGGCCTTCGGCTTCGCCTTGGCTGGCGTTTCCTCCGGCGTGGTGGTCGTGCTCATGGTTTGTCTCTAACCTTCCTGCTGTGATGATCTGCGGCGCATGCCGCGGCGCTCCAGGTCCGCGAGGCGGCGTTTCTGCGCGCGCTCGTCGGACCAGACCCACAGCGTGAGCCCGGCTACGCCAACGATCACCGCCGCGTAAGAAATCCAGATGAAACCGGCGTGAGGTCCTAAATCAAACATTGGATACTCCTTGCGCCCGTTCCTGATCGGCGCTGGCCCGGACGTGAACCGCAATCAGGGCGTCGCATCTGCGCCTCAATACCTCAGCCCGCATGGCCTTCAGATGCAGCACCAAGAACAGCACCGTAAACGCGATCGCCATGACGAGAAGCGGCCAAAGCAGCGACGGCGCGATGGTCGGGCCGTCCGCGCGGATGACGCTGGCCGGCTGGTGCAGCGTGTTCCACCAGTTCACCGAATACTTGATGATCGGGATATTGACGGCCCCGATCAGGCTCAGAATCGCGGCGGCGCGGCCCGCCCGCCCCGGCTCATCGATGGCCTGTCTCAAAGCGATCAGCCCAAGATAAAGGAAGAACAGGATCAGCACCGAGGTGAGCCGCGCGTCCCAAACCCAGTAGGCGCCCCACATGGGCTTGCCCCAAAGCGACCCCGTCACAAGCGCCAGAAGCGTGAACACCGCGCCAATGGGCGCCGCCGCCTTCGCGGACACGTCGGCGAGCGGATGCCGCCAGATCAGATAGCCCGCCGACGACAGCGCGATGATCGAGTAGCAGGCCATCGACAGCCAAGCGGACGGCACGTGGATATACATGATCTTCACGGTCTCGCCCTGCTGGTAGTCGGGCGGCGCGCGGAAGGCCATGGTCAGGCCCACGGCGAAAAGGACGAGCGTGATTGCGATGAGCCACGGCAGCAGCCTGCCGCTCAGGCGCATGAACGCCGTCGGATTGGCGAGGCTCGACACCCATCCCGGCCTAAACGATTGAGACTCTGAAACATCGGCCATAGGCAATTTCCCACCTTTGATTTTTATATAGGCTCATTCCAGGCTGAGCCGAAGAGCAAGAGCAGCTGCAAAAGGCATCGCCGCTACAGAAAACAGCGAAAGCGCCGAAAGGAGAAGGATGCTTTGCAGGAAAGCGCCGGGAGCATCGGCCATCGCGCCCACTCCGAAGATCAAGAAAGGCGCAAAAAGAGGCAAAATAAGGAGGGGCAGCAACAGCGCGCCGCGCCGCAGCCCCAGCGTGAGCGCCGCGCCCGCGCCCGCTACGAAGCTGATGCCGATCGTGCCGGCCGCCAGCGATGCGAGCAGCTTCGGCACCGCCGCAAGCTCGATGTTGAGCAGAAGCCCCGATAGCGGCGTGATGATGATCAGCGGCACGCATGTGGTCAGCCAATGCGACATGCTTTTCGAGACGGCGATCAGCTCGGAGGGCAGCGGGCCGATGGCGAGCGCGTCGAGCGATCCGTCGTCGCGATCCTCCTGGAACAGCGCATCCACCGAAAGCACCGCCGACAACAGGAAGGAAATCCAAAGGATGCCGGGCGCGATCCGGCTTAGGAGCGCGAGGTCCGGGCCGAGGCCCAGCGGGATGATCGAGACCGCGACGAGATAGAAGCCGAGCGCCGTGCCGATGGCGGATCCCTGTCGCAAGGCAAGGCGCAGATCGCGTTCGATGAGGGCGAGGAAGGAATTCATTGCGGCGCCGAAGCTCCGCCGAGTTCGAGGACGGCCACGTCGCCGAGCGATAGATCGAGATGGGTCGAAACAAGCGCGATTCCGCCCGACGCGAGGTGCCTGGCGATGGCCGCCTCCAGTCGCCGCGTGGACGCCGCATCGAGCGAAACCGACGGCTCGTCGAGGAGCCAGATCGGGCGCGGCGCCGCGAGCAGTCGCGCAAGCCCGAGCCTCCGCGATTGGCCTTGCGAAAGATGCGCCGCCCGGTATTCCGCGAGATTGAGAAGGCCGAAAGCGTCGAGCGCCTCCTCGGCCGCCTCCGGATCGGCCGCGCCCCCGTAATAGCGCTGCCAGAAACTGACATTTTCGATGACGGACAGCCTCGGCTTTGTGCCATTCGCGTGCCCGATATAATGGAAGCAATCGCCGCCCGTTTTCTCGCCGGCTGGCCCGCTTATCCTGACGCGGCCGGAGAAGGCCGGCAGGAAGCCCGCGATGGTGCGAAGGAGCGTCGTCTTTCCCGCGCCGTTCGGTCCGCGCAGGATCAGCGCGCGCCCGGCCGGCGCCTCGAAAGACAGAGGCGGCACGACGATGCGCCCGCCGCGCTGGCACGCAAGCTCCTCGACAGCGATCGCGGTTATCGCTGGAGGTCGCGTGAACTGCGGCGCTGCATGCGCCAGTTGCTCAATTCTCGCCACTCAAATTCTCGTATCGCACCCCGGGCGCGCCATCTTTATGTTAGTCTTACGCACGCTCACAAGATGCTTTTTCGCAAGAAGATGGAGAAAACGCTGTGTCATCCTTAACGCCGCGCTCCCTCGATAGCTTCCGCTCACGGAAAATCCTTGTCGTCGATGGCAGGGATTACGAGTATTTCTCTCTGCCGGATGCCGAGGCGAATGGCCTGCCGGGCATCGGCGCGCTGCCCTGCTCTTTGAAAGTTCTCCTTGAAAATCTCTTGCGGCACGAGGACGGGAGCACGGTGACGGCGGACGACATCCGCGCCATGTCGCAATGGCTGGTCGCCAAACGCTCCACGCGCGAGATCGCCTTCCGCCCCGCGCGCGTGCTGATGCAGGATTTCACCGGCGTGCCCGCCGTGGTGGACCTCGCAGCCATGCGCGATGCGATGGCGGCGCTTGGCGGGAACACGGCGAAAATCAATCCGCTCGTGCCCGTGGATCTCGTCATCGACCATTCGGTAATGGTCGATAGTTTCGGAAATCCGCATTCCTTCGAGATCAATGTGGACCTTGAATACCGGCGGAACAGGGAGCGCTACGAGTTCCTGCGCTGGGGCGGGCGCGCATTCGCGAATTTCCGCGTGGCGCCTCCGGGGACCGGCATCTGCCATCAGGTGAACCTGGAATACCTCGCGCAGACGGTGTGGACGAAGGAAGAGGGCGGCGTGACCCAGGTCTTCCCCGATACGCTCGTCGGCACGGACAGCCACACGACCATGGTGAACGCGCTCTCGGTGCTCGGCTGGGGAGTCGGCGGCATCGAGGCCGAGGCGGCGATGCTGGGTCAGCCGATTTCAATGCTCATTCCCGAGGCGATTGGCTTCCGCTTCACGGGCGCGCTGCCCGAAGGCGTGACAGCAACCGATCTCGTGCTGACGGTGACGCAGATGCTTCGCAAGAAGGGCGTGGTCGGCAAGTTTGTCGAGTATTACGGCCACGGGCTCGACTCGCTCTCGGTCGAGGACCGCGCCACCGTGGCGAACATGGCGCCCGAATATGGCGCGACTTGCGGTTTCTTCCCCGTCGACAAGGACACGATCGGCTATTTGCGCGCGACCGGGCGCGATCCGCATCGCATCGCGCTCGCCGAGGCCTACGCGAAGGCGCAAGGGCTATGGCGCGACGCCGGCTCGCTCGATCCGGTCTACACAGACACGCTCGAACTCGATCTGTCGAAGGTGGAGCCTTGTCTCGCGGGGCCGCGCCGCCCGCAGGACCGCGTTCCGCTGTCCCGAGCGCCCGAGGGCTTTGCCGACGCGCTGGCCGAGATGCGCAATGTGAAGCCGGGCGGCGAAGCGGCCAGGATGGTCAGCGAAGGCGGCGGCAACGTTGAGCCGCTCGAAAGGTCGGGCGTTGTTGAGGGGGAAAACTACTCCATCTCGGACGGCAGCGTGGTCATCGCGGCCATCACCTCCTGCACGAACACGTCGAACCCAAGCGTTCTGATCGCCGCCGGGCTCCTCGCCCGCAAGGCCCGCGAGAAGGGCCTCAACGTGAAACCCTGGGTGAAGACGTCGCTCGCGCCCGGCAGCCAGGTGGTGACGGATTATCTGACGCAATCGGGGCTGCAAGCGGATTTGGATGCGCTCGGCTTCGAGCTGGTGGGCTATGGCTGCACCACTTGCATCGGCAATTCGGGGCCGCTGCCCGAGCCGATCTCGAAGGCGGTCAACGACAATGATCTCATCGTCGCCGCCGTCCTTTCGGGCAACCGCAACTTCGAGGGACGCGTCAACCCGGACGTGCGCGCGAATTACCTCGCGTCGCCGCCGCTCGTGGTCGCCTATGCGCTCGCGGGCGCGATGAACCTGAACCTCGCCGCCGATCCGCTCGGGACGGGCAGCGACGGCGCGCCGGTATACCTGAAGGACATCTGGCCGGCCTCCGCCGAGATCGCTGAGTTCATCCGCGCCCATGTCACGCCGGACATGTTCAAGGCGCGCTATGCCGACGTCTTCAAAGGCGATGCGCGCTGGCAGGCGGTGGGCGGCTCGAAGACCGGCCAGACCTACGATTGGGACGCGGCTTCGACCTATGTGCAGAACCCGCCCTATTTCGAAGACCTGACGGGCGGCGCGCCGTCGCCGCTGGCCGACATTGAAAATGCGCGCATTCTCGGCCTTTTCCTCGATTCCATCACGACCGACCATATCAGCCCGGCCGGCGCCATCTCGAAATCCGGGCCGGCCGGCAGATATCTGCAGGAGCATGGCGTTGGCGTCGCGGACTTCAACTCCTACGGCGCGCGACGCGGGAACCACGAAGTGATGATGCGCGGCACGTTCGCGAATATTCGCATCAAGAACCAGATGGTTCCTGGCGTCGAAGGCGGCGTGACGGTCCATTACGCGGACGGCGAGCAAATGTCGATCTACGATGCGGCGATGCAATACAAGGCCGAGGGCGTGCCGCTTGTGATCTTCGCGGGGCGCGAATATGGCACGGGATCGAGCCGCGACTGGGCCGCGAAGGGGACGCGCCTTCTTGGCGTGCGGGCGGTCATCGCGCAAAGCTTCGAGCGCATCCACCGCTCGAACCTTGTGGGCATGGGCGTGCTCCCGCTCGTGTTCGAGGACGGCATGTCCTGGCAAGACCTTCGGCTGCAAGGGAGCGAGACGGTGACAATCCACGGCGTCGCGCAGCTTTCGCCCCAGGCAAAGGTTACGGCCAGCATCGTCTATGCAGACGGCGGCAGCCAGGATGTTCCGCTCCTCTGCCGCATCGATACGCTCGATGAGCTGAACTACTTCAGGAACGGCGGAATTCTGCACTACATGTTGAGGAACCTTGCCTCAGCCTGAAGATTCGCCGGGCGCGATTTGAGCGTATTGCTCGCCGCTCGCCGGCGAGGGCCCGCAACGGCGCGTCTTTTCAGGTTGCGGACAAGATTATTGCAGCGAAATCACTCGCAACCCAAGATACTTATTGAAGGAATTGAAAACGACAAAGAAGATCTTGATTGTTCGAAAAGCTCTTGCAACAGTGATTGGATAACGAAAATGGCGTAGCTGGGCATAACGCTCGCGGCGGTAATCGCGTGCGCCTCACCGGCGTTTTTTTACACAACCGCCTTTAACGTCCAAGAAACATTGGGAGTCTCGCGAATATGGCCCAATCTGCACAAGCTCCATTCCAGCAATGGGTTGAAACGGCGAACCACCTGGCCCAGCACGCGGCCTCTACGGTTGCCTGCCCTTGCTGCGGGAGCACATCGCTCAGCGTCAGGGATGTGGAATACGGCTTCGGCCATGATCGCGGGGTACAGCGCTATATTTCCTGCGGGTGCTGCGGCGCGTTCACGGGCGTGAACGTGAAATGCGCCGGCGAAACCGAAAACACGGCGATCCACGCTGCGGAATAATCCGACGCTCTATACCCCTTATCTTGCCCCTTCCGCGGAAGGTCGTCTTGACGAGTTCACCGGAACAGGACTGGGGCTAGGTGAACTCGATTACCGAGCAGTTACGCGGCGGCCCGCGGCGAGAGCGTCCGCCGCACCTCCGCGCGCAGAAGATCGATCGGGGCAAGCCCCGTTTTCGGCTTGTCGAAATGCCAGAACGTCCAGCCGTTGCACGCGGCGCGCCCCTGCGCCTTTGCGCCGACCGCGTGGATCGAACCGCGCACGCCATCCCAGAGCAGCGAGGCGTCGGCCATGACCTGCGCCCGGATTTCCGCCTTCGCGTCATAAAGCGCATCGCCGGGGCGCAGCATGCCAAGCTGAAGCACCATGCCGAAGGGTACGCGCGGCTCGGCTCGCTTGGAGACGATGGGGAAGGCGGTCTGCACATCGCATGGCTTCACGGCGGCGATGCGCTCCCGGGCGGCGGCGGCGTAATCCGGGTCGCGCTCGATGCCGATGAAGCGCCGGCTCAACGCCTTCGCGACCGCGCCTGTCGTGCCTGTGCCGAAGAACGGGTCGAGCACGAGGTCGCCGGGCTTCGTCGTCGCCAGCAGCACGCGCGCGAGCAGCGCCTCAGGCTTCTGCGTCGGGTGCGCCTTGCGCCCGCCATCGTCGCGCAAGCGCTCCGGGCCGGAGCAGATCGGGATCAACCAGTCCGACCGCATTTGCAGGTCGTCGTTAAAAGCCTTCAGCGAGTCGTAATTGAAAGCCGGGCGCGCGGCTTCATCGCGAGCGGCCCAGATCAGGGTTTCGTGCGCGTTCGTGAAACGCGTGCCCTTGAAATTCGGCATCGGATTCGTCTTGAGCCAGATGATGTCGTTCAGGAGCCAGAAGCCGAGGTCCTGAAGGGCCGTCCCAAGGCGGAAGATATTGTGATACGAGCCGATCACCCATATGGCGCCGTTCGGCTTCAGCACGCGGCGGCATTCGGATAGCCAGGCTTTCGTGAAGCGGTCGTATGCGGCGAAATCGTCGAAGCGGTCCCAATCGTGATTGACGCCGTCGACGCGCGTGTTGTTCGGCCTGAGAAGCTCGCCGCCGAGCTGGAGATTGTAAGGAGGATCGGCGAACACGAGGTCGACAGACCCCGATGGCATTCGGCGCAGCGTCTCAACGCAATCGCCTTGAATAATGTCGCCCGCGCAATCGGGGCTCGCACCTTGCCGCAACGCCTGAACACAACGCATACCCGCACCACAAAACGCCTTACCGACTACGGACCATCTTTAGCAGAAACTTGGGCGGAAAGGGTTAACGAATCGGCGCCGCCTCGCGTCCATAGCACGCGGCGTTGATGGCGGATTTCCGCTCCTTGGTCGAAAGTTTGGCTTCGAGCGCGAAGGCGCCTCATTCAGGTTGGCTCAGAATTCGTCTCCGCCCCCGCGGCGTGCTATATCTGTTCCATGCTAACGAATCGTCTGAACATTGCCGCGAAGGTCGCCGAGGCGCAGGCCCTTGCGCCGGAAGCCCCCTACTTCAAGGGCCTGAATGCCGAGCAGCGCGAAGCCGTAGAGCGGCTGGACGGGCCGGTGCTTGTGCTTGCGGGCGCCGGAACGGGCAAGACGCGCGTGCTCACCACGAGGATCGCGCATCTTTTGTGGACAAAGCGTGCGCGCCCGAACGAAATCCTCGCCGTGACTTTCACCAACAAGGCGGCGCGCGAAATGAAAGAGCGCGTGGGGAGCCTCGTCGGCGGCGCGGTTGAGGGCATGCCTTGGCTTGGCACATTCCATTCAATCGGCATGCGCATCCTGCGCCGTCATGCGGAACTGGCGGGCCTTTCGCACAATTTCACGATCCTTGATGTGGACGACCAAGTCCGGCTCATCAAGCAGCTTATCCAGGCCGAGAAGCTCGACGAGAAGCGCTGGCCGGCGCGACAGTTTGCGGGCCTTGTCGACGGCTGGAAGAACAAGGGGCTGACGCCGGACAAGGTTCCGGCGAGCGACGCCTTCTCCTTCGCGAACGGGCGCGGCATCGAGCTTTATGCCGCCTATCAGAAGCGGCTGAAGGAGCTGAATGCGGTCGATTTCGGCGATCTGCTTCTCGAAAATCTGCGGCTGTTCCAGGAAAACCCGGACGTGCTCCGCCAGTATCACCGCTGGTTCACATACATTCTCGTGGACGAGTACCAGGACACCAACATCGCGCAATATCTCTGGCTGCGGCTCCTCGCGCAGGGCAGCCGCAACATCTGCTGCGTTGGCGACGACGACCAATCCATTTATGGCTGGCGCGGCGCGGAGGTGGACAACATCCTGCGCTTCGAGAAGGACTTCCCCGGCGCGCATGTTATCCGGCTGGAGCACAATTACCGCTCGACCGGCCACATTCTCGGCGCCGCCTCGAAGCTGATCGCCAACAATGTCGGGCGCCTCGGCAAGACCCTGCGCACAAGCGCCGGAGACGGCGGCAAGCTCATGGTGCGCGGCGTCTGGGACGACGAGGAGGAGGCGCGGCTCGCCGCGGAGGACATCGACCGCCTGCGCCGTGACGGCGTGGCGCTGAACGAGATCGCGATCCTTGTGCGCGCCAGCTTCCAGATGCGCGCCTTCGAGGACCGCTTCGTCACCGTCGGCATGCCCTATCGCGTGATCGGCGGCCCGCGCTTCTACGAGCGGCAGGAGATCAAGGACGCCATCGCCTATCTTGAAGTGATGCAGAACCCGTCCGCCGATCTCAAATTCGAGCGCATCATAAACGTGCCGAAACGCGGGCTGGGCGATCAGTCGCTGCAGACGATCTTCCAGCATGCCCGCGCCGAGGGGCTGAGCCTGTTTCGCGCGGCGCGGCAGATCACGGAGACGGAGGAATTGAAGCCCGCGGCGCGCAAGGCGCTGCGCTCGCTGACCGACAATTTCGAACGCTGGCGCACAGTCTCGGGGCATATGCCGCACACCGAGCTGGCGGAGCTGATCCTCGACGAATCCGGCTATACCGAGATGTGGCAGAAGGATAAGTCGCCGCAAGCGCAATCGCGCCTCGAAAATTTGAAGGAGCTGATCCGCTTCATGGAGCAGTTCGACAGCCTCGGCGCTTTCCTGGAGCACGTCGCGCTGGTGATGGACGCAGACCAGGCCGCCGATGGCGACCGCGTCAGCCTCATGACGCTGCACGGCGCGAAGGGGCTCGAATTCGACGTGGTGTTGCTGCCCGGCTGGGAGGAGGGGCTGTTCCCGCATCAGCGCGCGCTGGACGAGAATGGCCAGGAAGGCCTGGAGGAGGAGCGCCGCCTCGCCTATGTCGGCATCACGCGCGCCAAGCGGCGGCTCGTCATCAGCTTCGCGCAGAACCGGCGCGTGCACGGCTCATGGCAGTCGGCCAGCCCCTCGCGCTTCCTCGACGAGCTGGCGGAGGAGCACGCCGAGGTGGTGATCGAAAGCGGCGGCTACGGCTATGGCCGCTTTGGGCTTGCGAATGGCGGCTATGGCGCGAGCCGTTTCGACGAGGCCGAGTCGCCGTTCGATTATGAGGAGCGCACCACGCCCGGCTGGCGTCGCGCGCAGTCGAACTGGCGCTCCGAGGCCCAGATGCGCAACCGGCGGCGGCCCATCCCTTCGGAGATCGACGGCGAGCTTGTTGCGGCGAGCACGGCGGAGACGCCGGCTGCGTTTTCGCCCGGCCAGCGCGTGTTTCACCAGAAGTTCGGCTATGGCCGCATCAGCGAAATCGACGGCAACAAGCTGACGGTGGAGTTCGAGAAGGCCGGGCAGAAAAAGGTGGTTGCGAGCTTTGTCGAGGCGGTTTGATCGGGATCGTTTTCGCCGCCGCGAAGGCGGCCCGTTAAACCTTCGCTAACCTTGGCGCCCCGGAATAAGGTTACGCCACTTCGCGGTTTTTCGCCCCGTTCCCCTCATTATGTTAAGTATAGCCGGAAGCGCCTTGCGGAAGCTTTAAGCAGCGCTATCCAATTGGAATACATGGGGAAAATACGCCCGCGCCGCACAATCCGAAGCGGTTGCGAAGCCGTCTCGCGCAACCTGAGGCTTGGGTTTTCGGTTAACGCGGGCAACATTCGAACCGTTAACTAGGATTTTTGAGGTGCGTTTTCAGGGTCGAATCCGGCGTTTTTTTTTATTTTTCGCCGGGTTTCACATGAAATGCGCAGCTGAAACCGCCGCTTCTCCGGCCGTTAACCTGGGCCGATTTTAACCATACTGCGGCGACGGCCGTCGCGGCGCAGCTCATCGATGCGCTGCGGGAAACGGCGCTGCTTTGCAAGCATCCTTAAGTGGAGAAGGCCACCACCAACAGATTCGCTACGCCCCACCAAAACAAGGCGCCGACGGCAAGAACCGAAAACCAAATAAGCGCCCTTATCGAAGCCGGATAAGGCTCGATGCCGAATTCATCGACTCCAAAATTTCTTTCGTGCCTCATCCTGCCAACCGCTCTTTCATGACTTTGCAACAGAAAAAACAATTCCAGCCGAAACTTATTCCAATGATTAAAAAGATAGACACCGTGACCATGAACTCGCGCCAGCTAAAACGGTGGAGTCCGAGAAGGGCGGCAGATGAAGGTGGTCGCAAGCATCGTCGGGGCGGTTTAAGCCTCGTCCGCAAGCAACCAAAGCATGCAGCTAAGCAATTGAGAAAAAGTAAAATTTTAGCCATGAACGAACGCGCGAAAATCATCGCCGAGCAAGCGCTGGCGCTGCCCGCTGACGAGCGAGAAGAGCTTTGCGAGGCTCTTCTTATCAGCTTGCAGAACGCGAGCGAACAAGACGAGGCCGAATTCGCAGAGGAAATCCGGCGCCGCCGCGAAGCCTTCAAAGCGGGCGAGATGTCCGCGCGTCCGTTTGAAGACATTCTGCGCGAACGGCTGGCCAAGTGAAGACGCGGTTCACGCTCGCCGCCGAGCTTGAACTCGATGAAGCCATTGCCTTTTACGAACAGCGCCGCTCTGGCCTCGGCCGCAGCTTCTTGCTGGAAGTCGCGGGAGCGGTCGCGCTCATGGCCCTTGGTTTCCGATGAGGATCGGGCTTGCCGCGTCCAGAGATTTCCCTATCGCCTTGTGTATTTCATCGACAACGGCGCAATTGTCGTGCTTGCCGTGGCCCACTTCAAGAGGCGGCTGAACTACTGGCGGAACCGCGACCGCGGCTGAGCCGGCGTTGCCGCCTGCTAAAGCAGCGGGCCGCCTACGGCAAATTCGGGAGTTTGCCCGCCGCCTTCAGCGCATAAGTGGCTGCGACCGTCAGCCCGCTCCCGGCGCCGAGCAGAAGAACCGCCCTCAGATAGCGCCCGAACCCGCGCCAGAAATTGCCTCGAACCTCCACCTTGATGATCTGATCCGGCAAGGCGACATCGCTTGCCACGCCATGCTCGTCCACCTCGCGCGCCCACATGGAAACCTTCAGGGCGTATGAGCCGCTGTCATTGGGGATCGCGGTCCAAGCCCAGGTTCCGAACGCTTCTTCGCCGAGAAAGGCGGGCCGGTCGAACAGCCATTGCGTTTCCGGCGTCATCCCTTCGATGAAAAATCCCCCCTCGGGCGCGGAGAGGCGGATCGTGACCGCCTGGCATGCCGCGTCGCTTTCCATGCGTTGCTGCGAGCCCTGGCGTGAAAGCGATCCAAAAATGATCCCGGCTTCCTGCTTGGAGACCAGGATCTCGATCGTCTCGGCAACCGCGACGCGCGCCTTGCGCGGGATCGAGGTGAGGACTTTGGCCACGACCGCCATATTACCCGCTTTGCGCCGGGCAGGAGCGCGCGCCGGGGCGCGGCTTTCCGCCTTGGGGCTTTTCTCAAGGTCGAGTGCGGGCGATTGCCCCTCGGCAAAGACTTGCGGCTTCGCCTGCGCCTGCGCGAAGGCCGGCTCCGCGCGGGGCTCCGCGAGCGCAGCCGTTTTGGCGGCGCCGTTCGCTCGCGGTTGAGGCTCCGCGCGGGGCGCGGGGTTGAGTTGCGCCGCCGCCGCCCATTCCTTGCGTTCTTCGGCCTCAAGAATGGTGCGCACGCTCGCCATCATGTCGTCCATGTTTTCGCCGGAGGGCTTCTTGGCTGGCTGCGGCGGCGTCTTGGGGCGTGAGGAGGCGGCGCCGTTCATCAGCGCCGGAGCGACGCTTGCAAGAGGTTGCGGGCGCGGTTGCGCCGGCTTTTGCGGCGCGTCCTTGGCGGGCGCCCGCGCTTGCTGAGGGTGCGGCGCAGTCGCGATCGCCGCCAGCGCCGCCTCGGCCGCGAAGCCATTTGCAAGAAGTATTACGGATGCGTTGGTCTCGGGCTCCTTTGCGACCGCGATCAGGGCAAGCGCGCCGTCGATCTCGGTCCGGCCCATTCTCTCGGCGTCCCGCGAGGCGCCGGCGAACAGCGAGTTGAATTTGTAACTGAAATTCGGCGAGCGCCCATCGGGCACGACGAGCGAGGCCATGCGGTTGTTCACGGCGTCCGACACGGTGGCGCGGATCACGGAAACATCGGCGCCGGAGCCTTGCAGAAGCTTCAAAGCGTCCGGGTCGTCGAGAAGGGCCAGAAGCAGATGCTCAAGCGTAACATATCGATGCGACCGCTGCTCCGCAGCCGACCGCGCGCGCCGCAGCGTATGATCGAGATAAGATGTCCGCGGAAGCTCCGCATACCCTGCAGTTTGGTCGTTCATGGCGCCCACCACCGGCCTTCCCTTGCGCAGACAACCGCGCCGCCCTTCGCAATAATGCGTTGCCTGTCAGGGAAGCTACAACCTAATTCGGCAGTTGTGATACATAAGAGAAGTTTCCGCCGCAACGGGAGTCTTTATTATTCCCTCCATGGTTGTGTAATAAATCTTCTACATCCCGGAATAGTTGGGGCCGCCTCCGCCCTCCGGCGGCTGCCAATTGATGTTCTGGGCCGGGTCTTTAATGTCGCAAGTCTTGCAATGGATGCAGTTCTGCGCGTTGATCTGGAAGCGGGGCTTGCCCTCCGCATCCTTCACCACCTCGTACACGCCCGCCGGACAGTAGCGCTGCGCAGGCTCGGCATAGGCCGGCAGGTTGTCTCTGATCGGTACGGCGGGGTCGGTCAGGACGAGGTGGACCGGCTGATCCTCCTCGTGGTTCGTTCCCGACAAAAACAGCGAGGAGGGAATGTCGAACACGAGCTTGCCGTCGGGTTTCGGATAGTCGATCGGCTTGCAATCCTTCGCCGGCTTCAGCATTGCATAGTCGGGCTTATGGTGCTTGAGCGTCGGCGAGAGCGAGACGGAGATGGTGTTCAGCCACATATCGAGCCCGGACAACAGGGTGCCCTTCGCCGTGCCGAAATGCGACAGCAGCGGCTTCACGTTGCGGACCGGCTTGAGGTCCTTGGCTATCGGCCCGGTGCGAACGCGCTCCTCATAGGCGGCCAGCTCATCGCCGCTGCGTCCGGCCTCAAGGGCCTCGACCACGCTTTCGGCAGCCGCGATCCCGGACAGCATGGCGTTATGCGAGCCTTTGATGCGCGGAACGTTTACGAAACCTGCGCTGCATCCGATGAGTGCGCCGCCCGGGAACGCAAGCTTCGGAATGGATTGCCAGCCGCCCTCCACGATGGCGCGCGCGCCATAGCCGATGCGCTTGCCGCCTTCCAGGACCTTCGCGATCAGGGGGTGGGTTTTCAGGCGCTGGAACTCGCCGAACGGGCTCGTATAGGGGTTCACATAGTTGAGATGAACCACAAAGCCGACAGCGACCAGGTTTTCGCCATAGTGATACATGAAGGAGCCGCCGCCGGTTCGATCTTCAAGCGGCCAGCCCATCGTATGCTGGACGAGGCCCGGCTGGTGTTTTCCCGGCTCGACCTGCCACAGCTCCTTGAGCCCGATGCCGTATTTCTGCGGCATCGACTTCGCGTCCAGCTTGTATTTGCGGATCAGTTGTTTTGCGAGCGAGCCGCGCGCTCCTTCAGCGATCAGCGTATATTTGCCGTAGAGAGCCATGCCGCGGGCGAACTCGGCCCTTGGCTTGCCGTCGCGGCCCACGCCAAGATCGCCGGCGGCGACGCCGATCACCCTGCCCTGGCCGTCCGTCAGAAACTCCGCCGCGGGAAAGCCGGGATAGATGTCGACGCCGAGCGCTTCGGCCTGATCGCCGAGCCAGCGCACCACATTGCCCAGGCTGACGATGTAATTGCCGGTGTTCGACATGAGCGGCGGCATGAGGAAATGGGGGATGTTCGTCGCGCTTTTCGGCCCGAGAATATAGAATTTGTCCTTCGCCACAGGCTGTGTGACAGGCGCGCCCTTTTCCTTCCAATCCGGGAACAGCGCATTGAGGCCGACGGGATCGATGACCGCGCCGGACAGGATGTGCGCGCCGACCTCGGACCCCTTCTCCAGGACGACGACCGAGATATCGCGGCCTTTATCGCGCGCGATTTCCTTGATCCGGATGGCGGCGGCAAGCCCCGCGGGTCCCGCGCCGACGATAACGACGTCGAATTCCATCGACTCGCGCTCGGGCAGCTCCTCCCCCGTCGCGCTTACGGCCGCCACATGTTCTTCCATGCCGTTCTCCCCACTGCGCGGGCGTCCGCGGTTGGCTGTGTTTGTGCATAGGGTTGCACACAACCCCGGTTACTTGATTAATCCGCGCGTCATGGCATTGTGCCCGCGATGAGCGCGCTTTCTGAAAATGCATTAATCCTGCTCGAATGGTATAAGGCGAATGGCGTAGACGAGGCCATCGCCGAAGCCCCGCTCGACTGGTTCGCGCAGGATAGTCCCGCAGTTGAACGCGTTACGCCATTAAGTGGGGGCGTTGCGCCAGAGGTCAAACGGAGGCTGCCCGAAAGGGCGAAGGCGCCTCTGACGCAGGTTGCGGCGCGTCCGCAGACCGCGCCTGACGCCTCCGCCGATATCATGGCCGCCCGCGAACTCGCGCGGAGCGCGACGAGCCTCGCCGAACTTCGCGCGCTGCTGGAGGCCTTCGACGGCTGCGCATTGAAGCGAACCGCGTCGCGCCTTTGCCTGTCCCGCGGTTCGCCGGAAGCGCGCCTCATGCTGATTGGCGAGGCGCCCGGAAAGGACGAGGACGTCCAGGGCGCGCCCTTTGTGGGCCGGGCTGGGCAGCTTCTGGACCGCATGCTCGCCGCCATCGAGCTGACGGAGGCGGATTTCTACATCACGAACCTCGTGTTCTGGCGCCCGCCGGGCAACCGCACGCCCTCGCCCGAGGAGGCGCAGGTGTGCCAGCCCTTCGTGGAGCGGCAGATCGAGCTTATCGCGCCGGACATCCTGGTGTTCCTGGGCAACGCCGCCGCCAAGCAGCTTACCGGCGCGACCGAGGGCATCATGAAGCTGCGCGGCAAATGGCTGACCTATCCGCTGGGCGAAGGCATCCGCGCGATGGCGACGCTGCACCCGGCCTATCTCCTGCGCACGCCCATAGCCAAGCGGCTGGCGTGGCGCGACCTCCTCGCCATCCGCGACGCGCTCGACACTTTGAAGCGTTGAAGTTGCTTGGGGGCGCCGCTAAGCCTCGACGAGATCGAGCCGTTTCTCGATCCGCTCGACTCGCATATCGAGACGATCCAGCCGCCGGTGTATTCCTACGACGGCCTCCTCGGTCGCGGTCTGCCGCGTCTTCAGGTCGCGCACATCGTCTGCAATGCGGTCGAGCTTCGCATCCATCCGGCGCAGCATTGCGAGCACGAGATTGTCCGGTTCATCCGCCATTGGGGCATCCCTTTCCTGCAAAGATAGAATGCCGTTACGCGTGGCGCAACCGTTCGCCGGAAAGGGCGCGGTTTGAGGCGCTGCGCACGGCCTATCTTCCGCGCACGCCATCGCCAAGCGCGCGGCGTTGGGCGAATTCCTCGCCAGCCGCGACGCGCTCTCCGGTTTGCGGCGATTGAAGTTGCTTGGGGCGCCCCTAAGCCTCGACGAGATCGAGCCGTTTCTCGATCCGCTCAACGCGGCGGTCGAGTTCGAACGATGGCGTCCCCCTGCGACGCGGCGATTTTGAGAAGGCCGGAATAGCCTCCAGCGAGTTTATCAACCTTGAGCTTGATTTCGTTGATGTCAGCCCGGATCGCACGCACATGCTCAGGTACGAGATTATCAGTTTCGTTCGCCATGGCGTGCGCTTCTTTTCTGAGAGATAAAGTAGCGCCCTGCGCGGCGCAACGTCAGCTGGAAAAGACCTTGGCGGAAAGATGCGCTTGAACCGGGCGCCAAGGCGCCCGATACCTCGGGAAAGGACGTTGCAGCTCGGGCCGGAGGCTCGACATCGGTGAAGCCACTCGCTTACGCGCCCCGGGGGAAACCATGATCAAAGCCTATAACTACGTGGGCGGCCGCATCGAGCCTATCGCTGGCGCCGAAGTTCCGAACACGCTCCTGGGCGATTCCACAGACATCGTATGGATCGACGTGCTCTCGCCGACGGCCGAGGAAGACCATCAGGTGGAGGCCATGCTCGGCATTTCGCTGCCGACCCGCGAAGAGATGGAGGAGATCGAGGTCTCCGCCCGTCTGTATCATGAGGACAGCGCCGAGTTCATGACGCTGACCGCGCTCATCCGGAGCGACACGGACGAGCCTGAAACGACGCCGGTCACCTTCGTCTTGAAGGGAAGCACGCTCGTGACGCTGCGCTACGCCGAGCCGAAGGCGTTCGCCAACTATCTCGCCCGCGCGCAGAAGCCTGGCGCCGTCCCATGCTCGAACGGCGAACTCATCATGCTGGCCTTGATCGAAGCGCTGTGCGATCGCCTGGCCGACACGCTGGAAAATGTCGGGGGCGCCATCGACGGCGTGTCGCGCGCCGTGTTCCGCCGGAAGCCGGGCGAGAAGCCGAACACCGAGGATTTGCAGGCGATTATCGTGAAAATCGGCCGCGGCGGCGATCTGCTCACCAAGGTGCGCGAGAGCCTCGTCAGCATCAATCGCGTGCTGACCTATCACACCACGCTCGACGGAAAGGACAAGCAGAAGGTCAAGGACGCCCGCGCCCGCTCCAAGGTGCGCTACAGGGATGTGGTCGCGCTGACCGACCAGGCGACATTTCTGTCGACGAAGGTGAACTTCCTGCTCGACGCGACGCTCGGCCTCATCAACCTGCAGCAGAACCAGATCATCAAGATTTTCTCGGTCGCCGCCGTGGTCTTTCTGCCGCCGACGCTTGTTGCGTCGATCTATGGCATGAACTTCCATCATATGCCGGAGCTCGACTGGGAGCTCGGCTATCTTTGGGCCGTTGGGCTGATGATCTCATCGGCGATCTTGCCCTATTATTACTTCAAGCGCCGGGGATGGCTGTGAGTTTTATCGGTTTGGCGTAGCTTGGAAATTTCCGCCAGGCCATCGAGCGCCGCCGCACGAGAGCCGCTGCTTGCGTGTTCATCGGGCGCGCCCCTTGCGTCCGGCGCCTTCGCCGCCGCGCTTGCTCATCAAGGCTGGGCTGGCACTCTGCGGCTTCGGACGCCTCATCCTGTTCGCGACCTGCATCTTCCTGATCTTCGCGCCGTGACGGGAAATTTCGCGACGCCGGGCACGAAAGTAGATTAGCAGCCTTGCGGCTCAGGCGAAATTTTGTTATTAGTTAAAAGTTTAATAAAATTTGGAGAGCCGGCGCATATCCATGAAAATATTCGTTTCCCACGCCAAAGAAGATCAAAACGACGCACAGGAATTGGCCGTACGCCTTCGGGCATACCAACACGAAGTGTATCTGGCATCAGACTACCGGAAGTCCGGGACAGCATTTGACAAGGAGATTTTTCAAGAAATCAAGAATTGTGATATTTTTATTTTCTTGATAAGTAGCCATTCAGTCAATCGTGAGTGCTACACAATATCAGAACTCAGGGCAGCCGAAGAGAAATGGCGAGATAACATTGATGGTAGGATTCTTCCAGTAGAGCTGGAGCCAGTCAATTTTTATGATCTTCCGGCTGCCCTGAGAGGCATTACAATAGAAAACAGTGAAGGGAATAAGATTGCTAATGCAATAAGGGCGGTAGAAGCATTGGCGGCCAAGGCGCCTCTCGAACAAGCGCCAGCCATCGAAACACGCATGCAATGGGACCAACTCGACCGCGAGGGCTTGAGGGCGTTCATTCAGAGAGCCGAAACAAGGCTTGGCACAATGCATAGAGTCGGCGGAGGCTTCATCAGCGGGGCCGGCCTTCTTATCCTGATGCCGTTCATTTTTCGAGACAGCGGCTCTAAATACTTTTCCATACTCAGCGCACAGATTTAACAGATAACAAATATGTATCAGGTTTTGGAGGCAAGTTGGATTATTGCCTTCTTAATTTGCATATCAATACCTATTTATTCAATATATGTTCTCTTTAGGGATCTCGTACAGTTTTTCTTTGTACCGCATAGTTCCAACGAGTTGAACGTATTCTATCCGAGGTTCGGCATTGCTGCCATATCCTACCCGGAAGACAACAGATATACAAAAAACCAAGTTCTTGAAAATCTGTATCAGACGAGAATGATCCGGTTCGTGATTCCGCACGACCAGAAGTATAGAAGATTCTACAAAACAGTAGAAGATTACCAACAGCATATAGCCCTAAAGGGCCGAGCCAAGTATGAAGCGAAGAAGTCCGAGGAACCGGATGAGGCGCCTGTCGAGAAACATGAGTACAGCGTGGCTTGCGGCATAGCTGGCTTGGCGGACAGAAAATTGGTTGGCGAGGCAGCAAGACTTGAGGCGTCGCTGGTCCGTCATAATCTCGGCTTGAGAGGGATCGTGATAAGATATGCGAAGTCTCTTATCCTTCTCATTTGGACGACATTGGTGCTTGGAGTCGGAGCTATATTATTGGATGGGTTTTACAGAGATGGCGCCGCGAATCCAAAGATTCTTGCGACCGAGAATGCCCTGATCAGCGCCACCTTGCTCGTCTGGGCTCTTTTCGCTCCAAGTATTATAAAGGTGCCGGTGAGATGGATCCGGGCCATCGGGCCAAAAGGCGCCGACGTGAAAACGGGTTTCGATCCCCAGTTCGCCCAATTTGAGTCCAGGGTGGGTTGGCTATGCTTTTTATCCGGCTTGATCGCAATCGGAGCGCTTGTGGCGGGCCTTCTCGACCCTGGAAACGGCATGGTGAAAACGTTGGGGACTTGAGCGGGACTTGCCGGGTGGAAGTTAAAACCCCACCCGGCGCAGGTCGAGCGTATGCGGGAAGCTCGGGTTCGGGCCAGGGTCGAATGGCGTCATCGTCCCTGGCGTGTGCCCGTAGGTTTCGAAGCGCGCGAGGCGCCGCGTCTCCGCTTCCAGCGCGTTCACCGGGAAGGTTTCGTGAGCGCGGCCGCCCGGATGCGCGACGTGATAGCGGCAGCCTCCCACCGAGCGCCCCGCCCAACCGTCGAACAGGTCGAACACGAGCGGCGTATGCGGCATGATGGTCGGCTGAAGGCAGCTCGCCGGCCACCAGGCGCGAAAGCGCACGCCGGCCACAAACTCGCCATGCGTGCCCGTCGGCTTCAGCGGGGCGGTCACGCCGTTGCAAGTCACCTGATACCGCGTCCCGAGATTGCCTTTCACCTTCACTTGCAGGCGCTCCAGCGAGGAGTCGACGTAACGCACCGTGCCGCCGGGCGAACCCTCCTCGCCCAGCACGTGCCAGGGCTCCAGCGCCTGCCGTAGCTCCATTTCGATCCCGTCGTAACTCACCGTCCCGTAGACCGGGAAGCGGAACTCGAAATGCGGCGCGAACCATTCCTGCTCGACGGGGAAGCCCGCCTCGCGCAGCTCCGCGATCACGTTCTTGAAGTCCTGCCAGACGAATTCGGGCAGCATGAAGCGGTCATGCAACTCGGTGCCCCAGGGGATGAGCCGGCGTTTATAGGGCTTCTCCCAGAAATGCGCTATCAGCGCCCGCAGGAGAAGCTGCTGCGCGAGGCTCATGCGCGCGTGCGGCGGCATCTCGAAATTGCGAAACTCGACAAGGCCAAGCCGCCCCGACGAGCTGTCGGGCGAGTAGAGCTTGTCGATGCAGATCTCCGAGCGATGGGTGTTGCCGCTCGAATCGATGAGGAGGTTGCGGAAGATGCGGTCCACGAGCCAGGAGGGGATCCAGCCGCGGCTCGGATCGGGAACCTGGTTGAATGCGATCTCCATCTCGTAGAGAGAGTCGTTGCGGGCTTCGTCGATGCGCGGCGCCTGGCTCGTCGGACCGATGAACAACCCCGAAAACAGGTAGGACATCGACGGATGGTTCTGCCAGTAAGCGATGATGCTGCGGAGCAGGTCCGGGCGGCGCAGGAAGGGGCTGTCGGCCGGCGTGCTGGCGCCGAGCACGATATGGTTGCCGCCGCCGGTGCCTGTGTGGCGGCCGTCGATCATGAATTTTTCGGTGCCGAGCCGGGACAGCCGCGCTTCCTCGTACAGCGTCTCGGTGATCTTGACCGCCTCGTCCCAATTCGTGGCGGGCTGGATGTTCACTTCGATGACGCCTGGGTCGGGCGTGACCTTGATGACGTTGAGGCGGCGGTCTGACGGCGGGTGGTAGCCCTCGACATGGACGGGCTGGCCGGTGATCTTGGCGGCCTCCTCGATGGCGGCGGCGAGCGCGGCGTAGTCTTCGGCGTCGGTCAGCGGCGGCATGAACACGCAGAGATGCCCGTCGCGCGGCTCGATCGCCATCGCGGTGCGCACCGAGCCGAAAACCTCGGCCGGAACTGACGGCGCCACGGGCGGCGGAGCGAGCGTCACGGACTGGCGGCGATCGCGCAGCAGCACTTCGCGCGACGGCAGGGCGGCATGCGCGGCGAACGGGTCGATAGGGATCACATGCGCAATATTCGCGGGTCCCATATAGGGCAGCGAGCCAATTGGAAGCCGGAAGCCGATGGGCGAGTCGCCCGGCAGCAGGAACAGCCGGTTGCGCCGGAAGCCCCAGCGCTCCGTCACCCAGCTTCGCCCGCGCGCCCGGCTGTGCCAGACCTGGATCGGCATGACGTAGCCGGAAGGCTTATCGAGGCCGCGCTCGAACACCTTTATGACGCGCGCGCGCTCCTGCGGATCGTCGAGCTTGTTGTCGGCGGGGTCGAGGTTCATCGGCAGCTTCTGCTCGATCAGCATGAAGTGCGCGGGGTCTTCATAGGCCGGCAGCGCGCTGTCCGCCGGCAGGCCGAGCTGTTCGGCGAGCGTCGCAGCAAAGCGTCCGGCGTCGTCGACTGTCGCGGGCTGCGCGGGGATCTCGCCGTCGATGCGCTGCGCATCTTCCCATAAGGGTTGCCCGTCTGCGCGCCAATAGACCGCGAACGCCCAGCGCGGAAGCTGTTCGCCCGGATACCACTTGCCTTGGCCGTAATGGAGCAGGCCGCCCGGCGCGAACCTGTCGCGCAGGCGCCGGATCAGGGTCTCGGCATAGCGCCGCTTGGTGGGGCCGACGGCGTCCGTGTTCCATTCCGCGCCGTCCACGTCGTCGATGGAGACAAAGGTCGGCTCGCCGCCCATGGAAAGCCGCACGTCGCCTGCCTGCAAGCGCCGGTCCACCTCGTGGCCGGCGGTGGCGATGGCGCCCCATTGCTCCTCGGTGTAGGGGAGCGTCACGCGCGGGCTTTCGAGGATGCGCGTCACGGTCATGTGATGCGAGAAGGTGACCTCGGCCTCGTCGTGCATGCCTGTGATGGGCGCGGCGCTTTGCGGCGAGGGCGTTGCGGCGAGCGGGATGTGGCCCTCGCCCGCGAACAGGCCCGAGGTCGGGTCGAGGCCGATCCAGCCCGCGCCCGGCAGAAAGACCTCCGCCCAGGCGTGCAGGTCGGTGAAATCCTGCTCCGTTCCCGATGGGCCATCGAGCGACTTCACGTCGGCCTTGAGCTGGATCAGGTAGCCCGACACGAAGCGCGCGGCGAGGCCGAAATTGCGCAGGAGGTGCACGAGGAGCCAGCCCGAGTCGCGGCACGAGCCCGACCGCTTTTTCAGCGTCTCTTCCGGCGTCTGGACGCCGGGCTCCATGCGGATCAGGTAGGCGATGTCTTTCTGGAGCTGCATATTAAGCGCCCAGATGAAATCGAGCGAGGTCTTTCCTTCGATGCGAAGGCCCGCGAGGTAATCCTTGAGCAGCGGCCCCGGCTCGGACGCCTTCAGATACGGCGCCAGCTCTTCCTTCAGCCCCGCCTCGTAGGCGAATGGAAAGTCGCGGGCGCATTCGTCGACGAAAAAATCGAACGGATTGATCGTGGCCATGTCCGCCACCAGATCGACCACGACCTTGAACTCTCGCGTTTTCTCTAAAAAGACGAGCCGCGCCAGATAGTTGCCGAACGGGTCCTGCTGCCAATTGATGAAGTGCTCTTTCGGCGTCACGGTCAGCGAATAGGAAAGGATGGGCGTTCGCGAGTGCGGCGCCGGGCGGAGCCTCACGACCTGCGGCCCGAGGGCGGTTGGGCGGTCGTAACCATATTCCGTGCGGTGGGTCAGCGCGACGTGCAGGGCCATCGTGTCTCCTGGCGGGGCGGCTTTGGATTCGTTTCCGCGGCAATGTGCTTTGCTTGGACGAGGCTTGCAAGCTCTATGCCTAAGCGCACGCTATCGCGCTGATTTTCCGGGCCGTTCGCCGATGCGGGCGGCGCAAAAAAAACGGCGCCCGGAGGCGCCGCAGCTTGGTGCAGGATAAGTAACTTTTATTATGGCAGCGGCTGATAACCGTTGCCGAAATGGTAGTTCAGGCCGGCATGCACGACATTGGCGTCCAAATCGGCCGAGTGGTGGACGGTGGCGATTGCGGTCCCTGTGGGGCTATAAACCGTGCCGCTGGTGTTGATGTCGCCAAAGCCGAGGTAAAGATACTCAAGCTTTCCAGTCCAGTTGCCGCCGATCTTGTATTCGACGCCGCCGCCAACCGCATAGCCCGTCTCAACGCTGTTCGACGAGGTGTTTTCCGAGCCGAAGTTCGTGAAAACCGCGGCGGCGGCGAGGGTGGGGGCGGTGGTGGTGCCGCCTTGGGTGAGCGAGGTGCCTCCGTTAACATAGGAGTTCTTCTGCTGCAGGTTGACCGAGGTGAACGCCACGCCGGCCGTGCCGTAGAACAGAGCCCGGCCAGTGGTAAAGCCCAGCCGTGCGCGAAGCGTTGCGAGCCAATCAGTATCGACCGTGGTCACGCTGGTGACGGTGTTCTGATTAAGAATAACCGGAATGGGAGTTGTCGTCGAGAAGCCGGAAAACGCCGGAAATGCGCTGAAAGCCACCGTCGGAGTATTTGCTGTTGCGGTGTCGGTAATATGATAGGCGCCGAAGCTGCCTTCAAACCCAAACACCCAGTTTCCGGTCTGGAAGTTATGGCCGGCCTCGCCGCCAATGTCCAAGCCGTCCATCTGGAGCGACGGCGACTCGGCTTTGTTTATTGCGGCTTGACCGGGGTTGTACGTATATTGTTGGTAAGGTTGGATAAACGCCACGCCGTTGTTAAAGCTAGAGACTGTGGTAAGCGCATTGTAGACTGTGCTTGGGTTTAAGTAAGCGCCCTGGGTTGTTGGCCAAGGTATGGTCGTGGAGTTGGTTTGGCTGGTTACGTTGGACTCGCCCCAGCCATATCCGCCGTAGACGCCGGCATAAGATCCGGCCCATGTCGACTGAGGCGGCGCCCCAAAGTCTTTGAGGCCGTCAGCGTTTGCGGAAGCGGCGAGCGCGACGGCGCTGACCATCCCTGCAACAATACTCCGAAGCATTACATTCCCCCCCGAGACAAAAAACGTATTTACGCGTCGTTCTAGGATTATCTTTATTACCGAAGCACAGCGGGAGTAAGCAACCTTCGGTTGCCAAAACCCAAATCCTTATGACTGTTGCATATCGGACACTTGCATCCCCGCCGGCTCCAAGAGCCTTCATGAATAGGGCTTATTCTCCGTTCGCCGGGCGCTCCTCTGCAACCGGGGCGATCGCTCTCGTCAGGCATAAACGAAAGCGGCGCCCGAAGGCGCCGCCGCATATTGGAAAAGAGGCCGCCCTATTTCATGGGCAGCGGCGGCTCAGGCGGCTGAACGTGGAAGTTCACGCCGAATTTGAAGCTGTCCGCCTGCAGCGTATGCTCATATTTATACTGAAGGGCGGTTTCCTGAGTGGGAGTGGCGTTTGTCGCGGCATGGTTGAACGCAAATAGTGTCAGCGTCGAGTTTTCCGTGCCGAAGTCGAAGTGCTGATACTCCACTTTGAAGCTTACCAGCGAGTTGAAAGCGTATTCGAGACCGCCGCCCGCTGTCCAACCTACAGATCCGCCCTTTGCGACGTCATAATAATTGTCTACGTTCGTGACCCACAGGCCGTTCGTCTGTCTTTCGCCTTCGTAGAGAGCCAGACCGGCCTTGCCGTAAAAAAGCATCCGGCCAACGGAATATCCGAGGCGCCCAGTCAGATCGGCGTAGAAGCCCGGATCGACATTTTGAGAAACGGTTCCCCAGTTGCCGGTATAGGGAGTAACGGGGGCCGCAGCGGCGGGAGGGAACGCGACTGTGATGGAGCCGGCGTGGCTGCCGATCACTTGGTTGCCGCTCAGACCCATATAGCCGGCGTCGCCTTCCACGCCGAACACGAAAACGCCGCGCTGAAGGTTGAAGCCCGCCGTGCCGCCTCCGAAAACGTCCCCGCTGGTCGTGAGGGATTTGGAGCCCGTCGTCGCGAAGCCGTCGACGTCGGTTACGCCGGCAGTGCCGCTCGCCACGCCGACATTGGCGCCGATATAAAGGCCGGTCCACGGATCAGGAGGACCATAGGGGCCATCCTTGAAGCCGGGTCCGCCCAAATCAGCTGCGCTTGCAGATACAGTAAGCGCGAGTACGCTGACCATGCCTAAAGCCGTACTACGAAACATCACAACTCCCCCCAGACAAAAACGTACTTTTGCGTAGTTCTATGTTTAGCTTTATTGCCAAGCGGGCGCGCGAGTAAGCAATCAAAGGTTGTGAATGCCTAAAAACCGATGGTGTTGCATTCGAGCCACGTGCTGGTTCCCGCTTCGTAAGCGCTTCGGAGTCGGGGACTTATTCTGAGTCCGCGCTCTTCCGCTTTGCAACCCTGGCGATTGCGCAAACGAAAACGGCGCCCGCAGGCGCCGTTCGAAAATCCGGGGCTGGAGCAGCCTATTTCAGCGGCTCGTAGCCGGAGAAGAAATGGTAGTTCAGGCCGGCGCGAACTGTATGGAAGCTTTCGTCCGAGTATGACGCGGGCGAGGCCACTCCGGCCGCGTCCACCGGCGTCTCCTTGCCGAAATCCAGATACTGGTATTCAAGCTTAGCCGACCAGGCGTGGTTGATCTTGAATTCGACGCCGGCGCCAAGGACATAACCCGACACGGTTCCATTATAATTGTAGGTGGTGTAATTTAAGGTGTTGCCCGTAGCAGCAGCGCCGATGGTGGCAGACTCTCTCAGCCCGCCAAACGCGAAACCGCCTGTGAAATAGATCAGCGCGCGATCAGTCGTCGCATAGCCGATACGGCCCCGAACCGTGCCGAACCAATCCAGGCTGATGCTATCGGCGCCGGACGGAAAATTGGTGTTCGCAGCGTTATTGAAGCCCGAAAAGGGAGAGGCGTCGCCATGAATGCCGGAGCCTTGCAAGTCGAGTTCGACGCCGACGACGAGGTGCGGATTATAGCCTTGCCAGTTATAGCCGATCTGGCCGCCGCCAAAGCCGCCCTCAGCCCTGAGGCCGTTATACCCTGGAGTGCTTGCTTGAGTTGGGATAGATAACGGATAGTTATACGGCGCATAGCTGCCTTGGAGGTTGCTCTCCCAGCCATAACCACCGTTGCCGCCGACATAGAAGCCGGTCCAGCTATAGAGCGGAGCCTCCGGCGGCCCGTCCTTGAACCCGCCGCCGCCATAAACGTCAGCCGCGTTTGCAGATACGGCGAGCGTCAGCGCGCCGACTGCGCCTAAAGCCATGCTACGAAACATCATAACTCCCCCCAGACAACAATCGTACTCTTCGATATTTCTGTGTTTAGCATTATTGCCAAGGAGGAACGCGAGTAAGCAATCAAAGGTTGTGATTGCCTAAAATCTCATGGTGTTGCATTCAAGCCACCTGTGGCACCCCGCTTCGTAAGCGCTTCGGGGCCGGAGACTTATGCTGAATCCGCGCTCCCCGGCTTTGCAACCCCAGCGATGCGCAAACGAAAACGGCGCCCGAAGGCGCCGTATCGAAAATCCGGGATTGGATCGGCTTACTTCAGCGGTTCGTAGGTCGGCCCGATATGGTAGTTGACGCCGAGGCGGACTGTGTTGAAGTTAACCTCAACATTGCGCCCGGCCGAGGCCACGTTAACAGGAGCGCCAGCAACAGGGTTGATGTTCTCGGCGCCGAAATCGATGTATTGATATTCGAGCTTTACGGACCAATGCGGAGTGAACTTATGCTCCACGCCGAAGCCCAGAACGTATCCCGTTTCGGTGTCGTTGCGCGCCCAAAGCCCAACATTGTTCAGCTGCGAGATTTTGTAATCGAGGCTTCCATACGCGAGACCCGCGGTCAGATACAAGAGCGTGTGGTCAACCGCAAAACCGAAGCGCGCCCGGACTGTGCCGAAATAGTCAATGGTGTCGGTGGTGCGTTGCGCAGTCGTTTGCGCAATTGGACCATAAGTGATGCTATCTTGGATGCCGGCGCCTTGAATATCGGCTTCCACGCCAATAACAAATCTCGGATGATAAAGGCCCTGCCAATTATAGCCGATTTGGCCGCCGCCAAAGCCACCTTCGGGCCTTATACCGGGAATTAGGGCAAACGCCGGCAGGCCGGTATCTGCCAATATTACATTATCGGCATTGGCGCCCCAGCCATAGCCGCCGTTGGCGCCGGCATAGACCCCGGTCCAGCTATCGTACTCGACCGGACCGTCCTTGTAGCCGCCGCCCGCAGGGCCGCGATACAGATCGGCCGCATTCGCCGAAACGGTGAGCGCAAGCGCCCCGACCGTTCCTACTACCATACTGCGAAACATCACATTCCCCCAAACAAAGCGCCGAGTTATACGAACCCCTGAAGTTACATCTACTTCCGAAGAGCGGCGCAGATAAGCAACCCAAGATTGCAATGGCGACAAACGCTTATGATGTTGTGCATTGGCAACTTATGCTTCCAGGTTGTGCAGCTTTGAGGCGTCGTGGCGGGCGGCGTCTGCGCAAACGAAAACGGCGCCCGAAGGCGCCGTCTCAAATTCCCGAAGCTGGATCAGCCTATTTCAGCGGCTCGTAGCCGGTGTTGAAGTGGTAGTTCAAGCCGCCCTGCACCAAGTCAGCCGTAAGATCGCCCTCATGATGCACGTTAACCGGCTGAATTGGCACCACGCCCGTGCCGCTGATGCTGCCGAAGTCGGCGTGAAGGAATTCAACCTTGGCCGACCAGACGCCGCCGCCGAATTTGTACTCGGCGCCGCCGCCAGCAGCCCAGCCAGCCTTCGTGTCGGAGAGAGAGACGTTTTCAATTCCCGTCGGCCCAAGCGTAGCGTAGGTGTTGGTCTGCTTGAGGTTGATATCGGTGAACGCCGCGCCGCCCGTGCCGTAGATCAGAAGGCGGCCATAAGCAATGCCGATACGGCCGCGAATGGTCGCGAGCCAGTCCGTGTCAGCCGAAGTGTCGCTCGTCAGGGTGACGTGACCGGGAGGCGTAACGGAGGTGATGGCGGAGTCTTTGAGAAGAAGCGCGCCAAAAGTGCCTTCGAGGCCAACCACAAGGCTGCCTCTCTGCAAGTTGTAGCCGATCTCGCCGCCGCCGTTGAAGCCGTCGGGGTTCAGGCTCAGAGACATATTGGCGTTATAGGCGGGCTGAGCCACGGGAGCGCCGTTGCCGAAGGCACTGTGAGGATCGAGCGTGCCCATGATGTCGGCATTGCCCGTTCCATAGCCGCCGTAGGCGCCGACATAGAAGCCCGTCCAGCTATCGACCGGAGCCGGCCCGTCCTTGAGACCGCCGGCAGGCCCGTGATACAGGTCCGCCGCATTTGCCGATGCAGCGAGCGCCAGCGCGCCGACCGTGCCTACTACCATACTACGCAACATCTGAATTCCCCCAAAACAAACAGCCGAACCGTTCTACCCCTGCAACTACGTTTACTTCCGGCGAGCAACACAAGTAAGCAACCTGAGGTTGCGATGGCGACGAATGCTCATGATGTTGTGCATCGGCAACTTATGCTTCCTAGTTGTGCGTTTCGGCCTTGTCTTGCGCGGCGATTGCGCAAACGAAAACGGCGCCCGAAGGCGCCGTCTCGAAATCCGAAAGCTAGACCGACCTATTTCAGCGGCTCGTAGCCGCTGTTTATGTGGTAGTTTAGGCCAGCGCGAACGGTGCTGAAGCTATTGTCGAGATTATTCGTCGACGCGGTGACCCCGGCGGAGTCGCTACCGGTTGCTTTCGTAGAGCCAAGATCGATGTATTGGTATTCCACCTTAGCTGACCATGAGTGGGAAAGCTTATATTCTAAGCCGCCGCCAGCAACCCAGCCAGCGCTGGTGTTATCGTCGGCATCTACCGCGCCGCTTGAAGAGGTGCGCACGAACGAGTGCTTAACCCCTCCAAAAGCTACGCCACCCGTACCGTATAGAAGCGCCTGTCCGAACGAATAACCAATCCTTGCGCGAGCCGTGCCGAACCAATCGATCTCCGATTTTCCGCTCCAGATGTCTGAATAGCTAGTTACGGTCGCGCCGCTGAACGAGTTGGTGATATCGGCTCCCTGAATGTCCGCTTCGACGCCGAAGACCCATCTGCTGCCGAATTGCTGCCAGTTATATCCAATTTGGCCGCCGCCAAAGCCCCCTACGCCATCGAGGCTCTTGGAAAGGGTGAACCTTTCCGAGAGGCTGTTCGCGAAGGTGATGCTTCCAGAATTGTCGTCGAAGCCATAGCCGCCGTTCACGCCGACATAGAAGCCGGTCCAACTGTCAACCGGCTCGACCGGCCCATCCTTGTAGCCGCCGCCAGAAGCAGGTCCGCGATACAAGTCAGCCGCATTTGCCGAGGCTAGGGCTAACGCGCTCGTCAGCGTCAGGCCCAGAATGCCGGAAAGAAGTTTCATCACTCAAATCCCCATCTAGTCGTCTGTGTTGTCGACGAATGAACGAAACACACGTGACGCCGCCAGCCCGAGGCAGCGCCTGCCGTTCATCGATGGGGCGATCTTAGAGGGGGGAGTGCGGATGCACAACAAATCATAACCCGCGCCGCCAATCGGGCGCGCGTGGCTGCCAAGCCAGACTTCTGAGGAGAAAGGACCGATACAACAAATACTTATCTATCCGGACACTGATGGTTTCCGGTTTTTATGCGTTGCATATAAACAACAAGACGCCCTAAAGCGCAGCCGCCGCACCCGGCGAAATGTGCCTGCCTTGTGGACGGTCGCGTGATTCGCGAGGTTTTTGCAATCCTGACGTGCTGTCCGCGGCGGCAAATCCTCGAGAAAACCGTGAAGCCCGCTTCGGCCGCAATTTCACATGCACGCGCAAGCCAAATGATTTATCTTGCGTTTCTTCAGCGAGTTGACCCGGGCAAGGATTGCGGATGGAACGGCGCTACGCGATTTGGGACGTCTTCACCAGCACTCCGCTCGCGGGAAATCCGCTCGCCGTCGTGCTCGACGCAGGCGGCCTGTCCAGCGAGGCGATGCAGGCCATCGCGCGCGAGTTCAACCTCTCCGAGACGGCATTCGTGCTGCCGCCTCGCCTTCCCGCCCATACCGCCCACGTCCGCATCTTCACGCCGGCGACCGAACTTCGCTTTGCCGGCCATCCAACCGTTGGCGCTGCAATCCAGCTCGCCGACGACCGCATTTCAGGGGCGGCCGCCGATTGCGACTGCCTGATCGTGCTGGAGGAGGAGATCGGCAGCATTCGCGTCGGCGTGGTCGGCAGGCGGGGGCACGCGCCTTACGCGGAATTCGATGTGCCGAAACTGCCGGAGCTTGCGGGCGCGCCCGCTCACGACGACCGGATCGCCGCCGCGCTTGGCCTTGCGCCGCAGGAAATCGGCTTCGCCAACCACAAGCCGTCGCAATACGACGCGGGGACAGCCTTCACCTTCGTTCCGCTGCGGGATCTGGAGGCGATGGCGAGGGCGCAGATCGTGGCCTCGCAATGGGAGGATGCGTTCCACGGCAGCAGCGGCCGGGTCTATCTTTATTGCCATGAGACGATCCACCATCATGCCTCGTTCCACGCCCGTATGTTCGCCCCCGGTATGGGCATCCCGGAAGACCCGGCGACGGGTTCGGCCGCGGCGGCGTTTCCGGCCGTGATCCATCGCTTCGATCAATGTCCCGAGGGCACGTCCGAATTCATTATCGAGCAAGGGATCGAGATGGGGCGGCCGAGCGAGGTCAAGCTCGAAATTGAGGTGGAGGGGCGGCGGATCAGGCGGGTCAGGATCGGCGGCTTCGCTTGCCTCATCATGCGCGGAAAGCTGTTCGCTTAGGCGTCGCTCATTCGTCATCCCGGAAACGCCGCAGGCGTTATCCGGGATCTTAAAGCCATGGCGGCGTTCGAAAAGCTCCCGTCTTTGCACGGCGTCACATTCCGCGGCGCGCGCGGGATGACGCTTCACTCCTCATCCTCATAGCCGAGCAGCGACAGGGCGCGCGCCGAGAGGCCGGCCTTGCGGCAATAATGGACGAGCGCCTCCTCGCGGCCATGCGTCACCCAGAATCTCGCCGGCCCCCGTCTCATGGATCGTCTCGATCAGCTCGCTCCAGTCGCAATGGTCGGAGACGACGAGCGGCAGCTCGACGCGCTGCTGCTTGGCGCGGGCGCGGATTTGCATCCAGCCGGAGGCGGCGGCTGGAATGACGTCGGGCAGCGAACGCGACCAGCGGTCGGCAAGCTGCGAGGGCGGGCATAGCACGATTTCGCCCGCGAGGCTTTTCCGGTTCTCCTTCGTGACGGGAGCGACCGGGCCGAGCGCCACGCCGCGCTCCTCGTAAAGCTCGGTCGTCTTCAGAAGCGCGCCGTGGAGATAAACCGTCTTGTCATAGCCCGCGCGCCGAAGCTCCGAGAGGAAGCGCTGCGTCTTGCCGAGCGCGTAGCAGCCCACCGCATGGCAACTGCCGGGGAAGATCGCGAGCGACGTTAGCAGCTTCTCGATCTCCTTCTGCGGATCGGGATGGCGGAACACCGGCAGGCCGAATGTCGCCTCGGTGACGAACACGTCGCAGGGCGCGGGCTCGAACTCGTGCGCGGTCGGATCGGGCGCGCGCTTGTAATCGCCGGAAATGACAATGCGCGCGCCGGCATGTTCGATCATCACCTGCGCCGAGCCGAGTATGTGGCCTGCCGGGTAGAGCGTGACGCGGGCCTCGCCGCAATGGATGGCTTGGCGGTAGGGCAGCTCAACGCGCTCTTTCGCAAAGCCCTCGCCCAAGCGGCAGGCCATGATGGCGATGGTGTCCGGCGTGGCGATGACCTTGGCGTGCCCCGCCCTAGCGTGATCGGAGTGTCCGTGCGTAATGAAGGCCGTCGAGACCGGGCGCACAGGATCGACGAAGAAACCGCCGGGCTTGCAGAACAGGCCTTCCGGCCGGACCTCCATCCATTCGCGCGGATGTTTCATGGGCGGCGAAGTTCTCGGAATAAGCCCCAGCCTGCATTTATGGCGCCGGCGCCGAATCTCCAGGCCTGACGCGATGCGCGCCTAAGCCGGCGCGTCCTATTTCGGCGGCTCGGGGGTCGTCGCGTGCTCGGCCAGGATTTCGAGCGCTTCCGCCACGGTCATTTCGCGCCAGTCAAGAATGGAGCCCAGCAAGGGAAAGCGCTTTTTCGCGGGCAGCGCCTGGTTCTTGCGGATGATCTGAGCCGCCTCCTGCAGGTTGGCTCGGACCTCTTCTTCGCTGACGCCTGCCGCAGCGGCGGCGCTTCCCAGGCCTTCCGCGGCTGCCAACTTATCGAGCAGATAAAGGATTCGCGCCGTTGCATCCATTGGCTCGGAACGCTGCTCCGCCCGCTCATTTTCGTCCGAAGTCGTCATGTCCCTCACGCATCGCTTAACTCAGCCGGACTTGATTTTATCCCAAAATTGGAACAAAACAAGAACAACGTGCAACCAAATGAAATTCCCAGGCCCCACCCCGAGAAGCGGCCACTCTAGCCATTCTGGCAGAAGTGCTTAACATTAATACACCATGGCGAAGCTCCGGCCCATCGAGAATTTGCGTGCGTCGCTGCCCAGCGCCGTCGAAAATTGGTTTTCGAGCCGCGGCTGGCGGCCACACCCCTATCAGAAAGAGATGGTGCACGCTTTCGGCGCCCGCCAATCGACGCTCCTGATCGCGCCGACGGGCGGAGGAAAGACGCTGTCCGGATTCCTGCCGAGCCTGATCGACTGCCACGAGAGAAGGCCCGCAGGCATTCACACGGTGTACGTGTCGCCTCTGAAGGCGCTGACCAACGACATCGAGCGGAACCTCATGCGCCCCATCGCGGAAATGGGGCTGTGCGTCACGGTCGAGAGCCGCACCGGGGACACGCCGCAAGGCAAGCGCGCCCGCCAGCGCCGCGCCCCGCCCAATCTGTTCCTCACGACGCCGGAAAGCCTCATGCTGATGCTGTCGGCGCCGGACGCCCCGCGCCTCTTCGCCGACCTCAGAGCGGTCATTGTGGACGAAGCGCACAGCTTTGCGCCCACCAAGCGCGGCGACTTCACGGCGCTTGCGCTGTCGCGGCTGTCGGCGCTGGCGCCGCATCTGTTGCGGACCGGTCTCTCCGCCACTGTCGCCGACCCGGATGCGCTCGCCGCCTGGCTCGGCCCCGCCGGGGCGCCCGCGAGCGTGCTCCAATCGGGCCTGCCGACCAAGCCCGACATCCGCATGCTTGAACCTCAGAACGCGCGCATGCCCTATGGCGGGTTCATGGCGCGCTACGCCGTGCCCGAAATCTACGACGCGATCCGCCGGGCGGGAACTTCGATCGTCTTCGTCAACACGCGCGCCCAGGCCGAGCTCATGCTGCAAATGCTGTGGGAGGCGAACGAAGAGAACCTCCCGATTGCGGTCTATCACGGCTCGCTCAGCCGGGAGCAGCGCCGGCGCACCGAGGCCATGATGGCGGCGGGCAAAATCCGCAGCGTGGTGGCGACCGCCGCGCTGGAGCTGGGCATCGACTGGGGCGACGTCGATCTCGTCATCCAGGTCGCGGCGCCGAAGGGCGTGAGCCGCCTCTTGCAACGCGTCGGCCGCTCCAATCATCGCCTCGACATTCCGAGCCGCGCCTTCCTTGTGCCCGCCAATCGCTTCGAAGCGCTGGAATGCAGGGCCGCGCTTGACGCCATCGAACAGGGGCAGCTCGACGGCGAGGCGCCCGGCCCCGGCTCGCTTGACGTGGCCGTGCAGCACATCCTCTCCTGCGCTTGCGGCGGCCCAATCGATCCCCATGACCTTTACGCGGAGATGAAAACGGCGGCGCCCTATGCCACGCTCGACCGCGGCGTGTTCGACCGCCTATTCCAATTCGCCATCGACGGCGGCTATGTGCTGCGGTCCTACGACCGCTACAGGCGGCTCGCGCCCACGCCCGCCGGCCGCTACCGCATCGCGAACGCCGCCGTCGCGCGCCGCCATCGCCAGAATATCGGCGTCATAGTCGAGGCGGCGCGGCTTAAGGTGAAGCGCGTTAGCGGCGCCGGACGCGGCGGGCGCGTGCAGGGCGAGGTGGAGGAATATTTCGCGCAAGGGCTGACGCCTGGCGACACCTTCTATTTCGCGGGCGAGATCCTGGCGTTCTCCGGCATCCGAGACATGACGCTGGAGGCGCGGCCGGCGGCGGGCGGCGAGCCGAAGGTTCCGGCCTATTCGGGCGGACAGATGCCGCTCTCGACCTTTCTCGCCGATGGCGTGCGGGCGCTTCTCGCGCGGCCGGACGACTGGCGCGCATTGCCGGGCGATGTGCGGGAGTGGCTCGACCTGCAGGCGCGGTTCTCCGCCATTCCCGGCCCGGATCGCCTTCTGGTGGAGCATTTCTTCGAGCAGCGCCTGTTCCGCACGCTGTTCTATACCTTCGCGGGGCGGCGCGCGAACCAGACGCTCGGCATGCTGATCACGCGGCGCATGGAGCATCTCGGGCTCAAGCCCATCAGCTTCCAGATCACCGATTACGGGCTTGTCGTCTCGGGCCTGTGCGCAATCGGCCGCGAGCATGTCGCGCAGTTCCTCGCGCCGGACATCCTCGGCGACGAACTGGAGGAATGGATTCTCGACAGCCCCATGCTGAAGCGCTCCTTCCGCCATGTCGCCACCGTCACCGGCATCGTCGAGCAGCAGAACAACGCCGCGCGAAAGACCATGCGGCAGATGACCATCTCCACCGACCTCATCTACGACGTGCTGCGCCGCCACGAGCCGGACCACATCCTGTTGCAGGTGACGCGCCGCGACGCCGAGCGCGAATTGCTCGACCTGAAGCGGCTATCGGACCTCCTGGTGCGCTATCAGGACCGCTGGCTGTTCATGGAGCTGAGCCGCGCCTCGCCCTTCTCCATTCCGGTGCTGACGGACGTGCGCACGGAGCAGGTGCGCGGCGCCGGGCTGGAGCACATCCTCGCGCAAGCGAGCATCCAGCACGACGCCGAGGAAATGATGGATGGCGTCCGCGCCGCCGTCGCGTCTTCGAGGAATAAGTAGAGTAGTTCCGAGTATAACCGGCGTTCCAGAAGCAGGCGGCGCCTTCAGCCGCATGCTGCGCGCCTATACGGCCGATTAACTCTATTGGGTTCGTTTCGCAAAAAATAGGTTTTTGCTGGCATACATTATACCACGCCGCCGGCCGTGGGCGATCATCCAGCACGACGCCCGGGGAGATGGTCTCGCGGAACTTTTCCGGTGGAGCACATCCTCGCGCAGGCCAGCATCCAGCCCGACGCCGAGGAGTCCGCGCCGCCGTCGCGTCTACTTGGATGACTTAGGAGGCCGATTGAGGCCGGATGGGGCGAAGACGGACGCGCGCCGGTTCGATAACCGTAACAGCGTTCAAGACTTTGTCGCCAAGGCTTAGCAAGGCCGCGACCACACGAGAGTTCCTGTAGGCTTTTGCCATCGGCGTCAACGCAACGCGGACTAAGCCCAGCGTTTCGATTTGGAATCGCACCACCAAATCGCCGAAATCGGCGTCCTCGGTCAAAAGAATGCGTCCTTCCCGGACAGCCAAGCCGAGAACATTCCTGTCTTCCGCGCCGGGCAGAAGCTCGCTTGAGCGCGCAACTTCGAACCCCGCTTGCCGCAACGCCCGTACCATCGGCCCTGGGAAGCATTCGTCGGCGAGGAAGCGCGGCATTATTCCGCCGCGACCAGCAACTCATAGGCGAGATAGTCGGCTGCATAGGCTTGAGCCGCGCGGATGTCTTCCAAAGTCAGCGGCGGATAATCCGCGACGATCTCGGCTTCGCTTTCGCCCGCCGCGAGACAGCGCAGGATGTGCTCGACGGTGATGCGCGTGCCCACGATGACGGGCTTTCCGAACATCACATTGGGGTCGCGCTTGATGCGGGGGTGAATCATAGGGGACGCTTTCTCCTGCCCATCAATGTAACACAAGGCGCCAAAATAAACTACCAATGCGCAAGGCGCTCCGGGGCCAGCACCCGCACTCGTCGATGGCCTCGCGGAACGCGTCGCCCGCGGTCAGGTCCGCATCCCACCAGATGACAGCTCCTGCGTCGGCTAAGGATCGGCCTTCGGGCTGCGCGGCGCGCTCCGCTCTCTCGCATTGCGTTTGGCCTTTACGGCAGGAATGCCCCAAGAGAGAGCGGAGGCAAATAGTTTTGTCGCGGCGCGCCTGAGGCTGCGCAAATGCCGGATCGCAACACAAGGTTGAAACCTCGCGCAGCAATACCCTTTAAAGTTGTTGCCTTGCTCCGACTCTCTCTACCGTTCCATTGGCCACGCCTGGGCCAGCCATCGGCGACGCCAATTTGTGAGAGAACCCCATGCGCAAACTGACGACATTCATGGCCAGCGCTCTTTTTGCGGCGAGTTCCATCGCGGCTATAGCCGATGAAACGCCGTCCACGAAGGACAAGCCCGCTCCGGCGAACCCGGATTTCGACATCGCCTTCGGCGGCGGCCTCGCATCCGATTACATTTTCCGCGGCATCACCCAATCGGCGCACTGGCCTTCCGCCACCGCCTATACGGAGCTGCGCTACACTGGGCTGAAGGACATACAGTTTTACAGCGGCATGTCGGGAGAGAGCATCGACTATCCGAACCGCGCGGCCGCCGAGGTCGACTTTTACGGCGGCGTCCGTCCCACCTTCGGCAAGCTCCTGCTCGATATGGGCTTGTGGTACTACTGGTATCCGGGCGGGCGGCTTTTCGACGGCGCGCCCATCGATGGGCTGGTCCCGCCTTATCCGAATGGGAATTGCACCAACGGCTTCACCACGCCGACGGGTCGCTGCAACGTTTACGAAGCGGACTTGAGCTTCTGGGAAGTGTACGGCAAGGCCGCCTACGCCGCCACCGATGCGCTGGCTTTCGGCGCCAACGCGTTCTTCTCGCCGTCTTGGCTGAACGAGGGCGCAGACGGGACTTATGTTTCCGGCACGGTCAAGTACACGATCCCAGCAGATGTGTTGGCGCGAGCCTTCCCGAAAGATATCGGCGCCTTTGTGTCAGGCGAGTTCGGTCACTACTTCTTCGGGAAATCGTCGCCATTCTACGGCAATACAGCCTTTCCCGGACAAGCGGACGGCATAGATTTTCCGGATTACAACACCTGGAACGCCGGCCTGTCCTTCACCTACAAGGTATTCACGCTCGACCTCCGCTACTACGATACCGACTTGTCGAGATCGAATTGCGACGTGCTGACGTCCGATCACACGGCGACGTACAGCCCCAGCAATATCACTCCGATCAATCCAAGCGGCCTCGGCTCGAACTGGTGCGGGGCGGCGTTCGTCGCAAAGCTGTCCTTCGATATGACGGTGAATACGAACCTGAAATAGGCGCCGGCCGCCTGGGACGTTTCTCTACGGCCTCGCGCTGTCGTGCCAATGCCGCAGCAGCCGGTTGCTCACGAAAGACAGAAGCGCGAAAATCGCCAGCCCCGTCGCGGAAATGAGCACGAGCGCCGCGAAGACGCGCGGAATGCGCAGGCGATAAGCCAATTCGAGGATGCGATAAGCGAGGCCGGATTCGGCGCCGCCTGTGCCCGCCACGAATTCGGCGACCACAGCCCCGATCAGGGCAAGCCCGCCGGAAATGCGAAGCCCCGCAAGGAAATAGGGCAAGGCCGAGGGCAGCCGCAGCCATAGCATGGTCTGCCATTTCGAGGCGCCATAGAGTTTGAAAAGCTCGCGCAGATTGGCGTCCGCGCTGTTGAGGCCCGCCATCGTGTTGGAGACGACCGGGAAGAACGCGACGATCCAGGCGCAGATGAGGAGCGCCAGCGTCGTATCCTTCGCCCAGATGATGATGAGCGGCGCGATCGCGACGATGGGCGTCACCTGCAAAATGACCGCATAGGGAAAGAGGCTGCGTTCGAGCAGCCGCGAGGAGGTGAGCAGCAGGCTCAGCCCCAGGCCGCCCGCCGCCGCGCCGGCAAAGGCGAGAGCCGTGATCTTGAGCGTAAAAAGCCAGCTCGGCAGCAGCGTCCCAAAATCGTTATAGAGCGTTTCCGCAATCAGGAGCGGCGACGGCAGGACATAGGGCGGCAGCGCGTACCACTGCACAGCGCCTTGCCACAGCCCCAGCAGCAGGACGCCCACGATGGCGGGCGCGATGCGGTCGAGCGTTGCCGTCATTGCCGCGTTTCCGCCATTGCCAGCGCCAGCGCCTCGGAAATCTGGCGGCATTGGTCGATATAGGCCCTCGATGTGCGGAAATCCTCCGTTCTCGGATAGGGCGCGTCGATAGTCAGGTCCGCGGCGATGCGGCCGGGCCGCGGCGTCATGACCACGACGCGGCTTCCGAGGAAAACCGCCTCGAAGACGCTGTGCGTGACGAAGACGGCTGTGAATTTGGACGCGAGCCATAGGCCCAGCAGATCGCGTTCGAGCTTCGCGCGCGTGATCTCGTCGAGGGCCGCGAAGGGCTCATCCATGAGAAGCAGGCGCGGGGCGGTCACAAGCGCGCGGGCGACGGAGGCGCGCATGCGCATGCCGCCCGAGAGCTCGCGCGGATAGGTTCGCGCGAAGTCCTTAAGCCCAACGCGCTCCAGCACCCGATCGATGCGCTCCGATGCGTCGCCGCCGGACAGGCCGCGAATCCGAAGCGGCAGGCGAACATTGTCGTAGACGGTCGCCCAGGGCATCAAGGTCGGCTCCTGGAAAACGAAGCCGAGGTTGAATTCGCTTGCGCCCGCTTCGCCGGGGCGGCCGAAACCGGGCCATGCGACGCTGCCCGCGCTCGGCGCCTCCAAATTCGCCGCGATCCGCAGCATGGTGCTTTTCCCGCATCCCGACGGCCCGACCACGGCAAGAAACTGCGGCTCGGCGGGCAGCGCGATCGTTATGCCGTCAAGCGCGAGCACGCCGTTGGGGAACGTCTTGCTCACGCCCCGCATCGTCAGGAGCGGAGGCCCAAGCGTCTGCGGCGATGGGCGGTCCAGCATCGCTAGTCCAGAAGGTCGAGCATGTAGGCGGCCTTATAGTTCAGCTTCGGCGAATAGACGCCGGCGGCGGCCATGGTCTCGAAGAAAGACCGCCACCGCTCGTCGGTCATCGCGCCGATGCCGTGCAGCGCCGCATCGCCGCCGTCGACGAGACCTCGCTCTTTCATTTCCTTGATTTTGAAGCGGAAGAGAGCCTCGCCGTGGTCCGGGTTCATCTTGAGCAGAAGCTTCATGCCCGCCTCATAGTCTCCGGCCATGCAGGCTTCGTAGCCCTCACGGGTTGCGCGGATGAAGGCGCGCACGGCGTCGCGATGCTTGTCGACGAAGGGGCGAAGGCCGAAAGCCGTGGTCGTATAATTATCGAAGCCGTAGTCGGCGAGCAGAAGGATCACGGGCGGCTTCGGCATCTGCGCCCCGCGCAAAAGCGCATCCTCCGTGATGTATCCTTGCTGGATCGCCTTCATGTCCGTAAGAAACGGCGCGGCCGAGTAGGCGAATGGGCGCAGCTGATCGTCCACGAAGCCGAATTTGAATTTGAGCCACTGCCAGAATTCCTGCCGCGCGGCGGCGGAAATCATCACGGGGCGTCCCTTGACGTCCGGCAGCGTTGCGACGCCTTGGTCCGGATGCGCGACAAGCGTTTGCGGATCCTTCTGGAAGAAAGCCGCAACCGTCACCGCGGGAATTCCCTCCGCAACCATATTCAGCGTCGTGAAGCCGGTGCCTATGGCGAGATCGAGCTGACCGACGGCGATCAGGAGCGGGGTGTTGAGGTCTGGCCCTCCCGGCACAAGCTCGACATCGATCCCCGCTTTCTCGTAAAGCCCGGCCGCTTTCGCTTGGAAAAAACCGCAGTGCTCTGCTTCAGGCAGCCAATTTAGGCCGAACCTGATCTTTTCGGCGGCGCATAATGGATTTATTGTAAGAACGGCCGACATCGCGAGGCTGAAGACTGTCGGCCAGAAAAGAGAGTTCACCTTACCCAAAGTGCATACTCCATTGGGGAATTTACATACTGAATGACGAAGCCAAGTTGAGCGTGTCCATAAGCGACCGGGCGTCAGATGGAAACGGGAGAAGGGCGATGGAGGAGAACGGAAAAGCGGACAAGGACGCGAACGCTCCATTCAACGAAAGGCCGCGCTTGCCGGACGCCGATCCCAATCCCGAGGGCGCGGAGTCCGAGCGGCCGGGCGTTCGTTTGCGCGCTGGGCCGGATTTGATCCTCGATGAGCGCCTCAACTCGGCCGCAGCTCCATTTCTTTATCTGCTGTCGCTCGTTCTGATCGCGGTCGCCGGGTACTTCGTTTACACCTTTCTACGCGGCTAGCAAGACGGCGCGCACTGCGCCCGCATCGGGACGGCTTCAGCGCCGCTGCCCGTAGCCGCCCATCCGGCAAACCAAGGCCCATTCCTCGGGCGTGACCGGTTGCACCGACAATCGCGAGTTTTTGACGAGCGCCATGTTTGCAAGTTTCGGCTCGGACTTGATTTCGGCGAGCGTAACCGGCCTCGGAAATGCGCCCACGGCGGAGACGTCGACGCAATTCCATCGCCCCGTCGGGTCGGTTGAATCGGGGTGGATTTCCCGTACGACCGAGACGACGCCGACAATCTGCTTTTCGTTAACGGAATGGTAGAAGAAGCCGAGATCGCCGAGCCTCATGGCGCGCATGTTGATCTGCGCGAGCGCATTGCGCACCCCGCTCCATTCCTCGCCGTTCGCTCCGGCTCTTTCCTGATCGCGCCAGGAAAAGCTTTCCGGCTCGGTCTTGAATAACCAAAAGGCCATGGCGTCACCTTGCGCCGATCATTCCCCGGCTCGTGTCGCCGCAACGATCCGGCCCTCTTTCGCTTGCAGAAAAACGACGATCGACTCCCCTTCCTCGGCGATGGAGCTTAACGGCAGGGCGTAAGAGACTGGCGCGCCTTCCCAATCGCCGGCGTCGGTCAGCTTGCGCACAACGTTGGTGTAAGTCACCACGACGCCAGCGTTTTCGCCGCGCTGAATCGGGACGGCCAAGGGCTGTCGAACCGTCGCCACCCAAATTTTTCCCTTTCGGTAGCGCGATCCTTCCGGAGCGCCGGCGACTTCAACGATAAGCTTCCCGTTTTCGCGGCTAAGCATGATCGGAACGGCGAACTCTCCGACGACGGGGGCGGTCGCCTCCACGGCGGCTTCGATTTCCTCGCGGTCGCTGCCGACGCAGTTCCTCACGCCGTTCACGATGGCCTGGGGCGTGTAAACCTCGCCATCGCCCAACTGTTTGGCGTAGGCGCGCTGCCGTTCGGTATTTTCAGGCCGCGCCAGCGTATCCTTCCAGCCGAGGTAATCCCAATAGCTGACCGGAAAGCTCAATGCGATGACATCAGGGCGGTGAGAAAGCTGCTCCAGCAGCTGGTCGGCTTCGGGGCAAGAAGAGCAGCCCTGGCTGGTGTAAAGTTCGATGACGGACGCATTGCCCCAAGCGATTTCCTCCGCCCGCGCCGAAGCGGGCGATTGCGCGCCCGACAGAAGGAACGCGAGCGCGAGGATGACGAGAGACGGAAACGTGGTCACACCTTGTCTCCAAACGATATTTTGTGTGCGCCGCACTTTGGTAGAGCCTAATTTCAACTTCTAGTCACAACTGCTTGCTCCAGCGTCACAAACGCGCAATTTTATGTCATCGCTACTCAAAGTGAGTGCCCCTGCCGAGCGGGAAGCCTCGCAGAAATTCAGCTCCGCCCACGGGCTTCTTGCCGGACCTCTGCACCCTGGTGAGCATCACCGCCTGTGAGCCGCACGCCACCGTGAGATTCGCATCCAGGAGTTGGCCCGGCTCGCCCTTTCCCAGGACAAGCACCGATCGCAGCACCTTGATTCGCTCCGGCTTGCCCCCGAGAAGCGCTTCGAACCACGCGCCGGGATAAGGCGAAAGTCCGCGAATCCGGTTATGCACCTCGACGCCCGGCTTGGACCAGTCGATGCGCGTTTCCTCCTTCGAGAGCTTTGCGGCGTATGTCGCTTCCTCCGGGGCCTGCGGGGCGAAGGTCAGCTCTCCTCTCTCAAGGAGATCGAGCGCATTCAGCATAAGCGCCGCTCCCATCAGCGAAAGACGATCGTGGATTTCTCCGGCCGTCGCGTCCGAGCCTATCAGGAGGCGGTCTTCCAAAGCGACCGGCCCCGTATCGAGCCCCTCATCCATCTTCATTACCATGACGCCGGTCTCTTTGTCCCCAGCCATAATGGCGCGCTGGATCGGAGCGGCGCCGCGCCAGCGAGGCAAAAGCGATCCGTGCAGGTTGAGGCAGCCAAGAGGCGGCGCCGCCAGGATGGGCTTCGGCAGGATCAGGCCATAGGCGACGACAACCGCGACATCCGCGCCAAGCGCCGCGAATTCCTGCTGGATCTCGGGCCGGCGCAGCGTTTTGGGGGCAAACACCGGCAGCGCGGCCTCCTCGGCGAAGATATGCACCGGGGATTTGCGCGCCTCCATGCCTCGCCCCGCGGGCCGGGGAGGCTGCGTGTAAACGCCCACGACGTCATGCCCCGCGCCCACGATTTCGCTGAGGGTTGGGACGGAGAAGTCCGGGGTTCCCATGAATACAACCCGAAGGGTCATGGATGGAGGCCTCCCTGAGCCGACGGCGTAAAGACCGTTTAAAGCGCTAGCGGAAATTTTTTGCAAGCCAGAAACAACGTTCTTTTTCAAGCCGCCTTCGCATGGCGAACTTGCGTTTGCCCGGCGCCGGACTTAGGGATGCGCTCGAAACGAAGCTGAAATAAGAGCGAATGCGGCGCATCCCGCGCGCTCCTCCCAACCGGCGCGAAAACGAAAGGACGCCACATGCCGGAAGCGCAAGCCCATCCGCGGGCGGGAGCATCCGTCGCGGTGTTCCGGGCCGACGAGGTCCTTCTGGTCCGGCGCGGAAAGCCGCCTTTCGAAGGCTATTGGTCGCTTCCCGGCGGCGCTCTGCAATGGGGAGAGACGGCGGCCGACGCCGCCCGGCGTGAGCTTCAGGAGGAAACCGGGCTGCTTGCCTTAAATCTCACTTTGGGGGATGTTGCGGACGGGATTCTGGCGGACGGCGAGGGCATCGTGTCGGCGCACTACACCGTTATTGTTTTTGCCACTCGCGACGTGTCGGGCGCGCTCGCGGCGGCTTCCGACGCCGGCGCGCTCGGCTATTTCGGCGCGGAAGCGAGACGCCGCCTGCAATGTACGCCGGGCCTGGAGACCGCGATCGAGAATGCGAGGCGGGCCCTCGAAAAGAGTTCTCCGTCATGATGAGCGCTCTGCGAGCTAGACGGGCGCTTGCCATCGCCGTCGCCTCCGTTGCGGTCGCGGCCGCGGCGACGTCTGCGCTCGCGCAACATCCCGGAAATGCGCAGAAACCGGCTGCGGCGCAACCCGGCGCGCAGAAACCGGCGGGCGCGGAGGACCGCCCCTACGACACGCAGATCTTCCGGCTCGCCGAAATCCTGGGCGCCTTGCATTATCTGCGCGAGTTGTGCGGCGCCAACGAGGGCCAGGTCTGGCGCGAGCAAATGCGCGAACTCGCCGCCTCCGAAGGAACAAGCGCCCTGCGCAGGGCGAAGCTTGTGGAAAGCTTCAATCGCGGATATCGCGACTATTCCAGAACCTACCGCGCATGCACGGCGCCCGCGCTCGTCGCGATCCAGCGCTACATGGACCAGGCGTCGGCCATCGCCGATGGGCTCATCGCCAACGATAAGTGAGAGCGGCGGCTCACCGCGCCAGGAATCCGCACAGGCTGCAGGCTAAAAACGGCGCGCGCCAGGCGATGCGATGCCCCGCAAGCCCATAGGCGAACTGGACGAAAAGCACTGCCCCGAACAAGACCAGCATGACCCCGGAAACCTGATTGATCACTTTCAAGCGCCTCTCGGTCACCTTGTGGCGGACGCGGGCGATAAGCCGCGAAAGACCCGCCCACCAGATCAGGCTTCCGGCCATGATCGACGACACTGTCGTGAGCGCCTGGACGCCGGTGTCGATGCCGCCAAGCACCGACGTTGCGCCGCCCAACAGCGCGAATAGGCCAAGAATGGCCCCGGGATTTGTGATGGTCAGGAAGAAGGTCTGCGGCACGATGTTCAGATGCGGCATGATCTTCCACACGCTGTATCGAAGCACGGGCCTCATGAATGTGGGGATGATGTTGGAAAGCTGCCTCAGCCGGGCGATATTCGTTGTGGCTGTCGCAACGACCTTCGGTTGCGAGAGGAACACATTCAGCCCGAAGCCTGTGAGGATGAAGCCGCCCACGAACTCGATCTTGAGCTGGTTGTCGCGCATGAACCCGGAAATCGCCGATGCGCCGAAGGCGGCGATGGACGCTATGACGCCATCGGCAAGCACGGCGCCGAGTCCCGCGGCGAAACCGCCCCAGAAGCCGCGCTCAAGCGTCCGCTGGATGCATACAATATTGACCGGGCCAACCGGAGCGGCAATGAGCACGCCGATGATGAGGCCAACGACGGCAAATCTCGTCGGATCGATGATCGACTGCGCCCACATTGACCCGTTCAGCCCTCAAAGCTCCGACATAGGCGCAACGCCTCCGCCCTTGTTTTTGAAACTCCGCCGGGCGCCATGGAATCGCCACGAGCCCGCCGCTCAGCACTCCATGCCGTGAAACGGTCATGCCTTGCAACAGGAGACGAATGTGAAAACCCAGCCACGAGCACATTTCTCCACCATTGCGAAACCGATATTCCTGGCTGCCTACGCTCTCGCCGCAGCTCTGTTGTTTGCCGCAACAGCCTCGCATGCGGAAGGGGTCCAGCTTGGGCGCGACATTTCGAAGCTTCCGCCCGAAGTTCAGCGCATGCGCCAGGCGATCCTGAAGGCGGCGACGAGCGGCGATATCGAAGAGCTGCGGACGCCGATCGATATGAACGAGCTTCCTCCCGTGTTCGCGAAGGAGCGCGTTCCCGATCCGATCTCCTATCTGAAATCCGCCTCCGCCGACGGCGCCGGCCGTGAGATGCTCGCGATCTTGTACAATTTGCTGACGACCGGCTACGCCATCAAGAATGCTGGAACGAAGGATGAAATGATCGTTTGGCCCTATCACGCGGCAATTCCCTTGGCGGGGCTGAGCCCAAGCCAGGAGGTCGAGATTTACAGGTTTTTGCCGCCGGCCCGGGTGAAGGAGATGGCCGCGGCGGGGAAATATTCATATTACAGCGTCGGCATCGGCCACGACGGCGTCTGGCACTCGTTCACGTTGAATTGAGGGGGATCTGCACTCTCTGGCGGCAAGCCCAGGAAACCACCCGGCGGCTTCCCAGGGCCGCCGTGATCGCATGTGGAAGAGTGAACGAGGCGCCGCATGTCGTGAAGGGTGCGGCGAACCCGAAGGCTCGCCGGGGCGGCGGATCAGCGAGCGTCGGCCCGTTCGCGGCGCTTTCTGTACGCCCAGGCCCGGTGCTTCGGCGCGGGTTGCGCTTCGGCGGCGGCGACGGCGGCTGCGGGCGTATCGACCGAGGCGGCGCGCGCCGGAGGCGTCGCCGGCAGGAATTTGAAGGGCTCGGCATCCCGGAATTTATCGGCGGTTTCGCCCGAGTAGACCTCGCCGTTTTGCAGGGTCAGCTTCTTCACCGGCGCGCCGGGCTTCAAATCGAGCTTGGACAGCGATGTCCAGAAGGTGTTGGGCCGCGTCGCCGAGTCGAAGTAATAAACGAGATTTTTCTGATCCGAGATCGTGCGCCAAAGCGTCGAGGCGATGTTCGGCTTGTCCTTCACGGCCAGCCCGAGCGGCACGCTGACGCTGCGCTGAACGCTCAGCACGCTCGCCACGGCCTGATAGCCGTAGGATTGATCCGGCACGCTCTTGATGATGGCCGGGTCCGCCTGCCTTGGGATCGCGTTCAGGTAGAAAGAGGCGCGGGCGAACCTGTCCGCCGCGCGGCTGGTGCCGGGCAGGAAGACGTCGCCTCCGATGTCCTTCCAATAGGCATCAAGCGCAAGCTGCTGGTCGTAGGAGGGCGAATTCGTCATCACGGTGTATTCCCGCCCGTGATGAATTTTGAGCTTGCCCCCGAGATACTCGAATATCGCGGAGTCTCCCGATGCATCCGAGATCGAAAGGTGAATGGTCGCCGGGGCGCCATTCGGCAAAGGGGGGGAAAGGATTGCGAACGGCTCCTTGGCGAGCGCGTCGACCGCTTCGGCGACGGTGGCGTAATTGTCGAGCACATATTGCGCCCAAGCGACGATGGAGAGGAGCGGCTTCGTCCCGTCGGGCGCGCCGTAATCCAACTCGGCGAGATAGAGCAGGTTGGCGACGAGCCCCTTTTCATTGATGCCGTCGCCCGTTCCCGCTTCGTAGCTGGAGGCGATGACGCTGCCATATTTCGAGGTCCATTGGATCGAGTTGGGACCCGCCGCGCCGTCGCGCTTCAAACCCGCCGGAAACGCCCAAAGATTCGACCCCATGTCCTCTGCCCAGTCCATGTTGCGGCCGGTGATGACGGTGTTGTCGGCGCCGGTGTAGAGCGTCCGGGTGCATGCGAGGCTGGCGCCCGGCGCAAGTATGGAAATCCCGGCTGCGAGAAGAGCAAGGGCTGAACGCATCACAATATTGCTCCCGATCGGATTTGCGGAAATGTCGGAGCGGCCAAGCTTTTGGCGCGCCACAGCAGCCTAGCCCTCGGGCTTTAATTCTTTTGCAATTCCTGGGCAGGCTTTTTAAGTAAGTCTCTCCGCAGCCGTCACTTGACGAGGGTCAGGAGGGTTGCGTTGCCGCCCGCCGCCGCCGTGTTGATGGAGACGGTCTTCTCTTTCACCAGCATGTGCAAATCGTAGTCCGGGGTCCCCGATAGCACCGGGATGATGCGCCCCGGCCGCGCCGCCATGCTGAATGCGATTTCGCCGATCGCCTCGCCGCTCGAAGCCAGCACCGCGTCGAATTGGGCGTTTCGCCATGCGGCGGTGGTCGCGATGTGGGAACGCACGGCGTGGGGCATTCGCTCGCAAAGGCCGCTCACCGGCGCGCCCTCCGCCAGGAGGAAGCGGTTTCCCGTAGCAAGCGCGGCCCCGAACTGGCGCAGCGCCTCGAAGATCGTGTCCGCAACGCCAAGGACAGTCCCGCGCGGCTTGAAGCTGAGCCGGTTGTCTTCGCCGACCGGGCCTTGCAGCGCCATTTCCACCGGCAGGAGCGACTCCGCGCGATAGCGGCTGAGGATTTCGCCGAGGCGCCCGCGCTCCTCATCGCTCAGAAGCCGGCTCGCGCCTGCCGCGACCCAATCCTCCAGCAACGCCAGCGGCTCAAGCTTCGTCTCGTCGCGCGCGCCGTCGAGCCGGACCGGCGGCGCCTCGCGAAGCAGCCGCGGAAGATAAATCGGGCCGCCCGCCTTCGGGCCTGTCCCGGAAAGCCCCTCGCCGCCGAACGGCTGCACGCCCACGACGGCGCCGATCATGTTCCGGTTGACGTAGATGTTTCCGGCGCGGGCGCGCGACGCGATGAAATCGATGGTTTCGTCGATGCGGGAGTGGATGCCGAGCGTCAGCCCGTAGCCCGTGGCGTTGATGTCGTCGATGAGGCGCGGCAGGCCAGCGCTCGCGAAGCGGAGCACGTGGAGGATCGGGCCGAAGACCTCGTGCGTCAGCTCGCCGATGGCGCCGATTTCAACGATCGCCGGGGCCACGAAAGTCCCGGCCGAGGCGGCGGAAGCGGGAAGCGGCGTCCGATACAAAATGCGATGGCCAGAGCTTGTGAGATAGGTTTCCAATGCCGACTGCGCGCCCGCATCGATCACCGGCCCGACATCCGTCTCGATCCGCGCGGGGTCGCCGATCCGAAGCTCCGCCATCGCGCCCTTGAGCATCGCGAGCAGCCGGTCTGCGATCTCATCCTGCAGGCACAGCACGCGCAGCGCCGAGCAGCGTTGCCCGGCCGAGTCGAACGCCGAGGCCAGCACATCGCCAACGACCTGCTCGGGCAAGGCCGAAGAGTCCACGATCATGGCGTTCTGGCCGCCGGTCTCGGCGATGAGCGGGACATTGCCGCGCGTGGCCAGCGTGCGCTGGATCGAGCGTGCGACGCTTGTCGAGCCGGTGAAGACGACGGCTTTGGCGCGCGGGTCCGCCACGAGCGCGGAGCCTATGACCGAGCCGCGCCCCGGCACAAGCTGGAGCGCGCCGCGCGGGATGCCCGCCTCGTGGAGAAGGCGAACCGCTTCGGCGGCGACGAGCGGCGTCTGCTCCGCCGGTTTGGCGAGGACTGGATTGCCGGCGGCGAGCGCGGCCGCGATCTGGCCCGTGAATATCGCGAGCGGGAAATTCCACGGACTGATGCAGACCGCGGGGCCGAGAGGCGCATGCGGCGCCGCAAGCAGACGCCGGGCTTGTGCGGCATAGTACCGGCAATAATCGACGGCCTCCCGCACCTCGGAGGCGGCGTTCGGCATCGTCTTGCCGGCCTCGCGGACGAGAAGCGACGCGAGCCGCTCCATCGCGCCTTCCAAGAGATCGCCGCCGCGCTCCAGGACTTCCGCGCGCGTTGCCGCGCCGGTTGCGCCCCAGTCCGAAGCGGCGGCGGCCTCCATCGCGGCCTCGACATCGGCTTCTGTCGCCGCCGCGGCGTGCCCCACAAGGTCTGCAGGGTTCGCAGGGTTGCGGATCGGCTTCGCGGCGCCGTCCCCCGGCTTCGCCGAAGCGAGCGTCGGCGCCGCGGCAAATTCCGCCCGGCGGCTTTCCGCGATAGCGCGCTCCAGCGAGCTGCGCGCGCCCGCGTCCGACAGGTCGAGCCCCTTCGAGTTTCGACGCTCGTCGCCAAACAGGTCTTGCGGCAGGGCGATGGCGGGGTGAGGAGAGCCGCCCAGCGAGGCGGCCTCGGCGACCGGATCGGCGATCAGGTCTTCGATAGGGATCGTGTCGTCCATGAGCCGATGAACGAAGGACGAGTTGGCGCCGTTCTCCAGCAGCCGCCGCACCAGATAGGCGAGCAGCGTCTTGTGCGTGCCGACCGGCGCGTAGATGCGGCAGGGCCGGTTCAGGTTCTCCGGCCCGACCACGAGGCCATAGAGGCTTTCGCCCATGCCATGCAGGCATTGAAATTCGTAGTCGCCCGTGCGGAACTCGGGGCCGGCCATGCGATAGATCGCGGCGAGCGTTTGCGCGTTATGCGTGGCGAATTGCGGGAAAACCGCGTCGCGGCGGGCGAGCAGGCGCTTGGCGCAGGCAAGATAGCAGACGTCGGTGTACGGCTTGCGCGTGAACACGGGGTAGCCGGAGAGGCCGTCCGCCTGCGCGCGCTTGATTTCGCTGTCCCAATAGGCGCCCTTCACGAGCCGGATCATGAGGCGCCGCCTGCTCCGCCCGGCCAGATCGATCAGCCAATCGACCACGAAGGGCGCGCGCTTCTGGTAGGCCTGCACGACGAAGCCGAGGCCACGCCAGCCTCGAAGCGCGCTTTCATGGGCGAGCGCCTCGATCATATCGAGCGACGGCTCCAGGCGGTCGGCTTCCTCGGCGTCGATGTTGAAGCCGATGCCGCGCTCCGCCGCCTTGAGCGCGAGCTTCAACAGCCGCGGGTAAAGCTCGCCCCGCACGCGATCCATTTGCGCGTATGCGTAACGCGGATGCAGAGCCGACAGCTTCACCGAAATGCCCGCGCCCTCGTAGACGCTCGCGCCGCGCTGCGCGCCGATGGCTTCGATCGCATGCTCGTATGAGGCCATGTAACTCGCGGCGTCCTCCTCGGTGACGGCCGCTTCGCCCAGCATGTCGAAGGAGTAGAGAAAGCCGCGCTCCTCGAAGGGCCGCGCGTAGTCGAGCGCCTCCTCGATGGTCTGGCCGGTCACGAACTGCCGGCCGAGCAGCCGCATCGCGAGGTCCATCGCCTGGCGGACGATGGGTTCTCCGCCGCGCGCGACCGCACGCGACAGCGCCGCCGACATGCCGCGCTCGCTGCTCGTCGCCACGAGCTTGCCGGTGATGAGCAAGCCCCAGGTGGACGCGTTCACGAACCAGGAGGGGCTCGCGCCGACATGCGAGCGCCAATCGCCGTGCGCAAGCTTGTCCCGGATGAGCAGGTCGCGGGTGCGGCTATCGGGGATGCGCAGGAGCAACTCGGCGAGGCACATCAGCGCCACGCCCTCCCGGCTTGACAGCGAGAATTCCTTCATCAGCGCCTCGACGCCGAACGAGTGGCCGCGCTCGCTTCTCAGGCGGTCGACCAGGCCATAGGCGAGACAGGCCGCCTCGCCCGCCGTCTCAGGGGCGAGCCGCGCCTCCGCAATCAGCGGCGGAACGCATTCGGGTTCGGGCGTGCGATAGGCCGCTCTGATGGCGTCCCGCTTTTCTTCGGTCCCGCGCGCTGAAAGCGCCGACGTCTCAACTCCGCTCATGGTCTTTATCACCGGAATCGCCGCTGACCAGTGTACAGCCGGAGGCGGCAAAAAAGCTTAATCCCTGCGCGCGATATTGGCTCTTTCTGCCGCGCCACAAGCGTGGCCCTTGCGCGAGGGGCTCAATGTTGTATATTGACTGGCCAGTCAGTCAGCGAGGGCGGCATGATTGCGAAAGCCAATATCAAGGCCCGTAACGGCCCGGCGGCGGCGCCGGAGAAAAAGCGCGTAAGCCAGGACGAGCGGCGGGCGGCCATCCTCGACGCCGCGCTCGACGTCTTCTCAGAGAACGGCTTTGCCGCCGCGAGGCTCGACGACGTGGCGCAAAAGGCCGGGGTCGCGAAGGGCACGCTCTACCTTTATTTCCCCGACAAGGAATCGCTCTTCGAAGAGCTGCTGCGCGGCATCGCGAGCCCGGTTCTGGAGCGGTTCGCGGCGCTTTCGGCGGATCAGACGATTCCCGCCGGCGTCATGCTGGAGCGCATCCTGCAGGTGTTCGCGAGCCAGGTCATCGGGACGAAGCGCGAGCGTCTGGTTCGCCTTATCATCGCCGAAGGCCCGCGCTTTCCCCGGATCGCCGAATTCTATCATCGCGAAGTCATCAGCAAGGGCCGGGAAATCATCCGCGCCATCGTCACGCGCGGCTATGAGCGCGGCGAGCTGCCGTCGGACGCCATGGCGAAGTTTCCGCAGCTTTTCTTCGCGCCGCTGCTCATGGCGATCGTCTGGAGATCGCTGTTCTCGCGCTTCGATCCGCTGGACGTCAACGCATTGATCGAGAGCCACCGTAAGCTTATGCTTGGTCTCAAGGACGGGGAGAGCCTGACATGAAGCGTCCTCCGAAAGCTGTTGTGATCGTCCTTCTTGCCGCCGCGGGCTTGGGCGGCTTCTGGTGGTACAAGAACCGACATGCCGGCAGCGGCGAGCTTGTCCTGCAAGGCAATGTCGAAGTCCGGCAGGTGAATCTCAGCTTCAAGGTGCCGGGCCGGATCGACGTTCTGCATTTCGATGAAGGCGATGCGGTGCGGGCGGGCCAGGTGCTGGCCTCGCTCGATAAGGTCTATTTCCGGGATACGCTTGCGCAAATGCGCGCGCAGATGAGCCAGTCGGAAGCGAATTACGAGAAGCTGAAAACCGGCAACAGGCCCGAGGAAATCGCGGAGGCCAGGGCGCTGGTCGCCGAGCGCGAAGCCACGCTGGCGAACGCGAAAATCACCAGAAGCCGCGCGGAGGCGCTTCTGAAAACGCCTGCGGGATCGCAAAAGTCCTTCGACGACTCCTCCGCCGCCGAGCGTCAGGCCCAGGCACAGCTTAATTCCGCCAAGGAGGCGCTGCGCCTTCAGGAGATCGGCTTCCGCAAGGAGGATATTGCGCTCGCCAAGGCGCAGCTCGACGAGCATAAGGCGAACCTTCAGGTTACCGAGCGGCAGCTCGCCAACTCCGATCTGATCGCGCCAAGCGACGGTTCGGTGCTGAGCCGCGTTCGCGAAGTTGGCGCCATCGTGCAGGCAGGCGAGACGGTCTATGTCTTGAGCCTCACCTCGCCCGTCTGGGTCCGCACCTATGTCGCCGAGCCGGATCTCGGACGCATCAGGCCCGGCATGGATGTGAGCGTGCACACCGATCTTCCTGGCGGGAAGGTTTATAGCGGCAAGGTCGGCTTCATTTCCACGGCGGCGGAGTTCACCCCGAAGACGGTGGAGACGACCGAACTGCGCACCGCGCTCGTGTATCGCATTCGCGTGGTGGTGAATGGCAGGTCGGACGAGCTGAGGCAGGGGATGCCCGTAACCATCGATCTTAAGCCGGCGCTGGAGGGGACGCCCGTTGCGAGCACTGCGCCATGAGCGGCGAGCCTGTCGCAATCGTCGATAAAGTAACGAAGCGTTTCGCCGGGAACGCGCCGCCGGCGCTCGACGCCATCAGCTTCTCGATCAGGGCTGGAGAGGTCACGGGCATCGCCGGGCCTGACGGCGCCGGCAAGACGACGCTCATGCGCCTCATGGCGGGCCTGCTCGCGCCGACCGAAGGCTCGCTCACCGTATGCGGCCTCGATACGATCAAGGACAGCATCGCCCTTCATCACGCCATCGGCTACATGCCCCAGCGCTTTGGGCTTTACGAGGATTTGAGCGTCCTCGAAAACCTGGAGCTTTACGCCGACCTGCGCGGCGTCACGGGGAAAACCCGCGCTGAAACCTTCGAGCGGCTCCTCGCCTTCACCGATCTCGCGCGCTTCACGAGCCGCCTTGCCGGAAAACTTTCCGGCGGCATGAAGCAGAAGCTGGGTCTCGCCTGCGCGATGCTGAAATCGCCCAGAATCCTGCTCCTGGACGAACCGAGCGTGGGCGTGGACCCGATCTCGCGGCGCGAGCTGTGGCGCATGGTGCATGAGCTGACGGTGGCGGGCGTCGCCGTCGTCTGGACCACCGCCTATCTCGACGAGGCCGAAAACTGCACGGATGTGATCGTCCTCAACAATGGCGCGCTCCTCTACCAGGGCGATCCCAAAGCGATGACCGCGCAAATCGGCGAGCGGGTTTTTCTGGTGGAAGGCGCGGGCGCAGAGCGTCGCGCGCTTCTGGCGCGGGCGCTGTCGAAGCCTGAGATCATCGACGGCGTGCTGCAGGGCGATTCCGTGCGTCTCGTCATGAAAGAGCATGCGCCGCCGCCGCAGCCGGAGGATTTGCAAGGCGCGGGCGTCGTCAGGATCGCGCCGGCGCGGCCCAGATTCGAAGACGCCTTCGTGGCCATGCTTGGCGGCCAGCCGAAGCGCACCCAGGACATGAAGGCTGCGGTCCAACCCGGCAGCAGCGGCGGCGCGGCGGTCGAAGCCGTCAATCTCACAAAGCAGTTCGGGGATTTCACCGCCGCAGACCATATCTCCTTCACGATCAACCGCGGCGAAATCTTCGGCTTGCTTGGGCCGAATGGCGCGGGCAAGTCCACCACCTTCAAGATGATGTGCGGTTTGCTCAGGCCGACCGGCGGCGCGGCTCGCGTCGACGGCTACGACCTCTACAGCGCGCCATCGGACGCTCGCGGCCGGCTCGGCTACATGGCGCAGAAATTCTCGCTCTATGGGGATCTCAGCGTGCGCCAGAACCTCGACTTTTTCGGCGGCGCCTACGGCCTTTGGGGCGCGAAGAAGCGCGAGGCCATCGACCGCGTGTCGGCGGCGTTCGACCTCGGCCCGCATATGAGCGTGAACGCCGGCGCGCTGCCGCTTGGGTTCAAGCAAAGGCTCGCGCTGTCCTGCGCCATCCTGCACAATCCGCCGGTGCTGTTCCTCGACGAGCCGACCTCCGGCGTAGACCCGCTCACGCGGCGCGAATTCTGGGGCTATATCAACGCCATGATTTCAGGCGGCGTCACGGTGATGGTGACGACCCATTTCATGGACGAAGCCGAGTATTGCGATCGCGTCGCGCTTATCTATCGCGGCAAGTGCATCGCCATCGACGCGCCGGACGCGTTGCAGGCCCGCGTCCGCACCGCGGCGTTGCCAAATCCGACGCTGGAAGATGCATTCATCGCGCTGATCGACGCCCAGGACAGGCGGGAGGCGGCATGAGCGACCTCGAAACACTGGACAAAACCCCTCACCCCGAGGAGGAGGTTCGGCCGCAGCCGCTGCAGCGCAGTCCCCTCTCCAGTCCGCATGCGCCGGCGAATGCGGACACGCCAGAGTTGCGAGCCCGCCAAGGCGAGCTTGCGCGGGAGATGGACAGGTTAAGGGGCGACGGCGTCGATGAAGGCGGCCGCTTGCGCCGGATGCGCGCGCTCATCCGCAAGGAGATGCTGCAGATCGTTCGCGATCCGAGCAGCCTCGTCGTCGCCGTGGTGCTGCCGGTGCTCCTGCTTTTCCTGTTCGGCTTCGGCGTGTCGTTCGACGTGACGAAAATGCGCGTTGGCGTCGTCATCGAGAACCCGACGCCCGAAACGGTGATGTTCGAGGCATCGCTGGCGAATACGCCCTATTTCAAGGTGCGCGTGGCCCATGACCGCCGCGAATTCCTCAACGATCTGACCGCCTCGCGCATCGAAGGCGTGGTCATCCTTGCCGGCGATTTCACCCAGCGCATCGGGCGCGGCGACACGGCGGGAGTGCAGATCATCACCGACGGAACCGATCCCAATACCGCGAGCCTCGTCACCGCCTATGTGCAAGGCGCCTGGCAAACATGGCTCTCCCAGCGAGCGCTGAGCAGCGGCCTGGACGCGAAGGGTTTCATCACGACCGAGCCGCGCGTCTGGTTCAATCCCGAGCTTGAAAGCCGCCGCTTCCTCGTGCCGGGGTCCATCGCGCTGATCTTGATGATGATCGGATCGCTGCTCACCGCGCTGGTGGTGGCGCGCGAATGGGAGCGCGGCACCATCGAGGCGCTGCTCGCCACGCCGGCGAGCGTGCCTGAGTTTCTCGTCGGCAAGGTCGTCCCGAACTTCTTCCTGGGCCTGGTCGCAATGGCGATTTCGGTCGTCTTTGCGGTTTTCATCTTCGACGTGCCCCTGCGCGGCTCGATCTTCATGCTGCTCTTGGTGACGACGGCGTTTCTGATGGTCGCGCTCAGCGCCGGGCTGCTGATCTCCACGGTCGCGCGGACGCAGTTTCTCGCGAGCCAGATCGCGATGATGGCGTCCTTCCTGCCGGGCCTGTTCTTTTCCGGCTTCATTTTCGAGCTGTCGAGCATGCCGGGTCCCTTGCGCGCGTTCTCGGCGCTCGTCCCCGCCCGGTATTTCGTGAGCAGCCTCCAGACGATCTTCCTGGCCGGAGACATCGCCGAAGTGCTCGCGCCGAGCATTCTCATCCTCGCGCTGATGAGCGCGTTCCTGATGGCGCTGACGTGGCGCAATTCCAGAATGAGGCTCGACTGACCATGCCGCCGAAACTCATCGCCCTGATCATAAAAGAGCTGCTTTCGGCGTTTCGCGATCCGCGCACGCGCATCGCCTTCATCGTTCCGCCGCTGATGCAGGTATTTCTCTATGCCTACGCGGCGACGCTGGAAGTGACCAACGCGCCCATCGGCGTCTTCAATGAGGATTGGGGGGAGAGTTCGCGGCAGCTCCTCACCCGGTTCGAGCGCGCGTCCGCCTTCTCCTCGGTAACCTATTACAAAAGCGAATCCGAAATACAGCCCGCGATAGACGGACAGCGCGTGCTGGCCGTCGTTCGCATTCCGCAGGACTTTTCGCGGCGCGTGGCGGCACGGGAGCCGGTCAGCGTGCAGGTGCTTCTCGACGGAAGGCGCTCCAACAGCGCGCAGATCCTCAACAATTACATCAACTCTATCGTGACGCGGTTCGCCGTCGACGTCGTTCTCGGCGAGGAGCGCCCCGATGTCAGCGCCGTGGTGGACCGGACATGGTATAATCCCAACCGCGAATATCGAAACACCATGGTGCCGGGCCTCGTCGGCACTCTCACCATGACGACGGTCCTCATGGTGATGGTGATGTCGGTTGCGCGAGAGCGCGAGCTTGGCACGTTCGAGCAGCTTCTTGTGTCGCCCCTGCAGCCGACGGAGATCATGATCGGCAAGGCCGTGCCGGGCCTGATCATAGGCATTGCGCTGGCGACCGCCATCACGATCGTGGTCACGCAGGTCTTCGGCATTCCCCTAACAGGCTCGATCTTCGTGCTCTATGCGGGCCTCATCGTATTCGTCCTCGCCATCATCGGCGTAGGCCTGTTCATTTCGTCGCTGGTGTCGACGCAGCAGCAGGCAATGCTGGGCGCGATGGTCTACATGATGCCCGCCATGATGCTGTCGGGATTCACGAGCCCCGTTCAGAATATGCCCGACTGGCTGCAGCCGGTTGCGCTTGTGAACCCGCTGACGCATTTCCTCGTGATTGTGCGCGGGGTGTTTCTGCGCGATATGCCGATGGCGCTGGTGGCGGAGCGTATCTGGCCGATGCTGTTCATTGCGGCGTTCACGCTGACGGCGGCGAGCTGGCTGTTCCGGCGGAAGCTCGGCTAGGATCGAACTCCGGTCAATGCCTGTATCCGGTCTCTGAAATCGCTGTATTGTTCAGTCGACTGGTCCACCAAGTCACGGATCCTGTAAAATCGATTTGTGGACGGGCTCTCGCGTTTCGCCTGATTGAAATTGGTACGGTCCACGTTCACGATCGTCCAGCATTCCGTGAAACCATCTGCGCGTGCTTTTTGATGACTTTTCTCCGCTTCTCCGACCCGATTGTGGATGTTTGAGAAGTCGCGTCCCCCTTTCACCTCGATTGCAATGAGATGCCTTTCTGCTCCCGAGGTCATGATCTCGACGATGCGAATGTCAGGATCTGCAGCTACCTCAATGTGTACCGCCCTACCGGCAGCGTTTCTTAGTTTCAAACGGTTCTCGTGTTCGTCTTCGATGGCATTTTTCACGATTTCCCGAACAATGCCAAATGCCACTTCGATACCTTCCGTGCCGATGTCCACATTAGCGCCACCGCGGAACTGTGGCCCCAGTGTCAGAAGCGTCAAATCATCAAGGAAATGATCCGAGACTGCGGCCGATCCAACGCCAGCCAACAACATGGCGCCCACCTCGCCAAGGTGAAGGCACATCGCCGACAGCTCAGAACTGTTGCGTGCAGCGATGACTCCTCGCTCTTCCATTCCCTTGAAGCGACCCAATCCTGTAGTGGTCGTGTAAAACAGCTTCTGGCTGTACCCAAATAATAGCCGGTAATATCCTAATAACTGAGGGCTAGCCTCGAGAACGAGCGGCACAGCAAACACGAGCTCACCCCGCAGCCCATTAGATGCGAGGACTGTGAGCCCTGTTTTCGGGGCATATTTAGCTAGCTGCTTGTCAAGCTCCTCGATATCCAGCGTGCGAACCGTCGCCTTCAAAAAGTCTTGCAGTAGACGCGAACGCGCTTCCATAAGCTTCAGCGCGAAGCCAACCTGAAGATCTGGCGGAGGAAGATTGAAAATCATTCGGCAATCTTCAAGATCGGAGCGCAAGAAAGACCCAATCTCTTCTTTGCCAAGTCGATGTAGTCTGGATGAAGCTCGATGCCTACGTACTTTCTGGCTAGCTCGCAGGCTGCTAGGCCAGTCGTTCCTGATCCAAAGAACGGGTCAAGTACAAAATCTCCTGGGCGTGTACTTGCCATGATGCACGGCTCGACTAGTTTCGGCGGAAATGTAGCAAAGTGTGCGCCGGTATATGCTTGAGTATTTATATCCCAAACTGAACGCTTGTTGCGGCCATTCGAATCAAGGATGGTTAGCCGATCATAGAAATACATCTCGCTTTTGCTGAACAAAAAAAGATACTCGTGCGACCGTGTTGGGCGATCTTTTACACTTTCTGGCATGGCATTCGGCTTATGCCAGATTATGTCTGCGCGAAGGTACCACCCATCGTCCTGAAGGGCGAACGCGAGCCGCCACGGGATACCCATCAAATCCTTAGGTTTCAAACCTTCTGGGGTATCCGGGCGAATTTCCATGGCTCGCGCACGATTCTTTTTGTCGGGCGCACGCCATCCTCGATTGCCGCTCGTGTAGCCGTCTCCGATGTTCAGCCAAAGTACGCCATCGTCTCGAAGTACACGCCTCACTTCCGAAAAGACGCAGCGTAGTCGCCCAATGAAATCAGGAAGCCTTTGTTCGAGGCCGATTTGATTGGGCATGTTGTAGTCACGTAGCCCCCAGTACGGAGGTGACGTCACGACAGTTTGCACGCAGCCGGAAGGAAGCGTGCGCAGCACTGTCAATGCGTCACCTTGATAGATCACGCTGTCCCGAATGGTGGGGACTTTGTTGCGATTCTTGCTCTGCGGCCTAATTCGGTCGCGAGCCTGTACGCCATCGGCGGCTTCCGCGATGGGTGATGCTTGCGCAAGTTGAAGTCCGTCAATCTTCATCGCGACTCATCCACTATTGAGACTCAGGTTAACTAGGGAGCCTGAGAACATAAATAGAACATTGTAACATATCAACAACCGTTTGCGACTTTGGGCGGAGCTCGGCCAGGGGGTATCCGTTCGGTCTCTGCCCCGGATGGTCGCCTCAAGATCATCGCCAAAAAAAAGCTCCCGCGGATGGGCGAGAGCTGTATCGCGAGCGGGAAGCCAAGGCCCCCGCTTAACCGGCTTGCCAGCCTACTTCGTCGGCGGCTTCTTGTCGCCTGGCTTCGCCGCTGCCGCCGGCTGGCCATTTTTTGCGGCGTCTTCCTGCTGTTTCCTCAGCTCCGCAAGGCGGCCCCGGATGACCTCGGCGATCTTGCGCTGATCCTCGTTATACTTCTCGACCGGCACGGGCTGCCCATCGATCGCCTTGGCGAAGCCTTCCAGCGGCAACGGGATGCTCAGCGCGCGGCCCGTAACGTCGATGCCGAGATAGGCGATTTGCTTGCCGGCCCTCATCTGGTCGATGAGAGTGGGCTCGACATTAGCTTCGGCGTAGCATCCAGCTTGATCGCACGTCGTGTAGACGAGCTTGATCGGCTCCTTGTCGTCGACCTTGACGAGCGCTCCGGGCGGAAGCGCGGAACCGAGCGGAAGCATGGCCAGCATCTGCGGCTTCGCCTGGCCGGCCACCTGCCGAACGGCGATCTTGCCGATGAGAATGGCGGTTGCATTGTCGCGCACGTCCACCTGCGTCAAGCAGACGTTCACCTTTTTCATCTCTTCAGGCTTCTGCGGCTTCGGCTGCTCGCCCGGCTTTACGGGGTCGGCGACCGGAACGTCGATACAGAGCTTATACCAGATGTCGGGCGCCTTTTGCGGCTCCCCGCCGACCGCCAGCGCGGGCTTTGCGCCCTTATCCTTTGCTTGCGCCATCGCGCCTGTTACGCCGAGCGTAAGCGCAGACGCCGCGACCAACCCTAAGGCTGCCGCTTTTACGAGCCTTGTGAAAACCATTAACTCCAACCTTTCAGCGAATCGCGTTGGCTGTCCTACTCCCTGGCATCCGCGCCGAGGACCGTCAGTGTTGCTTGGATACTCGAAATTGCGGCTTTCCCGTGACAGTTTCACACAGCTGTGAAACACTCCGCCACCCGCTGGGCTTGTGTCCAGGGGCTTTCGCCGCCGCCATTATTTCGAAAGTTTCTTGGCCTAGAGCCTTCTAGGGCCGCGGCGCATATCAGAAAGGATTCGCTCTCTTGGCTTTTGGAGCATTGAAGCTTCCGGTGCTTGGACCGGGATCGCGCGGCCTTAGTGGCGTTTTTGTCACAGCGGCGATCGTCGTCTCGCTTGCGATTGGAGCGGCTGCAAGCGCCGCGCCGAAGGCAGGCATCGCGATGCACGACGAGCCCAAATATGCCGCGACGTTTCCACACTTAAATTACGTTAATGCCGACGCGCCCAAGGGAGGCGCTATCAGGCTTGCGGTGCTCGGCTCTTTCGACAGCCTCAATCCGTTCATCGTGAGAGGCGCGCCCGTGGCGGGTCTGAGGGATTATGTCTTCGAGACGCTGCTCGCCCGCAGCTACGATGAACCATTCTCCCTCTACGGGCTGATTGCGGAAACCGTGGAGACGCCGGACGACCGGAGCTGGGTCAGCTTTCAGCTTCGCCCCGAGGCGCGTTTTTCGGACGGGACGCCGATCACGCCGGAGGACGTGCTGTTCTCCTGGTCGCTCCTCAAGAGCAAGGGCCGGCCGAACCACCGCAACTATTACAGCAAGGTCGCCAAGGCCGAGAAGATCGGCGAGCGCGGCGTAAAATTCACCTTCGAGGGAGGGGGCGACCGCGAAATGCCGCTGATCATGGGGCTCATGCCGGTTTTGCCGCGCCATGCGATCACGGAGGAGACATTCGACAAGACGGGCTTCGAAAAGCCGCTGGGGAGCGGGCCTTACACCGTTGAGGAGGTCGATCGCGGCGCGAGCATCGTCTACCGCCGCAACCCGAACTATTGGGGCCGCGACCTTCCCATCACGCGCGGGCAATTCAACTTCGACACGATCCGCATCGATTATTATCGAGACAACACGTCCATGATGGAGGCCTTCCGCAAGGGGCTCTTCGACGTCCAGGGAGACAGCGATCCGATCGACGCGGTGAAATGGGCGGAAGCCTATGATTTCCCCGCCGTTCGCGACGGCCTCGTCAAAAAACTGGAGTTCGATCTCGGCGTGCCGGCCCCGATGTCGGCGCTCGTCTTCAATACGCGGCGCCCCTTGTTCGCCGATCCCCGCGTGCGCGAGGCGCTCACGCTCGTCTTCGATTTCGAATGGCTGAACAAGACGCTGTTTCGCGGCCTCTATGTGCGCACCGAAAGCTTTTTCGACCGCTCCGAACTTTCGTCTCACGGACGCCCGGCGGACGCGCGCGAACGGGAGCTTCTTGCGCCTTTCGCGAACGAGTTGGCGCCGGGCGCGCTGGAAGGCGACTTCAGCCAGCCTGTAACCGACGGCTCCGGCACGAATTGCGAAGGCCGCAAGCGCGCGATCGCGCTTCTCGAAGAGGCCGGCTATGCGTTGCAGGGCGGCATCATGACAAGCAAGGCGACCGGGCAGCCGCTTTCGTTCGAGATGATCTGCGCCACGCGCGAGCAGGAGCGTCTGCTGCTCACTTATTCGCGGTTCCTTCGCCAAATCGGCGTCGCCGCGCAGGTGAGGTTCGTCGATTCGGCTCAGTATCAGCGCCGCGCCACGTCCTTCGACTTCGACATGATGCAGGCAAACTGGGCCTCCTCGCTGTCGCCGGGAAACGAGCAAAGCTTTCGCTGGTCGAAGGAATCGGCGTCGCAGGAAGGAAGCTTCAACTACGCGGGAGTTCAGAGCGCGGGTGCGGATGCGATGATCGCCGCCATGCTTTCGGCCAAGAGCCGCGCCGACTTCGTCTCCGCGGTTCGCGCGCTCGACCGGATTTTGCTGTCGGGCCGCTACGGGATTCCGTTGTATCATGCGCCGAAGCAATGGATCGCGGCGTGGTCGTTCTTGCGCCAGCCGCCGGTGTCGACGCTTTACGGATCGAGAGTCGAGACGTGGTGGGCCGATCCCGACAAAAGCGCCCAATCGCGGGGTCTCAAGGAAGGCAGTGAGCAACGGTAAGCTTGGATACCGGGGAGAACTTCCGCCGCAAGCCTTCAACATGGCGCGGTATTGCCTGCGCGCGGCGCGCGCTTCCGTCCATAAGACGGCTTTGCTCGTGGTTCACGACGCAGCCGGGCGCGACGTCGAAACCTGGCGGTACGGCGACCTGGAGCAGGCGGTCTTGCGCGCCGCCTGCGTTTTCCGGACGAGGTGCAAGCTCAAGGCCGGCAGCCGCATCCTGATCCGCCTGCGCAACCGCACATCCTATGCGCTGGCTTTTTTCGGCGCCATGGCGGGCGGCTTCGTTCCCGTGCCCGCCTCTCCCGATCTCACGGAACGGGAGCTGTCTTTCGTGCTGGCCGACGCCGAGGCCTCGGCCATCGTTCTCGACGAGACGCTGCCGCACGGCGCTTTTCCTCCCGATCTCATCGTTCTTCGGGAAAAGGCCTTCGAGGTCGCCGTGGAAACCGGACCGATGGCGCAATACGCGCCCACCGCCGCCGGCGATCCCGCGTTTCTCATTTATACCTCTGGCACGACGGCGAATCCGAAGGGCGTGCTGCACGCGCATCGAAGCGCCTGGGGACGCCGGCCCATGTACCAGGGCTGGTACGGAATTGCTCCGGGCGACCGCCTCATGCATACCGGCAGCTTCAACTGGACCTATACGCTGGGGACGGGCCTCGCCGACCCTTGGGCCAACGGCGCAACCGCCATCGTATATACGGGGGAGAAAGACCCGGCTCTATGGCCGCGTCTGATGCGCGCGCTCGATGTGACCATTTTCGCGGCCGTCCCCGGCGTCTACCGGCAAATCCTGAAATACGGGAGTGTTGCGCGCGGAGGGCTTCCGGCGCTGCGTCATGGGCTGACGGCGGGCGAAGCGCTCCCGAACGCCGTGTCCGAGGAATGGGAAGGCAAGACGCGCACGCGGCTTTTCGAGGCGCTGGGGCAGAGCGAGCTGTCGACCTATCTTTCGAGCGCGCCCACGGTGCCAAGGAAGCCGGGGACTGTCGGCCGCGCCCAGGAGGCGCGCTGTGTCGCGATCCTCGACGAGAGCGGCGGCGAGGAGCCGCTTCCCGCGGGTTCGGCGGGGCTGATCGCCGTGCATCGAAGCGATCCCGGATTGATGCTCGGCTATTGGCGCAGGCCCGAGGAGGAGGCCGAGGTTTTTCGGGGGGATTGGTTCGTCGGCGGCGATGCTGGGGTCATGGATGAGGAGGGTTATGTCACCTATCTCGGCCGCCGCAACGACCTGATGAATGCCGGCGGGTTCCGCGTTTCCCCGGTGGAGGTCGAACAGGAACTCGCGAAGCACCCCGCTGTGGCGGATATCGCCGTTGCCGAGGCGCCGGTCCGGGACGGCGTTTCGATCATCGTGGCCTTCGTCGTGCTCCACCAGGCGAAACCTGGGATTCAGACGGAGCTTGAGGCGTTCGCAAAGCAGTCGCTCGCCGCCTACAAGCAGCCGAAGGAGTATGTCGTCGTTTCAAGTCTGCCCAAAACCCCGAACGGCAAGATCAAGCGATCCGAACTCAGGTTCAGCTTCCGGGCGAAAAGCAGCGCTTGAGTTTCGCCTTCGCCGCGGCGGACGCTATCGCCGCGCCGGAATGCGCCGCTCGCGCGCACGAAGCCGTTACGGGCGCTCGGCGAAGGTCATCCCGGATCGCCGCGGGCGGCGTCCGGGATGATGATGCATTGGATTTTGGCGCCCGCGCCCTTCAACCGTGCGCCTTACGGCATTGCGAACGGAATATTCCTCGCCTCTCTGGGCTTCAAGTCGACCGGGTGCTGCAAGCCGCCGGTCAGCTCCTTCACGCGCTCCTTCACATAGAGCGTCAACTCGTCGATGGTGATGACGCTTGGATCGTAATGGAGGCCCTTGCCCGCGATGCCTTCAAGCAGCGCCTTGGTGAAGGCCCCGTGCTGCCACTCCGCGCTTTCCATGCTCAGCTCCGTGCCGGTGGAACTCGACAGCACGATGGCGTTGGCCGAGCCGGCGATCTCGTTGATGAGCTTGTTATAGTCGAGCTGGCCGCGGAACGAGACGCCAGCCGCCTTGCCCGAATGGCAGGTGTCGAAGAAGAACAGCGCGTTGCCGGCGAGTTGCTTCAGCGTGTGGCTGATCTCGGTGTCGGGCACCGAACTGCCTCGCGTCGGCAGCAACACGCCCGCGATGGTCTCGATGCGAGCGTTGTAGGGCACATAGTAATAGTCGCCCGATGGCGCGGTCACGCCGTGGCCCGCCAGGAACACCACGCCCACGTCGCCCGAGCTTACCTGCCGCTGCAGCCAGGTCAGCCCGTCGAGGATGGACCCTGAATCCGCGTCCTCGTCGGCGAGCAGCTTCACCTCAACCTTGCGGTAGAGCTTGCCCTCCTGGCGCTTCAGCGCTTCGGCGAAGTCGCGCGCGTCCTTGCCCGCCCAGGCGAGCGTATCGATCTTGGCCTCCTTGAACTTGCCGACGCCCACGACCAGCGCATAGAGCGACACCGTGGTGTTTTGTTTCGACGGCGAGGCCTCGGCCCGCTGCGGCGCGCCGGCGTATCTCAGGCGCACGGTCGAAGGCGTGCTTTCGCTCTCGCCGGAGCGCGCCACCAGCGACAAGGCAATGTCGCGCTGCGGCAGTCCTGTGAGCGTAATCGTCGTCTCCGCGTCCGTCGTGGCGGTCACATTCGTAGGGCCGCGGAACTGGCCGTTCGGCAAGGGCCGGCCGTCAACCAGCGCCACCACCTGCGATACCGGCTGGCCCGAAGGAGAGCGCAACGAATAGCGCAGCGTCACGCTGTCCTCGGAAAAGCCCTCGCCGGGAGACAGGATGGTGATGACGGGCGGCAGCTTCTTGGAGATCTCCTCGGCTGGCTTCGAGGAGCCGGCGAGCCGGTTCGCCTCGGCGATGGCGCGATCCTCGTCGCGGTCGTCGAGAACGCGCTTCACGATGTCAGGCCGGTTGAAGCGGTCGCGGAAGCGCGCCGCGGGGAAAAAGTCGGGGGCGTGCTCGAAGTCGCGGTTCACATTCCAGCCGATCAGATCTTCGGCGCCGGGAGAGGCGGCGTAATAGCCCTTCGGCGTCCAGGCCACATAGCGCCTGTCCCTGGCTTGCACGTAAAGCGCGAGCAGCTCCTTGCCGTCCGCAAGCCGATACCAGCGCAGCGTGCCGTCGCCCATCGCCGCCACGACAAGTTTGCCATCCCCGCTGATGTTCACGCCCCAGGGCGCGCCGGGGGCCTGCTTCTCCCACAGTTTTGAGCCGTCGGCGCGATAGCCTCGCAGCGACCAATCCGCGCCCAGCGCGAATTGCGCGGCGCCCGGCGCGATGGCGACCGAGCGCGCGATTTCATAGGGCTGGAGCGAAATGGGCTTGCCGTTCAGCTTCGGCGCCGCGTTGTTTTCCCAATCGCTGACGCCGAGGCTTGTTGTGTCGGGCGTGATGAAGCCATCCGGAGTCTCAGGCGAGTCGACAAATTCGAACGTGGAAGTATCGAACAGAACGGGACGGTCCCGGCCTTGGCCCAAGCCAAATCGAACCCTCTTCGCGTCGTAGGACATTGCGAAGTTATCGCGCTTTTTGTCCCGCATATCGGCGTTGACGCCCTCCTGCCAGCCGCGCTTGGCGCCGCTCAGGTTGAGGACGCCTAGCGTGGGGTCGGTCGACGCCATGGCTATGCCGTCCTGCCCGCAGGGCAAAAGCTCCAGGATGCTGTTGCGCGTCAAGGGAAGCTCGGCCTGCTTGTGGCCATCGTTGTCCCAGATCACGACGACATTCCTGCCGTTGACCTGATAGCCTCTTCCGCCCGCATAGAGGCGGAGGCCGTCCGCGGACCAGGTCACGCCGTAAAAATTTCCGCGCGGGATTTGGGACGTGTCCGCCTCGGAAATCTTCTTCAGCGTGTGCGTGTCATAAATGTCGATCGCCTTCGAATCGTCGAAGGTTACCGCGATCTTTGTGCCTGACGGGTGCACTGCAATGCCGTAGGGCAGCTTGCCGGACGCCGCGGGCATCTTCGCTTCGAGGCGGCCGTTCGCGCTATAGCGGCGGATCTGTCCATCGTAGGCGACCGTGAAAAGTCTGTTGTTGCGGTCGAAAACCGCGCCATAGGCGTCCTTGCCGTTGTAGTTCCCGTCTGTGGCGATAAGCTGCCAAGTGGCCGTATCCCAAAATTGCACGCCCTTGCCGCCGTTCATGGTGACCGCGAGGCGGGCGCCGTCGTTGGAAATGACGAGGTGATAGTAGGCTTCCCCGAGAGGCCCCAGCGTGGTGAGGATGCGGCCCGTGCTCGTCTCGAAGATGTAGATGTTCATGCTCCGTTCGACGGCCCACTTCGAGTCCCATCCGCCGGCGGCTATCCATTTCCCGTCGGGCGAGATCGCCACCGAGTTGACGCGCCCTTCATAGCCCTCGCCAATCGGAACGCGCAGAGTGCGAAGCAGCTCCATCGGACCGCGCCCGCCCTTGGGAATCGACCAGACGCGCCCCGTCTTATCGTCCGAGCCGGTAACCATGAGCGAGCAGGTTGAATCAACGCTGATTCGCCTGATCATGGCTGTGTGCATGCCCGGCTCGATCCGCAGAATCGGCCGCTGATCGGGTAGATCCTGCGCCCGGGCGTCCATCGCCAGCGCCGATAATGCAAGTGCCGCCCACAAAATCCGCATCAAAACGTCTCCCAACTTCACGTCCAGCTCAAGATGACCAAATCGAAGACTATTATTTATTAACCTTCCAATCGCCTCGCAGCAAGAGGGCACAGCTTGAGGCGCAAAGAATTGACCTCACTTTCGTCATTCTTACGCGCAATCCATTCCTGCAAACTTCAACGGCGGGCGTTCGCGGCGCAAGGACGCGTCGCGCGCTTTTCGAGCACGACTAAAAAATGAGATATGTTTCCTCGATAGGTGAATGGATTTACGGCGCTTCGAAGGCTCGAAGCCTTTTTAGCCGGATGGCATTCAAGGCTGGCCAGAGATGAGCGATTTCTCGTTTCTCGGCATGTTTCTGCAAGCGCACTTGGTCGTGAAATTCGTCATGATCGGGCTGACGCTCGCCTCGGTGTGGTGCTGGTCCATCGTGATCGAGAAGGTTTTAGCATTTCGCCGCGCGCGCAGCCAATCCGACGAATTCGAGCGCATTTTCTGGTCCGGGCAATCGCTCGACGAGCTGTATCTTTCCATGTCGCAGAAGCCAGCCAGCGCGATGGGCGCCCTGTTCGTCGCCGCGATGCGCGAATGGCGCCGCTCCATCGACGGCGCGGCGAAGCCGCTGGCGGGCGTTCAGATGCGCATCGAGCGCGTCATGGAGGTGACGATCACGCGCGAGATGGAACGGCTTGAGCGCCGCCTTCTCTTCCTCGCCACCGTCGGCGCTGTCGCTCCCTTCATCGGGCTGTTCGGAACGGTCTGGGGCATCATGACCGCGTTCCAGGGGATCGCCGCCAGCAAAAACACCAACCTCGCCGTGGTCGCGCCCGGCATCGCGGAAGCGCTGTTCGCCACCGCGCTTGGCTTGCTCGCCGCGATTCCGGCCGTTATTTTTTACAATATGTTCACGCAATCGGCGACCCGGATGTCGCAACGTTTCGAGGCGTTCGCCGACGAGTTCTCCGCGATAGTTTCACGCCAGCTTGATCTGAAAACTTAAGGCAAGGACGAGGGCTTCTTGTATGGGCGCATCTCTTCAAGCGGGCGCGGGCGGCCCAAGCGGCGCGAGGCGGCGGAGGGGACGGCGGCATCGTCCGATGTCGGAAATCAATGTCACGCCTTTCGTGGACGTGATGCTGGTGCTCCTCATCATCTTCATGGTGGCGGCGCCGCTCCTGACGGTGGGGGTGCCCGTCGATTTGCCGAAGAGCGAAGGCGCGTCGATTCAGGCGGATAGCGAGCCGCTGACAGTGACCGTCGACCCCCAAGGCAAGATCTTCATTCAGAAAACCGAAATCGACCTGAGCGAACTTAGGCCCAAGCTGGAGGCGATCACCCAAGCCAGAAAAGGACTCGACGAAGCCATCTTCGTGCGCGGCGACAAATCCACAAATTATGGCGAACTCATGCGAGTCATGGGACGAATCGCCGGGGCGGGATATAAGCACCTGTCGCTCGTGACGGAACTCGAAGATAAACACTGAGAAGAGGTTCATGGTGCGGTATGGCCTTGTAGGCTCCATTCTGCTTCACATTCTCGTTTTCGGGTTCGTGATCTTCAATTTCGCGAGCGGCGGGAAGGATGACGCAACGCCTCCCTCGCCGCTTCCCGTCGAAGTGATGGCGCCAAGCGATTTCAGCGAGCGTCAGGCCGGCAAGAAGGACGGCAAGGCGGAAAAGGCCGCGCCTCCAGCCGACATCAAGGCGCCCGACGCGTCAGCCAGCGCGAAGAAGGAAGTTGAGCCGAAACTGTCTTCGAAGCCGTCCGAAAGGGAGGCCATGTCGCTCGCTCCCCCAGCCGAGCCTCCCGCGCCGAAGCCCGTCGAGCAAGCGAAGGTTGAGCCTCCCAAGCCGCCCGTCGCGAAGAAAGAGCCGGCGCCGAAGCCCAAGCCCAGGGTCGTGGAGGCGAAGCGGCCCGATGCGCCGGCCGCGAAGCCGGTTGCCGTCAAGCCCGCGCCCGAGCGGCCGTTCGATCCGAACCGCATCGAATCGATCATAAAGCAAGAGGCCGCCCGCGATCCGCATGCGCAGACCTCCGAGTCAGAAACGCCGGCTTCCAAGCAATACGCCGACCGTCAGGCCGCCGTGGTCAATCGCGATCCGAACGCCGGCCAGGTTGGCGGCGAGTATGACCCGAACCGCCCATGGCGGCCGGCCAGCTCGTTGCAGGATCAGGCGATGGGCTTGCCCCAGGCGCGCGGCTCAGTGAACGCCGGGACATGCGCCGATCTGGTTCAAAGCCGCATCGAGCAGAACTGGGACGTGCCGATTGGCGCGCTGTCCGCCGAAACGGCGGTCGTGCGCCTCCGGATCGAACTGAACCGGGATGGCATGCTTTTGAGGCAGCCGACCGTGATGGATGCATCCATGTCGCCGACCTACCAAGCCATGGCCGACGCCGCCGTGCGCGCCGCCCTGCGCGGCCAGCCCTATCTCATCCCGCCCGAGCAGTATGAACGCTGCCGGGACATGGTCTTGCGTTTCAATCCGCGCGAGATGTATGGCGGCTGACATGAGATGGCGGAGATTCGTCCTATTTATCGCGGCTTGCCTCGCAGGCGCGGCGCTGGCGCCGGAAAGAGCGAAGGCGCAGGTCGAGGTTGAAATCAAGCGGGGGCAGGTGCGCGCGATCCCCATCGCCATTGCGGAGTTCGGGGGAGGCGGCCTCGCGCTTGAGATGACGCAGATCGTCACCGCCGACCTGGAGCGCTCAAGCCTTTTCAAGCCGATCAATCCCGCCGCCTTCATCGAGCGCGGCACGGCCGTCGACGCCACCCCGCACTTCGAGAATTGGCGGGTTCTCAACGCGCAGGCGCTTCTTGTCGGCCGCGTGGCGGACATGGGCGACGGCCGCTTGAGGGGCGAATACCGGCTCTGGGACGTGTTTTCCGGGCGCCGAATCTCGGGCGAGCAGTTCTACATCCCCGCGAATACGGCGCGGCGGCTCGCGCATATCATCGCCGACGCCGTCTACGAGCACATGACCGGGGAAAGAGGGTATTTCGACAGCCGCATCGTCTTCGTGGACGAGACCGGCCCCAAGAACGAGCGCGTCAAGCGCCTCGCCATCATGGACCAGGACGGCGCCAACCTCAGGCTCCTGACGCAGGGCAACGAGTTGGTGCTCACGCCGCGGTTTCATCCCCTTTCGCAAGAAATAACCTATACCGCCTATCGCAACGGCGAGCCGCGCGTCGTCCTGAGGGACATCATGTCGGGGCAGGAGCAGATCCTGGGCGATTTCCCGAATATGTCGTTCGCTCCACGCTTTTCTCCCCAGGGCGATCGCGTCCTCATGAGCCTTCAAGAGGGCGGCGCATCGAACATTTTCGAGATGGACTTGAGAAGCCGCCGTCTTGCCCGCCTCACCCAGACTCCGGCCATCGACACCGCGCCCTGCTACTCGCCCGACGGCCGCTTCATCGTTTTCGAATCCGACCGCGACGGCGCTCAGCAGCTTTACGTCATGAATAGCGACGGATCGAATCCGCGGCGCATCACCTTCGGCCAGGGGCGGTATTCCACGCCAGTCTGGTCTCCGCGCGGGGATCTCATCGCGTTCACGAAAGCGACGGGCGGCGGCTTCGCCATCGGCGTGATACGGCCCGACGGCTCCGGCGAGCGCATTCTGACCGAAGGCTTTCATAATGAGGGCCCGACATGGTCGCCCAACGGCCGCGTGGTCCTGTTCTTCCGGGATATGCGGGGCGAGAACGGCGGACCAAAGCTCTATAGCATCGATCAGGCGGGTAACGAGCGCCAGCTCCCAACTCCGGGCTTTGCCTCCGATCCTGCCTGGTCTCCCCTGCTGAAATGATTACAACTTCAGCAAGAAAATAGCTCGCCGTTGCGGCGAATCTAGCGACGGCTGCCTTCGTGACCGCCTGTGAGAAGTTGAAGCTCGCCGCCGACGTCGCCGTTGAACAGCCCGCCCGCTCATTTCCGGCGCAGTTAAAATAAGGCTCAAGCTCAATCGAGCCATGTGGACCGAGGTTCCGCCAACACGGGCCGCGCATTTTTTTGCGGGTTTTCAAGGAGCTTCGGCTCTTGGCCGCATTTCGGCCTGAGAAGCAGGATTGTTGGTAAGCATTCCCTTACGTTTTCCTGGTCAGACTTCGCGCTGGAGTTGTGTGCGATAGGAGGAAAATCCGAATGCGACCCCATGCAGTCTTCCTGCTCGCCGCGTTTTCAATTGCGGTCCTGCCCGTTCTTGGCGGCTGCGATAAGAGCGCGCCGGCCGCAAGCTTCGGCCTTGGCTCTGCCGGCGGCGCCGGCAATTTCCCTCCCGGCAGCAAGCAAGAGTTCAATGGCAGGATCGGCGACACCGTCCGGTTCGAGACGGATAGCTCGGAATTGACGCCGGAAGGCCGCTCGATCCTGAGCGGACAAGCGCTTTGGCTCCGGCAGTACGCGAACTATCCGATCGTCATCGAGGGGCACGCCGACGAACGCGGCACCCGCGAGTATAACATCGCGCTGGGCGCCAAACGCGCCGAGACCACGAAAAGCTTCCTCATCGCCCAGGGCATCAGCCCGCAGCGCATCCGCACCCTCTCTTACGGGAAGGAGCGCCCCGTGGCGGTTTGCGACGACATTTCCTGCTGGTCGCAGAATCGTCGCACGGTGACTGTTCTTGAAGGCGGCGGCGCGGTGGCGGCCTACTAGCCCCGCGCGCTCATCGTCAATCGCGAGACAAAAGGCCCACAAGCCGACTGTTTTTGCTAGTGTCTCTTATGGTTTCGAACCGCCATCCGAGTTCGCTGCAAGCCGGGGCGCGATCGGAGACGGGACACAAGCGCCCCGGCCCGCGGCCAAGGCTGTTGACAGCGAGGCATGGGCGCCGGAGAAGGTGGCAAAGTTTCAGGATTGGGGGCGTTCATGAGAAGCATCGCCGCAGCCGTGATTTCTCTCGCCATGACTGCCGCGGCGGCTCCGGCCTTCGCCCAGGCGCAGAGGCCCGCCCCAGACAGCGGCTCCGCCTTGGCCGGCCGGCTCGAACGCCTGGAAGAGCAGATGGCGAACCTGCAAGGCGTTGTGGCGGCCGTGGAGACGCTCGCCAAGAACAATGGCGGCGGAACCGGATACGCGGCGGCGACGACGGGCGGCACGAGTTCAGAGCAGATTCGGCAGCTGTCCGAGCAGATCGCCGAACTGACGCAGCGGCTCGAAAGGCTGGAAGCGCGCCTTGGCGCGAATACGGACGCCCCCTTGGACCAGCCGCGCCGGCAGCAGGGTTATAATACGGCGCCGCCTCCGAGCGGCTTCGAGGCGAAAGAGCAGCTTCCGCCGCTTGCCGCCCCTCCGGCTCCGGCTTACGCGGGACGCCCCGCCTCGCCTCCACAACAATCGGCGAGCGCAGGACAGCCGCCTTTCCAGCCGCTGCCCTATAGCGCGGACCCCTCGCCGCGCGCGAACGTGGCTGTGGCGCCCACAAACGCATCCGCGCGCGCGCTTTTCGACCAGGCGTCAGCCGCCCTCAATCGCCGCGAATATGCAACGGCCGAAAGCTATTTCCAGCAGTTTCTCGCTCAGAACCCGGCTGACCCGATGGCTGGCAGCGCGCAGTACTGGCTGGGAGAAGCCGCATTCCAGAGCGGCGAATATACGACAGCCGCCGAACGCTTTCTGAAGGCGTTCCAGGATTACCCCCAAAGCGAGCGCGCGCCGGACGCGCTCTTGAAGCTTGCGATTGCGCTGCGGCGGCTCGGCAAGAATGAGGCCGCCTGCGATTCCTTCGCCGAATTGCAGCGCCGGTACCCGCAAGGGCCGAAGACGGTTCTGCAGAAGGCGGATATCGAGAAGAAAAGGGCGAACTGCTCATAATGCATTCGCCTGGTGGAGCGAATTTGACATTTGAGCCGCGCCCGCTGCAAGTTCGCGATCAAATGTCCAATTCGCTCCACTGGAATTAGAAAGTTGATAGTGGTCCTTTAGATTTCGGCATTCGCTCTGGAGTGCGCCGCAAACGGATGCAAATGCCGGATCGGACCACGAGCCTGGTGTGGCCATGCCGAGCATCGTGGGCGACGCTGCGCTGATGCGCGCCTTCCGCAGTCTGGAGCCGTTTCCATCCGCCGTGCTTGCTGTCTCCGGCGGCCCCGACAGCATGGCCTTGATGCATCTGGCTCGCCGCTGGACGCGCCTGACGGGCCGCGATCCCGCCTCTCTTATTGTCGTCACCATCGACCACGAGCTGAGGGCCGAGAGCGCTCGGGAAGCGGCGTTCGTGGCGGAAGAGGCGCGCGCCTTGGGGCTGGCGCATGTGACAATCCAATGGGCCGGCGAGAAGCCGAAAACAGGCATCCAGGCTGCGGCGCGGCAAGCTCGCTACGATTTGCTCTCCAAGTATTGCGCCGCGCGCTCCATCGCCTGCGTGGCCGCCGCGCACACCGCCGACGATCAAGCCGAGACGTTCTTGATGCGATTGCGCCGCGGCAGCGGCGTCGACGGGCTCGCGGCCATGGCGCCGGTTTCCCGGCGGGGCGCTATCACGCTCGTCCGCCCTCTTCTCGGCTTCTCCAAAGCGAGGCTTCTGGGCTATCTGCGCGCCTCGTCCCTCCCCTTCCTTCAAGACCCGAGCAACGAAAACCCGGCTTTTGAACGCGTCCGCCTTCGTCGCGCCATGAGGGCGCTGGCCTCCGCGGGGATTGGGCGCGCGCCGGTGACGATGGCCGCTTCCCGCATCAGGAGAGGCCGCGACGCCCTGGTCGAGATCACGGAAAATTTTCTTCGCCATCATTTCAGCGTGTCGCCGCTCGGCCGGGGCGAGTGCAGCCTCGACGCGTTTCACGCGCTGCCCGAAGACATTGCGCTGCGCGTGCTGGCGCGCGCCGTCGACCTGATTGGCGGCGACTGCGAAGCCCCACGTCTTGCAAGGGTGGAGCGTCTTCTTGAAAGCCTGCGAGCCGGGAAGAAGGAGGGAACGCTTGGAGGCGCCATCATCCTGGCCGGCTCGGGTCGCTTGCGCCTTTACCGGGAGCCCGGCCGGATGAAGCCCAAGCCTGCGCCGTTTATGCCCGGCGCTTCAATTCTTTGGGACGCGCGGTTTCTGATAAACTTTCCCGCCGAGGGAGATCGTGACGCGGTGAGGCAACTTGGCGCGGATGGCTGGGCGTTTTATAAAAAAGCGATGAAAGAAAGAGGGCAGCCGGCGGAAACGGACCGGCTTGCCGCTCTTACAACGCCAGCGCTCTGGAAGGGAAATCGCCTTGTTTGCGCGCCCATGCTCGGTTTCGACGCGCAGGCCGACGGCGGCCCGCATAAGCCGGTGGAGGCGGCGCTCGCTCCATGTCTTGCCGTCTTCTTAACCCCGGTGTCCACCGAAACCGCAAGCATGCTTGGCAAAGGCGCCCCCATACCCTATCTTTGAAACACTTGGCTCACTTATCCTCGCTTTAAAGGCTGGAAGGCTAGAGCTGGTCACGAGCCACGCCTTCACCCGCGTCCAGTGCGGCACCAGGGGAAACGAACGCCTCCATGAACTCCAACTTCCGCAATTTAGCGATCTGGATCATCATTGCACTGCTTCTTGTAGCGCTGTTCAACTTGGTTCAGAACAACCCGCGCAGCGCGCGTGCGAATGATATGAATTATTCGCAGTTCCTGACCGAGGTTGAGAATAGAAACGTCCGCTCCGTAACGCTTTCCGGCAATCAGATCAGCGGAATGCTGAACAACGGGCAGGCTTTCCAAACGGTCGCGCCAAATGACCCGCAGCTTATCGAGCGGCTATACTCCAAGGGCGCCGGCATCACGGTGAAGCCCGCCTCGGAGGACGTGCCATCGCTTATTGGCGTTCTCGTGAATTGGTTCCCGATGCTGCTGCTCATCGCAGTGTGGGTCTTCTTCATGCGCCAGATGCAGTCCGGCGGAGGGCGGGCGCTTGGCTTCGGCAAATCGAAGGCCAAGCTTTTGACCGAAAAGCAGGGCCGCGTCACCTTTGACGATGTGGCTGGCGTCGACGAGGCGAAGGAAGACTTGCAGGAGATCGTGGAGTTCCTGCGCGATCCGCAGAAATTCCAGCGGCTTGGCGGGCGCATCCCGCGCGGCGCGCTTCTGGTCGGCCCTCCCGGCACCGGCAAGACCTTGCTCGCTCGCGCCATCGCCGGCGAAGCGAACGTGCCCTTCTTTACAATTTCGGGTTCGGACTTCGTTGAAATGTTCGTCGGCGTCGGCGCGAGCCGCGTGCGCGACATGTTCGACCAAGCCAAGAAGAATGCGCCTTGCATCATCTTCATCGACGAAATCGACGCGGTCGGCCGTCATCGCGGCGCGGGCCTCGGCGGCGGCAACGATGAACGCGAGCAGACGCTGAACCAGCTCCTCGTCGAGATGGACGGCTTCGAGGCGAACGAAGGCATTATCCTGATCGCGGCCACCAACCGCCCCGACGTGCTCGACCCGGCGCTTTTGCGTCCTGGCCGCTTCGACCGGCAGGTGGTCGTGCCCGCGCCCGACATCGTGGGCCGCGAGAAGGTGCTGAAGGTTCATGTGCGCAAGGTGCCGCTGGCGCCGGATGTCGATCTTAAGGTGATCGCGCGCGGCACGCCCGGCTTCTCGGGCGCCGACCTCGCGAACCTCGTAAACGAAGCCGCGCTTCTGGCGGCGCGCCGCTCCAAGCGCGTTGTCACCCAGCATGAGTTCGAGGATGCGAAAGACCGCGTGATGATGGGCGCCGAGCGGCGTTCGATGGCCATGACGGAGGAGGAGAAACGCCTCACCGCCTATCACGAAGCCGGCCACGCGCTTGTCAGCCTGTTCGTGCCGGGGAACGACCCGCTCCACAAGGTGACGATCATCCCGCGCGGCCGTGCTCTTGGCGTGACCTACAATCTGCCGGAGCGCGACCGCTACAGCATGAAGAAGCACGAGATGGAGGCCTATCTCGCGATGGTGTTCGGCGGCCGGATCGCAGAAGAACTCGTGTTCGGCCCCGAAAACGTCACGACCGGCGCGGCAAACGACATCAAGCAGGCGACCAACATGGCCCGCGCGATGGTCACGGAATACGGCATGAGCGATAAGCTCGGCCGCATCCGCTACCGCGACAACCAGGAAGAGGTGTTTCTCGGTCATTCGGTCACGCGCTCGCAGAACATGTCCGCGGAGACGGCGCAGCTGATCGACTCGGAGATCCGGCGCCTGGTGGACGAGGGCGAGCAGACCGCGCGTCGCTTCCTGACCGAGCACATCAACGATCTTCATTTGCTCGCGAAGGGCCTTCTCGAATTCGAAACTCTGTCGGGCCAGGAGGTAAAAGACCTTCTGCAAGGCAAGCCGCCTGTGCGCGAGTTCACGATGAAAGAGGATCAGCCGAAGCGCCGCTCGGCGGTGCCGTCCACGGGCGGGCGCGCGCCCCGCAAGGACCCCGATCTTGGCGGCATGGAGCCGCAGCCGTCGACCTGACCGCGTTTCATCGCCGCCAACGAAGCTCCCGCCAAAATCGGGAGCTTTTTTTTTGCTCGGAAGGTGAAGCGCCGTCGCTGGAGTCCTATCGCCGGGGGATTCCCGTCCGTTGCGAATAGCGATTTATGCTGCACCTGGGCAGTCGTGCATGTCGCGCGCTTATTCTCCGCACCTGCGCGAGCGGGTGGCGGAGATTGTTGCGAGCGCTCAGACGACGGTCCCCGGTGATGCGACCCCGATAAACGCCGGGGGCGCTTTCCGGGGCGACGTTACGGCGCGGTTACTGCGCGCCCGGATTGAGCAGCGCCGTTTCGCGCTGGATCCAGCGTTCGAGCAAGGCGATGTGTTCGGCTTCCTCAGCCAGGAATTCCTTGGCCTTCTCCACGACTTCGGCGATCTCGGACGTGTCGGCAACGGTGTAGTAATACTCATAGCCGCGCTTTTCGCCCTGCAGGCCCGCTTTCAGGGCGTCGAGGCGCGCCAAGGTAGGCTCGCCGGCCCAAACCGCGGTGTTCTCCGGCGTGAAATGATGCGGCCACGTGAAGTGCGCCGGCAGATGGACGCTCGGATCGAGCGTCGCCGCCAGACCCTTGACCTGGCTCAGATGCGTGCGCGAATAGTCCGCGAGCTCCAGGAAGAATTCGGCGACGTCCTTGTTTTCGAGCGCCTTCATCGACGCGGCCAGCTCCTCATAATGGACGGCGGCGTCTTCCTCGACCTTCGCGGCGTAGGCATAGAAATCCTCGACGGATTTGATGCGCGGCGGCTTCGCCTTCCTGGCCGGGAGGGTGCGATCGCCCTCGAAGGACACGACGATATCCTCGTCGCGGACGAAGCACTGGCAGGCAAGGCGGTACCGCGGCGGCATGTCGTTGACTTCGGCATCCGCGATTTCCTCGCGCGTGATCTTGCCGAGCTGCCGCAGCAACTCCTTCTCCTTCTCGGTGAGCGATATCCCGTGTCTCGCCCTGGGACCGGCATGCTTCACCTCGACGAGGCACGACCCGCATTCGCCGTCCTGGCAGTCGAACGGGATCGGGATTTTGTGCGCCCTGGCGACGGCTAGAATGGTGCCCCGATGCCCCGCCACGGCGTAGATCGTGACGTCTTTCGCCATGACCGGGGACTTGAATGTTACGTTAGCCATGAATTGCTTTCCTTTTTGGTCCCGACAGGCGCGTTGGAACCCGGCGTCCGGGCCTGGCAGTCCGCCTGGAAGTGGGAGTCGAGATTCAACGGGCAAGCCGGTTGTGCTCGCCACGCCAAACCGGCTGATGCCCATGGGAAGCAAGACTTGCGCCAACTTGGGCATGGCGCAAAATTGTGCGCTTTCCACGGGGTGGCGACACGATTGTACGCTTATGTACAACGGCGCCGTGTCGGGCAGCGGACAAAAGTTGACGCTGCCGTATGGCAGTCATCCTTCGAGACGCCGCCGAGGGCGGCTCCTCAGGATGAGGCGGCCGCCTGAAGACCCTCAGGATGAGGCGGGCGCTTGAGGACCCTCTGGATGAGGCCCGCGCATGAAGAGCCCTCACGATGAAGCGCGCATAAAGACCCTGGATGAGATGGGCGCGTGAAGCCCCCTCGCAACGAGGTGCGCTAAATACCCTCCGGATGAGGCGCGCGCGCGTGGGGCCGTTAACATTAGGCCTGCGCCATGGCCGCTCATGGCGAGCCTTCCACACTCCCTCATGGTGAGCCCGTCGAACCATGAGCCTGTCCAACCAAGAGCTTGTCCAACCAAGAGCTTGTCGAACCATTTGTTGAGCATGGCCGGACGCATTGGGTCGATGACGTGCAGTTCGTCATGGCCACCTTGGAGAGTTCGTCAGCCTTAGCGCTGCGCGCGGCGTCTTCTCTCAGCCGCGGCAGTCTTGAGCTCCGCGACCGCGGCCTCGATTGCTTTCTTGTCGGCGTCCGGCGCCTTGTCGCAGTTCGTCCTAAAAATTGCGGCTCTCGTGGCGCGAGCGTTACGAAAAGCGCTCCCACGCGGCCTGCCGCGAGACGCCGAGCGCCTTGCCGACCGCCTCCCAGCTCGCGCCGCGCCGCCGCAGCTCGTCGATCATGGCCTGAAGCACGGCGCGCGTCGCCTCCACGGTGGCCTCGGCGGTCTTCAGCCCATCGAGCAGTTGCGCGTCCGTCATTGCGTCCCAGCCGGCGAAAGTCGCGGGCGTCGCCTCCAGGATCTTGTTGCAGGCGCCGACGCAGCCGTCGCAGATGTGCACGCTTGGGCCGCCGATGAGCCGCGCCGCCTCCTTCTCCGTCTTTCCGCAGAACGAGCACCGCAGCGTCTTTTTCACCAGCGCAAGCATTGTGATCCCCCTCGCGTTGTCAGGTAATCCTTGACACCGGCGCCGCGCTTTGTCAAGTTAGCCCTGACAACGAAGTGCGAAGTGGACAGGCTTGGCGCGCGCCACTACATTCGCCCCACCTCAGAGATAGGATTGCATCATGAGCTATAACGTCGCCGTCGTCGGCGCCACGGGCAATGTGGGCCGCGAAATGCTGAACATCCTCGACGAGCGCGAATTCCCGGTGAACGAGGTTTTCCCCATCGCCTCGCGCCGCTCCGTCGGCGTGGAAGTTTCGTTCGGCGACAAGACGCTCAAATGCCGGGATCTGGCGACGTTCGATTTCAGCTCGTGCGATTTCGCGCTCATGTCGGCCGGCGGCGACGTCTCGAAGGACTGGGCGCCGAAGATCGGCAGGACCGGCTGCGTCGTCATCGATAATTCGAGCGCGTGGCGCATGGATATGGATGTGCCGCTGATCGTGCCGGAGGTAAACGCCGACGCCGTCGTGGGCTTCAAGAAGAAGAACATCATCGCGAACCCGAACTGTTCCACCGCGCAGCTCGTGGTGGCGCTGAAGCCGCTGCACGATGCGGCGACCATCAAGCGCGTGGTGGTCGCAACCTACCAGTCCGTGTCCGGCGCCGGCAAGGAGGCGATGGACGAGCTTTGGAACCAGACGAAGGGCATTTTCGTGACCGACGCGCCGACGCCGGAGCACTTCACAAAGCAGATCGCGTTCAACGTCATCCCGCATATCGACCGCTTCATGGAAGACGGCTCGACGCGCGAGGAATGGAAGATGATGGCCGAGACGAAGAAAATCCTCGACCCCAGGATCAAGCTGACCGCCACCTGCGTGCGCGTGCCGGTGTTCGTCGGCCATTCCGAGGCGGTGAACATCGAGTTCGAGAATCCGATCTCGGCGAAGGAAGCGCGCGATATCCTGCGCGAGGCGCCGGGGCTGCTTGTGGTGGATAAGGCGGAAGATGGCGGCTACATCACGCCGGTCGAATGCGTCGGCGATTTCGCTACCTATGTCAGCCGCATCCGCGAAGACCCGACGGTGGAGAACGGCCTGAGCCTTTGGGTGGTGTCGGACAATCTGCGCAAGGGCGCCGCGCTCAACACGGTGCAGATCGCCGAGACGCTCATCAATCGCGGGCTTATCGTAAAACGGCGGGCGGCCTAGCCCTCCGCCTGGGGAGCATGCCCTGCCCGTCCGCGCCTTCATCGACTTTCCGCGGGATAACGCCCCGCGTCTCAAGCGCCGCTTCACAGACCCGAGCGCCGTGCTGACGGCATGGCGCATCGACGAGGTCGCGCCGGTTTTGCGCGAGGCTGAGCGCCATGCCCGCCAAGGCCGCTGGGCTGTCGGCCTCGTCGCCTATGAAGCCGCTCCCGCCTTCGATCCGGCCTTTCAGGCGCGCGAACCCCTGGCGGATATCCCGCTCGCCGCGTTCGCGATTTTCGAGGCGCCGTCCGCCCTGGAGGAGGACAGCCCCAGGGGCGCGTTCGCGTGCTCGCATTGGCGCGCCGAGATTTCGCGCGCCGCCTTCGAGGAGCGGGTTGAGCATATCCGCGCCGGAACCGCGGCCGGGGACTTCTATCAGGTCAATTTCACGCAGCGGCTGCGCGCCGGCTTCGACGGCGACGCGCGCGCCTTTTTCGAGGCGCTGTGCGCCGTGCAGCCTGGCGCCTACGCGTTCTATCTCGATTTCGGGGACTGGCACATCGCGTCTGTTTCGCCAGAGCTGTTCTTCTCCTGGAATCCCGCCACGGGCGACCTTCTGGCCCGCCCCATGAAGGGCACGGCGCCGCTCTCGAAGTCCGCCGCCGATCTCCTCGCCTCCGCCAAGGATCGCGCGGAAAACCTGATGATCGTGGACCTCCTGCGCAACGACATGGCGCGCGTGGCCCGCCACAGCTCGGTGCGCGTCGCCGATCTCTTCGCCATCGAGACTTACGCCACGCTCCGCCAGATGACGTCCACCATCGCCGCCGAAACCGTGCCCGGCACGGACCTCGCGCAAATCTTCGCTGCCCTCTTCCCCTGCGGGTCCATCACGGGCGCGCCCAAGATCGCCGCCATGCAGGCCATCGCAGAGCTGGAAGCTTCGCCGCGCGGAGCCTATTGCGGGGCGCTGGGCGTGGCGCAGCCGGGCGGCGCGGCCTTGTTCAGCGTGGGCATCCGCACGGTGGCCATCGCCGGAGGCCAGGCGGAATGCGGCCTTGGCAGCGGCGTCACCTGGGATTCCAGCCCCGCCGCCGAATATGACGAATGCCAGGTCAAGCGCCGCTTCCTGCTGCGGGCCAGCGCGGCGTTCGACCTGCTGGAGTCGATAAGGCTGGAAGACGGCGCCTTTTGGCTGCTTGACCGTCATTTGGAGCGGCTCGCGCGCGCCGCCGAGCATTTCGGTTTTCCGTTCGACCGGGGTGCCATCGAGCGATCCCTCGCCGAGGTCGCGGCGCGCCATGCAACCGGCGCACATGCCGTGCGCCTGCTTCTATCGCGCAGCGGGACTGTCAAAACCGAGAATTCGCCGCCGCCCGTGACCCCGCCGCACCCCAAGGTCGCGCTCGCGTCGGCGCCCGTTTCCAGCGACGACGAATTCCTGCGCTACAAAACCACCAACCGCGCCGTGTACGAGGCGTTTGCGCCAAAGAACCCGGACGTTTTTGACACGCTGCTTTATAACGAGCGCGGCGAAATTACCGAGTTTACGCGCGGCAATGTGGCGCTCGCGCTCGATGGGAAATGGGTCACGCCGCCGGAAGCGAGCGGCCTTCTGCCGGGCACGCTCCGGTCCGAACTGCTGGCGCAAGGGAAACTCGCCGAGCGCATCGTCAGGCGCGAGGACTTGGCGCGCGCGACGGCGCTGTGGTTCCTCAACAGCCTGCGAGGGACGGTCACGGTGCGGCTTGTCCCGGCGAGCGAGGCCGGGTGAACGCTTTGGCGCCGTCCGGATCGCGGCTCCAGAGCCAAGCGCGCGAAATCGGAATCGGAGTCATGCCCGGCAGCGCCATTCCCGCGAAAGGGGGACATACTGGCTCCGAGCCATCGCGGGGACGACGGCGCATCGGAATGAAATGCAAGATGCTCTGGCGGGGCGATCCTCACCCGAACACATGAACTCGCGGTGCGGCAAACTATCGCCCGCCGCGGCCTGCTACGGGCGCCGCTCGTCGCGCGATCCAAACTTTTCCGCCGAAAATTTATTCGGCGGCGAGCCTGGCATTTTCGCGGCTGCGATGCGCGTCGATGCGCGCCTCGATCTCATGCCGGAAATGCCTGAGCAGGCCCTGCACGGGCCACGCGGCGGCGTCTCCCAGCGCGCAGATGGTATGCCCTTCGATCTGTTTCGACACATCGTACAGCATGTCGATCTCGGCGACCTCCGCGCGGCCCTCCACCATGCGCTCCAGAACGCGCCACATCCAGCCCGTGCCTTCGCGGCAGGGCGTGCATTGGCCGCAGCTCTCGTGCTTGTAGAAGTAGGAGAGGCGCGAGATGGCCTTCACGATGTCGGTGGACTTGTCCATGACGATCACGGCTGCGGTGCCGAGGCCGGAGCCGACGGCCTTCAGGCTGTCGAAGTCCAGACTGAGATCGTTGCACATGTGCGCCGGCACTAACGGCACAGACGAGCCGCCGGGTATGACCGCCAGAAGATTGTCCCAGCCGCCGCGCACGCCGCCGCAATGCTTGTCGACAAGCTCGCGAAGCGTGATGCCCATCTCCTCTTCCACATTGCAGGGCTCGTTCACGTGGCCCGAGATGCAGAACAGCTTGGTGCCCGTGTTGTTGGGCTTGCCGAGCTTGGCGAACCAGCCTGCGCCGCGCCTCAAAATGTCGGGCACCACCGCGATGGATTCGACATTGTTGACGGTGGTCGGCGCGCCCCAAAGACCCGCGTTCGCCGGGAAGGGAGGCTTCAGCCTCGGCTGCCCCTTCTTGCCTTCGAGGCTTTCCAGCAGCGCGGTCTCCTCGCCGCAAATGTAGGCGCCGGCGCCGTGGTGAATGTAGAGGTCGAAATCCCACCCGTGCACGTTGTTCCTGCCGATCAGGCGAGCCGCGTAGGCCTCGTCCACCGCCGCCTGCAACCGCTGGCGCTCACGAATGAATTCTCCGCGGATATAGACGTAGCAAGTATTGGAGCGCATCGCGAACGAGGCGAGCAGGCAGCCTTCGATCAGGAGATGCGGGTCGTGCCGGATGATCTCGCGGTCCTTGCAGGTGCCGGGCTCCAACTCGTCGGCATTCACGACGAGATAATGGGGGCGGCCATCCACTTTCTTCGGCATGAACGACCATTTCAGCCCCGTGGAGAAGCCCGCGCCGCCGCGCCCGCGCAGGCCGCTCGCCTTGACCTCGTCGATGATCCAATCCTGGCCCCGTTCCATAAAGGCCTTGGTTTTGTTCCACGCGCCGCGCTCGCGGGCCGCTCTCAGCCGCCAGTCGTGGATGCCGTAAAGGTTCTTGAAGATGCGATCTTTATCGGACAGCATGGATCATTCCTCGTCCTTGGTCTTGTCCTGACGCCGTCCCGCCGCATCGGGCGCAACTCCGCCCGGCGAACCCGTTTCAATCAGCGCCTTCGCCGCTTCCATCCACTCCGCCGATTTGCCTTTGAAGCGCGGATAGCGCGTTTCGATCCACTCGCGGTCCTCGTCCGACAAGCGGCCGACTTGCGCGTAGCGATAGATCCCGATCTCATTCAGAAGATGCTGGGACGCCTGGTCAATTCCAAGCTTCGTAAGGTCCTCCGCCGCGCCTTCCGGCTTTTCGAAGCGTGCGCGCGCATCGTCCACCTTGGCGGTGTCGCCGATCTGCGGCTCCGGAGGCTTGACGGGCGAGACCGCCTCGACCACGGCCTGGCCCATATTCTGGATTTCCGTCTCATCGGCCGTGCGCTCGGGCGCGCGAACCGCTTCCTCGGCCAGCGTGCGAGGCTTCTCCGCGGTCCTGAGCGTTGTCGGCCCGCTGACGGGAGCCGAGTATTGACGCTTGATTTGCGGCCCAGGTTTCACGTCGCGGCCCCGCCGAAAACCGTCAAGCAGCGCCTGGAAGTTCTCCGGCGTAAGATCCTCGTAGAAGTCGTCGTTGATCTGCGCCATGGGCGCATTCACGCAGGCGCCGAGGCATTCCACCTCGACCCAGGAGAAGACGCCTTCCGGCGTAAGTTCGCCCTGATGACCGATCTCGCGCTCGCAGACCTTTTTCAGCTCCTCCGCGCCGCGCAGCATGCAGGGCGTCGTCCCGCAAAGCTGGACGTGGTAGCGTCCCACGGGCTCAAGGTTGAACATGGTGTAGAAGGTCGCGATTTCGTAGACCCGGATATAAGGCATATCGAGAAGGTCGGCGACGTAGCGGATCGCGGGCTCCGGCAGCCAGCGGTCGTGCTGCTCTTGCGCGCGCCACAAAATCGGAAGGACGGCGGCCTGATGCCGGCCCTCCGGGTATTTCTTGATCTGCTCCATCGCCCACGCAAGGTTCTCAGGCGTGAACTCGAAGTTGCTTGGCTGGTTGGGGTCAAGGCGGCGGACGGACATGCGGCGTTTCCAAGGTTTCTTGTTTGGTGATAACCGAGATGCGGGGCAATCGCTAGAGGTTAAGAACGCGCAGCCGCGTCCGCCTGGCCCCGGCTTCAGGAGGGAAGCATATTCAAATAGCCGAAGGCGACGAGCGCGATCAGGATAAATGTACTGAAGAAGCTGAGAAAGAAGCAATATGTGCCGCGCCTGAAGGATCGGACGATGCGGAACAGCGCATTCTCGATTTCTTCCTCCGATAGCGTGGAGAGCACTTGCGCCTTTTTCCTCGGATGTTCGGCCTTCCTCGCCCATCCGACCGAAAGGGTCGAGCAGCGGAAATAGAAGAAGCATGTCGCGAAGATGAGAAGCGCATCGATGGCGAGGCATGTCGCATAGAGCGTGCGGTGCGCGGTCTCGGGGTAGACGAGCGCATTGAAGAAATAGACGCAGCCGGCGAAAAGGATTGCGACGAATTGGAGCAGCGAACCCGAATTATTCTGGATTCGCCCGATCTCCGCCAGGTGCAAGCCGATCCTTTCGGCGGACGAAATTTCAGTGTTGAACGCGACCATTGTCCCACCCCCGACAGCGCTCTGGCATAGCGCCGCTTGCGCTTGTCACATACCGGGGAAAGCCCGCGCCTGCAAGGCATTGGCGCGCGCCGCATCGGAGGAGCAAGCCGACTTTTGAAATCGTCCGGCGCAGTGCGTGCTTGACATCCAACGCCGCAACCTGTAGTTGAAAAGCGCGTCTCCAGAGAAGCCCAAGCGCGCGCAGCCGGGGCTTCTTTTCCACTGACTATGCACACAACCTGCAAGCCAGTTGACTCCACCTCTGTTTGCAAATAGCTTGGAGTTGCATTGAGGGAAATGCACAACCCCTAACGGCTCCCCCGCTCAGTTAGGGGTTTTTTTTGCCCTGCGGTCACTTCCTCAGGCCTCGAACGACGCCGCAATAACCGTCCAGCGCCCCGGGGACAAGCTCGGCGCAAAGGATCCTCGCCGGATCGACCGGGCCAGGCAGAATGACGCGGCCTTGGGGCGTGGGGCCAAACCCGGCCCGCTCGTAATACGGCAAGTCGCCCACAAGAACGACAAGATTGTAGCCAAGCGCGCGCGCCCGCTTGAGGCCTTCCTGCATGAGTCTCAAGCCGAGCCCTCGGTTCTTGTGGCCCTCGGCCGCGATGAGCGGTCCAAGCAAGAGCGCGCCGGTCGCTCCGCCGATCGCGATGGGGGTGAACTGCACCGAGCCGATGATCTTCCCAGCAAGAACGGCGCAAAGGTTGAGGCGCGGTTCGCTCATTGCCCCTTCCCGCACGCGGTGAGCGGTGCGCGCGAAACGGCCAGGCCCGAAGGCTGTTTCATTGAGGCTGATCAAGGCGGCTTGATCGTCCGGCGTTTGCAGCCGGATCAAGGCGGACGGCGTCGTCATCGCGCAAACCTGTTGGTTTCGAAGAACTAAGGATCGAAAGCGGCTCCACGCACAGCAGCTGGCGGGGCCGCAGGCGGCCAGAAATCAGGGCTCGATCCTTCGTCGCGCGAAATCGCGCGTATGGCGGGCGACACGGGTGCGCATGCGGATGGCATATCATGACTGGCGGGGAACGTAAACATTCGCCGCCCGCAAGGCCGTCATGCCTTATAGATGCGAGGGATGCCCGCTATTCGCGAGGGCGCCGATAGCCGCGGCAAGAACAATCGGCGCGAGGACGACGGCGGACCCAATCAGCAACAGCGCGCCGGTAGCGACGGGATGGGAAGAGAGGGCCACGAGGGTCGCCAGCCCCGCCGTGTCCGTAGCGATCATAAGGAGCCCCCAGACCAGGCCGGCGACGCATCCTATGACGCAGTTCGCGAGCAGGTAGCGCGGTATCGATTGCTCGTCGTTCTTCGGGCGCACATTCGGCAATGCTCGCCGCGCGCGCGATGTTCCCGAAAGTTTTGGGTTGCCTTCAGGTGAACCAATCCGCGCTGGCGGCATTGTTCGATTGCGCGTAAGCGCTTCAAACGGTTGGAGCTTTAGCCATGGCGGCGCCCGAACAAAAGCGCTGGTCCCAGCATGTGACGGAAACAAGCGACGCGCTGTCGCTGGAGCCCGAGGTTTTCACTTTCGACGATCCGAAAAAAATAGCCCGCTCGCTTCGCGACTCGGCCGAGCAAAGCACTCGGCGGAAGGCGGACCCGTTTCGCTCCGCGATGTCGATGCTAACCTTCTACATCAATCGAGCCGGCAAAAATCTTCCCGAACGGCGCAGAAAGATCCTAGAAAAGGCAAAGGATGAATTGCGCAGGCTTTATGGTAAGGTCCCGCGCAGACAACGCTGCTGACGAACGAGAAGGACACGTCATGTCTTCGGAAACCGGACAGAAAACCGCGGACTCCCATCACGCCTCCGAGACGGGGGACAAGATCGCAGCGCGAGATCCCGCTCCGCAAGAGACCGAATTTGCGATTGAGGAGGAAGCGATCCCCGCGACGGATGAGGCGCAACGGTTGGAGCAGATTGACAAGCAGTATTATGCGGAAGCATCCCTCACGAAAAAGATCGTCGTCTTCGCCCTGACGACCGTCCTCATCCTGATTGCGCTTGGCGCCATTTACAAATATTGGCCCCATACCGCCGCGGCCCTCTAGCGCGCCGCATCCATCACCACCGAGATCTTGATGTTGCCGGTCAACTCGAGGACGCCGAGCGAAACGGCGCCTCTGGGGTTCTGGCGAACCGTGAAGCTGATCGCGGCGTCGCCAAGCCTCAAGTTGCGCACCGTAATTCGTCCCACTGACGCCGGCACGGAAGGGTTTCGCAGCCTGACGGCGCGCGCCGCCAGATTATATTCGATGCCGAGGATGGCCTGCAGAAGCTGAAACACCGCGCCGCTCGCCCATGCTTGCGGGGTGCAGGCCACCGGGTACAGCGTCGGCCCGCGGCTACGGCGGCGCGGGAAGCCGCAGAACAGCTCCGGCAGACGCCGCTGATCCATGTAGGCCGTTGCCTGCATGATGCCGTCGAAGATCGGGGCGATGCCGGCGCTCAGGCCGTAGCGCGCGAGCCCGCACGCAATGATCGCGTTGTCGTGCGGCCAGATCGAGCCGTTGTGATAGGACATGGGATTGTAGCGCACTTCTCCCGTCGCCACGGTTCGAACGCCCCAGCCCGAGTTAAATGAGGGACGCATCAAATCCTGGGCCACGCGCGCGGCGCGTTCCGGCGACATGATGCCTGTGAACATGGCGTGAGCCGCATTGCTGGCGCGCACGCGGCAGGCCTCTTTCTTGCCGTCGAGGGCAAGCGCGTATGTGCCGAGGTCCTCGCACCAGAAGGCGGCCTCGAATTTGCGCCGGAGCGCCTCGGCCTTGGCGGCAAGCGTGATGGCGAGGGTGTGATCTCCGAGCCTTTGCGCGCAGTTTGCCGCGGCAAGACGCGCCGCATAGACATAACCCTGCACCTCGACGAGCGCGATAGGGCCTTCGGCAAGTTCGCCATTCGCGTGGAAGATGGCGTCGTGCGAATCTTTCCAGCCCTGATTTGCGAGCCCCTGCGGGGTCATGCGGGCGTATTCGACAAATCCATCGCCGTCCGGATCGCCCGGCCCGTCGATCCAGTCGAGGGCGCGCAGGATGTTAGGCCAGAGTTCGCTGAGGAACTCCACGTCTCCGGTCCGCTCCACGTAAAGACCGGCGAGCAGCACAAAAAGCGGCGTCGAATCGATGCTTCCGTAATAAAGGCCGAAGGGCACTTCCGCCAGCGCGGCCATTTCGCCTGACCGCATCTCGTGCAGGATTTTGCCCGGCTGAGCGTCCGATGCCTCGTCGTATTTCGTGGCCTGGAAGTGGGCGAGCCTTTGGAGCACCCCGCGCGCCACCGACGGATCGCACCACAACATCTGCATCGCCGTGATCAGGCCGTCGCGGCCGAAGGTCGTGGAATACCAGGGGATGCCCGCATAGGGGTATTTGCCCTCCGGGGTCGCCGTCATAAGCATCCTGAGGTCGGCGAGCGATCGGCAGACGATTTCGTTGATGACCGCGTTGGATGTTTCGATGGTCGCGATGCCGCCTGGATTGCCGACAAGATCGCGCCGCGCCTGAAGCAGCCCGCGCAAGAATGACGGAGCGGCAGGGCGCCCCGTTCCGTCACACGTCACGGTCACGAATTGGCGCCAGGGCTCAGACGGCTTCAGCGTGAGCGCATATTTCGCCCCCGTCGCTTTAAGCTCTGTCGGCTCAGGATCGAATGTCAGCGTGGTCTCGCGCAGCTTTTCATCGAGGCCGGTATAGCGCAGCACAACCGTATTCTTGCCGACGACCTCCTTGGACAGGAAGCCGCGCGCGGGACGCCGCATGCCGCGCACCTCGAAGAGATCGGCGAAATCGGAGTCGAAGTCGATCATGACGTCGAGCGACACCGGCGCGGCGCCATGATTGACGATGGCGCTTCGCTCGCTCAGGACGCCGTTGTGAATGTAGATCGTGCGCCCGATATGCACCGTATCCTTCATCAGGTCGATGCCGTCGGCGGAGAGCACGTCGGGGTTCGTCAGGTCGGCGCGGAGGTTCAGGTTGTCGTCGCGCAGCGTCGAGCCCAGCAGCAGCGGCTCCTGTCCGTTGATGAGAAAGGCGAGCCGGGACAAGTGGCGCGTGTCGTTGGAGAACAAGCCTCCCGCCTCGTCGGAAGCGCAGCCGATGGCGCCGTGGTTGTCCAGAACCGCGAAGCAATCGTTCTGCTTCAAGATGCAGCGCGGCCTCGATGGCGCGCCGGCGGCCGCTATGTAGAACGGCGACTGCTCGCGTTCGTGCCTGTCTTGCGCCTCGTCTGCCGGTTCCTGCTTGTCAAGCATTGCATGCTCTTCCATACGCTACGCTACTCGTCACGCCTTCTAAAGCCCGCAGAGCGGCAAATGTTTGATGCATATTAGAGTAATTCGGCGCATTATCCCTGCGAACGTGAACTCTTGTCCAAGGTGTGTGGCATGGCTCTCGAAGCGCTCAAGGCGGAAATCGACCTGTTGCTGGAAACTCTTGCGAATACCCCGCATGACAAATACGAGCTTTACATCCAGATCAAGGAAAAGCTGAACGAGTTTCGCGTGTTCGGCAACCCTCCGCCCGAGGATTTGCTGGAGCTGGAGGCCGCCCTCGACGAGGAGTTCGCCTCGGCGCAGCATCCGCACCAGACTCCGCAACCTCGCCCCTGAAATCGGTCAACTCGACGCCCCGGAAAGCGTCCAGCGCCTGTCCGGGGCGTAAAAAGGCATTACGGGATGACGAGCGGAGTCAGATCGCCGGCGTTAGAGACTCCTCAAGGTTTACTGATTGGCCGTCTTCAAAGGCTGCGGCGGCGACGTCGTCCACGCGCTCAAGCCAGATGAACTCCAAACTCTTCCGGGCGTCTTCCGGGATTTCGTCATAGTCGCGACGGTTGCGCGCCGGTAGCATAACACGCGTCAGCCCCGCGCGCGCAGCGGCCGTCACTTTTTCCTTAATGCCGCCGACGGGCAGAACGAGGCCGCGCAAGCTGATTTCGCCGGTCATCGCGGTGTCGCTCCGCACGGTGCGGCCGCTCAACAGCGAGAACAGCGCGGTGAACATCGCGACGCCCGCGCTCGGGCCGTCTTTCGGCGTCGCGCCGGCTGGCACATGGATGTGAATGTCGCTTTTCTCGAAAACGGCCGGATCGATGCCGAGCGAGGATGCGCGGTTCTTCACGAGGCTGAGCGCGGCCTGAGCGCTCTCGCGCATCACGTCGCCAAGCTGGCCGGTGAGGATGAGCCCGCCCTTGCCGGGCGCGCGCGTCGCCTCGATGAAAAGGATGTCGCCGCCGACCGGCGTCCAGGCGAGGCCCGTTGCGACGCCGGGCACGCTCGTGCGCATGGCGACTTCGTTCTCGAAGCGCGGCTGGCCCAGAATGTCCTTCAGATCGCCCGTCCCGATATGGATGCGCTCGCCCGGCTGCTCCGCGATGCGCACGGCGACATGGCGGAATACCTTGCCGATTTCGCGTTCGAGCGCACGCACGCCCGCCTCCCGCGTATAATCGTGGATGATTTGCCGGAGGGCGTCATCGTCAATGGCGGCCTGCTCGGCCGTCAAGCCGTTCGCCTCAAGCTGGCGCTGCACGAGATAGCGGCGCGCGATCTGCAGCTTCTCTTCGGCCGTATAGCCCGACAGCGTGATGATCTCCATGCGGTCGCGGAGCGGCCCAGGGATGGTGTCGAGCAGGTTCGCGGTGGCGATGAAAGTCACGCGCGAAAGATCGTAGGGCACGCCGAGATAATTGTCGCGGAAGGTCGAGTTCTGCTCCGGGTCGAGCACCTCCAGCATCGCCGCCGACGGGTCGCCCTGGAAGCCGCGGCCCATCTTGTCGATCTCGTCGAGCATCATGACGCAGTTGCGCGCTCCCGCCTTCTTGATGGCCTGGATGATATTTCCCGGAAGCGCCCCGATGTAAGTGCGGCGGTGGCCGCGGATCTCAGCCTCGTCATGGACGCCGCCCAGGCTGACGCGCACGAAGGGCCGCTGCATGGCGCGCGCGATGGATTGGCCGAGCGAGGTCTTGCCGACGCCGGGGGGGCCGGCGAAGCACAGGATCGGCGCCTTGCCCTGGGGCGCCAGCTTGCGAACCGCGAGGTATTCGATGATGCGCTGCTTGATCTTCTCAAGGCCGAAATGATCTTCTTCGAGAATGCGGCGCGCTTCGGCGATGTTGATCGGCTTCTCCTCGGGCAGCGCCCAAGGCAGCTCCACCATCGTGTCGAGGTAAGTGCGGATCATGCCGGCCTCGGCGGCTTGCTCGGGCAGGCGCTCGTAGCGGCGCAGCTCCTTGCGCGCCTGTGTCTCCACCTCCGGCGGCATCTGCGCTTTCGCAATGGCCTCGTTCAGCTCCGCGACTTCCGCCGCCTTGCCGTCGCCCTCGCCGAGCTGGCGCTGGATGGCCGCCATCTGCTCGCGCAGCACCGCCTCGCGCTGCCGCTCGTCGAAGACCGCCTTGGTCTGGCGTCCGATTTCCTGGCTGATGCGCAGAACCTCGATCCTCTGCGAGAGCAGCCGCGAAACTTTGTCCATGCGCAGCGGAAGGTCGACAGTCTCCAGAATCTCCTGCTTCTGCTCTGGTGGAATATCCATGTAGGCGGCCGTGAGATCGGTCAGCCCTGAAGCCGACTGCGCGTTCTGCATCGCGGCGACAAGCTCAGCCGGCACTTGCGGCAAAAGCTCCAGGGCCTCGATGGCCTGCTGGCGCATGAGCATGGTGCGAGCTTCGATCTCCGGGCCATCGGCCGTCGGCTCCGCGATCCGCTGGACATTCGCGATGAGGAGCGGCCGTTCCTGGGCAAAGTCCAGAACGCGGAAGCGCTCGATGCCCTGAACGATCGCGTGATGGCCGCCATCGGGCGCGGTGACGTAGCGCACGATGTTCGCGACCGTGCCGACGCGATGCATGTCCGTGCCCGAGGGCTCAAGGGTCTCGCCGTCGCGCTGCATGAGGATGCCGATCTGGCGCTCCTCCCGCATCGCCTGCTGGACGGCGCCGATGGACATCGGGCGGCCGATGGCGATAGGGAACAACACGCCCGGAAACAGCACTGTCTCCCGTACCGGAAGGACCAGCAGCTGCTCGGGGCCGGCGCCCCCCAATGAAGCGCTTTCGGTGGCCTGCAACTCGGGTTCCGGCGCCGGGCCGGGATGTGGATTATCGATGGCGCCCTCCTTCTGCTTAGGCAGATTTCTGTAGGCTGATAAGCAGGCAGCCGTTCATGGCCTGGCGTTTTACGGTGTCATAGCGGCCGGGGGGAAGCGGGACGCGCCGCGCGAATCGGCCTTGGGGAAGCTCCAACTGATGAATAAGGGCGGTGCGAAGCTCCTCCGGAAGCACTCGCCGGCCGGAGACGACGAGCGAGCCCCCGTCGATAGCGGCGTCGACGCTTTCGGGATCGACGCCGGGCAATGCGCAGAAAATCAAAACTTCCGTTTCCGTTTCCAGCACGTCCACGGGAGGCTCCCAAGCCGGACCCGACCCATGCGGGTGAAGGGTGAAAAACTGCTGATGCAGACGCTGCGCGCGCGAAAGCCGGTCAACCGCCTCAAACCACATCCAGCTCCGGAACTCGCTTTTTGTCATGTCGTGCTTCCTGACTAACGCTGCTCACGCGAACACGCGCCGAGAACCCGTCGCCCTAGATATGGACGGCGGGGGGCGCCGCTTTCAAGGTCAGGCGGAAAACCGCTCATCGGGGGCAGCGCGGCGCGGGGCGTTTCTTGAAATCGGGACCGTGATCGGGGCGCGAGCATCGGGTTCGGGTGTATGCACATTCGAAAATCTTGTCGGCGAGACCCGGCCTTGAGAAGGATTAGGATGGGCTGGATCACGCCGTTAATTCGAACTGCCGAACACATTCGGCAAGAAAATCACGTACATCTGGAACTCATTTACTTAAGCTTCTTCGGTTTCCGGAGGGGCGAACCTGCTCTTGATGTCGCGGCGGCGAGCAAGTTGTTGCTAATTTCTAGCGGAGCCAAAGATGTGCTGGATCGAGGTCGAAGGTTTCTTTGATGAAGGCTGCAATTGACGACAGGCGTTCGATAAGAATGTTCATGGTGTCCTCTGTTTATTTCTTGGATACGGCGCATCCGCATCAGTAGGTTGGTTATAAAAACCAAATCCTATATAATTTCTTAATCGCTCGTATACCAACGAGGCGCGGCGGCCGATCTCTCCACATTGGCGCAAGAGAAGTTATAATATTATGAGCGGCCAGCAGGCGCTCGATCCGAAATATATCGCAGCACGGCGAACAAGTTGCAGCAGCGCAACAAAAGCCGTGCCCACTCAAAAAATTGCAATCTGGGTTTCGAGACGCCGCGCTGCCGGCCCTTCGGCTTCCGCGGTTTAGCTTCCGTTTTCCATCCGTTTGCCGAAGGAGGAAATCAAGTCGTCCTTCTTGATCGGCCCGGAATCCGTAACCGGCTGAGTCACCGTCGAAGCCCGCTTTTCGGAGAATTTTTCTTTCCGGCCGCCATGCGGGCCTTTTGGCGCGCCGGCCGGGTCGCGAACGATGTCCGGATCGTGCTCGTGAGCGGGCTCAAGGCTGTGATCGCGGGGATTCGCTCCGTTCGCGGGCGCAGCGGCAGCCTCCGGCCTTGGCGCCGACCCTTCCGGGTATGCTGCGGGCTTCACGGCTGGGCCGCCCTTCGCAAGGATGACCGTGGCCGGCCTGAGCACGCGATCTCCGATCCTGTAGCCGGCTTGCAAGACCTGCACGATCACATCCGCGGGGACGTTGGGCACATCCACCTTGACCATGGCTTCATGCTTGTGCGGATCGAACTTCTCGCCCAGCGGGTCGAAGCGCGTAATGCCATGGCGCTCAAGCACCTTCAACAGCTCGCGCTCGGTCACCTCGACGCCTTCGAGGAGGGTTTTGAGCCCGCCATTCTGCTCCACTGCCTCCTTGGGCGCGGCCTCGATGGCTCGCCGCAAGTTGTCGGCGATGGAGATCACGTCGCGGCCGAATTCCGATGCCGCATATTTCATGCCTTCCGCCTTGTCGCGCTCGGCGCGGCGCCGGAAGTTTTCCATTTCGGCGATAATGCGAAGATGTTTATCGCGAAGATCCGCGTTTTCGACTTTCAGGTCGGCTATGGTCTGAAGCAGAGCCCTGTTCTGTTCCGTCTCCGCCGCCTGAGCCTGTGGGTTGGAGGCATTTTGCTCCAGCCCGTTGAAATTCGCGGGCGCGTCCGGTGTATCGTTCATTGTCCGTATGCCGTTTCCGTTACAATGAGGATTAGCCGCATCCTCTCCTACGATCCGCCGTGATGTCCGGTTTATATCGGCGGTTTCGATGCGATAATCAAGCTAACACGCGGCTGACGAGCTTCGCGGTGAAGTCAACCATGGGGATAATCCGGGCATAGTTGAGGCGCGTCGGGCCAATCACGCCGAGCACTCCGACGATCTTGCGCTCCTGGTCGTGGAAGGGCGCGACAATGAGTGAAGATCCGGACAGAGAAAACAAATTGTTCTCCGAGCCGATAAAAATGCGCACACCTTCGGCGTTCTCCGCGAGGTCGAGGAGATGGATCAGCGACTTCTTCAATTCGAGGTCTTCAAACAACAGGCGGATGCGGTCGACATCCTCCACAGCCTTTAAATCGTTGAGAAGTCGCGACTGCCCGCGCACGATGAGGCTTTTGTTGTCGTCGCGCCCGCCGGACCATTGCGCGAGGCCCGCCCGCACCAGGCGCGCGGTCAGCTCATCAAGCTCCGCCTCGCTCTCCTTCAGCTCCGCCTCGATACGTTCGCGCGCTTCGGGCAGCGTTGCTCCGCGAATTTTCGCGTTCAGGTAATTGGTGGCCTCCGTAAGAGCCTGCTGCGGCAGCCCCTCGGGCAGGTTAAGGACGCGGTTCTCGACGCCGCCGTCCTCCCCGGCGAGCACAAGCAGCGCCCGCCTTTTATCGAGGCTCACAAATTCGATGTGCTTGATGCGGGTGACCTGCTTCTCGGCCAGGACCACGCCCGCGCATCGCGACAGGCCGGACAACAGGTCGCCGGCCTCCGCCAGCACTTCCGTCGTAACGGCGGCGGCGCTTTCACGGGCGTAGCTATGAAGCTGTCGCTCAAGCTGGGCGCGCTCCGCGTCCTCAATGGCGCCCACCTCAAGCAAGCCGTCGACGAAGAGTCGCAACCCCGTATGCGTGGGAATGCGTCCGGCGCTGACGTGCGGCGCATAGATCAGCCCCAGCAATTCGAGGTCGTACATCACGTTTCTCACGGATGCGGGCGAGAGCGTCATGGGAAGGGCGCGCGAGAGATTGCGCGAACCAACCGGTTCGCCCGTCGCGAGATAAGTCTCCACGATGCTCCGGAAGATTTCCCGGTAGCGCTCGTTAAGTTCACGCAGCCCGCCCGCCCCCTTCAAATCCAGCGCCGGCGGGCGTATTTCCTGCCGTCTCGACATCGCCTTCGCTTCCCTCTTTGTACCCTTTAAAATTTAAGGTCACAATGCGCCGCCGTCAAACCGTCGGCGGCATTGTGATCGGCGCCGGCTGCGGGTAAATGGTGTGGGGGACGGGTTCCAACCAATGATTGAAAAGCCTTACGACATTGTTGTTTTCGGGGCCACGAGCTTCGTCGGGAAAATTCTTTGCAAGTATCTCGCGCAGCAGCTTGGCTTCAATGGCGCAGTGCGCTGGGCCGCGGCGGGCCGATCCCAGGAAAAACTTTGGGCGCTGCGGGAGGCGCTCGACGTCGGCGAGGCGCTTCTGCCTGCGGAGATCGCCGACGCGCGCGACGAGGCCGCCCTGGCCGCGATGTGCGCGAAAACCCGCGTCGTGATCTCGACGGTCGGCCCCTACGCCCTCTATGGCGAGCCTCTCGTCAAGGCCTGCGCGCAGACAGGCGCCGATTATTGCGATCTGACCGGCGAGCCGCATTGGATCGCGCGCATGATCGAATGTTACGAGGCAAGCGCTAAAGCCTCCGGCGCGCGCATCGTCCATTGCTGCGGCTTCGATTCCATTCCCTCGGACATGGGCGTTTATTTCCTGCAAAGGGAAGCGCGGCGCCAGTTCGGCCGGCCTTGCTCTCATATAAAGATGCGCGTGAAGGCAATTCGCGGCGGGGTGTCAGGCGGCACCGTCGCCAGCCTGCTGAACGCGGTGAAGGAGGCGGCGGCGAACGCCACGCTGCGCCGGGAACTCGCCAACCCTTATGCGCTCTGTCCAGCGGGCGACGCGCCCAAGGTGCGCCAGGACAGCAATTCGACGCCCGGCTACGACCTCGATTTCGAATCCTGGCTCGCGCCCTTTGTGATGGCGCCGATCAACACAAAGGTCGTGCATCGCTCAAACGCGCTCATGCATGACGCCTATGGCCCCGGTTTCCGCTATGACGAGGCGGTGCTGACGGGGCGCAATATGAGCGGCCGGGCGAAAGCTTACGCCATCGCGGCGGCGCTCGGCGCGTTTATGGCTGCGAGCGCCGTTCCCCCGGCACGCTGGGCGCTTCAGCGCCTGGTTCTGCCCGCCCCCGGTGAAGGGCCGCCGCCGGAAGCCCGCAAGCGCGGATTCTTCGACCTGAGGTTCCTCGGCATGACCGCCGACGGCGAAACGATCAGCGCCAAGGCAGCGGGCGACGCCGATCCGGGCTATGGCTCCACCGCGAAAATGCTCGGGCAAGCCGCGCTGCGCCTCGCCGCGCTCGATAAGGCCGAAAAGCCGGGCGGCTTCTGGACGCCAGCGTCCGCTTTCGGCGATCCGCTCATCGAAGCGCTGCAAGAGCGAGCCGGCGTGACGTTCGAGATAAGCCCCTAAGCAGGTTTCTGACGAAGCCCGTTGCCCATGGCGTCATGGTGAGCTTGCCGAACCGAGACAGGTCCACCAAGAGGCGTAATGCGTTGAAAGGCGCGACCTCATACTGAGCTTGTCGAAGCCTTATCCCGAGGAGGCGCTGCAAGCGCCGTCTCGAAGGATGAAGCCTGAATGCCCCTTTTTTCAGCATTTGTTCGTGGGACGATTGCGGCATTTGCATCCCTTGCGGCGCATGAGAGCAAATGTCGGATTAAAGGGAGCGATCGGGCGCGAACTCGGGACAGGCGCGCCTCGGATATCAGTTTCGCTCCACTGCGGCGCATGGTTTGGTTTTGCCGCGCCGAACCCCTTGAACGCTTTGATCATAAAATGACCTTATGAAAGGTATAGCCGCGCAAGCTCCTGCAACCCTAGAAGGCAGCCATGCGTATCAACAGACTTCGTTCGCTCCACCTTTCACGCCGCGCTCTTGTCGGCTTAAGCGGCGCCTATCTCGCCGCCGGCGTCCTTCCAGCGAACGCCGCGCCGCCGGCGCGTGCTGATGGAATGTATGACGAGCCCTGGTTTCTCAAGTCGACCCACGATCTCAGCAAAGATTTTGCAGCCGCTGCGGCCGCCAACAAGAGTTTCGCGATTGTCTGGGAGATGCCCAGCTGCGGCTGGTGCAAGCTTCTCCACGTCGTGAACTTCGCGCGGCAGGATATCGCCTCCTACGCCAGCCAGAATTTCGGGTTCATCCAGCTCAACATGACGGGCGGACGCCCCTATGTGGATTTCGATGGCGAAAAGCTTCCCGAGCGGAGCTTGGCGCTCAAGTACGGCGTCGGCTCGACGCCGACCATCCAATTCTTCGTGCCTGGGGGGGCTGAGGGGCCGCGGGAGGTGGGGCGGCTGGCCTATCGAGAGCCTGACGGTTTTCTCTACATGCTGCGCTTCGTTCGCGAAAAGCGCTATCAGGCAGGCGGCCCCTTTGGATAAGGCCCGGGCGAACAGAGCAGGTTCGAGAGATTTTTGACGGGCGGCGCGGCAACTCAGTGTTCCACGGGGGAGACGCGCGTTTTGACGGGCGGAATGTGCATGAGATCGTCGATCCGCGCCTTCTCCCGTCGGAAGTCCGTCAGATTTCGCCCCTGAAGTTGGCGGCTGCGCGGGATCTTGATCGAGAGCGGATTCGTGTGCTGGTTGTTGACCAGCACCTCGTAATGGAGATGGGGCCCGGTGGACAACCCCGTGTTGCCCAGATATCCGATGATCTGTCCTTGACGCACCTTGACGCCTTTGGCGACCCCGGCGGCCAAGCGCAGCATATGCGCATAAGCGGTCTTGTACCCGTTGGCGTGGCGGATGCGGACATAATTTCCGTAATTGCCTTCGCGGCCGGCCAGTTCGATCGTGCCGTTGCCTGCGGCCATGATGGGCGTGCCGATCGGCGCCGCCCAGTCGACGCCGAGATGGGCGCGCAATGTATGAAGAAGCGGATGCCTGCGGTAGCCGAAGAGCGAGGTTAGCCGCGCGCCGCGGATTGGCGTGCGCATGAGAAATTTCTTCGCGTTCGACCCCTTTTCGTCATAGTAGTCGACGGAGCCGTCAGGCGTGCGGTAGCGGTAATAGCCGCGGCTCTCTCCGGCGACCGAAATACCGGCGTAGAGAAGCTCGCCCGGCTTTTCCGCGCCGTTTTCGTCCTGCACGATTTCGTAGAAAAGTTCGAATGAGTCGCCGCTCCTCACGCGTTGCTTGAAGTCGACGTCGTAGGAATGAACCCTTATGAATTTCATGACGAAGTCGTCTGGAAGGTCCTGGGATTTCGCGGCGCGATAGGTGCTGAGATACACGCTCGCGCGTTCGCCGCTGCTTTCCTCGTAGCTTCCCTCCGGCTTCAACGGCTTGTCGCTTTGGCTGTAAGCGCCGTCGACGCTGCGAATCACCGTGGCGACATGAGCGCCCTGGTAGAAAAGGCTCAGCTTTCCAACGTCGATCGAGTTTTCGTCGACGGACGACGGCGCAAGCCCAAGCCGCAGCTCTTCGCCGGGGAGCAGCTTCTTGGTTTTTGTGATCTTGGAAACGGCTTCGGCGGCGAGGCCCGACTGCACGACATCGACGCCGGCGCCCTTGATGACGGTGTCGAGGGATTCTCCGCCGCGGGCGACGATGGTGCGGCGGTCATACCCGTCGTCGCTCTCCTCTTCCTCGAATCGCTTGAAAAGCAAGGTCGTATTCTTTTCGGCTGCGGCGGGCATTGCGGCGCTAACGACCTCGAATCGGCCTTCCTGGTCGCCCGCGCTGGCAATGCTGGCGTCGCTTTCCGAGAAAATGGCGTCTGCCTCGGCGACAAGTCGCTCGGCTTCTTGGTCGGAGAGTTCCTGATGATCTTCGCGCGGGAGGAACCCGCCTGCAACGTCGATGACGTGAGCGCTCACGCGCGGATCGGTCGTCAATTCGGCGCCCGTCTGGTCTTTCCGCGCGATCGGCGCGCTGTTTCCAAATATTTCGTTGGGGTTGAACGCCGGGATCGCCACGTCTTCTTCGGGGCGTTCGATCGCAAGGCTCACCAGAAGCCTGACGTACGGCTTCGTGCTGATAAATTCCCGGGCGCTCCGGCGCTGAGTGATTTGCTCGTATATTAGGTTCCTTGTCGTCAACCCCTTCGACGAAATCACCATGCGGTCGGTCTTCACAGCGACAGCAACCGGTTTGTCCGAACCGGGCGTGCTCCCGGCCCTGGGTTTCATCGCCTGGACGCCGGCGCGCCGCATCGCCCCGAACATGCTGCCGCCGTCGCCGACATGCATCGATGTGTAGATGACGACGCCGATGATAGCGAGACCGGAGATGGCCACAATCACCGTTGAGACGAACCACTTGAACTGCGTGACGAAGCGGCGGGGACCGAGCTCGCTCAGATATATTGCCGGCGCCTGTTTTCGGCCGGAAGGGTCGCGACCATGC